>CAVWKA010000028.1:0-124704 GCA_963755515.1 uncultured Verrucomicrobiae bacterium | reverse complement strand
AGAAAATCCCCGTATTTCTTGCTGATGCCGACAGCACTCAGGAGCGGCGCGGACCGTGACGAATCGGCCGGTGGGGACATGTCATTCATCGGGATCGCTACGCCTGCCCAACTCTCGTTGCCTAACTTTGCCGCAGCGGCGGCCCCAGTGCCTATAGGGGACGCCTCAGTATTTGGCAGCGCCCAGATCTTTGCAATGGGCTTTGCAAAGATCGTTCCAGCATTCCGCCGTCGCCCCGTTTGGCCCGGGTGGATCGTCCGCCCAAACCGGCGCTCGATCCGTCCGTAGCGAAAGGACGTAAATGGGGCAGGCAATGCTCAAACCGCAGGCAACGGCGCGCTTGCGCAGATTACCGTGCTTCTGCATTCTAGTGCCGCCCGGGTCATTCGAGGGGAGCCCCCGTATCGTGGAGCTTGTGCTCACGCAATGGGCGGAATTGATCCTGCGCTGGCTGCACGTGATTGCCGGCATCGCGTGGATCGGCAGCTCGTTTTATTTCATCCACCTCGATCTGCGCCGCAGGCCGCGCCCCGGCCTGCCCGGCGGCGTCAACGGCGACGCGTGGGAGGTCCACGGCGGCGGCTTCTACCACATGAGAAGTACAGGGTCGCGCCGGAGCAGCTGCCCGACGCCTGACCTGGTTCAAGTGGGAGGCCCCCTGACATGGATGTCCGGCTTCGGGATGCTTGGCTTCTCTACTACTCGGCGCCGACATTCCTGATCGACAAGTCGGTGCTCGATATGACGGCGACGCAAGCGGCGGCCATCGCCTTCGGGAGCCTGGTGATCTCCTGGCTGGTTTACGAGGGTCTCTGCCGCTCGCCGCTCGGGCGGCATGAGGTGGCGCTGGCGTTGGTCGGCTACGTCTATCTGGTCGCGCTGACCTACGGTTTCACTCACGTGTTCAGCGGGCTTGGCGCCTTCACCCAGATCGGGGCGCTGATCGGCACGATTATGGTGGCGAATGTTTTCGTCATCATCATTCCCTACCAAAAGAAGACGGTCGAGGCGATGCTCGCTGGGAAAGAACCAGATCCGGTCTGGGGCCAGCTCGGCAAGCAGCGTTCCGTACACAACAACTATCTGACGCTGCCCGTCGTTTTTCTGATGTTGAGCAACCATTATCCGCTATTTTTCGCGACCCGGTACAATTGGCTGATCGTGGCGATCGTGCTCGCCGATCGGGCCGGTCATCCGCCACTTCTTCAACTCGCGTCACGAGGGCCGGGGCAGCCCGTGGTGGACCTGGGGTGCTGCAGCCGCAGGTATGGCGGCGGTCGCGTGGCTCTCCGCGGCCGGCCCGGCCGGGATATCGACTGGCAACATTGCCGCCGACGCCAAAGTTTACGCAGGTGAGAAATATCATTCTCGGCCCGCTGCAGCATGTGCCATGCCCTCGGAGCCGGTTTGGGCCGGCATCCCCACCGCGCCGAAAGGCGTCATGCTCGACAGTAGCGAACAAATTCTGCGCCCATGCGTCGCTGATCGAAGCCTACGCGGTGCGCTCGCGAGCCATGCCGCCCGGCAACATCAGCGAGATGACTAACGAAAGAGCGTTTGCTGCTCCCGCCGATGGCTCGCCGCCGGCGCGCCGGCGAAGTGAGACGGTCCGGATCAACCATGAGATGGCGAAGGTGACCGCGCACGCTATTCGCGGCCGGCTGTTGAGCTTCGTGCGCGCGCCCCGCGGCGCCGGCGATGCGGAGAGCTATCGCTACATCGACGACGGCATGATCGTGGTCGAGGACGGCCGGATCGCGCGGGTCGGGCCTGCCGCCGAGCTTGGCCACGATCTTACCGGCGGGAACGCCGGTCGCGCATCATGCCGACGCCTTGATCATGCCGGGCTTCATCGACCCGCATATCCATTTTCCGCAGACCCAGGTGATCGCCTCCTACGGCGCCCAACTGCTGGAATGGCTGGAGAAATACACCTTCGTCGAGGAGCAGAAATTCGCCGATCCGCGCCCACGCCGCGCGCAATGCCGAATTTTTCCTCGACGAACTGGCGCGCAACGGCACCACCACGGCGCTTGCTTATTGCACCGCGCATCCGGTATCATTACGCGTCTGTATGCCTAACCTTTAGCAGTGTATCCCTCGCAACGCCGCCAAAGCGCGTGATTCTGCAAATCAAGATGGCGCGGCGGCGCGAGGGATACACTGCTGTTGAACTGAGCCGCTGAACCCGCGGTGCTCTTACTGGGGAAAGTAAATCCGTGCCAGTCTCCAAACCCGTTGCTGATGGCCTGGACACCGGCCCGAGGAGGCGTTGGTGAGCCGCTCATGGGGCGAAAACTGCTCCGCCACCGCTCCGGGCGCAAGTAAAATCAACGTTGCGGTGGCTTGGCTTGGCACCTGGACAATACACGCCCTACGCGTTGCGGGCGCGCTTTCAACCGGACTGTGGTTCGAGACGTTCATTCAAGAGGAGTCCAATTGGGGAACTGGAGGCCTGGCGCGGGGCACCTCGCGCACCAGCACCAAAGCCGGTCGCTGACAATAGGGGCAAGAGCCCGAAACGGATGCCTCCGGGGTGATGGTTGGGAGGGGTTCGGCAATGGGGTCGAGGGGGGCGGCGCTGACGCCCAAAAGTTCCCGCACCCGCGCCAGACGTTGCTGCCGCTGACGATTGCCCAGCAAACCGTAATGCCGGATTTTGACAAAGCGCACCGGCAGGATGTGCAGGCTGAAGCGGCGCACAAACTCCATGCGTTCCAGCGTCATGGTTTTGTGCCTGGCCCCGTCGGCGTAATCCTTGTAATCGAAGGCCACGTTCCGCTCATCGGCTTGCAGCAAGCGCCGGTTGCTGATGGCCACCCGGTGCGTGTAGCGCGACAGATAGGCCAGCACTTGGCGCGGCCCGGCAAAGGGCCGCTTGGCATAGACCACCCAGGGCCGTGCCGCGGCCGTTTGGAGCAGCGCCGAAAAGGTCTTGGGGTTGGCCAACGACGCAAGCTGGCCGTGAAACTCCAATCCTTGCCTCTGGTGCAGTTCTTTAAGTCCCGCCAGAAACTTGGCCCGATACATCACGCTCAGGGCGCGGACCGGGAACAAATAATGCGCGGGTGAGCCGATCCACTTTGATCCCTCGGGCGTCAGGCCACCGCCGGTGACGATGCAGTGCAAATGATAATGGTCCACCAGCGTCTGGCTCCAGGTATGCAATACCGCCGTGACGCCGATCCGGGCGCCCAACCGCTCCTGGCCGAAGGTCAGCAGCGTCTGGTTGGCCGATGCGAACAGCAGGTTCAGCAGCGCCCGCCGGTTTTGGCGGATCAAGCCGTTCAAGGCGTGCGGCACTGTAAACACGAGGTGAAAATAGGGAATCGGCAAGAGCGTCGCCGCTTGCTCTTCCAGCCACTCCCGCGCCAGCGAACCCTGACATTGCGGACAGTGGCGGTTGCGGCAACTGTGCGCCACAAAATGATCCCGCCCACAGGCGGTGCAGTGGAACAACTGCCCGCCCAAGGCGCTGGTGCGGCAGGTCGCCAGCGCCCGCAGGGTCTTCCATTGATGGGGGGACAGGCGCAAGGTCGCGGCCTGTGGACTGGCCAACACACCGCGCAATACCTGCCCCAAGGTGGGGCTGTTCATGGCCCCTCAGGCGATCTTTGAGAGCTTGAGCAGTTCCAACGGCCCGCCAATCTGCGCCAGGCGTTCCCCGCGCACATGCAAATAGGTGGCTGTGGTGGACAAGCTCGAATGCCCCAGCAATCGCTGGACAACCGTGATCTCGACCCCGGCTTCCAGCAAATGTGTGGCAAAGGAGTGCCGCAGTGAATGGATGCCGCCCTTGTCGGGCAGCCTGGCCCGCGTCACCGCCCGGTGGAACATCCGTTGCGCCGTGCCATCAGGCAGGGGCTGGGCCGGATCGTGGCTGGAAGGAAACAACCAGGGTTCGGGACGACGCCACTTCCAGTAAGCGCGCAACTCTTCGAGCAGCCGCGGAGACAGTAACGTATACCGGTCCTTTTTGCCTTTGCCTTGCACCACCCGAATCTGCTGGCGCTGGCTCAGAAGATGTTCGGGCTTGAGATGGCAGGCCTCATTGAGCCGCAGTCCCGCTCCATACACGGTCATCAGAAAGGCACGATGGCCCGGATGAGGGCAACCGACCGTGAAGAGCCGTTCCAGTTCACTGATGGCAAAAACCTGTGGCCGCCTGACTTCCTGCCGCACGCGGGGCAGCACCCGCACGACCTGATCGGTCGGCCGCCCCAGCACTTCGGCATAAAAGAATCGCAAGGCGCTGGTGGCTTGGTTTCGCGAACTGGCGGCCAGCTTTTTGGTCTGGGCCAGATACAATAAATACTGCCGGATCTCCTGATCGGAAATCTGATCAGGCGAGCGCCGGTAATATTTTGCTAGCTGATAAACAGCACTGACGTAAGCTTCCTGTGTTCTGGGCGAAAAACCGCGCAGAACCAGTTCCTGGATGAGTTGTTGGCGTAGTTTTGACATAGGCCAACAACTTTCCAGGAACAATGGAAGTCACAAAATGGAAAAAACCAACCACCTGTCCGCACACTGAATATCTCCGCGAAGCGGCTTAGTTCAACGATCCAAAGCTGAGCCACGCCGACGGGCGAGCGGCTCCGCAAACTTGATAACCGTTGTATAACCCAAACCATCCATAAACTCAAGGGGCAGTCGGCGTTGGCTCCAGCGCGGTGTTAGGCGTTTCGGTCGCTACTACCAAATCGTCGAATGTCCGACAAGTAATCAACTCACGGCCACGCTCCGCCATGAACTTGCTCGCTCGAACGAGATTGTCTCTGTCGTAGGCGTGACTCCAACAAAGCAAACGCCAAAGGTCTGCCAGCGACTCCCGCTTGGATGGAATCTGACCAAACTTGCGCGACAAAAATCGCCTAACGACTCGCCAATGGCGAACCCAAATCGAAGGCGTCAAGGCAACAATGAAATCGGCTACATCAAAACTTGGCGCGAGCCACTGATAATAAACGCCCTCGATAATCCAGCCGTCGCGGGAAACGACGGCTGCCAACTGCCGGTCACGATCCGAAACATCGGCACGGACACCATACCGTGAAGCTGTGCTATCCCAAAAAAGGTCATCGAGGTCATAGGCAGGAACACCGAAACGCTCCGCCAGCTTTGCGGCGATGTATGATTTGCCGCTACCTGGACCTCCGATGATGTGAATGCGTGGTTTCACGGTGCGCTAGAAACGCCTAACGAAAAAAGCTGAGCCACCGCCGACCTGCGACGCGAACCGCGACAGCGGAACGGCAAGCGCCAACGGCGGTTGGCTCCGGCGACTTGTTAGGCATAGCGGTCACTTTCTAATTCCGTGTGGCGAAAGAATCATCGTAATGAAAACAAAATATACAAGCAAAGCGAGAAGCATGACAATCACAGCTAAAATCTTGCGCGTCTTCTGCTTCTCAAGATAGTCGTGAAATCTGGCCTCGGTGAGTGGTTTATCCAGCGTGGGCGGCGCATCGCTACCTGACTGGCTCAATAGCTTGGTCTTCGCTTGTGCGAATTCAGCGTCGCTCAATGCTCCATCTTTGTGGAGCTTGCCCAGTCTTTCTAACTCATCGGTCATGTTCATAATTTTAGATGCGCGAGCTATGCCTAACCTTTAGCAGTGTATCCCTCGCAACGCCGCCAAAGCGCGTGATTCTGCAAATCAAGATGGCGCGGCGGCGCGAGGGATACACTGCTGCGAAACGGGCGGTTTTCGCAGCCTATCTCCGGGTTTTGGCAGCCTATTTCGGCGGGAGGCTTTCTTCCGGAAAGCGCCGCACGCGGAGCGGTAAGACGCGCTCCATCAAAATTGGGCCGCCGTTTTTTCACTTGCTCAAAGCGTAGCGGCATGATAAGCCGGATTCAAGTCAAATCCGCATTTTATGGCCAACCCGATTTCCGTTGCCAATCGTCCGCGAGAGCGGTTCATTCCCAACCCCAAGGCGCGGCTGCGGGAGCAATTCCGCGAGGTGGCGCGATTCAAACATTTGTCGCTGCGCACGGAGGAGGCGTATTGGGATTGGGTGGTGCGGTTTTTGAGGTTTCATAGAACGAAACACCTCATCCGGCCTACGGCCACCTTCTCCCCATCCGATGCGGAGAAGGATGAAAACGGGTCAGTCCTCACTTTTGACAGTTTTAAAAACGGCTCAGCTATTAACCGGAGCCGCCTGAAGGCGGAACTACAAACGGTCGCCCCGCTCATCGAAGCAGGCATAGACGAAAAGGGGTCAACCTATAACAATGTGCATATTCTGGTTGGCGGGGCGGGGCGTGAAATTTATCAAGGAGTGATGCCGCGCAGACGACGAGTTGAATATGCCGGTGCCATGTTTCATCCACCTTCGCCAAGGTTACGGCGGACAGGTGTCATGAACCGGGGTGACCGACGGGAGGATGTCCAGACCCTGGCCGAATCGTCCCAGAAGGCCGTCTGGCTTGGTCATTCCGCTGGTGCAATTCATTCACGCTATACCGTATCAATAAAAACTGTGGCCGAAGAGGAGATGCGGGCTTCCTCCTCCGCCTGGCCTGCGGAGGACAGGTCCGCCTACGCCTGGCCTGCGGAGGACAGGTCCGCCTCCGCCTGGCCTACGGAGGACAGGTCCGCCTCCGCCTGGCCTACGGAGGACAGGTCGCAGAGGACCCAGGGCGGAAAGGAAAGAATGAAGAATGAAGAATGAAGGACGAAACAAGGAAGAAGACCCAGGGGGGCGCTCGCAGACTCGCTTGACCTGGGCTACTTTCGGTCACCCCTACGGCCGAGGGGGAGAGGAAGTTTGGACGGACGCGCAATCTGGTGAGGCAACAATGATGAACATTCTGGTTTTCTTCCGTGCGCGCCCCCTCACCTCAATCCTCTCCCCCGAGGGGGAGAGGAAGTTTGGCCGGACGCGCAATTCGGAGAGGCAACGACTATGAGCATTCTGGTTTTCTTCCGTGCGCGCCCCCTCACCTCAATCCTCTCCCCCGAGGGGGGAGAGGAAGTTCAGGCGGACGCGCAATCTGGTGAGGCAACAATGATGAGCATTCTGGTTTTCTTCCGTGCGCGCCCCCTCACCTCAATCCTCTCCCCCGAGGGGGGAGAGGAAGTTTGGGCGGACGCGCAATTTGGTGAGGCAACAGCGATGAGCATTCTGGGTTATTTCCGTGCGTGCCCCCTCACCTCAATCCTCTCCCCCGAGGGGGAGAGGAAGTTTGGACGGACGCGCCATCTGGTGAGGCAACAACGATGAGCATTCTGGTTTTCTTCCGTGCGCGCCCCCTCACCTCAATCCTCTCCCCCGAGGGGGAGAGGAAGTTTGGACGGACGCGCAATCTGGTGAGGCAACAATGATGAACATTCTGGTTTTCTTCCGTGCGTGCCCCCTCACCTCAATCCTCTCCCCCGAGGGGGAGAGGAAGTTTGGACGGACGCGCCATCTGGTGAGGCAACGACTATGAGCATTCTGGTTTACTTCCGTGCGTGCCCCCTCACCTCAATCCTCTCCCCCGAGGGGGAGAGGAAGTTTGGACGGACGCACAATCTGGTGAGGCAATGATCATGAGCATTCTGGTGTACTTCCGTGCGCGCCCCCTCACCTCAATCCTCTCCCCCGATGGTCCGTCTTCGCTTCGCTTCGACGCGACACGGGCGAGGAAGTGCCGAACGGCTACAGCTTTTCTTCAAACGCTCCAGTCACGCCAATCCCAAATTTTTCAGGATTCGCAATGTTGAATAAGACTTGTTCAAGGTATAGAAATGCAGGCCGGGAACCCCGGCCCGCAACAAATCCTCGCACTGTCGGGTGGCGTATTCGATGCCAAACTCCGCGGTGCCTTCGTCATCATTCGCCAATTCGTCCAATTTTGCCCGCAACGGCGGCGGAATTTTCGCGCCGCAAAGCTGCGTGAACCGCGTGATTTGCGCCGCGCCAAGGATGGCCACCACCCCCGGGACGAGCGGCACGCCCGCTCCGAGGCGGCCAGCGACGTAATCGCGGAATTCGTAGAAATCCGCGTTGTCGAAAAACAATTGCGTCAGGACAAAATCCGCGCCGGCGGCGATTTTTTCCCGCAAATGGCGCCAGTCATCGTGCTTGCCAATTTTGTTGGCGATATGGCCCTCGGGGAAGCCGGCCACGCCGATGGAGAATCCGTTCTGTTCACGGACGAATTTTACAAGCTCCCAGGCAAATTCGAATCCACCGGGCGTTTTTCGAAAATCGCCGCCGCCGGGCGGATCGCCCCGCAACGCGAGGATGTTTTTGCAGCCGAGCGCGCGGATTTTGTCGAGCACCTGCCGGACTTCGTCCCGCGCATGATTGACACAGGTGAGATGCGCCAGGGCGGTGAGGCCGTGTTGCCGCTGTATTGAATCCACAATCGCCAGGGTTTTGTCGCGCGTGGTGCCCCCCGCGCCGTAGGTGACCGAACAATAATCGGGCATGGCTCCGCAGAGCGCTGGAATATGTTTCTCCAACAGATTGTGAACGCCCTCTTCGGTTTTAGGCGGGAAAAATTCAAACGAAACAACCGGCCGTTTGGCCGATAACTTGGCGGCGTAAATGTCGCGGATGAATTGCATTCCCAGGCGAAATTGTAACAAGCCACGTCCCTAATGTCAGACGAATTCGTGTTAATCAAGGTCCGATGGAAACTTCGCGCCAGCCTTTGGACTGCGCCAGTCCTCTGGCGCTTTGAAAGGGACGTATTCCGGAAGGGAACGATGGGTGATTTCCAGAAGCCCTGTTTGCCTGCGAACGCAAAGCGGTCCCGATATATATCGGGACCGCAGTCCAAAACGCAAAGCGAGTGCGCGGGGCGTCATCATTACAGCACCGGTTCGAAATCGTCCGCCACCTGCAACCGATCAATCTTGAAACGGTAAACCGACTTCACCATTGCCACTGAAGCCGAGCCCTCAAACCATCGGGCCGAACACCACGGATACTGGCTGGCAACCGGTGTCAGGCCGTGTTTCACCGGGTTTTGATGAACGTAATTCAGGCGCGCTAAATAGGACCTTTGGTATGTAAGCCGCGTCTCACGGAAATTGAACCAGACCTCCCGGCCGGACGCACGGTCAAGCTTGTTAATCCACCCAGCGGTCTTGACATGAAGCACGCTCAACATAGCGGTGAGGTTGGCAGCATGCGGCAGATTCGGCGGCGAATGGCCGACAAAATGGTAATGATTCGAAAACACGGCCCATGCTTCGAGCTGCCAGCCAAAATCGCGCGCTACGATCAACAAGCCGCGATGTAAGACTCGCAAGCGCGCGGCGCCACGGAAATGATGAGCCTTTAAATAGGTGCTGGCCGTGACGAAGTAAGTACCGCCAATCGAGAGTTGATGGATGGGCGCATGCGGCCAGGGGGCGGAACTCGGAGGCATGAGGCCAGCGTGTTGAAATTGCGGGAGGCTGTCCAGTCCGAACGCAAAGCGGTAGAGGACTACCGCAGTCCAAAACGCAAGCGAGTGCGCGGAGGGCACAGGAATTGGCGTCAGCTTTTGGACTGCGCCAGTCCTCGGGCGCTTTGAAAGGGACGTGTTCCGGAAGGGAACGATGGGTGATTTCCGGAGCCTCTTTGCCTGCGAACGCAAAGCGGTAGAGGACTACCGCAGTCCAAAACGCAAAGCGACTACGCGGAGACCGCCGGAATTTGGCGTCAGCTTTTGGACTGCGCCAGCCCTCTGGCGCTTGGAAAGGGACCCTATTCCGGAAGGGAACGATGGGTGATTTGCAGAAGCCCTGTTTGCCTGCGAATGCAAAGCGGTAGAGGACTACCGCAGTCCAAAACGCAAGCGAGTGCGCGGAGGGCACAGGAATTGGCGTCAGCTTTTGGACTGCGCCAGTCCTCGGGCGCTTTGAAAGGGACGTGTTCCGGAAGGGAACGATGGGTGATTTGCAGAAGCCCTGTTCGCCTGCGAACGCAAAGCGGTCCCGATATATATCGGGACCGCAGTCCAAAACGCAAGCGAGTAGGATCGGACCTCGGCACGACGGCCACGAAAACAAAAAGCCCCTTCCGTTTTTGGCGGAAGGGGCGCGCGTCCTAAACTAAATTAGAACTGATAGATCAAGTTGAGTGCGAGCAGGAAGTCATTTTTC
Organism: uncultured Verrucomicrobiae bacterium; assembly: GCA_963755515.1. GTDB lineage: Bacteria > Verrucomicrobiota > Verrucomicrobiia > Limisphaerales > UBA11358 > UBA11358. The sequence goes on along the minus strand of CAVWKA010000028.1, from coordinate 114,614 downwards.
CGAAACGCTGAACCTGCACCCGGCCCTGAAGACGTTGCACCAAATGCATCATGATCTTCCACATGGTCCCAACGGAATTCCACGCGGCTCAACACGTTCGCCCACAGATTGTACTGCAGGGTAGCGGTAAGTTCTTCAGCCCCGAAATTGGGAACATCAGCGCCTGTTACATCAAACGCCCCAGATGTAAACACCGCGCTGTTCGCTCCATCCAAATCGTCCCTGAGATATTCACCGCGCACGTTAAACGAGGTCTTGTCGTTGATTTGATAGCTGGCATAGCCGCCGAGCACCCAAATGTTTTTATCCTGGCCGAATCCGGCTTCGGTGGCATGGAGATCAAGATAATCAAACGCAGCGCCAACTTTCAGCGCGGAAAGAGGCGTCGGAATCGTCGCTCCCGCATAACCGCTGGTTGAACCCGTATAAGTGCCGACACTATCAGGGCCACCATTGTCGGAATTGATGATACCCGCATTGAGCGTCGCGCCATTCAACCATCCCCATGTGGAAGGAGCGGTCAAAGCAAACGCGGCCATGTACGCTTTTTGGGATTCGATGGCCGAAGTTCCGTCAACGGCAGAGGGTGTGTCACCCACGTTCGAATCATCAGCAATGCCAGCCTGCACGCTGATTTCGTCGTTGACTTTATAAGTTCCCAAAATGCCGGTGTGCGTCGTCGGCTCAATGCTATAGCCGTAAGAACGGGTATAGTTCGGGTCGGTCGGGTCACTGGTGGATTCATAGCCGATGATGGTGTCCCAGACGCCGACTTTCCAGTCAATGCCACTGGTGCCAACTGGCGTGCGCAAAGACAAATAGGCCTGGCGAATGTTGGCCGTGTTGCCTCCGCTTAGGGTTGCGTTTGGAGCGGAATCCGGGCCGAACATAAGTTCGACATGATAACCGGCTGCCCACGGACTTTCGTCCTCGGGGTGGTCGATGGCGATATCAACAGCATTCAAACTGAAGCCATCATTCTTTGCAAAGGAATAGCTCGGAATATTCGGGCCGCCAGCAGGAGTTTGATCCGTTCCTGGATTCCACTGCGCCGCGGTATCCACGTAACCGCTGATGGTTGTGTTTGAGAGCGCAGTTTGCAACTGGCTCATTTTTTCGTCTGCGCGGGCCGCCGAAGCGAGACTGACCACTCCGACTGCCGCCAGACCCAATGTCCATTTATTAAACTTCATCTGGTTCCTCCGATGTTGTTTGTTATGTTTTGGTTAATGTTTCATTGTCAGCACTTTCGTGCTGCGAGGCGAACCCAGTTCGCCCCGGCACCATGCGGTGCAATTGCAACGACCTTAGAAAAATCTCCACAATTTGACAATACTTTTTTTTGACAATTCAAATACGTATAACATGCTTATAATGAGCATGTTGCAACAAAGAATAGTTTTTGCCTCATTTCAGGACGTCCTGACACCTCGATTTTACATGGATTTTTCATTGGTTTTTGAGGTGGAACGCCTCCCACTCGCTTGCCGTCTTGGAGTGCGGCGGGAACCCCGAAGGCTGTCGGGGCACGCCGCTTTGGGGTGGGCGCCCGTAAATTTCGGCAAACCTTCGAAATACGGAAACGACCCGCAGATTGAAAGCGGTGTCAGCCCTATTCCCCGCCAGCCACCGCACTCCAAGACGCAAAGCGATATGCGGCGCGCCTACAGATTTGGCCTTGCCAATATGCGCCGTAAATTTCACTTTCGCACCATGCCCGCCGCTTCCACCCTCTGGCCGCACGCTCCTGCGCACCAACTCTCCCAGCAAGGCACTTACTTTGTCACCGCTCGAACCTACGACGCTCAACATTATTTCCGCGGCGCGGACCGGCTGGCGTTGCTGAATCGCGGACTGTTGCGGTTGGCGCATGATTTTGACTGGCAATTGGAGGCGTGGGCCATTTTCTCAAACCACTATCACTTTGTCGGCCACTCGCCTTTCATGCAAACGGATGCTTCCAGTCTCCGCGTCATGCTTTCGTTGCTGCATGAAAAAACCGCAAAATGGGTCAATCGCCTTGACCGCGCGCCGGGACGGAAAGTCTGGTTTAATTATTGGGAAACGCGATTGACGTATCAAAAATCCTATCTGGCGCGGCTGAATTACACGCATCAGAACGCGGTAAAGCATGGGCTGGTGACGTCTGCGCATCTGTATCCGTGGTGCTCGGCGTCGTGGTTTGAACGGACGGCCAACCCGGCGCAGGTCAAAGCCATATATCGTTTCCACACTGAACGATTGAAGTTGGACGATGAAATGGAAGTCGCACCCGAATGGTGATTGGAATGAAAACTCGCTTGCCGTCTTGGAGTGCGGCGGGAACCCCGAAGGCTGTCGGGGCACGCCGCTTTGGGGAAGGCGCTGCAAATTTCGGTAAAACTCTGAAATGCGGAAGCGACCCGCATCTCGAAAGCGGTGTCAGCCCTGTTCCCCGCTAGCCACCGCACTCCACGACGCAAAGCGATTTCGGGCGCACATGGCTAAAAAACCTTTTTCGCGCCGGATTTAGCCCTAAACTTTCGCATGGCTCTCAAGTCCGGTGATCGAGTTTCCCTGGCCATCCACGATGTCGCCTTCGGCGGCGAAGGGGTCGGGCGACTCGATAATTTCGTCGTTTTCGTTCCATTTGTCCTCACGGGCGAAATCGTCGAGGCTGAAATAACCGAGGTAAAAAAGAACTTCGCGCGGGGCAGGTTGTTGCGGGTGGAAACGGCGTCGCCGTTCCGCGTCACCCCTCCCTGCGTTTATTTCCAGAAATGCGGCGGCTGCCAGTATCAGCATATTGATTATTCCGAGCAGTTAAGAATCAAGCGCAGGCAGATTGCGGATTTGTTCGAACGCGTTGGAAAAATCGCCCCGGACAAAATCGCGCCCGTCATTCCCTGTCCATCTCCTTACGGTTATCGCAACCGGATCATGGTCCGCAGCCAGTGGAACAAGCCCGGGCAGAAGCTGAACATCGGTTTCGTGCGGTGGGACTGCGGGCTGGTGGAGGACATCGAGGAATGCAAAATTTCCGAGCCGGCGCTGAACGAGCAGCTTCGGCAGGTACGGGCAAACCCGCCGCCGAAGGGAGGGCTGAAAGTGGTGCTGCGAGTACAGCCGGAAGGGTGGGAGGTGCCTCCGGATTCTTTTTTTCAAAACAATTTTTTTCTGCTGCCGGAACTGGTGGAGACCGCGCGGGAATTTGCGCGCGCCGGCGGGGCGAAGCGCCTCGCCGATCTGTATTGCGGCGTGGGATTTTTCGGGATCGAACTCGCCGGGACGGTGACAAGCTTCGTGGGCGTGGAATACGACCAGCGCGCCATTCAGGCGGCGCGCAGGAATGCGGCGGCGCGGGGGATTTCCAACGGCGAATACATTTCCGGCAAAGTCGAGGACACGCTGCCGCAACTGGTCCGAAGATTTGCGCCGGAGACGACGGCAATTTTGATTGATCCCCCGCGCAAGGGCTGCCAGGCGGAGATTCTGGATTGGTTGCGCCAGACAAGGCCATTACAGGTGATTTACGTGTCCTGCCATCCGGCGACGATGGCGCGGGATTTGAACATATTGAGCGGCGACGGTGTCTTTGAAGTAGCGCGCGTGCAGCCGTTGGACATGTTTCCGCAAACGCAGCACGTCGAATGCGTGGCGGATGTGCGCGCAGGACAAAATCTTGCCAAGCCGCGAGAAATGGTTTCAACTGAGATAAATCCAAATGCCAACCGACCCTAAAGCCGACCCACGGGCGGGTTTTGTCCCGCGATATTTGCCGTGGCTGCTGGCGGGGGCGGTCTTTTGTCTTTACTGCCTGACGCTGGACCGCCAGATCTCACTTTTTAATTCGAGCCTCGTCGCCCGGGTTTGCGGCTGGGACTGGCGCCCGCAAATCTCGGCCCCATTGACGTTTCTGGCCACCGTTCCGTTTCATTTCTTGCCGGCCGCGGCCATTCCGGCCGCACTTAATTTATTTGCCGCCGTGTGCGCGGCGCTGACGATTGGCCTGCTGGCGCGGTCCGTGGCGCTGTTGCCGCAAGATCGCACCGAGGCGCAGCGCCATCGGGAAAAGAGCGATCACTCCTTCTTCACCGGCCCGATGTCATGGCTACCACCGGCGCTGGCGGCCGCGGTTTGCGGACTCCAACTGACGTTCTGGGAACACGCCACGAATTTTTCCGGTGAATTGTTTGATCTGCTGCTGTTCGCCTTCGTCATCTGGTCGTTGTTGGAATACCGGCTGGATAAACGGGAGGGGCGGCTGTTTCTGGCGGCGTTTGTTTACGGGGCCGCGATGCCGGAAAATTGGGCGATGGTTGGATTTTCCCCTCTTTTTCTGGCGGCGATTATCTGGGTGCGGGGCCGCGCGATTTTTGATTTGCGGTTTATCGGACGGATGATCATGTGCGGGGCGGCGGGGCTGCTATTCTATTTGCTCCTGCCGCTGGTGGCGGTGACATCGTCCAACATGCCGGTAACATTTTGGGAGGTGTTGAAATATAATTTGATGCCGGCGCGCGCCGTTATAAAAGACATCGGCGACTGTATATTTCAACCTGGGCAATATTCGCAATACGACGTGCTCGCTCTGGTTTATTTGATGCCGGTATTGGTGATGGCGATTCGCTGGAAGGCCTCGTTTGGCGACACCAGCCGCATCGGTTCGGCTTTTGCGAGTTTTTTCTTTCATGTGGCGCATGCGGTTTTTCTGGGAATTTTCATCTGGATGGCGTTTGATCCGCAATTCAGTCCGCGCAGCCTGGGCGGCGGCAAACCGTTTCTGACCTTTTATTATCTCGGGGCGCTGGCGATCGGCTATTACAGCGGTTATTTTCTGGTGATTTTCGGAAAGCAAGAAGTCGGCAAACGCCGCGCGCGGAAGACCCCGCCGCTGCAATTCCTGAACAAACCGATAGTTGCGGGCGTGTGGCTTTTGGCGGCGGTGAGCGTGGCCGGGTTGTTTTACCGGAACTTGCCGCTGCTGCGCGGCGGCAATAGCGATGCCCTGCATCAATACGCAAAATTGATCGAAAGAAATCTGCCGAGCGACGGCGGCTATTTATTGAGCGACGACCCTGAACGGCTCATGATGGTGCGCGCGGCGCTGGCGCAGGATGGCCGTGAAAATGAATTCGTGCCCCTGGAAACCGACTCGCTGACGATTCCGGCGTACCATCACTATTTGCACCGCCACTATGGCCAAAGGTGGCCGGACCTCGTGGGGAGCGAAACCAATTCGCTCAACCCCGCCTGGCTCGTCCAATTCCTCTCGGTGTTGTCCCGCACCAACGACTTGTATTATTTGCATCCGAGCTTTGGTTATTACTTTGAGCAATTCTATCTGGAGCCGCACGGCCTGGTCTATAAAATGAAAAGGCTGCCGCGCGACACGTTGCGACCGCCGCAACCGGATGGACCGTTGATTGCGGAGAATGAGAATTTTTGGACGCATGAGGCCGCCCCGGCGCTGGCCGGAGTGGAACGCGCGATTGCTCCTCCAGACCCCAGCGCGCCGGCAAGCTGGCCTGAATACCTCCTGATGAGGCTCCACATTTCGCCGCAGCCGGATAACAAGGCGGAGACCCTGGCCGGCGCGTATTATTCGCGCGATTTGGATTTCTGGGCGGTGGATCTGCAGAGCGCCGGCGAACTCAAACCGGCCGCCACAGATTTCGAGGCCGCGCTGCAATTGAACCCGGACAATGCCATTGCCAAAATCAACCTGGACTTTAACGAGAAGATTCAAGCCGGCGAGCCGGCGACCATGGATTTGTCGCAGGTTTCGATAGACCGATTCGGCAAGTACACGACCTGGGACGAGGCGCTGAACGCCGACGGGCCGCTCGACGACCCGAATTTTTGTTTTGTGTACGGAACGGGCCTAGTCAGGGACATGGGATATTACCGCCAGTCCATTGAGGAATTCGAGCAGGTTCACCAATTTGTCCCGGATTATCTTCCGGCGCGCCTGATGCTGGCGCAGGATTATTTGGTCAATCACAATCCACAGCGCGCCATGAACCTTCTGCGCGAGCCGCTCGACGACCCGGCCAAATTTTCACTGAACGAGACGAATGAAGCGGAGATCCATACGCTGGCCGCCGCCGTTTATTTTCAGGAAACAAATTTCAATCGCGGCATCCAATTGCTCAAAGAGGAGATTGCGCGGCATCCCGATGACAATGCATTGCTGATTGCCACGGCGCAGGTCTTCATGATGCACGGCCTCTTCACCAACGCGCTGCAGCTTATTGACCAACGATTGCAATCCACGCCGGACAACCCGGCCTGGCTCTACAACCGGGGCTATGTCAATTTGCAAATGAAGGATTATCCGGCCGCCGCCGCCGCCTTTGACCGTGTGCTGAAAATTCAAACCAACAATCTTGACGCCCTCTTCTTCCGCGCCCTGGCCAACCGCCTGAGCGGCAGACTGGACGCCGCGCACGCAGACTATTCGCGATTGCAACTGGCCTACAGCAATTCGCCCGCCGTCGCTTATGGCCTGGCCGAAGTTGCCTGGCGCCAACACGACACCAACGAGGCCATTCGTAACTATCAGATTTATCTCGCCCACGCCCGGACCAACACCGACGAGGCAAAAACCGTTGCCGAGCGGTTGAAATCATTGGAGCATTGAGCGGCTGGCGCGCAACCTCGCCAACAATTGACGCTCAAAACCTCACGACTATGCGGGTCATTCACGTCATTACGCGGCTGATCGTCGGCGGCGCGCAGGAGAATACCGTCGCCACCGTCATGGGATTGCGAAGATATGCCGGGGTCGAAGTCCGGTTGATTTCCGGCCCAACCTCCGGACCCGAAGGCTCGATGGAAGCTGAAGTAACCGCCGTTCCCAGCCTGATGACAGTGGTGCCCGAATTGGTCCGCCCGGTGCGGCCGATTGAGGACCATGGCGCGCTCAAAAAGCTCGAAAAAATTTTCCGCGAACAAAAACCGGACATCGTCCACACTCACAGCGGCAAAGCGGGGATTCTCGGGCGTCTGGCCGCCCGGCGCGCCGGCGTTCCAGTCGTGATTCACACGATCCATGGCCCATCCTTCGGAAAGTTTCAAGGCCGAGCCGGCCAATTTCATTTTTCGCCTGGCGGAGAAATACGCCGGAGGCGCCACCACTCATTTTGTCGTCGTGGCCGAAGCGATGAAAACCCTGTATCTGGCCGCAGGAATCGGACGGCCGGAACAATATACGAGGATTTTCAGCGGCTTCGCGCTCGAACCATTTCTGGCGGCGAAAGATGACGCGCAATTCAGACAGCGCCTCGGAATCGCCCCGGACGATATCGTGATCGGCAAGATCGCACGACTGTTCAAGCTCAAAGGGCATGACGATTTGCTGGCCGTGGCGCCGGAAGTGGCGCGGCAAAATCCAAAAATCAAATTTCTGCTGGTGGGCGGCGGCGAATGGCGCGGACGCCTGGAAGCGCTGGCCAAGAGCCGCGGCGTCGAAAGACAGTTCGTCTTCGCAGGGCTGACGCCGCCGGGAGAGGTGCCGAAGTTGGTCGGCATCATGGACGCGCTGGTTCATTTGTCTTTGCGGGAAGGTTTGCCGCGGGCGTTGCCGCAGGCGCTCGCGGCCGAAAAACCCGTTGTCGCCTATGATTGCGACGGCGCGAGGGAAATTTGTTTCGACGGCGAGACGGGTTTTTTAATCCAGCCGGGCGACCTGGCGGCGTTGAAAGACCGGCTGCTCCGGCTGGCGGCCGACGCCTCCTTGCGCAAACAATTCGGACAGGCGGGGTCAAAATTCGCGCGCGAAAATTTTGGCGTCGAAAAAATGGTCGAATCCATCTACGCTCTCTACCGAAAACTTGCCGCGGAACGCGGCATCACCGCGTGATTTTTCCATACAATTTTTTCCTGGCCGCATTTGCGTCGGCGTTTTTGGCGTCGCTGCTGGCGCTGCCGCTTTGGCGCCATTGGGCGCTGCGCGTGAATCTGGTGGACGAGCCGGGGCGGCGCAAAATCCACGACCAGCCGGTTCCGCTGGCCGGCGGATTTGCCGTCTTGACGGGGATTTTGTTGCCGTTGATCGCCGGGGCGGCGTGCATCGGATTTGGAGTGGTAAAGGTTTCCTTTGCCACGTTGCTGGCCTACGGGTTGGAACGCCGGGGGCTGGAACTGGCCGTGATTGCGTGCGGCGCGGTGGCCATCACCCTCCTCGGGTGGCTGGACGACAAACACGAGCTGAAACCGTTGCCAAAATTTGCGGGCCAATTTTTGATCGCACTTCTGGTCGCCGTGGCCTGCAAGCGCATCACCTTGTTTGTCCACAGCGAGTTCTTCAGCTACGCCATCACCATCTTGTGGCTGCTCACGGTCATCAACGCCTTCAACTTCATGGACAACATGAACGGCCTTTGCGCGGGCGTGGGCGCCATCGGAGCCTTTTTCTTCGGCCTTATCGCCGGCGCCGACGGCGAATACCTGGTGGCCACGGTGGCATTTTTGATGTTCGGCGCTCTGCTGGGATTTTTGCCGTGGAATTTTCCGAAAGCGCGGGCCTTTCTTGGCGATGCGGGCAGTCATCTCGTGGGTTACCTGCTGGCGGTCATGGCGATTTTGCCGCATTTTTATTCGAAACAAAATCCGCATCCGCTGGCGGTGCTTTCGCCTCTGCTGGTATTGGCGGTCCCGCTGGCGGATTTGGCCCGGGTGGCCGCAGCGCGGACGTTTCGGGGCAGGCCGTTTTGGGTCGGAGACACCAATCATCTTTCGCATTGGCTGGTGCGCAAGGGATTGAGCCGGATGCGCGCCGTGCTGCTCATCTGGCTCGCCGCCGTCCTGGTTGGGGCGCTCGCCTGCCTCTGAAAGCCCGGATTGTTCGCAACTTTTTCAGTGGTACGGCGTTCAAAAAGTGTAGGCAAATCCCATTAAAAAAATATGCGCCCATTCCAATTGCTGCTGGCGGCCGGTTGTTGCGCGTTCGCTCTGGCGGCCCGCGCCCAGGAATCCACCAACGCGCCGGCAACCAAAATCGAGAATTTTGAACTGCAAGCCGACACGGTCATCGTCAAAGCCCACAGCCCGATCGGCACGATCAACACCAGCGCAGGGGTCGTCTCGGTTCGCTGCAAGCAATCCATTGACGCCACCACCGGCCGCGCCCTCTACGGGATTTCGGTCGGGTTGACCGCCGATCAACTCCACGGATTCCTGGTGGTGGATTACGATGAATTGGATGCCCTGCTGGGCGGCTTGGATTATCTCAACAAAATCAGCTATGATGTGACGCCCTTGACGGCCTTCGACGCCACTTTTACGACGCGTTCGGGATTGCGGATTGGGGCACATAGTGAACGGAGGCAGGGCGGCATCGCGATCTATTTGCAATTTGAGGGGGCGCCGCGGATTCCGCTGTCGTCCGACCAGTTTTCGCAATTTCAAAGTCTGATCGTGCAGGCCAAGGCCGCGCTCGACCTGATCAGGAATAGAACTTCACCGCCGTAAAACCGTTTCGCGTTGCGCCCATTCGGGGTTCGGCTCCGGAAAATCCAAATTGTAATTCAGCCCGCGGCTTTCGGGGCGCATCAAGGCGCAGCGCACAATCAATTCCGCCACCGTGGCGATGTTGCGCAATTCCAGCAAATCGCTCGTCACGATAAAATTCCAGTAATATTCCCGGATTTCCTCCTGCAAATTGGCGATCCGCTTGGCGGCGCGTTCCAGCCGTTTGTTCGTGCGAACAATGCCGACATAGTCCCACATCAGCCGGCGGATTTCGTCCCAGTTGTGCGAAACCACCACCAGTTCGTCGGCATTGGTGGCGTTACCGGACTGCCACGGCGGAATTTTCACGTCGGCGGCCGGCGGGAAGTTGGCGATGGCCTTCGCCGCCGCGCGATGCGCGCAGACCAGCGCTTCCAGCAGTGAATTGCTTGCGAGCCGGTTCGCGCCGTGCAAACCGGTGCAGGCCACTTCGCCCACGGCATAAAGTCCGGCGATGTCGGTTTCGCCATCCATGTTCGTCACCACGCCGCCGCATTGATAATGCGCCGCCGGCACCACGGGGATCGGCTCCCGGGTGATATCAATCCCATAACCGAGGCAGGTGTGATAAATATTTGGAAACCGTTCGATGATAAATTTTGCCGGCTTGTGCGTCATATCGAGCACGACGCAGTCCGCGCCTGTCTTTTTCATTTCACTGTCAATCGCGCGCGCCACAATATCACGCGGCGCCAGCGACTTCATCGGATGCGCGCCGTCCATGAACTCCACGCCGTCGAGATTTTTCAAGACGCCGCCTTCCCCGCGGACGGCTTCCGAAATCAAGAACGATTTTGCCTTTGGATGATACAGGCAAGTTGGATGGAATTGGACAAACTCCATGTTGGCGATGCTGGCGCCCACGCGATACGCCATGGCCACGCCGTCACCGGTCGCGATGTCGGGGTTGGTCGTGTAGAGATAAACCTTGCCGCAACCGCCCGTGGCCAGCAGGGTCACCGGCGCGGAAAATGTTTCGACGCAATTGTTTTTTTTGTCAAAAACGTAAGCGCCCAGGCAATGGTTTTTGCTGACGTAACCGAGCTTTTGGCCGGTGATCAAATCAATCGCCAGATGATTTTCAAAAATGGAAATGTTCGGCAGTTTTGAAATTGCGTTGAGCAGCGCGGCTTCAATTTCGCGGCCGGTCATGTCTTTGGCGTGCAGGATGCGCCGGCGCGAATGGCCGCCTTCGCGTCCGAGGTCCAGTTTGCGCGAGCCGGAATGATTTTCGGATTCGGAAAATTTCATCCCCCGTTCAATCAGCTCCTGAATGCGCTCCGGCCCCTCCTCGACGATGGTGCGGACCACCGGCTCCTTGCATAGCCCCGCGCCGGCGGCGAGCGTGTCGCGGACGTGCAGCTCAAATGAGTCGTCCCGTCCCATCACCGAGGCGATGCCGCCCTGTGCGTAATTGGTATTCGATTCCGCCCGGTTCTTTTTCGTCACAATGGCCACCCGGCCATGCGGCGCGACCTTCAGCGCGAAGGAAAGGCCCGCAATGCCGCTGCCGAGAATCAGAAAATCAAATTGTTTCATGGCGGTGTCTAACGGTCCTCCAATACAGCAGAAACGGACGGGTTAATCAATCTTGCTCCCGCGGCGGATGACGGCGTAAATTTGCGCATGAAATGCTATTTGCCATTGCTGATGGGCGGGTTGTTTCTCATCTCAAAATGCGAGGCTTTCACCTGGCATCCGGGCTGGCATCTGGCTTGGCACGATGAATTCAACAAAGACGGTCCGCCGGATCCGGCCAATTGGAGTTACGAGCGCGGTTTCGTTCGTAATCACGAATTGCAATGGTATCAACCTGACAACGCCTATTGCACCAACGGCCTGCTGGTCCTCGAAGCCCGTCAGGAACACCGGCCCAATCCATCCTATCGCACCAATGCCTCGATCTGGACCCGCCAGCGCGAATGGATTGATTACACTTCCGCCAGCATCAACACCCTCAACAAACGGGAATATCTTTACGGCAAATTTGAGATGCGCGCCCGTATTGATGTGCGCCAGGGAAGCTGGCCGGCCTTTTGGACCCTGGGCAGCGACGTGGCCGACGTTGGTTGGCCCGCGTGTGGCGAAGTGGACATCATGGAATTTTATGCCCGCAACGTCCTGGCCAACATCGCTTACCGCTCGAATTTCGCGGCCAAATGGTCAACGGTCAAGAAACCCGTCGCCAGCCTCGGCGGCGGCCGATGGGCCAAACGCTTTCATATTTGGACCATGAACTGGGATACCAACAAAATAGACCTTCTGCTGGACGGAAAATTGATGAACCACATGGACCTGACCAATGCCGACGCCGCCGATTTTGGCAATCCCTTTCGCAAGCCGCAATACCTGCTCTTGGATTTGGCCGTTGGCTCCAATGGCGGCGACCCGTCCCACACCCAATTCCCCATCCGTTATGAAATAGACTGGGTCCGCGTCTATCAACGGAACGCCGGTCATCCTCAGAGCAGCGCGTTGTCAATCAATCGTGTTTTTCCCACAAAAACCGCCAAGGCCATGTGCCTGCCGGTTTTGACTTCCGAAACCGTCCGCAAGTTTTCGGGGTCAAAAAATTCGACGTAATCCAGGCGGGCCAACGGCGCAGCGGTAATAAGCCTCTTTATGTCCGCCTTCAATTTCGCCGCCGAAATCGGCCGCCGTTTCACCGCCGCTTTTGCCGCGTTTAATGCGTGGTAAAGAATCACCGCCTGCGCCCGTTGCTCCGGGTCCAGATATTGGTTCCGCGAACTCATCGCCAGTCCGTCCCGTTCCCGCAGCGTTGGCGCAACAATGATTTTCGCCGGAAAATTCAAATCAGCGACCATGCGTTTGATGATGGCCGCCTGCTGGAAATCTTTTTGGCCGAAAATCGCCACATCCGGTTGGACGATGTTAAACAATTTGGCCACCACGGTTGCCACGCCGCGAAAATGCGCCGGGCGCGACGCGCCCTCCATGGCGCGCGACAATTTTTCCTCGACGACGCAAGTGCTGAAATCGGACCGGTACATTTCCACATCATTCGGCGCAAAAACCGCGTCCACGCCGGCGGCCCGGCACAATTTCAAATCGTGTTTCAGGTCGCGCGGATAGCTGGCCAAATCCTCCTCCGGTCCGAATTGCGTCGGGTTGACATAAATGCTGACCACGATCCGCCCGTTGGGGCCGACGGCCCGCCGCGCCCGTTTGACCAGGCTCAAATGGCCTTCGTGCAAATAGCCCATCGTCGGCACGAAACCGGTCTTTCTGCTCGCACGCTGCCAGGCTCGGGCGGACCGCTGCATGGCGGCTACGGTTTTAAGGAGTTGCATGAAATTAAAGTGGGGCAATAAAATTGCGCGATCAAACAAATAACAAAATTCGCGAAGCGTCGTCGGAGCGCGGGTCTGTGACCCGCGGCAGCGTCCTCGATCAGAACGCGTTGGAGCAACCGATGGCGCTCGAAAACCCCGGACCTTGCTGCGGGTCGCAGACCCGCGCTCCGCAAACAGGTTCGTGGACACGCGGTCTCCAAAAAAAACGCGAAGGTCTTCACCTTCGCGTTCATGTTTTAAGAATTTTTTAATGGCGCGCGGTGAAATTCAGCGGCGCGCTCTGCGGCACTTCATGGGCGCACGGCTGGTTCGTTGGCGCGTCCGGGGTGCGGTCGTTCGGCGATACAATCTTGTTCGACAGCATCCAGGCTTCCACTTCGTCGCCGCTGATGTCAGCCAGCATGTGGCCGTTGATTTCAACGCACGGACTCAGCATCTGGCCGCTTTTTTCGATCATTTCCTGGCGTTGCAGCGGATCGTTGATGATGTCGCGGTCTTCGAAGGCAAGGTCGTATTTGCGCAACACGGCGCGGACGCCCTGGCTCCAGCCGCAGGTCGGTTTCAAATAAGCGATGATATTGGGATTGCTCATGGTTTTACATTTTTTGCTTTTCCTGTGGCAATATAATGCCACAACCCGGAGAAGAGGGCAAATTCTTTAATGCCACGGCTTGATGCGCCAATGGGAAATCAGCTTAATAGGCTGCCTGGGCCCCTTTGGTGGAATGTTTTTTCATCCACGGCATCAGGGCGCGGAGCTTGACGCCCGTTTTCTCGATGGGATGCCTTTCGCCTTTCTTGAGCAACGCCTGGTATTTCTTATAGCCACCTTTGTATTCGGCGACCCAGTTTTTGGCGAACTTGCCTGATTGAATGTCCTTGAGCGCGACTTTCATCCGTTTTTTGACGCCGGAATCAATGATCTTTGGCCCAACGGACACGTCGCCCCATTTCGCTGTTTCCGATATCGAAAATCTCATGCCGCTGATGCCCGACTCGTTCATCAGGTCAGCGATGAGTTTCAATTCATGCAGGCATTCGAAATAGGCCATCTCCGCAGAGTAACCGGCTTCGACGAGCGTTTCGAATCCGGCCTGGACGAGGGCGCTGAGGCCGCCACAGAGCACCGTCTGTTCGCCGAAGAGATCTGTTTCGGTTTCCTCCCGGAAATTGGTTTCGATGACTCCGGCGCGCGTGGCGCCGATGCCTTTGGCCCAGCCCAGCGCGATGGCTTTGGCGGCTTTGCCGCCTTGATAGACTGCAATCAGGCTCGGCACGCCCTTGCCTTCAACGTATTGCCGGCGGACGATGTGGCCGGGGCCTTTCGGGGCCACCATGATGACGTTCACGTTTTTCGGCGGCACGACGGTCTTGAAATGAATCGAGAAACCGTGCGCGAACAACAGCGTCTTGCCCGGCGCGAGATTTGGCGCGATGTCCTTCTCATACGCCGCGGGCTGTTTCGTGTCCGGCAGGGAGACAAAAATCACGTCGGCGCGGCGGACGGCCTCGGCGGTGCTGACGACTTCGAATCCCTTTTCCTGGGCGACGGGAATGGACTTGCTGCCTTCGTAAAGTCCGATGATGACCTGGCAACCGCTGTCTTTGAGGTTGAGCGCGTGCGCGTGGCCCTGGGAGCCAAAGCCGAGCACGGCGAGGGTTTTGTTTTGTAACACGCCCAAATTGGCGTCCTTGTCGGTATAAACTTTTGCCATAAAATCGTGAAACGAACTCTAAGGTTAACCACGCCGGGGAAGGCGGTCAATTTGGAAATTTTCCGTGCCATTGATGGGCGGGCTTTCTCCGAAAGTTTCGCGCATTGAACGCTGAACCGCGGGGCCGACGCCTGCCCATGAATCTCGTGGCAGCGGATGTGAGTAAGTTTTATCTTAATTTGGGGAAAGACGTCAGAGCGGACTCACGTCCGCTGCTACAGGGTTCGTGGGGAAGCTCCGACCTCCAGAATGGACGCGCATCGGGGCCGTGGACCTGCCACCTCCCTTCGGGCGGCCCGGGCCGCGTAAACGCGGGACTCCAAACGGGATTCATGGGAGAAGCGGTTGGCATCATTCGCAGGTGGCTTTAGCCGGCGCGCGAGAAGAGGGAAGCCCAGAGTTGATTAGCAGCGCCCGTGTTCGTATCTTCCGCCGCCTGATGGCGACCATCAAACCATTTGCCGCGCTCCGGCCCAAGCCGGAGCTGGCACGGCAAGTCTGCGAATTGCCTTACGACGTGTTGTCGTCGGACGAGGCGCGCGCCGCCGCCGCCGGCAATCCGTTGAGCTTTTTCCATGTCAGCAAACCGGAGATTGATTTGCCCCCCGGCACGAACGCTTACGCGCCGGAAGTTTACGCCAAAGGCGCGGATAATTTCCGCGCGCTCATTTCGCGTGGCGCGCTCCGGCAGGATGCGCAGCCGAATTTTTATTTGTATCGGCAGATCATGGGCAGCCATTCGCAGACCGGCATCGTGGCCGCCGCGAGTTGCGACGAGTATCTGCGCGCCATCATCAAAAAACACGAGTTGACGCGCCTGGACAAGGAGGACGACCGCGTGCGGCACATTGAAGCCCTGAATTCCCAGACCGGCCCGGCGTTTCTGGCCTGCCGCAGCAATGCGCTGGACCCGTTCATCGCCGAAAAAATTTCCCGCGAGCCGTCGGTTGATTTCGTCGCCCGGGATGGCATCAGGCACACGGCCTGGACAATTTCCAATGCCGGCGACGTCCGCCTTATCGAAGAGACGTTTGCCAAAGTTCCAAGCCTTTACATCGCCGACGGCCATCATCGCAGCGCGGCGGCAGGCCGGGTTTTCCAATCGCGCCAAGGCGCGGGCGGGAGCGGATGGTTTCTGGCCGTGATTTTCCCGCACCAGCAATTGCAGATTTTGCCTTACAATCGCGTGTTGAAAGATTTGAACGGAAATTCGCCGGACCAATTGGTGAAAAAACTGGAAATGGTTTTCACCATTTCGAGGGCGGGAAGCGCGTTGCCAAGACAAAAACACGAGTTGGGATTTTATTTCGAGGGCAAATGGCAAATGCTGCGTTTCCGTGAAAATTTTTCGCGGGCAGCCGGCCCGGTGGAAAGGCTGGACGCGGAACTGCTTCAAAAGCATGTCCTTGCGCCTGTTTTTAGCATCGAAAATCCACGCACGAGCGACCGGATCCACTTTGTCGGCGGCATTCGCGGCCCGGCGGAACTGGAGAAACTGGTCAATTGCGGGGACGGGGCGTGCGCGTTTTCGATGTTCCCGACGGCGATGGAGGATTTGATGGCGGTGGCCGACGCGGGCGGGGTCATGCCGCCGAAGAGCACGTGGTTCGAGCCAAAGTTGCGCGACGGGATGTTTTGCCATTTGATTTGACGCTGAAATTTTCAGTTCGACAGGCGGCATTTGAACCGTGACATTTTTGCGATGCCGACACGACTTCAACGGGGATTGCGCGCGACTTTTTTGGGCATGGCCGCCAATATGGTCCTGGCCGGCTGAAATTGGCCGCCGGAATCATCGGCCGTTCCCATGCGCTGGTCGCGGATGCGGTGGAATCCTTCGCGGACATTTTCAACTCGCTGATTGTCTGGCGCGGCATTGTCGTGGCCGACGAGCCGGCGGATGCGGACCATCCTTACGGCCATAGCAAAGCCGAACCGCTGGCGGCCGCCTTCGGCGCGATCCTGCTGTTGGCGGCGGCACTCTGGATTGCCATCAAGGCCTTCATCGAAATCCGGCAGCCGCATCTGTCGCCGAAGTGGTTCACGCTGGCCGTGCTGGTCGTTGTCATCATCACCAAGGAGGTGTTGTTTCGCTTTGTGCATCACGAAGGCGAAGCCACCGACAACGCGGCGGTGCGCACCGACGCCTGGCATCATCGCAGCGACGCCATCACGTCGCTGGCGGCATTCATCGGCATCGGCATTGCCATTGGCGGGGGCAGAATTTCTCCTGGGCGGACGACGCCGCGGCGATTTTCGCCGCCATCATCATTGCCTGGAACGGCTGGCATTTGCTTGCGCCGGCGATGAATGAATTGATGGACCGGGCGCCCGACCCGGAAGTCGTCGGGCACATCCGGCAGTTGGCGGCGGCGGTTGGCGGTGTGGAGCGGGTGGAAAAATGTTTCGCGCGCAAAGCGGGCCATCTTTTATTTGTTGAAATGCACGTGGAAGTGGACCCGCAAATGACGGTGTTGCGTTCGCATGAAATCGCCCATGACGTCAAGAACCGGATTCGGGCGCAAATGCCCAACGTGAGCGACGTGCTGGTGCATATCGAGCCGTTGGGGATTCCCGCGCCGCAAAAGGCCGGCCAGGCCCGCTAAATTTGTTGGAGACCCTGTCGGGCGACTCTGAGTAAAGGAAATTTACAAGCCCCGTTACCCGGCGCCTGCGACATGAATCTAAATGGAAACCATATCGGTGGGTTCGACGCGCCTGGTGATTTTCAGGCGCGCCACGCGCGCGCGATCCATTTCTTCCACGCGCAATTCGCAACTGCCAACCGTCAGCTTGTCGCCGGCCTTTGGAAAACCGCCCAGTTTCTGTGTCACCCAGCCGCTCGCCGTCGCCACGATCTCGTCGTGCTCGATTTCCCCGGTGATTCTTTCCAATTCATGCAACGGCAGCGTGCCCGAGATTTCCCAGATGTTTTCGCCCAGCCGCGTGACTTCGGATTTTTCCTGGTCAAATTCGTCCTGGATCTGTCCAACCAGTGTTTTCGAGGGCGTTTTCCAGGGTGACGATACCCACCGTTCCGCCGAATTCGTCCACAACAATTGCGAAATGGATTTTGCGGTCGAGGAACAGTTGGAGCAATTTTTCCACCGGCGCCGTTTCGGGGACGTAAATCGGCTTGCGGGCCAGGGGGATTAAATCCGCGCCGCATTTTATCTTGTCGCGCTGGGCATATAAATCCTTGATATGAACAATGCCGCGGGTCTTGTCCAAATCGCCGCCGTCACTGATCGGAAATCGCGAGTAGCGGGTCTTTTCCACCAGGGCGATGCAGTCGGCAATCGAATCGTCCGTGCTGAATGAGGCGATTTCATGACGCGGGCGCATGATTTCACGCGCGACGCGGTTCCGCAAATCGAGGGCATTCAAGACGAGGGTGCGCCCGCCCGCCGCTTCGCGCGCCGAGGCAACCATGAGGCGCAATTCCTCTTCCGAATAGGAGCTGGGGGCGGCGGCGTCTGGTTGAAGGCCGAGGGTTTTCAAGAGCAATTGCGCCGCCAGGTTGAGGAGGCGATTGAACGGATAGAACGTGAGATAAAACCAGCGCAAGGGGAAGGCGACCCACAACGCCACCGGCAGCGGTTTTTGGATCGTCAACCGTTTTGGCGCCAGTTCGCCCACCGTGATGTGGAAAAAGGTCAGGGCGCAGAAACCAACGGCGAACGAGATGGAATGTTCCCAAACCAGCGATTTCACCCCGACTTGTGACAGGACGGGGTCCAGCAATGTCGTGAAAACGGGCTGGCCCAGATAGCCGAGACCCAGACTGACCATGGTGATGCCCAATTGCGTCGCGCTTAAATACGAATTGATATTCCGGACGATGTGCCGCGCCAGTTTTGCGCGGCGCACGTTCCGTGCCGCCAGCGCGTCCAACTGCGTTTCGCGGATGCGCACCAGCGCAAATTCCGCCGCGACAAAAAAACCGTTCATCAAAACCAGCGCGAAGACCGCGATGATTTTCAGCGCGATAAAAATGGCGGCGTCAAGATTCACAATTTCATTTCTCCAAACATCACTTTCAAAATGTCTTCCAGCCCCACGACGCCGATTTCCGTTCCGTCGCGCCCGAGCACAATGGCCAGCCTCTCGCCGGCGCGCTGCATCCGGCGCAACGCCACTTCCAGGCGGGTGTCTTCGCCAAAAAACAGCGCCGAGGTCATGTGCGTCGCGGCAGGCTTTTGCAAATCCAGATCGTCGCGGAAGAGGAGCCGTCGGAGCACGAGCAATCCGCCGATGCGCCTTTTGCCGTCGCGATTTTCCCACACCGGCAGGCGTGAAAGGTTTTTGTCGCGGGCGAGGGCCAGGGCGGCGCCGAGGGGTGTCTGGGCTTCCACCGTGACAATTTGCTCCAAAGGGTGGGTGATCTGGCGGACGGTGAAATTCTGCAGGTCGAGGATGCGATTAATCATGGTGTGTTCCTCGCCGGTGAGCGCCGGCGCGGATTCGCGCATGACGGCGCGCATTTCCTCGCGATTGCCGAAGAGCCTGCCGGTAAAAATTGAGCCGCCGGTGATGCCCAAAATCGTTCCGGAAGCTCCTTCCACGAGGGAAACGAGCGGCGCCAGGATGTAATTGATGGGACGGAAAAGAGGGGCGGCGAGAAGGCACAGATGGTTGGGCTGGGAACGGAAGAGCATCTTGGGCAGCAGATCAAAAAACGCATAAAACAGAAAGACGACCACGGCAAAGACAATCAAGATGACCGGGCGATCGCCGAGGAACCATTTGTGGATTTTTGCCAGCGCGAAGCCGAGAATCAAAAAATTCGCCAGCGTGTTGCCCACGAGGATGGTCCAGAGGAATTTTTCCGGATTCTCCAGAAAACGATTGAGGAGTTTGGCCGACGGCTTGCCCGCGCGGGCGAGCCGGCGCACGCGCAGCCGGTTGAGCGCCAAGACGCCGGCTTCCATTCCCGAGAAGAGGAACGAAAACAGCAAGGCCACTCCGAGCGCCAGCCAACTGAGGAGCGCCGCGCCCATTTTATTTGATTTGTTGCACGAGCAATTCGCGCACGCGCCGTTCATCCGCCGCTTGCGCCGTTAATTTCAAGTTGCGATAGACCGCCGAATCGCCGGTTTCCGGGACAACGCCACGCAAATGCGTCAACAGACCGCCCATCGTTTCCACTTCCGGCACGTCGCCGAGCGCGGGAAATTCGCGGCGGAAATCGTCGAGACGCATCGAGCCGCTCACCCGCCATCGGCCGGGCGCGATTTTTTCCATTACAAATCCTTCGGGCTGCGGCCCGGCCTGGATTTTGCCCACCAACTCGCCGAGGATGTCTTCCATGGTCACCAACCCGGCCACGCCGCCAAATTCATCCAGCACAATCGCCAGTCCGCGCTGCTGGGTCTGCAGACTTTTGAACAGTTGCAACAAATTCATCGTTTCCGGCACAAATGACGGAAATTCGATTACTTCCGCCATGTCAATTTGGGGGGCCAGTAACAGACCGCGCGTGTTCAATATGCCGACAATCGTGTCAGGCGTTTCGTCATAGATCGGCAACCGCCGGTGCTTGAATTTTCGGGCGCAGGCGATCATTTCCTCCACCGTGGCGTCGTCAGATACGCACGCCATGCCGGTGCGCGGCCGCATCACGTCGCGGGCGGCGCGCTGGTCCAGGCTGATGATTTGCAGGATGATTTCCTTTTCCGACTCGGCCAGCGTGCCCTGGCGATAGGCCATATCGAGCAACTCCCGATATTCGGCGTCGGTCAGCGATTGAACGCCGGAGGGAGCGGCGACTTTTTTCAGGATCAAGGAATTGAGCCAACGCGCCAGGTTATGGAGCGGCGCGCTGATTTTTTGAAAGACGAGGAGCGGCCAACTGACGCGCAAGGCCCAGCGCTCCGGTTTGCGCACGGCCAGTGTTTTTGGGAAAACCTCGCAGCCGATGAGGACGAATGCCGCCAGCGAAATCATGGTCAACGGCAGCGCCCAGTGGGCGTCGAAGACCATGCGCAAGGCGACGGCAAGCATGGCGGCATTGGCGAAGGTGTTGCCGAGAACGAGAGTGGCGAGCAAATCCTGGGGCTGTTCGAGCAACTGAAAGAGGATTTTTCCGCGGAGAGATTTTTTTTCGGCGAGCTGCGCCACCTGCCAGCGGGCGAGAGAAAACAGCGCCGTTTCCGCCAGCGCGAAGAAGAAGCTCACGCCTGCGAAAATCACGATCGCCGCGACGGCTGCCATCATGGGTGGGAGTGTGGCATGGACGAGACAAAAAACGAAGAGAGAAGATGGCGGATGGATTGCCGACAGGCGATTGGCGATTGCAGAATGAACAGTTCAGCCAACCGCCGAAAAGGATTCGTCGAAGACCTCGATCACGAAATCCGCGTCGGCCTGCGTGATGCACATCGGCGGCGCGAAACGGATGGTCTGCCCCCAAAGGCCGCCTTTGCCGATCAACAATCCAAGCTCGCGCGCGTTTTCCAGGACCTGCTGGCATTCCGCGGACGCCGGCGCTTTCGTCGAGCGGTCGTTCACCATCTCAATTCCCACCATTAAGCCGCGGCCCCGGACGTCACCGATGATTTTGTGTTTGTCCTTGAGCTTGTTGAGCCCGGCCAAAATGTAATTTCCCAGCTTGAGCGAATTGGCCTGGAGATTCTCCTTTTCGATCACTTCGAGCACCGCCTTGCCAATGGCGCTCACCACGGGATTTCCGCCGAACGTGTTGAAATGGACCTTGCCGACGAGCGACTGCGCGATTTTGGGCGTGGTCACCACCGCCCCGAGCGGCGCGCCGTTGCCAATCCCCTTGGCCAGGGTCACGATGTCCGGGATCACCCCCTGGGTTTCAAAACCCCAGAAATGCGTGCCGGTGCGGCCGAAACCGGTCTGCACTTCATCGGCGATGCAGACGCCGCCCGCCGCCCGCACGTATTCGTAAGCAGGCTTCAGGTAACCTTGCGGAAATTCCACAAATCCGCCGACGCCCTGGATGGATTCCGCGATGAAACCGGCGATTTTCCCGGGAGTTGCAAAATCAATCAATTGTTTCACGTCCTCCGCATATTTCTTTCCCGCATCCGCATCGTCGTAGCCGTAAACGCCGCGATACGGGTAGGGCGCGAGGGCATGATGCACGCCAAAACTGTGCGGCACATTGTATTTCCACGCGCTGTGCGCCGTGACGCCCATTCCCGAGGCATTGCCGCCGTGATAAGCGTTTCGCAACGCAATCACATCATAGTTTTGCGTGTAAGCCCGCGCCATCAGCAATGCCAGATCAGTGGCTTCGGAACCGGAATTGACAAAATAACAGACCTTCAGGCCGCCCGGCATCTTTGACGCAAGTTTTTCGGCGTATAGCGTCACGTTCGGCTGCAGATAGATCGTCGTCGAATGTTGCAGCGTTTCATTCTGTTTGTTTGCCGCCGCCACGACGTGCGGATGACAATGCCCCACGCTGACGGTGACGATTCCGGCCAGACCGTCCAGGTAGCGTTTGCCGGTATCGTCCCAGACATATTGCATCGAGCCTTCCACCATCATGATGGGATTTTTGTAATAGAGAAAAATCCCGGGGTTCATGAACTGCTTGCGCAATGCCAGAATTTCGGCAGCGGTCGGGCCGGAATATTTTTCAGCCTGATGGTTCGTCGGCGGCAACGGAATGTTCTTCATCATATAGGACCTTCCTTTAATTTTCCAAAATCGCAGTCACGGCGGCGTACTCTTTGGTGTGACTGATGCTCACCAGCAACCTATTTGCGCGCCGGGACTCAAATAATTCCTTTCCCTTGCCGTGGAGGATGACGAACGGCTCGCCGCTTTTCTGATGCGCAATCTCGATGTCCTGCCACCCCAGTTGCGCGCCGATGCCGGTACCGAAAGCCTTGGAGATGGCTTCCTTGGCGGCAAATCGCGCCGCTACAAACGGGGCGGGATGTTGATGCGAGAGGCAATAGGCCATTTCGTCCGGCAACAAAATCCGCTGTCCGAATCGCTCGCCGAATTTTTCCAGCGACGCCGTAATTCGCGCGACTTCGATGATGTCAATGCCGATGCCGAGAATCATTGGGCTTGGTTACGATTGACGATTTGCGGACGATGCGCAAGAACAGAACTGCCATCGCCCGTGTGATGACGCGCGCGAAGGCGGCACACCCGGTTATTTGGCGTCGCCGTAGTGTTCCATCAAACGCAGCATCTCTTTCACGGCGCCTTCCATCCCCGCGAAAACGGCGCGGCTGATGATGCTGTGGCCGATGTTCAATTCTTCCAAGTGCGGCACGGCGAAAAGCGCCGGGCAGGTTTTCGAAATTCAATCCGTGCCCGGCGTTGACCCGCAGGCCAAGTTTCCGCGCCAATTGCGCGGCGGAAACCAGCCGTTGCAATTCTGTCTGGCGCTCGCTTTCAACGGCAAAATGCTCCGCAAATTGACCCGTGTGCAGTTCGATGAACTGCGCGCCCACACGCGCGCTCGCCTCGATTTGCGCCGGGTCCGGAGCGATGAACAAGCTCACCTCAATCCCGGCGTCATTCATTTTTTTTCGCGTCCCGGCAAGCGACTTTTCATTCGCCGCCACGTCCAAGCCGCCCTCCGTTGTCACTTCCAGCCGCCGCTCCGGCACCATGCACACGATATTCGGCTTCAATTTCAAGCCGATGGATACGATTTCCGGCGCGTTGGCCATCTCCAGGTTCAATCGTTTGGCGATTTTGCGCAATTGCCACACATCCCGGTCCTGGATGTGCCGGCGGTCTTCGCGCAAATGCGCGGTGATGCCATGGGCGCCGGCCGCCTGGCAAAGTTTCGCCGCCGCGACGGGATCCGGTTCGCCAAATCCGCGGTCGCGATAGCGCGCCTCGCGAATCGTCGCCACATGGTCAATGTTTACCCCGAGCTTGAGCATGAATTTTGTCCTTTGTTTTGGTGGAAATCCGGAACGCCAACGGGGATTTATTTCAGCCCCAGGACGTCCTGCATGTCGTAAAGCCCCGGCGGCTGTTTGGCAACCCAGAGCGCGGCGCGCAACGCGCCGTTGGCAAAGGTATCGCGGCTCGACGCCTTGTGGGTCAATTCCAAACGCTCACCGGCATTGGCGAAAATCACGGTGTGATCGCCCACGACATCGCCGCCGCGAACGGAATGGATGCCGATTTCGGACCGGGTCCGTTCGCCGACGATGCCGGCGCGGCCATGGCGCGCGGCTTTGTCCAATTGCAATTTTCGCACGTCTGCCAGGATTTCGGCCAGCGATTTGGCCGTGCCGCTCGGAGCGTCCTTTTTCATGCGATGATGCATCTCGACGATTTCCAAATCGAAATCCGGTCCGAGAATTTCCGCCGCCTTGCGGGTGAGCCAGAAGAGCGTGTTGACGCCCGTAGAAAAATTCGATGCCCATACCATCGCAATTTCGTTTTGCCGGCTCGCGATTTGCGCCTTTTCCTTTTCGGAATGTCCGGTCGTGCCAATCACCACGGCTTTTTTATTTTTCGCAGATAGTTCAATGATTCCCGGTGTGGCGGAATGCAGGCTGAAATCAACCACCACGTCGGCTTTGGAAATGACCGCACTTAAATCGTCGCCCATGTCAATCCGGGCGGCGATTTCGAGGTCGTGAAAGTTCGGGGCGCAAGCAACCAGTGCCTGCCCCATGCGTCCTTTCGCGCCGGTGATGATGAGGCGGGTCATGCTTATTCGAGGACGCCGCAGCGTTTCATGGTGGTGCGCAGCGCGTCCCAATTTTTCGGGTTCATCGGCACCAGCGGCAGGCGATATTCTTCTTCAATCAGTTTCATCATCGCCAGCGCGGCTTTCACCGGCACCGGGTTCGTTTCGATGAACAAATCCCTGAATAAAGCATAAAATTTGGCGTGCAATTGTGACGCTTTTTTGATGTCGCCGCGCGTAAAGGCCTTGACCATCTGGGACACCTCGCGGGGAATGACGTTCGAGGCCACACTGATGACGCCGTTGGCGCCGCAGGCCATGAAGGGCAGCGTCAATGAATCGTCGCCGCTCATGATGATGAATTTCGGGCCGGTCGCCGCGCGCAATTGCGAAACGCGGTCGCAGCTTCCACCGGATTCCTTGATGCCGATGATGTTTTTGCAATCGGCCGCGAGCCGTTTCGCCGTCTCGATGGCGATTTCGACGCCGCAGCGGCCGGGAATGCTGTAAAGAACGATGGGCAATTGTGTCGCCCGCGCGATGGCTTTGAAATGTTGATACAGACCTTCCTGGGTCGGTTTGTTGTAATACGGAGCGACCTGCAATGAACCGTCCGCGCCGGCTTTTTCCGCGGCCTGGGTCAGATGAATTGCTTCTTTGGTGGAATTGGCGCCCGTGCCGGCCAGCACTTTGATCTTTCCGGCCGCGAATTTCACCGACAATTCGATGATGTGGATGTGTTCCTCGCAATCCACCGTGGGCGATTCGCCCGTGGTGCCGACGGGCACGATGCCATCCACCCCTCCCTTGATCTGCATATGAATAAGGGCTTCGAGGGCGTCTTCGTCAATTGCGCCGGCGCGAAATGGCGTGACGATGGCAGTATAGGTTCCAGTGAACATGTCGGCATAGCATCGGAAAAGGGAGGGGGGTTGGCAAGATTGTTGATTTATGATTTACGATTGAGGATTGGACGCCAAAATTGCGACTGCGCCGGTTCCCATACTTTTGCCTTCGGAGCGCGGGTCTGTGACCCGCAGCGGCCAAATTTTTGCGGAATAATTGCCACAATTGCCGTGGGCGCATTGATGCTCCGGACGGCAGAATTTTTTGCTTTTGAAGTGTTCTGGATAATGGGAAAAGATTTGAAACGAAAGTGAATTTTGTTAATGTATGAATATGAACATTGGGAAATTGCGGGAACTGCATCAGGCGCGGCCGTTCCGGCCATGCGCCCTTCAGACGGCAGACGGCCGGAGGTTCCGGGTTCCGCACAATGAATTTCCCGCCTTTGACCCCGACGGTGACAGGCTCGCCGCGTATCAATGCGGCGGAGGTCTATCAATCCTTGATTTAAATCTCGTCACGGAGTTGGAATTGTTGCCGTCAAACGGGAAATCCGGGGGACGGTGCAAGAAGACCGGCCAATGACACCAGACGACGTTCTGCAAATTTTCCGGGACACCGGCGCGCTGCTCGAGGGCCATTTCATCCTGCGCAGCGGCCTGCATAGCCGCGAGTACTTCCAATGCGCGCTCGCGCTCCAACAAATGCCGGTGGTGGAAAAGCTCGGGGGCGCCCTTGCGAAGAAGGTCGAAAAATTCGAGACCGTCACGGTCATTGCCCCGGCGATTGGCGGATTGGTCATCGGTCAGGAAGTCGCCCGGCAACGGCGCGCCCGTTTTATTTTTACGGAAAAGGAAAACGGCAATCTTGTCTTGCGGCGGGGCTTTAAGATTGACCGCGGGGAAAAAATCCTCGTCGTCGAGGACGTCGTGACCAAAGGCGGGCGGGTGCAGGAGACGATTGACATCGTCCGCTTCAACGGCGGTTATGTCGTGGGCGTGGCGGCGATTGTGGACCGTTCGGACGGTGCGGTGAAATTCGGGGTGCCCTTTGTCAGCCTACTCTCCCTGCGAGTCGAAACCTTCGAGCCGGACAAATTGCCCCCGGATTTGAAGGCAATTCCCGCGGAAAAGCCGGGGAGCAGGTAAGGAGGCTGCGTCATTTTTTTCTAAAGCAAGCAAAAGCCATGCGTTCCAGCTCGCTCGAAGAATACGACGACATGACAGGCAAACAGGAAAGTTTGCACGCTTCAGATATCAAACAAGACCAAACCGTCTTTTCAAATCCGTGAAAAAAGTTCTAATTGTGACTGCGGCTTTGTCGGGATTGGCATTTACCCCGATGTGGCCGCAGTATCAAAATTCGCCAAAATTTCAGACGGGCGATTCTGAAACTCTTTGGCCGGGGAATATGCAGGCTGCGCCGACCTATCAGTCGCGCGCAGCCGCGCCCGCCTTTGATAACTCACTTCCGAAATTTTCAATTCGCAATCCTGAAATCATTTGGGTTGCGCCGACAAATCAATCGCGTAAAACATTTTGGATTTACAAAGTGGTTCCTCAAAATTTTTCGATTTCGGCAATTTCAAATCTCATGGTCATGGGTTTTTTTACAAATCAAATTGCCAGCACTGAAAAGCCTTTGCGATTCGTCAACGCATCCAATACATGCAGTCTGTTTGTGAAACCATCACAAGGCTGCATTGAGTATTGGAACGAATTTGCTCCAGCAAATCATTGGGACAGGACAAATCATCTTTGGGAACAAGTCAAAGGCGTGCCAAGCCAAAATCGGGTGGAAAAATTGGGGTTGAAATTTTTGAAACAATTCGGGATTCAGCGAGACGATTTAGCGCAAAAATCCAACGGTGATCTTCTCACCTTTGGAGAAAAACAAACACGAAGTTATTTCGACAGGAGGCGCGGAAAGGATGTTGACGATGAAGTCACTGAGCGCGGAATCTTTTTTAATCGCCGGATTGATGGGGTGAACTTCGCGGGAATTGGCTTGGGCGGGGGCGGCGAAATTGAATTTGGCAATCACGCAAAAATTGCAAATTTCAAATTGATTTGGCGCAACTTGCAGCCTTACAAACTCTGCCGAATCGCCAGCCCGGATGAAATCATCAGCTATATCCGTAACGGTCAAGCCGTAATGACGCATAAAAATCTCGTGAACCCAGCCGACATTGAAAAATTGACGATTACCGATTATTCTCCGGTCTATATGGGCGCAGGTCGCGACGAAGCGCAGAATTTCGTTTATCCTTTTGCACAGGTGGAAGCCATTGCCAATTTTGGAAAAACAAGTGTGGACATACAGATTGATTGCCCGATTTTATCCGAGAAATGAAGCAAAAGCAAATCTGGCAGCTTCGCACAAGCTGCCGCCGGATTTGAAGGCAATTCCCGCGGAAAAGCCGGGGAGCAAATAAGCTTTCGCTGTAGGAGACAGGTAACGAGACTTCAAACAATATGGGACTCTGCCCCGACAATTATTTCGGGGGAAATTCGCAGGGAACCATTTGCCTTCCGTGCCGGCGATAAACTGAGAAATCCCCGCGATCAACCGTCCAGATTTTGCACTGGGAATTCAGTTCGGTCATTCGCACCAGGCAGGCATCGGCCAATTCCATGTCCCGATCCCTATATTTGTGCAGCAAATCGAAAACTGGCCCGGCTTCGGCGGTCTTTGTTACTGCCATTTTTGCTTTCGCCGAATCGTCGCAGGGCGGGGTGAGGAGAAGAAATTTGACTGCGCCATAATCTTGCCCCAGCCGTGTCATTTTGGCGCAATTGGCGCACTCTGCAATTATGCTAAATTCGCATTTTTCACTTTTCTCCATTGTTTTCCGCATTTTCCGATTTCTCCGCAAACGGCATCGTACTTGCGTAAGAATTTGGGAAGCTAAAGCGAAACATTTAATGATTACGATTTTATGGCAAAAGTTCTAGGCATTGATTTAGGCACTACCAATTCCTGCATGGCGGTCATGGAAGGCGGTGAACCGCTCGTGTTGGAAAATTCCGAAGGCAAGCGCACCACGCCCAGCGTGGTCGCCTTCACCAAGGGTGGCGAACGTCTCGTTGGCGAAGCCGCCAAACGCCAGGCCGTCACCAATTCGCGCAATACGGTTTATTCCATCAAGCGATTCATGGGGCGAAAATTCGACGAAGTTTCCGAGGAAATTAAACGCGTGCCTTACAAAGTGGTAAAAGCCTCGAATGGCGATGCCGCCGTCGAAGTGGAGGTGGATGGCAGGCCCAAACAATTTTCGCCGCCGGAAATTTCCGCGATGATCCTCTCCAAACTGAAGGCCGACGCCGAAACGCGCCTCGGCGAAAAGGTCACGCAAGCCGTCATTACCGTGCCGGCATATTTCAACGATTCGCAACGCCAGGCCACCAAGGACGCCGGCCGTATCGCCGGCCTGGAGGTGCTCCGCATCATTAACGAACCAACCGCCGCGTCGCTCGCTTACGGTCTCGACAAAAAAAAGGATGAGAAGATCGCCGTCTATGACCTGGGTGGCGGCACGTTCGATATTTCCGTCCTGGAAATTGGCGACGGCGTTTTCGAGGTCAAAGCCACCAATGGCGACACGCATTTGGGCGGTGACGACTGGGACAACAAGCTGATGGATTGGATTTTGGACGAATTCAAACGCGAGACCGGCATGGATTTGCGGAAGCAACCGGACGCGCTCCAGCGCATCAAGGAGGAGGCCGAAAAAGCGAAAATTGCGCTGTCGTCCTCCCAGCAATACGAGATCAACCTGCCGTTCATTACCGCGGATGCGAGCGGGCCAAAGCACATACAGAAAACTTTGACGCGCGCAAAGATGGAGCAACTCACCGACGACCTGTTCGAGCGGACCATCAAGCCCGTCCAGGCCTGTTTGAAAGACGCCGGAATTGAAGCGAGCAAAATTGACGAGCTGGTGCTCGTCGGCGGCATGACCCGCATGCCCCGCGTGGTGGAAGTGGCCAAATCGCTGGTCAACAAACAGCCGCACCAGGGCGTCAATCCGGATGAAGTGGTCGCCGTGGGCGCGGGCATTCAAGCCGGCGTGCTCAAGGGCGAAGTGAAGGACGTGCTCCTGCTCGACGTGACGCCGTTGTCGCTGGGCATTGAGACCCTTGGCGGCGTCTTCACGAAATTGATCGAGCGCAACACGACCATCCCGACGCGCAAATCGGAAATATTCTCGACAGCGAGCGATAACCAGCCCGGCGTGGAAATCCACGTGCTCCAAGGCGAACGCCAATTCGCGAAGGACAACAAGACCATCGGCAAGTTTCATCTCACCGACATTCCGCCGGCTCCCCGCGGCGTCCCGCAAATTGAAGTGACCTTTGACATTGACGCCAACGGGATCCTGCACGTCGGCGCCAAAGACCTCGGCACCGGCAAGGAACAAAAGATCACCATCACGGCCAGCAGCGGCCTTTCGAAGGACGAAGTTGAAAAGATGCGCAAGGACGCCGAATCGCACGCGGATGAAGACAAGGCCAAAAAGGAAGAGATTGAGACCCGCAACGAAGCGGACAACGCCGTCTATCGTTCCGAGAAGATGCTCAAGGACAACGCCGACAAAATTTCCGGCGACGACAAGGGGAAGATTGAATCTGCCGTTGCCGGGGTGAAAGAGGCATTGAAGGGCAGCGACGCCGCGGCCATCAAATCCGCGAGCGAGAAGCTCAACGAAGCGTGGCAGTCCGTCAGCGCCGAGCTTTACAAAGCAGCCGCCGCCAAGGCACAGGCCGAAAAGGCAGGTCAAGCCGGGCAGCAGGCGGGCGGCGAGGCCGCGGGAGCAAAGTCCGACGCCAAATCCGAAGAGAAGAAGGACGAGGGCGTGATTGACGCCGAGGTCGTGGATGAAAAGAAATAAATTTTGACGCAAACGTTTATGTTTGAAATTACAGCTTATCAGGACGGTTGGATTCGCCGGGTTCCTTCGACTTGGGAAAATAACAACGCTTGGCGAACTGATATTCGACCAAACGTTTTGAATGATGCTCAATTAAAAACGGCGCTATTTATTTTGGGGTGTGGTGGAAATTTGATAAAATAAACGCCTGCCAAATGGCCGAGGAAGAACAACTGAAACGCATCGCCAAAGAGATTTTCTGGTGGCAGTCGCCGGAAGCTTCGCTGGCGAACCCGCGCCGCTTTCTCATGCAGGTAATGGCGCTGGGCACCTGGCAGGAAGTGCTGTTGGTCAAAAATGTTTTTGGCTGGGACGCTTTCAAAGACGCTTTGGTGAACGCGCAGGCCGGCGTTTTTGACAAGCGTTCGTGGTCGTATTGGCGGGCCTTTTTTGGATTGCCGGAAGCGGAATTGCCGCGCCGTTCTTTGACATGAGTTTCGTTCCCAAGTTATCCGCGCTGCCCGAAGGGCAACGCGCGATCTGGAGCGAATTGAAACAGTTGCCGGAGCAATTTGTGCTTTATGGCGGCACAGCTTTGGCGTTGCGGCTCGGACACCGGCAGTCGGAAGACAAATGCTGGCGTCGGCGCAGGTGATTTATGGCGCGCGGTTTTTCCCGATGATTTCGTTGAAGGCTTTGAGCGTTTTTGACGATGGCGATTTGCCGGGATTGCCGGAGAAAATAAAAAGCGCATTGCGGCGCGCGGCGGGAAAGGTTCGCGAAATACCGGAATTTAAACCGTAGCCGGGCGGAATTTTGCCGGCGAGATAAACGATTTTTAAAATTTTCTCATCGCGGGTGCGATGAGATTTGATTACAGCAAACAAACAAAACAAAAACAAAAAAACAAACTATGGCACTAAATGTAAAACCGATCGGCGATCGCATCCTGGTCGAACCCGTCGAAGAAAAAGAAGTGAAAAAAGGCGGCATCATCATCCCCGATACCGCCAAGGAAAAACCGCAGGAGGGCATCATCATCGCCCTCGGCACCGGGAAGACCAATGACGACGGCAAAAAGATTCCGTTCGAGGTCAAAAAGGGCGACCGCGTGCTGGTCTCCAAATACGGCGGCACCGAAATCAAAATTGACGGCAAGGAATACAAGATTCTCTCGTCAGACGACATCCTGGCGGTTTTGGAATAACACTCAACACTCAACATTTAACTTATAACTAAAATTATGGCAGCAAAACAATTAGTATTCGACGAACAGGCGAGGCAGGCAATTCTGCGCGGCGTTCAAAAGCTCTCCAAGGCGGTCGTCGCCACCCTCGGACCCAAGGGCCGCAACGTGGTGATTGACAAAAAATTCGGGTCCCCCACGGTCACCAAAGACGGCGTCACGGTGGCCAAGGAAATCGAACTGGAAGATCCCTATGAAAACATGGGCGCGCAAATGGTCCGTGAAGTGGCCAGCAAAACCAGCGACACCGCCGGCGACGGAACCACCACCGCGACCGTCCTTGCGGAGGCGATCTACCGGGAGGGCCTTAAATTCGTGACCAGCGGCGCCAATCCCATCGGCATCCAACGCGGCATCAACAAGGCGGTCGAAGCCGCGGTGGGCCATTTGGACAAAATATCCAAAAAAGTGAAGGACAAGGAGGAAATCAAGCAAGTCGCCGCCGTCTCGGCCAACTGGGACTTCGAGATTGCCGATAAAATCGCCGATGCGATGGACAAGGTCGGCAAGGACGGCACCATCACCGTGGAAGAAGCCAAATCCATCGAAACAACGTTGGAGGTTGTGGAAGGCATGCAGTTCGACAAGGGTTATTTGTCGCCGTATTTCGTCACCAACGCCGAGGCAATGGAAGCCAAACTCGAGGACTGCTACGTTTTGATTTATGAAAAGAAAATCAGCAGCTTGAAGGATTTACTGCCGATTTTGGAAAAGACGGCCAAGCTCGGCAAACCGCTGCTGATCATCGCCGAGGAAGTCGAAGGCGAAGCGCTGGCGACCCTCGTCGTCAACAAGCTCCGCGGCACCATCAATGTCTGCGCCGTAAAAGCCCCTGGCTTCGGCGATCGCCGCAAGGAAATGTTGCAGGACATTGCCACCCTCACGGGAGGTAAATTCATCAGTGAGGATTTGGGCATCAAGCTCGAAGGTGTTGAATTGGCCGATCTCGGCCGCGCCAAAAACGTGGTTGTGGACAAGGAAAACACGACTATTGTCGAAGGCAACGGCAAGTCCAGCGATATTCAGGGCCGTGTGAATCAGATCCGCCGGCAAATCGAAGAAACCACCAGCGATTACGACCGTGAAAAATTGCAGGAACGCCTCGCCAAACTGGCCGGCGGCGTGGCCGTGATTAACGTCGGCGCGGCGACTGAAACCGAAATGAAGGAAAAGAAAATGCGCGTGGAAGACGCCCTCCATGCCACCCGCGCCGCGGTCGAGGAAGGCATCGTGGCCGGGGGCGGTGTCGCCCTACTGCGTTGCGTCTCGGCGATTGAAGGCGTAAAAGGGGCGAACGAAGACGAGGAAATCGGCGTCGGAATTGTCAAACGCGCCGTGGATTCTCCGCTCCGCTGGCTCGCGGCCAACGCGGGTGTGGAAGGCAGCGTCATCGTTGAAGCCGTCAAGAAAGCGAAAGGCAACGAAGGTTACAACGTGGCCACCGGCGAATACGAAGATCTGGTGAAAGCCGGGATTGTTGACCCGAAGAAAGTCACGCGCAGCGCGCTGCAAAACGCGGCGAGCATCGCGGGCTTGCTGCTCACCACCGAATGCCTCATCACCGACGCGCCGGAGAAGGACAAACCGGCGCCGGCCATGCCCCCGGGCGGCGGCATGGGCGGAATGGATTATTAATTCGCCACGAGCTGGAGGAACTTTTATCAAGCGCGGCTGGAAGAAATTCCAGCCGCGTTTTTGGCTTATTGAGTTACCAACGCAAGTTCTGGTTGACAATGCGCATCCAGATGCGATTATGCGCATAATGAAGATTCGCAAAAACCTCACGCTTTCAGAAAAGGCGCTTGCCGTGGGCGAAAAACTGGCCGCCCTGCATGGCACAAGCCTTTCGGCTCTGGTGGAGAAACAAATCCTTTCCAGCGGCGCGGAGTTGGAGACGGAACATTACTGGCGTGAGCCGGGCCGCCCGGTTCCGCGTCCGGGAGACGCTCGCCACGAATATCTCCGCAAAAAGCACGCATGAGGGTCCTGGTTGACGCCAATGTCATTTTCGACGTGTACGAGCGGCGGCAGGCGCATTACGCCGCCAGCCAACAGATTTGCCGCCTGGCGCAACGCCGAACACTTGCGGCGGCCCTCGCCGGACATACGATTGCCAATGGATTTTACATTTACCGAAAGCCGTTTGTTGCCTTTGTTCGTGAGAGGCTGGTCGAGGACTTCGAGATTTGCTGCGGGGATGCTCATCAAACCCGCTCCTGTTTGAAGCTAGGCATCGGCGATCTGGAGGACACCTTGCAAATCGCCGCAGCCATGATGTGGAAGGCGGCGTTCATCATCACGCGCAATGAACGTGATTTCAAAAATTCCCCCATTCCCGCGCTTTCGCCATCAACTTTTTTGAAACGATTCCATTGACCCGGCGATTTGGCTGGCGGAGAACAGGGCTGACACCGCTTTCGAAATGCGACCCGCTTCCGCATCTCAGAGCTTTTACCGAATTTACGTGTGCCTTCCCCCAAAGCGGCGTCGCGCTGCGCTTGCCGCCGCAGTCCACGACGGCCGGCGAGTTCGTTAGCTTATCCACACATCGCTTTGCGTCGTGGAGTGCGGCGCGGTTGGGAACGCATTTTCGTGTCACTCTCACCTGTCATACTTTATTGCGGTCTCGATGAAGGCGCCTGCCAATTCAAATGCCAGGCGAGTTGCCAGAGATTTTCCAGTTTCACGAGGTCCACGTGACCGTCGGCGAAGCCCATATCCATGGCACCCGGCATTTTTTGGCCGGGCGGAACATTTCGCGGCGCGCGAGAGGGGATGACGCCGCCATGCCGAGCGATCGTCCAGCGCCCCAGGTCATCGCCCCAATTCCAAAGCGAACGGCCTTCATAGAGGTTTCGCGCAGGTGGGTCCGTTTCCATCGGCCAGCCGTCCACCCAGTTTTCGTCCGAAAAAACCGGCGTTTGTGACGGCTTTTGAATGGTGCTGGCTTTGGCGAATGCCAATGGTTTCGGCATGTCCGAATAAAGCCAGCCATTATAGCCGAAACTCCCATCGAACATGGTTTTACGGTCCGACGTCCACCGCGCCCAGGCGCGGTCGGCGTAGCCTTGTCCGTTCCCATGCAACGTTTCCACAGGTTGATGCAAGGGCGCGGCGGGGCACAAACGGAGTTGCGGGTTTGTGGAATAATAAGCCATCAAAGTCCCCGACCAATTTCCGCCACCAGGGAAGGCGGAATCATTGTAGCCAACGTGTTTGTCGCTGTTGTCGTTGGCGTACATAAATATAGAAAGCGACAACTGGCGGACATTGCTCGAACATTGAACCTGCTGCGCCCGCGATTTTGCGGCGGATCAAACCGGGAAAGAGCAACGCGGCGAGAATCTCGAGAATCGCGATGACGAGAAGCAGTTCGAACAAGGTGAACGCCTGCCGCTGGTTCATGGCTTCAATAAAGCCGTCGCCAGCCGATTTGCAATGCAATTTGAGGATTTGAGGTCACTTCGCGCTTGCCAGAGCGCAAATTTGAATCCATATTGCTGTTTTATGGCAGACGCTGCAAATAAATACCCCGAAAATGTCCCGGGAAAATACTACGTGGACAATCAATGCATTGACTGTGATTTGTGCCGCGAGACCGCGCCCGACAATTTTAAACGCAACGACGACGGCGGCTATTCCTTTGTTTATAAGCAGCCCGGTTCACCCGAAGAAGAAGCTCGTTGCAAGGAAGCCAAGGAGGGGTGCCCGGTCGAAGCCATTGGCGATAATGGGACTTAAACGCCCCCCGGCAGAGAAGAAACATTCAAATTTCATTTCCGCAAAACGGGACTCTGAAGCGCACACCTTCAACGCTCAAAGCCGAAAGAATGGCGCGCGTTCCCTCGCTTGGACGTTCAATTCCAAGACGGGAGAAAGATCGAAAAGAAGTCTTCCCCGAAAATTTAAATTTCTTTCACGCCGGAGCCAAGCCGGCCGTCTCCAGCGGGAGGATGACCCGAATCGTCGCGGGTTGTCCCGCCTGGGGCGGCAGGATTTCCAACTTGCCGTGATGCGTCTCGATGATTTTCTGGCTGACGGTCAGGCCCAGACCAAGGCCGACATTGCGCGTGGTGAAAAACGGTGAGGGGACTTTTTCCACGGCTTCGGCGGTAAAGCCCGATCCATTGTCCTGGATTTCGATCTGGATCCTATGGCCACCGTCCTGGTCCGCGGTTGTTTGCCAGCGCACACCGATGACCGGTGTCTTGGGATTGGCCTGCAGCGCATTGAGGATGATTTCGGCCAGGGCGTGTTTGAGCGCCGCGCGGTCGCCGGTAATCACAACTGGTTTGCCAGTCTTGTCGCATTTCAATTGCGCGGTCTCCGAGGGTTGGTGCTTGCGCGCCTCCTCGTAGGCGTCTTCAATCAGGCCTTCGACCGCGAACGCTTCCTGCTCCAACCGTCCGTCCTGGGCCAGAAAACGCATTTGGTTGAGAAGGCGGCCGACGCGTTTGATGCCGTCCGCCATGGCGCGGTCGAGGGAATCGCGAAATTCCTTGTCTTTGAATTTCTCGGTAAGCAATTGCTGATGGGTTGAAAGCGGCACCATGGCGTTGCCGATCTCGTGCGCCAGGCGGTCCGCCATGCTCCGGATCAACCGCAAATTCGCCGCTTCGACCTCCAACCGCTGCAACTGCTCGGTCTGGGTCAAATCATCCGCGGTCAACAGGGCGGAAACCGGGACGGCGGAATTTCCGCGCTGGAACGGCACGACGCTGACACTGTATATGGTATCAGGCGAATTTTCCGGTTGATAACGAAAGGGCCCAATCGCCGCCCCGGTCTTCAGCACTTGATAAATTTTCGCGCCCAGCGCCTGGGGAATATCACTGAATTCCAATCCGCCGGTGCGTTCATTTTTGCGTCCGAAATGCCGGCGCGCCGCCTTGTTGGCATGCAACACTTTCAGGTCCCGCCCCACGACAATGCAGGCGCTGCTCAGCTCCCGCAGCACGTCGGCCATCATCGCGTGGTTCCCGGCGAGTTGATCGTGCAGCCAAATATTGCGCAGCGCCAGGCCCACTTGCTCGAGCAAATGAAAAATCAATTCCAATTCGGCGTTGACCAATGGCTCGCCTGTCACCCGGCCGTCAAATACCGCCACCCCGCAGATGTTTTCACGGTCGGGAATGGGGACCGCCACCTGCGCGCTCAATAGTTCAAATTCCTTTTGCGCCTCGTCGTCGGCGCGTACTTCGTCGCTGTCACGCCGCAGAATTCGCCCCAGTTTCGACAACTGCTCGCCTATCCCGGAATCCAGCGACAGCTCAAAATGCTCCAGCAGGCCCGAGGAAAGCCCAATCGCCGCCGCCGAGCGCAGGCGTCGCCCGTCCTCCGGCGACAGCACTTCCGTAAGTGGTCCGGCGGGCCGGTTCAAAAAAATCGCGGCCCGGTTGATGCTCAAAATTTCGCGCAGAAAATGCAAAAATTGTTTCAGCATCCCTTCCGCATCGAGCGAATGTGTCAGGATGGATGAAAAATCGCGCAACATATCAAGCGTTTGCGACTCATTAACAACACGCGCGGGAATTTCCGGTCCGGCGGCGCGGAACAGCGAAGGTTGAGAGGAAGTCCGGGCCGGGATGGACGGAGACGGGCGTTGAACCGGTTCGCTCCAAAGACGTTCCAATAGTGTGTTCAAAAGCCGTCCGCGGACGGGCTTGGTCAGGATGTGGGTCACCCCGTTCAAAAATGCCTCTTCCTCCCATTCGGACTGACTGAAGGACGTATAAGCAACAATGGGAACTTTTGAAGCTCGACGGCGGAGTCGTTCGATGACCCAAACGCCTTCCACGCCCATCAAATCAATGTCAAGAATGCAAACCGTGGCCAGCCCGTGGGTCAGAAGCGGTTCAGCTTCCTCCACCCCAAGCCGTTGGACCACGCGATAGTGCTCCGGATTTACGCTGGAGCGAATGGCATCGGCGAAGTCGGGATGTGAGGACAGCACTAAAATCGTTTTCATAGGTCGCCCAAAGCTTCAGTCTGCAACAAATCATTCCACAGTTGATGGCGCCCGGTCAATGGAAACTTATCGTAAAGTTAT
This sequence comes from uncultured Verrucomicrobiae bacterium, assembly GCA_963755515.1. GTDB lineage: Bacteria > Verrucomicrobiota > Verrucomicrobiia > Limisphaerales > UBA11358 > UBA11358. The sequence continues at coordinate 77,436 of CAVWKA010000028.1, read as the reverse complement.
TGCCAGACCCGGTTTCATATTTTTGAATTGTGCGGACTTTGCCACCCATGATTGGCGAGCCGGTCGCCAAATCATTTCCGAAGAGCAATTTCCGCTTGGTTTTTATTGATTTTTATTGTGGACAAAATCGTGGAATTATCATAAACAAGCCATTGAAAGTGACAAAAGACACCTATAGGCTACAGGCGCAACCGCCAGAATTGGCGGCCGGATTTGCCGGAGGCGTGCCGGGCGGGGCGTATTGTGTCATTTGCTGTTTTCCAATGGCAATGGATCCAATGATTTCTCGACAAATGATCCGTCTTTGTGTATAGTATCGGTATCAGACCAATAACAACCCTTCATTATGACTCTGACCAAACGCGACCTAGTCATCCGCATTAGCGGCGAAAACGGCCTCAGCCAGCAGCACGTTTTCGAAGTCATCCAAAAAACTCTCGATTATATCGCCGAAGCGCTGGCCAGCGGCGACAAAGTCGAATTACGCAACTTCGGCGTCTTTGAAGTCAAAATTCGCAAGGCGCGCGTCGGGCGGAACCCGAACAAGCCGGAAACGGACGTCCCGATCCCCGCCCGCGCCATGGTCAAATTCAAGGCGGGCAAGGAAATGCGCGCCGAAGTGCTCAAGTTGTCGGTCAAGTGAGTCCGTCAATAGAGTTTTGAACCGGCCGTGATTGATTCCGCTTTAAATCCCTCCGGGCAATTCCTATAATTTTGTCGCATGGAACGATTGCCCGGCTTTCGCGACTTTTACCCCGAACCAATTCCCCATCCGGATGTTTGGAGCGCCGATGCCCGCCAATATATCTTTGAAAAATGGCGGACGGTCGCCCGGCGCTACAACTTCCGCGAATACGACGGCCCTCCGTTGGAACCACTGGAACTCTTCACCACCAAAAGCGGCGATGAAATTGTCGCGCAGCTTTATAATTTCACCGACAAGGGAGAACGAGCGGTGGCGCTGCGTCCGGAAATGACCCCGACGCTTGCGCGCATGATCGCCGCCCACGAGCGCAATTACAAAAAACCGGTCAAATGGTTCGCCATTCCCCAATTGTTCCGCTATGAGCGCCAGCAAAAAGGCCGCCTGCGCGAACATTTCCAGTTCAACGCCGATATTATCGGCGAAGCCAATTCAGCGTCGGATGCCGAATTAATTGCGCTGTTGATTGACACCCTCCGCGCCTTCGGGCTTACCGAGCAGGATTTTGTCATCCGTTTGAGCAGCCGGAATGCCTGGCACGAATTTTATAATAGCGGAAAGCCAAAATCCGAAAACGGACGCGCCGAATACCAGTTTTTCCAGGTGATTGACAAACTCGAACGGGCGACGCCGGAAGAATCGGAAAAAAAATTGTCCGCGCTCGGGTTTTCATTGGATGACATCAACCATTTCATTGCCTCCGGCAAACCCACGTCCGAGCTGGAAAGCATTTTGCAGAATCTTGCCGTGCGCGGCCTGCGCGATTTCGCCCGCGTGGATTACCAAGTCGTCCGCGGCCTGGCTTATTACACCGGAGTGGTGTTCGAGGCCTTCGATGCCAGAGGTGAATTTCGCGCCATCGCCGGCGGCGGCCGTTATGACAACCTGGTCAAGCTCATCAGCGGCAACAAAGTGGATTTGCCGGCGTTGGGCTTCGGAATGGGTGACGTGGTTTTGCTCGAATTGCTCAAGGAGCGAAAATTGCTTCCCGCCTTTGATTCGCGCACGGATGTGTTTGTTTTAATCGAAAATGAAGGGTTGCGGCCCCAATCACTGAATCTCATCCAAGACCTGCGCGCGGCGGGTTACGCGGTTGAATATCCTCTGACTGCGGCGAAATCGGATAAACAGTTCAAACGCGCGCAGGAATTGAAAGCGGCCTTCACCGCCCGCTTGGAGAATGATGCCTACGTTCGCATCCGCAACCTGAACACCCGTGCCGAGGTCGTGGCCGGCTTTGCCGATGCGAAAAATCATCTTCGGTAACGAAATAATATTACTACTTCGAAGGAAATTCAACGCCGGGTTTGGTAGTGGCTCAGTTTCAATTATTTTTGGAGCCATAGCTTTTGCCATAAAAGTAAAAATCCCGAATAAAGCAACGGGGTCAAGATCCAGGCCGCCCAAATGCCCGAAGATCCCCCAGCAGGATATGAAAAGGTATCGCCAAAATTAGGCCAGGCAGCATCACAAGACACAACCCATACCAGACAATATAATAGCACGCGCCGAGAATCTCACTGCTATATCGAGGCGTGGCCGGATCAATTGCAATAAACCAATCGTAACCGAGAAAATCACCGAGCCACATCCAAACCGGCACGATGATAATGAGGGCCAAAGGGAGATAAACCCACCAACGAATTGTTTGTAATGTTCGCATGATGCCAACGATCCAAGCCTGAACCCGCCAAGCCTTAAAAATCAAGCCAGCAATGCCCTCCGGCTTGACAATGGGTAGCATTTTGCTACTTTTTGACCATGAGTCAACCAGTCAAAGTTTCAGATTCGCTGCTGCTGGACGCCCGAATTGCCGGCGAAGTGGTGCAACGCTCCATTGCCGGGCAGATTGAATTTTGGGCTAAAATCGGCCGCGCACTTGAACCGTTGTTGCGAGGCGATCACGTGCTGGCGCTGTGCCGGGCGGGAAGCGTCAAACTGCTGTCGGACTGTCTGAAATCCGTGGATTCACCGGCGGGTCGGCGGCGGGTGGTGGAACATCTGAAAACCAGACCGTATCCGCATTACGAAGCTGCGGCGTCGCCGGGTTTGCTGGTGCGAATCGAGGCGAACGGCAGGCGCACTTTGGGACGATTTGTTCATCGGCAATTCCAGCCGGTTAAAAGATCCGCCAAGAAAACCAGGCTGGCATTGGCGCGCGCCTGAAGGTGAAAAAGCCTTCGCCGAAAATTCCGGGCGCATGGAACATTCCTAATCTGGACAAACGCCCCGTAATCGTCGCCGTGGCGGGTCCTAATGGCGCGGGGAAAACCACTTTTTACGAAGCCCATCTCAAAGCCAGCGGCTTGCGTTTTGTCAATGCGGATATTTTGGCCGGGGAATTGGGCATTGATGATTATCAAGCAGCGGAAGTTGCCGCAACGTTGCGACAGGAATTGGTGAATCAAGGCGAGAGTTTTGTTTTCGAGACCGTCTTTTCTGATCCAGCGGGTGACAAGCTGACTTTTTTGAAACAAGCGGCCCGACGGGGTTATACCATTATTTTGTGTTTTGTCGGCTTGTCCGACGCTGGTCGCTCTGAGGAACGGGTGGCCATGCGTGTTGCGCAGGGCGGACATGATGTGCCGACCGAAAAATTGACCACACGGTTTCCACGCATCCTGACCAATCTCAAATCGGCCATTCGAGAGCTTCCCTGCGTTTTTGTCTTTGATAATGACGATTTGCGAACGCCGTTTCGACTGGCGGCTATTTTTCAAAATGGACAAAAGGTGTTTTTAGCAAAATCAATCCCACGCTGGCTTGAGCCAATGTTTTGAAAATAAATTAGCGGCAATTGCGTAATTTCGCCGATTCGCGGTCAAAAATCCGTGATTTTGGTGTCAACTTTTTTATCGAAATGCCTATGCACAAAGAAATAATAAAGCCCGCCCAAGATTAACGCGACGCCCGCCACCCAAAGCATTACTTTATGCATTTCCCCCTTGCTCACGTCCGCGCCAATTGTCACGCCAATCCAACAAAGCACCGAACACCAGATTCCCGCGCCAATGAGGGTAAAAATCGAAAATTTCAGGTAATCGAATTTCGCAATGCCCGCGGGAATGCCGACTAATTGTCGCGCACCCGGCAGCAGTCGCGCGATGAACACCCCTGCCGCGCCGTAATGCGCCGACCAGTTTTCCGCCTTCCGGATTTTGTCCGGCGTGATCAGAATAAACCGCCCGTACTTCATCAGCAACGGGCGTCCTGCCAGCCGCGACAACCAATAAACCAGCGTTGCCCCCAGCCATGATCCCAGCGCGCCGGCGATGACAATGGCCGGCAGGCTGACTTCGATATTGCCCGTATGCGACCAACTGGCGGCGAGGGGGATGATGCTTTCGCTCGGCAACGGCAGGACGGAGCTTTCCATCGTCATCAGCAGGCCCACCACCCAAAAACCGCCCGTTTGGAGCGCGTGCTGATACCAATCCAGGACGATTTGAAAAAGGTGTCTCACATCAATGAAAAATGCGCACGCTAATTACGCGAAATGAGGCGGGATGGAAAGACCCAAATTATTTTCCCAAGTTCGCGTAATAGTTTTGCACTTCTTGAGGAGTTGCCGGTTGCGGCCAGACCCAGTCCAGCGCCAAAAAATTCTCCCAATAAAAATTCGAAGATTTCACGCCCGGTTCCAATGAGGGATTGCCGCCATCGTCCTTTCCGTTTTCGCCAACGGAATAAAGCAGAAAGGTTCCATCGCCGTTCAGCCGGTAAAGCAACGGCTGACCGTTCACCGGATCCAGCGGCACCTTTGGCAAAAATTCCGGGACAAGTCCGGCCAAACCGGTTGGATAATGCCCGTTCTTCAGGTGGAAACGTTTCAAAGCGATGGCCGTTATGACCACTTCTTTCGTGGTTACCATCCTCATAACCTTTCTGTTTAGTGAGCTTAAATCAGATATAGATTGAGACATCAACCAATGAAAATCCATGGCTTCGAGAATAATGGCGAAATAGTCACCAGTATCAATAGACGGTACCCGTAATGCATCCAATGCCTTATCCTGGGCTTGTTTCGCATCCAGAAACGAAACGCCGGATTGGACGGACCGAACGGAGTTGAGGGAAGCTTCGTAGCCTTTGAGGTAACGCAATTCATCCGGATACGACCACCAATATCGCCAAAAAAAACTTTTGCCTCTGATTTTCATTTCGCCCCAAAGGCTATTGTTTTCACTACCCATTCCCAATGAATCTTGCGCTTGTAAGATCATGTCTAAATAGGTCTGCGAACCGGCACTGGAACCCCTCCATCGTGCAAGCATTGTTTCGCCTACTGCCCGCTCCATCTCCAGAGCATCTTCTTCGCCTTTGACAAAATCAAAGCGCGACCAATCCTGTTGCAGTTCGGCAAGCTGCCCGTCTGTTAAATTGGTTGTCTGCAAAATTTCCCATGTTGTTGCCGACGCCATGCTGGCAATTGCGATCCGGACAAGCTCGGTTATTTCTATATGATCGTGTTGCATTGCATTTGCGAGCAACAATATCGCGTGTGTGTTTCTAACCGCCGCGTCGGCATCACCACGATGGAGTGCAAGCACGGCGTCCGCCGATAAAACCTGCGCAGCTTCTTTTAAAGGCGCCAGCGACGTGAATTTCATATTGTAGAAGCCGCCTGCATAATTAAGATTGAAATCAAGTTGTGGACGGTTTGTGATTTGTAATACCGTGTTGAGGGCACCACGCTTTTTTTCCAGCGTCGTTTCGAGAATCCTCCCATGAATTCGTTCCTTCCGAACTGCGAATATCCGGTTGCGCCCAGCCAATCATCGCCTTTCCCGGCGCGACCATACGCATTGAAGGAGGTGGATTACTCTCAAGCACATCCCAATTGGTCTCAAGCGTTGTGGCGGCTTGCAGAAAAGATGATGCATCATTCTCGTCTGCAGGCACCGGTCTCGGAATCACTTGCGCCAAATCCAACAGTTCGCCCCTGGCTTTCAGTTCGGCAATATAGGCATTTACCCGGGCGCGTAGTTGATAGTGATGAATGATGGAAACCAGGATCGCCGCAACAAGCACGGTTCCAACAATCATTGCTATTTTAGCGCAACGGCTCATACTGAAACACAGCAAGCCTATCACCGGTTTATTCTCTTCTGAATTATAAAATCACAGTCAATTTGTAATTGGATTCGTTTCGTCGCCTGCACCCGGACGGCCAAACGCCCGTGGCGCCGATTTCCAAGTCGGCTTTGCCGCGGGTTTCAAAACCGGCAGGCCGCTATCGCAGAAAATACTTCCGCTGTTTGTCGCTGATGGGCATTTCCAATTTTTCCATCACGTCGAGGATGTCCTCCCACACCTTGCGCTTTTCGCTCATCGCCTGGTTGCGGAGCAGATAGGCCGGATGAAATGTCGGCATCAACGGCGTGCCGCGATACGTTTGCCAGTGGCCGCGCAATTTCATTATGCCGACGGTCTTCCCCAACAACCCCTCCACCGCCGTCGCCCCGAGCGCCACCAGCACTTTGGGGCGGATCAAATCAATTTGCTCGTGAAGGTAGGGAATGCAGGTGGCCATTTCGCCCGTGGTCGGCTTGCGGTTACCCGAGGTTTCCCCCGGGGTATCCGGGCGGCATTTCAAAATGTTGGCAATGTACACATCCGAACGCTGCAACCCCGTCGCCTGGATGATTTTTGTGAGCAGTTCCCCGGCGCGTCCCACAAAGGGTTCGCCCTGCGTGTCTTCGTCCGCCCCCGGCGCTTCCCCCACAAACATCAGTTGCGCGTCAATGTTGCCCACCCCAAAGACGACGTTCTTGCGCGATGACGCCAGGTGCTTGCATTTGACGCAAACCATCACGCGCTCACGCAAAGCCACGAACGCGGCGGATTTTTCCGCGGGATCCAACGCGGGTTTGGAACCGGGGGCCGTTTCGGCGGGCAGGGGAAGCAGAGCGTTTTGTTCCGCGAGCGGCGGGGGAATTGACGGCTCGGGTTTTTCGGCTTGCGGCCTGACCACTGGAATCTGGGCCGGCTTCGGCGGCAACGCCAGTTGCCGCAATGTTTCCAAAGAAACCGGAATATGCCGGACCCCGCGGGATTTCAAATCCTCCAGCCGTTGAATGGTGGCGCCGAGCAGTTCGTCGTAGGTCGCAGGCACGCCGTCATCTTATATCGAATTTGATGACGAATTCAAGCGCGGTTGCAAATCTCCGCGCCATTTCCTGTTTCACACCCGCACCCGTTCTCTTCCTGGTCGCTGAAACCGTGATGGTCCCAGCTTGGGTCGAGGCCGAGGTCCCGGAGCATCTGCAAATCCTTTTCGACGGGCTGATTCAGCGTGGTCAGATAATTGCCAACCATCAGCGCGCTCGCGCCGGCCATAAAGACCATGCTCTGGGCATCACGCAGGTTCACGGTGCGGCCGCCGGCAATCATGATCTCCTGACGCGGCAGGATGAAACGGAAACACGCGATGGTCTTCAAAATCTCCAGCACGGGAAGCGGCGGATTTTTCTCGAAGGGCGTTCCGGGAATGGGGTTGAGAATGTTCACGGGCACGACGTTTGCGCCGATGGCTTTCAATTCGAATGCCAGGTCACAGCGGTCCTCGCGGGTTTCGCCCATTCCGATGATGCCGCCGGAACAAATTTTGATGCCCGCTTTTTTCAAATGGCCGATGGTCTCCAACCGGTCATCGAACGTGTGCGTGGTACAGGTATGCGGAAAAAAGCGGCGGGAGCTTTCGAGATTATGGCCGTAACATTCCACGCCCGCCTCCTTGAGCCGGTCAGCCACGCGCTGGCTTTTGATGATGCCGAGCGACACGTCCGGCCGCGTTTTCCCGGCCGCCTTCAGTTCGCGCACCCGGGCGCAGACCTCATCCAGCATCGGCCCTTCGTTCAAGCCCTTCCAGGCGGCCACAAGGCCCACGGCGGTGACGCCGTTTTTATTCGCTTCGTCGGCAGCCTCGGCGACCGGTTCAGGGTCAACGAAACCGTAACGCGGCGAGCCGGTCTGGTAAAATGACGATTGCGCGCAAAAACTGCAATTTTCCGAACATGCCCCGGCCTTGGCATTGACGATTGAGCAGAGATGAATTTTATTCCCCTTGAACTGCTCGCGAATACGGTTGGCCCATGACAGCAGATCATGGATGTCGGCGGAAGTCTCCAGATTGAACAAAAACAGCGCTTCCTCCCGCGACAGGTGTCCGCCGGCGAGCACACGTTCGCCAAGCCCGGATATTTTGCGGTGGTTCGTTGCGTCAACCTGGATCACTGTCATGGTTGACAGAGTAATACGCGGGCGGTTCTTTGCAAGCCGCGTTATCGCCGTTATTGCGGCGCGGGCGGCACCTTCGAGGGCATCGCTTCGTTGAGATAAATTGCCAGCGAGGCGATTTGCATGTCGCTGAGCGGTCCCCCGTCGCTTTGGGAAAAGGCCGGCATGAATGAGCCGGGCTTGCCGTGCGCAATCCACGTCTGCCAGAAATCCGCATTGGTTGGCACCTTCAGCGCGTGCAAATCCGGCACGAACGAGGCGCGATGTTCCGCTTCATGGCAAATGGCGCAATCAGCCTGGAACAGGGCCTGGCCATACTTACCTTCTCCGTCCTGCTCGTGGCAGGAGGCGCAATCACCTCGAAAAACCGCCTGACGGTCAATCTTGGCCGCCACGATGTCCCTCGACCGCTCGGCGGGGGTCATCGTCCGCGCGGCCGGTGGCTGCACGTTGATTTCCAACAGCAGTTGTTTCCTGCCCTCGTCCGTGGTCACCAGGACGGATTTAACGAAAGTTCCGGACCTTCCAAAAATATTGACCGTGAGGGGAATTTCTCCGGTGCCGCCAGCGGGAATTGTCCAAGGCATCTGCGGCAATTGCGCCGTGGTGCAGCCACAGGACGGATGGACGTCGGTAATCGTGACCGGAGTCGCCATGATTGAATTGGTCACCCAAAAGACATTGGTGACGGCGACGAACCGCGTGGCGGGAGATGCGGATTGATTTCTGGGAGAGGCCAGCGTGCCGGGGGTCACCCGGTAAGTCTGCGTCGTGATGTTGGTCACCAGGGTTTTATTGATCCGTACGGCCACATTGGTGAAGGTGAAGAGAAAATGCGCCTGGGCGGTATTTGGACGCAGATTGGTGTCAAGCATCGTGCTGTTCCAATTCAACACGCCGTCAGGCATCGGACCGTTGGCGCGCGACATGTCCGGCACATACACTGGCGCCGTCGCCACTGTAGTGTTAGACGACCGCAGGACGAGAATGCCCGCGAAAAAGAAAAAAAAGACAATGGCAAAAAGAATTGTCCGCTGCTCATTCATGTTGAACAGAAAGTATATGTTTGCGGCGGGATTGGCGAGTGGATTTCAGATCACAACCGGTTCAACCCGCTCAAAACCGCCCGGACCGATGCCAACTCAATGTTCGTGTCCACGCCGGCGCCCCAACGCGACTTTCCCTCCGCGGTCTTGATCTGAATGTAGGCAATCGCCGCGGCGGTTTCGCCGCTGCTCAAGGCGTGCTCGCTATAATTTGAAATTTCAAAGCGAACACCCTCGACTCCAAAACCATGAACCAACGCGGCGAGAGGGCCGTTGCCCTGGCCGTTGAGTTCCACCGGTTTGCCGTCACGCAATAATTTCACCCGGCATTTCACGACGCCGTTTTTGCTTTCGGCCTCGAACTTCCTGAGTTGCCAAGGCGCAGGACGCTCGATGTATTCCTGCCAGAACATCTGCTTCAATTCCGCCGCACTCACCTCGCGTCCGAGTTTGTCAACGGCATCGTTTGCGATCGGACCGAACTCGCGCTGCATGTCCTTGGGCAATTCGATTCCAAACTCGCTTTCGAGCAAATAAGCGACACCGCCTTTGCCGGATTGCGAATTCACCCGAATGACCTCGCGGTATTCGCGCCCGATGTCCGCCGGATCAATCGTCAAATAGGGCACGTCCCAATGCTCGCGCGAATTTTCCTTCCATTCATTCAAACCCTTGCGGATGGCGTCCTGATGCGAGCCGCTGAAGGCGGTGAAGACCAATTCACCGGCATACGGCTGGCGCGGCGGCACGGTCATGCCCGTGCAACGCTCATAGACTTCAATGATGGAATTGAGGTTGGAGAAATCCAATTTCGGTTCAATGCCATGCATGTAAAGATTCAACGCCACAGTAACGATGTCCAAATTGCCGGTGCGCTCACCGTTGCCGAAGAGCGTGCCTTCGACCCGGTCCGCACCGGCGAGGAGGCCAAGTTCCGTCGCCGCCACACCGGTACAACGGTCGTTGTGCGTGTGAAGGCTGATGATCAGTGAATCGCGATTTTTGATGTTCCGACAAATCCATTCGATTTGGTCCGCATAAACATTGGGCATGGCCACTTCAACGGTGTCCGGCAAATTCAAAATCATCCTGCGTTGCCGCGTCGGCTGCCAGACTTCCATCACCGCCTCGGAAATCTCCTTCGCAAATTCCACTTCGGTCGCCGAGAAACTCTCCGGCGAATACTGAAGCATGACCTCCGTGCCCTTGAGTCGTGACAATCGCTCTTTAATCCAAGTCGCGCCCCGTATGGCCACTTCGATGATTTCCTTTTTTGATTTGCCGAACACCACGCGGCGCTGCGCCGGCGACGTGGAATTATATAAATGAATAATCGCCCTCTTCGCCCCAACGAGGGATTCGACCGTGCGCTCGATTAAATCCTCGCGGGCCTGAACGAGCACCTGGAGCCAGACATCGTCCGGCGCGCGTTGGTCCTCGATCAGCCGGCGGTTGAAGGCAAATTCTGTTTTCGAGGCTGAGGGGAAACCGACTTCAATTTCCTTGAAGCCGATTTTCACGAGGGTCTGGAACAATTCCAATTTTTGCGAAACGTTCATGGGCACGGCGAGCGCCTGGTTGCCGTCGCGCAAATCCACGCTGCACCAAATCGGGGCCTGCGTGAGCTTGCGGCCGGGCCACTGACGGTCGGGCAATGCCACCGGCGGAAACGGACGATACTTTTTGGACGGATTTTTTTGCATGTTGTCTTTCAGTTGTGGCAGCGGGGCTTGGGTTTGGCAAAACAAAAACCCCAGGGCCGGGTTGGCGATGGGGTTCGATAAATTTTGAATGCAATCAGAACCCGACCGCCAAGCGGCGCAACAGCAGCAGCGCATTGAGCAGGTTCAGATTCAAATTGCGATTCACGACAACAGACTAGTGGAACCTGTGCCCCCGGTCAACCTTGTATTCAAAATTGTTCCGCCCTCGGGCGCAATATTCCGCCAACCTGGGGCCGGCATTTGACGGCCACAGAATTACTTGATCCGCGTTGGGATTAGAATTAAGAGCGGCCGGGAAACGACCAGGCAAAAAGTGAAACCACTCCGGTCAATTACAAACACGCCGGTAAAGCGCTTCGTACCGCGGGACAATGGCTTCGGCGGAAAACCGATCGCGCGCCCGACGCTGCGCGGCCAGTCCCATCTCCTTCCTTCGCCCCGGCTCGCGGATTAAACCTTCCAGCGCCCCGGCCAACGCGTCGGCATCGTCCGACGGGACCAACAGGCCGCTTAACTGGTCTTCCACCACTTCCGGGATTCCTCCCACTCGCCGGGCGACACTCGGACAACCAAAGAACATCGCTTCCAAAATGCTCAGGCAAAAGCTTTCCGTCTCGGAGGTGAACAGTCCAACGTCGGCTGCCTGCAGGTACTCCTCGATATCAGCGACCTTTTCGCGGACGATGACGCGGCCGGCCAAGTTCAGGCGGCGCACATCCGGGAGAAACGGTTCAAAACTTCCGCCCGCCAGCACGACCAACTTGGACGGCGCCCGGACGCGCGCGACGGTTTCCAGCAGGAGATCAATGCGTTTCAAAGGACGGAGATTCGAGGAGTGAAGGATCATCGCTTCGGCATCTGTGATTCCCAGTTGAAGGCGCACCTCTTCACGCGAGCGGCGCGGCGGCCGGGGCGTAAAAAAATTGTGGATGACCTCGAGCGGTCCGTTGAAGCCCAGGACCCGCTGTGTTTCGAGCTTGAGGAATTCCGAGACGACGGTGACGGCGTCCGATTGAGCCAGTGCGTGATGGATGGCTGGACCGTAGCCGGGATCGGAACCCAGCAAGGTAGTATCAGTGCCGTGCAAGGTGGTAACGACCCGCGGCTGCCGGTCCGGCGGCAACATTGCCCGCGCGAGGATGGCCGCCGTGGCGTGCGGAACGGCGTAGTGGACATGGAGCACATCAAGTCCGCGGTCGCGGCTCACCTCCGACATTCTCACCGAAAGCGGCAGCGTGTAATCGGGATATTTGAACAGCGAATAGTCGCTGATCACCACGGGATGGAAATACAGCCGCGGGGCGTATTCCGGCAGCCGGAAGGGGCGTTCATAGCTGAAAAAATGGACCTCATGACCGCGCGTCGCCAGTTCCTCTCCCAATGCGGTAGCAAGGATGCCGCTGCCGCCGACGCTGGGATAACAGGCAATGCCAATTTTCATCTGACTGAAATTAAAATCCCCGTGCCCCGCGGCCCGTCTGCGCCAGCGAGTCGAGCACCAAGGGAGAGGCGGGAAACAAGGCGATGGCGTGGCCGACGCCCGCCCGCAGCCCCCGCAACCGTGCCCGGCTGAGTTGCAGGTCCACGTAGTTGCGGACAGACGCTTGCGTGGCATGCGCTTCCATTGCCGAGGACCAGGCGGCCAGAATATCGGGCGCCGATACATCAATGAATACGGGGGTGATAGCGGACGGTTCGGCTTCAGCCGTTACCGCATAGTAAAACAACTGCCCGATCGCATGAGATGGGGAGCGCCGCAGTTCTTTGATGCCCCCGTAACGCGCGAGCCGGCAGGCGTCGCGCACAAGCTGGCCCAAACGCGAATGGTCGGGATGCTGGTCTTCCGCAAGGCTTGGCGCGAGCACGATGCCCGGCCGCACGCGACGAATGATCCCCGCCAATTTGATGGCATGACGGGCGCGCACTTCAAGATGCGCGTCGCCATCCAATTCGACAAATTCGAGGGTGGCGCCCAGGAGGCGGGCGGCGGCTTTCGCCTCGGCCACCCGTTGCGCCGGCGTACCGTGCGACGCCGATTCCCCGCGCGAGCAAATCACGAAGTGGGCGGCGCGACCGGCTCGAGTTTCCTTCGCAACGACGCCGCCGCACCCGAATTCGATGTCATCGGGATGCGCGCCGCAGACCAGCAGCGGCGCGGGGTCAGGTCGGAATTTCGATGGAGGCTTCATCCGATCGTTCAATCGTTTCGCGATTTACAAATGTAATTTCCGGTGTTTCTTCCGGGCGAAGATAGGCTCTTTCGCCCAATCCGGCAACGTAATGCGTGCAATGCACGACCGACTGCATCCAACGCAGCCGGCTGTCGCGGGCGGGGCTTACTTGCTCCTTGCCAAAGCCCGTCGCCGGCACGGTCACATAGGACTCTCCGCCTTCATGGAGTTGAAAGCTGCCGCCAAGAAGACGTGCGCGCACAATTTCGCCTTTAAGCGGCACATCCACGAAAAATTCCGGCACATCGCACGCCGCGCGGCGGACGGCCGGATCGCTCGAGCGCACGAGGCGAATTCCATCGAGCCATCCCAGGGCGCGATACATTTCCAGGCAGAAATCAGCGGCGTTGGACGCCGAAACACTCTCAAAAATTTTGATCAGGCGACGGTCCACATAATTTGGCAACTGAAGCAGCGTTTTCTCCCGCCAGCCGTCGGGAACACGTTTTAGGAATAACGGCGAAAATTTCCGCTGAAGCCGGTTGGCGAAGGCAAAATTCAATTGCGCAAGTTCCTGAGTGCGGCGATGGCGCAGCAGCGTTCGGGTCTCGCGCGGGTCGTGATCGCTGTCGTGGCAGAAAAAGAGGATTTCGCCGCCGATTTCCTTTTGGAGCCGGCGGGCGGTGAGGATTTTGGCAACGAGGAAGCGTTTCGGAAAAAATCCGCATGGCTGCTGGCCAAAACATATCACGGGCGCGGAACTCATGTTTTACTTGGTGTTGCAGACGATAAGAAACCGATGCGGCGCACGTCAATGCGGAGGTAGCGCGGGCTTTTCCAGCTTAATTCTGATGCGGGTGGTCGTGGGCTTCTGTCTGGCGACGGGTGCCGCCTTGGGCAGCGCCCGCGATACAGCAGACTTGGAAGTCTGCGCTACAGACACGGCGGCTGGTTGTCGCAGTGGAGCCAGTCAACGCCTTTTATAGAGGGGCAACTCAAAAGCCAACCCTTTGGGTGGGGATTATTTAATTGAAGATGCTGATGAGGGCTGGATTGGCAGGGGTGTGTCTCACTCCATGGCGGCCAGTAATTCGTCCAGCGGGACGGTGGCGAAACTGGTGGCGGAGTCGCTCATGGCGTAGGGAATGACGAGTTGACGTCCGTGCAGCAACGCGCCGCAGGTATAGACGACGTTCGGCACGTAGCCTTCGCGCTCCGATTCGTTCGGAGAGAGCAATGGTTCGCGCAGCCGGCCAAGGACGCGGGTCGGATCGTTCAAGTCGAGCAGGAAGGCGCCGAGACAATACTTCCGCATGGCGCCGACGCCGTGGCTCAAGACCAGCCAACCCGCTTCCGTTTCAATCGGTGAACCGCAATTGCCGATCTTGAAGAATTCCCACGGCTGTCCCGGCGGCAGCAACAGCCGAGGCTCCTGCCAGAAATGAATGTGCTCCGAGAACATGAGGAGAATGTTCTCGTCATCCTGGCGCGAAAGCATGGCGTATTGGCCGTTGATTTTGCGGGGGAACAGGGCCATGCCTTTGTTCTGCACCGCGGGGCCGTTGAGGGTGCTGAACTTGAAATGCGCAAAATCCGGCGTTTCCAACAACTGCGGCAGCGTGATTTTGCCGTCGTAGGCGGTATAAGTTGCGTAGTAGGTGAAGCTGCCGTCGTCATTCTGGAACCGGACGAAGCGAGCGTCCTCGATGCCGTTGCTTTGACTGGGCGTGGAGGGAAAGAGGACGCGCTGCGAAACACGGCTGTCGGGCGCAAAGTTCACTTCGTAATTCGATTCGGCCAGTAGCAGGAGGCCGCGCGCGGCGCGGGCCGCCGTGGCGTCGGAAACGTCCGGCGTGAGGCCCGAGGCGAAGAGGACCTGGCGCAATTCCTTGAGGGTGAAGTCGTCGTGAAGCTGATCCAGCACGCGGCGGCAAAAATCATTTTGCACTCCCGCCTCCTCAAGTTTGTGGATGAACAATCCCTTGGCGTAGGCGGCGTTGGGCACGCGTTCCGGCTCCGTCACAAACGGCACGGGGGGCGTGAGGGAGATGCGATGATGCAGGCTGACGACGCCCGAGCGGAAGGTGATGGAGGAAATGTGTCCTTCGCCCGTGGCCCGCAGGCTCAGGATAAAGCGCAGCGCGCCGTTCGGCAGTCCAGACTGGTCGGGGTGCGGGACGATGGACGGATTGAACAGCGCCGCCGATTCCGGCGAGTACTCGTGCGTGAAGTAGGAGCCGATGAGCATTTGCCGTTCGGACGATGGCAGCGCGCCGGGTTGAAGATAAATCCTCACCTGCTCGAACCGGGCGAGAAAAATCCTTTCAACGTGCTCGTGCCGATTCGCGAATTCGCCGAGCACCTGGCTTGCCAACCTGGCAACGTCCTCTTCCGGCAGAGCCATGATGCGCGCGACGATTCGCCGCGAGATGTCGTCGGTGGTGGGACGAAACGGGCGCATCAGCACGCGCGAGCGATCCGGAGTGAGTGTCGGGCCGATGCGTTTGGCGTGGAGAGCGGGGGATGTTTGCGTGGTCATGAATGTATTTCTGTCCTTGGAGTCGAAAACGGGGATTACTTTCCGACTGGCTCCTTGAAACTGGTGAGGGTGTTTTGCAGCGCCCGCGCCTCGGCGAGCGCCAGCAGAAAGGCCAGGGTGGATTCGGCGCCTTGATTCTGGCTCAAACGGTCCACGTGCAAGCCATCGCGACAGCCGCCGGTGGTTGAGTCGTAGAGCGCGAGGCCGAGATCGTTCCGTCCGAGAAACCACTCGAACGCACGGCGGGCCTCTGCGACCCAGAACGAGTCGCCCGTGGCGTGATAGGCCTCGATGCAGGCCGAAACGGTGGCCTGGGCCTCGATGGGCTGCTGGTCGAATTGCGCGCGCTCGTGTCCGCGCCGGTAAAATCCATTCGAGCCGATGGGCTGGAAAGCGCCGGTTGCGGAGGTCTGGACCTCGACCAGCCAACGCAAGGCTTTGAGGCCGGTCTCCAGCAACGGCGCGGCGTTCAGGCAGCGTCCGCTAAGAATGAGCGCATGCGGCAATTTAGCGTTCGCATACGAAACGACTTCTTCAAACCAGCGCCAGTTGTCGTCGGCGGTGTCGGAGTAGCTCTGCATCAGCCGGGTGGTGAGCGCTTCACGAATCTGGCTGGCGCGACGGTCGCCGCCGAAGCGGCGCAGGTATTCGTCAATGCCGATGAGGGTGAACGCCCAGGCGCGCGGCGACGCAAATTCGGCGGCCACCGGCAAAGCCAGTTCGAAGAGTTGCGCGGCGAGCATCTGAAAACTGCCATGACCCGCCTGTGAGACGCACAATCCCAGCGCCCAGAGGGCGTGACCCTGACAATCTTCCGAGCCGACTTCCTCCAGCCAGTGTCGTTCAAAACCCATGAAGTTGCGGAAACGTCCGCGCTTGCGGTCGAAGGCGTGATTAAGGAACGCCGCATAGGTGGCGGCGTGCGCGGCGAGTTGCGGTGAGCCATAACCGAGCTTTTGGAGCATCAACGCCAGCACGAGGGCGCGGGCGTTGTCGTCCGTGCAATAGCCTTCGGCAAAATTCGGCACGGTGAAACTGGCGTGCTGGAAAATGCCCGTCGAATCGCTTATCCGAAAGAGGTGGTCCAGCTTCAACTCCGGCAATTGTCCGGGCTGTTCGTCGAGCGTTTTGATGGGCGACGATTTTCGTCCGACGAAACTGTGGTCCTGCCGCGCCTGCTGGAAGGACTTCAGATACAATTGCGCGACGCGACTCCAGACCATATCCCGCCCCAATTTGTAGGCGTTCTTGCGCATCGAATGGCGCAACGGTTCGTCGCGCAGCAATTCGACGACGGCGGCGGCGATGGCTTTGGCGTCGCGGAAGGGCACGAGTTTGCCGCGATCGGCGGTCAGCAATTCCGCCGCGTGCCAGTAGGGAGTGGAGACGACGGCATTGCCCGCGCCGAACGCGTAGGCCAGGGTGCCCGAGGTGATTTGGGATTCGGTGAGATAAGGCGTCAGATAAATGTCCGCCGCGCCGATGAACCGCATCAATTCCTCCAGCTCGACAAAGCGGTTGAAGAAGACGACGTGTTTTTGGACGCCGAGATCCTTAGCCAACCGCTCCAGGCTCAAGCGATAAGCCTCGCCTTCGTCACGAAGCAAATTCGGATGCGTTTGCCCCAACACAATGTAAACGATGTTCGGAAATTCCCGGATGATGTCCGGCAGCGCCCGCAAGGCGAACTCGATGCCCTTGTTCGGCGACAACAAACCGAAGGTGAGCAACACCTGCCGTCCGGCGACGCCGAACTCGTCCTTGAAAAAATTCGGGTCGGCGAACGGCATGTCCGGAATGCCGTGGGGAATCAGATCGATCTTGTTTTCGGGCGCATGATAGATATCGCGCAGAAATTCCCGGCCGCGCTCGTTCATCACCACCAGCCGGGTGGAAAGCCGGATCAACTCGCGCATGACGCGCCGTTGTTCCGAGTTGGGTTCGCGCAACACCGTGTGGAGGGTGGTGACGATGGGCATTTGCAATCCGCGCAGCAGGGCCAGCACGTGGCCGCCCGCCGGCCCGCCGAAAATGCCGAATTCATGCTGCACACAAACCGCGTCCACGTCCGTGATGTTCAGGAAATCGGCGGCGCGCAGATACGAGGGCAGGTCCTGCTCGGCAATCTCGAACCGCACTTCCGCCGGATAATCGTAACCGTCCGCGAGATCATTGACCGGGACGACGAGGCACTGCATCGCCGGATTTTCCGCCGCCACGGCGCAGCGCAATCTGTCGTGAACGTGGCGATGCCGCATTTACGCGGCAGATAATCGCCGAGAAATGCGACCTTGCGGATATCCGAGGCGGGCGGCATGAATTGTTAGGCAACGGCAGGTTGATTTGCCTGTGCTGACCACTCCCATAATGCCATAGATGGTTGGATTGACCAAGAGGCAATTTCAACCTACATCGCCTCAACAACCCATGCGGGAGAGCGATTCGAGGCGCGCACAAATTCACGCCGGCGCCGGCGACAGGAAATTCCGGTCGTGGAGAGCGTAGTGCTCCGAGATAAATGCATGTCCGGCTGGCAGGATTTCCTCAATCACATATCTGTCGGGCGCGTCGCTAAACGATTTTTCCCCCGGCTGGATCAGTCCCTCTTTGGCGAGTTCCCGAACATTTTCCGCCGAGAAGCCGGACTCGCGCACGGAGGGTCGCACGCCGGAATAGATAATATCCCGAAGGCGAATGAGCGCCACCCGTTTGTCGTTGTCTTTCATTGTTTCAAGAACCCCAGCATATCATTTTGATGCATGAGAGTTAATACGGTGTTCTCCGTATAAGGCGCAAGAATCGTAAATCGGCCATCGCTTTGAGCTTTGCCGGCGAATCGGAATAGGATCAAAAAGCAAAAGGCTTCACGATCATTGGGGAACCACTCCCAAAACGCCCGGCAGAAATTTGAGGGTGAAAAGGTCTATCCATTTCCCCTCCTTGTCGCGGAACGCCATGCATTTGAACCCCAAGCATTGGACTTGCACTGGCATTCCCGGAGCCGGCAGCGCCCCATAGTTGGGCTTCGTAATATCTTGAGACTCCCGCCCCTTATCTGGTATTTTCTCAGACATAGAGTTTTCAGTCACTTCCCCAGATACTTTGAGGGATTGCGTATCCGGTCAAGCCGCTCGGCCTCAAGTCCGTTTCGGGCTGTCAGGTGCCGTCTTTGCCCGATGACCTTCACGATAGATTGGGGAAGCAAGCAGGCCTGTTTGACCAACTCGATGATGGTCATGACAATAAGCTTGAGCGTGTTCATAAAAGGGGGACTTTGGCTCCCAGATTAAGACTTCTTGCGCTTCTTGCGCACCGGGCGTATCAATGCCACTACTTCCGGCAGTTCCCAACCCATCTTTTCCTCGATAATCTCCCGCAACGCGACGTCCGCCATTCCCAGATTTCCGGTGTTTAACACCAGGGGACGGCATATTGATCCACCGCCGGCGGTGAGCTGTCGGACCCTGCGTGAGATCAAATTGACCAGAATGTTGGGGTTGCCAACTTTTTCCAGCGCCTGTTTCATAAGTTCAGCGTTCATAAGATGTTTTTTGTCAGCGGGTTGCGAATTTGGCCGGGCCGTTTGGTTTCTTTCAGTTGTTAATTATTTTTAGCACTGAAGACACGCTATACCGCCGGGCGGCCCTTCGCCATCAGGTGTAACCAGAACATGTTTTTGTAAATGATCCGGCAAAGACGATAATCCATCCGTGCCATGAGCCATGCGGTGCAAGGCCGGGTTTCGTCCCGCCTTTCATTCCGGCGCCGCATTGGATTCCGCTCGTCAGGCCCGCCTGGGCTTCACCACCAGCAACACGATTCCGCCGACGAGCGCGAGTGCTCCGACGACAGGTGGTATAAAGTGGCTTTCGGTGGTTTGAATGTGCATGCCCAGGAAGTCGATTGGCATGCCCGGAGTTTTGAAAGTGATGCCCGAGTAAGCGAGCACCACGATTCCAAAAGTGACCAGAATGACGGCAACCACGGTTTTTGTGTTCATATTGGATTTAAAATTTATTTTTGGCTGACAGTTTCTTAAAGCACCGGTTTCCGGCCCGAGATGACCCGGAGCAAAATCGCGATGACGGCTAGAACAAGAAGGATATGAATCAGGCCGCCCAGCGTAGTGCCGGTCACCAATCCCAGCAGCCATAAAATGATCAGGATAACTGCAATCGTGTATAACATAATGGTTTGGTTTGGCAGACACGGCGGGCATGGGCAACCTCGCCCCGGCCCGCCAGGTTTGCACATTGATCAGGCTTTGGCCGGCTCGGGACTCCTTGTCCCGTTCGGGTTGCCATGCACAGTGTGACGCGCGGCATCCACGACCGTTGCGCCCATGTCGCCGACCGCCTTGACTGCCCCGCCGGCGATATCCGCCACCGCGTGCTCGGCGCCAACCGCCAGTTTTTCGGTACCCTTGAGCACCCCGCCACCGACGGCAACGGCGGCGTGTTCGATGCCAACGCCGACCTCGGCCACATCTTTCACCGTAGTGGTGACCACCTTCTCCGTGGTGTCCACCGCGGCCCCGATGACCTTGCCCATGCCCGCGACAACGGCGATGCCGTCGTCTTTGACCGTCTCAATCATTCCCGGATGTCTGGTTGTATTCATATTTAATTTTCTTTCGTGTTGTTTTGTTTTTCGGTTTTGGCCAGCCGGAGCTATTTCACCCGGGCCGGTAATTGCTTTAATGGTTTAGTTAGCAGCCACAGGGACGGCGATGGTCATGTTGTTGATCACGCTGGTCACGCCGTTGATGTCGGTGGCGAGCTTGGTGACGAGGCTCTTTTCGGCATCGTTTTTGGCAATGCCGGTCAACGTAACCACGCCATCCGTCGTCGAGACTCCGGTATGCAAGGCGCTGGTCGCTGATGCGACATCAACGACGATTTGACTTCAGCCGTGATGGAGGCGTCATCAATTTTGTCGCCGATGGTGGCGTCTGGCATTGCCGGAGTCTTGGCAATCGTCATGTCGTTTTTGACCTCTTTGACGTTGTCAACGTCCTTGGCGTATTCGGTGGTGAGTTCCTTTTGGGCCATGCTGCTGGCTTCGCCTTGCAAGGTGACGACGCCGTTTTTCATATACACGGTGGTGCCGGTGGCGCTCACGTTGCGATGGAACAGAAGCGCGGTTTTTACTTTCATGGTGATCCAAGCGTCAGAATGTTCAGCGGGTTGTTCGCCGCTGACCACCAGTTGATTGTCCACGCTGATGACGCCGGGCAGACTCGCCACGGTGTTTTCAGCCAGGGACTTGTCGGACGCTTCGGCCACAGTGCCCGTCAGGGTGACGACGCCATCTTTGGATTCACTCTTGATCGAATCATCCTTGAGGTAGGTTTTGAACGTGTAGGACTTGACGCGGCGGATGATTCGATACGGCTGTCCGTATCGGCGGCGCGCAGGGGTGTGCTGGCGGCTAACAGGACACTCGTGGCTGCCAGGAGCGCGAGCGGGTAAGTTGATTTCATTTTCATTTTGTTTCTTCTTTCAGTTATTGGTCATTGGTTTTTAACACTGGGGACAGACTATGCCACCGGGCGGCCCTTCGCCATAAGGTGTAACCAGAACGTGTTTTTGCGATACCGGGCGAAGTCTGGTTTAACTTGAAATTCAGTTCGTAGAATCCCTCGGCGAATCGAGCGCTTTCACTGGCTGCCGTACCGACGGCACCGATCCGGGCAGCGGATTGAGGGGCGGCGGGTTTGTCGCGTTCACGTATTTGCGCAAGAGCCAGGTCTTTTGCATGGCTTCAACCAACCGCTCCAGTTCACGCATCGAAGCCTGCGTTTGGCGGACAAGCCCGGGCAGGTCTTTCGCCTCGTTGGCCACGGCGCCGGTGATTTCCGGCAGGCGCGTCGTGCCGTTCTGAACATTCATCACCGCAACGTCCAGGTTCGTCGTCACGTCCTGCAATTCGCCCATCACCTTGTTCGCGCGCGCCATAAGTTGCTGCATTTCGTCTGCCAACGCGGGGTCGGTGATCAGTTTGCCGGCGGTGCCTTTGCCTTGTTGAACGCCGGTGACAATGTTGTTCATGCGGTCAATCAATTGTTCCAATCGCTCCTGCGTGCTGATGAGATTCGTGCCGAGCGCGGTCCATGTATTGAGACCCACGCTCATTTTCTGCAAGGCAGGCAGCGCGGCACTACGGACCTCCTCGATTGCGGTTTCCACCGTGCCCGGCAATTCCCTGCAATCAATGAAGGCGTTTTTCTCCGGCAACGGCCGGCCCTGGCCGCGCGTGATCTCAAAGTAGGCGTCTCCGGCCAGGCCAAATTCTCTTTTGACGACCGCCGATGAATCCACGCGCACGAAGCGGAAAAAGTCGCGGCGGATGTTTGCCTCGGCTTCCATGCGGCCCGTCGGGTCCACGATGACGTCGGAAACCGATCCGACGAGCGTGCCCAAGAAATAAACCTCCGAGCCTTGCCGGATTCCCGCCGCGCCGGCTTCGGGCAAAACGATCCGCAGAGTGACGCGGCTCTTGAACCAGCGCTGGCTGTGGCCCGTCCAGACGACGGCGGCAATCAACACGGCGACGACGACGAGCACGAAAATGCCGGTGATTTCATTGACGCGCCGAAATTTGAAGCGCCCGGTCATCGGCTGGCCCCGGTCATCGGGACGTGAAGGTTCAGGGAGGTTGGGTGTTTCACTCATAGTCACAGGTACGTCAGGAGTGAGACCACGGCGGAGATGACAAAAAGGCCGGCAACCGAGCGGGTGAGCGCCCACTGGGTAGCTTGCGGGATTTCCGTGACTGACTCGCCGACGCCAAGGCCGCCGATGCAACAAGACGCGCTGGCAAACAGGGCGGGCAGAATGCTTTTGGCAAGGATGTTGAGAACGTCTTTGGGCTGAACGGCTCTCGACACCGTATCCGCGAACAGAAACAAATCGCGGCTGCCTTGTCCCGTCCAGGCCGCGAACAGGTAACCGCTCGCGAAAGCGACAAGGATAAAAACAATCGTCAGGCAAAACGTAGAAACGGCCGTTCCCAGCACCCGCGGCACCACGAGTTTCAGGAACGGATCACCTCCGTGCGCTTCGAGCGCGCGGACTTCCCCGTTGATTTTGAGGACGCCCAGTTCGGTCGTCATCGCACTGCCGTTGCGGACGATCACGATGAGATTGATCAGCACCGGCCCGAGTTCACGCGCCACGACAGTCACCAGCAGCGGCCCGAGCATCTGTGACTGGCCCACTTCGCCGGTCCAGAAGGTGAGTTGCACCACAACCGAAATGCCGACAAATGCAGCCACCGCGCCGACGAACCAGAGCGGCTCGATGCCGATGGACATGATTTGCAAAGCAAACGCCTTTCGCGCGGCGCGCGCCCAGTGCCGCGGTTGAATACAGACGCAAAGCACAGTCCCAATCACCGCCGCCGCGTGGCGCAACTCATCCCATTGCGCCCAAACCCACCCGCCCAATCCGGCCGCCAGCCGGATGGAGGAAGGCCCAAATGCATCTGATGCCCTGGTGGATTTGGCGAACATGGTGCGCTTCTCACTTCATAAATACTTGACTGGCACAGTGAATGATCTCCGGCCAAAATCGCGACGATTACCAGGAGGAATTGAGGCAATCCCGCCATCCGGCAAGAAATCATTATCAACACCAGTCAAAACCTGAATCATAAATTGGCAAAGGTTACCACACAGCGGCGCATGACGGCACGCCGCTGTGTTTGGCGCGAACAACTTCCATCTCAAGGCGCAATTTTGTCGCTCACCCACTGGCGCGCCTGATCGAATCCGTTCTTCGTCGCGTCGTAGCCGTTCTGGAAACCGGCTTTGACGCTGTCCCAAGTGGACTCAGTGGCGTTCCTGACGTCATCCAGTTGTTTGTTCAACCGGGCCGTTTGGTCGCGCAACGCCTGGAGTTTGGGTTTGGCATCGGCCCTGACCGCGTCGCTGGAGCTGTCAATTTTGGCGGAGAGCTGGTCCAAATCCTGATTCAGCGCGGTCAGCCGGGCCTGCATATCTTTGACGAATTCATCCTTTTGGGCATAAGTGTAATTCTTCATGTCCACTGCGGCGGCTTTGGTTTCGGTTTGAACCTGGTCCATCTGCTGCGAGGTTGTTTGCTGCCTGCCGCATCCCACTGCAAAAACGGCGATGGAAAAGACGGTGATTACCAATTTGTTTTTCATAACGTTGATTGTCGCCTGGTTGACTGATGGCGTTCCGGGCTTAAACTATGCCGGCACGAGGCCCGGCTCGGACCTGGCGAATGAAGGCTGATGTTCTTCCAGAGCCTCCGGGTTGGTGCGGCCGATGATTTCCCAGGCGTGAGTCGTTTCTTCGGTGGAGCCGTGAGCGATCACGACAAACTTACCGGATTTGACGGCAGTCTCGTATTGCAGAATGCTGTCCTTGGGAATGCCCAGGCCATAAAGTCCGGCACCAAGCGCGCTCAAGCCTCCAACGATCACAGCGCCTTCCAGTGCGCTGACAATCCAGCCGACGAGCGGCCCGGCGATGAGCAATGGCCCGACCCCGGGAATCAAAAAGAATGCGGACCCGAACAATAACCCCCATATCCCGCCCCAGAAAGCTCCCAGTTTTCCCCAGTGTTTCATGCGGTCCCCGGTATTGTAGTAGCCGACCACATGTTCATCCGTGTGATAGTCGCGTCCGACAATCGAGAGTTTCTTCATGTCAAATCCCGATTGCTGCAGTTCCTTGACGGCAGTTTCGGCTTCGGTGTGGGATTTGTAAATCGCCAGCACCGCGTTATTCTTCACAATCATATTTTATCTTTCGTTTTGAATTTTAATTTTCCTCAGGCAACACATTACGTTGCCCGACAGTCCTTCGCTATCAGGTCTAACCAGAATGCAGTTCAAGCTTTTGGTTAACCTTACGGTGCGGAGAGTTGTTCGAGGTTTGCGCCTTCACGCTGCAGGAGGATGGCTTCGATGCGGGGCACATACATTTGCGTTTCCGCAGGAAGATATCCGGCGATGGCGTCGTAGCTGTCAGCTTTATAGCGATCCAAAAGTTTTTGCACCGTGCCTTCACCGGCGTTGTAAGCGGCCAGCGCGAGCCGCCAATCCTTGAAACGGTCGTAAAGATATATCAGATAGCGGGCGGAGGCAGTCGCATTCGGCCCGGCCTGGTAACGCTGGTCGCGCGGCCACAGGGAAAGGCCAAACCGTTTGGCGGTGTCCGGCATCAATTGAAACAGCCCCGCCGCTCCCGCCGGGCTCAAGGCGCGCCGGTCAAATCCCGATTCCACTTCCGCCATCCAGACCAGGTCCGGCGGGACATTTTGCGCGGCAAAAATCGGCTTCAATTCCGGCACATATTCTTTTGCCAGAGCGGGCCAGGGACTGGTGGAAACTTTTTCCACCCAAAGTTCGCGTTCTATTTGCGGCGGAGGATTGGGAACCGGCTGGGGCGGATGGTTGGTTTGAACTATTGGTGGCGGGATGGTGAGCCGGATTTCGTCAGCGACAACCAGATAATCCATCCGCGCCTTGAGCCACGCGGCGTAGGGCCGGGTTTCGTCGCGACTCTCCAGCAACGGCAGGACAGTTTGGGCCGTTTGCCGCAACGCCGCAAAGTCCACCACATAGGCGCCCTGAAGGCGTTGCTGGATTTCGCGGAAAAATTGCTGTTCCTCACGGTTGTCCGCGTCGGAAAGCGCGTTGAGAGCATTGGTGTCGAGATTTTCCTGCGCCCATTGTTGCGCGCCTTGAACCGCTTCCGGCAGGGCAAACGTGTCGTCATCCGCCCGCGCAACCAATACCCCGGCAAAGAGAAGCGCGAACAGGCCACCCGCCTTCATGATTCATTTCCCCTGTTCGATCCCACCCGCGGAACTTTCCTGTTCGGTTTCAATCAGTTCAAGCATGCGTTGGGTGTTTTGCACATCAGCAGGACTGTCTTGCCGGGGTATGGCGACCGGTTTCCCCAGGCGTGACTCCAATAGTTTTGCAACCATCCGGCGGCATTCCTCGCGCCGCAGATCGAGCTTCCAGCGATAGACGATCCAGAGGCCGGCAAATGCCAGGAGGCTGATGAGGAATCCCACGCCCAACGCGAAGATGAGTTTGACGGTGAATTGCGATTCGTTGTAGGGAAAATTCCGCACCAAAACCGTTCCATAGCCCAGAAAAGCCACGACCAACAAAACCAACATGGCCATCAGCCACACCGCGCGTCCCACACACCGCAGGTCGCGCTGAATCCGGGCAATTTCTTTCACCAGGTGGTGGCGCCGCGTGCTTTCGTCGTAAAGAAGGCACTGGCTCAGAAATGCCGTATGTTTTTCGTGTTCGCTCATTACCGTTGAAACAGCGCCGTTTGCTTCGTGGCTTTGACGGTTATTCGTTCGTTCAAGCGAGTCATGATATGCCGAGGGACGGGTCCCCTGCCATCAGGTATAACCAGAACATACGCGATGGGTGGTGTTCACCCCATCGTGGCATCACGGGTCGCAACTCCAACCCGGCGATTCCAGGCATAGCAGCAAGATCCTCATAACTTTCAATCTACACTCCAAAGCCGCCCGCGTTCCGTACGGGGAACACCTTATATCCAGATTGAAACAATTGTCCCACATTCATTTTGAATTTCCGGTGTGTCATCGAGAAACCAAGCACGCCGGAAAAAATCCGCCGAAGACCCGATGACGACATGAAACAAGAATTAATCCGGCTGTCTCAACGATATGTTGGCGCGCTGCGCAAACACCTAAAGCAGGGACCACGCGCGAGCTTGCGACCGGCATTGGGACTGGGACGTTGTGCGGTTGCCCTCGGAGTGGAGACATTAGAACTGGCCCGGATTCACGAGCGGGCAATCGTCCTATTGGAGTCAGGCGGCGGCAAGGATGGGATCGCGAGGCGGGCGGAGATTTTCTTTGCCGAGGCCATCATCCCGATCATGGAGGCACACGGCCCCGCGCGGCAGAGCAAGATTGAAATGGATCGGCTGAACAAGATGCTGGGCCGGCGAACAATTGAACTGGCGACCACGAACCATCAATTGCAACGCGGCATCGTCCGGCGCAAGAGCATGGAAACCGCGCTCAAAAAGAGCGGTGAAGACCATGCCAAATTGTTGAAGGAATCCCTGCGACTACAGGAAGGTTTGCGGCAACTGGCGCACCGGGTGCTCGCGACACAGGAAGATGAGCGCAGGAAAATCAGCCGCAAGCTTCAGGATGAAATTGCCCAGACATTGTTGGGCATCAACGTCCGGCTGCTTTCCTTGAGACAGGAGGCGCGCAGAAACATTGCAGGCCTTAAGAATCAAATCGCCAGCACACAACAGGTGGTGATAAATTTGGTCAAGTCCGTGCGGCGAGTTGCGCGTGAATACGGCAGGTCATGAAAGCCAAATTTACCAGACATTACCAGTCGGCGCTGCTGGCTTACCTAAAGCAAGGCCGGAAGGCGGACTTGCAGCCGGCTCGCGGCCTGGGCGGGCGGGCGGCGGCCGTCAAATTGCAGACGTTGGACATTGCCAGGCTGCATGAACAAATCCTGGTGACCAAGGTGTTGCCCGGCATTCCAGACGGCAAACGCAGCGCGCTCATCCGGCGGGCGGGGACTTTTTTCACCGAGGCGATCATCCCGATTGAGAAAACTCATCATAACGTGTGGGAGGCCGCCCTCCACCTGAATGAAATTGTGGAAATGTTGAGCCAGCGCACGGTGGAACTGGCCGCCTCCAACCTGGAGTTGGAACAGGAAATCGTCCAGCGCAAGGCGGTGGAGGCAGCGCTTAAAAAGAGCGAGCATCATTACGGCGAGTTATTGGCGCAATCGGCCCACCTGCAGGAGCAGTTGCGTCAATTGTCGCGCCAAATTCTTCTGGCCCAGGAAGAGGAACGACGGGAGATCAGCCGCGAATTGCATGATGTCATCGCCCAGACGCTGACGGGGATCAACGTCCAACTGGCGGCCTTGAAAAAGCGGGCGGCGATCAACACCCATGGTCTCGACCGCAACATTGCCCAGACACAACGGCTGGTGGAAAAATCGGTGGACATCGTGCATCAGTTCGCCCGCGATTTGCGCCCGGCGGTGCTGGACGATCTGGGCTTGATTGCCGCTCTGCATTCATTTGTGAAGAATTTTTCCAAACGCACGCGCATCCCGGTTCACTTGAAGGCCTTTGCGCAAGTGGAAGAATTGGACATCGCCAAGCGGACGGTGCTTTTTCGGGTGGCGCAAGAGGCGTTCACCAATGTGGCGCGTCATGCGCAAGCCAGCCGGGTGGAAGTGAACATCCAGAAGCTGCCACTCTCTGTTTGTATGATAATAAAAGATGACGGCAAATCCTTCCAGGTGGACCATGTCATGCACGGGAAAGGCAGCAAACGCCTTGGGCTGCTCGGGATGAGGGAACGGTTGGAGATGGTCGGCGGCAGTTTTGATGTCCAGTCCACCCCGGGCAAAGGCACGACCATCACGGCGCAAATACCGCCCGGCAAGGGACGCGGGCACAGGCGGAAAATCCGCTGACAGCCGGTTCAAACGAAAGCCAAGATTTTATGAAACGAATCACTGTTCTGCTGGCGGATGACCACACGATTGTGCGCGAGGGGTTTCGCAAGATGCTCGAGCTGGAAAACGATATTGAAGTCGTCGGTGAAGCGCAGGAGGGCCGCCAGGCGGTTGCACTGGCAAAAAAGCTTCATCCCGACGTGGTGTTGATGGACATCGCCATGCCGCAGCTCAACGGTTTGGAAGCCACGCGCCAGGTGCTCAAAGCCGTGCCCGGCACCCGGATCGTCATTCTCTCCGCTCACAGCGACGACGCGTATGTCACGAACGCGACCGAATCCGGCGCCGTGGGCTTTCTGCTCAAGCAAAATTCCTCTCATGTGGTTTGTGAGGCGATCCGGGAAGTCCAAAAAGGAAAAACATTTTACAGCACTTCCATTTCGCGGCGGCAGGATCGCATCCATCCGCTGACGCCTGATCGCACGGGCAGGTTCACAAAGAAAGCCGCCCAACTGACTTCGCGCGAGATGGAAGTCCTGCAACTCATCGCCGAAGGCAAGGCCAACAAGGAAACCGCGTCGGAACTCGGCATCGGCATCAAGACCGTCGAGAAGCATCGCGAGCATATCATGCAGAAGCTCGACATCCACGACACGGCCGGCCTCACGCGCTACGCCATCAGCGCGGGCATCATCGAGAGCAGCGTCCAGTTGACGATTGTTTAGGCAGGCAGGTTTCAAGCCGGACGTTCTTGCGGGGCTGGATTCACCAAACAAGGCATGCGTCTTAATTCTCGAACGCATCCGCAAAATCCGCAGTCAGCATTACAACTGATAGCGGGCTTAATGTCTGGCGGTTATTCTCATTCGGGGACGAGGCGGGTGCCGATGGTTGAGAAGGCCAGGCAGCGGATGTGAGTACGTTTTATCTGAATTCGGGGAAAAGTCAGAGCGGACTCACATCCGCTGCTACGCTGGATAGCACGAAGGCTGAAAAGAATGGCAAAGGCCAAAGGCTGAAGGCTAAAATTGTTAAAGCGGGGAGCGGGACGGATTCTGAACGACAAGGGAACGAAGCACACAAAGGGGAGAGAAAAAAGTGAACCGCGGATTGACGCGAAGGAACGCGAATTTGACAAAAAATTAACCGCAGTATTCGCGGGGTGGTCCTGGGAAATAGGGGGAGGGACAGGGCGGGTGGCGATGGTCGAGAAGGCCAGGCAGCGGATGTGAGCGCGCTTTATCTGAATTCGGGGAAAAGTCAGAGCGGACTCACGTCCGCTGCCACGCCGGATAGGACGGATAAGACGGATAGGTTCATGACGGCGCAGATGACGTCCGCTGCTTCCGGATTTATTTTTTAGAAATGGTCGGTGAAATACATGATGGACACGACGATGCCAGAGACGAGGAGGGCGGCGAATAGCGACCAGGCAATGATGAGTTTCTGCTTTTTCCGATACAGTCGGCCGCCCTGGCCGGGCAACAAATAGAAGCGGTTGGTATCTTTGTCCTTGTTTCGGTGGTGTCTTGACCGGTGCATGATTTAGTTCCTAAACCGTCTGGCCCAAAATGAGCAACGGCGATTATACAGGAAATCGGCGATAATGCAATGGCCGGCGCGACGGCCGGCGTGAGCCCGGGGACACGCCGGCAGGGCCGCCGGAGGATTGGCGCGGGACGCGCGAAACGGTCCGCGGGATGCGGGTGCTACTGCCAATGGCCGCCGACCCAGACGTTACGGTGACGGCGATAACCCCAATGGCCGCGAATCCAGATTGCGCCCGGACGGGGTGGATAACCCCAATAACCATGGACCCAGACCCAGCTTCCACGCCATTCCCAAGCGCCCGCGATCCAAATTGGCCGGGGCACGGTGACGTCCACCTGGGGGGGCGGCGGCTGGTCGGGCGCAGGCTCAACCAGGGCGGCGGGGGGCGGTCCGGCCGGGGGGGGCGGGGTATAAGCGACGCGGGCGACACATCCGGCGAGCAGTGGCAGGCCCATTGCAATGAGGGGAAATCTTGTAATAATGGACTTTTTCATTGTTCGTTTCCTTGGCTTATTTTCATATTTAACAGACGTATTTAATACCGGACTTGTTTCAAGTTCTTGCAAAACATTGTGCGTGGAATTCAAGCAAAGCCGCATGAAAAGGGGCGAATGAGCGGACTAACGTCCGCTGCTACGATATGGGTTTTCACGGAGTGAGAGCGGAGTGGTGTCCGCTGCCACGGGTGATAATGATCTCGCGGCGCTTTCCGTTACCTTGCAGGTTCGGGGCAGGTGTCGCTTAAGCCATTCAAACCCTCGTGGTCAATTGTGAAGGCAAATTGTTTCCCGCCGTTTTCGCGCGTGATCCTGAAAATAAAAATCATGTCATATTCGTTACCGCTCCAGTCGGGCACGTTTTTCGGATTATCCCCATTATCCTCAAGCATATTTTTGGCAAATTCGTCAAGTTCGCCGTGTTCCCAAGCCACGAAGATCATCGCATTCCGGTATTTTGGCCGGTTCAATTCGTCCTCGAGTTTCCTGATTTCCTTGTAGCCAAACGCGGTGTTGACGGGGAGGCCACAGCGGATCGCGGTCGGCTCGATGGTGATCAGCGGGCGCACATAATAATAGCCGGGACTGCCATCCACCTTTTGAGAAGGATTGGGCGCAAAAACAAATTGAGGGCTGCCGAATTTTTTCAACAAAACGTCCGGCAAAGCCAACGCGCGGTTAAGGCCGCGGCAATCGAGCTGGCCAAGGCCACCCGGCGGTTTTTCGCCGTGCCGGATGCAGACAACTGTCTCGACGGTCTGATGGGCAGCGGCGGCGGGCTGGATGACACTGGTTTGAGCATCGAGACGCATCACCCAGCCAATGAGAAAAAGGGCGGATAAAATTTTCTTCATATAATTTTACCGCATTGACGGGAAAATCAGGAGGCAGGTTTCAATCGTTATTTTATTGTTACGAAATACCACCGAGAGGGCCAGGCAGCGGAGGTGAGCGCGTTTTATCTGAATTCTGGGAAAAGTCAGAGCGGACTGACGTCCGCAGGTACGAGGCAGGCGGGAGGGGGGCAAGGTTTGGTGAAGATATTCAGTGGGCGGCGACATCCACTTTTTTCGCCGGGGCGCGTTTGACGCGGCGGAAGAGCCAAATGAGGGGGACTCCGGAAAACGCGAGGAGACTGAACACCCTGAAATTATCAATAAAAGCCCATAAATGGGCCTGGGAGTCCAAGGTAGTGGCGATCAGAGCGTAGGACTGGTGCAAGGCGGTGACCGGGTCGGTCTGGCGGGCGAGAGTATTTTTCGCGGCGTCAAGGGTTTGGCCAAACGCGGGGTTGGCGGGAGACAAACTTCCGACCATAAGGTCCCGATGCTCCTGGGTTTTGCGGGCGATGAAGGTGGTGACAAAGGCGATGCCGCTGCTGCCGCCGATGTTGAGCATGAGATTGTAGAGGCCGGCGGCGTTGCCGATATAGCGTTGGTTCAACTGGCTCATGGTGGCAGTGGTGAGGGGCACGAAGATAAAGCTGGTGGCGATACCATTCAAGATGCCCGGCAGAACGATGCTGGCCATGCTGACTTGCAGGTTGATCCAGCTATACATCAAGGCGGAAAGGCTCAACAAAGAGAAACCGATGACGAGCAACCAACGCAACCGGACTTTACCGACCAACTGGCCGATGAAGAAGGTGGCGACGAAGGCGCCGAGGCCGCGCGGGCTCATGGCGTAACCGGCTTGCAGAGCGGGATAGCCCATCAGGGTTTGCAAAAACAACGGCAATTCGGCGGTGGTGCCGTAAAGGATGGCGCCGATGATGGTAATGAGCAAGACGCCGACGGCGAAGTTGCGATTTTTGAACACGCGCAAATCGGCCAAAGGATGTTCGACGGTCAACTCGCGCCAGATGAAGGCGATCATGGAAGCGATGGAGATAACGACGAACCAGCGAATCCAAACGGCCCCAAACCAATCGGCTTCCTGTCCCTTATCGAGGGTGATTTGGAGGGTGGACAACCAAAACGCGAGGAAGCCGAAGCCGAGGAAATCAACGGCGGCCTTGAGGTTACGCTTGATATAGGGGGGGTCCTCGACGAGCCATTGGGCGAGAAAGACGGCGAGGATTCCGACGGGCACATTGATGTAAAAAACCCAGCGCCAGGTAAAATTATCGGTAATCCAACCGCCGAGGGTGGGGCCGACAATGGGGGCGACGATGACGCCCTGGGCGAAGGTGGCCATGGCGATGCCGCGTTTTTCGGGTGGAAAACTTTCGAGCATGATGGCCTGGGCGATGGGGACCATGGCGCCGCCGCCCGCGCCTTGCAAGATCCGGGACAAGATCAACATCGGCAGATTGACGGCCATGCCGCAGAGGATGGAGGCGAGGGTGAAAGTGACAATGCAGGCGATGAAGAGGCGTTTTCGTCCGAAGCGGTTGGAGAGCCAGCCGGTCATGGGGAGGATGATGGCGTTAGCGACCATGTAACTGGTGAGGACCCAGGTGGCTTCATCGGTGCTGGCGGAGAGGCTGCCGGCGATGTGGGGCAAGGCGACGGTGGCGATGGAGGTGTCGAGCACCTGCATGAAGGTGGCGAGCATCACCCCCAGAGCCACCGCCCAAGGGCTGTGATGCGGATGCCAGTCCTGATGGGAGCCGTCCGGCATAAGGTCACGCTTTCTTGCGATTCAGAACGGCTTTGAAGGCGATGGCGGCCATGATCGCCAGGATGAGGGCGACGATGGCGGTGACAAATTCGGGCACATGGAATGAACTGGTCTGGACGCTGGGTTGGACGGAGAGGCCGGGGCCGATGGTTTTATCGGCGGGCAAGGGGACATCAAAGAGGATTTTAACGGGCACGCGCTGGACCACTTTGACGAAATTGCCGGTGGCGTTTTCGGGCGGCAACAAACTGAAGGCCTCGCCGCTGCCGGCCTGCACGCTGTCCACGTGGCCGCGAAAGGTCCGGTCGTCCAAGGCGTCAATGGCCACGGTCGCCTGCTGGCCTGGCTCGATGTCTTTCAACTGGGTCTCCTTGAAATTGGCGACCACCCACACTTCCGTCGGCACCAGCGACATGATCATCTGGCCGGTTTGCAAATAATCACCCACTTCGACCTGCTTGCGGGTGACCCGTCCGTCGCAAGGGGCCAAAATTTTCGTGTAGGACAAATCGAGGTGGGCTGCGCTGACGGAGGTTTTGGACTGATTGAGTTGGGCGAAGACGGCATCGGACTCGGCCCTGGCGGCCTGGAGTTCGGCGCGGGCGACGCCGACTTTGGATTCGTCCGAGGCGGCTTTCTGGCGGGCTGAAGCCAAATTGGCCATGGCGGCGTCTGCGGTTTCCTTGAACTGGTCGAATTCCTGGGGGGAGATGACCAATTGGCGGATTAAATTTTTGGCGCGGTTGAAATTGGCCTGGGCGTTGGTGGCGGTGGCGGCGTCGGCGTCGGCAGCGGCCTGTGACGATTTGGCGGTGGCCTCGGCGGCGGTGACGTTGACCCCGGCCATTTGATAACCGGCGACGGAAGCGTTGAAGGTGGCCTCGGAAGATTTTTGCGCGGCCTCTTTTTGGGCGAGGGTGGTCTGATAATCGGTGGGGTCAATTTCGACGAGCAAATCGTTGGAATGAACGAGTTGATTATCGAGGACATAGACGGCGGAGACCTGGCCGGGGACGCGGGGGGCAACGGAGACGATGTGCGCGGCGATGAAGGCATCATCGGTGCTCTCGGTGGTGAAGATTTCGATGAGATAATTCTGGGCCAAGAAGAGCAAGGCGGCGAAGACGACGGTGCAGATGGCCAGCGGGATGGGGGAGGCGAGTTTTTGCAGGGCACCGGGTTTTGCGGGCGGATTGGCGGCGGGATCACTCATAGAGCGGAATGAAGAATGCAGAATGATAGAAAAGGCATCTCGCCCCGAACATATCGGGGCGTGGGTCGGTGAATTGCTGCGACTGCGAGAATTCCAAGTTGCTGCGGGTCACAGACCCGCGCTCCGGGAGCGTTTACCGGATCATGGCCTGATGAGCATTCAAGAATAGCGGGATTAGGGTGATGGGGGGGAGGGTTCATTTTTTGGAAAGGGGCGGGGATTGCGGGGAATTTTCGAGCCAGCCACCGCCGAGCGCCTGGTAGAGGTTAATCAAACTGGTGAGGCGCGCGTATTGGGACTGGATAAGGTTTTGGCGGGCGGCATCGAGGGTTTGTTGGGCGGCCAAGACATCGAGGGTGCTGTTGACGCCGCTGTGGAAACCGGCCTGGGTGAGCTGATATGTTTTTTCGTCTGTGCTGACGAGGGATTGGTTGGCCTCGAGTTGGGTCTGGACGGTGGCGCGAACGGCGAGGGCGTCGGAGGTTTCGCGGAAGGCGGTTTGGACAGCACTTTGGTAATTAGCGATGTCAATGCGTTCGGCCGCCCTGGAGGCTTTGAGTTCGTAGATGGCAGTGCCGGCGTCAAAAATGGGCCAGTTCAACTGGGGTTCAATCGCCCAGGTTTGCGAACCCGGGGCGAACAAGTTTTGCAGCTCGGTGCTGGCGGTGCCGCCGGAGCCGGTGAGGGTAATGGTCGGGAAAAAGGCGGCGCGGGCGGCGCCGATATTCGCATTGGCGGCTTTGAGGGTATGTTCGGCTTCGAGAACATCCGGGCGGCGTTCCAACAAGTCGGATGGCAATCCGGGTGGAATATCGGAGAGACACAACTGGGGATTGAAGGGGGCAGGGCCCGGAAGGCCGGCGGGCAAGGGCTGGCCGATGAGGAGGACGAGATTATCCTGAGCCTCGGCGAGTTGTTGGACGTAAGCGGCGACGGCGACGCGGGCGGTTTGGAGGGTGGTGGCGGCGGCGTCCAAATCAATTTGGGAGAGGACGCCGCCCTGGAAACTGCGCCGGGTGAGATCATAATTCTGTTGCGCTGCTTTTAACGAATGCTGCGCGACGGCGAGTTGTTCGGTTGCCTGCCGCTCAGTGAGGTAGGCTTGGGCGACGTCGGCGACGAGGGCGATTTGGGCGGTTTTGCGGGCCTCGACCGAGGCGAAGAAAGTTTCGAGCGCCTGTTTTTTCAAGCTGCGGACCTGTCCGAATAAATCCAGCTCATACGAGGTGACGCCCAGGTCCACCGAGTATTCGCTATAAGTGAACGCCTTGCCACCGGCCCCGAAGACGTTGGGGATGCGCTCGCGCTGACCATTGGCGTTGATATCAACGGTCGGAATGAGGGCGCTGGCCTGGACGTGGTATTGGGCGCGAGTTTGCTCGACGGTAAAGACAGCGGCGCGCAAGTTTGGATTGTTGGTCAGGGCCAGCCCGATGAGTTGTTGCAACCGGGCATCACGGAAGAAGTCGCGCCAGCCGATATCGGCGGCGGGGACGGGGGTAGAATTGGTCGGGGTGGGGGCGTAACCGGGCACGCGGGGCCAGGCCGCGGAGATTGAGGCGGCGGGCCGATGATACCTGGGCGCGAGGGTGCAGCCGGAGAGGACCAGGAGGGCCAGGATCACCGGGACGAAAAATTGGGTCAGAAATTTGTTCATGGCAAGCCTCCTTTCGATTCGCACATGTATAGGGACCATGAAACGGAAGGCGCCCCGGAGCGCGGCTCTATGAGCGGCAGCAATGTCCGCGTTTTTCCGGCGCCATCGCTCGCTCCAAACGTCTTCTGCTTTAGAAAGTTGCTGCGGGTCACAGACCCGCGCTCCGGAGATTGGTTCAGGGAGAGGTTAATCATGGCGGGTTATTGTTTTCGGCGGCGGGGCCGGTGGAGGGGGCGGAGGTGATGGCACCGTGGCCGGGCGAGATTTTGCCTTTAAAGATGCGCCGGACGACGACGTAAAAGACGGGCACGAGAAAAACAGCGAGGATGGTGGCGGAGATCATGCCTCCGATGACGCCGGTTCCCATGTCATGGCGGCTGGCGGCGCCCGCGCCGGTGCTGATGGCCATTGGCATGACGCCGAGGATGAAGGCGAGGGAGGTCATAAGGATGGGACGGAGGCGGAGTCGCGCGCCGGTGAGGGTGGCTTCGGTCAAGCCGACACCCTGGGCCTGGAGGTCTTTGGCGAATTCAACAATGAGGATGGCGTTTTTGGCGGACAGGCCGATGATGGTCAGGAGGCCGACCTTGAAGAAGACGTCGTCAGGCAAGCCGCGGATGGTGGCGCCGAGCAAGGCGCCGATGACGCCCAGTGGGACGACGAGAATGACGGCGAGGGGAATCGCCCAATTTTCGTACAAGGCGGACAAGGCGAGGAAGACGACGAAAATAGAGATGGCGAGCAAGAGCGGGGCTTGTTTGGCGGACAATTGTTCCTGGTAAGATTGGCCGGTCCACTCGTAGCCAATGCCTCGGGGCAATTTTCCGACCAGCGCGGCGACGTCATCCATGGCCTGGCCGAGGCTGATGCCCGGGGCAGGGTTACCGATGATTTCGAGGGCGGGGAAACCATTATAATGTTGCAACGACGGCGAGGCATAAATCCAATGGAGCGACACCATTTCAGAAAGCGGGGCCATGGCGCCGCTGGCGGTGCGGACGTAAGCTTTGCCGAGGTCCTGGGGGCGCATTCGAAAGGGGGCATCGAATTGGGCGATGACCTGGTCCACGCGATTGCCATTGATAAAGTTGTTGATGTAAAAGGAGCCGAAATCAGTGGTGAGGGCGGTATTCAAATCGGCGTAGGAGACGCCGAGGGCGCCGGCCTTGACTTTGTCCACGACGAGCTTCAATTCGGGAGTGTCTTCGAGGCCTTGCATTTGGACCTGGACGAGGTCGTGGTTGGTGGCGGCGAAGGCGAGCAACTGATTTTTGGCGGCCATGAGTTGGGCGTGGCCCAGGCCGGCTTGATCTTCGAGTTCCATATCGAAACCGGAGGCGATGCCTAATTCGGGGATGGGGGGTGGATTCAACGGGTAGATGATGGCATCGCGGATCTGGCTCAAGGCCACGAACGCGTGTCCAATGACGGCCTGGACGGAATGCTGCGCGCCCGGGCGCAGGTTCCAAGGTTTCAAATGAATGAAGGCGATGGCGGAATTCTGGGCCTGGCCGTTGAAACTGAAGCCGGCGACTTCGATGACATCCTGCACTTCCGACTGTTTGCTGAAATACAGTTGGATATCTTTAAGGACGTTTTCGGTGCGCTGCTGGGTGGCGCCGACGGGCAAGGTGATGCTGCAGATGAAATAGCCCTGGTCCTCGGCGGGCAGAAAGGCCGAGGGCAGGCGCAAGAAGAGCCAGGCGACGACGGCGAGGATTGCCACGTAGCCGATAAGATAGAGCGGCGCGCGGGAGATGATGCGTCCCACCCAACCTTCGTAGCGATGGGTGGTTGCGGCGAAGCCGCGGTTCCACCAGCCCCAAAAGCCTTTTTTTTCAAAATGATGGCCCTTTTCGACCGGGGGCAGAAGCGAAGCGCACAAGGCCGGCGTCAAGGTCATGGCGAGGAAAATGGAGAAGGCCATGCAGGAGACGAGGGAGAGGGAGAATTGGCGGTAAATGGCGCCGACCGAGCCGCCGAAAAACGCCATGGGAATAAAGACGGCGGTGAGGACCAAAGAAATGGCGATCAAGGCGCCGGTGATTTGCTGCATGGCCTTGCGGGTGGCATCGCGCGGCGAGAGGCCTTCCTCGTTCATGATGCGTTCGACGTTTTCGGTGACGACGATGGCGTCGTCCACCAGGATGCCGATGGCGAGGACGAGGCCAAAGAGGGTGAGGACGTTGATTGAGAATCCGAGACCATACATGATGCCGAAGGAACCGAGCAAGGCGACGGGGACGACGATGGTGGGAATGAACGCCGTCCGGAGATTCTGCAGGAAGAAATAGATGATGAGGAAGACCATGATGATGGCTTCGAGGAGGGTTTTGACGACTTCGTGAATGGAGGCGCTGATGAACTCGGTGGAATCGTAAGGGAAAGTGACGGTGACACCGGCGGGGAAGAAGCCGGAAAGCTGTTTGACTCTGGCGCGGACGGCGTCGGCGGTGGCCAAGGCGTTGGCGCCGGGTTCGAGGCGGATGCCGACGGCGGCGGCCAGCCGCCCATTGACATGGACCTGGGTGGTGTAGCTTTGGCCGGCGAGTTCGATGCGGGCGACGTCGCGGAGATAGACGCGGGAGCCATCGGGATTGACGCGGAGGAGGATATTGCCGAACTGTTCGGGGGTGGTGAGGGTGCTTTGGCCCTGGACGGTGATATTGAGTTCCTGGCCATTGGCGGCGGGCAACATGCCGATCTGTCCGACAGGGACCTCGGCGTTTTGGGCTTGGACGGCGGCGATGACGTCGGCGGCGGCGATTCCGTAATCATCCATTTTATTTGGATTGAGCCAGAGGCGCATGGCGTAGTAGGTACCGAAGAGGTCGGCCTCGCCGACGCCGCTGACGCGGCGGATGGGGTCGAGGATGGTGGAGCTGATATAATTGCCGAGGGCGATGTCACCCATTCCATTGGAGGAGGAGAGGGCAAAGAACATCAGGTAATTGCGGGTGGATTTGGTGACGATGACGCCAGCCTGTTGGACCGTGATGGGGAGGCTGGGGGTGGCGAGTTGCAACTTGTTCTGCACCTGGACCTGGGCCAAATCGGGGTCGGTGCCCGGCTGGAAATACAATTGGATTTGGGATTGTCCGCTGGAACTGCTGGAGGAGGACATATACAGCAGGTGATCCACGCCGTTCATCTGCTCTTCGATGACCTCGGTCACGGTATTTTGGACGGTTTCGGCGGAGGCGCCGGCGTAAGTGGCGGTGATGGCGATGGAGGGTGGCGCGACGCTGGGATATTCGGCGACCGGGAGATGGAGCAGGGCCATGAAGCCTGCGAGCATGATGAAGATGGAAATGACCCAGGCAAAAATGGGGCGGTCTATGAAAAATTTGGGCATGGTAATCGAGTCCCTGTTAATTTCCGGCTGCGGTCGGCGCCGAGGGCGCAGGCTGGGCCGGCACGGGAGTGACCGTCATTCCGGGACGCACTTTTTGGAATCCATCCACCATGACGACATCGCCGGCGTTCAATCCGCTTTTGACGATCCAATCATTGCCAACCGCCTGGCCAATCTGGACGGGGCGGGTGGACACCTGATTCGAGGACACGAGCATGACGGAAGCCGAGCCGTCGGGGTTAATGAGGACCGCGGGCTGGGGGACGAGGATGGCTTGGGGGGAAATGGCCTGCTCCAACTGTGCCATGACGAACATGCCGGGAAGCAGCCAGCCGTCGGGATTTGGAAATTGGGCGCGCAAGGTAATCATGCCGCTGTTGGTATTCACGGTGACGTCGCTGAAGAGCAATTTACCCGGATGCGGATAGTCGGCGCCGTCGGGCATTGTCAGAGTCACGCTGGCTTCGCCCGCGGCGGGACTGATCAACTGGCCTGAGCGGAGTTGCTCGCGCAATTTCAATTCGTCGGTGCTGGCTTCGGTAACGTCCACATAGATGGGGTTCATTTGTTGGATGACGGCCATTTCGGTGGCGGCGGCAGAGCTGACGAGGGCGCCGACGGTGACGAGGGCGGGGCCGATGCGACCGGCGATGGGGGCGGTGACGGTGCAATAGCCGAGGTTGATTTGGGCGATTTCCTGGGCGGCTTTGTCCTGGGCGGCGGTGGCGACGGCAGTATCATAATTCTGCTTGCTGACGGCATTGATGCCGACGAGGGGTTGGTAACGTTCGGCCAACTGTTGGGCTTGAATGAAGCCGGCCCTGGCGCTGTCGAGAGCGGCCTGATAGGGCGCGGGATCAATCTGATACAGCACCTGCCCGGCCTTAACATACGCGCCTTGCTCAAATTCCCGACGCAGGACGACGCCATCCACGCGGGCGTTGACCTGGGCGATTTCGACCGGGTCCACACGTCCGGGCAATTGGTTGGTCATTGCGAAGGGCTGAGGGACAATGGTGATGACGCCGACTTGCGGCGGCGGCGGCGCGCCCATCTGCGGCTGGCTCCGTCCACATCCGGACAATAGCAGCAGGGCGACGGGGACGGTGGCTGCGCCAATGACTGCGAGGGACCGGCATCGTTTTCTCGGATGAATCAAATTAGCGTTCATTTTGATTGGGGTTGATGGGAGTCGGTCAACGTGATGTCCTGCCGCTTCCGTTTATTGCCGGCGGC
Source organism: uncultured Verrucomicrobiae bacterium (assembly GCA_963755515.1). Classification (GTDB taxonomy): domain Bacteria; phylum Verrucomicrobiota; class Verrucomicrobiia; order Limisphaerales; family UBA11358; genus UBA11358. Next base: position 37,406 of record CAVWKA010000028.1, on the reverse strand, counting down.
GCCGGCGAGATACAAATCCACAATTCGGGCGGCGGCGCTACGGTCGAGGCGGAAATCGAGCATTTTTAAATGGGACAGGATATAAAAGTTTGCCTGGCCACTAAATCCGTAGGCCAGCTCCTCGCTGCTGAATCGCCGGTCCAATTCCCCGCGGGCGACCGCGTCCTTCACCAGCGTGTGGATGAGGTTTAAGTTTCGCCGGCATTTGTCGAGATAAATGACGTCACGGGGGACTTCGCCCGGCGCGGCGAAGGCCATGGTAAAGGCCAGGCGGGTCAAATCCCGGTTCTTAATGAAATAACTGAAGAGGGCATCCAAGACGGCGGTGAGTTGGCCGCGGATGTCGGTGGCGCTGGCGGCGGCATGGCGCATAATATCGTAGCGTTCGTCGAGCGCTTCGTTGACCAAGGCGGCAAAGAGATCGGCCTTGTCGCGGAAATGATAATACAACGCCGGTTTGGAGACTTTGGCGTCGCTAACGATGTGCTGGATGGAGGTGGCGGCGTAGCCGTTGTTGGCAAAGAGTTTAAGGGCAGCGCGGAGGATCTGCGCGCGGGTGATTGCGCCGGCTGCGGAGCGGTGTTTCTCTTTCGTCATAAACCTACCGAACGGTAGGTAAAGTTTTAGCCCTTGTCAAATTTTTGTTTAAAAAGTTATTCACAGTTATTGGTAAAAGCGAAGCCACGGAATGTTGGCCCGTCGTATGGATGGTTTTCGGCCCGAGACTCCGGTTCGCTTGTCCGGACCGACCCGTCCCCTCTCCAGCCGTCACTCGCGCAATTGCCGTGCGTCCCGCCCGCCGGGGGCTTTTCCGCGGCCGGCCAAAAGCCAGAGCAAATAAAGCGGCACGAGGAGAGGAGACGTTCCCAAAAGAACCAAAAAATAGCCGGCCAAAATCAGCGGGCGATTTCGGAATTGTCCGGTGGCGCCATTGCGGAAGACTTCGCCTTCGGAAAAAACCTGGAGATAGGGCATCAAATTGTTGTAAGGGCCGACGGCGCGGCCGCAGCCTTTGCAAAACCACGCCGCGGGCGGCTGCTCGGTGAGGCAGTGCGGACAAACCTCGACCGCCTCGGATAATTGCCGCTCGACCTCCGCGTCCCACGGATCGGGGCGCGTCGGGGCGTCGCGGATCCAAACGATCAGCCGCCAAAACACGGCCAGGGCCAAGCCGCACAAGGCGATATCGCCAATGAAGCTGTTTGGATCTGAGGCGCCAATCATGCAGGCAACATGCCATTGACGGGCCATCGGGTCAATGGCACGCGAATCCCTGCCGCGCTCCCCGGCCGCGGGGAGTTGGAGCCGCCATTTACATTGCCTAGGCCTGTTTTGAGGTCCCGGATGCGGAAGCCTGCTTTCGGCGCTTCTGCACTTCTGAATGGCGCGCGCCGTAGAGAAAGTAAATTGCGATGCCGACGGCTATCCACACGATGAGGCGCGCCCAGGTGTCGGCTGGAAGGCCGACGATCATCAGGAAAAAGCAGGAAGCAAAGCCCATCGGAGCGACGAGCCAATAGGCTGGTGTGCGGAACGGCCGCCGGATATGCGGATCGGTGAAACGCAAAACGAACACGCCCGCGCACACAATGGCGAAGGCCAGCAAGGTGCCGATGGAAACTAATTCGCCCAGCAGGCCGATTGGAAACAGCCCGGCGATCAACATTGCGATAATCCCCACGATGATCTGCGCGATCCACGGCGTGCGGAATCTGGGATGCACGATGCAGAAAAACGGCGGCAGCAATCCATCTTTGGACATCGCGTAAAAGATGCGCGGCTGGCCGAAGAGCAGCACGAGGATGACGGACGAGAGGCCCGCGATGGCGCCGATTTTGATGAAATAGGCGAGCCAGGCGAGCGACGGCCCGATGGAACTGACCGCCATGGCGATGGGCGCGGGTACGTTGAGCTTGGTGTAATTGACGATGCCCGTCAGCACGAGCGAGACGACGATATACAAGACGGTGCAGATGCCCAGCGAACCGAGCAAACCGATGGGCATGTCACGCTGTGGATTTTTTGCCTCCTGGGCCGCGGTGGACACGGCATCAAAGCCGATGTAGGCGAAGAAAATGACCGCGGCCCCATGCACCACGCCGTGCCAGCCGAAGTTGCCGTTCGCGTCCGCCGGCGGCACAAAGGGATGCCAGTTGGCCTTATTGATGTATCCGATGCCGACGGCGATGAAGGTGAAGATGACCGTGAGTTTCAGCGCAACGATGGCGTTGTTGAAATTCGCGGATTCCTTGATGCCGATCACCAGGAGCACGGAAATGACCGCGATGACGAGCATGGCCGGGACATTCAGGACCGCGCCGGTGGTGACCCAGCCGTGGACGAAGAGTTGCCCGAGGTCCCACCAATGCGCGCCCGCGGGCATGGGATGGTCGTAAGGCGCATTGGTGAATTGGGCGGGAAAAGTGATGCCGAAATCCTTCAAAAAAGAAACGACGTAACCCGACCAGCCGACCGCCACCGTGGACGCGGCGAAGAGATATTCCAGGATAAGATTCCAACCGATAATCCACGCGATAAATTCGCCCAGGGTGGCGTAGCCATACGTGTAAGCCGAGCCGGAGAGGGGAATCATTGAGGCGAATTCCGCGTAACAAAGCCCTGCAAACGCGCAGGCCAGGCCCGAAAGGATGAACGAGAGCACGATCCCCGGCCCGGCGTATTGCGCCGCCGCATGGCCGGTCAGCACAAAAATGCCCGCGCCGATGATGGCGCCGATGCCGAGGGAGATGAGGTTAATGGGGCCGAGCGCGCGGTTGAGTTTCTGGTCCTTCAGCACTTCGGCCTGGAGGTCTGCCATGCTTCGTCGGGCGAACAGATTCATGGGCGGAGAGTTTCGGAGGATTGGGCGGCGGGGGCAAGGCGGAAGATTACGAGTGGGGCGATTCAGTATAGATTTCCCCGCAAAAATTTCGCGCCTATTCCAGATGGAGCGGCCTGACGTCCGCTGCTACGAGGCAGGCGGGAAGCGGGCCACGTAAACGCGGAACTCCGAAGGGGAGGGTCATGGAAGGGGTCAGGGGGAGGCTGATGGTTTTCCCGCCGAAGGACCAAAATTCCTCAAGAAAAGCCGTTGACTTTGCCGGTGTATTTGATAGATTCCGCCTCCATTTTGTTTGGAAAGAATGAAAACGCATTTGCCAAAAGTAAATATAGATCAGCGCAAGTGGCATGTTATTGATGCCGATGGCGCGGTGCTCGGCCGCCTGGCCGTACAAGTCGCGGACATTTTGCGCGGGAAAAACAAAGCCGTCTATACGCCCCATCTCGATGCGGGCGATTTCGTGGTGGTGATCAACGCGGAGAAGGTCCGGGTGACCGGCAAGAAGGAATCCGACAAGGAATTCATGACGTATTCGGGGTGGAAAGGCGGGGAGAAGTACCGGACGGTGGCCGAAGTTCGGGCGAGGCACCCGGAGAAATTGATTGAGCACGCCGTCAAGGGGATGATTCCCAAGAACCGGCTGGGCCGGGTGCTGCTGACCAAACTGAAAGTTTTCAAAGGCCCCAAACACCCGCACGAGGCGCAGAAGCCCGAGGCGCTCAAAGCCGCGGCTTGATTTTTATTTTATGGCAACCGCAGAAAAAGCAGCAAAAATTGAATTTCTTGGAACCGGACGGCGCAAAACCGCCATCGCGCGCGTCCGCCTCGCCTCCGGCAACGGAAAAATCACCGTGAACGGGCGCGAGTTTGAAAATTATTTTCCGCTGGAGACCTTGCGGTCCACCGTGACACAGCCGTTGACGGTCACCGGGACGGCGGAGAAAATAGACGTGCGAATCAATATCAGCGGCGGCGGCCCGAACGGGCAGGCTGGCGCGGCGCGGCACGGCATTGCGCGGGCCCTCCTGAAATTTGACGTCAATCTGCGTCCGCAACTGAAGGCGGAGGGTTTCCTGACCCGCGATCCGCGCATGCGCGAGCGCAAGAAATACGGCCAGCCCGGCGCTCGCAAGCGATTCCAATATTCGAAGCGTTAATCGCACGCGAACATTCCAAACCCCGCTGGCCCCGGCCGGCGGGTTTTTTATTTTGGGCGAACGAAGATGGGGGAGGGGAGGGCGGAGCTGAAGAACAGATTTCCCGAAAAAGATTTTGCGCCTTTTGAGATGGAGGGGACGGACGGCGGGGGCCAAGGGACGAGAAAGCCAGGCAGCGGATGTGAGTGCGTATTATCTGAATTCGGGGAAAAGTCAGAGCGGACTCACGTCCGCTGCCACGCGGGATAGGACGGATAAAACGGACAGGTTCGTGACGGCGCAGAATTAAAAACTTTGTTCGTTGGTTTGTTTGTTGTTCAATTTAACCGGCATTTTTTATGCATAGCGAATGGAAGAATGGAGGGCTGTTGGTTTCGACCGATCCGGCGAAGCTGGATGCCGGCGCGGCGCATGAGTTTCTTCGCCGTTCCTATTGGGCGGAGGCAATTCCACTGGAAATGGTGGAACGCTCGATGCGTCATTCGCTTTGCTTTGGACTTTTTGACGGGAGCGCGCAGATTGGCTTTGCGCGGGTGATTTCGGATTATACGACATTTGCGTATCTGGCGGACGTTTATGTGGTGGAGGATTATCGCGGTCGCGGCCTGGGAAAATGGTTGGTACGATGCGTCCTGGCGCATCCGCAATTGCAGGATTTGCGCAGATTCGTTCTGGTGACACGGGACGCCCATGAATTGTACCGGCCTTTTGGCTTTGAAACGCCGAAGAAGCCGCAAAATTACATGGAAATCCGGAGAGAAAGCATTCACAAGAAACCGAAAGAAAAATGAAATCAAAAAAGACAGCCATCGTCGGGGCGTCGGGTTATTCCGGCGAAGTTTTGGTGCAGTTGCTTTTGAGCCATCCGCACGCGGAATTGGCGGCGGTGACGTCGCGCCAAAATGCCGGGCAGACGCTGGCGCAGGTATTTCCAAAATTCGCGAGCCATCCGAAATCCAGGGCGATTCGTTTTACCGAGCCGAAGGTTGAGGTGCTGGCGAAGCAGGCGGACGTGGTGTTTCTGGCGCTGCCGCATGGTGTGGCCGCCGAATTTGCGGTGCCACTGCTCAATGCCGGATGCGTGGTGATTGATTTGAGCGCGGATTTTCGGCTCAAGAGCCAGGAGAGATACAAGGAATTTTACGGGCACGAGCATCCGGCGCCGGATTTGCTGGGAAAATCCGTCTATGGATTGCCGGAAATTTACCGGCAGGAGATTAAGAAGGCGCTGCTGGTGGCGTCGCCCGGTTGTTATCCCACCAGCATCTTGTTGCCGCTGATTCCGCTGCTCCAGGATGGCCTGATCAAACCCACGGGCGTCATCGCCGATTCGCTGAGCGGCGTCAGCGGGGCGGGACGAAAAGCGGAGACGGAATATCTTTTCTGCGAATGCAACGAAAGCGCGCGGCCTTACGGCGTGCCGAAACACCGGCATTTGTCGGAGATCGAGGAGCAACTTTCGGTGGCGGCCAATACAGCGGTCACCGTCCAGTTCACGCCGCATTTGATTCCTATCAATCGGGGCATCCTGACGACGCTCTATATGGAGCCGGCGGGCCCGGTGTCGGGCGAGGGAATTTCCGCCTGTTACGAAAAGCATTACGGGCGCGAGCCATTCATTCGGCTGCTCGAAGGGAAGCAGTTGCCGGACACGAAGAATGTGGCTGGCACGAACGTCATTGAAATCGCCTGGCGACTCGACCCGCGGACGGGACGGCTAATCGTGATGAGCGCGGAGGACAATCTGGTGAAGGGCGCGAGCGGCCAGGCGGTGCAAAGCATGAATTTGATATGCGGGTTTCCGGAGACGGCGGGATTATCAGGAATGGAGTGATGGAGTAACGGAGTGAAGAGCGAAGAGGCATGTCGGGAAATTGGATTTGAAAAGACGTATGTTTTTAAAGCCCGTCCTGATCGTAACCTTCTCCCCCGGGGAGAAGGAACAGCAAGCGGACGCCAACATTTGCTCGAAAGCCAAACAAGATGCCGCAGGTTCAAGGATTCAATGCGCGATCGGTTCGCCCGGAAGAACGAGCCCGTGCTTCGGCATGGCACAATTTGGATTGCCCTTCCAGGGCAAAAAAACGTTGGGCATCGGGGACCGAGGGCGTTGCCCTCGGCTACCATGGTGTGGCGCTTTCAGCGCACTCAATTCGTCTTGAAGAATTCCCATTAAAAAAATCGAGGGCCAGTTTTTGTCATGCAAATCAAACCGCCTGTGGAACATTTGAACGAGCCGGTGCTCCGGTTTGCGCGGCAGGATTTCACCACGTTGAACCAAAACCTGACGATCGAACAGGCGCTGACGTCCATCCGCCAACGCGGTGTCGGGGAAAAGATCGTGTATTTTTACGTGGTGAACGACGAGGAGAAACTGGTGGGGGTGGTCCCGACGCGGCGATTGCTGATGGCGGCGCTGACACAGCCGCTCGGCGAACTGATGATACGCAACGTCATTGCCATTCCGCACACGGCCACGGTGCTGGAAGCGTGCGAAGTTTTCGTGCTGCACAAATTTTTCGCCTTCCCGATCGTAGATGAACAACGGCGCGTGGTTGGTCTGGTGGATGTGAGCCTGTTCGCCGAGGAGGTTTTTGACATCGCCGAGCGCGAACAGATGTCCGAGGTCTTTGAGACGCTTGGATTTCAGGTTTCGCAGGTGCGCGAGGCCTCACCGTGGAGGGCGTTTCGGGTTCGATTTCCGTGGCTGGTAACGACGATCATCAGTGGAACGTTTTGCGCGGTGCTGGCCGGGTTTTACCAGATGACCCTGGCCAAAAGCCTCGTGATCGCCTTTTTCCTGACCATGATTCTTGGCCTGGGCGAAAGCGTCAGCATCCAATCCATGACCGTCACCATCCAATCGCTGCGAACGACGCATCTGAGCTGGCGTTGGTATCTGGTGTCGCTGGGACGCGAGGCGTTCACGGCGTTGTTGCTGGGGGCGACGTGCGGATTGGTAGTGGGATTCGTCGTGCTCATCTGGCAACACGCGCCAATGGCGGCGCTGGTCATCGGCGCGAGCGTCACGTTTTGCCTGCTGACGGCGTGCGTGACGGGCTTGAGCGTTCCGGCGCTGCTGCACGCGTTGAAACTCGATCCAAAGATCGCGGCCGGTCCGATTACGCTGGCGGTTGCGGACATCTGCACGCTGCTGTTTTATTTCAACCTCGCACGATTACTTTTGTGACAGTGAAAACTTCATGGAAAAAGGCCGGCCCAAGAAAAGCCGTTCCATCCGCCCGATGGAATGCCGCCGAATACGCGGCCAACTCGGCGGTGCAACAAAGCTGGGCACGCGAATTGATTGCCCGGCTTCAACTCCGCGGCGACGAGCGCATCCTGGACGTCGGCTGCGGCGACGGCAAAGTGACGGCGGAAATCGCCCGGGCGCTTCCGCGCGGCTCGGCGACGGGAATTGACGCCTCGGCGGAGATGATCGCCTTCGCGAAAAAGACGTTTCCGCGCGGCAAATTTTCGAACCTGGAGTTTCAGGTGATGGACGCGCGGGAGATCAGCTTTGGGCGGCAGTTCGACCATATTTTTTCCAACGCGGCCCTGCACTGGGTGGACGACCATCAACAGATATTGCGCGGGGCGGCGCGGGCGCTCAAAGCGGGCGGACGGCTGGTGGTTTCCTGCGGCGGACGGGGCAATGCGCATGATGTGTTCCTGGCGTTGCGGCCGGAGATGCGGTTGAAGCGCTGGCGCGAATACTTTCGCAAAATGCCACGGCCTTATTTTTTTTACAGTCCGGCTGATTACGAAAGATGGCTGCCGAAGTTCGGGTTCAAAATCCAGCAACTCAGGCTGGCGCCGAAGGACGCGACGTATCGTGGCGGGGATGGGTTTGCGGCGTGGCTGCGGACGACGTGGATTCCGTATGTGCAGCGGGTGCCGGAGGGTGAGCGCGAGGAATTTATTGCGGCGGTGACGCAGCGGTATGTGGCGAGGCATCCGGTGGATCACGAAGGCAAGGCGCATGTGAGGATGGTGCGGCTGGAGATAGAGGCGGAAAAGGCACATTGCCTACGCCCGCCGGAATGAAGATTCGGTTGACATCTATTGGGGATAGATGGAAAGTTGGTATGTTATGAGTCATTCGTTGACGCCCTATTACAAACGAATCATCCGGCGGCAGATTGCCACGGGCCGTTTTAACAATGAAAGCGAAGTCATTCGCCACTCCTTGCGGTTGACGGATTCGCTCGAACGCGCCGCAGGCCCCCTTGGGTCCTCTTTCGCCGGACGCGAAGAGTTGGAGGAACTGTTGCTGGAAGGTCTGAGCAGCGGCGCCAGCCGGCCGATGACCGCCGCCCGCAAGAAGCAAATCTACCAACAGGCGCTGGAGGAATCTTGAGCCGCTATTGGACGCTTCCGAAGGCGGAGGAAGATTTGATTGAAGGCGCGCGATGGATTTACGCGGACAGCCCGCAGGCAGCGCGGCGATTTCTGGATGCGGCGTTGCTATCATTTGACCGGCTGGCGGACTTTCCAGAATTTGGACCGCCGGCGCGATTGAAAAATCGCCGGCTGGCGGGAATCAGGTTTAGCGTCCTGCTGCCGCCGTTTAATCGCTGGCTTATTTTTTATCGTATCCGTCGCGGCGAGGTTGAAATTTTGCGCGTGGTCTATGGCACACAAAATTGGCGTGGAAATCCAGATGCCTTTTTCATCTAATTTTTAACCTAAACCATATCAATAAAAACTGTGGCCGAAGAGGAGATGCGCGCTTCGCGCGGCTGTCGGAGATGGCGGTTGTCGTTGGGGCTTGGAGACCCAGGGCCGCGCTCGCAGACTTGCTTGCCGTGGGCTACCATCGGTCACCCCTCCGGCCTACAGGGTTTTTTATTCGGCGGCTGCGCCGGAGGTTTTGTTGCAGTCAAAGCCAATCAGAAGGAAATGACGCGGCTACAGGGAGACAAGGCGCCGCGGCCGCGAGCCCTGCCGGGCGCCAATCTTTTCGTGCCATTTCGTGTGTTTCTTGGTTGAATCCGCCGGAATGAGAATTCCGTTCAAAGAGATATCCGGTTCCATCGTGGCGCCGAAAGGGTTTCGGGCGGGCGGAGTGTTTTGCGACATCAAAAAACTCGGCACCGGCAAAGGATCGGACAAGGGCCAAAAACGCGATCTCGCGCTCATCGTCTCCGAAGTGTCCGCAACGGTTGCGGGGATGTTCACCACCAACCAGGTCTGCGCCGCGCCGGTGAAGGTTTGCGCTGAACGCGTGAAAAAGGGCGTGGGGCGCGCCATCGTCGTCAATTCGGGAAACGCGAATGCCTGCACCGGCCGGGAGGGTTTGCGCGATGCCCAAGCGATGGCGGAGATGGCCGCGGGCGAACTGAAAATTCCCGCGGAAAGCATTTTCGCGGGATCGACCGGGCGCATTGGCGTAACGATGCCAATGGAGAATGTGCGGCGCGGGATTGAGGCGGCGGCGCAAGCGCTCGGCTCAACGGCTGAACACGCGGCCCATGCCGCGGAAGCCATCATGACCAGCGACACGCGTCCAAAACAAATTGCCGTTGAATTTTCGCTCGGGGGCAAGACGGCGCGGATCGGGGGCATCTGCAAAGGCGCGGGAATGATTCAGCCAGGAATGTCGGCGACCGGAAGACGTCCGGCGGAGGTTGCCAATGGCGGGCGGCACGCGACGATGCTGTGTTTTATCACCACCGACGCGGCGATTGAGGCGAAGGCATTGCAAGCCGCGTTGCGGGAGGCGGTGGCGAACAGTTTCAATCGCATCACCGTGGATGGCGACATGAGCACCAATGACACCGTGCTGGTATTGGCGAACGGGCTGGCGGGAAATAATATTGTTGGAGGCGAGGCGGCGAGTTTCAAATCGGCAAGAAAAGCCGGAGCAGGCTCACGTCGGCAGCCGCGGGACATGGAAATTTTTAAAACCGCCTTGAACCATGTTTGTTTGGAACTGGCGAAGATGATTGTGAGGGACGGCGAGGGAGTGCATCGCGTGGTGACGGTGCGGGTGAGCGGCGCGAAGAGTATTTCGGACGCCGATGCGGGGGCGCGGGCGGTGGCCAACAGCGCGTTGGTGAAGACGAGTTGGCACGGGGGCGACCCGAACTGGGGCCGCATCATTGATGCGCTCGGTTATTCGCCGGCCAAAATCGTGGAGGAAAAGGTGGACATCGGATACAGCGCGGGCGGATCATCCCAAATTTTATGGAGCCTGAAGCGGGGCCAGCCGACGGAGGCGACGTTTCAGGAACTGTGCGCGGCGGTGGCGCCGAAGGAATTTGATTTGCATATCCGGCTGAATCTGGGAAAGGCGGAGGCGGTGGTGTATGCGGCGGATTTGACGGAAGCGTATGTGGAGTTTAACAAGGGAGACGTGGCCGATCCGGCGTCGTTGGGAGGGTAGGGACCGTGTCGGGGGAATGTCATGCCAATTGTCAGAGGAAGGCATGGCCCCGCCGGACGGAATGACTAGTGACTAAGCCCTAATGACTACGGAATTTCCAAAAAACATAATGACGAAATCACTCCAAAGACGAATGCGAGGGTGCGGAATTTTTTGGCATTCTGGCCAAGTAATCAATTGGTTATTAACACGATGGGTACGATTCAGGATTGACAACGGGGCGCACAAAAGGATGCTTCGTCAAGACATAACACCATGAATTCGAGAGTTTTAGTCATAGGCGCGCTGCTGGCGGGGGCAATCGAAGTATCCCGTGCGGCGGATCAAAACATCGGGCTGGCGGGGTGGGTGAACATTTCCGACGCGCTCGTAGCGGCGGTGACAAATGGGGGCACGGCCATTCCCTGGCCGGGAAACACCGCCGGGGTAGCGGTGGACCGGACCAGCGGCATCCTTTATGTGGACGTGTGCAACGTGGGATTGTGGCAAAGCACCGACCACGGCCAGAGCTTCCGGCGCGTCGCCGAGGGGCAGATCAGCGGGCGCTGCGAATTTGGATATGCGCTCAACTGTGATCCGGCCGGCGGGCGGATGGCGTGTTTGATGCTCGACGGAAAGTGCGGGATGACCCTGGACGGCGGCCGGACGTGGCAACCCTTCGCGCCGATGGGCCGCAATTGGGATTACGGCGCGGTGGATTGGTCCGAGGCCGGAGCGAGGGCAATCTTTGCGGCTCGTCATGAAAGTGGCGGCGAGATTTATGTGTCCGACGATGCGGGGGCGTCCTGGCGGTTTCTCGGCAAGCATCCGGAATTCACGTCGCTAGGCATTTTTGATGCGCGGACGCTGGTGGCCGGCACGGATGAGGGCATTATGCGCAGCACCGACGGGGGAGGAACTTGGACCAACATTTCCCCGCTGCATCCGGTGGGCCGGGTGGCGGTTTATTTCGGTGGGAAGACGTATTGGCTGGCGCGGGAGGGTTTGATTAACAGCCAGGACCGGGGAGCGACCTGGCAAACGGTCGGAGGACTTCTGGCCGCGGGCTGGGGTCCGCTCTTTGGCAAGGACGCGCAGCACATCATGGTGGCGGACTTTCGAGGTTTTCTGGAAACGGCCGATGGGGGGAAGACGTGGCGGCGGATTGCGCCGCTGCCGCCATTTCAAGGGGGACTGGTGCCGAAGTTGCCGGGCGAATTCCTGAGCATTGCGTGGGACCCGAAGGCCAATTTGCTTTATGCCTCGCGCATGGGGAGCGGGACGTGGCGGCTGCAACTGGGCGCGCATGGATTTTAATGCAAAGGCGAACGATATGAGAAATCACTGCTTAACCGAGCCCTTGAAAGTGACTCGTTCTTCCGGTCTGTGCAGCATTTTCGCGTCTGCCTTCATCACCCTGACTCTGGCTTTGCCCATGCCGAGCGCTGGCGCCAAGCCGGTTGTTGCCAAACTCAAAACCGACGCCCCGGTGACCGTCACCGACAATGGCTATTTCTGGACGCTCGACAACGGCATCGTCAAGGCGACCATCAACAAGACCAGCGGCGCCATGACGTCGCTGTTGTATCATGGCATCAATACCATGGGCGGCGGCGGTTACTGGGAGGAAACACCGGAGGACGCGCCCCAATTGACGGATAGCGTCACGATTGACCCGGCGGCCAACGGTGGCGAGCGAGCGGAAGTAGCCGTCAAGGGCGTCACCGGCGGCACGGTGATGCTCACGCCGAACGCGCCCGGCGGCGGGACGTTCTGCAATATCGAGGTCCGCTACGCGCTGGGCCGGGGCGAGAGCGGGATTTACGCCTACGCGATATTTTCTCATCCGACCAATTACCCCGCGATGAGCGTAGGGCGAGAGTCGCTACATCACCAAACTCAATCACCTCTTCGATTGGATTTCTGTGGATGCCGACCGCAACATGCTCGAATGCACGCCGCAGGATTGGGGCGAAGGGCGTCGTCATCCATGCCAAGGAGCAACGCATCTTGAGCACGGGCTATTACAAAAATTCCGTCGAGCACAAATACAGTTACACGGCGGTGCAATACAAAGTGCCGGCGTTCGGCTGGTCGAGCACCCAGCGAGCATCATCGGCATCTGGTTCATCAACCCGACCATCGAGTATTTGAGCGGCGGCGCCTCGAAGCAAGAATTGGTCTGCCACTTCGACTCCAACGACGACCCCGACCCGATCATCCTTGATTACTGGCGCAGCACGCATTTCGGCGGGGCGCAATGCAACATCGCCGCGGGCGAAAATTGGAGCAAGGTCATCGGCCCGATTTTTGTTTATGTCAACTCGCTGTCCCGCTTCGAGACGCCCAGCAAGGCCGACTTGGCGACGCTGGCCGCCACCGCGGGCAATCCCACCTTGCCGCCGGCCTGGAAGAACGACGCGACGGTCTTGTGGCGGGACGCGCTCCGTCAGGCCAAAGTTGAGAAAGCGAAGTGGCCTTACTGCTGGGTGAATGGCGTGGATTATCCCCACAAAGATCAGCGCGGCACCGTGACGGGCCAGCTCGTGCTGGACGATTCGCAGGCAAAGACAACCCAATTACCCGACCTTACGGTTGGGCTGGCGCATCCGGATTACACGAACAGTTTTGTGCCGCGCGGTTTCTTTCGTTTTGGCGGCACAAATGGATTTGGCGGCAGACGCGGGCGTTTCTTCGGGCGCGGCGGGACGAATGAAATCGGCGGTGGGCGATTTGGTTTCGGTGGCGGGGGCACAAACAGATTCGGCGGCACGAATGGTTTTGGTGGTCGCGGCGGATTCTTTGGGTTCGGTTACAACCGGATGGTGGACTGGGATCATGATGCGAAGTTCTATGAGTTCTGGAACGACGGCAGCAGGAACGGCGAGTTCATCATTCCCAACGTCCGCCCCGGCGCCTACACGCTGCACGCGTTTGCCGACGGCGTGATGGGTGAATTCGAGGCGACCAACATCGTCGTGGAAGCGGGGAAGACGCTGGATCTGGGCGAGCTAATCTGGAAACCTGTGCGCTATGGCAAACAAATCTGGCAAATCGGCTACCCCGACCGGACCGGCGGCAAATTCTTCAAAGGCGACGGCGCGGATTACTGGCTTTGGGGCTGGCCGCTGCGCTACCCACTCCTGTTCCCTCACGACATCACCTACACCGTCGGCAAGAGTGATTACCGGAAGGACTGGTTCTTTGAGGAGGTGCCGCACGCGACCAATTTTTCATTTATAAATCCCGCCGCAAAAGACCCGGCTGACCAGCGCTTTGGTTGGGTCAAAACCGGCACGCCTGGCGAAGACATGTGGTCCACTGTTGGCCGCGGTCGCGCGACCACTTGGACCATCAAATTCAACATGTCCGAGGCGCCGAAGGGCCGGGCAACCCTGCGCGTGGCGCTGGCGGGCGCCGATGGTTTCGGCGGGTTGGGCGTGGGTGTCAACGGGCAAAGCGTTGGGACGCTCCGGCCCATATCCACCGAGGCCTTGCGCTACAACACGGACAAAAGTCTCTGGCAGGAATGCGATCTCACGTTCAGCGCCAGGTTGTTGAAACAGGGTGCAAACGAAATGCAGCTGACCGTGCCTGCCGGTGAAGTAACCACCGGCGTAGTTTATGATTGCCTGCGGCTGGAAGTGGACGAGAATCAAACTTCCATCAGCGAACCATAAGTGACCGTCCTTTCCACTCGGGAGAATGGAGCGCCCGAATGAAATAAGACTCTGTCGGTAAATTTTACTGCAAATAAAAATGCAAAAGGAGGGTTGCTTTGCATATCGCAACAAAAAGCCGCCCGTTTTTCCGCATTAAAGGGGCGGCATGGTTAAAGCTTATAGGAAGGCATGAAAACTAAATCTAAAATTGCAATCATAATGGGTATTACAAGTATCGCGGCGCTGCCAATCATGGCATCGCCGATTGTGGCCACCGAGACGCCAATGGTGCCGGCGGCGACCGTACCGGCAGCGACGCCGGCGGCGGGTTTGGAAGCGGGCGCTGTGCCTTCGTCCTACGTTTATGACGGATCCACCTACGTGGGCCTGGTGGGCAACCAGTATTATTGCCTGAACGTCCACAAATGCTGGGTGCCGATGAACCAGACGGAGACGACGCGGTTTGTAGCGTGGCAACGGAGCCATCCTGATTGGCAGGCTCATACCACGAAAAATCTGAACTTCCGCAAGGACGCGGATGGGAAAATCATACCACTTGCAGGTGGCCGCGGACAATATTAACAACAACCACTACAAGCGAGATTGAGGCAGGGGCAAGGCGGCTGCGCGAGTTGGGCCGCCGCCTTTTTGCCGTGCATTTGCAGGGCAAAAAATCGTTGGATACCGGGTACCGAGGACGTTCCCACAGTTACGAACCCAGGGGACCCTACACCTCACCCTGACCCTCTCCCCTCCCATCGGATGGGAGCGGAGAGGGGACAGCAGGCGAATGCCATCTGTCGCTTGAACGCCAAGCCATCTGCGGCGGGTTCAAAGGTTTTTTGTCGGGTTACTCTTCCCGATGGCATGGCTAAAGCTAAAGGAGGGGCATGAAAAAGACCAAATTGAAAGTAGCATTGTTAATCGGGATTACGAGTATCGCGGCGTTGCCGATGATGGCCTCGCCGGGAGTGAGTGTGAACGTGCAGGCACCCGGGGTGAGCGTCACGTACGGCGCCGTCCCGGACACTTACGTGTACGACGGCTCCGAGTATGTGGGCATGGCGGGCAACCAGTATTATTATCTGAACTCGCACAAGTGCTGGGTGCCGATGGACAAGACACGGCTGGCGCGGTTTCAGACGTGGCAAAAGGGCCATGGCGACTGGAAGTCACATGCCACGCGAAATCTGAATTACCGGCATGACGCCAACGGACACGCGGTACCGCTCCAGGGCGACCAACGACAATACCGGCACTAGAGCATTTCCATCAAAGCTGTAGCGCTGAGTCGGGAATCCATGGGACCGCGGTCTTTTTGGCTTTCGGCGGCGTTTCGGCTCAGTTACATACAGGGTGTCCGATGAAACCTGCGCCTTCGCCGAAGCCTTGCCAAAAGCCAAAAATCCTCGCGGCTCAGCGCTACATCTTTTCTGTCAATGCTCTAAAATCTCATTCCGGTTTTTCGGCGGCTTTGCGGGCATCGAGGACCTTTTTTGAGGGGACATAGTTCGCGATGAAGGCGCGGTAAAAATCGGCGAAGGTGCCGGCGGCGAGATGGGCGCGGGCATCGGCCATGATGCGCAAGAACAAATGCGAGTTGTGGACGCTGACCATGCGCAGGCCGAGAATCTCGTTCACGTTCAGCAAATGGCGGAGGTAGGCGCGGGTGAAATGTTTGCAGGCAAAGCAATCACAGGAATCGTCTATGGGCCGGAAATCGGCCTTGTAAGCGCCGCCCTTCAATCCAAAGGCGCCGCGCCGGGTGAAGGCGGTGCCGTTGCGGGCCACGCGGGTGGGCAATACGCAATCGAACATGTCCACGCCGCGCGCGATGAGTTCGAGCATCTGGGCGGGCGTGCCCAGTCCCATGGCGTAACGCGCCTTGTTTGCGGGCAGGAACGGCGCGGTCAACTCGATGGCTTTGAACATCTCATGCTCAGGCTCGCCGACACTCACGCCGCCGATGGCGTAGCCGTCGAAGTCGAGGGCGACGAGGGCGCGGGCGCATTCCTCGCGCAAGGCGGGGTTTGAGCCGCCCTGGACGATGCCGAAAACCTTCTGGCCATCGGCCCGCGGTTGTTCGCGGCATTCGCGGGCCCAACGGATGGTGCGTTCGACGGCGGAGCGCTGCTCGCGGGCGGGGGCATCGTGCGGGGGGCAATCGTCGAAGGCCATGGCGATGTCCGAGCCGAGGGCGCGCTGGATATCCATGGCTTCCTTGGGTCCGAGGAAGCAAAGGGAGCCGTCGAGGTGGGAGCGGAATTCGACGCCGTGGGATTTAATCTTGCGGATATTGGCGAGGCTGAAGACCTGGAAGCCGCCGCTATCGGTGAGGATGGGGAGTTCCCAATTCATGAATTTATGGAGGCCGCCGGCGGTGCGGATGATGTCGAGTCCGGGCCTCAGATTGAGGTGGTAGGTATTGCCGAGGATGATTTGGGTGCCCATTTCGCGGAGTTCGCGGGGGTCGAGGGCTTTGACGGTGGCCTGGGTGCCGACGGGCATGAAGGCGGGGGTGTCCACGGCGCCGCGGGCGGTGCGGAGCATGCCGAGGCGCGCCTGAGTGTGCGGGTCGGTTTTGAGGAGGTCGAACATGAAGAGAAGGCTAAGGGCTAAAAGCTAAAGGCAAAAGGCTGAAGGCGGAAAAACGCAAAGCGAGGATGGAGGATGGAGGATGGAAAAGCGACAGGTCAGTCGCCCAGTGCGTAGTTTTTTTGTTCGCGAATTTCGCGAATTTCGCGGTTAAAGATTTTCCGCAGTTGAGGCATCTGTTTTCTGCTTTCTGTTTTCATGTATTTCTTTTACGAATACGGCGTGCAAGACCTCATCGCAAAGGCCGATACGCTGCTGGAAGCGCTGCCGTATATCCTCAAATTCAGCGGCGAAACTTTCGTGGTCAAATACGGGGGCAGTTTCATGGATTCGCCGGACGAGAAAATCCGGACGAGCGTGGCGCGCGACATTGTGTTTTTGGAAGCGGTGGAGATCAATCCGGTGGTCGTGCATGGGGGCGGCAAGGCGATCACCCGGGCGATGGAAAGGGCGGGGCTGGCGGCGAATTTCGTGCAGGGGCAGCGCGTGACGGACGAGGCGACGGCGATAATCGCGGACGATGTTCTGTCGCGCGAGATCAATCCGGAGGTGGTGAAGACGATCAACGCTTTGGGGGGCAACGCGGTGGGGTTCGCGGGGCCGGACATCTTCAAATGCCAAAAGCTTTTGCTCAAAGACGCGGAGAATCCGGGCAAAGAGATTGACATCGGATACGTTGGGGAGGTGGTGGAGGTGAACGTGGCGCCGATCAAGGAAAGCATCTGGTGCGGGTTCACGCCGGTGATCAGCCCGACAGCGCGGGGCGCGGACGGGAAGATTTACAATTGCAATGCGGACGTGGCGGCGGCGCAGTTGGCGATTGCGCTCAAGGCGAAACGGCTGGTATTCATGAGCGACGTTCCGGGACTGTTGCGTGATCCGAAGAAGCCGGATTCGGTGATCCCGCAAATCAGAACGGCCGAAGTGATGGTGTTGAAGAAGTCGGGCGTGATTGACAAGGGGATGATTCCCAAGGCGGACAGCGCGGTGGCGGCGATCCAGTCCGGCGTGGAAAAGGTGTCGTTCGTGGACGGCCGGGTGCCGCACGCGGTGATGCTGGAAATTTTTACGGACGAAGGCGTGGGGACGGAAATAATTTTATGAGAAACAAAATGAACCCGAAGATTGATGGCTATATCCGCAAGGCCAAAAGGTGGCAGGACGAGACGGGGAAATTGAGAAGGACCCTTCTTGCCTGCGGGCTGGGCGAAGAACTGAAGTGGGGCAAGCCTTGTTACACGTTTCAGGAAAAAAACGTCGTGATCATCCAGGGATTCAAAAAATACTGCGCGCTTTTGTTTTTCAAAGGGGCCTTGTTAAAAGATGCCGATGGCGTTCTCAAAAAGACCGGGGAGAACACGCAAGTGGGGCGGCAGATCCGGTTCACCCACGCGCGGGAAATCGCCGAGATGGAACCCATCTTGAAAGCGTATATTCATGAAGCGATTGAAGTGGAAAAAGCCGGGTTGAAAGTGAAAATCAAAAAGCATCCGAAACCCATTCCCGAGGAATTTCAAAAAAGATTGGATGGAAACCGCGCCTTGAAAGCCGCTTTTGACGCCCTGACACCGGGACGGCAAAGAGGCTATATTTTTTACTTTTCGGCGCCAAAGCAATCCAAGACCCGGGAGTCGAGGATTGAAAAATGCATGCGGCAAATTTTCGAGGGAAGGGGATTGAATGATGCGTACCTGGCGCGGCGAAAACCTCAAAAAACACGGTAGTGTACCAATTAACGAGTCCGCCGTGGCAATCCGGCGTACGATGGGAGCACGTCTTTCTGTTGTGTCACCCTCACCGTTGCCCCCACGCCTGACCCGCTCCAATCGGAATTGGAGAGGGGGGCATCTTCCCGTTGAGGGGAGAGCGAAGAAGCCGCGGGGCGCCGGGCGGCAGTTTTAGTCAATCAGCTTTAGGATTTCCCATTTTTGATTTTCGATTTATCATTAATGAGGTTGTGGAGCGACAATAATGGATGCATCAATTGTTAAAGATCGAGAATATCATTGAACCATTCCGCTTACATTTTGCGTGAGGCCACCGGAACTTCCGGTTTGCTGGAATCCGCCCGGACCGCCGTGGCGGCGCTTGCGGAGCATGATATTCCACACCTCATCGTGGGCGGCCTGGCGGTGCAGGAACACGGCTACCCGCGTGTGACAATAGACGTGGACATCGTGGTACCCGACGTGCTGGAAGCGGTGGAATTTTTAACCGCCGGCTTAACTGGTCCCTTTTATCGCGTTCCGAAAACTCCGGACCGTGTCGAAGACCGGCGCAATGGTGTGTTCATTGATTTGCTGCCGGCAGGTCGCACCGTGAAAGCCGGCTGCAAGATTCCTTTTCCGGAGCCGGTCAAGGCCGGCGAGCCGTTCCAATTTGTTTCTCTCGAAGATTTGATTTCGCTCAAGCTCGACAGTTGGAGCGCCTCGCCGGTGCGGCGCCACAAGGACAAGACGGATGTCATTGAATTGATCAAATACCGCAAACTGCCGCGGGATCTAGCCGTTGCACCCGCCGTCGGCGCGCTTTACACCGAAACCTGGGACGCATTGCAAAATGAAAAATAACCTGCGATTTTCCAGCCGGACAATTGTTAATGAATGAAATCGTTCCATCGCCGCCGCCGATAATCCGCAATCAGTTCGAGGCCATTCGCAATTTGTTTGCGAAGAACGTTGTGCCCAGCTATGGACGCTTTGACCTGGCGTTGAGCCACGGGATGGGCAGTTACGTCTTAGATGTCGCGGGGAGGCCCTATCTGGACCTGGGCGGCGGCATCGCGGTCAATTGCCTGGGCCATGCGCATCCGGCCATCACGGACGCGCTGGCCGAACAGTCGCGGAAACTGATTCACGTCTCTAATCTATATTACACCGAGCCGCAGGGGCGGCTGGCGGCGGAGATCGTGAAGCGGATTGGCGCGGGGAAAGTGTTTTTTGCCAACAGCGGAGCGGAAGCGAATGAAGGTCTGTTCAAGACGGCGCGAAAATTCGGCCACGACGAGGGCCGGTTCGAGATACTGACGGCGACGAATTCGTTTCACGGCCGGACGCTGGCGGGCATAGCGGCCACGGGCCAGGACAAGGTCAAGGCGGGGTTCGAACCGATGACACCCGGTTTCCGGCATGTTCCGTTTAATGATTTGGACGCGGCGCGAAACGCCCTGTCGCCGGCGACCGTGGCAATATTGATTGAAGGCGTCCAGGGCGAGGGAGGCGTGACGCCGGCGACGGCGGACTATTTGATGGGTCTGCGGAAATTGTGCGATGAAAAAAATTTGCTATTGTTCATGGACGGCGTGCAGGACGGACATTTCCGCACGGGCGCGTTCCAAAGTTTCCAGCGGATATTCGAGGCGACGCCCGGCGGCGAAAAGTTCATGCCGGATGGACTTTCGATGGCGAAATCGCTCGGGGGTGGATTTCCCATTGGGGCGTTCTGGCTGCGGGCGCCGTATGCTGATTTGCTTGGCCCGGGCACGCACGCGACGACGTTTGGCGGCACGCCGCTGGCCTGCGCGGTGGCGTTGAAAATTTTTGAAGTGATTGAGAACGAAAACCTGGCGAATCGCGCCCGGCGGCTTGGCGGCTGGCTGCTCGACGAATTTGAACAACTGGCGCGGGTTTATCCGACGGTGATCAAGAGCGGGCGGGGCTTGGGGCTGATGCTGGGAATTGAGCTGGTGGAAAAGGAGAGGATTCCGGCCTTTGCCCAGGGCGAAAAATCCGCCGCGGTGCAATTCACCAATCGAATGCAGGCGGCGGGCGTGCTGGTGATTCCGGCGGGGACGCAAACCATCCGGCTTTTGCCGCCGTTGAACCTGAAGCCGCAGGAGGCCGGCGAGGGGATAGCGAAACTCGAGGAGGTCATCAAGACCCTCGTCTGAACGATGACGCCCGCGGCCCACAAACATCTATCGTCACGCGACCCGGTGATGCGGCGGCTGATCCGCGAACATGGTTGGTGCGGGCTGGCGCCGGAAACGCGGCGTCCGCCGTTTCAATCGCTGGTGATGGCGGTGGCGCACCAGCAACTCAACGGGACGGCGGCCAATACCATCCTCGCGCGGTTTAAAAAGCTTTTTCCCGGCAGACGATTTCCGCGTCCGGAAGATTTGGCGGGCGTGACGGACCGGGAAATCCGCGCGTGCGGGTTTTCGTTCGCCAAGATCAAGGCGATCCGGGACATTGCGGAGAAGACGTTGTCCGGCGCGGTGCCGACGTCGCGTGAAATTGCGAAATTGCCGGACGACGAAATCATATTGCGGCTGACGCAAGTGCGGGGCGTGGGGCAATGGACCGTGGAGATGCTGTTGATATTTCAGCTTGGGCGGCATGATGTATTGCCGGCGCACGACTTTGGCGTGCGCACGGGTTTTCGCCATGCGTATAAGAGACGCGATTTGCCGGAGCCAAAGGAGATCCTCGCTTACGGCGAGCTGTGGCGTCCGCACCGGACAACGGCGTCGTGGTATTTGTGGCGGGTGGCGGATGAGATGAAGAAAAAGAAGTGACGAGACGGCTGGTTTTGGATACAAACTCTGGTTTGGGGTGGATATTCCCAAAAGTGAACATGAAAAATCTGTTGTCATTGGAAAAGTTGCCGTTGTCGGACATTGAAAAAATTCTGCGAGACGCGGCGATCTACAAACGTGAACGGGCGCGGGTGGACCGCAAGCCGCTGGCCAGCCAGTCGTGGGCGCTGATTTTCTCGAAGTCCTCGACGCGAACGCGGGTTTCATTTGAGACGGGCCTTCGCGAGTTGGGGGCCGGAGTGATGTTTTTGAATTCAAATGACATCCAGCTTGGCCGCGGCGAACCGATCAAGGACACCGCGCGGGTGCTGGGCCGGATGATTCATGGCGCGGTCATCCGCACGTTTGCGCAAAGTGACGTGGAGGAATTCGCGGAATTCTCAAAGATTCCGACGATCAACGCGCTGACGGACGACGAGCATCCGTGCCAGATTCTGGCGGACATTTTCACCTTCAAGGAGATGCGGGGGCCGATTGCCGGCAAGGTGGTGACGTTCATCGGCGACGGCAGTTGCAATGTGCCGCGCTCGTGGATTTTTGCGGCATCCAAATTGCAATTCGAGTTGCGCATCGCCGCGCCCAAGAAGTTCCAGGCGGCGAAGGCGATTGTGGAGCGCGCGGGCGGGAAGATTGTCTGCACGGACAGCGTGGAAAAGGCGGCCAAGGGGGCGGACCTGCTTTACACGGACGTGTGGGTATCCATGGGCAAGGAAGCCGAGTCGGCGGAGCGGCTGAAAGTTTTGAAGGACTATCAGATCAACCAAAAGCTGGTGAAGCTGGCGAAGGCGGACGCGCTGGTGATGCACTGCCTGCCGGCGCACCGCGGCGAGGAGATTGACGAGGAAACGTTCGAGAAAAATGCGCAGACGATTTTTGCGCAGGCGGAGAACCGGTTGCACGTGCAAAAGGCGATTTTGGGCTGGGCGGTTACGTGACTGTCTCTCACTGTCCGCGATTCGGTTGCGTGCGTTTGCGTTCGTTTCTGCCGGGCGAAGATTTACACCGTGAGAACAGAAAATTCAGCCCAAATACGGCCCGGCTGATTTTGGGTTAACAATAA
This sequence comes from uncultured Verrucomicrobiae bacterium, assembly GCA_963755515.1. Taxonomy (GTDB): domain Bacteria; phylum Verrucomicrobiota; class Verrucomicrobiia; order Limisphaerales; family UBA11358; genus UBA11358. Next base: position 15,186 of record CAVWKA010000028.1, on the reverse strand, counting down.
TGCCAGGCCGCTTTGACGAGTTTGCGTTGAGAAGTTACGTTCAGCCTATGGAAAATGAATTTATGGAGCGCGGATATTTGCTGCCAAATGGCTGCAAAGATTTGATTGATGCTATGAAGCAGCCGAAGCATCTTTCGAAGGCCAAGCAATTCGTTCATTTTTTGAAAAGCCACAAGGGGCAGGCTTTGACGTTCAAGCCAAAGATTCCGTTACCGGAGCCGCTTGCTTCTCTACCACCGGTTATTGGCGAACTTGTCATTGCTGACCAGACCACGGTTTCACAGTTGGCGCTGCTTCTTGGGCAGAAGGTATTCGAGATCGCTGCGGACGTAATACAGCTTGGCTTCTTCGTGACCGCCAAGGATTCACTGAGTTTCCAGATTATTTCCAGCGTGGCTCGGAAGTATGGATTCATTGCGAAGCCAGCGGCCTAACACTCCGCGAGGCTGTGTAAAAACTCATTTTCCGACCCTCGAAAACCGCCCTGCTCGCTTCATCAAAATGCGTCACAGGTCAAATACGAGCGAAATTTTTTCACGTCCTGGACTTTTCACACAGGCTCGCGCCGGAGCCAACGGCGACCGCCCTTTGAGTTTTGACCGAGACATGAAATTCGATTATCATCATTGCGTTCTTGAGTTGGCCGCCCGTCGGCGCGGCTCATCTGGCGCCAGGCGGCGTTGAGAATTTTTATGTTTGTGGTTGGTTGCATTATTTTTTGGATCGGCCTGATTGTCTGGACGATTGGCAATCTGATGTTTTTGGCCGTCGTTTTTCGCTATAGCGCGGCTTGGTTCCTTGGTTGTATGTTTGTTCCCTTTGCCGATTTGATCTATTTCTTGCTATACATGAAGCAGACATGGAAGCCGATGCTGCTTGGCGCCGCAGGCTGTCTGACGACATTCGTTGGCTCCTGGATAGTTGCGACATTCGCGTGATGTTTGCGGCGTAACATTGCGCCGGCCTTCGCCGAGGCGAAGGGGCTACGGCCCCGCAGGCTGGAGCCAACAGCGGCTGTTCCGGTGTTTGGGAGTTTAACACAAGTTCACGTTTGCAGTTTTCCGCGCCGTGGCTGGATTGTTAGCAGCCCGTTAATAAGCCGGAGACAGCGTATGGAGCCTCCAAGCTAATGTTTGAAAACGCAATGAAATTTGAGACTCGTTACCTCGTCTCCTACAGCCAAATGGATTTTTTTAACGGGCTGTTTGGCGGCTTTGTGCGCACGTCAAAAATATCAATGTTGCGAGATAAAATATCAATTATGGCATTTGCGTACGGCATGGCAAATTGGACCCATGAACACAACACCCCAGATAACGAGACTGATTGCAACGCTTGCCATGTTGCTGCCGGTTTTGACTTCGTGTGCGGCCGATAGCGCCGTCACACCGGCGATGGCTGGCCATTGGGAAGGGAATGCGCGGGTCATTGTTTCCTGGTGCCAACAAAAGTACCTGCCCGTCAAGGTGGACATTCATGCAGACGGAAGCGTGACCGGCACGGTCGGCGACGCCAAACTCACGGAGGGGCGTTTCGAGTCGAATCGCGGCTGGTTGCTGCGGAAGTTGAACTGGTCATGCGATTACATAATCAAAGGCGGGCTTGACGGTGCCATTGTGGCGACTGAAGGCATCAAGCGTGAGCACGTGATGATAGCGCTGGATTACAATGACGGCATTTTCAAAGGAGGAGTGGACACAGAAGGATCACCCTGCGTCTTTTCCAGCGAGCAAACGAGGAAGGAGAGAATGGCTCTCACCGCCAGGCTTCTAAAATTGACTCGCTCACAATGATGCCGCCGGAGCCACCCGCGAGCCTGTGTGAAAACTCCTGGACGTAAAAAATTTTCGCTCATGTTTTATTTATGACGCATTTTGATGAAGTGGGCAGGCGGATTCGAGGGTCGGAAAATGAATTTTCACACGGCCTCGCGTTGGAGCCAACGGCGGCGTGCTCCGGCGTTTGGGAGATCGCGACATATCCAAGCTTGCAGTTTTCGCGCCGTGGCTATATTGGGACGTGAGGCCACTATGACAGCCATCTCTTTTTGAGCTTTTGCTGACCAGCTTCAGCCATGACCATTTTCGGATTGCTGGTCGAGGCGAGCAGGTCTAACTTGGCTAAAGTCAGCGGAGAATTTTCGATGTCCATCCAAACATGGTCAGCGCGCTTTCTGCAACAGGTCAGAGGAGTAAATCCTTTTGATGGCGACTGCCTGCCGACGCGAGTCCCGCTATTTGGGTTCGGACGACCAACATTGCCGTTTCCACATCTGTGGAATTATAAAAACCCGATCAAGATTTTTGAGACTTTCTACTGGGATGCCGAAAAGGAAACGGGATCGGGAAAACACAACCGGTATATTTATGTGGCAGGATTGCCGCCCGTACTGCTGACCCGCGAGCCGGCCGTCATCAAGGCGGTGCTCGGTGCCACCGGCGACAAGCCCGGCCAGTTTGATCGGGACCAAAGCCCGATGGCAGGCATCGCCCGTGCAACAGGCAAGGATTCGCTGTTGTATTCCAACGGCCCGATGTGGCGGCGACAGAAAAGGATGTCCGCCGAGCCATTCAGTCGCGCCAATCTATTTCAGCCGGAAAAGTTTCATGGCTTTGAGCAAACGTTCCGCAAGACGGTGGTGGAAAGACTCGAAGCGCTTCGCTCCTTTCAGCAGGCCACCGGCCAGAAAGTCACCCGGATTCAGCTTGATCCCGAAATCAAAGTCGTGATGCTTGAGATGCTGGTGAACAATTTTTTTGGAGGCAGTGTTTCCGAAAAGGAATTGCGCGATCGTTTTGTTCCCGCCCTCGAAATACTGATTGATCACATGATCAGCGACACGGTCGCCCCGGTCACTCTTGCTTTTTGCAGAGCGCTTACGGGCCGCAATGCAATTCTCAAGCAAAAGATGGCCGACTACGAAGCCTTGACCGACATCGCATTGTCCGGACGCGCCAAAGGTCTCGGCCTATGGAAACAGTTCCAATCCGACGCCACGGATGATGCGCTCCGCAGTAACATCCGGGTTTTCCTTGCCGGCGCGATGGAAGCCACGACGTCGTTTGCGAGTTGGGCGATTTCGCATTTGTCGCACGCGCCTGACATCCAGGAGCAAATCCATGCAGAGGTGAAAGACATGAACGCCTACGACCCAGACAATTTGGCCAGCGCGGTGACGCTCAATCGGGTGCTTGAAGAGACACTGCGTCTTACTCCGGCACTTTATTTTCTTCCGCGCCAAGCCCCGGCCGATATTTGGATTGAGACGGCAGATCACCGGAAGATGTTTATTCCGAAAGGGACTCAACTACGCCTCGATGTGTGGCACGCAAACCGGTGCGAGGAGTTTTGGGGAAAAGCGGTGTCTGGTTATCCAGCCGAAACGTTTGCCCCGGACCGGTGGGAGTTTCTTGCCAAGAGAGGAATCACAGCAAAAGATATTCTTCACTTCGGGTTCGGGCATGGACCGCGTTTCTGTCCGGGAAGATATCTAGGGCTGTTGGAAGTGGGCCTGGTTGTGGGCGCAGTTGTGAAAATGTTCAAGTTCAAAGCGGTCAGCAAGAAAACGCAGGCAAAAGCCGGTGTGTCCACCAAGCCCGCCGACGGTGTATTGGTTGACTTGGAACTTAGGACGTGAAGGGATCCACCGCAAGTCATCGTGAGCAAGATGCCGACACGGAATTCGGTAACGATGATATTTCGATCGTGAAGCATTTTGATGAAGCGGGCAGACGGATGGGATGGTCGAAAAATGAGTTTCCACACGGCCTCTCGGTTGAGCCAACGGCGGCTGCCCCTTCCGCCGGCGATTGAATGGAAGGTTTAGAGGATGACAACGTGCGGTTTTTGTCGGGTTCAGCAAAAGATCGATTTCCATCATAAAATCCTCTGGACGAGCGGGAACGATTAAAATATACATCCATTTGTGGAAAAAATCGCACCGAACTTTTTTCCAGTCTAACAGGTTAGACTGCTTCGCCATGAAGTGCTGGACGGTTCAATTCATCGCGGTTGTCTCGAGCTTCCGACTTTTGGCCGGAGACGCACTACCGCACAATCTTGGTAGCGGTCAACCTGGTCTTTGCATCATTTACAATTCTGCAAATGAATATATTGTTTTCGTTGATGAGGCCCTTGTGAAATCGTGGAAACCGGGGGATGATTGGCTTCCTGGTTATGCCGGACAGATTCAGGTATTAGTCGCTCGGAACTTTGGACGCGACAAATTGTCTCCAAACGGTGACGTGTGGAATACTGAAGACCTTTTTCCATTCGACGAAAATACAGCTTTCACGTGTGATGGGTTTTGGGGTATCACAAATAGAATGTGGGGCCGTGAAACCCAAGTTTTCTCTACGAATGAGGAGCATATTTTGGTTTCAGATGACGTTTACGACCTGGCGCGTGTCCGCTACGGGCTGACGACAAACCAATGGTTCCTGGGGAAGGTAGGAACAAACATTTATTACTGGGAAACAGGAAAGCCGAATATTGTTTATTATCGTGCTACCGAGGAGACGCAGGCTACGTATTATTTTAAGCTTCCGAAGGCTGACAATGAAATGTTTGGAGTTAAGAAGGCTTTGAGCAGCAATAAGGATGTTGGGTTTTGTGTAGATAGGACGTTAAGCTGGTTTGAGGTAATCAAGAACTTTGGGACAGCGGCTGGTCAACCGGCGTTCATTGAATTTTCATTGAAGAACGGAAAACAGGTAAAACGCAATAAATAACCAGAAGTCTAACCGCGCTGGAACGTCAGGCATCATTTCGTCACAGACACAAACAACAATAAATGGAGGTTGAAAATGAAATTGAACATCAAATCATTCGCACTGACTTGCGGCATTCTTTGGGGTTTGGGGTTGCTTTTTCTTACCTGGTGGATCATAGCATTTGACGGCGTCACGGGAGAGCCTACCCTCATCGGCAAGCTTTATCGGGGTTACACAGTTTCTCCAGTCGGCAGTGTCATAGGGTTGGTATATGCGTTCTTCGACGCGCTGATTGGCGGCGCGATATTTGCGTGGCTCTACAATAAGTTGGCAGGTTGCGGCGAAGACAAGAAGGCGAGCCAGCCATGATGCCTCTAACACTGTGTGAAAAGTCCCGGACGCGGAAAAATTTCGCTCACATTTGACTGATGACGCATTTTGATGAAGCGAGCCGATGGGTGGTTTTGGTCAGATAAAGATAATCGGGTTTGGGAGGCGCAGGCGCGGGACCGCTTTACTTTTTCGGATGGAGTGGGCGTGGAAAATTGCGGTCTTTCCTTCGGGCCACGGCTTGTTATTCCGTATCAATAAAAACTGTGGCCGAAGAGGAGATGCGCGCTTCCGCCTACGCCAAGAGGCTACGGCGGACAGGTCGCTGGGGACCCAGGGCGGACAGGGAAGAATGAAGAATGAAGAATGAAGAAACTGGAAAAAATCGGGACGGCGATGGGGTGCGGGAGGTGAAGCGGCATAAATGCCGCGCTCCGGGCTTACTTTCGGTCACCCCTTCGGCGTATTATTCGGCGGCTGCGCCGGAGGTTTTGTTGCAGTCAAAGCCAACCGGAAGGAAATGACACGGCTATAGTTTTTCTGGAACTGCTATAGAAAGCGCCGGGGCTGGTGGAGTCCAAAACCTTGCGGAATATCGGTACGCGTTTCAGCATTGTCAGAAAAACTGCAGTGATTCGGTTGCGGAAAAGAAGGAGCGGATTTTTTGGGTTATGGCTTTGTTTTCGCCCAGTCACAGGTGAGGCAACCACGATGAGCATTCTGCTTTATTACCGGTGCGCGCCCCCTCACCTCAATCCCCTCCCCCGACGGGGAGAGAGAGTTTGGGCGGATGCGCAATTTGGAGGGGCAACAACTATGAGCAAGGTCGCTGCGGGCATGCTCGTTCGCTCAGCCTCGCCAAAACCCAAAATCTCCGCTGCCGAACGGCTACAGTTTTTTCTTCAAACGCGCGCGTTCGCGGGTCCGGTTGAGAATTGGCGCAGGTATTTGAGGGCCACTCGAAGGTCCTTGGGCATGGGCGCGGTGATGGTGACAAGTTCGCCAGTGACCGGATGGGGCAGTTGCAATTCTTCGGCATGGAGGGCGACGCGGGACAGGAGGGGGCGTTCCTCGCGGCCGGGTTTGAGGCGGTAATCTCTTTTCAGACGCGAGAGCCAGAGGGGTTTGCCGCCGTAAAGTTCGTCGCCGACAATCTTCAATCCGGCGTGGAGGGCGTGGACGCGGATTTGATGGGTGCGCCCGGTCAGCGGCTCGCATCTCAGCAGCGCGTAGCCGAAGCGGGGAAAATTTTCCAGCACTTCGAAGTTCGTCTTCGATTTTTTTCCGTTCTTCGGGTCCACCCGAATGAGGCCGGGTTTAACCGGGTGCGGGGCAAGCCTGGCGTCCACCTCGAATTTTTGCGAGGGGACTTCGCCCTGAACGAGGGCGAGGTATTTTTTGGCGGGCTTGTCCGTGCCGAACAGATCGGCGAGGGCGATGAGGGCCGGTTTGTTTTTGGCCAGGAGGATGACGCCGCTGGTTTGGAAGTCGAGGCGGTGGGCGTTGCTCAAATACTCGAGATGGCGTTCGCGCGCCCAGGGTTTGGCGGCGGCGATGCCGGCATGGAGCAATTTCATCAGATTGGGACGCAGCGGGTCGTAACGGTCGGGCGACGTGAGGAGGCCGGCGGGTTTGTCGAGGGCGAGGAGGTGGTCATCCTCGAAGAGGACGGGGATTTCCCAAAATTCGCGCGTGGGGGGCGAAGAAAGCTTGATGGCGCTCACTTAAAAAAGCAATCGACGATTTCCGATTGGCGATATCCGATTTTAAGCGAGAGTCCGAAACAACGCCGACGGCGACGATTGGCAAAGATCAACCGGCAATCATTTTGCGGGTGCGGCCTGGGAGTTCTCGGCATAGACGGGGGTATTTTTCAATTCGCGGCCGGCTTCGGTATTGACCCAATCCTGGAACACTTCGAACATCCGTTCCTGGCGGACTTGCGCGAGGTATTGCGTCAGGTTCGTCTTCAACGCCGCCTCATCCACGGGCAATTCTTTTTGGACATAGAGGACGAAGCCGCCATCGTCGGTTTCCTCGAAATTGCTGGGGTGACCGACGGGGGTGCCAAAGGCGGCCTGTTTGACGAGGGGCAACCCGGCGCGATTTTCGAGGTCGGGCAACGTGTCGGTGCTCAAGGAAAAGGGCGGTAACGTTTCGGGAGACAATCCGTTGGCGACGCAAACGGAGGCGAAGGTGCGGCCGACCATGAGGCGGAGGTCGAGGGTGGACAGGAAATTGGTGCCAGTCTGCCGCGCGAGCGCGGTAGCGAGCTGCATTTGATAATCCCGGGTGACCTGGCCGCGAATCCTCTCCAGCGGCGGAATCTCAGCGGGCAATTGATGGTCCAGGGCCATGACGTAATAGGCGTAAGTGCCCTCGACAGGCCCGGCAAACGGCTCATCCGGCGTCAAGGAAAAGGCGGCCTTGATAAACGTGTCCGGCGCGATGAACTCGGACGGTCCATATTGGGCGGAAAACGGGGCAGGGGTTTCGACGGTATAACCCTTGTCTTTGGCGGCGGTAATGAGATCGGCGGGACTTTGCGGCGTCATCGCGAAAACCGTGTTGGCAAAATCGTTGGCTGCGGCTTCCGCGTCCGCAACAGCGGCTTTGCGGATCAGGTATTGGCGGATTTCGGCCTTGGCTTCCTCGGGTGTTTTGGCGTCAGGCGCCGCGTCCATGCCCTCCTGGCTGAAGATGGAACCGACCTGGAAGTCGAGATTGGTTCTGCCGATTTTCTGCACGGCGACGGCGAGATAGTTGCTGAGGTTGAACTCGACGTAGCTGACCTGGACGCGGTCCGGGAGGCGGTAATCGGCCATGTAATTGGTGTAAAACTGGCCGACCTGGGCGGGGGTGACGGTGATCTGCGGCAGATAATTGGTGGCGGAAAAGAAAACGATCTGCGTGTCGCGCTCGCGATGGTCGCGGCGCCAGGTGGCCTCGGCTTCCTGCGGGGTGAACAAGGCGCCGGGGAGCCCTTCCAACTGTTGGAGTTGTTGGAGGACGAGGTCATCGCGCGCGAAGCGTTCGAGGTCATCGGCGGTGAAACCTTCGGGTTGGAGCACATTTTTGACGAACGCCTCAACTGGCACGGAGCCGCCCCTCATGCGGAAGGCGCGGAGCAAATCGGGCGACGAGAGCAAATCTCCAGCCATCGCGGCGGCCGAGGTTTCATCGGCATGGATGCCCAACTGCTGGGCTTTGCGGAGGAGCAAGAGGCGGACATAGACCTGGGTATCAATATCGCGGTTGGAGACGTTGGGATTGCGGTCAGGCCATTCGAAACCGTTGTGGAGCCAATAGAAGATGAAATAGTCATGCTTGACGGCGGTGTATTCGTCCTGGGTGACTTTTTTATCGTAGATGGTGCCGTAATCGCCTTCCGCCACGCCGCCGCCGCCGTTGCGGTTGGGGACGCTGGCGCCCCACCAGATGAACGAGAGGATGGTCGCGCCGGCGATGATCCACCAGAGCCACTTTGAATGTTTGCGAATTGTTCCAATCATTGTAATTAAACAAAGGGAAAGCATAGCGTAACTGAATCAGGCGATGGCGGTCAAATTGAATCTTGAAGCAAAAGTGCGGGCGGGCGCTCCGAAAGCCTTCTCCACCAAATCGAAGAAACGTCAATTTCACACCCCGTTGAGGGGAGAGGGAGGCAAAGCGGAGGCCAAGGGTCGAGAAAGCCAGGCAGCGGATGTGAGTGCGTTTTGTCTTAATTCGGGGAAAAGTCAGAGCGGACTCACGTCCGCTGCCACGCTGGATGGGACGGATAAGACGGGTAGGATCATGAAGGCGCAGATGGAGCGCGGATTATTGATTCGCCAAGAATTTCCATTCCATTTTTTGCAGTTGAAATCGCACGGCAAGCGCCTTCAAAAAATCCGGAGGTTGCGAATTATTGACGCGGCCGCGCCAACTGACGTGACAACTGAATTCACGCAAGTCGCCGCCGTTTTGAAAAACGGCTGACGAGAATTTGACTTTGTAATTGGCCTGGGCCAGCGCGCGAACGAGTTCATCTTCAATCGCGCCGCCTTGCGCCATCGCGATGGTCAGCGTCGCGTGACATTCCTGGTTCCAGTGTTGCTCGATCCATTTCAAGCCGGATAAGATGAGCAAGCCGAGTCCGAGCGATGCCCAGCCAAGTCCGATTTGCCCGCCGCCGAAACAAAGTCCCATGACGGTGACGAACCAGAGCGTGGCGGCCGTTGTCACCCCGAGAACGACATTGTCGCGCCGCAAAATCGCGCCCGCGCCGATGAAGCCGACGCCGGTCAAAATGCCCAGCGGCAAACGCATCAAATCGAGAACGACAAATGAATCCGGTTTTTTTCCGACGACGCCGAGCAGCAGGTTTGCCTGAATCATCGCAATGGTTGCGGCGAGACAAACCAGCAGGGTCGTGCGCAAACCGGCGGCGCGGCCATGCTCGCCGCGATTGATTCCGATGAGGGCCCCGGCAATTGTCGCGCAAAGCAAGCGCAACGCCACGTCCTGCCATCCAATTTCTGTGTTCATGCCTTAACCTTCCACTCTTATCGCGTTGTGGCAAAGCGAAGAGAGATTCCGCTTTCGGGTTTATCCCAGCCACTTGGCCACGTCCGCGGCGGCGTAGGTGATTAAGACGTCGGCGCCGGCGCGGCGCATGGCGAGCAGGCTCTCCAGGGTGATCGCCCGTTCGTCAATCCAACCGTTGGCGGCGGCGGCCTTAATCATGGCGTGTTCGGCGCTGACACAATAGGCCGCCGTGGGATAGCCGAATTCCGTCTTGACGCGATAAATCAAATCCAGATAAGCGAGCGCGGGTTTGACCATGACAATGTCCGCGCCTTCGCGGATGTCCAGTGCCACTTCGCGGAGGGCCTCGGTGGCGTTGGCGGCGTTCATTTGGTAGCTGCGCCGATCGCCGAACTGCGGTGCGGATTCGGCGGCTTCGCGGAACGGCCCGTAAAAGGCGGAGGCAAATTTGGCCGCGTAACTCATGATGGGCGTATCACTGAAGCCGTTTTTGTCCAGGGCGGCGCGGATGGCGGCGACGCGGCCATCCATCATGTCGCTGGGGGCGACGAGGTCGGCGCCGGCCTGGGCATGGCTCAGGGCGGTTTGGGCGAGAATTTTGAGGGTGGGGTCGTTGAGGATTTTTCCGTGGGAAACGATGCCACAATGGCCGTGCTCCATGTATTCGCACAGGCAGACGTCGGTGATGACGAGGAGCGACGGCAGTTCCTTTTTCAAGAGCCGGACGGATTGCTGGACGATGCCATTTTTGGCGAAGGCGCCGCCAGCCCGGGCATCTTTTTTGTCCGGAATACCGAAGAGGAGGATGGCGGGAACGCCGAGTTGATGGGCGCGCGCGGCTTCGCGGAGGAGTTCATCGGGCGAGAGTTGAAAGACGCCGGGCATGGCGGCGATGGCGCGGCGCAATTTTTTGCCGCTGCGGACGAAGAGGGGCAGGACCAATTGCTCCGCGCTCAAGCGGGTTTCGCAGACGAGCCGGCGCAGCGCGGGTGATTGGCGCAAACGGCGCGGGCGGCAGGCGGGAAATCGTCCAACATGCAAATTCACGAGGGTATTCTAGTTTCAAATGGTGAAGTGCAAAGCGGAAAGTGAACGATTATTTTTTCAAACCAACATGAATCTCCCCGGTTGCCGGGTTTTTTGCGATCGCCAAATCGTAAATTTCGCACAACGTGACGATTGCCTTCTTCACGGAAATTTCGTTCCAACAAAGAGAAATTGGCGGCACGTCGGGCAATTCCGAATCAAAGACGATTTTGAGTTGAACGCATCCAGCCAGTTGATCGAGTGCCAGCCGAAAGGGCACATTTTCTATTTGAATGGCATTTGTATCACTGCAAGCCGACCCTTGCCATACGGAATTGCCGGCGATTTGAATCGGATTGAAATTGTTCGTGTCAGCGCCGAGCAGGCTGGCATCTATAAAATTTGTGATCGGGTTATTTTTTTCACTGATTAAAAGAACCCCCGTCTGTGGATCTTTAACGGCAATCAGATCGTAATTCTCACATATTGCAAAAAAGACCCGGGCGGGCGTAACATTTTCCCAGTGATATGTTAACGTCGGTTCCATTCGAATATTCCCATTTTTATCAGGCGTTCCATAGCCGATTTGAGGATCCAGCGCGTAAATAATGTTTGCCTTGCGTGCCAGGGCTTGCAACGCGATGGTGATGGGCACATCAGTAAATGCAATGGGGTATCTGCTTTGATGATCCGACTGGTTTGGTTCGGCGACAAATGAATATACGTTGGAACTTATATCTTGGACGCCCTGGCCCGGATAGGTAATACGGGCGATGCCGGTTTGGGGATTCCCAAGCAGGACAAGGTGGTGTTCCCCAAGAATTCGGTCCAATGCTTCTTTTGGCATCATGTTCCCGTGAAATGTAACAATCGGCTCGTGCGTCGCGCCAGTGTCCGGGATCGGCAGTTGCCACCATTTGATCAACCGCGGATCGACGAGATAATTGATGCCCAGTTCACGAGCGAGAGCCTGGATGACCTGATCAATGGGGACGTCGTCGAATTCAATGGGACCGTCTGCGGGAGTGCTTGTGTCGGGTTGGGCATTTGCCGACGGGTACAATCCAGCAACAATAATAACGGCAGAAACTACTAAAATGGAAACGAGTTTTGACATCACCTTCATATCTGTTGCCCGCAAAGACTCTGCGCCCGCCTGAAAATTTTGTCCAGCAAAAGCGGCAGCGAATTGACGCAGTACAGTTCGGCAGCGCTCTCGTCGCGCGACTCCGGTTTTTCGTCAACTTCCCGGCCATGGAAGAAAGCGCGGTGCCAAAACAAAAAAAACGGCGCGAACGTTTGTTCGCGCCGTCCCCGGTTCCTGTCGGGTTGCACTGTTTATACGTCGTAATACATGTGGAATTCGTAAGGATGCGGACGCAGGCGGATGGCGTCGGCTTCCTTGAGTTTATTGCTGATCCACATATCCACGAAGTCCTTGGTGAAGACGTCGCCTTTCAAGAGGAAGGCATGGTCTTTTTCGAGGTAGCCGACGGCCTCGGGCAAACTGCCGGGCATCTGCGGAATTTTGGCGTGTTCTTCCGGCGGCAATTCATAGAGGTTTTTGTCCATCGGCTCGCCGGGTTTGATTTTATTCTGGATGCCGTCGAGGCCGGCCATGAGGAGGGCGGCGAAGCAGAGATACGGATTGGCGGCGGGGTCCGGCGGACGATATTCGATGCGCTTGGTTTTGGGATTTTCGCTGTAAGTGGGGATGCGAATGGCGGCGCTGCGGTTTCGGGCGCTGTAGGCGAGGTTCACCGGGGCTTCGTAACCTGGGACGAGGCGCTTGTAGCTGTTCGTTGTGGGATTGCAAATACCGGCGAGGGCCTTGGCATGTTTCAGGATGCCACCGACATAATAAAGGGCCATTTGTGAAAGCCCGGCGTATTCCTTGCCGGCAAAGAGCGGCTTGCCCTTGCTCCAAAGGGACTGGTGGGTGTGCATGCCGGAGCCGTTATCGCCAAAGAGTGGCTTGGGCATGAAGGTGACGGTTTTGCCGTGTTTTTTTGCAACATTTTTGATGACGTATTTGTAAATCATCATCCAATCGGCGGCGGTGACGAGGGTGTTAAAGCGATAATCAATCTCGGCCTGGCCGCCGGTGGCGACTTCGTGGTGCTGGCGTTCGATCTTGACGCCGAGCTGCTCCATGATGAGGCACATCTCGGTGCGGATGTCCTGCTGGGTATCCTGCGGCGCGACCGGGAAATAACCCTCCTTGTGGCGGATTTTGTTGCCGAGATTAGGCTCACAGCAACTGCCCTTGCCGGTGTTCCAGATCGCTTCCTCGGAATCAACGGAGTAGAACGTGCCGTTGCATTTGGAATCAAACTGAACGCTGTCGAAGATGAAAAATTCGGCTTCGGGGCCGAACACGGCGGTGTCGGCGATGCCGGTGCTTTTCAAATAAGCTTCGGCGCGCTGGGCGATGCCGCGCGGGTCGCGATTATAAGGTTCCATGGTGCCGGTTTCCGAAATGGTGCAGGTGAGCGACAAAGTCGGTTCGGCCATGAAGGGGTCAATGAAGGCTGTTTCGGGGTCGGGCATGGCGAGCATGTCGGAGGCCTCGATGGATTTCCAACCGCGAATGGACGAACCGTCGAAGCCGAGACCTTCGGCGAAGTTTTCCTCGCTGAATTCGGCGATGGGGATGGTGAAGTGTTGCCAGGTGCCGAAGGTGTCCACGAATTTAATGTCCACCATTTTGGCGCCGGCCTTTTTTGCCATTTCAATAACGCTCTTGGGAGTTGCCATAGGTATTGTCGAGTTTAGGTATATATGTGTGTTTTGTTTTTTGTTGTGGAATTAGGATGAATTGCCTGTCTGGCTTGTCTATGGCGCGATTAAACGTTCAAGCGCGCCGTTCTGGATTCTGCCATCAAAACAAAACGCGTCCAGAAATAGTTATTCACAGCCCGATTAAAGACAAAACGGCGCGGGCGAATTGGCCTTACGCCCGCGCCGTTCCCCAGCTCCTCCCGGCGTGCAATCAGCGCGCCGTTTTCCGCGATGCTGCGAAAAGCCGTCATGGGGCGGTCCCGCCAAGGAGGATTTGATGCATATTTGGCCATTTAAATTTTGATGTTGTGTCTGTATGAAAAACGGGCGCAGTCAAGCGGCACAAGAGCCTGATTGAGCCTGCGTGCGAGCCATTGAGCAGGACAAATGCCAGAGAGGAAAATCAATGCGGCGCGGAACGTGGGAACGAATTCAGGGCTGTAAAATAGAGGGTTTTCGGGCGTTGCTCATTATTTCACCAGATTGAGGGAGTTGAAAACGATGTTGCATTTTAACCTCGGTGCTCAGTTAAAGGCAGGAGAAAAATAGTCGAGAGAGGATTGCCGATTGGCGATTGGCGATTGCCGAATGAAAAACGAAGTGGAGGGGGAAGCTGTCTTTGGAGCGCGGGTCTGCCTGCCGCGCCATAGCGCAAGGAGGGCTGGCGACCTGCAGCTGCTTCGCCAAGGCAGAAGATATATCGAGAAACGCGCGGCGCTTTGAAAGACTTGGGCGTTGCTGCGGGTCACAGACCCGCGCTCCGAAAAAGGAAAACGGCGGGCAACTTGCGCTGCCCGCCGTGTGATTGGCTCAAGAAACCGGATTAGCTGTGGTAGCCCTCTTCGCCGTGTTCGTTGATGTCGAGACCCTGGATTTCGACTTCCTCGCTCGGACGCAGGCCCACCAGCGCTTTGGTAATGTAGGCGCAGATGATGGTGCCGGGGATGAACAGCAGGAGCGAAACGCCGACGGTCTTCAACTGCTCCCACAATTGGGGCTGGAAGATGTGGTCGGTCACCGTCTTGCTCAAGTTGACGGCCAGGTTCGGGTTGGCTTCCTGACGGGCGAACATGCCGGTCATAATGGCGCCGCACATACCGCCGATGCCGTGAACGCTCCAGGCATCCAGGGCGTCGTCCATGCCGAGCCAGCCCTTGATTTTATAGCAGAAGAACCAGGGGATGGTGCCGGAAGCGATGCCGATCCAGACTGCGCCGGAGGGCAACACGTAACCGCAAGCCGGGGTGATGAGGACCAAGCCGGCGACGGCGCCGGAGCAGAAGCCCAGCACGCTGGGCCTGCCTTTGACGATCCATTCCCACATTGGCCAGACGAATGAGCCGACGGCGGTGGCGATGGTCGTGGTGGTGAAGGCGTTGGCCGCAATCACGTCAGCCGCCACGGCGCTGCCGGAGTTGAATCCGTACCAGCCGACCCAGAGCATGGAAGCCCCGATGTAGGTGAGGACGATGCTATGCGGCGTAAAGTTTTCCTTTCCGAATCCGAGGCGTTTGCCCAAGATGATACACAAGACCAAGCCAGACCAACCGGAGGACATATGCACCACCGTGCCGCCGGCGAAGTCCAGGCCTTTGATGGTCGCGTTGGGATTCCAACAGCCGTTCATCATTCCGTTGACGCCCCAGACCATGTGACCCTGGGTGTTATAGACGAAGAGAATCCACAGAGTCATGAACACCAGGATGGCTTTGAATTTCATGCGTTCAGCGATTGAACCGACGATGAGGGCCGGGGTGATGATGGCGAACATCAATTGGAACATGGAATAGACGTTTTCCGAGACCCAGTA
>CAVWKA010000027.1:0-6813 GCA_963755515.1 uncultured Verrucomicrobiae bacterium | reverse complement strand
GCGCGAAAATTGTCCGGACCTCCGCGCAAATGACCGGCGTTTCGCCCGAAATCCTGCGCTACAACCTGTATGCGCTGGTAAGAAAATTACATCCCTGACCATGCGCTTCAAATCGCTTCTAGGAAAATGGCCACAGCTTCGCGACCTGTCATTCGTGTTATGGTGTCCGTTTATCTGGGGTTGGCTATTTCGCCAAAGGAACGAATTTGTTCCCTGTGCGTTACCCGCGTGCAGTCGCTTGTTGTTGGTTCCTTTGAGTGATTTTTATGCGTCCTATTGCTTCTTTTGCGAAGATCCGCGCGGACGACGCGAACTCGGTTTCTTTTTCGGCAAGCTCAAACCATGTGAAACCTTCTATGATATCGGGGGATTTCGCGGCGCATATTCCGCCGCCGCAAAAGTCAAATCAGGGACGGATATTTCCGTCCACCTTTTCGAGCCATTGAAAAAAAACGCTGAAGCCATTCAGCGCATCTGCCAGCTTAACGCCTTTGATGATTTTAAGATCAATCCGTTGGCCGTCTCTGATGGCGATCCGTTTTCAGCGGGCGTGAATGAGCAGGATGCCATGCTCCGGCTTGGTGATGAAAATGCCATTGCCAGCGCGGAATTTTCTTCCATTACGCTCGATGACTATGTCGCCGGCGGCAATCCCCCCCCCACGATCATTAAATTGGACGTGGATGGTTTTGAACTGCGCGTTCTTCGCGGCGCGCGCAAATGCCTCTCTGAAAACCATCCGCGGCTCTGGGTCGAAGTCCATCCGCAATTTCTTTCGCGGCAGGGAAGTTCAGCGGATGCCGTTCTCAATTTTCTCCGCGAGGCGGGATATGCCATTTCATTCTTTGATGATTTTAATTCGCCCGATTCAAGAACCTCCTACCACATCTGGTGCGAATGAAAATTCTCGTTTTTCTCAACAGCCTCACTTTGGGAGGCACGGAAAAGGCCGCGTGCCGCTGGGCGCGCGGATTGCGCCAGCGCGGCCATGACATTTCCCTGCTGTCCCTCCGGGACGGACCGCGGCGCGCCGAACTGGAATACGATGGAATTCCCCTGGAAATCATGACCGGGTCGCCCGATGCCATTGCCAGTTCGCTCAAGAAGCTTTCTCCTGACGTCATCCACACGCATGTTCCCGGCTATCCGCATCCCGGGGACGCGCTGGGCGGGGCCTTGAAGCTTTTAACGCAAAAAATTCCCGTCGTGCAAACCAATATATTTGGGAAGTTGGAAAATCCGCGGGAAGAGGAATGGACGGATTTCCGTTTGTTCATCTCCTGGACCAGTTGCGTCCAGGCGGCGCGCCGCTCCTTCCGGAAGCTGGATGAAAAATTCTTTCGGCGGCAAAGCGTTGCCGTCTATCCATTGGACCCTCTCGATCCCCCGCCTGCCGCCAATGTCGGGGCTTTTCGCAAACAACTGGGTGTGGCCGGCGATGAAATCCTGTTCGGGCGATTGTCGCGGCCGGAGCCTAACAAATGGACGCCGTTGGCGTTGGATGCCTTCCGCCGCGCCTCGCGCCGCAATCCCAAAATCAAATTCCTCCTGCGCGAGCCACCCCCGGCAGTGGCCGGGGAGCTTCGCCAGTCGCCCGATGCCGGGCAATTTATAATCCTGGAAGCCACCGTGGACGCCGGGGAGTTGCGCCGGACGCTTTCGGCCCTCGACGTCGTCCTGCACACCTCTTCCATCGGCGAGAGCTTCGGCTACGGCATCGCCGAGCCAATGAACCTCGGAAAACCCGTCATCACTCACTCCACCCCCTGGGCCGACCAGGCGCAACTGGAGTTGGTTCGCCACGGCGAATGCGGCTTGGTTGCCAGCGCGCCCGCCGCCATGGCCGGGGCGATCTCGCGCCTGGCCGGTGACGCCAGCCTGCGCCGGCGCATGGGCGCGCGCGCCCAACAACACATTCGCGCCCTGGCCGACCCGGATGTCTCGGTGGCGCGACTGGAGGCGATTTTTCGTGCCGCCATTGAGAAGCGGGACAACCCGTTTGCGGCCGAGGATTTGCAGCGCGCCCGCGAAACCGCCGCGTATCTGGACGCCGAGCAATTTGGCCATTCCTTCAACGAACAAATCGCCTTACGCCCGCTTTATTATCGTGTGCGGTTCCATCAATGGCGGAAATCGTTTCGCCATCCTAGACGCTCGCGACAATTGCGAGCTTGAACAATCGTCCCACGGTCTTACCATTCCGTCCGGATCCGTAATCAAAAATTGATGCAACGTTGACCCATGCCCGCCATTTCCCTTGTCGTCTGCGTCCATCTTCAGCGCGATTTGCTGGAGCGGCTCATCCGCGAATCGAAGGATTATTACGACGAGTTGGTGGTAGTTCATGATGGGCCGGACACGACCAATGTTCGCGAACTGGTTGAAAATGCGGGCGGACGATTTATCGAGAGTGAGCGGCGGGGATCATTGGAAGCGCAAAGTCCATTCGCTTGGGCGCAGGCCAGGCACGATTGGATCTTGCGCCTCGATGCGGATGAGTTCCCAAGCCAGGAAATGAAAGAGTGGCTGCGAAAATTTCGCAGTGCGCCTGAGTTGCCGCCGGAAATTTCCGGTTACACCTGCATCTGGCCATTATGGGATGGCCGACGCGAAATCACAAAAAAATGGCCGCCCGGAAGGATTTTCCTCTTTCATCGCCAGCGGGTAAGGTTCTTTGGCATGGTGGAACAGACCCCGGTGCCTGATGGTGCATACCAACCGTTGGACGTCGTTCTGCATCATCAATTGCCAGGACGAAAAGCGTATGGATTGCACAACATCCTTGTGCGCCAGCAGGCTTATCTATGGCGCGAGCGGATTGCCAACTCCCTGCTTGGCAAGCCGACTGACTTGCCATGCTGGCGCTGGGACAGCGAACAATGGCCTTTGGCCTGGGAACAAATCCGGCGACACCCGTTGTGGACGCTCGTTAAACGACTGATGATCTGGCCTCCGCGAACATTGCAGGACCAATGGCGAACGGAAAAGAAAATCATTCCCGCAGCCGCCGTTGGCGCTTCGCTCCATCATGCGATGATTTGCGTCAAATATTGGCGCCTGCGACGAAAACAGAAAAATGGCCGCTTGGATGGGAGCAAATCTGTCAAAACCCACTATGGACAGGATTAAAAGGGGTTTTTAGCTTGCTGCGGGACCAGAACCAGTGGCGATCGGAAGGGCGATTATATCCCATCATTGCTGTTACCGGTTTATTTCATCGGGCCATGACCTGCTTTGAATTTTATCGTCCGCTTTTCCAAAACGGCCACAAAAATAAGCGCCAATTTACAATCGTAACCAAGCCTCTGTAATATAGGACCTTTCAGCCATTTGGAACCCCGCTCTTCTTAGGATTTCCCTGCAATGTTGCGCGCCCTCGACGCCGATGACCCACTCGTGCAATTCAAGGATGATCAGCCGGAAGTTCGCCAGCAGGGCCCCCGACGATTTTAGTGTCTTAAGCTCGCCGCCTTCGATATCCATGATTAATACCGAAAATGGGCCATATCGCTGGTATAATTCCTCCAAAGACCGGCCCGGCACACGCACCGGCATCGTTGATTTCACCTGTGCTGTTCCGCCAACAATATATTTCGGATGAAGATAGAAAACGACATCCCGCTGATTGCTGATGGCGCAATTCTCAATCAGAAATTCACATTTATTTAAATCACGGTTTTTGTGGAGACTGGGCAAACAATAGGGATTGGCTTCAACGGCGACATGTCGCGTCGGCTCGCGCAAAATCCTGTTTGTAACGCACGAGACGATTCCCAGGCAGGCCCCTAATTCCAATACCGCATCGTCAGCCTGCACAAATTTTTGCGCCATTCGGCGTTCGTCAATTTCGTATGAATTGTCAAAAAAACAGGAGCGGAACGCGAGGCGGGTGGTGTTTTTCGGGATGATAAAAACGCAACCGTTGGCCTTAAAGCGGCCCCCGCCAAGATCAAAAATCAGACCCTCGGCCGGAAGCAGAAAAAATTCTCGAAATTTCCCATAAGCCTTGCCCAATGGCTTGCGGATGACGGGTGGCAAAAACTTCCGCGCAAAAGTTCGGAGGGTATCGCTCATGGCATTAAAGTTTTTAATTTTTTGATTAAAAAAGAGCAAATCCCAACGGTCTCCGGGCCGCACCATTTAACCAGCCGTTGCAAAACCGCATACCGCCAATGCGGAGGCCTGCCGCGGGTAAAAAGCCACCAATTGTAGGCCAGCATGCGCCCGGAAAATCCCCAAGCCCGCCGAAACAGCCAGCGTGACGGTATGGGGCTGTATTTCAGCAATTTCGCGCGGTCAAAGGGAATGGCAATTCCCTTTTCCTTTTTCAATAACGCCAGGTTGCGCTTGCGCTGAACATTGTCCAGCGCCCATTTCCAGCCCTTCCGTAATACGATGGATGTCCCGCGGTCCGCGCCTTCATGGGAACGGCTCACCGCCACTTCCGCCGCCGTTTGCGCCGCGCCAAATTTCAACGCCAACCGAAACCACATGTCCCAGTCGCCGGTGAAGTACGAGTTGGTCCGAAAGCCCCCCAGCCCTTGCACGGCATCAATGCGAAATAAGTTCCCGGGAAAAAAAACAGAGCATTCATCGGCAAATTCCACCAAATCAACTTCCCGCCAGTCTTTCTGCCACAAAACCGGTTTTGGCGGAAAAATCTTGCCGCTTTCAATCAATATCGCCGAGCGGCCAAAATATAGCGCGCGCCCCGGCGCTTCCCGGGACAGCCCGATCATCGCCTCGACAAAATTGGGCTTGAGCAGATCGTCGTCGTGCAAAATCGAAAGCCAGGGAGAGCCGCAGTATTCCATGCAGGCATTCCAATTGTCGAACAAGCCCCGATTATTTGGGTTGCGAAAATACTCAATGCGGCCGCCGAATTCCTTCAAAACCAAATCGCGCAATGTGGCATCCGGTCCGCAATCTTCCACGACGATGACTTTGACGGGAACAGTTTGGTTGAGGGCGCTGGCAACGGCCCCCAAAATATAATCCCGCCGGCTGAAAATGGTGACGGCAATGGTGATATCTTTTGCGTTAATCTGCGTCATCGGCATTAAAAACTCAGATCATCCGCGGCAGACCGCGTGGATTTCATTCAGAATCGCATTCAAACCATGGCGGAATCTCCAGCCGGGATAATGGTAATTGGGGAGGGATGAGACGGGTTTTTGGCGGTTGGCGGGGGCGGAAGCTTCCTTGCCGAAAAACCACTGGCGCGGGTCGTTGTCAATGCCGATCACCTCGAAACCTTCGCCGGCGAAACGTTTGACGCTTTCTGATCCGATTAAACCGGCCAAGCCGGTAACGATGACGACGCTCATTAAATCGAATTGATACCTGATGAGACCGCGGATGGCGATGATTTTTTGCGCAGATTTTATAACTCTGAATGACGCGAATTAACAGACATTTCTACCGCAGATACCGCAGATTGACGGGGACGGAAACCATAACGCAGAAAGAAGAAAGCGGAAACTTGCAGATCAAATCCTCTCCCGTGCGTTCGCGCCTGGCGCGGGAAATCAATCGGTCGCAGTTTCACGAGGCGGTGCAACTGGGACACAATCGCCTCTTTCAAAAAAGCCGATGATGTCCGGCGGATTTGGCCGTTGACATCAGCAAAGACGTTTCATTAGCGTTGGGTGAGCCGCTTGAAACCAAATTGATGCAGACTGAAACCACCCGATACAAAACAGGCCGCCAGCCCATGTTATGGGACTGAATTTCAATGAAGTAAAATTTTTGCTCTGGGCGAAAAACCAGGGCGTGGATTTCACGAAAGTGATGACGATCGGCAGGCAAAAACTTTTTCTGCATCCCAATTCGATGCAGGCGGTGTTTTCCATCTTCGGAATCAATGAGCCGAAGGAAAAGCTGGAGGCGATTTTTTCCGAGCAAAAAGGTTATGCGGAACCACTTTTTAAACGACTCGGGGCAATCGAGACAAAATCAATTGACGCTTCGTCCTACGAAGGCGCGTCGAACGTGCTGGATATGAACCAGCCGATCGAGGAGGGCTTGAAGCGCAAGTTTACCTTGGTATTGGATGGCGGCTCGTTGGAACATGTTTTCAATTTCCCCACCGCCATTCGGAATTGCATGGAAATGATTCAGTGCAACGGGCATTTTATCGGCATCGTCCCATGCAATAACTATATGGGACATGGGTTTTACCAATTCAGCCCCGAGCTTTTCTTCCGAATTTTCACGGAACAAAACGGATTCAAAGTCGAAAAAATGATTTTCTATGAAGCATCGCCCATGGCCCCATGGTATCAAGTGTTCGATCCGGAGCAAATTGGCAGACGGGTCGAAGTCCCGACGCGACGGAACACGTTGATGGTGATTCAGGCGCGGAAAACCGCCGTGAAGCCTCTGTTCGCAACAATCCCGCAACAGAGCGATTACGCCGCCGAGTGGCAAAAAAGCAAGGCGGGCGGACAGACCGAAACAAACAGGCCCCGATTATCAATGGCCATGCGGATCAAAATGAACCTGCCACCCGCCTTGAAGATCGCCGGTTGGAATCTCAAGGAATGGGCGCGGCCGAAAATTCATTCGGAAGCATTCAGAAAAATCCGGGCTTCGGAATTTAAAACAGTCACTTCGACACCGGAAGATTCCTGAAAATGCTTCCTCCGCTTTTTAGAACTACTGCAATCGTATGCCCCGTCTCCCCTTGTACTGCAATCCGTCCGGGTCACGCAATTTTGCGAGGATTTCTTGTGCAACCGCAAAACATCATTTTGCCTCTTTTGGTTGTGGCTGAAATTTTTGTTTCGCGAATTCGCATTTTCGGTTCGCTTT
>CAVWKA010000026.1:0-109079 GCA_963755515.1 uncultured Verrucomicrobiae bacterium | reverse complement strand
ATCTACCGCCTCCAACACCCGGCGCAACTCGCCGGCGTTCAGATAATCCACCGTGCGTTGCGTGGTCCGTTTGAACGGAATGCTCAATATACGTTGGGCCTGCAATAAATGTTCAGGATGCTCCCGCCCTAGATACTCAAAGAAACTGTGAATGGCGGTTAGACGGACATTGCGCGTCGCCACGCTGTTTTGTCGTTTGCTTTCCAGATGGTCGAGGAACGCCGTCACAGTCTGTGAACCGAGGAGTTCGACTGTGAGTTCGGTCACTTTGTGTCTGGCTCCGGCGGCAAATTTGAGGAGCAGCTTCAGACTGTCGCGGTAGCTGAGGATGGTTTGGGCGCTGCAAGCGCGTTGATGTGGCAAATAGTCGCCCAGGAAGCTTCTTATTGCCGCCGACAAAACCTCTGAATCGGTTCGTTTCATTGAACACCTCCGGTTTGCGTGGCTTCTTTTTTAACAGAGGCGAACAAGGAATCAGCGATGTGTCGCCGGAAACAGTCGCTGGCGACGACCTGTAACTGTTCGGTGAACTTGAGATAATAGTGTGTGCAAGCGGGAGTGACATGCCCCATATAGCGGGACAAGCGTGGCAATGTTGATGCCGGATTTTCCCCCGCGCGATAGCTCCGTTGCAGAACCTCGACCGCAAAACTGTGGCGGAGGTCGTGAACTCGTGGCGTTCGTTGACAACGCTCGAACACTCCAGCCTCGCGGCAAACCTGATGCCAAATAGCTCCGGAATGATTGAGCGGAAAGGGACTTATTTTGCCCGGCTTCTGAACTCCAGACCAAAGATGATCGCGAATCAATGGGCACTCCTTTCCTGCGGCGCTGCCGCAGATATTGGTTCAAAACATCCGCCAACGATGGCGAGAGGGGCACCAATCGGGACTTGTTGAATTTGGTGTGATCAATCCGCAGCAGCCTTTGCTCTGAATCAATATCCCCAATCCGCAATCGCAATAGTTCACCCAAGCGCAGTCCGCAGCAATAAACTAACAGGATCGCCAGCCGCATCGTGTCGTGGCGAAGTGGGTTTCTTGGCTTTGGACGAATGATCCGCGTGGCTGCCACCAGGCGGGCGACCTCGGACGAAGAAAGCAGGCATGGCGCTTTGGGCGCAGACAGCTTGGGAAACGTATGCTGGTGGGGAACGAAGGTTTTGGGCTGAAACCGGGTTAGATGGAGACAGAATTTTCTGACGCACATCAGGCGCGGACGAGCTTTGTCTCCCGACACACGAAGCGCCTCTCGGCTCCAAGCATCGAACATCTGCTCGGAAAAAACGCGGCCATCGGGAAATTTGCGCGCCACAACTAAATCCAGACTGCGTAGAATCCATTCCACCGCTTGGTAACCACGACCCAATGAACGATGCAGGGCCAAGTAGCTTTCGATTGATTTGCCAAGAAAACTCTGCCAGCCGCGACTGGCATCCGTGACGGTGCCTGATGCCCGCCGGTTGGATGAAGCCGTGGGCAATGCGAAATCCATGGTCATTCTCGCCGTGTCGCGTAAGTCACCGCCGCGGCTGTTGGCACCGGCAGCGCCACCTGCCTGAGATCATCTACATCCAAACGCAAATAATGTGCGCTCGTGTCCATGTCCTGATGTCCAAGGACATCGCTGATGACTTTTAGCGATGCGCCTGCGCGAAGCAGCCGCAGGGCGCGGGCATATCGAAGACTGTGAAACCGTCGCGTGGAGAGCAAAACGCCTGTGCTCCGGCTCGCTCGTCCAAGAATGGCATAGACTCCGTGCGAAGTAAGCGGCCGCACCGGTGCGAACTGGCAGAGAAATAGGTGTCGCGACGCGGTCGCCGGACGCCCTTGCTTCAAATAGCGAACCAAGGCGGCCTCGACTTCATTCGTCAGCGGCAGCCACAACGTCTGCCGCGATTTTGGCTGTGCAAACCCAATACAACGCTTGCGCCAGCCAATATCATCCAAAGTTAATCCAGCCACTTCAGAACGGCGAAGCCCATACGTTGTCGCCAGCAGTAAAATGGTGAAATCTCTGAGTCCATGCGGTGTGGTCTGGTTGAGCCTGCGCAGCAACTGTTGAAGGACAGACCAGGGAATCAGATGCGGCGTCCGTTGATCTCGATAAATCCGAATCATGTCGAGTTGCTGATGCAATGGGCGTGAGAGACCGCCACGCGCAAACTCCCACCGGAGAAACATCCGAACCGTCGCGGCCACCGGTTTTAAGCTTTCCGGTTTACGGTTGCGCGCCATCAAACCAACAAATCGGCGGACCTGCTCCAACGTGAGCTTTTGAACGGCTGTTTTGCTTTGGTCAAAACCGATGAACCGCAGAAACTCCCGGAGATGGCGGCCATGTCGCTGCCAGGTGCTCTCGGCCAGACCATGGTCGTCACGCAAATGTTCGATTACGCGCTGGATGACACGGTCAGAAGGCCGCAGCACTGGTTGGCATCCCGCTTTCAGGCCGTGGCGCTCATGTAGAAACCGTCCGAAGGCACAAACACCTTCAGCCACATGAGGTTTGCGGGTTTTGAAACATCGCGCAACTGACTGCACCTCCGCGACTGTCAAATCCCGGTGGGATCGAATGCCGCGACGCAGAAACCGAGGAATCAGTCGCTGAATGGCCTCCAAGTGGAGGCGCAGTGTTTGGTGCTTGTAACCCTTGTCCAGCGACCAGCGCACAAAATCTTCGATGCAATCACCGAATATTGGCAGGCGTAGGTAACGTTCGTGGGACCGGGGACGTATTAGAACGAGCGGAGATGATGTGTTCATAAGAAGCCAGATGATGCCCGTGGCTTCCGTCTTCAGAAATGTTGAGTTGTGGAGTTGGCAGCGCCGGTGAAATCAGCTCTGGCGTGGTCAACTTCACATTTTTGCGTGCTCAACATTCCTTCAAGTATGTGGCGATCCACATACCTGAAGGAGCGGAATTGCCCTCTTCGCCTCTGCTAGGGAGGGCAAGACCGGTCAGAACGAAATGCAAGGAGCCTGCTTTTCGCGCTGGCGGGCGGCGGAGCGGGAAGCAATGCAGTGACACGAACTATTTCGTGGCGCGAAATTGCAGCGGAGCAACCAGAAGCGCGGGAAGCAGGCGGATGAACACGGCGGAAATCAACGCCGCATGGATGAACAACCGTTTGTTGACTTAACGAGTCGCGGCAAGTTTGCGAATTGCGACCGACGGTCTGGCTCGCCAAGCGAATCGCAATCCGGTAAAAATCTGCGGACGCAGAAATGTTTTATGAGCAAACCGAGTGACAAATCTAAGACCGGCAAAGCGATTCAGCACAAAGCGGCTGATTACGACAGCGTGTTGAGCGGCGTGGTCGAACTGCTGGACATGGCGCGACGCGCCTCGGCGCGGGTCGTCAACACTTTGATGACGGCGACGTATTGGGAAATTGGCCGGCGAATTGTGGAGCATGAGCAGGCGGGTCAGAAACGCGCGGGTTATGGCGAAGAAGTGGTCATCAAATTTTCCAAGGATTTAACGCAACGCTTTGGCCGTGGATTCGGCCCGGCGCAAGTCGCGGCCATGCGCCAATTTCACCTGACGTTTCCCTTGCCGGACAATTTCCAATCAGTGATTGGAAAATCTGAAATTCTCCAATCGGTGATTGGAAAATCATCAGCCGGTGCGATTGAACGCCTCAGCCCGGTTGCCCTCGCCCTCCCGCTGCCGTGGACGCATTACGTCCGATTGCTGCGGGTGCGGAATGCGCACGGGCGCGAATTTTACGCGCGGGAGGCGCTGGCGGGCGGCTGGTCGGTGCGGCAGCTTGACCGGCAGATCAACTCGCAGTTTTATGAACGCACGGCATTGTCGAAAAACAAAAAGGCCATGCTGGTGAAAGGTGAAAAGTCCTTGGCGGGAGATGCGGTTTCCGCCGACGAAGAAATCCGCAATCCGCTGGTGCTGGAATTTCTCAACCTGAAGGACGAATACTCCGAAAGCGATCTGGAAGAGGCATTGATTCGCCATCTGGAAAACTTCCTGCTGGAACTCGGGAACGAGTTTGCGTTTGTCGGCAGACAAAAACGGCTGCGGATCGGCCATGAATGGTTTCGGGTGGATTTGGTGTTCTTCCATCGGCGGTTGCGCTGCCTGGTCATCATTGACCTGAAAATTGCCGAGTTGGCTCACACCGATATTGGACAGATGAATCTTTATTGCAACTTCGCCCGCGAGCGCTGGATGCAGCCCGGCGAGAATCCGCCGGTGGGCTTGATTTTATGCGCGGGCAAAGACGATGCACTGGCCCGCTACGCGATGGAGGGATTGCGCAACAAGATGCTCGTCCGTGAATATCTCACCGCGTTACCGAAGGAATCCGCGCTGGCGGCGGAAGTTGGCCGCACACGGGAATTGTTGGAGCGGAATGCCGAACAGCGCCGGATGGCGGGGGGAAAATAAAAATCAGGCTTCGGTCTGCGGTCGGCGAGCGGGAAGAGTGGAACGAAGGCGGAGAGACGGCGGGAACGGAGCCGGAGCGCAACGCCGCTGCCGAGCCACAGACGGAAGTTATACCGCATCCCTTTTTATGCCGCATGTCAGTGGGATCTGCCTTTGAGACATTCCGTTTGAGCGTTTGGGTGCGGCATAAAAATGGGAGGCATTGACGGGTGACGGTCGTCATTCTGGGGTGGATGAATACAAAATCCATCCTATCGGGCGGCTCCTCCGGGCCGCTTTCTCCATACATCAACCATTATCTAACCCAGATCCGAGCAGAGGGGTATGCAGCCCGGTCAATCGACGACTAGGTTTGTGCTCTCAATCTGTTTGGTCGCTGGCTTAAGCGAACCGGTCGTGAGGTGCGGGACTTGACCGAGGCAGTGACCTGCGATTTTTTGCAGCGCGTAATCAAGGGCCGCTATCCGAAAGATGCCGCACCCGCAGCGTTGCGACGGCTCTTGGAAATGCTCCGGCAGATTGGAGCCACGCCCGCAGCTAAAGCAGCACGTCCAAGTCCATCTGAGCGATTGACGTGCGCTTATGAGCGTTTTCTTTTTAAGGAGCGTGCTCTATCGCAAGAGACGGTCACTGGGCATCGGTGCTTCGTCAGGAAGTTCTTGTCTGAGAAGTTTGGTAGTGGTCCACCAAATCTGTCCAAACTGCGTCCGCTCGATGTGACCGCGTTTGTGCAGCGGCACGCGCACCAACACGGTCCAGCACAAGCGAGAAATTTAGTAGGAGCAATGCGGTCATTTTTGCGTTTATCTGCATTACAGGGGCTTGGTTCACAGGGATCTCTCGCTGGTCGTTCCGAAAGTGGCATGTTGGTCGTTCTCGGTTGGCCCCAAACATCTGGCGCCCGCTCAAGTACGGCAGGTTCTGCATCATTGCGACCGAAGCACGGCGGTGGGACGACGCGATTACGCCATCCTGCTTTTGCTCGCGCGGCTTGGCTTGCGGGCGGGTGAAGTCGTCAGACTCAACCTCGAAGATATTGATTGGGAAAACGCACGAATCACGGTGTGCGGGAAAGGTGGAAAATGGGCGCAGTTGCCGCTCCCGGCGGATGTCGCACGAGCCATTGCGCGTTATCTGCGCCATGATCGGCCGCGATGCGCCAGTCGTCGAGTGTTCCTCCGAAATAAGGCTCCCATCGACGGGTTCAAAAGTGGGCGTGCCATTTCGAGCATCGTCAAAGCAGCCTTGGCAAAAGCAGGAGTGGTCTCGGCACGAAAGGGCGCGCACCTGCTGCGCCATAGTCTGGCGATGGACATGCTCCGCAGGGGCGCCTCGTTTGATGAGATCGGAGAAGTGCTCCGGCACAAATGCTCCAAGAGCACCTCGATCTATGCCAAGGTGGATCTTCAATCGCTGCGAACGCTGACTCTGCCCTGGCCGGGAGGTGTCCGATGAAGCGATTCCATCAGGCCGTCGATGAATACCTTGCGCTCCGTCGCAGCCTCGGGTTCAAACTCCTTGGCTACGGCCAGTGCCTGCACGAGTTCGTCTCCTTTTTGAAGACGAACGGATCGTCACACATCACGAGCAAGCTCGCGCTGGAGTATGCCACCCGACACCCAGATGAAAAGCCGTCCTTAAGGAGATGCCGGCTTTGTATCATTCGCGGCTTTGCCTCTTACCGTAGCGGCGCTGATCCAAGAACGGAGGTTCCCCCGGTTGGGCTGTTGAGGTTCCAATCCCAGCGGGCAAAACCGTACCTCTACTCTGAGGAGTCAATCTGTCGCCTTCTTGAGGCGGCCCTGAAGATGAAATCTCGCCACGAGTTGCGACCGCATACCTGCTCCTGTCTGTTTGGTCTGCTGGCGGTGAGCGGCTTGAGGCTGGGTGAGGCGATCAATCTCCAACCACAGGACGTGGACTGGTCAGAGGGGGTCCTTACGATCCGTGGCGCGAAATTTGGGAAGTCCCGCATGGTTCCGCTCCACCCGTCCACACGCGCGGTGCTGTTTGATTATGCTAAACGCCGCGATGAAATCTTCAATCGGCGTCCCGTGCCCTACTTTTTTGTGACGAGTTGCGGCACAAAACTGTCGGGAAGGAATCTACGTCAGATCTTCCACGAGCTATCACGGCAGATCGGCATCCGCAAACCGGGTGTGCGGAATGGGCCGCGCTTGCACGACTTCCGGCACCGCTTTGCCATTCACACGCTTCTACGCTGGTATCGGAGCGGTGAGCAAGTAAGCCACCGCATGCCGGTATTGTCCACCTATCTCGGACACGTGAATCTGAGCGGGACGTATTGGTATCTGGGCAGCACGCCGGAGTTAATGGCCGCTGCCAGTAAACGCATCGAAGCTCGGTGGAAAGGACTTGTCTGATGAAAGCGACATTCGACTTCTCTCCGCTCTGCCAGTCGTTCTTTTCAAAACGACTGATGGCGCAATGCAAGGCGAGCCCGCACACGATCTCCGCCTACGCTCAGACCTTCCGACTGCTGACGGCCCACGCTCAGAAACAGCTGCACGTGCCGCCATCAAAATTATGGCTGGCACAACTCGACGCAAACTTCATAGCGAAGTTTTTGGACGACTTGGAATCCGGTCGGTCCAACGGCACGCGCACTCGCAACGCCCGGCTGGCATCACTTCGTTCCTTTTACCACTACGCCGCATTGGAAGCTCCGCAACACGCGGCTTTGATCCAGCGCGTGCTGGCGATCCCGTATAAGCGGCACACGCGGCGGCTGGTGACTTACCTGAGTCGGTCGGAAGTCGAGGCCCTGCTCGGCGGTGTGGACAAATCCACCTGGATCGGACGACGTAACCACGCCCTGCTGTTGGTGGCTGTACAAACAGGGCTGCGGCTCTCCGAGATTACTGGGTTGAGGCAAAGAGACGTGACGCTGGGTCCCGGTGCACACGTCCGTTGCGAAGGTAAAGGACGAAAAGAGCGATGCACACCACTGGCCAAACCAACCCAGGCTGTGCTGAAAGCATGGATCAACGAGCAAGGGGATGACGAATCGTGCTTCCTCTTTCCCAGTAGCAGCGGCGGTCGCCTCAGCGCGGATGCGGTGCAGCACGCGCTCGCTAAACAGGTCAGAACAGCTCAATGCGGATGCCCGTCGCTTGCGAAAAAGCGCGTGACACCGCACGTGTTGCGCCATACCGCAGCGATGGAGTTGCTTCAGGCCGGAGTTGATCGAGCGCTAATTGCCATCTGGCTGGGGCACGAGTCGCTCGAAACGACGCAGATTTACCTGGACGCGGACCTCCAGTTAACCCAAGTTCGCCAGTTCAGAAAGTCGTTTGCTTGATTTGCAGGGACTTACATTCATTTCAGGCCGTTTTTCTGCACTACATTTTGTATGATTTTGGGCGCTTGCGGCAGGTCCAAACCCAACCGGACCAGCAGTTCAGCGACGGCACGATCCGGGCGGGCGACGACACGGAGACGTAATTCTCGAGTTTGGTTGTTTTCGGTTTCTTTGACCGGCAGGATCACATCCAGGCTGCGCACGGTGGAAACCTCCTTAAGCAATTGGCGGGCGCAGTTACCCAAGCCTTTGCCATGCATCCACTGTTCCAACGTCCGCCACAAAGCCAAGCTCAGAAAACAGACCAAAATGTGCGCTTCTACCCGCTCGGTTTTCTGATGAAAGACCGGACGCAGCCTCAGATCGCTTTTGCTGATGCGGAAGGCGTCCTCGGCTTGGGTCAACTGCATGTACCAGCGCCAGAGTTTGGCCGGGTCTTTTTCCGCGCAGTTAGTGCGCAGCAAGTAAGCGCCGTGGGCGTGTTCGGCCCAGGCGGCCCGGTCACCGCGTTCACGGAGGTCCAACCCGCAGGCCCGGCCTTGAGCATCGCGCACTACACGCCACTTTGCAACTCTTCCCCGTGCCTTTCCCCACAATTGCATACGGTAACGCTCAAAAAATAATCAATTTATCCGCCTAACTGGCGAACTTGGGTTAGGCATGAGAGTCTGGCGAGGGTGTTCCAGATTTGCCACGGCAATGGCAGCCTGGATGTCCATGCCTTTGGCCAAGCCCGCGATGACCGTATTGTCGTATTCAATCTCCGCCGAAGTTCGCTCGCCAATAATTTCGCGTGCCCGCTTAAGAAAGGCATTGGTCGTTTCATTCATACGGCCACAGTGAATCACCGGCAGCCGTCCGTCTCAATCAAAAGCTCACAATGAACGGTTGCGAATGCCAAAGGATACATTCGTAAAAAACGTGTTTTGCTCAAGAATGGGCCAATGGTTTTAGCTTCCTATTCGTCAGCTTAAAGGGGTCGGGTAAGGAAGCGGCATTGCTGCCGCTCCCTCCCCTCAGAACCGGACGTGAAGGTTATCCCTTCATCCGGCTCAAGCCGTTACGAGACTCCGCAGAGTGCGGAGCCGGTCAACCTGACTTTGACAACCCAGCTTCTCGACGATGAATGCCAAACTTTTTGAAGAACGCACGGTCTTCAAAGTAGTCGTGCCACTGCGGGTTCGAGCGGATTCGCATCCGCCCTGACCTTGACGTAACGCCGGATTTTGGTTTCGGTCGGATAAATCAACCGCGACCAGACAGGTTTCCCCGCCGGCGTCCGTTCGCCCGTGTCCGCCGCAAAGTCCCAGGCGCGGTGTCCGCCGAACCGCCAGTATTTGCTGGCGATCCAGCGGCGCGGTTTGCCGGGATGTCTGCGTTTGGCCCATTGCCAGAGGGTTTGCCACAAAGCATTTTCCACTTTCTTGAAGGTCTGCCCCACCACGATGTGGCGATGGTAGTTCACCCAGCCACGAATGACCGGGTTGAGTTGAGCGATCAAGTTTACCTGACTGGCTCCACGATTTTGACGCACCAGCTTCCGCACCTTGTCCAGAAAAGTATGCGTGTTCTTCTGGGAAGGCCGGATAATCAGCTTGCCGTCAAACTTGCGGAGGTTCTGTCCGAGGAAGTCGAACCCTTGCTCGATGTGCGTGATGCAGGTTTTCTCTGGCGAGAGCTGCAAGCCCCGGTCGCGCAGAAACTGCTCGACCAGTGGCTTGACTTCATTTTCCAGCATGTCCTTGGTCGCGCCGGTGATGATGAAGTCATCCGCATAACGAATGAGGTGTATCTTGGGATTGAAGACGCCTCCCTTGACGCACTTCACACGGAAGCGTTGTTTCAGGAGCGTTTCCAGTCCGTCCAATGTCAGGTTGGCCAGCGTGGGCGAGATAATCCCGCCTTGTGGCGTGCCTGCCTCGGTGGGAAACAGGGTTCGATTTTCCATGAAGCCCGCCTTGAGCCATTGGCGCAGCACGACCTTGTCGGTGGGAATGTGCTGGAGCATCCATTCGTGATTGATGTTATCAAAACATCCACGAATGTCGCCTTCCAGCACCCACTCGGCATGGGCATTACCGCCGCCCCGCAGCGCGAGGAAGCAGTGTCCAATGGCATCCGCCGGACAGCGTTCAGGCCGGAAGCCGTAGGAGTTTTTGTCCGCCGTGGTTTCCGCGACGGGCAGCAACGCCAGCAGATGCAATGCCTGCATGGCGCGGTCTGTCATCGTCGGGATGCCCAGCGGTCGCAACTTCCCGTTGGCTTTCGGAATGTGGACTCGTCGCAGCGGTTGCGGTTGATAACCACGCCGCTTCAACAAGCCCAGTGCTTTGTGTTTCGCCGCCGGAGTGCCCCATATTTTCCCGTCCACTCCCGGCGTGCGCTTGCCTTGATTGTCAGTCACTCGTTTCACGGACAAGGCTTTGCCGGAAAACGAGCAGGTCAGCAGCCGTTGCAAAGCTTTCACCTTGCCCCAACGCTTTTCCTGTGTTGCCTTGACGATACGCGCTTGCAGCCTTCTGACGTGTCGTTCACATTGAGTCCAGTCAATCTGTTCCCAAGCGGTGTCGTTGCCGGAGGACGCACACGCGGATTGCTCCGCGTTCAACGGAGCAAGTGGTTTCAACACTCCCCCGCTTGATGACGGGCTTGGTATTGACGAGTATATTGCAATGGATACATTTTCAGCAGACTCGGGTTTGAATTGGGGATCGCTACCACAGCATAAAGCTGAGGGAAATAATTTCATTTCTCAAATGCAACATTGGGGCTGGAAGAACACGATTAACAACGTTGACGACCAGTTGAAAATTGACGATTTAGAAGGGAGCGGCCCATACAATAACGTCAATTTAGGGGTGTTCATAGGACATGGCTGTTATGGCAACGATCCTGATTATTCGACGTATGCGAATGGCTGTATGCAGATGTATTTTCCCATAACGTCGGGGGGCGGCGCTCAATACTTGCGGATGTCCGATATGAATTTGGGCGGGAGTGGAACGAATGGGCTAAGATGGTTCGCTCTTAAAGCCTGTGATAGCCTTTACCAAGCCAACTGGCAAAATATGCAAGATAACGGCGTTTCTCCCTCCGACGGCAATCTGCATTTGCTTCTGGGCACAGATTCAACCAGTTACGCCGACCCAAACATATTGGCCCTTTGGGCCAAATATATGAATTATGGAACCTCAACGAATTACAGTCCAATGACGATCCAGTCTGCATGGTATCAAGCAGCGCACGATGCCTATAGTAGTGATGGACTCCCAAGTAATATAACCGTGGTTTTTGCCGTAGCTGGTGATAGCGCATGTATGAATGATACATTGCAAAGTTACTCTACACCGGGCGGAAGCTGGACGTATAACAGTAAACAGGTTTTTCCGACGCTTCAATGAACAAAGTCATTCTTTTTTCTCTGATTCAAGTATTCTGCTTCACGGCGGGTTTCGCCCAAAACCCGCCGTGGGCAAAAACCGGGGAGAGAATCCCAGCGCGCGCCGATCTTGACGTGCGCTGGGCAGCGACCAATAGATTTCCCCAAAGGGTCTGGACGTATCAGCTTTTGCCGAACGATTTTTCGCCGCAGGTAATTTCAAATGTAATGACACTTTGCTCCTTTACGGAAAAGGACAAAGTAGAAGAGAACACAAACGGAATAACTTTTCAAAATCCCGATGGTTCTCGGAAATTGTCCATCTCGTTTCCTGCCGGAAGGATTCATTACAAAACGACTGAACCAGACTACAGTCCGACCAATCTAGCTGTTGGCGTTCCTTCCTTAAGTCAGTTGCCGGAACTGGCAACAAATGTCTTGCGCAGGCTGCACATCCGTTTTTCCAATATTACAGGTTATTTCGATACCAATAAAATTGAATATATGGACCCGGTGCTGACAATATATTATATCGGAAACACCGACATCACGAACATTGCCTATCGAGCAGTTCTTTTCAGGCGAAAAGTGGACGACATTCCAATTGCTCGTGAGTTTTATGGTTTCAATGTCGGTGAACACGGAAAAATTTGTCTGCTTTCCATCACTTGGCCAAATTTGAAGCGCATCAAATTATATCGCACTGTTTCGCAAAACGAAGTGGTAGATTTTTTGCGCAAGGGTAACGCGGTTCACGGACCATTCTCCGATAATGCTCCCTATGTTGATTGGCCGAGCATCAAGAGCGTAACAATTACAAGAGCTATGCCAAGTTATCTGATTGGCAACTCGCAACTTTATCCGTTTTTAGCATTGGATGCAATTATTGACACAGGGCATGGAGACACAGAAGTGGCAATAGATTGTCCCATTATTGATGAAAGCAAGCTGTGAAAATCCCTGCAAGCCTCGCAATAATTTTGGCGACGGTTTTTTCTGCTTTTGCCGATTTTCCTACCGTGGAAGGACTGACCTCACACCTGTTTACCAATGCTATAATGCGTTAAGCGGAAAACAACAGGTCGGGGGCTTCGAGGATGTGATGCACGTTTCGGCGGACGGGTTTTCGGCTTGTTTTCGGCGTGCCGTGCGCGAACGGCGTCCTTTGGCCAAGTCAGGTTGCGGTTTGCGCTCTCGCGCCGCGCGGCGCATCACGATTGCCTGCCAGAGAAACGAAGCAGGCAATCGCTGTTTTTTTGTGAGTCTGTCAGGCAAGCGAGCCGCTTTCGGTGCCTGTTCCACTGGCAGGCGACCAGAATATCAGAACGAAAAAGTGCCAGCAAGAGTGCCAGCAAACACCGTTCTGGAGGAGTTAAACCGGGTTAAGTCGGGTAGTGAGAGAGTTAAGCTTGACAGCGGGCATAAATCCTTTATGTTCAAAGGGTCAGCTTTGAAATAAACGCTTGATTTCGAGTGGCTTGTGGAAGGCAGGATGCGTCTGATCCCGACTTCCGCCTCCGGCCTTCGCTGGCTTGGCAGCCAGCATCAGCGATTTGTAAGGTTCGCTATTGTGAGACGCGCGGGTGGCTGGCAAGGGCCGCCAGCTTTTGCCCCCCGCCCGCAACATCTCCGTTACCGCGCGAGGCAGGAACGCCGGGAATGTCCATCGGCACGCCCGTTCGGATGGGCGCGGTCAGCCCGAGTTCGATCATCCGCGCCGGCAATTCGGGTTTGCGATTCAACTGCCGTCTCCGGAAGGGACTGCTCAGCAACCTGAGGATGTCGGTGACCTTCATGTGCCGGCCCAAGGTGCGAAGCAGTTTCCAGGTCTTGATGGGACGGAAGAAGATTCGGTGGGCAAACAGCAGCGCATAACCCTTCTGCCGGGCGCGGTTGACGGTCTCGCTGGGCAAGACGGTCGGGTCAATGTCCGAGCATTTAAACCATTTGTCCCAGTCGTGCTCATCGTCAAGGATGCCACGTTCGAGGTACTCGTGCCACAATGGCGTGCCGCGATAAACGCACAGCCGGTTGAATCCGAATGTGTCCAGCTTGAGCCGGGCGCAGAAGCGGAAGCTCTCCAGGATGTCCGCCTCGGTCTCGCCGGGGGAACCCACCAGGAAAAACCCGTGCGCCCGCTCGATGCCGCACCGCTTGGCTTCGCTGACGGCGTGTTCGATTTGCGCCAGCGTCTGCCGTTTGTCGAGCCGGTCGAGGATTTTTTGAGTGCCTGACTCCACGCCGAAGGCCAGGAAATTGCAGTTGGCCCTGCCCATGATGGGAAGTTGATCCACCGCCACCGAATCCACCCGGCCTTCGCAACCCCATTTGAACTCGAACTTGCGGTCCATGATGCCCTGGCAAATGGCGCTGATGCGTTCCCGTTTCAGCAGAAAGTGGTCGTCGGTAAGATAAATCGAGCGATAACCCATATCGTGGAGCTGCTTCATTTCTCCCAGGACATGTTCCGGCGACCGGAACCGCCACTTGCCGTTGGTCAATGCCGGAATGTCGCAATAAATGCAGGTATAAGGACAACCCCGCGACGTTTGCATCGTGCAGAATTTTTCCAGCGAAAGAACCGCCGGCACGTCGAGCGGGAGCGACTCGATATAATCAATGGGAAGCGTGGTCCGGTCCGGATACGGAAACTGGTCCAAGTCCCGGATGATCGGGCGGGCGATGTTCTTGACGATTTCCCTGCCGTCGCGCCAAATCAAGCCGGCGACCGTGCCCGGTTCGTCGAGATGAGCCAGGTAATCCGGCAAGAGTTCCTCGCCCTCGCCGACGCCCACGGCGTCAATGTGGGGGCAATCTTTCAGAATCCGTTCCTGGTTCATTGTGGCAAAAACGCCGCCGCAAATGATTGGCACATTTGGCATCTCGGCCTTGACCACCTTCGCCATGCTTTTCACGCCGGGATAAGTCGTCGTGGACAGGAACGAGAGGGCAACGACATCCGGCGGGTCATCCCGCAACGCCTGCGCGATGTCCGGCTCCTTCATTTCCGGGTGGCAGGTATCGAACATGCGGACCTGATGGCCGTGCTTGCGGAGGACGGGCGCCAGCGTCTCGATGCCCAGGGGCGGGAAGCCCATCACCTTGAGCCGCGCGTCGCCCGATTTGGAGCCGCCCAACTCTTCGGGCAGGAGCCGGAAGAAATTCTCATCATTGACGTAAACAAGGAACACTTTCATAGAGGACAACCTTTCCGGGTTTGAGGGTGAAGGAATCGAGGGTGTGCCGACCGTCCAAGACGACAGCAGAGCCTTCAGAGGAAGTATTCCACAAAACTTGCTCCAATTTCGACCGAGCCGATTCGTAAATAGATTTCACGTACGCCGCTCTGTGCGTTACCCGACGGTGACATTGTCCCTGCAAACTCCGCGCAGAGCAACATAAAAAAATCAATTAACTGGCAGTTAATTTTCTAATGCGTAAGAATTTCAGGTTTACCTTTGCTACGCGCGCGCAAATTTGAAAACGGCAAATTATCGCAACGGGACGGAGGCGCAACACGAAACAAGGAACGTTTTAACCACGGATGGCACGGATGGGATTCAAAGACAGAGAAAATAACCTCGAAAACGAAATGCTCGAAAAAGCTTTGACGCGAATTGACGCGAAGGCACGCGAATGGAAAGGGGGCAGAGGGAATGACTAATTTCTAAATCTTAATGACTAAGGAATGACGAAGGCCGAATGCCAAAATTTTCCACACGGGAAAGACTTGACCGGTCTTCGCTCAGAGCTACGGCCCGGCACGCGCGAATTTGACAAAACATTAACCACGGATGAAACCAGGCACTTGGAACAACAGGTGTCGCGTGGCCGGTCACGCCCGCCCGCGTTGGCGGGCGACTTCGTAAAGGAACACGGCCGCCGCGGCGCCGACGTTCAACGAGTCCACCGCCGGAGGCATGGGAATGGCCACGGCTTCGTCGCAGCTTTCCAAAACATCCTTCGAAATGCCGTTGCCTTCACTGCCGAAGATGATGCAGCAATCGCCGGCGAAATTCGCCTGCGAGAGGCTTTTTTTGTCCGTACGCGGATGGGCGGCGATGCAGCGGACACCGCGTGGCCGCAAATCGCGAAGGGTTTGCGCCAGGGTAGGCCCCTGGCGATAGGGGTTTCCGTCATACCGGCCCAACTCGACGACCGGCAATTGAAAGATCGTGCCCATGGAATTCCGGACGGCGCGGCGGAGATAGGGACTGCTGCTGGTTTCGCCGACCAAGAGGGCCTGAACGCCGAAAGCGACGCAGTTGCGCACCAAGGCGCCGAGATTTTCCGCGTTGGCCAGTTCATCAATGGCGACCAACAGTTTTGGCGGGGGCGTTCGGGCCAGCATTTCATCCAGCGAAACGGGCGCCGGCACCTTTCCCACGGCGAGAATGCCCTGGAACATTGAAAAGCCGACCAGGCGTTCGAGTAATTTTTTTTCCGCGAGGTAAACCGAGACATTTTCCGGGCGCGCATCGAGGAGCGGACGAAAGACCTCGAGCCATTTTTCCGACAGGACGGCGGAGACGACAGTGAGTTTGCTTTGGAGCAATCGGCCCACGACTTTTTCGCTTTCGGCCACGAAGATGCCTTGCAGCTCATGTTCGAGGGGTCTTCGGAGGGTGGCGTAGGGCCGCAATTCCGGCGCATCGAACGAGGAAATTTTTTCCACGCGAAACATCGCACGGCCTCAAACTTTCAAATCCGCGAGGGCCGGGTCGCAGGCGTGAACAATTTTCCGGATTTTGGCGACGGCGGCTTTGAGGCTGCGGGCGCCGAAGAGGCTGGTGCCGGCGACAAAGGTATCGGCGCCAGCGCGGGCGCAATCGGCGGCGGTTTGGAAATTGACGCCGCCATCCACGCTGAGGCGATAGCGCAAACACTTCTGGCAGCGCCAGGCGTCGGCCTGCTGGATTTTCGGGAGGCATTCGTGAATGAATTCCTGCCCGCCAAAGCCGGGATTGACGGTCATCACGAGGAGCAGATCAATTTTGTCCAGGAAGGGCTGCGCGAGCGAGATTGGCGTGGGGGGATTGACGGCGAGGCCGACTTTTTTGCCGAGCTGGCGGATTTTCCAGATGAGCGGCTCCACTCGTTCGCCCAACTCCACGTGAATAATCATTTCGTCCGCGCCCGCGCGGGCGAATGGCTCGAGCAAGATCTCCGGCTTGGCGCACATGAGGTGGACGTCGAAGAACAGCCTGCTCAATGGGCGGATGGCCTTGACGACCTGGGGACCAAAGGAAATATTCGGCACAAAATGGCCGTCCATGATATCCAGGTGCAGCCAGTCGGCGCCGGATTTGGAAGCGCGAATGGCGTCCTTGCCGAAGGCTGCATGGTTCCCCGCGAGCAATGAAGGCGCAATAATCATCCATTCAATTTTAAGACGGCGGCGGGGAACTTAAAACGAAAAATTGAGCAATTGAAGAAATAATCCAAGCTAAGCGGGTTTGCCGTCGAGACAGCGGCGCACGGTCACGGCCAGCGTCTGTGGGTGATAGGGTTTTTGCAAGAAGTTCACTTCGGATTCGAGTTTGAAATCCTTGCCAACCACGTCCGCGCTGTAGCCGCTGGAAAAGATCACCTTAAGGTCGGGCCGGTCCGTCCAGAGGGTTTCCGCCAATTCGCGTCCGTTGACAGCCCCAGGCATGATCAAGTCGGTAAGCAATAACTGAACGTGGTCCTTATTGGCGTGCCAGAGATCAACGGCCTCGGCGCCGTTGGCAGCCTGAAGGACCATGTAGCCATGTTTTTCCAGAATGCGCGCCACGAGTTCCCGCACCGGTTTTTCGTCTTCCACGAGCAGGATTGTTTCATTGCCGCCGCGGACGGAGAACGAGGTGGTGGGACGTTCGGCGGCGACTTCAGCGGCGCCGACGAATGGAAGGAAAACCCGGAAGGTGCTGCCCTTGCCCGGCGCGCTTTCCACCTCAACCCATCCCTGGTGCTGCTTGATGATGCCATAGACGGTCGCGAGGCCCAAGCCGGTCCCCCTGCCGACTTCCTTGGTGGTGAAAAAAGGCTCGAAGATGC
This sequence comes from uncultured Verrucomicrobiae bacterium, assembly GCA_963755515.1. Lineage (GTDB taxonomy): Bacteria > Verrucomicrobiota > Verrucomicrobiia > Limisphaerales > UBA11358 > UBA11358. The sequence goes on along the minus strand of CAVWKA010000026.1, from coordinate 91,932 downwards.
GAGACAGATTTTCCGGCGGGATGCCGCAACCGGTGTCCGTATTGCTGACGCAGGCGAACCTGCCGATGCGCGCCTCGGGCTGGCGCTGGACGTGGGACTCGTTGACGTCCACGATGGCGATGCGCACGGACAATTGGCCGCCGCGCGGCATGGCGTCGCGGGCGTTGACAGCCAGGTTGAGAAGCACTTGCTCGACCATTCCGGCGTCCGCCTCGACGATGGCCGGCGAATGGCTGTAGTTCAATTGCAAGGTCACGTCCTCTCCCAAGATGCGTCCGAGCATATCGGTCATGTTGCCGACGATCTTGTTCATGTCCCAACGCTTCGGCTGGATTAATTGGCGGCGGCTAAAGGTGAGCAATTGGCGGGTCAAGCCCGCGGCGCGCTCGGCGGCTTGGGTAATCTGCTGGGCGGAGCGCGCGCCCGACTCGTCCAGTCCGGAGGACAGGAGGAGGGAGGCATGCCCGTGGATGACGGTGAGGATGTTGTTGAAATCGTGCGCGACGCCGCCGGCCAGTTGGCCGATGGCCTCCATTTTTTGCGACTGACGCAATTGCTCCTCGAGTCGCCGCTGCGCCGTCACGTCCCGAAACAGGCTCAACATCAGCAACGGGCGGCCCTCGACCTCGATGAATGAATCGGTGATTTCCATGGCGACCGTGCGTCCGTCGTGCAAGGTGTGCTGCTGTTGCCGTTTTTGCGAACGGCGGCGATCTAGGAAAAAATCGCGCAGTTTTTTCAGCATCTCGTCCCAGTTTTCGGACGCAGCATAGACCGCCGTAAAGGGCCTTCCCTCGAGCGCCCCGGCTTTGATGCCCACGAAATTGCAGTAGGCTTCGTTGACAGCGACAATGATCCCGTTTTCGTCGGTGAGTCTCATTCCATCCACCGAATTTTCCCAGACTGAACGGAAAAGCGCCTCGGAGCTTTGCAGCGCCGCCGCCGCCGTACGGCGGTCGGTGATGTCGCGCACGTGCAATAAAAGGGCCGGTCTGCCGCCGAATTCGATGCGCCCTGCCCGGACTTCCACCGGAATTGCGCGGCCGGTCAGCGTCAAGCTCTCGCCTTCCAGCCACGATAACTTGCCCGCCGCGAGCTTTTGAAAACCTTCGCGGGCGTTCTCCCGCCGGGAAGGCGGGATCAGGTCGGTGAGGGCGTTTTTGCCGACCAATTGTTCGCGCGTCATTCCGTGCAACACACATGCCGTAAAATTCACGTCGAGCACGGTGGCGTCCATGTCCTCGACAAAAATGGCATCCGGGGAATTTTCGAACAAATCGCGAAAGCGGCGCTGGCTTTCGCGCAGGGCCTCCTCGGCGCGGACGCGTTCGAGGGCGCCGCCGCACTGGTCGGCGAGGGCCTGCAACAGCCCGAGGTCGGATTTGGAGTAGGAACCGGGACGATGATTTTGCACGAGCAGCAGACCGATGACCTTTTCGCCCTTGCGGATTGGGGCCAGCATGGTAGCGGCGGCATAATTGGCGGTCTGGCGGGGGTCCAAAAGTTCCGCCCCTTTTTGGATGACCCGGCAGATGAGGGCGTTGGCGGTCTTGGGCTGGGGTGAGGGCGGGACCTCAGCGCGACGGCCTTCAATCGTGGTGATATTCAGCAACGAAGTCACTTCATCCCTGGCCGCGTCATACAAATCGAGGGCGAAATCGGTCCAACGAAAAAGCGCTTCCGAAGCATCGCAAATAATGGCCGCCGCCTCCGGCGCGGTCGTCGCCGCGCTCAGGCCGTGGCTCAATTTGGAAAAGGCGGCGCTTTGCTGCTCGGCCTGGCGCCGCTGTGTCACGTCCACGGCCATCGTCAGGGCTGCGAAACGGTCCCGGAATTCAATCGGCGACCAGATTACTTCCACGTCAACGGACGTGCCGTCCTTTTTCTGATGTCGCCAGATCAAACCGCGTCCCGATTCGGGCATGGGCGCGGCGATTGCGCCGCGGCGCTCTTCGTGCGGGCGGAGGCCGCCGACGGTCATTTCAAGAAATTCGTGCCGGGAATAGCCGTAAAATTGAATGGCGGCCTCGTTAACTTCCAAGAACGCCTGGGTATCAAGGTCAAAGACCCACATTGGATTCGGGTTGGTCTGGAAGAGGAGGCGGTATTGGCGTTCGCTGTCCCGCAAGTCCTCCTCGGCGCGCCAGCGGTCGGTAACATCGCGGCCGCTGGCCACAATACCGTTGATTTCCGGATCGTTCAGGCAATTTTTTTCCACCAATTCCAATCGCCGCCAATCGCCGCCATGGGTTTTGTGACGGAAGAGCACCTTCACAGTCCGCCCTGGGGCGGCGAGGACGGATTGAAACGCTTCGCGCGCCCGAGGTTCATCCTCCTGATGGACGCCCGCAAAGACGTCCTGGCCTGTCAATTCCCCGACGGAATAGCCGAGGACATTCTGGGCGGAGGGGCTGACGTAGAGAAATTTGGCATCCCGGCTGATGATGCAAAGAATATCGAGCGAATTTTCGGTCAGGGTGCGGAAGTATCTTTCCCGGCGCGCCAATTCGAGTTCGGCTTCGCGCAATTTGGCGCGTTCGGCGGCTTCCTTGATAGCGCGGCGGACAGCGGAGGGGAGGCGGTCGGGTTGTTGTTTGAGGACATAATCGGTGGCGCCGGCTTTCAGGCTTTCAATCGCGGCCTGCTCGCCGATGGTGCCCGAAACGAGAATGAACGGGAGGTCTGGCAGTTTTTTTCTGACGAGGGCGAGGGCATTCAGCCCGGTGAAACCCGGCAAATGATAATCCGAAATAATGAGGTCGAATTTTCCACGGTTCAGGGCCTCCTCAAACTCGGCGCGGTTGCCCACACGGGCGATTTCAGCGTCAAGACCCGCGTCCGAGAGCATGGCACGGACCAGTTCGGCGAAGTCGGGCTCGTCTTCCAAATGCAAAATGTGCAGGGGTTGGCTCATGCCATCTGTTGCGACATATCAAAGCAGACAACCGCGTCAAATGTAAAGCGCCGATGAGAAGGGATTCGGATAAAGAGGCGTTTGGGGATTGACAATTGGCGGCGGTCGTCTAGATTACGCCGCCTTTTGAACAAATAATATGCCCAATACGAAATCAGCCGAACGCCGGATGCGCAACAGCGCCCGGAAACAAATGGAAAACCGCAGTGTCAAATCCAATCTGCGCCGCCTGGAGAGACATTTCCGCGAGGCAATAGTCGCCGGCAAGAAGGATGACGCCGCCAAATTACTTCCCGGGCTGTATTCGGCGTTCGACAAGGCTGTCAAGTTCCGCACTCTGCCGCGCCCGACGGTCAACCGCAAAAAGTCCCGCCTGGCCGCCGCGGTGAAGTAGGGGTCATTTATCGGCTGGCTTGTCAAGCCGCGGGAACAAATTGCTCCGGCACAAGCCCATTTTCGCCAGACGAAACGTCAGGCCGACGTTCAGGCAGCCGAACCCGTACTTGACGCTTCGGCGGAAATTGATGGATGACGCCTCCTTGAAGTATTTCGTCGGACAACTCACCTCTCCAATCGTGAAGCCGTACCATAAAATCTGCGCGAGCATCTGGTTATCAAAAACAAAATCGTCTGAATTTTTGGACAAATCGAGTGTCTCCAATAGTTCGCGGGAAAACGCGCGGTAGCCGGTGTGGTATTCCGACAGTTTGGCGCCCAGCAAAAGATTCTCGGTCGCCGTCAAGAAACGGTTGGCGACGTATTTCCATCCCGGCATTCCGCCGCGCAACGAGTAGCCGCCCAAAATGCGGCTACCCAGAACGCAGGGATGCAATTCGTTGGCGACAATGGAAGCCATCGCCGGAATCAGTTTGGGCGTGTACTGATAATCCGGGTGGACCATGATGACGATGTCCGCGCCCGCTTCGAGCGCGAGACGATAGCAGGTTTTCTGGTTACCGCCGTAGCCCTTGTTCGCCTCGTGGACATGCACGTGGACGCCGAGCAACGACGATGCGACGGCCACCGTGTCGTCGCGGCTGCGATCGTCCACCAGGATGATTTCGTCCACGATGCCCTGTTGCAAGACTTCGTCCACGGTTTTGGCGACTGTTTGCGCCGCGTTATAAGCGGGCATCACCACGACGACTTTCTTTTTGAAATACATTTTTGGCCTGATTTTCATTCATGCTGCCGGAACGCGCAAGAAAAGGCAAACAAAGCGCGCGGCAAAGCGCCAATTTTTGCGAAGCGTCAGCCGGCGAATTCGGCGATGCTTTGCCAATCCACCATGCCATCATTCCAGAAAAGCGCGTCCTGTCCGATGGCGCCCAGACGAAGCATATCCCGGACTTGCGATGGGGTAAAAGGGCCGCTTTGTTGGCCGTCATGACAAAGATAAACAGAGGGCATTTCCGCGGTTGATTCCCGGGGTACGGCGACGACCGGCCGCCACCCCGCGGTGATTGGCGCGACAACTTCATCCGTTTTCTTTTGAGAACGGGTGATTGATTTATAAACGCCCATCATGGCGCAGCCGGCCAACAGTCCACCGACGTGCGCGCCGAACGCCACTCCACCCCGTTGTTGGGAGAACCATCCAATCATCATTCCGATCAAGTCACTCAAGAACCAAAAAACGATGGCGATCCAGGCGGGCAATTCGAATTCGCCCGTCCTGACAAACAGGAACCAGAAAAAGTATTTGAATTCGATCTCGGCATCGGCGCGCAGGATCAAATACATTCCCATGCAGGCGCTGATGGCGCCGGAGGCTCCGCCCATGGGGATGGCCGAGGAAAAATGCGCCGGGGAGAAGGCGATGTAGGCAAATTCAGCGGCGAGGCCGCCGAGGAGGTACATGAGCGTGAATTTTACGCGGCCAATCATGTCCTCGACGCAACAGCCGAAGAGGAACAAGAAAATCATGTTGCCAACCAGGTGGAAAATCCCGGCATGAACGAACATGGAAGTGAGATACATCCACGGATAGGACGTTGCGGGCACCAGCCACAGGTTTTGCATAATCCAGCGGTCGGAATTGCCGCCGGTGTTAAAAAAGAGTACGAGGCTGACGAGATAGACGAGCGTGTTAATACCGATGAGCGAGAGGGTGACGACGGGAAGCCTTTGCGTCTCGTAATTCATTCTGGTTGGCAGGAGGATGAACATACAGGCTTTCCGAGGGGATCACTTTACGACGGCAAATCGTTTCAAGCGCCATCCGGATTTTATCGGGCAAATTCCATTGGGCATGAAGCTGTTTTACCGCCGACACCGCCATTTGAGAATTATAAAAGAGCAAAAAGTTTATAACGGCGCTTTCGTCACGGCGGTTACCGGATTGATTCCCGAGCAAGGTTCAGGCTTATTGAGCGCATGGCGAAAACGCAATGGGACTTCGGCGAGTTGTTTCCGTCGGAAGCGATGCGCAAAGTCTTTTCCGTCGGCGAACTGACGGTTCAAATCCGGCAGTTGCTCGAACAACACATCGGGCAAATCTGGGTGAGCGGCGAAGTCACCAACCTTCGCGCGCAATCATCGGGTCATATATACTTCACCCTCAAAGATGCCAACGCGCAAATTGCCTGCGTCCTTTTCCGCGGCGAGTCTGTCCCGCATCGCGAACTGATTTCTGACGGCCAAAAAATCCTGTTGCAGGGCGATTTGACGGTTTATGAGGCGCGCGGGCAATATCAACTCATTGTCCGGGCGGTGGAGTTGCAAGGCGTCGGCGCCCTGCAAATTCAATTTGAAAAGCTGAAGCAGAAGCTCGCCGCGGAGGGACTCTTCGCATCGGAACGCAAGCGGCCCCTGCCCCGCTTTCCGCAATGCATCGGCCTGGTGACGTCGCCCACCGGCGCGGCCATCCGGGACGTGTTGCACGTGATCCAACGCCGGAATCCTTCGCTGGAAATCATTCTGGCGCCGTGCCGCGTCCAGGGCGATGGGGCGGCCAGGGAGATTGCGAATGCCATTCAGTTGCTGAATGAATTCGGATATTGCCCACCCCCCTCACGCGGCCTTCCGCCACCCTCTCCGGCGCCCGCGGGGGGGGAAAGATTCGCCAAGCGCCAGTTGGCAATTGATTTAATCCTTCTCACGCGCGGCGGCGGGTCGTTGGAGGATTTATGGGCGTTCAATGAGGAAGCCGTGGCACGCGCCATTTTTGAATCGGCGATCCCGGTCGTTTCCGCCGTCGGGCATGAAATTGATTTTACCATCTCGGATTTTGTCGCTGATGTTCGGGCGGCCACGCCGAGCGCGGCGGCGGAAATCATCACTGAAGGCATCCATTCGAGCTGCCAATTCCTATCGCAATGCGGGGGCCGGATGCGGCAATTGGTCCGGCAACAGATGGGGGACAAACGAACGGCGCTGGGACGCGAAGCGGAACGTCTGGCGCGCGGGCATCCGCGCCGAAAATTCGAGAACTGGCGACAGCATCTCGACGATTTGCATGACGATTTGCGCCGGTGCCTGAAGCAGCGAACGCGGCATTCGCAGGTCGTGCTGCAAAACCTCTCGGAGCGGTTGCATCGGATTCGTCCGTCGCAAGCGTTGAAAATGCGGCGCGGGCAATTGCGACAGATCGAACGGCGCTTGAACGCGCTTGGGCCCGAGCAGGTGCTGGCCCGCGGATATTCGATCACGATGGAGGCGGCGGGCGGAAAGGTGTTGCGGGACGCCCGCAAAATCAAGGCCGGGCAGAAATTGAAGACGCGATTGAAGGTTGGGGAAGTTGTCAGCCGGGTGGAAGGAAACTAGAGACTGGACGGGGAAGGGCTTTTATTTTAGCTTGGTGGGGTGGCTAATCCGAGCAGAAGCGTGGCGCAAGACGCCGGGAGAACTCCGCCGTTCGAGGAGGCGTTGAAAAAATTAGAAAGCATTGTTGAAGCGATGGAGGCGGACGATTTGCCGCTGGAAAGCCTGCTGGCGAAATACGAGGAAGGCACGAAGCTGGTGAGAATTTGCGAGGAAAAGCTGGCTGAAGCCGAACTAAAAATCCAGCAATTGGAAAAAGATGCCGCAGGCGAAATGAAGCTGAAACCGCTGGAACTGCCGAGAGAAGATTAATCCGTAGTGTCCGTATTACTCCGTAGTAAAAGAATAGAAGCATATGACCCGATATCTCGACATGGTGGATGGTCCGGAACACGTCAAGAAATTGACGGTGCCGCAACTTCAGGAACTGGCCGGGGAAATCCGGGAGGAACTCATTGCCGGCCTGGCGAAGGCGGGCGGTCATCTTGGCCCGAACCTGGGGGTGGTGGAATTGACGATCGCCCTGCACCGGGTCTTCCATTCGCCGGTGGACAAATTCGTCTGGGACGTCAGCCACCAGGTGTATGTCCATAAAATCCTGACAGGGCGCAAAAACCAATTTCGGACGATTCGCCAGACGGACGGCTTGAACGGGTTCGCCCTGCGGTCGGAAAGCGAGCATGACTGCTACGGGGCGGGCCACGCGGGCACGGCGCTCTCGGCGGCGCTGGGGATGGCGGCGGCGCGCGACAAACGCGGCTCGAACGAAAATGTCGTGTGCATCTTCGGCGACGCCGCGCTGACCAACGGCATCTCATTTGAAGCGCTGAACAACATTGGGCACACCACCCGCAGATTCATCGGCATCCTAAACGACAACGAATGGAGCATCGCCAAGAACGTTGGGGCGATATCGAATTACCTCAACAAGCTCATCACCCATCCCCGCTACAATAAACTGTCGCGGGACTTTGAAGCTTTTATCCGCCGCATGCCACGGGGCGACGTGGCGGCGGCGCTCGCGCACAAGGCCTTTGAAGGGATGAAAGGCGCGTTGACGGTGGGGATGAAACAGAAGCAGGATGTGGCGATGGATGGCGACGGGCGCGGCGGTTATGGCAGCCCGGTGTTTTTTGAGGAAATGGGCATGCGATATCTCGGCCCGATTGACGGGCACAACCTGCCGCTGCTGATCAGCACGATGGAATTTGCCCGGACGTGCGATCACCCGATTGTCATTCACATTCTCACGCAAAAGGGCAAAGGCTTTGAAGCGGCGCTGAAGCAGCCCGAGAAGTTTCACGGGCTTGGCCCCTACGACGCGAAGACGGGCGAGACACCGGCTGCAAAACCCGGCGCGGCGCCGATGTACCAGGATGTCATGGGCCAGACGCTCGTCAAACTCTGCCAAAGAGACAACACGCTGGTGGGCATCACGGCCGCCATGCCGAGTGGCACGGGGTTGAAGCACCTGGAAAAGGCGATGCCGGACCGATATTACGACGTCGGCATTGCGGAAGAGCACGGGGTGATCTTTGCCGCCGGCATGGCGACGATGGGGATGCATCCCGTGGTGGCGATTTATTCCAGCTTTCTCCAGCGGGCGTATGATTGCATTCATCACGATGTTTGCCTGCAAAATCTGCCGGTGATTTTCTGCATGGACCGCGCGGGATTATCGGCCAACGACGGTCCGACGCATCACGGGTTGTTTGACATTGCCTATCTGCGTTGCCTGCCGAACGTGACGGCCATGGCCCCGGCCAATGAGGACGAGCTGGCGGACATGATGTTCACGGCCACGCACTTGAATCATCCCACGTTCATCCGCTATCCGCGCGGGGCGGCTGAAGGCGTGCCCATCAAGGAACAGCCGGAGTTGCTCGAAATCGGGAAGGCGCAAGTGGTCCAGAATTTTTCCAACACGGGCAAGAAGAAGATCGCGCTCTTCGGGCTTGGGCCACTGAACGCCCTGGCGCGCAAAGCCGCGGCGCAACTGGCGGCGGAAGGGTATGATTGCGCGGTCATCAACCCGCGCTTTACCAAACCGCTCGATGCGGGCACGCACGAATTTTTTGGCAACGCGGCGGACCTGGTGGTGACGGTGGAAGACCATACGATCATGGGCGGGTACGGCTCGGCGGTGCTGGAATTATTCAGCGAGAAGAATGTGAGTTCACCCGTCGTGCGGATTGGCTGGCCCGACCAATTCATCGAACATGCCTCGTCGGTGGACGTCTTACGCGCCCGCTACGGCCTGACGGCCGAAAACATCGTGGCCAAAGTCAGGGCGCAATTTGGAGAAGCCGCTCCCAAGGTAACGAGCTTGATTGAAGTGGCGTAATCCACACAACTTCATTTGTTTGTGTCTTTCGAGGTCACTTTCGACAGTTGCACAAACTGGTTTCTCGAGGTTAAGATTGAGCCATGACGATTATACTCACAGCCGAGCAGGAGCAATTCATCGCCGAGCAATTGAAGGACGGTCATTTCCGTTCCGCGAGCGACGTGATTGCCCGAAGCCTGGGAATGTTGCATGCGCAGGAGGAATTCATCCGCGCGAATGTTTCCGAGTTGCGCGAGAAAATCGCGGTTGGCGTGGAACAGTTGAAGCGCGGCGAGGCCGTTGATGGCCGCAAGGCGATTCAAAACCTGCGCGAGAAATTGCAGCGGCGCGAACGCGGCGATAAATGAGATCCATCCGTTTTTCAACGGAAGCCAACCGCGACATTGAAGAAATTGCCAATTATTTTTTCGACCTCAATCCGTTGGGCTTATCGCATTCTCAATGCGCTCGACGAGGCCGGCGAGCTTCTGGCGGAGCATTCGTTAATCGGCAGACCGCGTCCGACACTTGGCGAAGGATTGCGTTCTTTTCCGGTCGGCAATTATCTGATTTTCCACGTTCCTGCGACGGATGGAATTGATGTTGTTCGCGTGATTTATGGCGGACGCGATTTGCCGGAAATTTTCCAAAAATAGTTTCCTTGAGCTTTACCAATTCATCTTTCCAAATCCCTGTTTTTTGCTATTTTCCGGCTTCCGATTTTTTGAAATAGCATGGCATTAATCGTCCAAAAATACGGCGGCACGTCGGTCGGCAATCCCGAGCGGATTAAAAATGTGGCCCGCCGCGTCGCCGAATACCGGTCGCGCGGCGACGAGGTGGTCGTCATCGTCTCGGCGATGAGCGGTGTCACCGACAATTTGATCAAGTTGGCGAAGGAGATCATGCCGCTACCGAACGAGCGCGAAATGGACGTGTTGCTGGCAACCGGCGAACAGCAAACCATCGCGCTTACGGCCATCGCGCTCCATGACTTGAACGTTCCGGCCGTTTCGCTCACCGGGGCGCAGGCGGGCATCGTCACTGACGGCGTCCATACGAAGGCGAAAATCCACAATATCAGCCCGAGAAAAGTCCGCGAACACCTGAAACAGGGCAATGTCGTGATTGTCGCGGGTTTTCAGGGCGAGACGGCGGAAGGGCAGATCACCACCCTGGGGCGCGGCGGTTCGGACCTGACCGCCATCGCCCTGGCCGCCGCGCTGAAGGCCGACCTTTGCCAGATTTACACGGACGTGGACGGCGTCTATACCACCGACCCACGCATCGTGCCGGACGCGAAAAAATTGGAGGAAATTTCCTACGACGAAATGCTTGAACTGGCGAGCCTCGGCGCCAAGGTGATGCAGAGCCGCTCGGTGGAATTTGCCAAAAAATTTGGAGTCATTTTTGAAGTCCGCTCCAGCCTCAACGAAAACCCCGGAACCATCGTGAAAGAAGAAACCAAAAGCATGGAAGGCGTCGTCGTCCGCGGCATCGCGCTCGACAAAAATCAGGCGAAAATCACGCTCGTCGGCGTGCCCGACAAACCCGGCGTGGCCGCGAAAATTTTCAAGGCGCTCGGCGACGCGACCGTCAACGTGGACATGATTGTGCAGAACATCAGCCACGGCAGCGGGGCGCCGGCGACGGACCTGACGTTTACGACGGACAAGCCCGATTTGCTCAAAGCGCAAAAGGTGATCGAGGGGCTCAAAAAGGAAATCGGTTTCCAAGGCGCCATCACTGCCGACAAGATCGGAAAGCTTTCGATTGTCGGTGTGGGCATGAAATCGCATACCGGGGTGGCGGGGAAACTGTTCGAAACGCTGGCGCAAGCGGGCGTGAACATTGACATGATTTCCACCAGCGAAATCAAGATTTCGGTCGTCATTGACCTTGCGAAAGGCGAGCAGGCGGTCAAGGCCGTCCATGCGGCGTTTATAGGCTGAAATCTTAAAGTTTTTCCGTGGGCGTGAAGGGCAGGCCGCGTTCGCCGTTGAAAAGTTTTTTCAACCGCCGGTCGCTGGAACTGCTCTTGCGGCGGATGATGCCGGCGCGACACCGATTGGCCCAATTCGCGGCGATACCGCCGGCCTTTGAGCCAGTCTTCCCAACTGATTGAACCTTCAATCGGGATGCAAGGGACTTTTGATTTTGAGTTCATCGGCGACTTCTTTCACCAGTTGCACTTGCACTGTGGAAGGTTACGATATTCCGGAGATTCGCAAGCCGCCGGACTTCGATCCCAGTTCACGTTCAACGCGCCGCCCAGAACCACCGCGACCAATTTCTTCGCGCATTTCACGCGCCGTCGGACTTTCGCCGGATAAAACGTCATCAAAACGCGCTCGACCAGCAAATCTTCCGGTTTCATCACCAGAAAGCCCCGTAAGGCGCTTCGACGCGGCGAAAAGGTGTCCGGGCAAAACTTTCCACCGGGCCGAGCAGATCCAGATACATTCCCGGCCACCTGCCAGTTGCGCGGACCGCCTTTCGCACCGAGCAAGCCCATGACTTCCTGCCGTTCACGCACCGGCAAGGTCGCCTTGGTTGGCGTGGCACATATCGAGGTCGCCGGAGGCATACGCGCCTTCCGTCAAAATCTCGATGGCGGAGCCGCCGACCACGACAAGTTCCACGCCGCGTTCCGGCCCAAAGCGCGCTGCACAATGAGGCCAGCTTCGCGCTTTTGAGCGTCGGGTCCCGCTCGGCGGTAATGTCGGCGAGCGCGGATTTTATTTTGTTCGGGATCCATGAAATTTCAGAGCCGGACGGGAATGTTCTTCTCCGCCAAAAACTGTTTCACGTCGCCAACGGTGTAGGTGCCGAAATGGAAAATGCTCGCGGCGAGGACGGCGTCGGCCTTGCCTTCGAGCAGCACCTCGGCCATGTGCTCCAAGCTGCCCGCGCCGCCGCTGGCCACCACCGGCACGCCCACCGATTCGCTGACGCGCCGCGTGATGACGAGGTCAAACCCGGCCTTGGTGCCGTCGGCGTCAATGGAGTTCAGACACAATCTCGCCCGCGCCGAGCGACACGGCGCGTCTTCGCCCATTCGATCGCGTCCAAGCCGGTGTCCTTGCGTCCGCCGTGCGAGAACACGCTCCCATTTGTCCGGCGCGACTTTCTTGGCGTCAATCGAAACGACGATGCACTGGCTGCCGAATTTCTCGGCTCCCGCGTGGATCAGCTTTGGATCGGCCAGAGCGCTGGAATTGATGCTGATTTTGTCCGCGCCCGCCGCGCAGCATGGTGAACATGTCGTCCACGGATTTGATGCCGCCGCCGACGGTGAGGGGCATGAAACATTGGTTTGCCGCGCGTTCGATGACGTCCACCATGGTGGCGCGGCCATGCGCGCTGGCGGTGATGTCGAAAAAAACCATCTCGTCCGCGCCCTGCTCGTTGTAGCGGATGGCGAGGGCGACCGGGTCCCCGACATTTCTCAAGCTCGCCGGCTTCGGCTTTGCCGAACTGGACGCCGCGGGTGACCTTGCCGTCATGGACGTCGAGGCAGGGGATGACACGTTTTGCAATCACGCCACCATTGAAACGCGGGTGGCGGAGCAAAGCAAATTCCAAAAATACTGGCGAACGCCGGACTTCACCGTTAAACTTCACGTCTTGCATGGAAAAAACTTTTATCACCGGCGCGGCAGGCTTCATCGGCAGCAACCTCGCGGACCGGCTTCTGCAGGAAGGCAAAGCCGTCGTCGGCTTTGATAATTTTTCCACCGGGCAACGGAATTTTCTCGCCGGCGCGATGAAAAATCCGCGATTCAAATTCGTGGAAGGCGACCATCTGGATTTGCCCGCGCTGACCCAAGCCATGGCCGGCTGCGACACGGTTTTTCATCTCGCTGCCAATGCGGACGTGCGTTTCGGCCTGGATCATCCCAGGAAGGATTTGGAGCAAAACACCATGGCCACATTCAATGTTCTCGAAGCCATGCGCGGCGCGGGCGTCCGGAAAATCGCCTTTAGTTCCACGGGCAGCGTTTATGGCGAAGCGGACAAGATTCCCACGCCTGAGGACGCGCCGTTTCCCGTACAAACGTCGCTCTATGCCGCGTCCAAAATTGCCGGTGAGGGCCTGATTTCATCTTATTGCGAAGGTTTCAAATTCGAAGGATATATTTTCCGGTTCGTCTCGATACTCGGCGAACGGTACACGCACGGGCACGTCTTTGATTTTTACAAACAACTGCTTGAACACCCCGGAACGCTCAAAGTTCTTGGCGACGGCACACAACGCAAATCGTATCTCTACGTGCAGGATTGCGTGAACGCGATATTGCACGTGATGAACGCCGGCACGGCCAAAGAAGCCAGACATGGCGTCGAGGTTTATAATCTCGGCACGGATGAATTTGTTCAGGTTCGCGACTCCATCGGGATTATTTGCGGGGCGTTGGGCGTGAATCCGCAACTCGAGTATTCCGGCGGCAAGCGCGGCTGGGTTGGCGACAATCCGTTCATATTCCTCGACACCAAAAAGATCCGGGCCACCGGCTGGAAGACGTCGCTGACGATTGAACAGGGAGTCCTTCGCACGCTGCAATGGCTGCAACAGAACCAGTGGGTCCTCGAACGCCGATGAAAATCGTCCTCGCCGGCGCCAACTCCGGCATCGGCATATTCCCCGCCTACTCAACCGCATCCGGCGGCGAGGAGGTCTGCCGCCGCGCGTTCGCCGCAAACCGGTTTGAGGTTTGCCAAACCGGGCGCGCGAGTGACCTTGCCGTCAGGCACGGCGATACACGGGATGGAATGTTTTTCAATCAGGCGTCCGTAGGAATGCGGCCGGCGGCGCGATGCAATTCCAATAATACTGGCGGGCGCGGGGCTTCCCACTTAAACTTCGTGTCTTGCATGGAAAAAAATTTGTCAGAAGCGCGCCGATGCCTGTTTATTGACGGGCATTGTTTTTCATCGGAAAAACTCCGGGGCATTGGCGCGGGTAGCGCCGGGCGCAGCGGCCTTTTTTTTTCAACCTGGCTGGTGTCCATGAAACAGCACCGGAACGCGCCGCTGCCCGATGAACCGTCTTTTCCATGAGCACTCTCCCACCTTCCCCGACGCGGCCGCGGCTGGTTTGTTTCGTAAATGATATTTACGACGAAAGCATCGCCGGCGGGGACATTTATTTTTACTTCACGGCTTCGGCGGCGATTGCGGCCGGATATCCCATCCATTTTTTCGGCGGCCATGCGCTCGTCAAATACCTGGAGCGCTGGCGCCTGCCCAAAAATCTCACCCTGACAGATTCCGGCCCCGGCCGGCTGGGGGACGTTTCCAAACTTCCCGGGCAGTTCCGGCTGTTATTCGATTTTGGCCGGCGGATGATCGGATCGTTGCGGCGTCTCAAGGAGACTCCAGCCGGACGACATCGCCTACTCGATGTCCGACTTTTGGTTTGACGCGATACCGTTGATTCATTGCCGGGCGCGCCGGAAAATTCTTGATGTAGGAATGATGGCCCCGACATTGAGCCAGGTATTGTTCCGGCGACGGGCGGATGTGACTGGGCTTCGGTTGACGTCATTATATTTCTGGTTGAGCCACCAGATATTGTTGCGCTGGTTCCGGCGTTGTGCGGGGGGAATTGTCACGTACTGTCATCCGGATATTAAGAATTATCTGCTGGGATTCGGCTACCGCGAATCGGATTTGTGGTATGTGCCGAACGGCAGCGACGCGGTTACCGCCGGGCGGATTTCTCCGCAACCGAAACAATTTGACGTTGCGTGGCTTGGCCGGGTGCATCCGCAGAAGGGAATTGACCATTTGTTGGGGACGTTTGCCTGGCTCAAACAACGGATGCCTGATTTCAAGGCGATCGTCATCGGCAACAGCAAAAAGTGGCTTGAGCCGGTGTGCCAACAAATGGGCCTGTTGGAAAACGTCACCTTCAGCGGTATGGTATCGGAAGAGGAAAAATTCCGTTTGCTCAAGAGCAGCCGGCTGTTTCTGATGCCCAGCCGGTATGAAAGCTGGGGAATCGTGGTGGCGGAGGCGCTGGTTTCGGGCGTGCCGGTGCTGGCTTACAAACTGGACTGTTACCCGGCGGTTTTCGGAGATTTTGCGCGATACGTCACTCCGTTCGACTTGGACGCGTTCAAACGCGCGGCGGAAGACGAGGTGCGCAAACAACGCGCCGGGCAGAATTACCTGGCGTCAATGGACTGGCCGGCGATGAGGGAAAAGTTAAGCTGGGAAACGACGCAAAAGAACTTTTGCAGCCTGCTGAAAACATTGTCTGAAAAACCATTATGATCATTTCCCGTTCTCCCTTGCGCGTCACGCTCGGCGGCGGCGGCACCGATTTGCCATCGTATTATGAAAAATTCGGCGGTTTTCTCATCGCGGCGGCCATTGACAAATACGTCTATATCACCCTGCACGAGAATTTCACGTCGGACCTCATCGTGAAATACTCGCGGCTCGAACGCGTCGCCGACGCCACGAAGATCGAGCACCCGATCATCCGGGAAGCGCTGGCGATGCTCGAGGTGGATGGCCGCGGCCTCGAATTGACGTCCATGGCGGACATTCCCGCCGGCACCGGACTGGGTTCCTCGGGCAGTTTCACGACCGCATTGCTGAAGGCGTTGCATGCGCTCAAAAGGAACCTGCTCCATCCCGCCGAACTGGCCGAGCAGGCGTGCGAAATTGAACTCGACCGTCTCCAGGAACCGATTGGCAAACAGGACCAGTATATCGCCGCATACGGTGGGGTGACCTGCTTCAAATTCCTGGAGAACGGGAAAGTGGAAGCGTGGCCGCTCAAGCTTTCGGACGAAACGCGCGACAATCTCGAAGATAATTTGCTTCTCTTTTTTACCGGCTATTCGCGAAGCGCGTCGGCGATTTTGAAGGAGCAGGACCAGAAATCAAAGACGGACGACCCGGCCATGATTGAGAATCTGCACTTTGTGAAGGAGTCGGGATGCAAAGCCAGGCGGCGCTGGAAAGCGGCAACTTGCGGGAGTTTGCGCATTTGATGGACGTGCATTGGCAGAGGAAGAAACAGCGGAGCAGCGGCATGAGCAATCCGAAAATCAACGAATGGTATGACTTGGCCATTGCCAACGGCGCCCTCGGCGGCAAACTCATCGGGGCGGGGGGCGGCGGATTTCTCGTGTTTTACACGGAAGACAAGGCCCGGCTGCGCCATGCCATGCGTTCGGTTGGGCTCAAGGAAGTCCGCTTCCGGTTTGATTTCGAGGGGACCAAGCTGGTAAGTTCGTGAAAAGTTGTTGCCACGGAAAGCATGGCGTTAAGCCCGTTTCGATAGGTGGGGATCCCGAAGGCGGGCGGAAAAGCTTTGGTTTATTGAAGCGGGAAGTTTGAACAGCTATGAATAATGACTTTTTCAAATCAAACTGACAGACGCACGATTCCTTCCCCCCCGTCGGGGGAGAAGGCCAGGATGAGAGGGCGCATTTCGCAATACGGCAAAAACCGGACACGGGCGGCAAGCGCGCGAGACTTTGCACGCCAACTTCGCAAACAATCCACGGATGCAGAGAGGCGGCTCTGGCGTTTGCTGCGCGGGCGCCGCTTCAGTGACTTCAAATTTCGCCGTCAATATGCCTGCGGCATTTATTTTTTGGATTTTTACTGCATCGCCGCGAAACTGGCTGTTGAACTCGACGGAGGCGGCCACGGTTTTCCCGACCAACGCGCACGCGATGAGAAAAGAAACCGGTTTTTAGCGGAGCGGGAAATCAAAGTGTTGCGCTTTTGGAATCACCAAATGCACGGCGAGTTGGACGCGATTCGATTTGAAATTTGGCACGCGCTGATGGAGCGGACCGGGCAAGAAATTGCCAATTACTTATCCAAGCCCGCCCCCTCACCTCGATCCTCTCCCCCGAGGGGGGGAGAGGAAGTTTGGGCGGACGCGCGATTCGGAGAGGAAACAACGATGAGCATTCGGCTTTATTTACCCGTGCGCGCCCCCTCACCTCAATCCTCTCCCCCGAGGGGGAGAGGAAGTTTGGGCGGACGCGCGATTCGGAGAGGCAATGGCCATGAGCATTCTGCTTTACTTACCTGTGCGCGCCCCCTCACCTCGATCCTCTCCCCCGAGGGGGAGAGGAAGTTTGGGCGGACGCTCAATCTGGTGAGGCAATAACGATGAGTATTCTGGTTTATTTCCGTGCGCGCCCCCTCACCTCAATCCTCTCCCCCGAGGGGGAGAGGAAGCTTGAACGGACGCGCGATTCGGAGAGGCAATGGCCATGAGCATTCGGCTTTATTTACCCGTGCGCGCCCCCTCACCTCGATCCTCTCCCCCGAGGGGGGAGAGGAAGTTTGGGCGGACGCGCGATTCGGAGAGAAAACAACGATGAGCATTCGGCTTTATTTACCCGTGCGCGCCCCCTCACCTCAATCCTCTCCCCCGAGGGGGGAGAGGAAGTTTGGGCGGACGCGCGATTCGGAGAGAAAACAACGATGAGCATTCGGCTTTACTTACCGGTGCGCGCCCCCTCACCTCGATCCTCTCCCCCGAGGGGGAGAGGAAGTTTGGGCGGACGCGCAATCTGGTGAGGCAACAACGATGAGTATTCTGGTTTATTTCCGTGCGCGCCCCCTCACCTCAATCCTCTCCCCCGAGGGGGAGAGGAAGCTTGAACGGACGCGCAATTCGGAGAGGCAATGGCCATGAGCCTTCCACTTTCTCAAATTCCCGTGGCCATTCTGGCCGGTGGTCTGGCTACGCGCTTGCGTCCGATCACGGAAACGATCCCCAAATCGCTGGCGCCAGTAGCGGGCAAACCGTTTCTGGCGCGGCAACTCGAATTACTCCGCTCGCGGGGGATTCGACACGCCGTTTTGTGCGTGGGCCATCTCGGTGAAATGATTCAGCGGGACTTCGGCGATGGCGCGAGCTTTGGTGTCAAATTGGATTATTCCTTCGACGGCCCGAAATTACTCGGGACCGGCGGCGCCATCAAACGGGCGTTGCCGTTGCTCGGCGAAGAATTTTTCGTGCTCTACGGCGATTCGTATCTGCCGATTGAATACGGGCCGGTTGCGGAATTTTTTCAGCGCAGCGGCAAGCCGGCGTTGATGACTGTGTATCGCAACGAAGGAAAATTTGACGCGAGCAATGTGGTTTTTGCGGACGGTGAAATCAAAAAATACGAAAAGAAACTGAAATTAGCTGAAATGCATTACATTGACTACGGCCTCAGCTTGCTAAAGTCCTCTGTATTTGAGACTTACGCCGATGGACAAGCTTTTGACCTGGCGGAACTCATGGGGAGGCTCGCCCGGGAAAAGAAACTGGCCGGCTACGAGGTCCACGAGCGATTTTATGAGATTGGCTCGCCGACGGGATTGGCGGAGTTGGAAATGATTTTGCGGAGAACTTGACGGCGTTTACAATGTGAACGCGGGTTATGATATGCACGAAACGGGCGCCACGGAAAAAGGCTTGCGCCGCCGTGTGATTAGGCCATAGGGTTTTTTATTCGATATGGACCAGCCAGATGTCATTGTTTCTTCGATTGCCGGGGTGCTCCAAGTAATCGTTGCGGTTTGGGCGTTTCGGTTGACGAAGATATTTGGGACGACGCAGGTGGGCTGGTCGCTTTTCACCGCTTTTTCGCTGCTGGCGTTGGCGCATTTGATCGAGTCAACGTATGAATTCTCCACCGGCATTCAGCCGGTGATTGAGATCCAGGTGGTTTATGCGCTGATCTCGCTGTTACTGATTGTGGGCCTGGCCCACATTGAAAACGTGTTGAAGGAACGGCAGCGGATGGAGCGCCAGGCGAAGAAACTGGAGTTGATAGGCCAAGTGACCGCGGGAGTAGCGCACGATTTCAACAATATTCTTACGGTCCTGCATGGTTATGCCGATCTTTTGGCTCCGAAGCAACAGGACCCGGATTCAAAGGAACAACTCAGACAAATTTTACTGGCCGTGAGCCGCTGCGGGAATTTGAACCGGCATTTGCTGTTGTTCAGTCGCCGTCAAGAGACGCAGACGGCAGCCCTGGATCTGAATATGGTGGTCAAGAACCTGATTCCGATGTTGCGGCGAATGATTGACGAGAATGTGAAGCTTAAAGGCGACTATGGTTCCATAGAGCCGACCGTGAAGGCGGACATCATCGAGGTGGAACAGGTGATCATGAATTTGGCCGTCAACGCGCGCGATGCCATGCCCAATGGCGGCAATTTAACCATCGGCGTCGGCGCAGTGACCGTGGACGAAGCGCAGGCGAAGCGCTGGCGAGGGGCACGAAGCGGCGAGTTTGTCTGTTTGCGAGTCAATGACACGGGGACGGGCATGCCACCCCATGTGATGACCCACATCTACGAACCATTCTTCACGACCAAAGGCGCCGGCAAAGGCACGGGGCTGGGGCTGGCCACGGTTTTTGAAATTGTCCAACGCTATGGCGGCTGGATCGAGGTACGCTCGAAGGTTGGACGGGGAACGGAATTCAAGGTGTATTTGCCCGCCGTATCTCGTGAGGAGACAGAGATGCTAAGAAAACAAGATGCCCAGCCGGTGGTCGGCGGCAGCGGAATGATCCTGCTGGTTGAAGACGAAGGGCCGCTGCGAGAGTTGACGGGGCTGATTTTGAAACAAAAAGGTTATCAAGTGATTGAAGCCGATTGCGGGTCAACGGCGTTGAGCGCTTGGGACCTGAAGTCTTCCGAGATTAATTTATTGGTGACGGACATTGTGATGCCCGGTGGAATGTCCGGGTATGATCTCGCTGATCACTTGAAGAAAGCCAAGCCCGGTCTGGGGGTGGTATTCACGTCCGGCTACGAGCCCCAGCGGACGGGCCAAGGCCCGAAGTCGGTGGCGGGATCGGCATTTGTTCCCAAGCCCTACACGGCGAACGAGCTTCTCCACGCCGTCCAAGCCTGCCTGGGAGATCGGGATGGAAGGCAAATTTCCGCCGTGGAAGTGGCGGCGGGAGCTGGAGAAACGCAGAAGGTTTAAGGGGCATTGCCGGGATGATTTGGAATGGCCCCTCCGGGAACCGATTTTTTGATTGCGAGAGAAATGCGAAGTCTGATTTCAACTCTCACCCTTACCCTGGCCCTCTCCATGAACTCAGGGAACCCTCACCTCTCCCTGACCGAATGGGTTTTCAATTTCCCCACGACCCTCACCCGGCGCTGTCGCGCCACCCTCCCCATGAACCCAGGGAACCCACACCTCACCCTGACCCTCTCCCCTCCCATCCGATGGGAGCGGAGAGGGAATCCGTCTTCGGCGCGCTACGACGGGACAGGCAGCAAGCGGACGCCGATCGTGTTTTGGGAAAAAATGGGCCAACGACAGGTTCAGCGGTTCAATGCGTGAATATTTTAGATTCGGGGAAATCTCTCCCGCTCCCGCAGGCGAGGGAAGACGACCCTCACCCGGCGCTGTCGCGCCACCCTCCCCATGAACCCAGGGGACCCACACCTCACCCTGACCCTCTCCCCTCCCATCCGATGGGAGCGGAGAGGGAATAGTAGGCGGATGCCAACTGTCTCTTGAAAGTCAAGCCATTGGCGACAGGTTCAGCGGTTCAATGCGCGAATATCGTAATTTCGGGAAATTCTCCCCCGCTCCCGCGGGCGAGCGAAGACGACCCTCACCCGGCGCTGTCGCGCCACCCTCCCCATGAACCCAGGGAACCCTCACCTCTCCCTAACCCTCTCCCCTCCCATCGGATGGGAGCGGAGAGGGAATCCGTCGCCGCCTCGGCTAAGACGGGACAGGCAGCAGGCGGATGCCGATCGTGTTTTGGGAAAAAATGGGGATCTCCAGGAACCTCCCGCCTGGAGTTCCGGTTTACGCGGGCGGCCTGAATGCGGAACGATGGGACGGATAGGACGGATAGGAGACGGAAGGCGCAAGGGGCGGATTGGAAATAGAGGGAGACACTGCGGAAGCGAGCCATGCAAACCGGGCTTTCATTTTTGACGGGAAATCGGTAATTTGAAGGCCCCATGAGTTTTGCAAAAGATTTTCTCGCAGAGGCGCAGCAGGTGACGGCGCAGTTGAACCCGGACGCCATCGAAAAATGCGCGGATGAATTGGCCAGGATACGGGAGCGCGGCGGACGACTTTTCATTCTAGGGGTGGGCGGCAGCGCGGGAAACGCCAGCCACGCCGTTAATGATTTCCGAAAGATCTGCGGGTTCGAGGCCTACGCGCCGACGGACAATGTGTCTGAATTGACGGCGCGCACCAACGACGACGGGTGGGCCAGCATCTTTGTCGAATGGCTGAAAGGCTCGCGGCTCAATGCCAAGGATGGCTTGCTGATTTTCTCGGTGGGCGGCGGGAACGTGGAAAAAAACGTCAGCCCGAACCTGGTCAGCGCGATTCAATTGGCCAAACAAGCCGGCGCCGCGGTCATTGGCGTGGTGGGGCGCGACGGCGGATATACGGCGAAGGAAGCGACGGCATGCGTGATTGTGCCGACGGTGAACCCGTTGCACGTGACGCCCCATAGCGAGGCGTTTCAGGCGGTGATCTGGCATTTGCTGGTGTCGCATCCGAAGTTGAAGGTGGCGGGGACGAAATGGGAGTCCACGAAATGACTAATGACTGTGATTAATGACTAATGACTAAACCATAATGACTAAATAATTTCCAAGGACTAAATCCTAATGACGAATGAAGATCAAATGGCGAAATTTTTTTGCAAATGCTGGCAATGTGCGCCCCGCGTCATTCGCGCTTCGTCATTATTTAGTCATTAGGATTTAGTCATTAGTCATTCGCGCGCGATGATTTCAGAAAACAAAGTCATTAGTCAAAGCGGACTCATATCGGTTGCCACCCAATCGCAGTCGCGCGCGCGGGCGGTTTTTCTGGACCGCGATGGGGTCATCAACCGCGCGTTGGAACGGGAGGAGAAGCCGTATCCGCCGAGGAATCTGAGCGAATTTGAGATTCTTCCCGAGGTGCCCGAGGCGTGCGCCCGATTGAAGGCGGCCGGGTTTTTATTGATTATTGCCACCAACCAGCCGGATGTGGGCCGCGGCACGTTGGAGAAGTCGGTCGTGGAGGAAATTCACGCGCACCTGCTGACGCAATTGCCGATTGATCGCGTGGAGGTTTGTTATCATGCGGGCAAGGGGGTGTCGGAATGCGATTGTCGCAAGCCGAAACCGGGGATGTTGTTGAGAGCGGCGCGGGAGTTGAATATTGACCTGGCGAGAAGCTGGATGGTGGGGGACCGGTGGCGGGACGTGGATTGCGGGCATAACGCCGGATGCCAGACGATATTGATTGATCGCGGTTACGCCGAAGAGTTGAAACGGCAACCGGATTTTCGGGCAAAAGATCTGATGCGGGCGGTGGAAATGATATTGGCGGAGGGAAGGTTGAGCGGGCATTAGTCAGAGCCTCGTTACCTCGGCTCCTACGAATTAATGGGGGCCGTGCCTGGGAACAAAATAAGTTGAACATTGGCGGGAATTCGATAATCTAACGTGCTCCAATGCGAACTCTGAAAGATTTAAAGATAAAGATTTTTGCCGACGGCGCGGACCGGAAGGGGATGATGGACTTGAACGCGAATCCGCTCATCAAGGGCTTGACGACCAATCCGACGCTGATGCGGAAGGCGGGGATTGCGGATTTCGAGGTGTTCGCGCGCGATATTTTACAGGGCATCACGGAGAAGCCGGTATCGTTCGAGGTGTTTTCCGATGATTTTTCCGAGATGAAACGGCAGGCGCTGAAGATCAACGGCTGGGCAAGAAACGTTTATGTCAAAATCCCGATCACGAACACGCTCGGTGAATCGTCGCTGGCGCTGATCAAGGAGCTGGCGGGCGACGGGGTGAAGCTGAATATCACGGCGATCCTGACGTTGGCGCAGGTGAACGGGGTGGCGCAATCGCTGAATCCGCGGGTCCCGTCGTTGGTGTCGGTGTTTGCCGGGCGAATCGCGGACACTGGGGTGGACCCGGTGCCGCAGATGATTGAGTGCAAGAGAATCCTGAAGGGGTTGCCGTCGGCGGAGCTGTTGTGGGCGAGTGTGCGCGAGGTGCTGAATATTTTTCAGGCGAACGATTGCGGGTGCGAGATTGTGACGGTGCCGCACGATATTCTGAACAAGGCGCTCAAGCTGGCGGGGACGGGGTTGCCGGAGATGTCGCTGGACACGGTGAAGATGTTTGCAAATGACGCGAAGGCGGCCGGCTTCACCCTTTGAAGTGTTTTTACTATGTCGTTGAAGCGCATAATCGGTGTAATTTTGATGATATTTGTTTCGCTCGATTTCGCCTCACCGGAGGCGATCCGTTCAGTCACCCATCTGGTTCTAGCGCTTGGCGGAGCGTTTGACTGCCTTCCCGCTTTGAACCGAAAGGAAACAGGCAGGTCAGTTAATTCCCGATGCGAAGCAAAGCTTGCCTGCTTCAAACTAAACGTCGCACCAACTTGCCCGCCTCGTGCTGGTGTCCCGATCAACCAAGGGATATTGTTTGGAAGTTGATTCACAGACTCGTTTATAGAGACTGTGGCCGGAGAGGCGATGCGCGCTTCCGCCTACGCCAAAAGGCTACGGTGGGCAGGGAAGGCTAAAGGATGAAGGGAAAAACAAGGAAGAAGACCCAGGGCGGCGCTCGCAGACTCGCTTGCCCTGATACCCTTTCAGGGAATGGCGCTTAGATAAGAAGTCAATCGCATAACACATTTTGGCAGACCATGTTACGTGGCAGAAGATGCCGCACCTGCGGCGCTGGAAGATTACTATTGTCCGATTTCTACAAATATTCCGCACCTACGGCGCTGATCAGCGGCATCCAGGCATGTCATTGCGTACCAAAGTTTTTATGCTAACTAAGCGGTCGGGATGCAGGCTTCGTTCGCGTCATGATTTCGGAAAAAACGGGTATTAGTCAGAGCCTCGTGACCTCGGCTCCTACGAAATAAATTTATTGTGGACGGGCGGGCTGGGCAAGGGATTCGAGCCAGTCGCAGGCGGGCGGCAATACGCGGCTCCATTGGAGGGTCTTGGAGCGCTCCCAGGCGTTCACGCGCAGATGGGCGTATTTCCCGGGTGATTTCGCAATTTCCAACACGGCGTCGGCGACGGATTCGGGGGTTTCCTGGCGGGTGATGACGCCGGTTTCATCATTCAAAGTGGAATCCACGAGGCCGCCGACGGGATAGACGACGGCGGGGGTGCCCATGGCGTTGGCTTCAATGACGTTCAGGCCCCAGCCTTCCCGAATGGAGGTGTGGAGGAGAAGATGGGCGGAGCGGAGGCGTTCGTTTTTTTTCTGTTCGTCTAGCCGGCCGGTAAATTCGGTTTGGCCGGCGAGGCCGAGTTGGCCGGCCAGTTGTTTGAGAAAGCTTTCTTTCTCGCCCCAGCCGACAATTGTCAGGTGAACGTCGGCGCCGCGCTGCCTCAAAATTTTCACGGCCCGCACGGCGTGGTCCACGCGTTTGTTGGGCGCCAGCCGCGAGACGACGATGAGGCGCAACGGCGATTCGAGCGGTTTGGGCGGAAGTTCAGCGAGCGGGACGGCGTCGGTGCCATTTTGAAACACGTGGACGTTTTTTACGCCGTGCTGATGCAGGGTTTTTTCGGTGGAAGCGGAGGGTGTCCAAAACGGCACGCGCCGATAGAGCCAATGGGTCCAGGCTTCCTGCGATTGGCCAATGGCGCTGACGGGCCAGGGATAGAATGATTTCCAGATGGGGCCGAGCACTTCGTGGATGTAGGCCACGCAATTGGAGCCGCACCACCAGGGGGCATACCAGGGGAGGCCGTGATGCTGGTCAATGACGAGGTCGAATTTTTTTTGGGAGCGATACCAGTGCTTCGCCTTGAGGATGGACGCGCCTTTGCCACCGCCGCGGACAATTTTTATTCCGGACACTTCGCTTTGGCGCGGCGCGCCGGGAAAATCGTTGGCGAACCAGTAGATTTCGTGTCCGCGCCGTTTCAATTCGGCCATAAAGGCCAGAGTGACACGTTCCGCGCCGCCGGATATGGGATTCTCCGGGTCGCGCCAGTTGAGCATCAGGAATCGCATGGCCCACCCGGTTATAGTCGTGAAATTTTTTTCAAAAGCGACGTGGTGGATTTGCCGGGCAGGAAGGGGATGATGCGGATTTTCCCGCCGGCCCTTTCAACGGTCCGCCGCTCGGTCTGGTTCAAGGCTTCCAGAGTATAATCGCCGCCCTTGACATAAATGTCCGGCTGGGCCGCGGCCAGGAATTTCGTCGCGGATTTTTGCGGGAAAATGCAGACGGCGGAGACGCTTTCGAGGGCAGCCAGCACGGCGGCGCGGTCGTCCTGGGAATTGACGGGGCGTCCCCTGCCCTTCAATTCGCGGGCGGCGGCATCGCCGTTGACGCCGACGAGGAGGAGGTGGCCGAAAGCGCGCGCGGTTTCGAGGTAAGTGACGTGGCCGAGATGCAGAATATCGAAGCAGCCGTTGGTGACGACGAGCTTTTTACGGGCGGCGCGGATTTTTCTGCGCCAGGCGGGCAATTGGGCTGGGGCGATGATTTTGTCGCGGAAATGCACGGGGTTATTGTGGCGTCAACGGGGAATGAAGGCGACTGAAAAAAATAGCCGGGGTTACGGGAACACAAATTTTTCAGCCGCAAAAAGGCACAAAACGCACAAAAGAAAAGCGGGAAAAGGACGGCGGGAAAACGGGAAAGTGCTTACGTTGTCTCCTACGATTAAAACTGGCCGCGTAAAGGCGGAACTCCAAACGGGAGAAGTCGCGGGACAAGCCTCGTCTCCTACGGCGCGGAGAGGAGATTCCAGACGCGGAGGGTTTCGGTGACGCCCCAGGCCTGGGCGTCGCAGCCGCGAGGGACGTGGGGCGCGTCGCCGTCCAAAATTTCCGGAAGCTGGCCGAGGCAGCCGCAGTTGAGCAAATTTTCGGCGCTGCCGAGATAGCTTTTTGCCGCGGCAACGGCCTGGGGGGAGAAATTCCAGGCGCGAGCGAGGCTCTCGCAAAAATTCGGGAAAGTCCACGTCCAGGCGGTGCCATTGTGATAGGCGGGTTTGCGACGGGTGTCTTCGTCGCCCTCGTAGCGCGGCCAGTAAGGCTCGACGGGATTATTGACCAGGGAGCCGTCGTTGCCGCGGACCGGCAAAGGAACGGACACGGGCAATGGCGCGAGGGAGCGCAAGGCGCCGGGGACGACCAGGTATTTTTGGGCGGCGTCCACGGAGCGTTTGGCGCGTTCACCGGTGATCAGGCCCAGGCTGACCGGGAAGAGGCAATTGCTCCTGAGCGCATCACTGGGTGCGGCATCGCAAGCGATGACCCGCGGGCCGCCCATCAAAACGTCGGCAAACCAGCCGCGGTCTTCCATCCAGAATAATTTTTCAAGCGAGGCGATGGCGTGTTCGGCGAGGGAATGCCATTTCTTTTGGTCCGCCGGGGCGGAAATTTTTTCCAACTGGCGGAGGAGGCGAATCCAGAGGGCCTGGATTTCGACGGGGTAACCTTCGCGCGGCGTGGCGGCGGGAAAATTGGTATCCATCCAGGTAAAATGGCTTGGGCTCCAGATCAATGCGGAGTCGGGGTCCATCCGGATGCCATTGGGCGTGCCGCGGGAATAGTTTTCAGCGATGCTTGCCAGCACGCCGCGAATGGTGCGGGCATTATGGTCCACGGGGGTTTGGTAAAAATTCTGGGATTCTGAATCCGGCTTTCCGGCGAGTTCCTCGCAGACGAGGGCAAACCACAAGGGGGCGTCGGAGGTGTCGCGATTGGAGACGTCATTGCCGTGGATGGTGTTGGGCAAGGTGCCGTTTTCCTCGAATTTTGCGAAGGTGGCGACGAGTTGTTGGACATCGGCGGCCATGCCGGCGGCGAGCAACCCACGGGCGCAGATGAAGGAATCGCGGCCCCAGTCGAGGAACCAGGGGTAGCCGGCGATGATGGTACGGCCAGAACCACGCCGGACGATGAATTGTCTGGTGGCGCGCAAGAGGCGGTCTTCAAAGGGAATTTCGGGAGCGGCCGGCCGTCCGTTTTCGATTTGAGGAAATTCGAGCGGGGGATTCAGTTCCGCAGTGGCGACGAGCGTGGCGGCGGCGCCTTTGGGGAGCGGAATTTCGAACCAGCCCGGACTGTAAGCGTCGCCATTGGGGACCTGGCCGCGGGAGGCTTCGACGGGATGGGGGATGTCTTGGCACCATTCCGGCTCGGGATGAAATTGGCCGACGCTGGCAAACACGCGGAGTTGGCGGTCCGTTGCCGGGGTGAAAGCGAAGCCGGGTTCGGGGTCCAACGGATGTGTGTTTGTGGAAAAATGATAGTCCGCGGCGCCGTTCCTTTTGGTTTCCTGGTGGAAATTCCGGTCTTCGAGGTCAAAACGGACGGTCACGCTGACGTCGGCACCGGCGGGCAACTGCTTTCCGGCGGCGCGTTTTTCCGCGGGCCGGCTGAATTGAAAGGCGACGGTATTTTTTTCCGGGAGCATTTCCGCGCGTAATTCGACCTCGACGGTGCGGCCGTCGCCGGCATTGGCGATAAAATGCCAGATGGCGGGCGGGCCGATTTCAAAGGCATGAAGATTTTCCAAGTTCAATGGCGAAAGGAATCCATCGGCATTGACCCAGACGCGCAGGCGCTTGATGAAGACGTGGCGGTCCACGGGAAAATCCGGGTTAAGGTTTGCGCCCAGCACGCAATCATACTTGGAATTGACGCGGCCGAGGTCCACGCAGACGCGCGCCATGCCACCGATGCCGTCGGTCAACAAGAGCAGCGCGGCGGGTGGCGGAAGGCGGCTGGCGGGGATGAACGGGAGGGGTTCGGGCGGCAGAAAACGGACGGCGGCGGAAATTTTTTGAGACGTCGTCGCATAACGTTCGAGGGACAATTCGACATCGGCGGCATCGCTGCGCGGGGGAAAAGCGGCGATGAAATTTTTGCCGTTGGCAATCGCCTGGACATGAAAGCGGGGCTGGGACCCGGCGTCCGGCGTTTGGAGCGACAAAGTTGCGCGGAAGGGCGCGACGTCTTCGATGAGCAACCAGTGATTGGCAGGAACCAGGGTCACGCGGCGAGCGTCAATCATGGTCCAGGTGACCACATTGGGGAACACGTCATCGCGGGCGGCTTTTTGAATGAGCGCGGAAAATTCGGCCTCTGATTCGCCGCCTTGCAATTGGCTGATCGCCGCCAAGAACTTTTGCGGGGAATTTTCAATCTGCTCCGCGAGAAATGTCCAACCGAGATTGGCGAATCGTTCGGCCGGCTGGATCTGGTTGAGGGCCTGCAAGGCGAAAGCCGCCCGGGCGCGGCCGAGACGATAGGTTTCGCCACTCAAGCCGACGGGTTTTTCCGTGGGCGCGAGACAATGAACCGCGCCGGCCGGGAGCGTCAGAATCATTTTGCCATCGGCGCGGAGGAATTTTGGCGGCGTGCCGCCGAGCAAATCGAAGTTGAAATTTGAGAGCGGGGGTTTCAAATCCGCGGGGGGCGCGGCCGCGGCTTGGTCGTCAAACGAGACGATGTGTTCCTTTTCCGCGTCGGTATTCACCAACACGAGGACGGCGTCCTGGCCGCCGGCGGATTGGCGCAGGAGCGCAAAGACGGGCGAATCGGACTGGCTCAGGCGCGTCAGCTTTGCGCCGTCGAAGAAACAGGGGTGTTCGGAAATGAGATAGTTCAGTTGGGCGAGTTCGGGAACGAGGTTGTCCGGATTTCCCCAATTCAATCCGGCGCAGCCGTGGACGTTTATTTTTTCGGCGGCGAGCCATTCGACGCCGCAGGTAAAGCCGAAGCCGCCGTTGGGGCTGGCCAAGGCGCACAACCGATTTCGCATCAGGGACCAGGCGCGGGCATAAGCGGCAGGTGACAGGCCACTCGTGGCGACGGGCGCGACGATTTTGCCGGGTGGCGGTTCCGCCGGTTCACTTTTTTTAGCCGCCAGGCGATCGTTGTCGTGGGTTTCGCTGTAATGGACGAGGGCGCCGACACGCGCGCTTTGGCGGTTGGCGAAATCGAGGTAGTTGGCCACGTCGCGGCCCGAATAGTTTTGGAACAGCTCGGAATAGGCCCATTGCATGCCGCCTTCGGTCAGCAGATTTTCCGTGGCCTCCCAGGGTCCGCCGAGCCCTTCCAGCAAAAAGAGGGTGTCTGGAAATTGGTCCTGCACACGGGCGATGATATATTGCCAGGCGACGACGGGGATTTTGTAACCGGCATCGCAGCGGAAGCCGTCGGTGCCGCGGCGGCGCCAGATGAGAAGCGCGTCGGCGATTTTGTCCCAGAGGACGACGCTGTCCTGTTTCAACTCGACGAGGTCCTGCCAGACGACGTTCCAGGCGCCGGGGCTGGCGAACTCGCCGTCAGGAGTTCTCACAAAAAATTCCGGTGAATTTTCCTGCAAGACGGAGCCCCAGCCGGTGTGATTGATGACGATGTCGAGAAAGACGCGAGCGCCGAGCGAATGCGCGGCATAAGCCAACTCGCAGAACTGGTCCACGCCGGTGGAGCGTTTGTCGAACTCGACGAGGGCCGGGTCAATGGCGGTCAGGTCCAAGGCGGCGTAGGGACTGCCATAACGGCCGAAGCGGGCGTAGGTCGTGGGCGTGGGATGGATTGGGAGCAGATGCAAAAAGCGACAGCCGAGGGTATGGACGATGTGCGGCAGTTGCGCTTTTAAATCGCGCAAGGTTCCGGACGCCGGAATGACCGTGAAATTCTTGGCGTCGAGCGATTTCAATTGCGCCTCCAATTTTTCATCGCGGGCCAGGGGCAAATTTTTTGACGCGCCGAACAGCCGGGTGAAGGCGCAATAAATCGTATTGGCGGTCCGCGCAAAATCAGGATGAACAGAAATACCGGCGTCGGGGCCGTCGGGCCAATGCTGCCATTTTTTTTCGTCGGCGAGGTAGGGTTTGGCCTTGAAATAGCCGACTTCGGCGAGGGGGAGTTCGATTTCCCAAACGCCGTCGCGATTCAGCATTGGCAAATCGCGCCAGGATTCGCCGGCAAAGGCGGCGCCGCCGGCGTGGGCGGCGATGATTTCGCGGCGGCGGGCGGCAGCGCGGCCGAGGTTGGTGCGGAGGAAACCGCGGCAGCCGTTTTTGGTGTTGGGATTTGCGTCATCGCGGAGGGAAAAGCGGACAGAATCGCCGACGAAGCGGAGGAGCCGTTCGGCGGGCGCGGGAGACATGGTCAACAGGGGCCGTTCCACGGAGGAAGGCTAAAGGCTAAAGGATGAAGGATGAAGAAAAAAAAGCGGAGAGGCTGGATCAACTTGGGCTTGAACTTGTGCCCGCCAAAGAATCCGTAGAATGTCTGGTCGTTGAAGAAGCGCCGCAAGACAGGCGGCCTTTTTCAAAAAAGTTGTTGACGGCGCCATTATTTCTGTTATTTTCTGAATTGACAGAAATTTATGGAAATATGAACAAGCTCACGCCAATTCAACAAAAGTTCATCCTTCACTGGGGGGAGATGGGAACGCGCTGGGGCATCAACCGCACAGTGGCTCAGATCCACGCGCTGCTCTTCATTTCGCCTCACCCGTTGAATGCTGACGACATCGTCGAGACGCTGGCGGTGGCTCGCTCCAATGTGAGCACCACGCTCAAGGAACTGCAAGGCTGGGGGATCGTGAAGATGGTCCACATTTTGGGGGACAAACGCGACCATTTCGAATCAATGAAGGACGTCTGGGAAATGTTTCGCGTGGTGCTCAATGAACGCAAGCGGCGGGAAATTGACCCGACCACACAAATGCTCAACGAATGCATTTCCGATGCTGAAAAGGACAAGGCCCCGGACGACTACACGGTCGCGCGTCTGCGTGATCTGCGGGAGTTCTTTGAAACGACTTCGGCCTGGTATGTTCAGATCCGCCAATGGCCAACCGGGGCCATCGTCAAATTTGTAAAGCTGGGAGACAAGGTCTTGAAGGTATTGAAGTTTGGGGGTTAACGCCCTTTTTTTTGATTTTATATTTCTGTGAATACTGAAATTACAGAATATGTGAAACAACATGGCTGGGTCCTCTACGACGGGGACTGCCGGTTCTGTGCCGGCCTGGCTCGTCGCTTTCGACCGTGGCTGGCGGGCCGTCATTTCGAACTCGTGCCATTGCAAACGCCCTGGGTTCGCACCCGGCTTGGCTTGCCCGATTCAGATTTGCTGGCCGAGATGCGCCTTTTGCGACCGGATGGGAAAGTGTTTGGGGGTGTGGATGCCCTACTTGAGATCAGTCGGCATTACTGGTGGACTTGGCCCCTCCGCCACGTCGTCCGCCTACCGGGCATCAAGAATTTGCTTCGACTGGGCTACCAATGGGTCGCGGGCCATCGTAAATGCGCCGAAGGAACCTGTGCAGTCGCAAGCACGAAGGATGACAAAAGCGCCAACCGTCAAGGTTTTCCGATCACTCCGCTTCTCCTCTTGCTGGTTTTGCCCTTGATCGTGCTTGGCTTCCGTAACTGGCTTGCTCCTTGGGAATTCATGTGGGCGATGGCGTTTACTCTTTACGCCGGGTGCAAATGGCTGACGTTCCGTGAAGCCGTCAAGCGAGGTGTGAATCCGAGCGTGTCCCGCTCACTCGAATATCTGCTGGCCTGGCCCGGAATGGATGCGGCGAACTTTCTCGATCGGAGAATGATTCCCGCAAAGCCACAAGGCCGAGAATGGATCAAAGCTTTGGCGAAGGTCTTTTTTGGGGCGATTTTGCTTTGGGTCATGACCCGGACGGAGATAATTGACCGCCCGAATCTGGCC
Organism: uncultured Verrucomicrobiae bacterium; assembly: GCA_963755515.1. Classification (GTDB taxonomy): domain Bacteria; phylum Verrucomicrobiota; class Verrucomicrobiia; order Limisphaerales; family UBA11358; genus UBA11358. The sequence continues at coordinate 60,205 of CAVWKA010000026.1, read as the reverse complement.
GGATGGATAGGGATGATCGGTGCGATATTTATTCTCCACTTTGGGTTATTCCATGTTTTGGCTCTTGCCTGGCGGCATGCCGGTATTAAGGCGACCCCGCTGATGGATAAACCGGTTCTGGCACATTCACTCTCGGAATTTTGGGGCCGGCGATGGAACACGGCGTTCACCGACTCGCGTTCAGATTTACGTTTCGCCCCTTCACGCGGCTGGCCGGTCCTACCCTGGCATTGTTGATGGCATTTGGTTTGTCGGGCCTGATTCATGAGCTGGTGATTTCTGTACCGGCGCGAGGAGGTTACGGTTTGCCCACCACCTATTTTCTGACTCAAGGTCTGGGAGTGCTAGTGGAACGCAGCACCGGCCCGGCAGATGGTTGGGCCTGGGTCGCGGGATGCGCGGCTGGCTTTTTACGTTGCTCGTTACCGCCGGCCCGGCCTTCTGGCTTTTCCATCCGCCCTTCATCAAAGCTGTCATTCTGCCGATGTTTAAAGCCATCGGCGCAACCTGAAAGGACATATGAAAATACCAAACCTGACCTTGATGCTTCAAATCGCCGCCCTGCTTCATCTTGGCTTGGTGTGCGCCGGTGCCCTCATGCCGCGGGCCGTCAACCTTCGCGCGCAACTCGCCACCTTGCCAATATTCATCCGGCGCTTGTTCTGGGTGTATTACACTTTCATCGGCTTCTCGCTCGTCAGTTTCGGGCTGATCACTTTCATCTTCGCCGGAACGCTGGCCGAAGGTAGCGGGCTGGCACGCGCATTGTGCGCGTTTCTGGCCGTTTTTTGGACGATACGCCTGATTGCCGCCACTTTCGTCTTTGATGTCCAGCCCTATTTGACGAACAATCTCTGGCGGCTGGGCTACCAAGCGACCAATGCCGTCTTTGCCTACCTGCCCGTTGTCTATGCATGGGCAGCACTGAAAGGAGGAACGCCATGAGTGCCGTTCTCCTATTGCGCCTGAATCTTTGGCTGCACAGGAAATCCTCGATCGTAACTCATCAGCTTCCGGTGTTGCGCAAGGCGAAACAACAAGCCGCGAAGCTGGCAAAGCGGCGTGCGCCGAGGACAATTGCTTTCTTCGATTTGCCATGACTAATTTATGAAATTTGGCATTCCAACCATACGTGGAGTCATAGAGCGGCGGATGCTTGTAAATTTTCATGTCCGACCCGACGACGTGCGCTCTCTGTTGCCTGCCTTTTTCCGCCCGAAATTGGTGGATGGATGGGCGATGGCTGGCATTTGTCTCATTCGGCTGAAGTATATGCGCCCACAAGGCTTTCCGGCGATCTGCAGTTTGACTTCAGAGAATGCGGCCCATCGCATCGCAGTGGAGTGGGACGAGGCCGGCGCCATCCGCGAAGGCGTTTACATCCCACGCCGGGACACATCCTCGACCATTCAAGCGTTCGTCGGCGGGCGGGTTTTCCCTGGAGTTCATCATTGGGCTGAATTCAGGGTTGATGAGCAAAACGGAACCATCCGATTGGAGATGAACTCACGCGATGGAACCGCCGTCGTCAAGGTGCATGCACGTCCGGCTTCCCGTCTCCCGGCGAACTCCGTTTTTGCGTCACTCGCGGATGCTTCGGACTTTTTTGCCCGCGGTTCGGTCGGTTACTCGGCGACGGAAAATCCGGCATGTTGCGATGGACTGGAACTCCACACGGCTCGTTGGGAAGTCGAACCGTTGGCGGTGGATTTGGTGGAATCGAGTTTTTTCGACGATAAAAACCAATTTCCGGACGGTGCGGTCCATTTCGATTGCGCGCTGTTGATGCGAAACATAGAGCACGAGTGGAATGTGCTCCCGCGCATGCAAAGGCGACTATGAAGCGGATCATTCTCGCTGGCGGATCTGGTTTTCTTGGACGCGCACTTGCAGGGCACTTTCAGAAAGGGCCGGCCATGAAATTGTGATTCTCGCCCGTGCGCCAATATCGGGATGGAATGATGTTCGCCAGATAAGCTGGGACGCGCGCACTCGCGGCCATTGGGCAAAAGAGTTGGAGGGTGCGACAGCGGTGATCGATCTGGTTGGAGGACGCTCAGTCAATTGTCGCTACCACGAACGTAATCGGCGGCAAATTCTGGAGTCGCGCGTTCTATCAACGCGGATTCTTGGCGAGGTCAGTCTCAGAATCCAAAATGCCGCCACCGGTCTGGTTGAACGCCAGCACCGCCACCATTTACAGGCACACCTACGAGGTCCGGCTTGGGACGAATCCGGGGAAATCGGAGGCACGTTGGAAGCGAAGGATGAATTTTCCGTTGAAGTTGCAACTGCCTGGGAGCGTGCGTTGAATCAGGCGCGGACGCAGACCACACGAAAGGTCGCCCTGCGCGCGGCGATGGTTCTGGGAACCGATAAGAACGTCTGATTCCGGCGCGGGGCATTCTCGCGCGCATTGATATTGGCGGAAAATTGCCGATGGCCGTCGTTTATTTCATGGATTCATCAGGCGGATTTTTGCCGGGCTGTGGATTGGCTGATTAATCACAATGATCTCCAGTGGGCCGGTAAACGTCTGCGCACCGAATCCAGTCACAAATGCAGAAATGATGAAATTGGTCCGCGATGTTTGCCGAAGACCATTCGGCCTGGCGGCAACACGGTGGATGCTGGAAATCGGCGCTATTTTCCTCCGAACCGAGACGGAACTGATCATCAAAAGCCGCCGTGTCATTCCCGGACGGCTGATTAAATCGGGATTTGAATTTCAATTTCCATTCTTGCGCGGAGCGCTGGAGGATTTGCAGGAGACACCCGGAAATGAATGATTGCAGGAGAAGACGACAATCATCGGCGCGCGAGCGACTCAACGGCTTCCAAGTCGGCGGCCAACTCTTGCTGTCCGTAGTGGATGGATATTCGGCGCCTGCCGAGTTCACGAAGAAATTCAGCCTGCGATAACCCGGCCACTTGCGCCGCCTGCTCCAACGTGGCTTCTTCCGCCACAAATAAACGATGGCCAGATGCAATGCCGTGGATTGCGGCGAGAGCCGGGCTTCAAGGTTTTCAGGCAAAATCAGCGTCATACGCAAGAATATCCGCCAAATCTGGCCAAAGCCAAGCAGGGAAAGCATCCATAAGTGCCAATTCCGAACCTCCGGCAAATCTTCGCCGTGTTTACAAATGTATTGCTTATGCTCGATCAATTTGTCCTTGAGCTGCTGTTTCAGGTAGATGCCCTTGGCGCCGGCCTGCGGCAGGCGATCAATGACGTCCATTACAAGGTGGAAACGATCCAGTTCGTTCATCACCGTCATGTCGAAGGGCGTGGTGATGGTGCCTTCCTCCTTATAGCCGCGGACATGGATATTCTGGTGGTTGGCGCGGCGATAGGTCAGCCGGTGAATCAGCCACGGATAGGCGTGGAAGGCAAAAATGACCGGCTTGTCTTTGGTGAACAGTTCGTCGAAATCCACATCGCTCAACCCGTGCGGATGTTCCGTTTTTGGTTGCAGTCGCATGAGGTCAACCACGTTGATTACCCGGATTTTCAAGTCAGGAAGGTGCTCGCGCATGATTGAGACTGCGGCAAGTGTTTCAAGCGTGGGGACGTCACCACAGCAAGCCATGACGACATCAGGCGCGGCGTTCTGGTCGTTGCTCGCCCACTGCCAAATACCAATGCCTTCAGTGCAATGCTTGACGGCGGCGTCCATCGTCAGCCATTGGGGGGCGGGATGTTTGCCGGCAACCACGACATTCACGTAGTGGCGGCTACGCAAGCAGTGATCCATGACTGACAAGAGACAATTGGCATCCGGCGGAAGATAAACCCTGACGACCTCGGCCTTTTTATTGACAACGTGATCAAGAAAACCGGGGTCCTGGTGGGTGAAACCGTTATGGTCCTGACGCCAGACGTGTGAGGCCAGGAGATAGTTTAACGAGGCGATTTCCCTGCGCCACGGCAAGTGCGAAGTAATCTTCAGCCATTTGGCGTGTTGATTGAACATCGAGTCAACGATATGAATAAACGCCTCGTAGCAATTGAAGAGTCCATGCCGTCCCGTGAGCAGATAACCTTCCAGCCAGCCTTCGCATTGATGTTCGCTCAACATTTCCATCACGCGTCCTTGGGGTGCAAGCAATTCGTCTTTCTGAACGGTCGCGGCGTCCCATTGGCGGTTCGTCACTTCAAAGACCGCTTCCAAACCGTTCGAGAGACTTTCATCGGGACCGAAGATGCGGAAATTTCGTTGCGACTGATTCAACTGCGTCACATCGCGCAGGAATTTTCCCAGGACATGCGTATCGCCGATGCCGCGAATGCCGGGGACGGTCACATCCTCAGCGTAGTCGCGGAAATCCGGAATCCGCAAATCATGGAGCAACCGGCCGCCGTTGGCGTGGGGATTCGCCCCCATTCGGCGATCCCCTTTGGGCGCAAGGTCGGCGAGTTCCGGTTTCAGGCGGCCTTGATCATCAAAAAGTTCTTCCGGCTGGTAACTGCGGAGCCAGTCTTCCAACAATTTAAGATGCTCAGGATGAGCGGCCGGGTCGGAGAGCGGCACTTGATGCGAATGGAAAGTGCCTTCGATTTGCACGCCGTCAACGACTTTTGGCCCCGTCCAGCCTTTGGGAGAATTGAGAACAATCATCGGCCAGCGCGGGCGCTCAATTTTGCCGCCAACGCGCGCGTCCTCCTGGATTTTTTTTATTTGTTCCACAGCCATGTCGAGCGTCGCCGCCATCGCTTCATGCATGAGCGCGGGTTCGTGGCCTTCGACGAAATAAGGCGTCCATCCGTAACCACGAAATAATTGTTCCAATTCTTCGCGCGTGATTCGGGAAAGCACGGTCGGATTGGAAATTTTGTAGCCGTTGAGATGCAGAATCGGCAGCACCGCGCCATCAGTCGCCGGATTGAGAAATTTATTGGAGTGCCACGCCGTCGCCAGCGGTCCCGTCTCCGCCTCGCCATCCCCAACAACACAGGCAACGATCAAATCGGGATTGTCGAACACCGCGCCGAAGGAATGGCTCAATGAATATCCCAATTCACCGCCTTCATGAATGGAGCCGGGCGTTTCCGGAGAGGCGTGACTGGGAATTCCGCCGGGAAACGAAAATTGAATGAATAATTTCCGAAGCCCGGCCTCGTCCTGGCTGATATTGGGATAAATCTCGCTGTAAGTGCCTTCGAGATACGTGTTGCCGACGACGGCGGGGCCGCCGTGTCCCGGCCCGGAAACGTAAATCATATCCAGGTCATATTTTTTGATCACGCGGTTCAGATGCACATAGATAAAATTTTGACCGGGCGTCGTGCCCCAATGTCCCAGCAGCATGTGCTTCACATCCAACAGCGTCAGCGGCCGCTTCAATAACGGATTGTCGTAAAGATAAATCTGGCCGACCGACAAATAATTCGCCGCGCGCCAGTAGGCGTCCATTTTTTGGAGCAATTCGGGAGTCAGAGTTTTTGTGTTCATCGTTCCTTCCTTTTTGTTCAAGACCGCGCGTCCAAAATGCCGCATACCGAACGCGCAATCATTAGTTCTTCGTCCGTGCGAATGACACGCACCGTAACGCGAGTGTTATCCGCGGAAATGACGGCCGCATTCTCGCCATTCCGCGCGGCGTTTAATTCGACACCGAGGAAATCCAATCGTTCACAAATGCGGGCGCGGATGACCGGCATGTTTTCACCGATGCCGCCGGAAAAAATCAACGTGTCCAACCCTGCCAGCGCTCCGGCAAATCCGCAAATCCATTTTTTCGTTTGATAACAAAAAAGCGACACGGCTTCGGCGGCGCGAACATCCTGGTTTTCATGCGAAAGCAATTCGCGCATATCCGAACTGGCGCCGGAGACGCCCAACAAGCCCGATTCGTGGTTAATCATGTGGTGGAATTGTTTCGCGGTGACATTTTCGGCGCGAAAAAGGTACCAACTCAGGCCCGGATCGAGGTCGCCGGAGCGTGTGCTCATGGGCAGGCCGGCTGTTGGTGTAAAACTCATGCTGGTGTCAATGCTTTTGCCGCCGCGCACAGCGGTGACGCTCGCCCCATTGCCGAGATGGGCGATAATCACCCGTCCATTTGCGGCTTCAGCGCCGGCGACGCGGGCCAGTTCTTTTATAAGAAATTCGCAGGACAATCCATGAAAGCCGTAGCGTTGAACGCCGCGCGCATCATAACGCCGTGGAATCGGCAGCAGCCGCGCCACGCGCGGCATGTCGTGATGGAACGCGGTATCGAAACAGGCGAACTGCGGCAGATTGGGGAACCGCCGATGAAACGCTTCAGTCAGAAGAATTTCTTCCGGGAGATGTTCTGGATCAAATGGACTTAATTGATGCAGTTCCGCGATCATTTCCGGCGTAATTTGCTGCGGCTGCCAATACTTCGGCCCGCCATGCACGACGCGATGGCCTACCGCGGCCAGTTCGCCGCGCTGGAATCTTTCCTGAATCCAATTCATCAGAATTTCCACGGCCGCTGTGTGGTCAGTCGCGGCGATTGGTTTGGAAAAATTATCCGTTGCGTTTGCCCCTTTGACCTCGAAATGACCTTGCGGCAGACCGATCCCTTTGATTTGTCCCGAGAGAATCCGGCGCAATGGCTCGCCGGGTTCAAACAACGCAAACTTGATGCTCGACGAACCGCCGTTGATGGTCAGCACATGTTTTGTGCCCGTTTTCGCGTCAGCGATTTTCATTGCGAGACATGTGATTGAAGCGGCATTCGGAGGAAGCTAAAGGCTAAAGGCTGAAGGCTGAAGAAAAAAAAGTGGAGATGGTCCCGGAGAGTGGCAGGGCGCTTGTCTTCCCGACCAATAAAAACAGTGGCCGAAGAGGAGATGCGCGCTTCGCGCGGCTTGCGCAGATGGCGGTTGTCGTTGGGGCCGGGAGACCCAGGGCGGCGCTCGCAGACTCGCTTGACCTGGGGCGCAATCGGTCACCCTTTTGTGGGAATGGCGCTTAATTGAGAAGTCAATCGCATAACACAATTTGGCATACTATGTTGCGTGGCAGAGGATGCCGCATTTACGGAGCTGGAAGATTACCATTGTCTGATTTCTACAAATATTCCGCACCTACGGCGCTGGTATAGAAAGCGCCAGGGCTGGCGCCGAAACCCGGCGGAACGTCGGTCCGCGTTTTTAAAGCATTTTTAGAAACACGATTCGGTTGGGGAAAAGAAGGAGCGGATGGTTTACTTGTCTATGCCTGCCCCCTCACCTCAATCCTCTCCCCCGAGGGGGAGAGGAAGTTTGGGCGGACGCGCGATTCGGAGAGGCAACAACGAGGAGCATTCTGGGTTATTTCCGTGCGCGCCCCCTCACCTCAATCCTCTCCCCCGAGGGCCCGATGGGGAGAGGAAGTTTGGACGGACGCGCAGTCCGGAGAGACAACGACTATGAGTATTCTGGTTTACTTCCGTGCGTGCCCCCTCACCTCAATCCTCTCCCCCGAGGGGGAGAGGAAGTTTGGACGGACGCGCAATCTGGTGAGGCAACGACTATGAGCATTCTGGGTTATTTCCGTGCGCGCCCCCTCACCTCGATCCTCTCCCCCGAGGGGAGAGGAAGTTTGGGCGGACGCGCAATCTGGTGAGGCAACAACGATGAGTATTCTGGGTTATTTCCGTGCGTGCCCCCTCACCTCAATCCTCTCCCCCGAAGGGGCGAGGAAGTTTGGACGGACGCGCAGTCCGGAGAGACAACGACTATGAGCATTCTGGTTTACTTCCGTGCGTGCCCCCTCACCTCAATCCTCTCCCCCGAGGGGGAGAGGAAGTTTGGACGGACGCGCAATCTGGTGAGACAACGACTATGAGTATTCTGGGTTATTTCCGTGCGTGCCCCCTCACCTCAATCCTCTCCCCCGAGGGGGCGAGGAAGTTTGGACGGACGCGCAGTCCGGAGAGACAACGACTATGAGCATTCTGGTTTACTTCCGTGCGTGCCCCCTCACCTCAATCCTCTCCCCCGAGGGGGAGAGGAAGTTTGGACGGACGCGCAATCTGGTGAGACAACGACTATGAGCATTCTGGGTTATTTCCGTGCGCGCCCCCTCACCTCGATCCTCTCCCCCCGAGGGGAGAGGAAGTTTGGACGGACGCGCAGTCCGGAGAGACAACGACTATGAGCATTCTGGTTTACTTCCGTGCGTGCCCCCTCACCTCAATCCTCTCCCCCGAGGGGGAGAGGAACTTTGGGCGGACGCGCAATCTGGTGAGGCAACGACTCTGAACGTTCTGGTTTACTTCCGTGCGCGCCCTCTCACCTCAATCCTCTCCCCCGATGGTCCGTCTTCGCTTCGCTTCGACGCGACACGGGCGAGGAAGTTTGGGTGGACGCGCAATTTGGTGAGGCAACGACTCTGAACGTTCTGGTTTACTTGACCATGCGTGCCCCCTCACCTCAATCCTCTCCCCCGAGGGGGAGAGGAAGTTTGGACGGACGCGCAATCTGGTGAGGCAACAACGAGGAGCATTCTAGTGTACTTCCGTGCGTGCCCCCTCACCTCAATCCTCTCCCCCGAGGGGGAGAGGAAGTTTGGGTGGACGCGCGATTCGGTGAGGCAAGCCCAGGGAGAGGAAGTTTGGATGGCGGACGCGCAATCTGGTGAGGCAACAACGAGGAGCATTCTGGTGTACTTCCGTGCGCGCCCCCTCACCTCGATCCTCTCCCCCGAGGGGGAGAGGAAGTTTGGGCGGACGCGCGATTCGGAGAGGCAACAACAATGAGCATTCGGCCTGGCCCTACCTATGCGCACCCCCTCACCTCAATCCTCTCCCCCGAGGGGGAGAGGAAGTTTCAAAGACTGATTTGCGCCCGGTCCAGAAGGTTCCCGTCCTTCATCCTGCTGGTTGATCCACTGCATGACATTCGCCGGCGCACGCATGGAAGACAGCTCTTGCGCCATGAACCGCATGCAGGGATCAATATGCCGAAAGAACAGCTTGTAACCGGCGCACAGGTAGTTTAGTCCCGCTTCGCCATCGGGCGTACGCGCGAAGCGGTGCTTGGGACATTCTCCGTTGCAGGCGAACAACACTTCGCATTCACGGCATTGGCGCGGCAGCCGGTCCTTTTTATCCTGGCCGAATTTCCATTGCCGCGGAGAATTGACCAATGATGACATCGGCTCCTGCAGGATGTTCCCGAGGCGATGTTCCGGATAAACAAAATGGTCGCAAGAGTAAAGGTCGCCGTTATGTTCCATGACCATCGCGGCGCCGCAGGTGTCCCTGAAAATGCAGAGGCTTTGGGGCAAACCGAGCCAACTTTCCAATGCCACATCAAAGGTCTGAATGAAATACCGTCCGACGTCCCGCCGCACCCATTCATCAAAAATTTCGCAGAGAAACTTTCCATACTGCAATGGTTCAACCGACCACGGAGAAACTTGGGCTTCGTCGCCGTCATCCGGACTGACGAGGACCAAACCGTCGCGATTGGGAACAGTGGCGACCCGCTCGGCAATGGGGATAAATTGCATGAATCCGCTGCCGATTTCCTTGAGAAAATGGTAAATTTCCAGCGGATGATCGGCATTATGCCGATGGACGGCGGTGAGCGTGTTAAACTCGACGCGATGTTTCTTCAAGCATTCAACGCCCTGCATCACGCGCTCAAAGGTGGGTTGACCGCCTTTGCTGACGCGGTAGCGGTCGTGCAAATCGCGCGGGCCGTCAATTGAAATGCCGACCAGGAATTGATTTTGCGCCAGAAATTCCGCCCATTGGTCGTTCAACAAGACCCCATTGGTTTGAAACGCATTGGTGATTTGTTTGCCTCCCGCATGGCGTTTTTGCAGGGCCACCGCCTTGCGAAAGAATTCCACCCCCATCAAAGTAGGTTCTCCGCCTTGCCAGGCGAAATTGACCACCGGCACATTTTGCGCTTCGATATATTGCCTGATATAATTCTCCAACACGGTGTCAGACATCATCCAGTTGGATTTCTTTGCGTAGAGATTTTCCTTTTCCAGGTAGAAACAATACTTGCAGTCGAGGTTGCAAATCGGCCCGGTGGGTTTGGCCATGACATGAAACGCCTCCAGGCGCTTCATGGAAACACTTTCTGGATCCGGTCCTGGTTTGGTTGGGGGAAGATCAGGCATCGGTCGAATCGTCGGCGGTTTCTTTGCGCAATTCGCTGATACGGTTGAGCAATTGTTGAGTCAATGCGGCATAACCGGGTTGACGGTAAAGGTTCTGAAGTTCGCCCGGGTCTTTCTGCAAATCATAAAGCTCGAACTCTTCCGGCTTGTCGGGAAAATTGGCGAGCTTGTAATAGTGGATCAATTTGTAGCGTTCAGTGCGGACACCGCGATGAGGACGCACATGTTCCCATTCAGGATATTCATAGTATTCGTAAAGCCAGTCTTTGCGCCAATTCTCCGGCGACGTTCCCTTTAAAAGCGGGACGATGCTGCGCCCCTGCATGGAGGGGGGCACTGGAACGCCCGCCAATTCAAGCACCGTCGGCGCGATGTCAATGTTCAGCACCGCTTTGTCGCAAGCCGTTCCGGCTTTCACCAGTTTGGGATAGCGGACCAGGAATGGAACCCGGATGGAAGGTTCGTGCATGAACCTTTTGTCATACATCCGCCATTCGCCAAGAAAAAATCCGTGATCGGAAGTGAGGATTACGGCGGTGTCATCCAATTTTCCCGAGCGTTCCAGCAGTTCAACCACTCTTCCCAGGTTATCGTCGTTGTCCACTACTCCAGCGTAATGATTCTTGACCACTTCTTCCAGGGTGCGCGGATCATCATCTCCCAGCATGGCGGAGCCGATTTTATTATTTGCCTCTGGAAAGGCGGTGGGCTTGCCGGGATAACCTTTCAAGTCATCGTCAAACGTGGCCGGTTTTGGAATTTTAACCCCATTGTAAAGGTCCAGATGGCGGCGTGGCCGATAAAACGGAGCGTGCGGGGCAAAGGGATTAAGCAATAGACAAAAAGGTTTGTCGCGCTCCTGCTCCATCCAGGCCAATGCCCGGTCCGCAACGATGTCGTCCAGATAACCCTCGTAACGCTGAGGTTCGGAAAATCTGCCGGTGATTCCCTCATCCAAAGTGGGATTATAGTAGGCAGCCGATCCATTGAAACCGAAATAATAATCCCAGTAACGGTCCTTCAAGCCGCCTTTGATATGCGCCTTGCCAAAAAAACCAACTTCGTAACCAGCCTGATGCAGAAGGTCGGTAAAAAGCGGGACATTTTCAGGAATCGGACCGTTTCCCCTCCCGCCGGGGCCGGGTTCATTGCCGGTGGCGCCGGTGGTGTGGGAATAAAGTCCGGTCAGCATGCTGGAGCGCGAGGGCAGGCAAAGCGCGTTCGTGACGAATGCGTTTTGGAAGATCATCCCTTCCCGCGCCATTCGGTCCATGTTCGGTGTTTGAACGAAGGAATTGCCTGCGAAGGCTGGTTCATCGTAACGGAGGCCTTCACCCAGGAAGATCACCAGATTAGGTTTGCGATCCGTTCCATCGTTCAAGGGACCGCCCTGCGCCGCGAAAGATTCCAGCGCAGATTGAGTCAACGCCAATCCGGTTAAGATGTTCGCATTCAATCGGATAAAGGAGCGTCGGGATTGCCTGGCGTCCTTTTCAATATTCATGCCATCAATAAGCCAGCAAAAGGAGGGTCTGTCAATCCGCCACGGCCAAACGGTTAAATTTAGCTAGGAAGGAACCGGCCATGACGGATGGACGGCCAACGGCTTACGCTCCCACACGCGAATTTTGGGCGGCGGGCGGGCAGGCGGATGACCGCGAATGCAAATACGCGGGCACAAATTTTTTAGCCGCGAAAATGCACAAAACGCACAAAAGAAAAGCGGGGGGCGGACGGCGGGAAAAGGGGAACGTGCTTACGCGAATTGACGCGAAGGAACGCGAATTTGAACGGAAAAGCTGACGGGAAAAGCGAAAAGCGGGAAACGGTTTGACACGAATTTGCACGAATTGAACACGAATTCAAAGACCGAAAATCATAACCGCGAAATACACTAAATACGCAAAACAAAACATTAACCACGGATTGACACAGCACGGCGAAGCCGCAACACGAAAAAGCTTTGACCGGTCTTCGCTCAGATGCTACGACCCGGCACGCGCGAATTGGCGCGAAGGAACGCGAATTTGAATGGGGAAAACACGTTCTCACGCGAGGGTCGCAAAGGCCGCAGAGAACACAGCGCGGCGAAGCCACAACACGAAAAAAAACATTTTAACCACGGATGGCACGGATGGGCACGGATTTTGGGCCGGGAAATACAGCAAATACACAAAACAAAATTTTAACCGCAGAGAACACATGGAACGCAAAGAAATGGGTTTACCCAGACGGAAACGGAGACAACCAAGGCTGGTCCGGTCCTTGAAATAAAAATCGTCGTTTTTCATGAGTAAACATGAGTAAACTCAATGAAACAAGGGATAGAAAAACAGAAATCGGAATGGCTAATGACCAAATCCTAATGACTAATCAATTTCCAATTCCCCATTGGGACACGATTTTTTTGTCAGCTCCCTGCCTGAAACCACTCAGTGTTCTTGAATCAGGATGCGATTTTGCTTTTCACTCGCGCGAATTTGACAGCGGCCGGTTGGGCAGCGTGGCAACCGGCGCGGTATGGCCGAAATCGCAGTTGGCAATCACGGGCAAGCCCCGGAGCGCAGGAATGTGGTGAAGCAAGCCGTAACCATGCAGTTGGATCAGGCGCTCCTGCTTGATCTTCTTGCGCAAGGCTCTCGTCGTTCGCCGCTTACAGATCGCTGGCGGATATGCACGCGGCTCACTCCTCGCCTTGCACAAGAATCTGCGGCGCAGGCGCATCCTTCCCAACTACATAGTCACGGCTAAGACCGCACCGAAACCAATGCCGGTTTGCCGATTCACAAAGTAACCACACATGACCCAAATCCCGCTGGGATTCCGGCTGGTTTTTAAATCGCCAATCCTCATCCATCGAGGTCATGTAATTCAGAATCGGAGGGGAAAGATCGGAGGTCAGAGATTCGTTACCTCGTCTCCTACGGTCGGGGTTAAACCAAGATTGATTCGCGCAATATTGAGGCATGACGCAGTGAATTATGGTTTTGCGGGCGGAAACCTGCCAAATTTCAGTCAGAGACTCGTTACCTCGTCTCCTACGGTCGAGGTTAAGATTGCGTTCCTGGGCAACATGACGGTTTGCGTGTTTCATGCTCAAGTGGCGGGGCATGAAAGCTGAAAACCGACGACCGAAACTGGAATCCAAAATTCAAAAGACTCCCACCCGACCCCCTGCCCTGCTCCCTCGTTTGGAGCGGCTGGTCGGAGCTTTCACCAAATTGTCATGCGGCGAACAAAGGCAATTTGCCAACGCGATCAGCCAGGGAGTGACGGGGTCCCGTCCCACCAGCGCTTTCAGCGACGGCGGCAAGACCAATCCGAAACTGGCCAATCCTTCAAAACAATCCCGCGGGGCGTATCAGGCGCCTGCCACCAGCCAGTTTGGAAATCCTTCGCCGGACGAGGAAGATTATTTTCGGCAGGAGCGCGATCGAAGAATCCGATACGCGGCCGAACCGGACCCGACGGTGACGCCGGGGCGCGTCACGTTGTCGGTGCGGATGCGGAGCAATCCGCTTCGGGGCCTGGACTACGAGCGGATGGCCACGTATCTGGACCAATGGCGTCTCGGTTTTTATCGGATGGCCGGCATGGCCTGGGAGACGATGGAACGCCGGGATTATCAATTACAAATCGTCCGAACCAAGCGGATGAAAAGCGTCGCGCGGCACGGCTACGATGTCTTGATTCGGGGCGACATTGCCGCGGCGCAGCAGGCATTGGCGCAGGCGCAGCGGGATTTTCTCAATCAATTCTACGCCAACGTCACGGTGACGACGGCGATCAATCCGGATGAGGAAGGGGGTTTTTCGTTGCTGGCGCGGCAAATGATGGACGCGATCGGGAAGTATTACGCGGTGCATGAAATTGTGTGGCAACCGGTGGTGGATAGAGCGGAAGGCGAAAACAGGACCGAGGGGGCAGTCGGAGGCCCGCCGATAGAAGGAAGTGAGGAGGAAAATGGAGGCCCGCCTACGCCTGGGGCTACGGCGCGGCAAACGGGGCAAATGGGCCTTACGGCAAAGTTCATATTTTGCCCCGTTTGGTGGTTTGAGGGCACGCGGGGGAAATTGCGTTTTCTGCCCAGCGAATTTCAGATCTATGGCAATGAGATGGAGGCGGGCGAATGGATGGTGACGTGCGGGGACGGCCTGATGGAATCATGCAGCATTCTTTATCAGATGAAAGTGATGCTGCTGAAGTACAACCTGGCATTCCTGGAGAAATTCGGGCAACCGGGGATCCACGGCGAAACGGACGCGGTGAGGGGATCATCCGAATGGAACGATTTTGTGGAGGCGGTGCATGAATTTGGCCAGGAATGGGCGGCGGTCACCAATAGCGGCACGAAGATTAATCTGATTGAAAGCAAATCGAGCGGCGACGGCGGCTATCAAAAGTTGCTGGAGGTCTTTGACCGGGCGATCACCCAACTGTGGCGCGGGAGCGATCTGGGGACGAGGAGCAGCCAGCACGCGATTGGGGCCAGCTTGCAGGAGGACGAATCGGAGATTCTCGAAACGGATGACGCCAGAATGATTGAGGAAACGCTGGACGCCAAAGTGACGAAGTACGCGTTGGCGTGGAAGTTCGGGCCGGAAACGCCGCGACTGGCTTACATCAAACTGCGCACCACGCCGCGACGCGACCTGCAATCCGACATCGCGGTTGACACCTTCCTGGCAGGTTTCACCGACAAGAATGGACGTGGATTGCTGGGCGTGCAAACCACGCTGGAACGCTACGCGCGTCCCTTGCCCGGACCGGAGGAGGACACGATGAAGGGAGAATGAGGATTGGGGATTGAGGATTGGGGATTGAGGATTGAAGGCTTCCACCGTCGCCTGGCCTACGGTGGACAGGGAAGAATGAAGAATGAAGAACTAAGAGCGCCATTCCCCCGTCAGAGGCGACATCTTCTGCGCTTTTCGTCCTCAAAAAATGGGATGCGCCTTCAGGCGGCTCTTTCTCGCTTTAACATTCGCCTTTTTTTCGTTTTAATGGATGCATGATTACGCGCTATTCCCGGCCCGAAATGCGGGCGATCTGGCAGGACGAGAATAAACTCCGCATCTGGCTGCAAATCGAGTTGCTCGCCGGCGAGGCGCTCGTCAAGGAAGGCATCGTTCCGGCCAATGATTTCGCCAAAATCAAAGCCGGCGCGGAAAAATGTTTTTCCGATTTGAAAGGACTGGTCGAACGCCAGAGGGAATTGGAAAAAACACTCAACCACGATGTCATCGGATTCACCACGGCGGTCGCCGAACAAATCGGGGATGACGCCTCGCGCTGGCTCCATTTTGGCCTCACCAGCAGCGACGTGGGGGACACGTGTTATGCCGTGCAAATGGTGCAGGCGGCGGACCTGTTGATTGCCGATGTTGGGACGCTCCGCAAATCCATCGCGAAACGGGCCAGGGAATTTCAGTTCACGCCCTGTATCGGGCGCAGCCACGGGATCCACGCGGAGCCGACGACGTTTGGGCTGAAGCTGGCGTTGATGCACGATGAATTTGGCCGCGCCCTGGAACGGCTCGAACGGGCGCGCGCCGTGGCGGGCGTCGGGAAAGTTTCCGGGGCGGTGGGCACCAGCGCGCATTTGTCGCCGCGGGTCGAGGAATATGTGTGCAAGAAATTGGGACTGCGGCCGGCGCCCATCGCCACGCAAGTTGTCCAGCGCGACATCCACGCGGAATATCAAACGGTTGTGGCGCTGGTGGGCGCGAGCATCGAGCGATGGGCGGTGGAGTTCCGGCATTTGCAACGGACGGAGGTGTTGGAAGCGGAGGAGCCGTTCACCAAAGGCCAGAAAGGCTCGAGCGCCATGCCGCACAAGCGCAATCCGATCACCTGGGAGCGGTTGACGGGTCTCGCCCGGGTGCTGCGCGGCAACGCAATGGCCGCCCTGGAGAACGTGGCGCTCTGGCACGAGCGTGATATCTCGCATTCCTCGGTCGAGCGGATCATTTTTCCGGATTCCTGCACGCTGCTGGATTACATGCTGGGTCTGCTCATCCGGTTGATGGACGGCTTGCAGGTGTATCCCGAAAACATGAAGCGCAATCTGGCGATGAGCCTGGGCATGTGGAATTCGCAGACGGTGCTGCTGGCGCTCATCAAAAAGGGACTGACGCGGGAGGCGGCATACCAACTGGTGCAGGACGCGGCGACGAAAACGTGGGAGGTGAAACATGCCGGGCGCGATGACGCGGATTTCATCGTCCAATTGAAAGGCACGCCGGAGATCGCGAAACATTTTGCCAAAGGCGAACTGGACAAACTGTGCTCGTTGGATTTTCATTTCAAGGAAGTGAAAAACCGGTTCAAGAAATTGGGACTGTGAGCGATGGCCTTCCGCATTCATGACAGTGTGGTTCGCGGCGAGATTGACAATCGCGTGAAGGGACTGGTTCGCGGCAAAATCTGGATCCACGGACGCGAGGAGCCGGTCGTCCTCGAACTCAAGGGCAACGCCTGGCCCGACCTGGCGGGCTGTCTGCTGAAATTCACGAATCCATCCAAACCCGATCCTCATCCGCATCTGGAGACGCTGAACCCGATTCAGGAAGGGCAGATCGGCGACATTACGGCGTCGCGCAAAGTCCGCGTATTCGATATTCCGTTCGAGGACGCCTACGCGATGTGCAAGCGGGGCGAGAAACCGCCGGAGCACATGGCCAACTCGCTTTACATGGAATGGTTCAGCCAACAAAACGGGCGCGTCGTGATCGAAAGCGCGGAGTATCAACTCGAGATTTCCGAGCCGGAATGGCGGTTGACGGCTGAAGAAAACGAGGAACGCGCGCGGCAGGCCGACGATGGGATGAGTTGGTTCATGCGAAAAATTTCCGAAGCCATTGAGGAGCAGGAACTGGGGCGAAAGCATCCGGAAGCCGAGTGGGACGAATATGATTACGAGAAGTTCATGAAAGAATGCGACGCGCGCACGGACCAATACCTGGAGTTGCTCGATAAATACGGGGACTCCGCCGAGGGTGAGGACAAGATCGCCGAAGAAATGGGATGGGCGGAGGAAATGCCGCCGGAGGAGGCGGAGGAGGCGGAGAGGCGCATTGAAGAAATGAACCGCGCGTGCGAAGAGGCCCTCAACGAGCCGTCGCCCAGCCCCGAGCCGCACCGCGAAGGCATTGACTGGATCCGGACGGCGGACGGTGACATCCGGCATCCATTGCAGCACCGATGTTTTGCGAGCGCGATGAGGTTTATGGATGAATGCGAGGCGCTGGGCCTGGACAAAGGGGACGATTCGGATTTGGAGCAATTCATTTTTGAATTTCAAACTGCGGCGGTGAAACTGGGCGGCGCGCTGGATGGCGTGGCCGAAGGCCGCGGGCCGTCCGCTCCGGCCTTCATGGTGGCCTATTTGAAGCGCGCGCTTGACCATGTCCACAAATCGCAGGCGGGATTGGAAGCGGTGGCGCCGAAGAAATTGTTGCCGGAAGAAACAGTGGCCGACGCGCGGAAGGAACTGTTCGAAATCCGCGAAGGCATTTTGAAATTGATGGATGAATACCGGAGACGGGGGAATGACTGACACCGAGGGTTGATTGGCAAAAGCCGATTGCCGGTTGGGAATAAGACCGGCACATACATCGGCATTTTATTCGCATTCACGGGGTTCAAATTAATAATATCGCTTGTAAATATGCTTATTTTATGCCTCAATGGATCGGCAAAATTATCGGCAAAATATGACGAGAGGAATCAGCAAAACGCTTTTTGACCATCCTTCGGACATGGAACCCTTGCTGCCGGGCGGGGAGGACGGTTTGTCGTCGGATTTGCCGCTGTCTCTTATCCGTGGCGCCGAACGGCTTCGCGGCTCGCTCCACCCCATCACCCGCAGACTGGCGGCGGACCTTGTGCGTTCGATGAATAGTTACTACTCAAACCTCATCGAGGGGCATCGAACACGGCCCAGGGACATTGACGCGGCGCTACGCAATGATTTTTCGTCCGACCCGGCGCAACGAGCCCTTCAAATTCAACATGTGGCCCACATGGAGGTTCAGGCTGAAATGGAAGCGCGGCTACCGTCCATGACCGCCGGCGCCGTATGTTCGGCTGATTTTCTTTGCTGGCTACACGAGGCCTTCTATCGGCGGTTGCCCGAAACCCTCCGGCATGTCCAGGATGAAAAGGGCCGCACGCATGAAGTCCAACCCGGCCAAATCCGCCAATGTGAGGTCAGCGTAGGACGGCATTTGGCGCCCGCTGCTGGAAAACTCGGTGACTTCCTCAACCGTTTCTCGGAGTTTTACGCTTCCCTGGTCACGACGGGGCCAGAGAGTTTGATCGTAGCGGCAGCCGCCCACCACCGCCTGGTTTGGATCCACCCATTTCTGGATGGCAACGGTCGCGTGGTGCGGCTCTTTACGCACGCCTGGCTTGTCAAGGCCGGCGTGGATGGAGACGGGTTGTGGACCCTCTCGCGCGGTCTGGCCCGGCGCAAGGCCGACTATCAAACCGCCCTGGCCAAAGCCGATGAGAAGCGGATCAATGATTTCGATGGCCGGGGGTATCTCTCGCAGCGTTATCTCGGCGAATTTTGCCGTTTCTTTTTGGAGGTAGCAGCCGACCAGATTGAATTCATGGAGAAGCTGCTGGCGCTCGATGGCATGTTGAATCGCATCGGCGGGTATGCCGAACGCCGGGAGTCGGCGGGTGAACTTCCCCGCGGGGCCGCGGGCGTGCTCAAGGAACTTTTTCTGCGGGGCCAGATCAGCCGTGGCGAGGTCCCTCGCATTATCGGCGCTTCGCCGCGGACGGCGCAGAAGGTCATTGGCGAATTGCTCTCGCAACGCTTGATCGTCTCCGGCACCCCAAAAGGGCCATTGCGTTTGGGAATTCCCGCGGATGCGGCGGGAGCTTACTTCCCGAATCTGTATCCGGCAGGAATGGACTGATTGAAGAGGAAAAGTTTGCGGCGCGGATGGAGGGGGAAATAATGCCGCGCCATCCCGCTACTATTTGATCTCGATTCCGACGGGACAATGGTCGCTGCCGGGAATTTTCTCCCGGATGAACGCGCTCTTCAGCCGCGGCCGGAGGGATTTTGAGATGAGGAAATAATCCAGCCGCCAGCCGATGTTCCGCGAGCGCGCGCCGCTGAAGACGCTCCACCAGGTGTAATGTCCCCCGCCCTTTTCAAATTCGCGGAACGTGTCCAAAAAGCCGGCTTTCACGAACGCATCGAACCCGGCGCGTTCCTCGGGGGTGAAGCCGTGGTTGTGAACATTCGCGCGCGGATTGGCCAAATCGTCCTCCGTATGCGCCACGTTCAGGTCGCCGCAAAAAATCACCGGCTTCTTCTTTTCGAGTTTTTTCAAGCAAGCCAGAAAGTCGCGGTCCCATTTTTGGCGGTAAGCCAGGCGCGACAAATCGCGTTTGGAGTTTGGGACATAAACGTTGACGAGGAAAAAGTCGTCCAGTTCGGCGGTCAGCACGCGGCCCTCGTGGTCGTGCTCGGCGATGCCGAGATGCGGGGTGACGTTGAGGGGGCGCTGTTTGAGGAAGAGGGCCGTGCCGGCATAGCCCTTGCGTTCCGCGCAATTCCAATAGGTGGTGTAATGGCGGGGCCAGAGCTGCTCGACGTCGTTGGCGCCGCATTTGATTTCCTGGAGACAGAGCACGTCGGGTTTCTCGTCGTCAAGAAACTCGAGGAAATTTTTCTTCAGGACTGAGCGCAGGCCGTTGACGTTCCAGGACACCAATTTCATGGCGAAAGGATTAAAGCAGGGATGGGCGGGGAAAAAAAGCGGGAAACGGTTTGACACGAATTTACACGAATTGAACACGAATTTTAACCGCAAAAGAACGCGCCCCAGATTGATTGCCCGCGAAACACACGAAACAAAATTTTGGCCACGGATGAGCACGGATTGAACGCGAAATGAAAAACATTTTAACCGCGGATGACGCGGATAATCGCAGATGGGATTCAGAGACAGAAAAAATAACCGCGAAATACGCCAAATACACGAAACAAAATGACGGGAAACAGTTTGACGCGAATTTGCACGAATAGAACACGAATTCAAAGACCGAAAATCATAACCGCGAAATACACTAAATACGCAAAACAAAACATTAACCATGGATTCATTGGCCGCAAAAATGCGCAAAACGCACAAAGGAAAAACGGGGCCGGGATGATTTTGAACAACAAAGTAACGAAGCAGACAAAGGGAAGAGAAAAAACGAACCGTGAATTAACGCGAAGCGACGCGAATTTTTACCGCAAAAGAACGCGCCCCAGATTGATTGCCGCGAAACACACGAGACAAAATATTAACCACGGATGGGCACGGACTGTAAACCCGATTCAGAAACCCGATAAATTCGTCAACGCTCGCTGCAATTTTTCACTGCTTTCCAGCCTTTGCGCTGGCATTTTCACTGACAGTGGAAAGCGAGTCTGCGAGCGATGTCCGGGGTTGACCGTCCACAAAACTTTCCTTCGCGCCCGCCGTCCAAAGCGGCAGCTTTGGCGGTATCCAACCGGCGCACGGTTGGGCAGGGTGCAAGCGCGGCCCTTGCGGGCGGGTGTTCCCGTCAACAAGCAGGACGGGAGCTTGTTTGAAGCACATTGAATTCCCGCTATTGCCAAGATGCCATGATTATGCTATAAATATGTGCGTGGTTTAATCAAATAAGTGGCAAAAAATGAACATAAACTTCCCGCCGGTGGATGACGGCTACATCAAAACCAAGGTCGAAAGCGGCTATTACAGCAACGCCACGGAAATGGTGCGCGACGCCGTTCGACGAATGCGCGAGCAGGACGACCATCATGGTCGGCTTCTGGCAGCACTTGAAATCGGTGAGCGCGACATTACCGCAGGCCGCACTGTTTCCTACACACCAGATTTGCTCAAACAGATAGAACAGGAGGCGCGGACACACGCCGCCAATAACCGTCCGACAAATCCTGATGTCATCCCCTAAACGCCGCATCGAGCTGTCGCAACAGGCAAAAGAGGATTTTCGTGACATTCTCTCCTACACGCTCACCACTTGGGGTGAATCGCAACTGGCAAAATACCGCGCGAGTATCAATGACGCACTGCACGTTATTTTGCACAATCCGTCCGCAGGCCGTTCCTCGGTGAAGCCAACCCTTAAGGTCTTGGCGGTCGAGCATCACCGGATTTTTTACCGCACAATTGACGACACCATTTATGTCGCGCGCATTTTACACGAGCGCATGGACACGTCCCGGCATTTGTGAATCCGCGTTGTGGCGAGTTTCAGCAAGTTCAAGCCAGTTCTGGCGAATTGTTTTGACGTCCGTTCCCTGACTGAGGTTTTTGCTGACAGTGGCCGTCCATCCTGTGAAGAAACCCTGTGTTTACAGTGGCTTTAATCACTTAACCACGGATGGACACGGATAAGCGCGGAATTGATGCCAGTCCGTAGTCCGTAGCTTTTCATTTCCCGTGTTTCGCGTGTTTCGCGGTTTTAAGTTTTTCATTCGCGTTCATTTGGCGTTCATTCGCGGTTCAAAATTCCTCTTTCTCGCTTTTCTTTCGTGTTTTTTCGCGTTTCAATTTGCGGCCATGTCGCGCGAGTATATTTTGGAAAATTTCAAGACGGATTTTCATGCGCAGATTGATTACGCGCGCGAACTCAACGCGCAACAATACGCCGCCGTAACTGCCCCGCCCGGCCCCGCCCTCGTCATTGCCGGCGCCGGTTCGGGCAAGACACGCGCTCTGACGTACCGCGTCGCCTTCCTGCTGGAACAGGGGATTCCCGCAGACAGGATCCTTCTGCTCACATTCACCAACAAGGCGGCCGGCGAGATGATGCGCCGTGTCGCCGATTTGCTCGGCCAGCAATTGGTGGCGCTCTGGGGCGGCACCTTCCATTCCATCGGCGCGCGCATCCTGCGCACCCACGCCGAAACGCTGGGATACCGGCGCGATTTCACCATCCTCGATCGGGACGATTCGAAGGACCTCATCAAGGCGTGCGTCGCCGACGCCGGCATCGAGACGAAGGGCACGCATTTTCCGAAACCGGAAGTGCTCAATGAGATTTTTTCGTTTGCCGTCAATACGCAAAAGGCGGTCGGCGAGATTCTTGGGTCGCAGTTCGGTTATTTCATGCCATTCGCCGGGAAAATTTCGGATTTGTCGGCGCGCTACACCGAACGCAAGCGGGCGAGCAATGCGATGGACTTTGACGATTTGCTGTCGCTTTGGCTCAAACTGATGCGGGAGCATCCCGACGCGCGCGAGATGTATCAGCGCCGCTTTCAGTTCATCCTGGTGGACGAATACCAGGACACGAACAAATTGCAGGGCGACCTGATAGACCTGCTCGGCGCGCGGCATCACAACGTGACGGTGGTGGGCGACGATGCCCAAAGCATCTATGCGTGGCGCGGCGCGAATTTTTTGAACATCCTGGAATTTCCCGAAGCGATATCCCGAGGCCAAGGTATTCAAGATCGAGACGAACTACCGGAGCACGCCGGAAATATTGCAGGTGGCGAACGCGGCGATAGCGGCCAACCGGCATCAATTCGCCAAGACCCTCGAACCGTCGCGCAAGCCGGGGATGAGACCCGCGCTGGTGGCGTGCGGGGATGCGCGGCAGCAGTCCACATTCATCGCGCAACGCATTTGGGAATTGCACGAGGAAGGGGCCAGTCTGAGGGAGATTGCCGTGCTGTATCGGTCGCATTTTCATGCGCTGGAATTGCAACTCGAATTGACCAGACGGCAAATCCCCTTTTCCATCACCAGCGGCATCCGGTTTTTTGAGCAGGCGCACATCAAGGACGCCACGGCGTATCTCAAGCTGATTGTCAATCCACGCGACGAAATTGCCTTCAAGCGCGTGGCGCAAATGCATCCGGGCATTGGGGGGAAGGGCGCGGACAAGCTCTGGAAGATATTCTCGGCGGAAACCGGGGCGTTTCAAGGAGTGAATCGAAGCCACGAGACGGGCGACCGGGCAGCGACCCGCGGGAAAAAAATTGAGCCTCCTCGCGCCGGCATCCGCAAGAATCCGGTGGCGACGGCGTTGGAGACTTGCGCGCCGCATGTTGGGAGGAAGGCCGCGGTGCCGTGGGCGCAGTTGGTGGCGACCGCCGCGCAACTGGAGGAGGAAAAATCGCCGGCAAAAATGCTTCGCATCGTGATTGACGCCGGCTACGACGATTATTTGAAGGAGAACTTTGCGAATTACCGGTCGCGTCTGGAGGATTTGGAGCAACTGGCTGTCTTTGCGTATCAATTCGAAACGACGGAGGAATTTCTGACGCAACTGGCATTGTTGAGCAATTTGGAGGCTGAGGATGACAATCCGAAGAGAGACGACGACCGGATCCGGCTCTCAACGATTCACCAGGCCAAGGGACTGGAATTCGAGGCGGTCTTTGTGATTATGCTGTGCGAGGGATTGTTTCCGTCCGCGCGCTCGATTGGGAAAGAGGAGGACGATCGTGAGAACGAGGGAGTGGAAGAAGAGCGGCGGTTATTTTACGTGGCGATTACGCGGGCGAAGAAGGAATTGTATTTGAGTTATCCACTCTTCCGCGCCGGTTTCGGGCAGTCTGCCGCCGATGCCATGCAGCACCCGTCACGTTTCCTGGGTGAAATACCGTCGGGGTTGTTGAATGAGTGGAATTTGAGGACGGCGTATGGTGGAATGACGGATGGCTAGCGCATTTTCAGAAGAGCGATTCGCTTTACTTAAACATGCGAAATACACGAAACAAAACCTTAACCGGTTGACGCGAATTGGCGCGAAGGGACGCGAATTTGACAAAACATTAACCACGGATGGGGCCAGATGGACATGGATAAAAATACTGAAAACCGAATCGGAAGTTTGAACGGCGGACGCGCGATTCGGAGAGGCAACAACCATGAGTATTCTGGGTTATTTCCGTGCGCGCCCCCTCACCTCAATCCTCTCCCCCGAAGGGGAGAGGAAGTTTGGACGGACGCGCAGTCCGGAGAGGCAACAACCATGAGCATTCTGGTGTACTTCCGTGCGTGCCCCCTCACCTCAATCCTCTCCCCCGAGGGGGAGAGGAAGTTTGGACGGACGCGCAGTCCGGAGAGGCAACAACGATGAACATTCTGGTGTACTTCCGTGCGTGCCCCCTCACCTCAATCCTCTCCCCCGAGGGGGAGAGGAAGTTTGGACGGACGCGCAGTCCGGAGAGACAACGACTATGAGCATTCTGGTGTACTTCCGTGCGCGCCCCCTCACCTCAATCCTCTCCCCCGAAGGGGCGAGGAAGTTTGGACGGACGCGCAGTCCGGAGAGACAACGACTATGAGCATTCTGGTGTACTTCCGTGCGTGCCCCCTCACCTCAATCCTCTCCCCAGAGGGGGAGAGGAAGTTTGGGAGGACGCGCAGTCCGGAGAGACAACGACTATGAGCATTCTGGTGTACTTCCGTGCGCGCCCCCTCACCTCAATCCTCTCCCCCGAGGGGGAGAGGAAGTTTGGACGGACGCGCAGTCCGGAGAGGCAACGACTATGAGCATTCTGGGTTATTTCCGTGCGTGCCCCCTCACCTCAATCCTCTCCCCTGAGGGGGAGAGGAAGTTTGGACGGACGCGCGATTCGGAGAGGCAACAATGATGAGCATTCTGGTTTACTTCCGTGCGTGCCCCCTCACCTCAATCCTCTCCCCCGAGGGGGAGAGGAAGTTTGGACGGACGCGCAATCCGGTGGGGCAACGACTCTGAACGTTCTGGTTTACTTGACCATGCGTGCCCCCTCACCTCAATCGTATGCGGCTGACGGTCCACATCTAGTTTTCGGCGACAGACCGTGAGACCATGGTGGGATGGATACAATAAAAACTGGAACGAGACGGCGGCGTTGGACTTCTAAACGGCGGCAGCGATTGCTGGCAAAATTCCACCAAAGCCGATTAACCCAAAACGAATTTGCCGCCCAGCACAACATTGGGCTGTCCAGTCTGAGCCGATGGTTACGTTTGGAACGCGAGGCCGTTCCGCCAAAGGTAAAATTCAAAGAAGTGCGGCTGCCGAACCCAGCATCGCGCTGGCCGGTCGAAGTTGTCAGCCCACAAGGATGGATCGTGCGGCTGCAAAATGGTTCAGATGTGCAGATATTGCCCGAACTGCTGCGGGCACTCCCATGCTGAACGTCACTGGTGCTACGCGGGTGCTGGTGGCCACCACGCCAGTAGATTTGCGCGGCAGCTTCAATCGGCTATACAGTCTGGTTGTGGAGCAACTGAAAGGCGATCCGTTGTCTGGGCATCTGTTTGTGTTCACCAATGGACGGCGGAACCGGGTCAAGGTGCTTTATTGGGACGGGTCTGGTCTATGGGTTTGCGCGAAGCGATTGGAACAAGGACGATTCACTTGGCCAGTGAGTGAAAATGGCCAGATAGATTTGCGTGGCGAGGAGTTCAGCGCATCGATTCACGGGCTGGAAGTGCGTTCAAAAAAGAACTGGTATCGCCGAAGCATTCGGCCCAGCGCACTTGGAAAGAAAAATTGGTTATTCGTTGGGCATCCCGAAGCTGGCGAACGCAGCGCGGTGATCTACACGCTGCTGGGCAGTTGCCGGCGGCACGGGATCAATCCGTTCGATTATTTGAAAGATTTATTCACGCGCCTGCCCGCCGCCAAAATCACCCATATCCAGGAGTTCACTCCGGCGGCGTGGGCCAAGGCCAAAACGAAAGAGCAAGTAGTTGCACAGGCAGCTTGAGCGACCACCCGCTGACGCAGGATTGTTGTGCTCGGTGCCAAATAAGTTGCAAATATCTTTATTATAAACCACGGAATGGTGTATGGTTTGCTCGTTGCCAGGTTTTTTGGTTCCAAGGCCGTGAACTTTCAATTTTGGTGACACCGGTGTTAAATGATGAACTCACAGCCAACGAATCCATGAAAATCAGAATACTTGCAGTCATGGCGCTGACCCTGCTCGCCGCCTTCAACGCTCAACTCTCCACCGCCCTCGCCCAGAACACCACGTTCACCTATCAGGGGCGCGTGCTGGACAACGGCTCCGCCTTCACCGGCACCGGGCAGTTCCAGTTCGCGCTGGTTTATCCGATCCCCAACCAGCAGGCCGTCGCCACGGCGATCATGGGCGGTGCCTCGCCCTTCGAGTTTGTCAATGGTTTCAATCTTGGCCCGAATGGGTTCGGCTATCTCACCGCGCCGACCGTGACGATCACCGGCGGCGGCGGCTCCGGCGCCTCCGCCACGGCCAACCTCACCCGCACCTCCGTGTCCAGCCTCACCATCATCAATCC
This sequence comes from uncultured Verrucomicrobiae bacterium, assembly GCA_963755515.1. Lineage (GTDB taxonomy): Bacteria > Verrucomicrobiota > Verrucomicrobiia > Limisphaerales > UBA11358 > UBA11358. Next base: position 33,819 of record CAVWKA010000026.1, on the reverse strand, counting down.
CGGCTCCGGCTACTCCAGCGCGCCGACCGTGACGATTGCGCCGCCACCGAATTATTCCTATCAGACCTACTGGAGCAACGACGGCACGAGCGTGAACGGCAGCGAACCGGCGACGAACGTGACGGTGGCCGTAACCAACGGCCTGTTCACCGTGGTGCTCGGGGACACGACAATTAGCAACATGGCGGCCATCCCGGTTTCCGTATTCAACCAGCAGAACCTGCAATTGCAAATCTGGTTCAATGACGGCACGCACGGGTTTGCCGCCTTGAACCCACCGCAGCCGCTGACGCCCACGCCGTATGCGGTTTATGCCAACAACGCCTCCAATGCAAATTATGCGACCACCGCCGGCAGCGCCGGTTCGGTTGCCGCCGTAAACATCACGGGAACTATCCAGGTCACGGAACTGCCGGTCAGCGTCATCACCAATGGCGCAACCGGCGTGAACATCACCCTGGCCACTCCGCCGGGCATGGTGTTGATTCCGGCGGGTTCGTTCACAATGGGGGACACTCTGGATGGCGAGAGCGATGCGATTCCGATCAACATCTACGTCTCGCAGTTTTACATGGACATCAATCTGGTGAGCTTGAGCCAGTGGCAGTCGGTGTATTTTTGGGCGACAAATCATGGTTATGGCTTTGTGAATGTGGGAACCGGCAAAGCGGCGAACAACCCGGTGCAGACGGTGGATTGGTATGACGCGGTGAAGTGGAGCAATGCGCGGTCGGTGCAGGGGGGACTGACGCCGGTGTATTACACGGATGCGGGCTTCACGCATATTTATACAAATGGGGAAGTTACACGTTATATGAATATGGCGGCCAATGGCTATCGCCTGCCGACGGAGGCGGAGTGGGAGAAGGCGGCGCGGGGCGGGTTGAGCGGGCAGCGGTTTCCGTGGGGTAACAACATTGATGAAAATCTGGCCAACTATTATGGCGCGACCGCCAGCTACACCTACGATCTGGGACCGAACGGATATAACGCGGTCGGGAGTGTTGGCGGCACGTCACCGGCGACGAGTCCGGTGGGGTCGTTTGCTCCGAATGGGTATGGGCTATTCGACATGGCCGGGAATGTATTTGAGTGGTGTGGTGATTGGTATGGGACGCCGTATGGTCAGCCCACCGCGACCAACCCAACCGGACCGACATCAGGGAGCTACCGTGTGTTGCGCGGCGGCTTTTGGAGCGACGTCGCCAACGTCGCGCGTTGTGCCCATCGCGACAACTACGACCCGTACGTCGCCTACTGCCTTTTCGGGTTTCGTTGTGTGAGGGGGCTTTAATTTCTGCCCTTTTACTCTTTTGTTCTTTTGAAATCGTAATCATTAACTATTTGGAATGTGACAAAATGAAAAAGTTTATTTTGCTTTTTAATCTGTTGATTCCAACGGTCAGCTTCGCGCAGCAATACTCGATTGACTGGTATAAAGTGGCCGGCGGTGGCGGCACCAGCACCGGCAGCGTTTATTCCATCAGCGGCACCATCGGCCAGCCGGATGCCACCGCCAACAACGCCCTGTCTGGTGGAAATTATTCCCTGACAGGCGGTTTCTGGTCCATCTACGCAGTGCAAACCCCCGGCGCACCGCTGCTCACCATCACCCATGCCAGCAACCAGGCCGTCGTTTCGTGGTCGCCATCGGCCACCGGCTGGACATTGCAAACCAACAACAATCTCGCCACCGGTAGTTGGGGTAATTATCTCGGCGCGGTCGTGAACAACAGTGTGACCAATTCACCTCCAACTGGGAATTTGTTTTTCCGGCTGACGCATCCTTGAACTCTGGGATCAATTTATTTGTCAACCGAGACCAGACGTGGTTGGTCAGACGCATACCCTCAATCCTCTCCCCCGAGGGGGAGAGGAAGTTTGGGAGGTTATAATCCGATCAAAGCCCTGACTTTCGACAACCATGAGTTCTGAATCCAATCGTCGCCGATCGGGGGAACAATCTCGACGTTCCAACCGGCGAAACGGAATTCGTTATGCATTGACCACCGCCGCTCGTCGTTGCTGGTGTGCAAAATCACCGGGCAAACCGGCTTATGGCGGCTCAAAAACTCCGCCACCTCAAGGCCAGTGCCGGGGTCTGGCAACCGGTTATTCAATGGCACCAGATCGTGGTCGAGGGAAATAAGACAAGTCTCCGCGAGCGCATTGCCACATTGCGCCTTCATTGTTGGCGCGTCCCGCCATAAGCGCAATTTGAACTGCGAACCCAGAGCAGCCACTGCCCTCTCGAATTCCCGGATTCGGTCGTCGTCATCCTCGAGGATCATCACCGTGAAATTTTTCAAAACCGTGGCATGGCCCAACGGTTCATTGAACCGCACGTTGACGGCTTTTGGTTTTATTTTGTTCATGCGATTTCATCGTTAAAAAATGGGTTCGCAACAGAGCGCCGAGCCGGTCGTTAATCCCGCCGATTCAGCAACCACAGAATTCCGACAACAAACCCCATGCCGAGAATGGCCAAAAGCGTCGCGAAAAACCGCACTTGTTTCTGGTGGTCGGGCAATTTGTGTTTTTTCATAAACGGGCATCATAATCAAAAGCAGCCAGGTTCATGGATAACTGTGGGGCTGTTTTTGAGGTTGGCGGCACGGCGGAGTTGTTTTGCGGATAATGTGCCATTGGGTTCACGGGGACAGAGTGTGGAGGTCGGACAATTTTGGCAAGCGGTAAGTAGGCACGGGTGAAAGTCCCGGCTTGACGGCGAAAGAACCCGGTGGCATTACTGGCAGAAAGGATCATTATGCCCAAGACCAAAATTCCCCAAAAGGTGGCCGAAGAACTCAACCGGCAGTTCAACCAGGAGTTGGCGGCGGCGCATACGTATCTGGCGTTGTCCGTGTGGTGCGACATCAGAAACCTCAAGGGCTTCGGCAAATTTTTCGTGAAGCAGGCGGGCGAGGAGCGCGGGCACGCGGAGAAGATCATCAAACACCTGACGGACCGGGGCGTGACGGCGGAAGTGGGCGCGGTGCCCGCTCCGAATCAGGAGTTCAGGACGCTGCTGGAAGTTGCGCAAAAGGCGCAGGCGCAGGAACACGCCAACACGATCGGGATCAATGCGGTTTATGAGGCGGCGGTTGCGGCCAAGGATTATCCGGCCCAGGTGCTGATGCACTGGTTCATAGGCGAGCAGGTGGAGGAAGAGGATTGGTCCGCCGAAATGGTGGAGCGCGTCCAGAATGCGACCTGCGCCGGCAGCGAGTCCGACCTGGACCGGCACATCGAACGGTATCTCGAAATGGAAGTCCGGGAAGTACCGGACGAGAAATAGCCGGCCAGGCGGGAATCATGTTTGCGGGGCATTACGGAATCCATCCAGCCTGTGGCGCAGGCTCATGCCGGGATGTTGCCACAACCTCCTGCGACGCAATTTGGGTGAATGACGAATCGGTCACCGCCTGGAAAAACCATCGGCGTCGGTTATGGTTTTTTCTTTCAAATGGCATTTCCTTTTTAACGCGGACTGGCTTGACAACCCGTGCGATGGGAAGGAGGTTACGCACGCGAGTAAAATCCCGGTTTACGCGCAGATTTCCCGCCAAGGAACCAACTGCTTTTTCCGGCTTGTACAAAAATAGAGTCCCTGGAATGAGCCAGGGAGGCAATTATCCAGAGCGAACTGACGTTCGCTGCCACAGTTTTCACTGCCTTTCCGTGAACCGATTTTTTGATTGTGAATCAGCGAGAAATGCGAAGTCTGATTTCAACTCTCACCCCTCACCCTCAATCCCTCTCCCCGAACTCAGGGGACCCACACCTCACCCTGACCCTCTCCCCTCCCATCGGATGGGAGCGGAGAGGGAATCCGTCTTCGGCGCGCTACGACGGGACAGGCAGCAAGCGGACGCCCATCGTTTTTTGGAAAACAATGGAGCCAACTACAGGTTCAGGGGTTCAATGCGCGAATGTTTTGGGGAATTTTTCCCCGTTGAGGAGAGGTCATTTACCAGACGAAATCGGCAATGACTGGCCAATTGAAAAATGAATTAAAGACTCCGCACGCCGTCTCCTACGACCTCAGTCCCCGACCCCGGCATATTCGTCGTCCACTTTCAGTTCCATACCCAACTGAACGTAATCGTGAGGGACGGCTTTCATATCCAGGACGTAGTCGGGGAGGTGCATCAATTTGTTGAAGCCGAGTTGGGCCAAAACGGCCAGGGCGATTTTGCGTTCGCCGTTGACTTCGGCCTCCAACCGGCGCAAGCCGCAGTTGCGGGCGACTTCTATCAGTTCCGCGACGAGGATTTTAGAGACGTCGCGCCCGCGATAATCCGGGTGGGTGAGGACGGTGACCAGCCCGATATGCCGTTTCCAGCCGCCGAACCTTTGGTGCAGGGTGGCTTCGCCGATGATTTTTTGGCCGTGAAACATCACCAGCGGAAGGTTGCGGTCAAAGTCCTGGTGGCGACACCAGTTGTGAAAGAGGGCGCGGTCGAAGATTGGTTTTTTGATAAAGAGCCGTTCTTCCTCCGGGACGGCGAGAAAGAATTTGTGGAACCTGGCTTCGTCGCGTTTGCCGAGGGGGCGGACGGTGACGAGGGTGCCGTCGCGAAGTTTGTACGACACGGGGAATTTTTCGATGGCGTTTTCGAGCATATAAGAGTTGTTGTAATGAATTAGTAACATGCAATCGGAAAACTTAACAGTTAAAAGTGGCCAAAAACAATATAGGGGCAGCAATTGCCAAGATCGGCGAAGTCGCGGGCGGGGGTTTGGTTACTTTGGTAGATATGAAAAGTGAATGTGAAGATGTGCGGCAGACAAGTCGCCGGATTAAGAATAATGAAAGAAGAATAGGATCAGGGATGTGGCGCGAAAGCCGGGCAAATTGCGGCAGGTTGGGAAGTATAATATGCATTCAGCGGTGGGCAGTGTGGGTTGGGGTGATTCTCCTGATGCCAATGCTGGCGCAGGCGCATCCGGGCATTCCGGGGCATACGCATGGGTTTGGGAACGGTTTCGCGCATCCATTGTCGGGGCTTGACCATATACTGGCAATGACGGCGGTGGGCATCTGGGCGGCGCAACGCGGCGGACGGGCGCTTTGGATGGTGCCGCTGGCGTTTGTGTCGGTGATGAGCGTTGGCGGGGCGCTGGGGATGGCGGGTCTGGGCCAATTGCCGTGGACGGAGCAGGCGATTGCGGCGTCGGTATTTACGCTGGGAATTTTAATTGCCACGGCGGCGCGATGGTCGTTGCCGGCGAGCATGGCGGTGGTGGGGCTGTTTGCATTATTTCACGGATACGCGCACGGGGCGGAGATGCCGGCCACGGCGAGCGGGCTGGCCTACGGAGTGGGATTTATCATGGCCACGGCAACGCTGCATCTTTTTGGCATCGGGATCGGACTGGCGGCGCAGCGGATGAATTCCATGAAGTTGGTGCGCATCGCGGGGATTGCGATTGCCGCCTGCGGCATCTATCTTTGTCTGGCGGCTTGATTTAATTTGCAGCGAACATAACAACACATCGTTAGAGCATCGAAAAAATGAACAAAGAAATTGAAAAACTATTGGGTGAGGGCGCCAAGGGCCTTCTCGAACATCAAAGCAAGACGGTCACCAAGGACAAGTTGCATCTGCCGGGGCCGGATTTTGTGGATCGGGTCTATTCGGCGACGGACCGGAATCCGCGGACATTGCGGAGTTTGCAGGCGATCTTCGGTCATGGCCGGCTGGGGGGCACGGGATACGTGTCCATCCTGCCGGTGGACCAGGGGATCGAACATTCCGCGGGGGCGAGCTTTGCGCCGAACCCGGAGTATTTTGACCCGGCAAACATCGTGAAGCTGGCGATGGAAGGGGGCTGCAACGCGGTGGCCTCGACGCTGGGGGTGCTCGGCGCGGTGGCGCGGAAATACGCGCACCGGATTCCATTCCTGGTGAAGTTGAACCATAACGAGCTGCTGACGTTTCCGAACAGCTTTGACCAGATATATTTTGGACAGGTGGAGCAGGCCTGGAACATGGGCGCGGTGGCGGTGGGGGCGACGATTTATTACGGATCGGCGGAGAGCCATCATCAAATCATCGAGACGAGCAGGGCGTTTCAGCGGGCGCATGAATTGGGGATGGCGACAGTCCTGTGGTGTTACCTGCGCAATCCGGCGTTCAAGACGAAGGAGAAGGATTTTCATACGTCGGCGGATTTGACGGGCCAGGCGAATCATTTGGGGGTAACGATTGAGGCGGACATCATCAAGCAGAAGCAACCGACGAACAACGGCGGCTACCTGGCGCTGGAGAAATTCGGCAAGACCAGCCCGTTGGTGTACTCGCAATTGACGACGGACCATCCGATTGACCTGACGCGTTACCAGGTGGTGAACTGTTACATGGGCCGCGCGGGATTGATCAACTCCGGCGGCGAATCCGGCAAAAACGATTTTGCGGACGCGGTGAAGACGGCGATCATCAACAAACGGGCGGGCGGAACGGGACTGATTTCGGGCCGCAAGGCGTTTCAACGTCCGATGAAGGATGGGATAAAACTTCTGAACCTGATCCAGGATGTTTATCTGGAAAAAGAGATTACGGTAGCGTAAAGCAGTTGGCCCACGCCCTGGCGCGAACGAGGGGCGGAAGGGAAGGTTTGGGTTGAGGGTCGAGAGCGGCAGTTTTGTTGCTCTCGACTCTTTTTATTTCCGCACCCTCGATCTTCGATGTTTCGAATCCATCACCCAACACCACCGATCATTTTAACCAATGATTTCAATCAGACCCACCCCGTCAGCGGTGATGGATTTTACGGCTTCACCTTCGATTTTTCGGCGGCAGCGGTTGGCGCTGCTTGGTGTCGCAATCAGACAAACAATTCCGGGCTGACTTTGAAGCGGGCGGCGAGCTTTCGGATGTGGGCGAGCGTCAAATTGCGGTCGCCACGGAGAATCATCGCGCCGAGGTTGCGGCTGCCGCCGAGGAGGCGCGACAAGTCCGCACCATTCATGCCTTGTTCATTCATCAAATGTTTAAGCACGTCCAGCCCTTTGATTTTCGGCCAGCGCACCGGCTTGGCTTTGTCGTAGGCGTCCACAAATTCGGTGAGCGCGTCCAAGTAGTCCTGTTGTTCCGCGTTCAACTTGGGGAACACGGCCAGCGCGTTCATCATCTCGGTAGCCGCTTCGTCCTCTTGGACATCGTGAATTGGGCGGGGCAGGTAAAGCTGGCACAATTCGCGGTAGGTCTTGGGCACGTCCGCGTAACTGCCAAACGGGCGGCGCTTGCGCGTTGCTGTTTTCATAACTTGTCTTTCCATCGGTCTTTGTCGCATTCAGCGCGCGAGAGGAAGCGGAGCAGGAACACCTTGCCGGTGTTGTAGTGGATGGCGCAAATCAGCCGATAGTCGTTGCCGTGAATGTTGAACACGACCACCGGGCTGCCGCTGGCCACGCGCACCTGGTCCGCCGAACGAAAGTACCGGCGCAGATCGGCGTAATGCCGGAATGTTTCCCGGCGCGGCTTCCGGGTGCCTGGCCGCGAAGTCCCGCAGAGTGCTTTCTTTGATAATCCGCACGCACACACAATGTATGCACAGGCGGACAAGACTGTCAACTGCGTTTAGGCGCATATTCAAATGAACAGGCTGGGCGGTTACGGCGTCAAAGTGGCATTGGCCATGAAACCCAAGCTTCTCCCCTGCCTTGCCATGGTTATGGGCGGCGCATTGCTGGGCTGTTCGACGGTCAACAAGCATCCGGTGGCCGGTCAAACGGAACGGGGGTTGGTACATACCTTGCCGAGATTCACATGATGGATGACAGGCATGGCTGGGCGCAGACAGCGGGCCGGTTGTTTGTCGGGAACGACTGGACGTTTCCCGATGAACGCATCGTGAGAACGACAGATGGAGGCAGGTCGTGGAAATCTGTATTGTCGGCCGGGGCGGAACAATGTCTGGCGACATGTTTTCTTAATTCGAACACGGCGTGGGTGGCCAGTGCGATTGAAGATGATACCAATCTGACGATTTTTCGCACGAGCAACGGTGGACGTTCGTGGGCCAGCGCCCATATATCCCAATGGTATCCTATTACGGGAGTTTCGTTGTCATTTGCGGACGCCCGTCACGGATGGCTGATGGTCATCCCGGACCATGGCATGAATTCCTCGCCGGGATATTTATATCGGACGGTGGATGGCGGCTCACAATGGCGTCTGATCAACAGCACCGATGCGGCCGATGGAATGGACGATGCAATGCCCGACTTTACCAACGGGCAGCCTTATCTTATCTGCGGGGGCGACGTGGGCTTTCGGGATGATTCGACGGGCTGGGTGGAAGGCTCGTTGGCAAGCACCACGCCGGCTTATCTTTTCATTACCCGGAACCGGGGCCAGAATTGGCAGGTGGAATTACTACGCCGGCCGCCCCAATTTCAAACCGGAAGAATCGGTCCGGTTGGGACCCCTGAATTTTTTCCGCCGGACAACAAGGATGGAGTGTTGCCGGCCCTATTCGAGCCGGGCGGCGAAGCGACGATTTTTACACCGTGATCTATGACACCTATGATGGCGGTGATACCTGGCAGCCGACCACGCCGGTGCCATTCCAAGGAGCGTGGAGTTTCATCTCGGCCCGAACGGGCTGGATTTGGAGTCCGGAACCGCATAACAGCGATTCGACCGCACCCGTCAAAGGAACTTTGTATCGCACGGACGATGGCGGCGAAAGCTGGCAAGTCGTACCGGCGAGAAAGGGATTGGAGAATTATTTGACCCACGGCGAAGAAATTGTCGAACTAAATTTTGCGGATGCCAGATTTGGGTGGGCCATTGCGCAGGATCAGCATGATCTGACCCAACTTCTCCGCACGAGGGATGGGGGAAAAACCTGGAATCGAATTCGCATGAAGGTTCGACAATAAAACGGCAGGGAGCAAAACAGGACAGGCTCCGTCTAATGGGCAATGATTGGATTAAAAGTCACATGATTCAGCCATGAAGACCAAACTTCTCCTGTGCCTGGCGGTTGTGGCGCTGAATCTTCCCGCGCCGGGCCGCGGTGTTCGCCTCTGGAGCAATGCTGAATTGATGAAAGCTGCCGATATGGTCGTCATCGCCATGCCGGTCAGCACCAAAACTTTGGATGAGTTCAACTTGCTCGGAAATTCGCCGTTTGGGTCGTTCCATGGATTTCAAGGCATGGAGACAACGTTCAAGGTTCTGGATGTCTTTAAGGGAATGCCCGCCAATGACCGTATTGTTCTGCACTATTACCGTGAGGATTACAGTCCGGCCGATTGCCCGGGTTTTATCCGTTTCAAGGACGGCGCAACCAAGCAATACCTGTTGTATCTGGTGAAAGACGGCCCGAACCGATACGCGCCGGTGACGGGGCAGATTGACCCCGAATTTTCGGTTAAATCCCCAACCAATCTTCCCGTCAGTATCCGATTCGGTTTTCCGGAGCGACCACCCATTGCAGACGCCAATCCCGGCGTGCGCCATCCTGTGCAAGTTCATGTTCTTGTCCGGCTCCATGCGGAACGAAACAAGGATTCCATTGTCATTAAAACGGACGAATCAACCGTTACCAATTTGATGGTGGGCGGCAATATGGTCACCGGGACTTCCTGCGAGGCGAACATTTATCATGGGGACAAATTAGTGACTGGAACATCATCTCTCCAAGGGGGCCTGGCAGACGGAGGTTATGACGCAACATTCAGGCGGGCGCTGTATGGAATCCCCAAGCCGGGCGAGAAATACACTGTGGTCATCAAGCTGACATACTTTGAGACGGATGAGCCGTCCCAGCATTTTTGGTCCCCGCAAACCGGCAAAGATTACAAGGTGCTTTGTGAACAGAAATTCAAGCTGGATGTTGAATAATAATGGAACAGCCATGAACGCCAAAATCCTCCTCTGCCTCGCGCTCGCTTTGAGCGGCGTATCTTCAATGGATATCGGCATCGCCTACGCGGCGCCATCCGCCGATGCGCAGGACGCGGTTGCCGGCAATACCGCATTTGCAGTGGATTTGTATGATCAACTGCGAACGGAAGACGGGAACCTGTGCTTTTCGCCCTACAGCATCTCGACAGCGCTCGCCATGACTTACGGCGGCGCCCGCGGCGAGACAGCAGCGCAGATGGCGCGGACGCTGCATTTCAATCTGGCGCCAGACGAACTACACCCGGCCTTTGCCGCGATGGAGGCAAGCCTCAATGCGGTACAGCAGAAAGGCCAGGTCAAGCTCGCAACGGCCAATTCGCTTTGGCCGCAAAAGGGCTTCACGTTTTTGCCGGATTATCTCGCCCTGTGCCGGAACTATTACGGCACTTCCATCAATCCGGTTGATTTTATTGGGCACACTGAAGCCGCGCGCAAAACAATCAATGCCTGGGTTGAGGCAAAAACCAACCGGAAAATTGTCGAATTGCTTAAACCCGGAATGCTTGACAGCAGCAACCGGCTGGTGCTGGTAAACGCCATCTATTTCAAAGGCAATTGGGCCAGCCAATTTGAGGCCAGGTTGACCGAAGACAAAACATTTTATGTGAACCCGTGGAAAACCGTAACGGCGCCCCTGATGCAACAAACTCACGAATACCGCTACGCTGAATTTCCCGGCCTTGCAGGTTCTCGAACTGCCGTATGTGGGAGATGATCTTTCGATGGTGGTGCTGTTGCCGCGTCAGATGGATGGCATTGGCAAACTGGAAAACGAATTGACGACACAAAACCTGGCTGCCTGGACAGCGAACCTGCAGAATCAAAAAGTGGTGGTGTTCCTCCCAAAATTCAAGGCCTATTCAGAGTTTTCATTGGCGGATACGCTTCGCGGCATGGGTATGCCGGATGCATTCGTCTATGGCCAGGCTGATTTCTCCGGCATGGATGGCCGGAAGGATTTGTTTATCGGCGCAGTTGCGCATGAGGCGTTTGTGGATGTTAACGAGGAAGGCACGGAAGCGGCCGCCGCCACTGCGGTTACGATGATTGCGGGTGAAGCGTTCCAGCCACTTCCACTTTTTCGGGCGGACCATCCGTTTCTCTTTATCATTCGCGACAATCGCGATGGCAGCATCCTTTTCCTTGGCCGGGTCACGGACCCGACCCAATGATCAGTGCTTCTTCGACATTTGAGTGGGTAAAGGGGAAGTTGTCACGGAGTGACAGCGGAAATTAGTTCGGCACAGCGTGCCGGGTAAAATGGTCCAAGAATCCCACGCGTCCCGCCGCGAAGAGCATTACTCGAACTGCTTCCCTCGCCCCGCAGCTTTTGCGCGGGGAGAGGGCCAGGGAGAGGGGTGTTTAGCACCTAACCCCGACCAAATAATTGACTTCCGAAACAAACAGGAATAAGGCCCGGGGTTCGTTTTGTTTGGGAATTCTTTAACCCACCTCCTCTCCCCAACCCTCTCCTCCAACTCGTTGGAGGAGAGGGAGATGACAGGGGCGTTATTGTAACGTGAGAATTTCGTGGGGGCAATTGGCCGACGCAGGCGGACGGCAAATTGGGTCAATGGAGCCGGGCACGGGTTTTTCAATTTTAATTTTGGGTGAAGGCGGAAAGGGACGCTGGAAACCGCCCGATTTTACAGGCATTTCCGCCGTCCCGGCCGGGACGGATGCTGGATGTTTTGCCTTTCCAGACACTCCGTGTCTGGCTATTTCCAGCGTCGCTTCGCGACAAGCCAAATGCATGTTGGATGTTTTACCCGTTATAAACGTCGAGGAACCTGAAAAAGAGGCAGCGGATTTTTTTGGGGGGGGTTGACTTCATTTTCGCTCCGAAGGGTCCTTTGACATTTTTAGTGGGTATTCTTTCCATAAATGGATGTGCTGACAGCGCGAAACCATTGTAGCCGATGGAAACGCCCCGAAGCACTGACTTGACCGCGCCAAATGATTGAGACAAACGGGAGGAACCCAGGATAAGCCCGCAAAACTGCGTGTTCTTGCCCTCATTGTCCGAGCGCCGTAGGCGCGTGATATTTGTAGAACCCAATAAAAATAGAATCCCAAGCTCCGTCGGGAGCGTCATAGTCCGTGCATGGCCAACACTTGGAATTTGATCCGCGATACGTATTCAAATCCCCTGGCGAATGAATTTCGGAAGATGCCGCCCCCTGACGGGGCTATGAGTTTGTTTGGTTTTTGTTTCTACAAATATTTCGCGCCTACGGCGCTGCGCGTTAGCCCAGCCGCAACGGTATTTCGTAACATAAGTTAGCGCTTATGGGGCAACGCCCCTCCTCCATGCCCGGTATCCAATGATTCTTTCGCCTAAAAGGGCGACCCAAATTTGAGGAATTAACCACAGTGATCCGAGATGCCCTCACAGGCCTGCTTATTGCATTCGCATATGAATACCCACGATAAACGTTGGGGAACCGTTTTTCTTCAAATGCTCTTTTAAAATAACTTCAAACGCGGGGGGGATTGTGGCATCTAATCGGTGTGCGATTTTTTGGAGTCATTCTCTGCTTGTGGCTGGCTTGCGCCTTTTGCTCCCAGGGCCAACTGCCCCTGGCAGGCTCAGCACATCATACAGAGGCGAAATTAGTGCTGTCAGTTGAGACAGCGAAGCCGGGGGACACGATTTGGGCGGGGGTGGATATGAAGATGGAGCCGGGGTGGCACACGTATTGGAAAAATCCGGGTGATGCCGGCATGGCGACGAAGATACAATGGCAACTGCCGCCGGGCATCTCGGCCGGAGACATCCAATGGCCGCTGCCGGATAAATTTCCGCCGGTGGAAGTGACCACTTATGGCTATGAGAACGAGACCATGCTGCTCGTGCCATTGACGATTGAATCCAATATGCCAATGGGCATGGTTGGTCTGAAGGCGAATGTGAGCTGGCTTGAATGCAAGGACGTATGCATCCCGGCGAGCCAGGATGTCGAGGCCGCGTTGAACATCGGAAATGAAACCAAAGCATCAGCGGATGCGGCGGCGATTGACGCGTGGAGGCAAAAGGTTCCTGAAAGTGAAAACTCGAAAGATTGGTCGGACGCTGCCTGGTGGGAAAAGCCTGCTGACGACGATACACGGTCGCTGATCATTGACCGGCATTTTTTAGGGGCCATGACGAGAACGATACCCGTCGTCAACGCGGATTTCTTCCCGGAAGCCAGCGACAATTTTGAGATCCAGCCAACCGCTGAAAAACTGCTGGTCAGCGCCTATGAAATTAAACTGCGCCTGGCCGTAAAAAAATATTCAGGCGACTGGCCGAAAGAGATTTCCGGAGTCTTGGTGGCGGAAAATCGCGGTCGAACGAACGGGGTGGCGGTCACCTTTCCGATTTCCGGACAGGCGCCTGCGGGCATGGCGGCGACGTCCGGAGGGGCTGAAAACAGCGCCAGCGAAGCGGCACGACCGAGCCTTTCAGGTGGCGGGACGCCGGGGCTGGCCTTGATGCTGCTCTATGCATTCATCGGCGGATTGATTTTAAATGTCATGCCGTGCGTGCTGCCGGTGATTGCGCTGAAGATTCTCGGATTTGTCAGCGAAGCGCGGAGCGAGCCGCGTCGCGTCCGCAATCTTGGACTGCTGTATGCCGTGGGCGTGCTGGCGTCGTTTCTCGCGCTCGCGGCAATTGTCATCGCGGTCAACGCCGCCGGACATCGGGCGGGTTGGGGAATGCAATTTGGCAATCCGGTATTCGTCGTCTGCCTCACGACGCTGGTGACGTTGGTGGCGCTGAATTTGTTTGGGGTGTTTGAAGTGACGCCGGGTGGCGCGGTGATGGATGCGGCCGGAAAACTGGCGGGCCGGGCATGGGGCGCCCGGGGCATTTTTCAACGGTGTTTTGGCGACGGCGCTGGCCACGCCTTGCACGGCGCCCATTCTGGCCACCGCTCTGGGGTTCGCCTTCGCGCAAAGCAAACCGGCGATTATCGTTTTAATCTTTTTGTTCGTGGGGCTGGGACTCGCGGGGCCTTACGTTCTGCTCAGCAGCAATCCGGCGCTGCTGAAATTTTTGCCGAAGCCGGGGCCCTGGATGCAGCGGTTCAAGATGGCGATGGGCTTTCCAATGCTGCTGACGGTGGTCTGGCTTTTCAACGTGGCGTCGGCCGATTACGGGTCGCGCGTTTTTTGGCTGGGGGTTTTTCTGGTGGTGGTGGCGCTGGCGGCCTGGATTTTCGGCGAATTCATCCAGCGCGGCCGGCGCGGGAAGGGAATCGCCGTCGCGGCGATTTTAATTTTATTGGCCGGCGGATATGTTTATGCGCTGCAAGGGCAGTTGCACTGGCGCGAATTGACCGCGGAGACGGCCGCGAGCGCGCCTGAATCGGGCGGGGGAATTGCCTGGCAGGCGTGGTCGCCCCAGGCGGTGGCGCGGGCGCGAGCGGACGGCAGGCCTGTGCTGGTGGATTTCACCGCGCGCTGGTGCGTCACCTGCAACGCGATCGTGAAACCGGCGTTGGAAAACAGACTGGTTGCCGAGAAGCTAAGGACGCTGGACGCGGTGCCGTTGCTGGCGGATTACACACGCACGCCGCAGGCGATGACCGATGAAATCTCCCGGCACGGCGGCGCGGGCGTTCCGTTGGTGCTGATTTATCCAAAGGATCGGGCATTACCGGCGATGGTCCTACCCCAGCCGTCGCCGTTGCAACTTCCGTCCGGCTATAGTAAAGAGGTGCTGGCGGCGCTGGACAGGGCGGAGGATTGAGGATTGAGGATTGAGGATTGGGGATTGACGGATTCGTGGTCCGCAGGAATTGAACATTTTACGGAAAAGGATGTCGAAATTCCGACAATAAGGTAAAATAAAAATTATGAAAACTATTGCATTATTTGCACTCTCGATGCTGGCGGCTTCGGCGTTTGCCGTTGAAGTGGGCAAACCCGCGCCGGATTTCACGGCGACAACCATTGACGGAAAGACGGTTCATTTGAGCGATTACAAAGGAAAAATCGTCATCATCGAATCCTACAATTCCGATTGCCCGTACTGCCATAACCAATACGCGACGGGCGCGATGCAGGATTTGCAACGCGATATGGCGGCCAAAGGCGTCGTCTGGCTGCTGGTCAATTCGGTGAACCCAAACAATATGAGCCATCGCACCGACGCCCAGGCGCTCAAGGAAGAAGCGGCCGAAAAAATGGACGTCACGGCGTGGATTGACGACAGTTCGGGCGCGGTGGGGCATCTCTATGGCATGGAAACCACGCCGCACATGTTCGTGATCAACAAGGAAGGCATTTTGGTGTATGACGGCGCGATTGATAATGAGCCGGACCCCTATCACAATCCGCTCACGGCGAATAATTACGTGCGGGACGCGGTGGATGATTTGCTGGCGGGCAAACCCATCGCGGTATCGCAGACCAAACCTTACGGGTGCAGCGTGAAATACGCGGATTAAAAACCGTATTGCCTCAAAAAGTTTTCGACCGGCGCGTGGATCTCCACGCGCTTTTTTGTGTACGGGTCCGTATAACCCATCCGCACCGCGCGCAAGCCCAGCGGAAGATTTCCGCGCAGCGTTCCGTATAATTCGTCGCTGACGACGGGCAAACCGGACTCGGCCAGATGAACGCGGATTTGATGGGTTCGTCCGGTGACGGGTCGGGCTTCGACCAGCGAAAATTCGCCGCGGCGCCGCAAGATTTTGAAATGGGTGGTGGCATCCTTTCCGTGACGGGGATCCACTTTCATTTTGTGAAACCGTTGTTTATCGGGAGCGAGTTTGAGTTCGCACGTCCATTCCATCTGTTTTGGCCCGCCGGTGACGACGGCCAGATAGGTCTTCTCCATTCGCCGGCCTTCGAACAGTTCCGAAAAGGCATCCACGGCGCCGGCGCTCTTGACCATGAGCAAAATGCCGGTCGTTTCGGCGTCCAAGCGATGGACATAGCGGAGGAATTTCAGGCCGCGGGAGGTTGCCCAGAAATCGCGGCCGGCGATTGAGGAAGAGATGGCGGCCTGGAGGTTGCGCGAGGTTTGCTGCCACGAATCAGGGGCGAGGAGCCAGCCGCGGGGCTTGTCAATGGCGATCACGGCGCGGTCCTCATACAAAATGGGAATCCGTTCAACATCCGGCACCTCGATGAAATTCGGTTTGGCCATGCCGTGGGAGATTAGTCGCAACGGAGCGCAAAGGAAAGAAGCGCCGAGATGGAGAATTGAGGATGGAAGAGGGCAAATCCAAAATTGGGGAAATTTTTGTTATTCGCGCTTCGTCATTCCTTCGTCATCAAAATTTAGAAATTAGTCATTTTCGCCGACGGCAGGGCGGATAATTTGATTCGCTGATAAGCGCCGCGCTTTTGATCCTCCGGGTGCGGCTCAATCGCCAGGACGGTGATGTCCCCTTTCTCCGGGCCATAAGCCCAGAACAACCGTCCGGCGGCCGGCGTTTTGTTTTCGAGATATGATTGGAAAATCTTGAACCCGAATTTACGGGTTAAATCATCAATTTCGTGCGAAGCCAGACTGTTGTGCCGGGGATTTCCGGCGAGGTAGCGAAGGGCTTTGACCAGTTTCTTGAAAAACTTTTCTTCGTCTTTGTCCAGCTTCCCTTGCTGCCTGCGTGTGGAAAGGTCGTTCCATAGCGCTTCCATCTCCGGCAACCCCATGCGGATGTTGAAAGCCATTTGAACCTTTCAAGCCTCGGCGAAAGCAGCCAAATCAATCGGCGCCGAAGCCAGCCCTTTTTTCAAATTGGCGACGGACTTGTCCAGCATCTTGAGGGAACGGGTGGAAATGGCTTCCGGCGACACCAGCACGCGCGGCTCAAGCAGGAAGCAGCCGTTTGAGAACGCCTTGACGTGGAAATACTTCGTCTTGGCGTTGCGCAGGCTGATTCGTTTCTTCGCATCCGCGGCCACGTCGTAATCTTCGACGACCGCAAGGCGGCCTTTCTGTTTGGAGCGTTCCCGTGACAATGTCGGCATGACGTGACTATGGTGGGATTTCCCACCGTTGTCAAATGATAAAAGGCTCATTTTCTTTGTAACTGTTCCTGTCCGGAATTGTTATTATAATGGAATGATGAAAGCAGGCGGCCAAGCCAAGCGCGCCTTTACCCTGATGGAGTTGCTCGTTGTCATCGCCATCATCGGGATTCTCGCCGCCCTGCTCCTGCCGGTGCTGTCTGCCGCCAAAAAGAGGGGCGCGCAGGCCGCGTGCATCAACAACCAAAAACAGCTCGGCGTAGGCATGAAGATGTATGTGGACGACAACAGCGCCACCTATCCCGGCATTGCGTCGCGGATGTATGGCTTTCAAACGTCGGACTGGATTTACTGGCGCACGAACACAGCGCTGTATCCGCCTTTTCAGAAAAGCCCCATCCTCACCTCGATTCCCGGGCTGGCCAAACCGTCCCTGCGCTGCCCGCTGGACACGAGCGACGCGGATCGGCTTAGCTTCAATTATGGCGATGGTTATGGCCCGTATCTTTTTAGTTACAGCTTCAATGGTTACGGCCTGGACGGCGACGGCAATGACCTGGGCATGTCGTCGGTGGTCAGCAGTTCGGGCGGCGTGGTCAGCGCCGTGCTTTTCAAGGAAAATGCCGTGCGAAATCCCGGCAACAAAATCATGCTTGCCGAAGAACCCGGGTCGCTGGCCGGTTGGGACAGCCCGGATGGCACGGCGCTGATCAACGATGGGCGCTGGGTCCCGTCGGATTACAACGGGTTGTCCGGCGACCCGTTGACCATCCGGCACGGCGGCAAGGGGGACGTGACCTTTGCCGACGGTCATGCGCAGGCGGTGACGCCTGATTTCGGCGCGGACACCGCCAATGATTTGGCCAGCCAGTAGGGCGGATCCCGGCGGGCGGAGGGTGGAAGACCGCTTATAAATTTTCATTTTCTTTGTAACTGACCTTATCCAGAGTTGTCAGTATAATCAGGAAAGATCCGCCCTAACTTTATGACAAGAATACAGACAACCCTCCCGGTCGGCGTCGTGCTCATCATCGCGGCAACCATCGCCGTCAAGATGATGTTCTTCCCTTCGATCAGCGACAAGTATTTCGAGGCCAATCGCGGGCGGCTGACACGGGTGCCGGCGGGATTGGTGGTCGTTCGCCCCACACATTTTGGGGGCACGCCCCAAAACCGCGTGACGTATGCGCAGGTCAACAGGAAGACGCGGGCCGTTGGCGTCAACCTGACGTTTCAGATGCTGATGGCGTGGGCGTACAATCAAAATCCGGGCCGCATCTCGCTGCCATGGGGCGCCCCGACGAATGATTTCGACGTTCTGATGACCGCGGCGGGCGATCCGCAGCAACTGTTGCAGGCGGCCGTCCGCCGCAAACTGGGTTACACCGCGCATGAGGAAACGAAAGATACGGCGGTGCTCGACCTGAAAGTCGAGAACCCGAATGCTCCCGGATTGAAGGTGAGCGGCAATGACGAGAAGCAAGACACGAGTTACAAAAGCGGCAGGCTTTATTTCACGCATACCCGCTTGGGCGAAATCATTCAAGGCATGGAAGAAATGGTCCGGACGCCGGTGGTGGACCAAACCGGGCTGACGAATTTCTATGATTTTTCGCTCGTATGGGATGCGCGAATGCAACGAGCGATGCAGGAGGGCAAGATAGACGAGGACACCGGGAAGAAAATCCTGGGCGATTGGGGACTGGGACTCGAACCGGACACTGCGCCCGTGGAAATGCTAGTCGTCGAAAAAACAAAATAACCCTGATTATTATGAAATTGAAAAAGACAATAATTGCCGTCATCGCCGGTTTGGCGATCCTGCTGGCAATCGGCGGCGGCGCCATTGCTGTCAAAGCCATCAGCGCGGCGCGGACGACGGCTGCCCTCTCCAAGCTGCAGGGGAGTTGGGGGACGCTTCACGCCGGGCGGGCGCAATTGCGGCTGGTGTTGACAATTTTCCCGACCAACGGCACATACGGCGCTGTCATTGACTCGGTTGATCAGGGCGCGAAGGACATTCCCGTTTCCAAACTTTTTGCCAGGCCGGGGACCTTTCGAGCCGAATTACCGTTCATCGCCGCTGTTTATCAGGCGACGCTGACTTCAGACGCGAGGGCAATGTCCGGGACGTGGAAGCAGGTCAAAAAGACATTTCGGTTGACGCTGACGCGGACGAATGCGCCGGACACGGTAGAAACCGCGATGACCGCGGACGAATACGCGCAGCGGCCGGACTCCGACTTGCAGGGCGAATGGGAAGGGACATTGCAAGCCGGGGGCGCCTCCCTGCGATTGGACCTGAGAATTGCCGAGCCGACGCCGGGAGATTTTCAGGCACAGATGGACAGCATAGACCAAGGGGTAAAGAACCTGCCGGTAAATTCGATGACTTATCAAAAGCCGGCGGTTCACTTTGAAATGACGGCGATTAATGGCGTCTATCAAGGCAATGTCAATGACCGCGACGACCAATTGACGGGAACCTGGAGACAGCTCGGCGAAAAGTATCCATTAACTTTTCAGCGTGTTCAGACGAATGCGCCAGCGACGGCAGAAGCCGCCAAAGACTATGGCCAGGGGTCAAGCTATCAAATGCAGGGACACTGGAAGGGAGCGCTGAGTGTCAACAGCGGCTTGCTGCACATCGTTTTCCACATTGCGCTCATGCCGGACGGTTCGTATTCCGCGACGCTGGACAGTCCGGACCAGGGCGCGTACGGCATTCCGGCGACGCTGGCGAAAGCCACCTATCCGAACATTCGCATGGAATGGAGCGCCATTGGCGGGGTCTTCACGGGAAAACTAAGCAACGGCAAGATCTCGGGCACCTGGCATCAAGGCAAGGGGTCGCTGCCGTTGGAGCTTGAAAGAGACAGCGCCAGCAGTCCGTAGTCCGTCGTTTTTCTTGTCTCCTTTTGGGAGCGGCGCACATATAATGGTGAATGAGCGCCATGTCGGATATTGATTTGCTGGAGCAATACGCCCGCAATAATTCCGGGGAAGCATTTGCCGCCATCGTGGAGCGGCACATCGGCCTAGTCCATTCGGTCGCGTTGCGGCACACCGCCAATTCACAGGAAGCGGAAGATATTACGCAGGCGGTATTCATTATTTTGGCGCGCAAAGCCGGGACATTGAGCCGCAAGGTGATTTTGCCGGGCTGGTTGTTTCACACGGCGCGATTGACGGCGGCCAACGCGCAACGCGCGGAATTCCGCCGAATCCGCCGCGAACAGGAGGTTTTTATGCAATCTACCCTTCAAGAACCGTCATCCGACGCGTTGTGGCCGGAGCTGCGTCCGCTTCTCGATGAAGCCATGTCCGGGCTGGGCACGGGCGACCGCGACGCGCTGGTTCTGCGCTATTTCCAGAATAAAAGCCTCTCAGAGGTCGGCGCGGCCATGGGGTTGGAAACGCGGACGGCCCAAAAGCGTGTCAGCCGCGCTTTGGAAAAGTTACGGACGTTTTTCGCCAAACGCGACGTGGATTCTACGACCGCCGTCATTGCGGAAACGATTTCCGCGAATTGCGTTCAAGCCGCGCCGGCGGGATTGGCGAAAGCGGTTTCCGCCGTCGCGCTGGCCAAGGGCGCGGCGGCTTCCACCTCAACCTTAACCCTCATGAAAGGAGCATTAAAAATTATGGCATGTACAAAAGCGAAAACGATGATTGTCATCGGTGTCGTGGCGGCGCTGGCGGCCGGCACGACCACTGTGGTTGTCAAAAATGTCCTCCACCCGAATGCATGGGCGGATGACCCGAAATACTGGAGCTTGAACAATCCGCCCCTGGCGTCCTACCCACCGGTGTTGATCCTGCGGCCGACGCGGTTTGCCGGGCACGGCGGTCTCGTCGGAAACGGAAATCGCTTTGTGGGAAGAGATTTGGCGGTTCAAGAGCTGGTCGCCATTGCCTATGACTTTTTTGGTCAAAAAAGCGCGCAGATTATTTTTCCCGAGGACTTCCCGCAGTTCAGCCCCAAGTCAGGTTACGACCTCCTGTTGACCGTCCCCAATAATCCAACGAAAGCGCTCCAGAAGGCCATTGCAAAGAAATTTGGATTAACCGGCCACACCGAAACCATCGTAACGAACGTGTTGGTGGAAAGGGTGGCGGACCCTGATGCGCCCGGTCTCAAGCGTCCGTCATCGTCGGCAGAGCAATCCAGTTGGAACGGTGGGTATCGGTCGGTCACGATTCGCAACCAGCCGGTGGAGGGTTTTCTGGGTGGGACTGTCGAAAACGAAGTCGGCAAGCCGGTATTGGATAAGACGGGATTAACCGGCCGTTATGACTTGCAGATGCAGTGGAACCCTCAACCGGGGGAAACGGACCCGAGCGCCTTTGAGCGCGCGTTGCGAGAGCAACTGGGCATCGAACTGGTCCCCACCAACATGCCCATTGAAATGCTGGTGGTGGAGAAGGCGAAATAGTTTTGGGCCGTCCCTCAGTTCAAAGTCTCGCTGAAACTTTTGGCGCCTTCCCCAAAGCGGCGTCGCGCTTCGCTTGCCGCCGCACTCCACGACCTCGCGGTAATTCGTGTCGCTGATTACTTTCTTGTAACTTTCCGATTCTCGCGGGTGAATTTTCCATGCTCCCTTTTCGCCCTGAAAAAACGCGTTCCTGGGCAACATGACAGTTTTCGCGTTTGGTGGTTAAGTCGCGTCGTGCGAAGTGAAAACTTTAACGCAAAGGCGCAACGGAGCAAAGGCGCGACGGAAATGAAAACGCTCTGGCGCGGCAGGTCTGACGAGAACGAGCGAGAAAACCAAGTAAACGAAAGGCAGATATGAGCAATACAACGACACCCGCACCGGCGCTGAGCGCCACGGATGCGAATGAACAAATCACCAAACTCGAGGAATCTCTGGCGGCGGCCGAAGGCATTGCCAGGGTGCTGTTGGCGGACCCGCATTTCAGCAAGTGCCCGTTTGTGGCGGCAATCCGCGGGCCGATCAGTCGCCGGCATGGAGCGGATGGAGCATCTGGCAAATTGGTTTGAGAGGAATCCGATCGCCGCAAGCGGTATGACTAAACCGTAATGACTAATGCCGAAGGAAAACCAAATGAAAGCCCCCATTCGTCATTTTCCCCATTGCTCATTCTTTAGTCATTATGATTTAGAAATTAGTCATTAACCCCATGGGACGCTCATTCATATTTTATCCGGGTGGCAATGAGGCGCCGATCACGCTCGGCGACGATGCGATCGGGAACCGCTGTTCACCGGCGTTGCCGGTGAGCAATCCGCAGGTGGAGCGGCGGCCGATCGCCGGGGCGGCGTACCAGGTGATCATCGAGCATTTGAACGATGCTTCGACGCTGAGCTGGACGGTGGATTGGAATTTGTTGACAGCGGACGCGGCATTGCAGTTCAAAGCGAATCATGCGGCGAGGATCGGGGTGAACCCCGGCATCGCGCAGGGTGTGTTGCAGGAGTTGGATGATGACGGCACGGCGAATTATTACCAGATGTGCAGCCGGCCCAAGGTGGAGATCGTTAGCTACGTGGGACAGAACGTGGTGGCGAGGTACACCGTCCAATTCGGTTATGTAACGGATACCATAAACGCGGTTTGAATTTAGGATTGAGGATTGAGGGGGATTGGCGATTGGCGATTGAGGATTGAGGATTTTATGAAAAAATTGATTGGATTGATTGGCTTGGCGGCTTTGACGGCGGGGGCGCAGATGGCGCCGCAGTTTTATAGCGCGAATGATTTTCTCTCGCTGTCAAGCTCGGGGCAGCCGTTGACCAACGCGATCACCCTTCAGCCATGGCCGGCGACGAGCGCGACGACGATTCAGGGGCTGAATTTCGTCGTGGGGCCGGCCCAGACGCTGACGCCGGTGAACGGGACGAACTGGTTTTACCTGTATCCGAATTATTATCGGATCACGTGGGCGGGATTGCCTTATGCGGCGACGTTTGCGGTGCTGCCGGGCGCGGCCGACCAGACGAACATCGCGGAGGAGGTCCAAAGCGGCGCGAGCGTGTTTTGGGGCACAAATAATTTTGGTTATCAAGCCGTGGTGGACGCCAATGACACGACGCCGGGGACGTTGAGCAGCAAGATTGCCGCCGGCGCGGGCGGTTACATGAGCACCAACAACGCCGGCGACGATGAAGTTCTGGTATTCAACTTTCCAACGAACATTTCGACGCTGCTGGCGCAAGTGGGTTTTACCAACGGGGCGATGGTGTTCACGATGAACGGCGGAGGCTATGCCATCGCCAATACGAACGGGGGAATTTTTCAGGTGACAACGAATGGTGATTTTCTGGCGACGAACCGTTTTGGAGGCTCGTTTGTTTTTCGCACGAATAGTTTCAACGTGAATCTCGCCACCCCGGCTCCCGCCTCATTGTTGTTGAGCAATGGGAATTGGACGGTGAATGCGAATGAGAGTGTGCCGAATGTCACGGTGGCCACGAGTCTCACGGTGGGGAGCGCCAGTTTTACCGCGGGCACCGGGGCGATTGTGTTCACGAACGGCACGCAGGCGAACATCAATTGCATTTTGGCGCAAGTTTCGGCAACGGTTTGGACAAACACCGTCTTTGGCTTCTCGGTGGTAAGCAATGGCGAATGGAACTATCTGAACGCCTCCGGCCAAACCATGTGGACCTTGGGAGCAGTGCCTCCGGTTCCTTCCATCCCGATTGGGAATCCGTGGACGATTGGACCCAGCGGGTTCGGCACGGCGCCGGGCAGTTCGCCGGTGACGGTGGTGGGCGGGACGGTGGAAATCAATGGACAGGGGGGCGCCACAAATTTCACGGCGAGCGGGGCATTTGCAGGGACATTTAACGGGACGGTGACTGCCGCCGGGACAATTTCGAACGCGACTTATGCGACACAGGCGACGAATGACACCCTGGGACGCCTGCTGGCGACACTCGCCGGCACAAATGAAAGCGCTTCAATGACGTGGACGAATTCCGGAAACAAGATGGCGGGCGTTTTTACGGGGTACGCAACGATCATTCCCGCAAATGCGCAGCCCTATTCCATCACCTTTGGTTACCAGGCGCCCGGATACGGGGAGGTCTATTTTAATTTCTCGAACTCGGCGCCGGTTTGGTTTGATTGGGCGAGCAACGGCGATTTTGATCTCTTTAACGCGCCCGGAGGAGATATTGCGGGCGACGGCAGCGGCAATATCAACCTGCTCGGCGCGGGGGGCGCATTTTTTCACGTGGGACTTTCTCCCAACAACGGCACGAACGGCGAAGTGGTTCAACTGGGAAACGACGGCGGATATTTCTGGCTGGATGCCAATGGCATCGTCCACGGCAACGGGGCCGGGCTGACCAACCTTCCTCCCGCCGCCCTTAACACCGGCTCGACATTTTTGAACGCCTATATCCCCACCAACCCGGCCTTAACGCACGGCTGGCAGGGATATTTCACCAACGGGCTGTTGGTGACGAATGGGATTTTTTGAATTGAGGATTGAGGACTATGAAGAATTTTCGACTGAGGATTGAGGATTGAGGATTGAGGATTGAAAAATGAAAACGCACTGGAAAATTTTAGTGATCGATGCCATGCGGACGTTGATGCGGCGTGAACGCCGCGCTCCGGATTTGAAAAAAGTCATAGGACTCATAGGACTCATTGGACTGGGGGCAAGCGCACAGATGATTAATGTGCATGTGTCAACGGAAAATCTCGTGGGGACAATTCTGACGAATGAAAGCGTTTCGCTGACGCCGGGATGGAGTGGCGGACGGGTGTTCGGCGGGAATGAGATTCCGAACCGGACGGTGACGCAGAAGACGGATGCCACCGGGCAGACGACTTTCTCCAACGTGCTTTTTGGGCCGTATGGGCTGAATCTTTATGACACTTCTTTTGGGCTGCAGGTGCCGACGAATCTCTCCGGGACGATTGACGCGGGGGAGTTGATCACGAATCCGGCGGTGGTGTTGCCCTCGCTAAATGAATATGTGCCGCCGCTGCCGTCGTGGTTCGTCTCGACGAATGGGCAGTCGGCGAGCGGAGAGTTTGTGGAGAGCAGTTCGACGTGGCCGGGGTGGCAATGGGTTTACGTGGCGCCGGGAGGCGGAGGGCTAAGCACGCTTTATGGAACGAATGGCGGGCCGGTCGGGAATAATGCGAGCATGGGCTGGGTGCCGACGAATTATGACGCGGCGGGGGCGGCGTCCGCCTCCACCAACCCCATCTCGTCGTGGATCACCGCAGCCACCAATCCAATCCCTGTCTGGATTTCCACAGCGGCGCAAAACTCCACGAACCCCATCCCGCAATGGATTTCCTCGTCCCTGGCTGCGGAGGTTTTGACCAATGACACGCGGGCGCTAACGTTGAGCAATGCGGCCAACGGTATCTGGGGATTTTTTGCCGGCAACGGCGCCAACCTGAACAGTCTGAACGCATCGGCGATGGCGAGCGGAACGGCGCCGGTGGCGAGATTGCCGATGGCGACTTCGAACACTGAAGGCATCGTGCAGCCGGACAATTCGACCATCACGATTACCAATGGGGTAATCAGCGCGAGCGCGAGCGGCGGAGGGCAAACCTTGACGCCATTTTATTGGATCGTAGGAATTGCTGCCATTAGCTCAGGCAGCGGGAATATTTTTTATCCGGTCGGTCTTCAATCGCAATATTTTGGCAGCGGCATTTCCAGGTGCGAAATTTCTGTTCCACAGAATTGGGGAAGCGGGCCGATTATTTTTACGAATATCTCCTTCGGGCTAAATTGCGCGTCAGGGGTTCAGCTGGGGCCGGGAACGAACAGCTTCCTTTATTATGCGACGAATGCGCCGGGAGCCGCTTCAGGCGTTGTGGCCGGCGGGGGGTGGGCTGCCGAGATAATCGGCGGGAGCGCCCAGCAATACGTTACGAACAACCCGACCTTTAATTTCCCCCTCTCCACCAACGTCTTGTTCTACGGATTCCTGTCCAATTCGCCCGGCTCATCCGCCAATGTGGAAACCTGGGGGGCCTACAATATTTTACACAACTGATGACGAACATTGACGATTTACGAATGACGATTTACGAATGACGATTTACGAATGACGATTTACAATGACGACGGCTTTTGTGTGGCCTCGATTTTAGTGGCCCCTCGTCAATCGCAAATCGCAAATCGCAAATCGCAAATCGCAAATCCAAAATCCCAAATCCCCCATGAACCCCATTGACGATTTACGAGCACAAACAACGCAGGTTATGGCAGACGCCGACAAAATAATTTCAATCCTGCTCCAGTTCAAGCGGGATGGAAATGCCCGCAAGGCGGTCGCGGCCCTCAAGGCGCTCAACGCGGCCAAGAAAAAGGCCGCTGTCCGTGCCAAACATCCCGACGGCGAAACCGAAGCGGGCGACCTCAAAGCTCTTGCCAGGGTCTTGTTCTCCCAACGATCTGCTTCCGACGCCCAATCCAAAACCCCGGACAAGGCATACGCTTCGGAGGCGGCACCCGTGGCGGCAATCAGCATCCATCCATCCCGGTTCGATGAGATTGGCGAGAAAATATTGGGGAGCGGAGCCAAAGCTGTCGGCGATGAAGATCGCGCCACACCGGCGGCAGCCGACGACGTGAACGAACCAGGCGATGGGGGCGCCAACAACCCGATAGAGCAAGGCCCGATGCGGACTGAAACTCAATCGGTGGAGCATCCGGAGCGGGTAGAAACGCCATTCCAGGCGGATACCGGCATCATGGCCGAGTTCGTCAGGTCACAAGGTCAGAATACGGAGGATATCCGACGCGCGACGAGGGCGCTCAATGACGTGTTGCAGATGATGAAGGAGCAGGCTGATTTCTTAAAAGGATTGGCAAATGTGCCGGCGGCCATCGCCGAGCTGAGGGCGGCGCAGGCGCAATCAGCCAGCCAGCTTCAAAATCACGGGCCGTGACGACGCGAGGAGGACGCGCGGCGTAATGACCGGACGCGCGGCGTAATGACTAAACCATAATGACTAATGACTAAAAACAAATGCCAAGCGCAACTTTAACTTTGTGGCAATGTACGAATGCGGGATCGTTTTCGGTCGCGCCGATATACGCCGCGCCGGTGACGAAGACGTTCGCGCAATGGGGCATCGCGGACCATTGGGACTTCGTCAAGGGCGGACTCAAGGACAAGGTGACGTTGCAATTTCCCGCCGGCGCCCTGAATGCCAATTCCCCGTTCAGCTATCAATCGCGGGTCCTCATCCAGCTTGACGGCAAAAACTTTTTCATGGGATACGTCAGCGAGGATGTCCGCAACAAAACCGGCACAACGGACCAATCGCAACTGACCGTGATGGGGCCCTGGTGGTATTTGCAAAATCTCGTCTATCAATTTTCCTTGCAGGTCCTGCAGTCGCTTGATGCGAACAATCATCCGACGTTTGCGACGCAATATTTCACGCATTTCACGCTGAATTTGTTTCCGGTTTATACATTCACGCCGGGGCCGAATCCGTCGTGGATTGAGACCCTCACGCTGTATCAATCGCAGGCGATGATTAAAATGATATTGGATTTTGCCATCAGCCAGGGCGCGTGGGTTGGCTACAACGTCGCCGGCATCCTCAACGTTTCGGTACATCCGAAAGACGTGCTCAACATCACCTGTGCGGACGCGATTCTCCATCAGACCAAGGATTACGACGTCTGTTACTGGTTTGATTACAGCGGGCCGATGCCAATGTTCAACTGCATTCAGCGGAAGAATTTGCCAATTTTGACGCGCTCTCTTTTCATCCCATGAAAGAGAAGCTCCAAATATCAAGCGCCAAATTGGAATTTGGAATTTGGAGCTTTTCTGGCGCTTGGATGTGGATATTTGGGATTTGACGTATGAACACCTTCAACCCCCTCCTCAACATCGAAGGATTCAAACTACGGCAGCGGTATGACCTGGCTTGTCCCTACGTGCAAATCATGTATGAGCAGCCGGTGAGCGTGAACGGGGTGACGAGCGTTGAGCAGGCGTGGGATATTTACCCCGCGCCGCCGGGATGGACGCCGGGCAATGTGCCGCCTGCGCCGCAAAACGCGCTCCGGGCGCTCATTACCACGGTGCCGTTGCGCGCGATTACCTGCACCACGAAAACGAAGTTCATCCAAACCCTCCCGATTGACATGACGGATGTGAGCGCGGGCGGTTTCTGGCAAACCGTCAGACCCGAAACGAATCCGCAGGTCAACCCGAACGCCGCGATTGAATACGCCAACCTGACCGTGCTGGCCTGGGTGCGGGCAACCAGTCTGCCGAATCTCATCATCCGCGGCGGTTACTGCAAACAAATGGGCGGGCTGGTCGCGCGTGACAACTTGATCGCGCAGGTTTCGTATCAGCGAAATATTGACGCCAATCGCGTTGGCTCGAAGATATCGGCGCACACGTGGAACCGGCGGGGTTTGGCGACCAATTTGAGTTTTCCCGGCGGCGTCTATTTCACGTACACGAATTTTTCGAGCGACGGGGACGTCATCAGCAATTTCGACGGGGAAGCGCAAGAGATTTATGAGGATTTGAATCCGCCGAATGGTTTATGGGAAGGCACGGTGCCGTTGTTGGAGACGACCTACAGCGGAGAGATTGAGATGGGCCACGCGCTGAACCTGGATAACACGCTGCCCCAGCACGCGGGCATGGCCGCGCTCATCCAGAGCATCAGCGGGCGGGTGCGGACGGGGGCGATTTATTATTCACTCGAAGTTGGCCCGAACCGAACGATCAGCGCCCAGGAAATCGCCGATCGTTTGCGCGCCGCGCGATACGTTTACATCCAGGTCTTCAATTTTGGCCAGGTCCCGCAGGCAAATGCCGTTGAGACATTGCCCACCGACGAAATGTCCGATGCGTTTAGCGAGAGCCAGCCCGCCCTGAGCCAGCATAATGTGAACAGCCCGACGCCTGATGGCACCGGCAACGTCACCAACACCCAGGCCGACAGCTCCACCGGCCACAGCTCCCAGACCCTCGACCCCACCGGCGCCCCCGTCCCGACCGCTCCGAGCTACACCCTCAACCCCGCCGACCTCACCACCAATGACGCTCTCAACCAATGAGCGGAATGACTAAACCCTAATGACTAATGACTAACGAAAACCAAATGAAATCATTCATTCGTCATTTCCTCCATTGCTCACTCTTTAGTCATTATGGTTTGGTCATTAGTCATTGACCACCATGCCCTCTCCCATCGCCAAATTCCAACCCCTCCTCGCCAACATCGCCGGCGCGCCAAAGACCATCTCCTTCGTCGCCACCGCCGCCCCCATGACCCCGCGCCTCTTCAACGGCTCCGGCCCTCCCTCCGCAACAACGTTACCCGCCGGCGTCCAAGTCAAAAACCCACAATACGTCGCCGCCGTCCCCAACGTCACGTTGGCCGACCTCTACGTTGACACCACGAATTTTGCCCTCTACCTCTGCGTTACCGCCGGCACCAACGCCACCAGCGTCTGGAAACAAATCTCCGGCGGCGCGGCGCTCACGTTGTTTCAGGTTTATAACGACCTCGGAAACGGGATTCTCGGTTGCTGGCAATCCAACGGCGCCGGTGGATGGAACAATTCCGGAATTCCGACGGGCGTGGCGCGGCCATTTAAAATCCGGCCAACCATCGCCAGAGAAACCCTGCGCGGCGTCATCTACAGCTACACCTATGTCCAGACCGGCGGCCCCGGCTCCCCCTATTGGACCCGCAATGTCACCGGCTCCGATGGCAGCGCATACACCGAGGTCGTTATCCCCGATTATCTCATTGGCGACTCCGTCATGGCCATGCAATTCAACACGGGCCTCAGCTTTATGAGCGGCAGCGTCCAGGTGCCCGTCAACTACATTGACATCAACATTGACGGCCGGGCGTGGGCAAACGTATGAGATTTTTCAATCCTCAATCCTCAATCCTCAATCCTCAATGAGTCTCGGTTCTCCCGCTTTCAACTCCCTCGGCAACGCCTTCATCGCTGGCGGCCCCGCCCGCGATGCCCGCGTCTTGGACTTCGGCATCACCGAATCCGCTTTGAGCTATGAATTCATGCCATCGGCGTCGCTTCCCACGCCGATTGACGCTTCCACCCGCGCCCTTTCAAAATCCTCCCCCGGCTATTTGTCAACCTCGACCTATCTGATCGAGCCGGGCGGCGAGAGCGATTACCCGAATAATCTGGAGACCACCATCCTCCTGTCCGGCGCCAACATGGGATTGCAATTGGACCCGTATGTGACTTATGCCAATAAAACGATCACCGCAATGGCCTGGTATTCGCAACTAAACCAGGTGAACCCGGCGCTGTTGGCGGCATCCTTCGGCAAGTGCGTTTCCATCAACAACGGCTATAATAATTTCAGCGCCTTGCTGACCCTGCATCCGACCGGCCTGCCGCAAAACAATCCGGACCAGATTGTAATTGGCGATCCGCGCACCGGGGCGGCGTCGTGGCAGGCGGTGAATCTCGCGGCGCTGAAAAGCTTTCAATTCAATTTGACCTCGCCGGCCAATGAAGGCCGGGTGTATGCATTCCTTTGGTTTGGCATCAATAATCCATCGGCCATCATCTGGCCGCTGATTTTGACGCCGACGGCGTTTCCGTATGCGATTTACTTTGACCTCTCCGGCGCCGGCGCGGGTCTGTTTAACGATGGGGGAAGCGGGTATTGAATTGATGATTGAGGATTGGCGATTGAGGATTTGAAGGCAGGGAGACGTGGGTGCCGTTCCAGCAACGTCGCCTTGAAATAACGCTGGGGGCGTTTTTGAAAATAAACCTGGTGTTCGCCACCGCGCCCGAATTCAGGCGGCAGGCGGCGGCCCCGGCCTAACTTCCCGTTTTCTTGGGCCCACTGGATGAGCCGCCGTTGCTCGACTTCAACACGCTTTGCGCGAGTGGCGAAATCGGAATCATGGTCTGGATCTGGCGCACCGCCTCCGCGCGTGTAGCGGGCGGCTGGTTCAAGCGTCCGGCCAGTGTCGGCCAGGACGGCTTCCCGTTGGTCATTGGGCGTTCCATCCTGCGCCGGGACAGGGACAAAGAATTACTCGCGTAGGCCTGTGAGCAGCCCAGCAAGAGTGTAAAACATTGCCGTCATGTGAACAGAGCATCGCTGGCAGAGCAGGCGGATTTGTTGAAGCGGCTCGATCTCAGCACAAAAACGAACGCTGATGTCGCCACCAAAGCCCAATCAGCCGTAGCGGAAACGGCAAGCAGGCTGGAGGGACTCCTCGCGACGCTCCGAGAGGAATTGCAAGCCGAGATGCGCACAAAGCTCACGGGTGCAGAAGAACTGCTTGAGTCAGAATTGCAGCGCATCGAGAAATATCTGGAGAAAGAGCAAGCTACGCTACGCCAATCCGTCGAGCAGCAGACCGCAAATCATCAGCGAACTGTCCATGAAGAAATGGCCGCGTTCCAAGCGGAAATGAAACGCAACCTGGCTGAACATCAGCAGGGCATAGACCGGCAACTCACGGATTTCTTGAACAAGCAGAATGCACTTGTGCAAAACTTATCGCAGCAGATCGACAGTTTTAACCGCGTCACGCAAACACAATCCGCAGACCTCGCCGCGACGACCAAGAAGCTTGACGAACTCGCGTCTGCATTCAACGCCCACAAGACTAACGTAGAGAACGAACTTGCTTCCCAAGGTGCCTCAAATGCTGCGTTGGATTCTGCGTTGCAGAAAACGGCAACGCTATTGAATCAGACGCTTGAAAAGCTCAAACACCTTCCACTCGTCGGCGGCAAATTCAAATGAGCGTCAGAAAACGTAAGCAGACGATGCCGCCCCGGACGGGGCTTTTCTGGTATTGGTTGGGTTTTCTACAAAGATGTCGCCCCTGAATGGGGCTTGCACACGTGCCTAGGAGGGTCAACGCGAAGCTTCGAGCGCCGTCGGCGCGACATCTCTGTAGTTAAAAATCCATTAACCCAAGTTCGCCAGTTCAGAAAGTCGTTTGCTTGATTTGCAGGGACTTACATTCATTTCAGGCCGTTTTTCTGCACTACATTTTGTATGATTTTGGGTGCTTGCGGCAGGTCCAAACCCAACCGGACCAGCAGTTCAGCGACGGCACGATCCGGGCGGGCGACGACACGGAGACGTAATTCTCGAGTTTGGTTGTTTTCGGTTTCTTTGACCGGCAGGATCACATCCAGGCTGCGCACGGTGGAAACCTCCTTGAGCAATTGGCGGGCGCAGTTACCCAAGCCTTTGCCATGCATCCACTGTTCCAACGTCCGCCACAAAGCCAAGCTCAGAAAACAGACCAAAATGTGCGCTTCTACCCGCTCGGTTTTCTGATGAAAGACCGGACGCAGCCTCAGATCGCTTTTGCTGATGCGGAAGGCGTCCTCGGCTTGGGTCAACTGCATGTACCAGCGCCAGAGTTTGGCCGGGTCTTTTTCCGCGCAGTTAGTGCGCAGCAAGTAAGCGCCGTGGGCGTGTTCGGCCCAGGCGGCCCGGTCACCGCGTTCACGGAGGTCCAACCCGCAGGCCCGGCCTTGAGCATCGCGTTGCACCGAGATTTCCAGCAAGCGCTCGGCCGCCGGAAAACGGCCCAACCATCGTCCGATGCGGCGCTCGATTTTGCCGGCATCCTTGGCCGGATGGCGCTGCAGAGTCGCATGGGTTTTGTCCAAGCGCTCGCGCAACCGTTGGCGTTGCAGTTGGATCATCGCCGCCTCCTTTTGCCTTCGGGCGCTGGAGCGGCACAAAATATATCGCTCGTCGCCGCCGTCGGGATGCTCGACTAATTTGACCTCGACGCCAGGCTGAACTTCCGTCCAATCCTGTTCTTCGAGCAGGCCGATGGCCAACCCCTTGAGCTGGCTCTTGGGGGTGCCCACGATATAGCAGGCCCCGCGCTCGCGCAAAAAATCAATGTTCTCATGGCTGATCATCCCCCGATCCAGTATCCAGATGCGCTTGGCCCGACCGTATTTTTCTTCCATCAGGCGCACGATCTCTTCGACGGTGGTGACATCGGCAGTGTTGCCCGCGAAGACTTCGTAGCCGATGGGCAGTCCTTCGGGTGTGACCACTAGCCCGATATTGACCTGTTTGCAGTCCGGGCGCTGGTCCCGTGAGTAACCGCGCTTGGCCTTGGCATTGCCCAGAGCCTGACCCTCGAAATAGGTGCTGGTCACGTCGTAAAGAAGAAACTCAAACTCCACCCCGAACCAACTTTGGTAACGCACCTGTAAATGCGCGCAGAGATCGTCCTTGTGCCCCTGCAAAATATCCAGGGCGCGATACAGACGGCTCGGGTTGATCTGGCAGACCGGCACACCCAGCAAATCCTCCAGCGCACTGTCGGCATACCAGCGCTCGGCCACTTCCAACTCGCTCTTCTGTCCGCAGAAACGCGCCACCGTCAACACGCAGGCGGCCAGTTCCCACGAAACTTCTTCCCGGCCTGATTCCATCAACTCTGCTAACAAGGTGTGCAGCCCCAAACGCCGCCAGAGCGAGAGCGCCAAATAGATTTGTCCAAAATCGCGCACTCCTTCCACACGCACCCCGCCCACATCCACCTGCGCCCATTGCGGCGATGGTGAAGTTACTGTTCTGCCCAACTCCCCCTGACTTGGAGTGGCGCACGGCCTTCCAATAAATCCGCCACGTTCTCCCAGCCATGCCGCGAACGGCTTTCCAACCCCGGCTCCTTGCCCAGGGTGGCAACGATCTCCTGCCGCGGCCCGGCGGCCGTGCGAACCGTCCGAACCAGCGTCCAGTAATCATAACACTCGCCGTTGATCGCCCGGCGATGGCGTCGCAAAAACATGCCCAGACTATGACCCAACTCCCCCGACCGCTTCAATAGCCTCTTCTGCACTACACGCCACTTTGCAACTCTTCCCCGTGCCTTTCCCCACAATTGCATACGGTAACGCTCAAAAAATAATCAATTTATCCGCCTAACTGGCGAACTTGGGT
>CAVWKA010000025.1:0-85515 GCA_963755515.1 uncultured Verrucomicrobiae bacterium | reverse complement strand
TGAAGTGCCAATAATACGGCGGAAACAGCCAGGACCAGCCGACCACGCCGCCGCGCCCACGGCTTCAATCAGCACCGGTTCATGTTCGGGGTCGGTCGGGATTCCAGAATAACCTGGCCGCTGCGGATCAGGTAGAAACGGTTGGCTGGTTCGCCTTCCTTGAAATCACGTCGTCGCTCTTGAATTCCATCGGCAGGGCGTCGTCCGCGAGGACCTCCAGGTGCCGCTGGTTCACTCCCCTGAGGAACGGCTGGGCCGCCAAAGTTTCCACGCTGATGGGCATAAGATTCCATCGTGTTTGTGAAACTCAAGGTTTCGTTCCAAGCTGCCGCGGATCGGCGTTAAAACACTTCCGTGGGCAGCCCGCTGATTTCGCGCACCCGGCGCGCGATCAACGAAAGCACTTTCAACGGCAAATGCCGGGGCTCGAGCGCGCTGTCGGCCGGGTGGCCGAATAAATCTGGACGAGCGGAATCTGCGCGCCGCTTGTTTCAAGTGGCGCAGTCGCATCGCATATTGGTCTATGTTTTCCGAGCCGGTTCTTCATCATGGAGAAGTGGGAAGAGGCTCTGAATAATCACCGGGCGTTGCCGTGCGACAAGAAGGATGTTGTCCAAAATTTTTTCGAGCTTGCAGCTATGGGGATGATTGACCGAGTTCATCTGAAGTTGCGACCCGGCATCCAATTTGGCCCAAATTTCATCCTGGTGCGTAAAGTGTTTGAGTCCTTCCAGGACCTGCGGCGTGTCGAGGCCGGCGGCATTGGTGATCAAGACGATTTTAAAAAACGGAAAATGTGACAGGGCCCGGACGTGAATGACCTCGCGCACGACGTCGAGAAATTGCCCGCACAAAGTCGGCTCGCCGTCGCCGCTCAAGGCCACATGCCGCAATTGCAACAAATCCGGCGGCAGATGGCGATAGTAATGGATTTTTTTCAATTCGCCGGAATGCGCCAACTCCAGCGTCCGTTGCAATTCTCCGGTGATGACGGCTAGGTCCAGATCTTTTTCCAGAGCCGGGGCGATGCGGTTGACTTCGCAGTACTCGCAATCGAAATTGCAGAGTTGGTCGGGATTCATGTTAACGCCGATGGACAAGCCGCGGGCGCGCGACGAAATGACGGCATAAACGAACCGGTTTCCCAGGAACTGGCGCGGGCAGCCGAAGGCCGAGCCCGAAAGGTTCGCGCAAGATTCCAGGGACTGTTTCGACTTTTGCATGTCACCGACTGTAGTCACAAGACGACAATGACCCAATCGCCCTGCATCGGCTTTGCGGTTATTGCCGGATGCAGGTCTTTTATTGCCCAAACCCGCGATTTCGGCGATTTTTTGTCTTTGACCGGCCAAGGAATGCTGTAAGTTATTTTCA
Organism: uncultured Verrucomicrobiae bacterium; assembly: GCA_963755515.1. GTDB lineage: Bacteria > Verrucomicrobiota > Verrucomicrobiia > Limisphaerales > UBA11358 > UBA11358. The sequence continues at coordinate 84,141 of CAVWKA010000025.1, read as the reverse complement.
GGCCAAAACTTATAATTTCAGGCTGGCTAATCGGTCCGGGGTTTAGCCAGCGGACGGAAAACATTGAACGGGTATTTACTTACCAATGACTGCCGACAATACTCCCGGCATCTCACAAAAATGAAAAATTTGTTCACCCTGATTATTGTCTTCGTTTTTTTCGCCGGTTTTTGCCGGGTGCAGGCGGCCGGTTGGGTCGGCACGTGGGGTTGCGCGCCGCAATTGGTGGAACCCCGAAATATGCCGCCAGCGCCGGGCCTGGCGGACAATACATTGCGGCAAGTTGTGCAGGTATCCATCGGCGGAACCAAATTACGCGTGAAATTTTCAAATGCCTTCGGCAAAAGCACGATCGTCCTGGCTTCCGCGCATATCGCTCTGTCAATGGGTGGAAGCGCCATCCAAACAAACACCGATACCCAATTGACATTTAACGGCAGCGCCACAGTGGCCATTCCAGCAGGTGAATCGGTATGGTCGGACCCATTCAATTTCAACCTGTCGCCCCTGGCCGATGTCGCGGTGACGACCCATTTTGGCGACATGTCGGCAGCTGTCACCGGGCATCCCGGCTCCCGGACCACTTCTTATCTGCAATCCGGCGATGCCGTCACTGCCGCGGATTTGCCGAACGCGGCCACGACGGCGCATTGGTATATCTTGAATACGATTGACGTGCAATCGGGCAATCCCGGCGGCGCCGCGGTCGCTCTCGGCGATTCCATCACGGACGGGCGCGGTTCGGACACGGACAAGAACGACCGCTGGCCGGACGATTTGGAGCGGCGATTGCAAGCGGACCCGGACACGGCCAACGTGGCCATGTTGAACATGGGGATCGGCGGCAACTGTGTGTTGCGCGGCGGCCTGGGGCCGACGGCGCTGTCGCGTTTCGACCGCGATGTGCTTTCGCAGAGCGACCCTCGCTGGTTGATTGTGTTTGAAGGCGTCAATGACATCGGTGGCAGCCGCAACGCCTCGGTAGCGACGAACCTGATCGGCGCTTTCGGAAAATTCATCACGCAAGCTCATGCGCAGCATATTCGTGTCTATGGCGCCACGATAACACCGTTCGGCGGCTCATTCTATGACAGTCCGATGCATGAAACGGCGCGGGAGACTGTCAATGATTGGATCCGCCATGGCGGCGCATTTGACGGGGTGATTGATTTTGACGCGGCGATACGCGATCCAGAAAATCCGACACGCTTGCTGCCAGCGGGTGATAGCGGCGATCATTTGCATCCCAACGAAAAGGGCTATCAAGTCATGGCGGGCGCCGTTGATTTGAAGTTGTTTTAGCGGTTTTAACTAAAAGAAAAAAGGCCTTATACCTCTGGGCAACGAAAATCCTTCAAAACATCAACACTTCAATCGTCAACCCCATTAACGAAAAACGCCCGAATCACATGAACCGACCATTGGCTTTTCTCCTGGCAATTTTATTTTGCCTCACCGCCAATCCCTTGCGCGCCGCCGACACGATAACGCTCGCGGGTGACTGGCGGTTCGCGCTCGACCGGAATGATGCCGGCACGAACGAGGATTGGTTCGCAAAAGATTTGCCGGATAGAATCAAGCTGCCCGGTATTCTCGAAGCGCAGGGTTACGGCGATGAAATCAGCATCCATACGCCCTGGGTGTTGTCGCTCTACGATCATTTCTGGTACTTGCGCGCGGATTACGCGGCTTATACGAACGCGGGCCATGTCAAAGTGCCCTTTCTTTGCCAGCCGCCGCGGCATTATCTGGGCGCGGCATGGTATCAGCGCGACATCGAGATTCCGCCCGACTGGCAGGGCAAACACGTCACGTTATTTCTGGAACGGCCTCACTGGAAATCCACCGTCTGGCTGGACGACCGGGAAATCGGCTCGGACATCAGCCTTTGCGCGCCGCACGAATATGATTTGGGCATTGTGCCGCCGGGCACGCATCGGTTGACCATCCGCGTGGACAACCGGATGATCCTGCCTTACCGCCTGGACGCCCACAGCGTTTCCGATTCATTGGATGACGCCTGGAATGGCATTGCGGGAAAAATTGAATTACGCGCGACAGCGCCCGTCTGGGTGGATAACGTGCAAATTTTTCCGAATGCCCAAAAGAAATCTTTTGAAATGCGCGCGCTCCTGCATTTTCCAACCAATCAATCCGCGGAGGGAAAGATAGCTTATTTCGTGGACCCCGCCGGGACGACCCCAGCCCTGGATTTTACGCCGGTCAGCACGAATTTCAGTTCAACCGCGCCGGATACCCAGACTGCCGTTCCATTGGACGAAACATTTACGCTGGGAGATCGGGCGAAACTCTGGGACGAATTCTCGCCCAGGCTTTACCGTCTGCGCATCCACGTGACCGGCGAAATCGGCGGCCGGCCTTTTGAGGAAGACACCGCCAGCATTTTCGGCTTGCGCGATTTTCATGCCCAAGGAAACCAGTTCATTCTCAACGGCCACCCGATTTATTTTCGCGGCACGCATTTCGGGGGCGATTTTCCGCTGACCGGTTACCCGGCGACCGACATCGAATCGTGGAAGAAAATTTTCCTTACCTGCAGGAGTTACGGTTTGAATCACGTGCGGTTTCATTCATGGTGTCCGCCCGAGGCGGCGTTTGAGGCGGCCGATGAGCTGGGATTTTATCTGCAAGTGGAGTGCGGCATGTGGAATTCGTTCACCCCGGGCGGTGAAATGGAAAAGATGTTGTATGCCGAGACGGAGCGCATCATCCACGCCTACGGGAATCATCCGTCGCTGATGTTGATTTCGGCGAGCAATGAGGCCGCCGGCCACTGGAAGCAGGTGCTGCCCGAGTGGGTGAAACACTTTCGCGCGGAAGACCCGCGGCATCTCTATACCCCGGACACGGGTTGGACGGTCATTGATTCGCCCAGCCAACCCCTCAACGGCGGCGCGGATTATCTCGCGACCAGCCACATTGGCTTCGGCCGCTTGCGCGGCGAGCCGGGCTGGTTCGGGCATGATTATGCCGATGCGCTCGACGGCATCAATGTGCCGGTCATTGCCCATGAGGTCGGTCAATGGTGCGCCTATCCCAATTTTGATGTCATTCAAAAATTCACGGGTTTTATGCAACCGGGAAATTTCGAGATTTTTCGGGACTCGGCCGCGGACCACGGCGTGCTCGGGGAGGACAAGAATTTCGCCTGGGCATCGGGCCGTTTCCAGCAGGAATGTTACAAGGAAGAAGTCGAGGCCAATCTGCGCACGCCCGGGCTGGACGGATTCCAATTGCTCGACCTGCACGATTACACGGGCCAGGGCACGGCGCTTGTCGGCACGCTGGACCCCTTCTGGCAAACCAAAGGATACACCACTCCGGAGGAATTCAAAAAATTCTGCAATTCCGTGGTCCCGCTGGCCTGGTTGACCCGACGCGTGTTCACTACGGACCAAAAACTTGCCTCAGACATTGGTGTGGCGAATTTTGGGGCCGAAACGCTCAGCAATGCCGTCGTTCGCTGGGACGTTTTGGATGCGAACGGAAAACGCGTTGGCTCCTGTCCGACAAATCCCATCCGGAACATCCCTGTTGGATTCAAGGGCAAATGCCTGAGTATGAGCCTGGACCTGAGCCGATTGCCCGCGCCCGCGCAATACCGACTGGTCGCTCGCGTTGATTCCCCGGACGGTCATTATGAGAATGACTGGAATTTCTGGCTTTATCCGGCGCAGATTTCGGACGTGGTTCCGGCCAACGTTCTCGTGACCACTTCGTGGGCAGCGGCGGAGAACGCTCTTGCGGCGGGCGGAAATGTTTTATTCCTGCCGCGCAACGCGGATTTGGATTGGGAAAGCCCGCCGCTCGCGCGGGTGCCCATCTTCTGGAACGCCTTGATGGGTCCGACCTGGAGCCGGATGCTTGGCTTGTGGTGCGACACCAACCATCCCGCCCTGGCGGAATTTCCCACGCAATCCAATTGCGACTGGCAATGGACCGAACTTCTGCGCAATACCCGCGCGGTAAACCTCGGCAAATTGCCCGGACCGTTGCGGCCCATCGTCTGGGCGATTGACGATTGGAACCGGAATTACAAGCTCGGTTTGATTTTTCAAGCCAAAGTGGGCACGGGCAAATTGATGGTCTGCGCGGTTGATTTGGAGAACAATCCAAGCCCGGTCGCGCAGCAATTGCGCCGCTCGCTGCTGGACTACATGGGCGGCGAAAAATTCCAACCGCAAACGGAAATCTCCATGAATGAGTTTGAGAGTTTGTACTTCGACACGCGGATCATGCGGAAATTGGGCGCGACGGCCACATTGGATGGCGCTCCGGCGGATGCCCTGGTGGACGGTGATCCGAATACCTTTTCGTCAACCGCGGACGTGCGCGGCAACGGTCCGGGATTTCCGCATGTCATTGACATCAGCTTCCCGATGCCAATCGTCATGAGTGGATTGGTGGTGATGCCGCGGCAGAACCAGCGCGAGCACCAGGGCGATATTCGCGACTACCAGCTTGAAAGCAGCGACGATGGAACGAACTGGGTGGAAATCATCCGCGGCCAATTGGCTTCCACGTTTGACGAACAAAGGATTTTGTTCGGGAAATCGGTAACGGCGAAGGACCTGCGCCTCACAGCCACTTCAGGTTTTGGGACGGACCATTCCACAGCGCTGGCGGACCTGGCGGTTATTTACGCCGGGCCGGAATTCCTGGACAACAATACCGGGAACATTGAGTACAAGAATGTTCGAACGGCTTCGCCGGATATTGATACAGGCGGGACACCGCAGAGGTGATTAGACCGCGAATGGCGCGTCTATGGCCCTCAAGCAAGTAGATCGCCCTACTTCGGATCCGCGGTCGCAGGCGGATCCACCAGCCCTGTTCCCTCCACGTTGTTTTGAGTGAGGAAAGGACCGTGATAGTCGGTGACGCGGATCTGGCTTAATACCACATTTTTCATGTTGGCCATGTCCAAAGCTCTCCCGCAGGTGCCCCGCACATCCGCCAGCGTAAAGCCTTCTATCGGTTGCGCCGCCGGAATGTCCCGGGCTTTCAAAAGCCACGCCACGTTGTCCACGCGTATGTGCCTGAAGGAAATGCCGGCCAGTTGAGTCCATCCCGCCGGGTCACCCGTCACAGGATCACTCGCCTGGATGCCCTTGTCCAGCAGGTCAATGTCCAAAAAGGTCGGGGAATTGCGGATGGTCAGATTTTTTCCGATAAAATTTTTGACGCATCCGCCGCGCCCGTCCCGGCTTTTCAAAAAGATTCCGTTTTGTCCGCCGGAGATTATGCAATTTTCCACCAGGGTATTATCAATGCCGCCGGATAGCTCCGTGCCGATGCCCAGCCCCGCAAAAATGCTGCTGACCAATGTGCAATTTTTGATGGTTACATTCTCGGTCGGGCGATCCATGCGCGCCGCGGATTCGCCGCGTCCGGATTTCAGCGAAATGGCGTCGTCACCAGTATGAATATCGCAGTGGTCAATCAGCACCTTGCGGCAGGAATCCACGTCTATCCCGTCCCCATTCACCTGGGTCGAGCGGATGGTCAGGTTCCTGATGACCACATTTTGGCAGAACAATGGATGAATGGACCAAAGGCGCTGGTAATGGGTTGTAAAATCTTCAAGGGTGGCATTGGTGCAGCCAGTCAGCTCAATCAGCACCGGCCCGCGCGGATTACGGAGGCGGCCAATATCCACCGGCGGACCGGTAATGGAGCCGTCGCCTTCGATGGTAATATGACTGGCGTTTTCGGCGGAGATCAGCGCGCGATGTCCCTGGACAAATTCGCCTTCGTACCGAACCTGCACGATTGGATAATCGGCGATATTCGGGCTGGCAATCAAGTTGGCCTGGCTTTCCAACCGCAAAGTTGTGTGACCTCCCATAACCACGCTGCCAATCAAGTATTGCCCCGCCGGCACCAATACGGTCCCTCCGCGGGCGGTGGCGCAAGCGTCGAGCGCCTTTTGAAAGGCGGCGGTGTCCAGGTTCGTTCCGTCGCCGACAGCGCCAAAGTCACGGACGTTGAAGGTTTTGGCCTCAACCAAGGCGGAAAAGGGGGATTGCGCGAGGCATAAAGCCAGCGCAAAAACAAACAGATTCAGGCGATTCATCATCCCAATTTCGCAATCAAACACCTGGTTGTCTATCGCCACAATGGGTGATGTTGGGATAACGAATAAAAGGCTGAAGATCGAAGGGGAAAAAGAAAAGCCCAAGAAAGACCGGCGGGTGAAGCCACCGGAGGTTTCCCACCGACTTCCGAAATGCCCCCCGTGACAAGGGTGCTACATACCTATCTTGCGCGGAGCAGAAGGACGGGGACCCTGATGCGGTGGCGGACCCGTCGGGATGCGCTGCCTAGAAATAAATCCGCAAGAAAACCGTGGCCATGGGTACTCATCGCCACCAGGTCGCAGCCTTTCTTCTCGACCCATTTGACGATTTCATCGCCGGGCTCGCCAAAAGCGAGTTCCGCCGCGGCGTCTATTCCCGCAGACTGAAATTCGCCCCGGATTTTCTCCAAATAAGCGGTGTCTTCCGTGATTTCAGCACTGATGGCGTCCGGCCCATAGGTGCGGGCCGCCCAGCCATCGGCCACGTGCAGCAACACGACCCGGCTGTTTGCCCATTTGGCCAGCGGTTTGACGTGCTCAATGATCGCGCGGTCACTGGGCGTGGCGTCCAGGGTTACGAGAATTTTATCATACATAGGCGTAGCGCAGGTTTCTAAACCTGCTGTGTCGCCTCCCGCTTTGCGCGACAAATCGGCAGTGCGCTCGACTGCTCCCGGCCGGCGGGTTTTGAAAAACCGCGTTGCAGCCGACTCGGAGGTCTGCGCTGCGTCCGCAAAAGGCCAGACGCGCCCCGGAGCGACAATCATTATTCATCATTCATCAATCGTCAATTGTAAATCATAAATCGTAAATGGCCATGTCAATGACCCGTGATGACTTGCCAAGCCTGTTTCGCCGCGTCGGGGAGGCCGTAAAAGTCAAAGGCGGTAATCGTCAACGCCGAGCCCCAGCCGGCAATCAGCAAAAACCAGCCCAGACGCCATTGGCCCATTTTTTTTCGCGAACTGGCAAAATGCAGCAGGGGGAACATGGCGAAGGGCAGTTGCAAGGCCAGAACCACCTGGCTTAGGACGATGAGATTGTTGACATTATTCGCCCCGCGGATGCCGACAAAGATGGCTGTGGGAATAATGGCCAGCGAACGGGTAATCAGCCGCCGCAACCAGGGCTTGATTCTCCAGTGCATGAAACCTTCCATCACCACCTGTCCGGCCAGCGTGCCGACAATGGTCGCGCTTTGTCCGCTGGCGAGGAGGGCGACGGCAAAGAGCACGCTGGCGGCGGTGGTCCCGAGCAGCGGCGCCAAAGTCAGGTTCGCCGCTTGAATCCAGTCGGTGTTGTCGTTGAATTGAACGACGTGGCCGCCGGCAACGGTGACGCTGGTTTTGCCGTAAAAGACAATTGCCGCGAGCACCAGGATGGCGGCGTTGATGACGAAAGCCACCGACAAGTTGGCGGTGACATCAATGGTGTTGAAACGAATTGCGGTCCGGATTGATTCCTGGTCCTTCTGGAATTTTCGGCTCTGCACCAACGCCGGGTGCAGATAAAGCACGTGCGGCATTACGGTGGCCCCGATGATGCCAATGGCGACATAAATCATGTCGGACGAAGTTAAAGTGGGTGTCAGCATCGCCCGGCCCATTTCCAGAAAGCTGGGCTGCGTCTGGGGCAGGACAAAAATCTCGACAAAATAGCAAACGCCGATGGTTGCGACTAGCAGCAGCACGACCGCTTCAATCATCCTCATGCCCAGACCCTGAAGCGCCAGCAGCAGCAGAACGTCGAGGCCGGTAATAATGACTCCCCAAAAGATTGGGATATGGAAGAGCATGTTCAGCGCCACCGCGCCGCCCAGGACTTCAGCCAAATCGCAGGCGATGATGGCAATCTCCGCCATGACCCAGTTCGGCACGCGCGTCCACTTGGGATACCAATCGTAGCAGCATTGCGCCAGATCGCGTCCGGCGGCGATGCCGAGTCGCGCGGCGATAATCTGAAGAAAGATGGCCATCAGGCTGGCCAAGCCGACCACCCAAATCAGCCCGTATTTGAATTGGGCGCCCCCCTGGAGGTCCGTTCCCCAATTGCCGGGATCCATGTAGGCGACACTGACCAAGACCGCCGGGCCGAAGTATGCAGCCATTTGCCGCCAAAAGCCGGCTTTACGATCCGGCACGTTTACGCTGTCATGCAACCCTTCCAACGACATGGCGCCGGAATGCGGAAGTTCGGCGGCTCCAGGCTCGGTAGTGGTTTCAGGTCTCGGTTCGGCCGGATTCATGTATAATTTCTCAAAGGATTCGGTACTTATGTTTTCAATATCTCCAGGTGATTCCGGCAAAGGGATTGAAATCGGGCGCGGCATGGGTAACGCCGAAGTAGCAATCCAAATCAAGCTGGATATTTTTGGTCACGAGATATTCCAAGCCGGTATCCACCGTTCCCATCCAACCAGAATGACTTTCCGTGGTGAAGTTGCTGGAAAATTCTACAAACCCGCTCAAATACCCGATGATCTGATGATCAAGGCTGGCTGAAACAATGAATTCTTCGTGATAGCCGTCGTTGTCGTCATTTTCAATCACACTGACCGCCGTTTCCATGCTCAGGTCGAAATCATGCGGCAAGCTCACCGCCAACGGAAAAATCACGCCGCCTTCAACCTCGTTGTTTTCAAGATGATCCGTACTCGTGGGAAACGTGACGTAAGGCAGAAGCGCAAAGGCGGTCTTTCCGCTCGTCGTCGCCCCACAAATTGACTTTTAGCCGCGTGGTCAGGTCGCCGAAGCCTGATTGCGTGGTTGAATTACCCGAACTGTCTTCCGTATGCACATTCAGGTAATTGTCATAGACCATTTGGAAATCAACATTGTTGAGCACACCGGCCTTGAAGTTGAAATCTCCCACGTCCCACGCCTTCGTGGTTGTGCCATCCGTTTTGTCGTACGTGAAATTGGCGAAATCCATTTCCAACTGGTAGTGGCCGGCGTCCACGGTATAAGCCGACTCGGTTATGTCCGGGCGGTCGGGGCTTAAATCGCGCATCAGATTTTCCGGCACCGGATTGAAAAGGCCATAGCCGCTTTTGTCCGGCGGAACACCGTTGGTTTCCTGCGCGGCAGCCGCCAATGCGGTCGCACGCCGCCAATGAAGCAACAGCCAATCCTTTTATCATACACACAATAATGTAGCCATTGATACGTTACGGGTGGCGCGCTGTCAACAGAAAAAGTAGCATTAGATACAATTTAAAATTCTCGACTAAAATTCATTCCTTTGTTTAATTCATCGCAATCATGCCGCGTTCGATTCGTAAACCAGCCGCCGCGCGCAATTCGGATGCGCGTCCGGCCTCGCAACAAGCCGAGAACCTGCGCCGTTCGCGGCGTGACCGCGCCAATGAAATTGCCCAGGATTACGTGGAAGCCATTGCCGATTTGACGGCCGAATCCGGCGAAGCGCGCGTGACGGATCTGGCCCGGCGGCTGGGTGTGACCCATGTGACCGTGAACCGCACGCTGGCGCGGTTGAAAAAAAACGGGTTCGTGAACGCAAAGCCTTACCGTGCCATTTTTTTGACGGATGCCGGACACAAGCTGGCTAAAGAAAGCAAGCAACGGCACGAGACCGTGACGGCTTTTTTACGTTCTCTGGGCATTTCAGAACGGATCGCGGAACTGGACGCCGAAGGAATTGAACATCATGTCAGCCCGGAAACGCTGGCGGCTTTTGAACGGAAACTGGGAAAACGGTGATGCGTCCGGCGGACATTCAGCAAATCGGCAACGAACTGGCCATCAAATGGGATGACGGCGTTGAAAGTTTCATTCCATTGGAAGAATTGCGGCGCCATTGTCCCTGTGCCGGTTGCAGGGGAGAGACCGACATTTTGGGCAATCTGCATAAGAATCCGCAACCGGAGCTTCGGTCGTCGGCCTATGAGTTGCGGCGACTCCTCAGCGTGGGAAGTTACGCGATTCAGCCGGTCTGGGGAGACGGCCACGCGACCGGAATCTTTTCGTTCGGCTATCTGAGACAGATCACCAGGAAATAAAAAGGCGCGCTCATGCGAACGCGCCAGGGAAATCAGACAGGGATTATGGAACCAGAACACGATAGAACTTGAACGAGTTCGTCGGGCTATCATGGATTTCCATGTAAGTGCCGTTGCCGATATTTGTGGAAACCGGGATCCAGTTCGCCGGAAACAACGTCGCCGACCGCTGAATAATATAGGTTTCGCCATTCACGCTCGGCCAGTCAATCACGCTGTCCTGCTGGCTCTGCGCCATCACCTGGTCGGTGCCCACGGTCAACACAGAGGTTGGATCGGTGGGATCCAATCCGGCCTGGTATTTCTGCCAGTTTTCCATGCCCGTGCCATCCGCGTCGGCATTGGAGACGGACAACATATTATAAATGGTGCCGAAGTAGCGCAGGCGCCATGAATCCGGGATGCCGTCGTTGTAATAGGAACTGGTGCGGCTCGAAAGGGTAATCAGCCCGGTTAAAGTGTGTTTCGGAAATGAAATCGCGCCGTTGGGCGAACCTGAAGCGTGATCAAAATGAATTGCGTATGCGGACGTCGCCGTGGCGTTTGTCGGGATGGTGACGGACAAGGTACCGATGACCGTAGAGCCGGTCACCCCGAAATTTGCCGGAATTGGAAATTGCACGGGCAACAGGGCCTCCGCATAATTGCCGCTTCCGGAACTGTCTTGCAACCCCGCATTGTATTCGCTCGGGTCATTGAATGGTGGATTAAGGCTGAGCGAAATGGGCGTTGTCAAGGGTGGTGAACCGTCCAGTGGCACCACGCTGACATTCAACATCACCATGCTGAGCGGATATTGGCCATAAACCGTGACGTTGACGGGAACCGAAAGCGTCTGGCCGGCACTGGCCAGATAATCAGTCGAAGTGAAATCAATCACCGGCGTATTGGTAATGGAAACCGCGACGGAACCGGCGCCAGTGCCCGCCGATTTAATTCCGCCGCCCGTCTGCTTTTGAATGGCCGATGGGATTATGCCAGGGGCGTAACTGGGGGGTAACGCCACAAGCTGTCCGTTGGTCCAAACCCGCTGGAACCACAAAAGGCTATTCGTGAACTCCGAACGGAGGAAAGTCACATAAACATCAGCCACATCGAGTTGGCCGTCGCCAAAGGCCATTTGATTGATGTTCGTGAAGCTCCCTCCCATCAGGGTCTGCTCCTGCGCGGCAGTCAGTGTGCCGGCATTGGTCCAATAGTTGTAAAAGGCGCTCGTCGGGTCGCTGTCCAAGGCGCCAAGCCCGCCCGCAGAGTCCATGGCATCGAAAAAGTCGCTGCCTGGTGGAGGGGTGTTCCACTGATAAACCGCTGCCTCAAACACCTGCTCGATATCCGCGCTGCCGTTAACTATCAGGTTGCTAGATCCGAAATCACCCGCATTGAACCAACGGAATGGATAAACGTCGCCAACCAGATACGGAATACTTCCCACGGTGACGTTTTTGATGGCATTAAGCGACCCGGCGCCCAAGGCCGTACTGTTCGTATAGTCCTGGGCGAATATCTCGACGGAATTGCCAGGTGCACCAATACCATCGGAAGTTCCCGACGCGCCGCCAAGTTCGATTTGGTATTGCTGGCCGTTGGTGGCGCCGGGCGAAATTTGGAAACTGTAACCGCCAACAATGACCCCGTTGGGCTGCTGGCCACCGGGAAATAAGTCATCATGCGCCAGGGAAAAAGTAATGAGGGTCTGTGCCGTGGTATTATAAAGATTGGTGCGACCATAACGCTCCAGCCAGCCCACCGCCAGTTCGTTTCCATTGCTGACCATCAGATTCACAAAAACCTGGCCGATGCTATTGGTCACATAGTCCGACGGTGGCAGAACAGTGGTTTCATAGGCGGCATACATCATGGGGGGAATCGGAGTAAAAACAGGGATCGTGGATCCTGGTTCCGGTTGCGGTTGATGCATCAGCATTGACTGGAAATTAAATGGCCCTGCGGCCGGCGCGGGGTTGGTAATTCCGGCCCCCGTGCTGGATACCGTCATGTTAAATTGTAAACTATACAAGGTATTGGAGGGCAACATGGTCAGGGTCACCGGGGCATAAAATGTTTCGCCCGCCGCGCCCACAAAGGCGCTCGAACACTCGCCCGAAGCAAAGCCCCAACTGATGTTATTCGGCACAAAGGCGCTGGGCGAAAAGACTCGCGTCGCTAATCCACTCCCCTGGAATTCCGAATCCGGCCCATACCCATAGGCTCGCACTTCGAAATCAATGTTGGTGCTTCCGTTCAGCGACAGGGTGATGCTTCCATTGGTGCTGATGACTTGCTGGCTTGGAGGCGCGTTCGAAGGATCTGTGCCGTTTAACGTGTAATAAAACACGACATTGGTGGTGACGTCCGTAATCGTGAACTGCGCGGCATTATCCCCGACAACAGAGGGACTGCCCACCTGAAATAAGATCTGGGCCGAATCCACCGCGCTGAGTTCCCCGACACCGTTTTGGTTCACCGCCTCAATCGTCACATACCCGTTCGACAAGCTCAACGAAGGCAGTGGATTGACTTCGGGTGATCCATACGGATAGCCGTTTTGGTATTCAAACGGCTGGGTCCCGTTGTCGGGCCCCGGTACAGCTCCATTCATTTCCGGCGGCAGGGTGATATAATAGGTCGAAACACCCGTCGTGTCTGGATAAATGGCCAGGAGAAGGGGGTTATTGGCAACATAGGCATTTCCACCGCTGATCGGATGGAGCACGGAGTAAAATCCGGTTTGAGTATTACCTTCAAAATCGTACCAGCCGATTTCCGGCTCCGGCGGCGGCGGAATTGGGATGGTGACGCTGACTTCCCCGGAATTGGCGCTCGTTCCCCCGGCGTTGGATGCAGTCACGACATAATAATAAGTGTTCCCCGCAAGCCCCGTGGTGTCGGTAAAACTGGTGGTGGTGGTCGTCCCGATCACTTGGTAAGGTCCGCCACTGGACGTGGCGCGTTCAACGTTGTAATTGGTTGCACCCGTGCTCGGACCCCAGGTGAGATACACACCCGAGGAATTTGTCACCGCTGTCAACCCGGTTGGCGCCAGAGGCGGCGCCGGAGGCGGAACCTGCAGTCCGGAACCAGTCGCATCGCGGATGAGGTTATAGTATTCTTCCGTAACATACACCGTTCCGTCCGAAGAAAAAACGATTCCATTGGGTTCGCGCGCCGAAACGCCGCCGGGCGTGTCAGGGATTACCACCGTTTGGGGAGCGCCCGTGGTTGGGACAAGACTGCTGCTAAAACCGGGATACGGCCCGACCCAATCACTGGAGACAACACCATAAAGATTGGTCACACCACCATCGCTGGCTTTTACCACTTTCACCCGATTGTTTCCATAATCAGTCACAATCAGGCTGCCGTCGCCGGCTTCCGCGACGCCCATCGGTTGGTTGAATTTGGCATCCTGCGGGGAGGATGCGTCGGTGCCATTTGGAAAATCACCCGCGCCGTGGAATCCGGCGTTGGTTACCACCATGCCATTTGCCGGATTGACGAGGTAAATTCCATCGCGCCCAGCATCACAAACTGCCAGCCAACCCGCATAATTTCCGGCTCTCTTGACGACCAAGCCCTCCAACGAAGTGCCGGCGTTGGTGATGGTAACAATCACATTGCTGACTCCAGGGGCGGTGAATTCCAGAATCCTGTTGCTATTGACCGTCACGTAAAGATTGCCGCTTGAGTCCATTGTCATGCCGGCGGCATTGGTCAGGTTCATCGCATTGGTCGCCTCAATGTCGCCATAGTCGGTATCGTATTCCACGATGTTTCCATTTTTCCCATTGCCATAATCGAGGATGAAAACGTCGCCAACATCATCCAGGGCAACGGCAATCGGCTGCACAATTAAATTTGTGGTAACGGGAGCGAATGTCAGCGTCTCGCTGCCACCGCCTTGGCTATCCAGCGGGCTTGAGATGACGCGAATCGCGTTATTGTTACGGTCGGCCAGCCACAAATCTCCGGCGCTGTCCATGGTCATGCCGCTGGGCGTGCTGAATAACGCGTCATGATAGGTGTCACCGTCCACGTGTCCAGCCGTGCCCTGGCCACCGACCAAAGTTACAGTCGTTGCCAAAAGATCTCCCGAGGTTAGCAACAACACCGCCAGGACAGCGTTAAAAAGATTCCGTCGTGTAAATTCGCTTTTCATAATTCGACTCCAATTCTTATCGCGAAAGCTCAAGGAGATGCCATCGCCGTATTATTGGTTGGCATCTGCGACGTTGGATCATCCGCCGGCGGTATGGGATTGCTCCAATTGCCGCGAGGTTGGGCGCTGTCCCACCAGGTATGCATATTCATCGGCTCGGCCATCATCCGCGGCTCGCTGTTGAGAAAATCCGTTTGCATCGGCTTGAAGTCCGAGTCCTTGAGAATTGTCGGGGTGATAAAAATGAGAAGATTGTCCTTGTTCAGGCTGTTATTCTCGCTGCGGAAGAGGAAGCCCAACCCCGGAATATCGCCCAAAATCGGCACCTTGGTATAAGCCGCGTTGGGATTGTCCTGGACCAAGCCGCCCATGACCAGCGTGTGAGCATTGGGGATGAGGACCTGCGATTCGACGACGCGGGAGTCAAATATGTCCGCTTGATAAAGAAATCCATCAATCGTCTTGTTGTCCAGGCCGGGATAGGTCGAGACTTGCGGATTTACGTTGAGCCAGATGTAATCGTTGGCGGTGATGCGCGGCGTCACCAGCAGGACGGTGCCGATGTTGGAATAACTGATTGACGAACCGCCGGCGGTCACCTGGGTGCCGGCTTGAACGTTGATGACAGGGAACTCGGTCGTCACCTGGATGGTGGCGGTCTCGTTGTCCAGCGTAACCACCCGCGGCGTGGATACCACTTGCGCTTCCGTGGATTGGTTCAAAAATGAAAAAATTGCTTTGACACCATCCGCGCTTAAAAATCCAATGTCCGGTGACAACCCATTGGCGGTGTTGATGGTAAAGCCGCCCGGATTAAGAGAATTTTCAGGTTCGGAATTCAACGTGGTGGAGGAGGTCGAGCCTGGAGATGCAGTCGTGGGGGTACCGCCACCGAGCTTAGTAACGGTTACCGGTAATCCAGGTATGTTAATCGAAGACACCGAAGGCGACACTCCGGCGCCGTTCAATTGGCCGTTTCCAAAAGAAAAGTTCTGCGCCTGCAGGGTGCCGGACCAATCAATGCCCTTCGATGTGCTGGGATTGCTGGATACTTCTACAAACTTGGTTTCAATGAGCACTTGCCGGGTGGGCTTGTCCAGTTCAGCAATCAGGGTATCTATGGTGGATTGTTCGGGATCGGTGGCCACAACAACCAACTGGCTGGTCCGCAGGTCCGCCACAATGCGGCTGCGCTTGTCCGTCAATGAGCCGTTGAGCGCCGCGAACATGTTGGTCGGACTGGCGTACCTGAGCTGAATCACCCGGGTGATGAGCGGAGGCAGGGCATTGGGCGATTTAAGCGTTATTTTGGCAATTTTCGTCTTTGGGTTTTCAATCATATCAAGGCCATAGTTGTCGAGCAGTGCCCGCAACGCCTGTTCAGGGGTGACTCCTTCCCATCGCACCGACAACGTCGGTGGCTGTCGGATTCTGGCCGGTTTGGTCCGGCTGTCCCCAACCGATGGCCGGGTCCAGCAAATAATTAATGCCCGCTTCGCGCGCCAACGCTTGAATGGCGACGTCCAAAGGCACGTCGGTGAACGATATGGGCACGACGGCCGTGCTCACCAGGGGCCGCGGCCGGCTGGCCATTTTCACCGGGGGCTGTCGTCGTTTCGGCGGTGGTCACGGTGGTGGTGCTGCTTTCCGTCATCGGCAACGTGTTGGTGACCTCCGGGACGACCATATTGGTTGTCTCCGTCGTCGAAGCGTTGCTGGTGACGGTGGTAGTCGCGGTTTGCGCCACCAATGGCACGGTCGAGCCGCCCGCCGGGTTGGTAGTGGCCGCCGTGCCGGGGCTGGTGGACATGTCAACAACGTTGCTGACCATGGCAGCATAGGCGCCGTTGGTATCAGGTTGGGATAAAGCCAGCTGTTGGAGAAACCCCCCAGCAAGCAACAGGACGGCGATGTGTTTTGTCTTCATGATTGATTCTTGAACTCCGTTGTCTCCGACTGTTTGTGTGATGGAAGCAGGACTTCGAAAAAGCCTGGCAAATTTCGCCCTTGTCCGCAGGGCTCCCGACACGGCGGATTTTTAATTGGCATTGTCTTTGTTGAATTCACTAATTGGCTTTATAGTTGAGTGTCACTTGCACGCCGCCGGTCTCCACAGTGACCGTGTTCTTCCGAGGATCGATGGCCAGACAACGAAGGTGAACTCTGCGTCCCGTCTGGGTGATCACGTCACCCTCGTCGCCTGCTGCGAAAGTTTGATCGTTGATGACTGCGAAGGCCTTCCCGTCCTGGTTCACCAATATAGTCTCCACTTTCAACGTGGGAACCACTGGGACATTAACAGGGTGGAGGGCTTGGGCTTCCTGGTAAGGACGGGTCGAATTCGGGAAAAAGGGATCACGCCCTTCCTCCGGTTTGGTCGGCAGAATAAACACGGATTTCGGCGGGGCAGCGGGAGTGGCGGGAGCAGGCGGCGCGGCGCGTCCCGGCAACCCTCCCGCCAATGCCGCCATCGCCAGCATCAGCGGCAGCTTTCCAGACCTTTTTGCCTGTAGTTTCATCGTCATTTATGTCTCGCTCGGTTTGAGCAGAACGATAATGTCCATCCTGAAATAAAGTTTTTCAGAGGTATCACCACTCCCTCCGGACGGACTGAGGCTCAGATTGCAAATGCGGCCATGGGGATAATCATTTTCAAAAGCAGCGATGAATTTTCCCAAATCGTGGTAATACGCCGTGCCATTGACGGTGACTTTCAGTTGCTGAAATGGAAACTGTGGCAGCATGTCCTCGGGCTGGGTGGTCGTTTGCGAGGCAATGGTGATGTCCATCTTGTATTGCGATTTGAATTTGCGGATGGTGTCGTAAATCCATTCATTGGGATCGCCGGTGGCCATATCCGCCTCTGCCTGCGTCAATGTATCGGACATGTCCTGTAATTGGTTCAACGTGGTGTCGCCGCTGGCAATGGTCTTCTTCATGTTCTGCAATTTCTCCCGTTCGGCGTTGGTGTCGTCTTTAACGCTTGTGATGGTAGCGTACTGGGGGCGAATCATCCCGAAACCAATCCCGCCCAAAACCATCACGATGATCATGCAGACCAGGATCAGTTTGTCGCGTTTTTCTTTTGGCAATCGGCTCATCGTGTTACTTCTGGAAATTGGCATTCCAACGAGAAGGTCACATAGACCTTGCCGCCGTCTTCCACGGGAGCGGACGGCGGACTGGTCAACTGAACGGCGTTGGTTTTGGCCAGCATCTCTTCGAAATACGGTTGTTTTTCAATCACTTGCATGAATTTATTCACCTGGTCACCTGGATTGGCGCTGAAATCGCGCGCGTCCAGATTCAACGTGACCTTTTCCCGCACTGTACTTGGTCGTCCCAGGACGACCCGGCCGTCACTGTTGGTTTGAGTCGGCGTGCCTTCCTGCAACGAATAACTCTGATCCAGGTGCAACGCCGTTAATTGCACGTCGGGCACGGTTGCCAGTTGCAGCGCGTTCAGCAGGTTGCCCTGCAAAAACCGGTCGTCCTGCAATTTTTTCAACGCTGCCAGACGGGAGCGTGTCAAACTCAATTGCCTCATGTTGGCCTCCACTCGTGCATATTCGTTCGTACGTGCGGCGACTTCCGTTTCCACGCCGGCCTCAGTCGCCCGGACCGACATTGCCATGGCCTCCACCATGGCACTCCAGACCAAAAACACCGCCACCAATGAAATGCCAAGGAAGATGGCCCGTTTGACCGGATCGCGTCGGCGCAACTCTTCCGCAGCCTGGGCTTCCGCCAGCAAGTTTATATGTATCGGCATAGCTAAATCTGACTGCCAAAGCGTGGGCGATCTGGCCTGACGGTCTGCCTGTCTATGTCCGTTTGCTGCCTCAAAGAGCAGCAAGCGCCGCGCCAATTGCCACACTTAATTGCGGTCCAACCTGTTCAATGTCCACCGCCTGTGGTCCCGGCAATGCCAATTGCAGGAACGTCGTGGGACTCCACGTTTTGCACTCCACGATCATCTCCGCGTGCAACATCTGTAAGAAATTTTCCGAATTTGCCGCGGCTCCCGTCACAAAGACCTGCGAAACTGGCCGGTCGGATTGGTGTTCAAAGAAATCCAGGGACGCCCGCAATTCGCGGCCCAAAGGCAACACTTGCAATTCCACCGTTGACACCGCCTCCGGCGACATCCCCAACTTGATGCCTTCAGCCTCGGCGTACGTCACGCCCATGGCTTCGGCGAGGCCGGATGTCAACTGATCCCCGCCGATGTTGACGACGCGGGTGAGAGCCAGTTCGCCCCGATCCAGGACACAGACGGTGGAATGTTTGAACCCCACGTCCACAAGAGCCACTGACTCATTTTCAAACACCTGGTTCATGGCCATTTCGAATGAATTCACCGGGCCAATCATGCCAGGAAAGATGCATTCGGGAGAAAGCCCGGCGTTTCGCGCCGCCGTTTGATAATCGTCAATCAACCCTTTCTTGGCGCCCGCCACCAGCACCTTGAGCTTGGGGATGCTGCCCGTCCGCGCCGTTTCCGCAACTTTGGCGCCCGGCCCCACTTTGGGAGGGAAAATGTGGCAATCAAAAACATGGTTCGGCAAATCCTGCTGTAAATATCCCTTGGTATTGTTTTTCAAAACCAGCCGCATATCCTCTTTGGGAATTTGCGGCAATTCCACCTGCCGCACCACCGTATTCTCCAGTCCAATGGCCAGCGCCACAAACCTCGTGGAGCCGTTCAGCGCCTCCGCGACGCTGCGCAAATGGTCGGAAAGCAATTCGGGAGAAAATTTCTTGTCGTAAATCGGCGCGTCCAACATCGCATACCGGGTCAGAGCGAGCACTTCCCCGCGCCGTTCCACGAGAACAGCCTTCGTGGTGCGAGCGCCCAGATCAACCGCCATCATCTGAGTTCTCTTCTTTTTTGAGGCCCCGTTTAGGAATGGCAAAGCCATATAGCGCGTTTATAGCGGTATATGGAACGAATGCAAGTGAAAATGTTGCCATTAAAAAGATTTTTTCTTGAAGTCCCCCGGCCACGCCATCGCAATCCCATTGACGCGCCGCGAATTTCCCCTTACGGTCGCCATCCCGAACATGCCATCTTCGCCGCTCGTCCAACTCTGGATTTGGTATTCCGCCTTCGCCACCCTGGCCGGCTGGGGTCTCTCGGCGGTCGGACAATTGAACCGAGCCGGTTATGGTGTTGCCTTTGCAGTTTTTGCCGCCTGGCTTTTTGCCAACTGGAAAAAACTGAAATGGCCGCAACACGCGCGCGCCGGACGAATTTTTCGCCGGTTCCGACGGCCATTGCCATGCTGCTTTGCCGCCCTGGCATCCTTGATTTTTATCGGTGGCGTGATTCATGCCCCCGACAATTATACCGGCCTGAATTACCGCGTGGCGCGTGTTCTGCAATGGCTTTCGCATGGGCACTGGTTTTGGATTCACACCGCCAATTATCGCATGAACGACCGCGCCTGCGGCATGGAATGGGCCAGCGCACCCATTCTGCTCTTCACCCATTCCATCCGTCCGCTCTTTCTGCTCAATTTCCTGCCGTTCCTCCTTCTCCCGGGCCTGATTTTCAGCGTCTTCACACGCCTCGGCGTACGCCCGCGGGTCGCCTGGCAATGGATGTGGCTTCTCCCGACCGGCTACGATTTTCTCTTGCAAGCCGGAAGCATCGCCAATGATGTCTTTCCGACGGTCTATGCCCTGGCAGCCATTGACTTCGCCTTGCGCGCGGGGCAGTCAAAAAAAATTTCCGACCTGGCCCACTCCATCCTTGCCGCCGCGCTGCTGACGGGCGCCAAGGCGAGCAACCTTCCGTTGCTGCTGCCTTGGGCCGTACTGATGCTCCCCCTCCTTCCGGTAATCCGAAAAAAAATCATTGCCCTGGCGCCGGTCGTTCTGGTGGCCGGGGCGGTTTCGTTTTTGCCCACAGCCATATTGAATGTCCGTTACCTCGGGGATTGGTCGGGTCTGTCCATCGAAGCGCCCGGCATGAACATGAAAAATCCTTTCGTGGGCATCTGGGGGAATCTTTTCGTTTTCCTGCTGGACAATTTCACTCCGCCACTCTTTCCGTTCGCGGGGTGGTGGAACGCCCACGCGCTTTCCCTGCTCCCCCGATTTCTATCGGCGCCTTTTGCCGCCAATTTTCAACCCGATTCCCTTTCCCTCGGCGAATTGCCCACCGAAGATTGGACGGGGATCGGGCTGGGCTTGAGCGCTTTGCTGGCCATTTCGGTCTTTGCCAACTTTTTTGTGCGACGTTCCCCGCCGTCCGGCGTCTTTTCGGCCTGGCGCATCTTCGTTCTGCTCACACCCTGGCTGGCGTTGTTGGCTTATTGCGCCAAATCAGGCATGAACACGGCCGCCCGCCTCATCGCGCCATACTATCCTTTGCTGCTGCCGCTCCTGCTCGTTGGGCCTGCGGTGTCATCGGTCGTCCGGTGCCGTTGGTGGCGCATTCTGGTTTATGCGAATCTATTTTTGGCGCTCGTTGTTTTGGTTTTGACACCCGACCGGCCGCTGTGGCCTGCAAAAACAATCCTTTCCAAACTCGCCGCAAGGCATCCGGGATCGCGTTCATTGGCGCGCGCCTTGGAAGTTTATTCCGTCTATGGAAACCGTACCGATTCGCTGGCCGGCGTTCGGGCTTTGTTGCCGCCGGATATAAAAGTTGTCGGCTTTCTTGGCGCGGAGGACGATTGCGATTTTTCTCTTTGGCTGCCGCTTGGCTCGCGGCGGGTGGAACATTTTCTATTGAGCGACCCGCCGGAACGGTTTCGGGAAAAGGGGATTGAATACGCGGTCGTCGGCGGCCTGAATTTGAAATTTCACCGGACCACCCTGGAGGACTGGATGCAAAGGACGGGCGCGCAATTGGTCGCCGCCACCAATGCCACGGAGAAAGTCGCCGAAGGTCCGCAGATGTGGTATGTCGTACGGATTCCGGGTTCTGAAAAGTGACAATCCAACGCCGCCTTCTTCCGTCCCGTCGTCACTTTAGCCTTCAGCCGTCAGCCTTTAGCATTTCTTCGAATCACGGCCCTTGCAACCGATAGAACAGGTTGCCGGTAGGCCCGGTTACGGACACGTAATTCGTTCCATTCGACGTGGTCACCCCGCTGCTGGCCGACCAACCGGCGGGCGTGGTCAAATTGTTATTTTGCTGCAACGTCCAGCCGGACACATCCTGCCAGTATATCGTGACCGTGTTCCCGGCATGGCTGATGTAGAGGGTGGGCGCCCCGGCGGTCTGCACCACGGAAATCAGGCTCCAAAATCCGCCGGTCAGCGAGTAGCTGCCACCGGTCATCGCGCCGCTGGCATCGGGCTGGCCAATGGTGCCGCTGACCTGATAGGTGGCGCTGGTACTGGTGCCGCCGCCGCCCGAGATTTTATACCAATTAATCGAGTAACTTTGCGCCGAGGCCCTGAAGGAAGAGGCGTATGCAACCACGGCAAAAATGAGCAACGTTCGCAAGACGAAGCCGGCGTGGCGACGATTGTTCATTGTGCATTTCTGGATTTTCATTTCAGATTTCGTCTTCATTTCTCCTCCGCTTGTTTTTCGTTCGCAGCCAGTTTCTTCACCATCCAAGAGTTGAAACATCTTTTAGCAAATTAGGGCGCATATTGTCAAGGATAAAACGGGGGTTTTCCATTCCCGTTTTGGCGCGTGCCTTGTAATCTCCAGCGCCATGAGCGATACGCCCAAGCCTGAGGACCCGCCTTCGCCTGGCTACGGCGCGGCAGGCCCGCCTTCGCCGGGCGTCCGCCGTCGCGACGCCATGGCGCGACCAAGCGGCGCGGGAAGGGAGGAGAGCGACCTGCGGAGCTTCTGGCTCATGTTCGTGGTTGAATTTCAAAATGCCTTTAGCGACAACACGCTCCAATTTCTCGTTATGTTTTTTATCGTTGGCCTGGGAATGTCGCAGGAGACGCGCAAGTCACTCGTGCCGCTCGTGAGCGCGGTCTTCGCCCTCCCTTTCGTCTTGTTTTCGATGGCCGGCGGATTTTTCGCCGACCGCTTCAGCAAACGCAACGTCTCCGTCGTCATCAAATGCGCCGAAATCGGCATCATGTCGGTCGCATCGCTGGGCCTGTGGCTTCCCAGCGTGCCGCTGATGCTGGCGGCGGTTTTCTTGATGAGCACGCACAGCGCCATTTTCGGCCCCACCAAATACGGAATGCTCCCAGAATTGTTGCCGGAGAAGAAATTGTCGTGGGGCAACGGCATCTTCGGCCTGGGTACGTTTTCCGCCATCATTGCCGGGACGATTTTCGCCGGGGAGCTTTATGATCTGTTCGGCAAAAGACAGGTGTATTCCGGTGGCATTCTGATTGTTCTGGCCGTGGTCGGGTTGTCGCTTTGCCTCGCCGTCCGGCGACTGCCCGCCGCCGATCCGCAAAAACAATTCCGCATGAACTTCCTGGGCGACTTCTATTCACAGATGCAAGTGGTCCGCGCGGATTACACCTTGTTTCTCGGCGCCATCGGCATCGCCTTTCTGTATTTCCTGGGCGCATTGCTGCGGCCCACCATCATTTTTTTTGGCAAGGACATTTTACATGTGAATGACGCGCATGTCGCCGGGCTGCAGGCGGCGTTGATGCTTGGCATCGCGTTGGGCAGCCTGGCCGCCGGGTTTTTGTCCGGTGGCAAAATTGAATTGGGGCTGGTCCCGTTCGGCATGGCTGGTCTCACCGTTTTTGCCGCGCTCATTGGGTGGTTGAAATTGTCGTTCTTTGGCATGTGCGGCAATCTCTGTGCCCTCGGGTTTTTTGCCGGATTTTACACCGTGCCCCTCAACGCCATCCTCCAACACCGCCCCGACCCGCGCAACAAGGGCGCCGTCATTGCCGCGTCGTCGCTGCTCACCTGGATCGGGATTCTTCTGGCGTCCGGCGTCTATTATCTGCTGGCGGCAAAATGCAACCTCAACTCGCGGGAAATGTTTTTGGCCGGCGCCATTCTTTCGCTCATCGGCACCATTTATTGCCTGCAACTGGCGCCGGATTCTCTCGTCCGCTTCCTTTTCTGGCTCCTGACCAAAACCGTCTATCGCATTCGCGTGGAAGGCCGCGATAATATCCCCGAACGCGGCGGCGCCCTCTTTGTTTGCAACCATGTCTCTTTTGTGGACGCACCGCTGCTGATGGCGTCCACCGACCGCAAAATCCGGTTTCTCATGCACCGCGAGTATTACCATCTCTGGTGGGTGAAGCCGTTCACTAAAATGCTCGGCCTCATTCCCATCGCCTCCGACCTGGGACCGCGCGAGTTGATTGAATCGCTGCACGCCGCCGGCGAGGCCGTCCGCGATGGCCATGTCGTCTGCATTTTTGCCGAGGGACAAATCACGCGCACGGGCGAGCTGGCTGAATTTCATCGCGGCTTCGAGCGGATCATGAGGGGCACTGACGCGCCCATCGTGCCGGTGGCGCTGGCGGGCGTTTGGGGGAGCATTTTCAGCTTTGAAGGCGGGAAATTCTTTTGGAAATGGCCGAGGGAATTTCCCTATCACGTCACCATCCGGTATGGGATGCATCTGCCGCCGACAGCGACACCGGACGAAGTACGGCAGGCGGTGGAAAGCATGCTGTCACAGGGGAATGACTGAGGATTTGTGCGGAGCGGGGAGTGCGGACAGGGACGGGAGGGGATGTTTTCGGCGGGACGCCGAAAACAGCGAGCGGGACGCGCGCGCTTCCCATACGGCGGGGAAAATTTTTGATGAGCAAATTCGGTAAAATTCACTGAAATTCACTGAAATTCACTAAAATTGAGTAAACATGAGTAAAATAAGGGAAAGCACGGGAGTGCGGAGGGAATGACTAATTTCTAAATCCTAATGACTAAGGAATGACGAGGGCCGAATGCCAAAATTTTCCGCGCAAAACCACAGATTCATTGGCCGCAAAAATGTTGTTTCGTGTTGCGACTTCGCCGCGCTGTGCGAACTGTGGCCAAGGATGACGCAGAGAATCGCCGGTCAACAAACCAGGGCGCGCGGGACGCGCGGGCTCCCGAAAGCGGAAAGCGGAAAGCGGAAAACGGAAAGGCGGTTTAATCTTGCTGTTTCTTGGGACGCGCCGGTATGTTCTGCCCATGCAACGGGGAAACGTTCGCAAAACCAAGATCATCTCCACGCTCGGGCCGGCCACCGAATCCGCAACAATGATTGGCAAACTCATTGACGCGGGGGTGAATATATTCCGCCTCAACATGTCGCATGGGTCGCATGATTGGGTGCGCCGCGTGGTCACCGACATCCGTGCCGCCGCGGCGGCGCGAAAAAAACACGTCGGCATCATGATGGACACGCAAGGCCCGGCCATTCGCACCGGCGACATTGGCTCGCCCCTCAATTTGCAGCCCGGCCAGAAATTCGTTCTCACCGTCCGCGGCGAACAGCCGGAGGAGGAACATTCCGTTGACGTCAATTACGCGAATTTCGTCAACGACATCAACGTGGGCGACGTGGTGCTGATTGACAACGGAGCGATTGAGATGAAAGTGCTCGCCAAGAACGGCAACAAGGTCGAGTGCGAAGTGCTCACTGAAGGCACGCTGGGCAGCCGCCGCCATATTAATTTGCCCGGGGTAAAAGTCAGCCTGCCCGCCCTCACCGCCAAGGACATCAACGACGTGAAACTCGGCCTGGAACTGAACGTGGATTTCATCGCCCTTTCGTTTGTCCGCGAGGCCCGGGATTTGATGCAATTGCGCGAACTTTTCGACAAGGAAAAGCCGCGGCCGTTGGTCATCGCCAAAATTGAGGACCAGCAGGCCCTCATCAACCTCGAATCCATCGTGCGCGAAACGGACGGCGTGATGGTGGCGCGCGGCGATTTGGGAATTGAAATTCCGTACGAAGAATTGCCGATCGTGCAGCGCCGCATTCTCAAGACCTGCCTGCGCCACGGAAAACCGGTCATTGTGGCCACCCACATGCTGGAAAGCATGATTGAATCGCCCATGCCTACGCGGGCGGAAGTGACCGACGTCGCCAACGCAATCTATGAAGAGTCAGACGCCATCATGTTGAGCGGGGAGACGACGGTGGGCAAATATCCGCTCAAGTGCATTGAGGTGTTTGACCGTATCGCCTGCCGCATCGAGCGCAGCGGGAGCGCGCAGTTTCATGATTCGGCGGAATTGACGACCGCGCGCGAAAAACTCGTCAAGAGCGCGGTCGTGATGGCCAACGAATTGAAAGCGGCGGCGATCCTGGTATTCACGCGGCACGGCCACATGGCGGTATATACCTCGTGGATGCGTCCGCGTTATTCGCCGATTTATGCGCTATGCGACAATGAGACATTCGCCAACCAACTCACCCTGAATTGGGGGGTGACGCCGTTCGTGACGGATTTTG
The DNA here is from genome assembly GCA_963755515.1 of uncultured Verrucomicrobiae bacterium. Classification (GTDB taxonomy): domain Bacteria; phylum Verrucomicrobiota; class Verrucomicrobiia; order Limisphaerales; family UBA11358; genus UBA11358. The sequence goes on along the minus strand of CAVWKA010000025.1, from coordinate 58,507 downwards.
ATTTTATCAATCCGCAAAACACCATTGAAAATGCGCTGAAAGATTTTGCGGGCGAGGGATACCTCAAGCAGGGCGACACGGTGGTCATCATCGGCGCCATTTCGGTGGGGACAGAAATTGTGGATGCGGTGCAGATGAGGGTGATTTAGGGGAAAGGCTGAAGGCTGAAGGCTGAAATCTCAACAGAGGGAACGAGGCGAATTTGAACAGAGGGAATGAATGATGGCCGGTCTTCGCTCAGATGCTACGCCCGGCAGGCACAGATTTTTAACCGTAACGCAGAGCGGCGAAGCCACAACACGAAACAAAAAACATTTTAACCACGGATGGCACGGATGGCACGGATGGGATTCAAAGACAGATTAGAATTTAACGCAAAGGCGCAAAGATGCGAAGGTCGCAAGCCGGTTTTGACGCGAATTGGCGCGAATTGACACAAATTTTTAAAATGAATTTATTGAACCGAAGCAAAGAACACAGAGACGGGAAGCGGAAACTGACACGGATTTTTTTACCGCCGCAGACAGGAATCAAGGAAACGAAAACCATAACCGCGAATCAGGGAAATTACGCGAGACAAGATGTTAAACGCAGATAACGCGAGGGAGTTTGGCCACGCGTTGGACCTTTGGAAATCATGCTCCATCTGAAAGCGGTGTCACGGCCACCGCACTCCACGACGCAAAGCGATGAGAGTCAAAGACGGGAAAGACTTGACGCGAATTGGCGCGAAGGGAACGCGAATTTGACACAAGGGCGATACGGACATTGACAATTTCGGACATCGTCCGAGATTGAATCATGAAGATGATGACATTGCTGATTTTGGCGATGGGGCTGGGATTTCAAGCGAGCGCGGCGCCGCCGGCGCCCGCGCCAACGACCCCAATAACAACGACGCCCTCACCCACGACGCCCACACTGGCGACGTCCACGTCAACGATGGCGACCAATCAACAACCTGCGCAGGCACAACCGGCCCCCGTGTTGCTTGGTATTTCGATGACAACCCCTTCCGCGAGCACCATTACGCCCAAAAAGAACCTTTACTGGTTCACCCCGGCGCCCTCGGAGAAGCAAAACAGGATTCAATGGTATGGGAATGCGAGTTCGCGTCCATGGTCGGATGTGGTGGGTTGGCATCCGGGCCAGTCGCAATTTCCGACTGGTGAAACCGCGGAACCGCAGTTGGTGGTGCTACAGGCGCCGTTTTGAGGCAAACCACGTTTGACCGCAAAAGATGGCATCACGCAAAGAACGCGAAGGTCGCAAAGGATTTACACACAAGGGAACGAAGGAACAATGGATTCCATGAAACCGACCCACACCTCACCCTGACCGTATGAATCAGTTATCTCCCCACAACCCTTATTCCTGGCGTTTTTCTACAAAGCTTGCTGAGCGTTCAAAATCGGATTTGCGCTCTTCCGGTCCGCTCCCGTTCTCCAGTGCTTTCCTTTGCGGCCCTTAATTCGCGTTCCTTCGGGCCAATTCGCGTCAAAACGCCTCATCTGCGGTTAACTACCGTCGTAAATCGTAAATTGCCAGGCGGCGGCCATTGCTTTACCGTCGGCGGCGTCATTCATGAAAATTCTCTTTGACCATCATCTGCCGTTTTCTTTGGCGCATGGAGGATTTCAACAACAGTTTGAACAGACCAAGATGGCGTTGGAAAGGCTCGGCGTGGAAACCGACTATGTCCGCTGGTGGGACGGCTCGCAAGGGGCCGATGTCATTCATTTCGCCGGACGTCCGACGGCTGATTACATTGGGTTTGCCCACGGGAAGGGTTGCAAGGTGGTGATGGCGGAACTTCTGACAGGCCCCGGTTCGCGCTCGCGCGGGACATTGGCGCTGCAAAAGTACTTGATTCGGTTTTCAAAAACGTTATTGCCGCGAACCTTCACCGCGCGCCTGGCCTGGGACGCCTACCATCTGGCCGACGCCTGCGTCGCCAATACGCCGGTGGAGGCGCATTTGATGGTCTTCTTGTTTAATGCGCCTCCGGAGCGTGTGCATGTAGTGCCCAACGGTGTCGAAGATGTTTTTTTGAATTCGCGCCCGGCGCCGCGCGGGAAATGGCTGGTCTGCACCGCCACCATCGCGGAACGCAAACGGGTATTGGAACTGGCCCAAGCCGCTTTGATCGCGCAGACGCCAGTCCGGATCCTGGGCAAGCCATATTCTGATACCGACGCCTACGCGCAAAAGTTTACCGCCCTGGCGAAAGAGCATCCGGAAATCGTTCGTTATGAAGGCACCGTGGCAAGCCGCGAGCAGTTGGCGGGGATTTACCGCGAAGCGCGCGGGTTTGTCCTGTTGAGCACCATGGAAACGCGAAGCCTTTCCTCTGAGGAAGCCGCCGCGTGCGGCTGTCCGCTGCTGTTAAGCGATCTGCCATGGGCGCGGAGCACGTTTGATCACTCCGCGAGTTACTGTCCGATTGCTCCGGCGCAACAAACGGCGAGGACATTGAAACAGTTTTATGACGCGGCCCCCACGCTGCCGGCGCCCCCAGGCCGGCGTCATGGGATGAAATCGCCAGGCAATTGAAAAAAATCTACGAGGGAATCGTCAATCGCGAATGACCCAGCGCGACGGAGCCGCAACCAAAGATGACTTTAACCACGGATGGGCACAGATGGACACGGATGGGCACGGATTCGTTGGCCGCAAAAAACGCAGAACACACGGAATTTAACCGCCGATAACGCAGATGGGCGCAGATCACGCAAAGGGGGACGGGTTTATTATCCGCAAAAATGTACAAGAGGCACAACTGACGGCACTTGCAGCGTAAATAGATTGGCCTAACGCTTTTCGTTTGAGGATGTTGCTGCGGGTCACAGACCCGCGCTCCGGAGGCTGATCATCGAGAGGAGAAGAATCCATAAGCAAATACGGGGGATTTGTTCGCCGGTGGGCATGTCCAGAATCCGGCGGGCGCCGATCGCACTTTTTAGAATTACTTTGGCGGAAGGATTGGGATCGAGACTGGCATTCCACTGAAAACAGCGAAGAACCGAAGTCAATCGCATAACACATTTTGGCATACCATGTTACGTGGCAGAAGATGCCGGGGCAACAAACGGCGGAATATTTGAAACGATTTTATGACGCGGCGCCCACGTTGCCGGCGCCGCCCAAGCCGGCGTCATGGGACGAAGTGGCTGGCCAATTCAAAAAAATTTACGAGAGGGTCGTCAACTGCGGATGAATGTATCAATAAAAGCTGTGGCCGAAGCGGAGATGCGCACTTCGCGCGGCTTCCGCCCGTCCCGGCAGGGACAACCGGAGATTAGCCCGGCACATCGTGCCGGGATTCAACGTCCAAAACAAAATCCGTCCTGAAAGGACGGCGGCAATTCGTCGTTCGTCTTCGCACTCCATCGTCCCGTTGGGACGAATTATGTATGGGCCTATTACCGGGGACGTTGTCCCCGGCTAATTTCCGATGCCGCTTCGCGGCTTTGCGCGTTCGCAATCGCGGGTCGAATGGGTTTTCCTTGAAAATTCTCCAAGCCTTGCGCGTGGCCTCTTTTTGAGCGTCGTCCAGTCGGTAGAAATGAGTCCAGAACGGCTCGGCCGCCCGGCAGCGATATTTCATCGCAAGTGCGGCGGCGGTGTTTTATGCAACGCGGTCTCCATGTCCACAAAGCGGCCTTCTCGCGAGCGGCCTTCATACCTTCCTTGAAAGATTCAGGCACCCATGAATCGTCGTGCTCCATGACGAACTTGGCCACTTGCGCCCGTTCGTTTGCGGGCAGCTCTTTGATTCGTTCAATGACTTCCGCTGCGCTCATAACGGAATTATCGCCTCAATTTTTATTCAGGCAAGGGGCAAATTTGCCTTAGTGGTCTGAGGCGTAAATACAGTGACGTTCGTTGTGTTGCTTTTGGCCTGTGGCGAGGCGCGAGGAGGGAGCATCCCCTTCCTGGGGCTGTGACCGACGAGCCACGAAGCTCACAGGCCAAAAGCAACGCAACCCTCCGGGCGGCAGCCCTTTTTGGCGCAGGCTTCGTTGTTCGCTCCTCACAGATCATGACGGATATGCTCGTCGCTCCCGCCTCGCCTGCGCCAAAAATGACTTGCCGCGAACGCCATCGTCTTTACGCCTCAGACCACTTAATCGTCCATCGCGAATGAACGTATCAATAAAAACAGTGGCCGAAGAGGAGATCTGCATCGGACCCGTGAATCTGTCGTTTCAGGCGGCCCGAACCGCGTAAACGCGGAACTCCAAACGGGAGGGTCGTGGGGAACCGCGACCTCCAGAACGGACGCGCATCGGACCCGTGAACCTGTTGTTTCAGGCGGCCCGGGCCGCGTAAACGCGGAACTCCAAACGGGAGGGTCGTGGGGAACCGCGACCTCCAGAACGGACACGCATCGGACCCGTGAACCTGTTGTTTCAGGCGGCCCGAACCGCGTAAACGCGGAACTCCAAACGGGAGGGTCGTGGGGAGCCGCGACCTCCAGAACGGACGCGCATCGGACCCGTGAATCTGTCGTTTCAGGCGGCCCGGACCGCGTAAACGCGGAACTCCAAACGGGAGGGTCGTGGGGAACCGCGACCTCCAGAACGGACGCGCATCGGACCCGTGAACCTGTTGTTTCAGGCGGCCCGGACCGCGTAAACGCGGGACTCCAAACGGGAGGGTCGTGGGGAACCGCGACCTCCAGAACGGACGCGCATCGGACCCGTGAATCTGTTGTTTCAGGCGGCCCGGACCGCGTAAACGCGGGACTCCAAACGGGAGGGTCGTGGGGAACCGCGACCTCCAGAACGGACGCGCATCGGACCCGTGAATCTGTCGTTTCAGGCGGCCCGGACCGCGTAAACGCGGGACTCCAAACGGGAGGGTCGTGGGGAACCGCGACCTCCAGAACGGACGCGCATCGGACCCGTGAATCTGTCGTTTCAGGCGGCCCCGAACCGCGTAAACGCGGGACTCCAAACGGGAGGGTCGTGGGGAGCCGCGACCTCCAGAACGGACGCGCATCGGACCCGTGAACCTGTTGTTTCAGGCGGCCCGGGCCGCGTAAACGCGGAACTCCAAACGGGAGGGTCGTGGGGAACCGCGATCTCCAGAACGGACGCGCATCGGACCCGTGAACCTGTTGTTTCAGGCGGCCCGAACCGCGTAAACGCGGAACTCCAAACGGGAGGGTCGTGGGGAACCGCGATCTCCAGAACGGACGCGCATCGGACCCGTGAACCTGTTGTTTCAGGCGGCCCGAACCGCGTAAACGCGGAACTCCAAACGGGAGGGTCGTGGGGAACCGCGATCTCCAGAACGGACGCGCATCGGACCCGTGAACCTGTTGTTTCAGGCGGCCCGAACCGCGTAAACGCGGAACTCCAAACGGGGAGACCCGCGTTTAGCCTTTCGCGACCACCTCGCGGTAGATTTCCAGGTGACGGCGGGCGACGGGCACCGGATGATAACGGTTGATAAAATCCGCGGGTGGACTGGGCGGGCGGGGTTTTTGATATTGTCCGGAAGCCAGCCATTGCCTGACCGCATTTTTCAAATCATTCCATTGATCCAGGCCAAAAATCTCAACCCGCCCGCCCGCCCTGGCAATTTCACGGATGGCGCCAACGTCGGAAGCGAACAGATATAATCCGCGCGCAATCGCCTCGGCAAAGGTCAGGCCAAAGGATTCCTCGCTGGAAAAATGGATCATCGCCGAGGCGCGGTCGTATAAGCGGTATAAGGATTCGTCATCCGGCCTTTGAATGTGCTCAAAGCCGCCGAACCTGGCGCGGGCCGCTTTCAACTTGCGGTCAAAGTCCGCGGCATAAGGAAATTGGGGATTGGATACACCGACAAATGTCGTGTCAAAATCCAGCCCATCACTTCGAAGCGATTCCAAAAGCGCCAGCACTTTCTGCTGACGCTTTCGCTCGCTGATGACGCCCACGTTGATGAGCAACGGCCTGGGAGCAACCGGCTGCCGGGGAAGATCGAAAAAGGCTTTCCGAATTGCGTTGGGGACAATCCAACCCGGGCACTTTATATTTTGCGACCAGGTCCTTCATATAATCCGAAATGCAGAGGATGCCGCCGGAGCGGGGCAAGGTGAAATTTTCCAGGCGGGCGGCGAGCCAATGGAAGCTGCCGGGACGGGAATGATGAATGCGGCGATCGCATTCATATTGCCGTGGAGGTGATGACATTGGGGAAACCCGAAAGCACGGCGCTGATGGCGCAATCGCGTTCGGTGCCCTGTCCGTGAACGATGTCCGGGTTCAGCGCGCGCAATTTCCTTCGGGTCGCCCGGATGCAGCCCTGGTAAAACGTGCGCATCCAGCCGATTTTTGGGACAAGCAGTTCGTGATACCAGATGTTGTCGGCGAGTTTTTCGGGAGACTGCATCGGCTGTTGGACGCAGGAGACAACGTGGATTTCATGTTCGGGCATTGCCGCCAATCCTTGCAACAATGCTTCGGGCGGAGTGCCGAAGGAGACATTGGGATTGGAATAATCCCTGTCGTGCTCGCGCTTGTCGGTGGTAAGAATGGCGATACGCATTCAGGGAACGGTCAGTTCGATTAAAATAACGTCCGCATGGAGGTCGCCGGGACGAGTCAGTTCACTCCAATAGCAACCGGCAAATTGGGGAAAATGGAGCAATAAGTCTCGTAACTTCGGTTTTTTCGCGGTCCCATGAGGGAAGCCATATAGCGACAGGCGAAAAATATGGACGGCATTTTTCAGCGTGGAAAATCGCGGTATGAAATAGCGCATCGAAAATCCGAGCGTGGCCGCGAGCCGCCGGTAGGCCGCCATGTTCCATCGGGTAAGGTGATGGGGCGGATAATTCATAATGTCGAACCAATGAGACTCGAACGACATGGGAGAATACGGCGTGCTCAAGAAAACGCGTCCCCCCCGCCGGGTAATGCCCGCCAGCGAGCGGACAAATTCAACGGGATTATCAACGTGCTCGAGGCAATGGAAGGAGGCCACGGCATCGAATTTTGCCCCCGCAAAAGCTCCGGCGATTTTGGCGGCCTCGATTGTGCCGCAAAATGCATTAAAACCGCGGCGGCGGCATTCTTCGATGGCCGGCTCATTCAAATCCAAAGCGTATTTATTTTTCGTCGGGACATTTAACCCAAGCAAAAAATCTCCCTTGCCACAACCCACATCCAACACGCGTGGTGGTTGATCATTTTTTGAATGCCCCTCCTGGATGAGTTCATTTGTTTTTCGATATTCCCATCGTGTCGCGGGATAATAAGAGGCAAAACTGCTGATCCATTTATAAAAAGCGGCGTTTCCGGGAAGCATGGGCCAGGCAAATTCCAGACCGGTATCCGCACATCGCCAAATCGAGTAATCGCATTGCACGGCATCCGGCGGCGGTTGGTTTTTATAATAGATCGCCAATTGTTCGAGAATAAAATCCCGGGGCAAATCGCGGACCTTTTCAGGCGGCAATGCGCTCAACAAGGATTGGGGAGCGATTGTATTCATCAGGTCGAAAGCGCCTGCCGGCGCGATGGATCCATCCGGCGGCGCAACATTTGGCTGATTCTCATTGCCGGGAAAGGAAAATCGCAATTTTCGCAGCGCGGCGAAGCCGCAACGCGAAAAAGCTTTGACGCAAATTGGCGCGAAGGGACGCGAATTGAAAGGGGAAAAAGCACGTTCTCACGCAAGGGCCGCAATGAAATGCAAATGACGAAAACGACCAAAATGACCAAAGGGGCGGCTTCAACGGGGCCGCGCGCAGTACAAAAGAAAAACGGGGGCGAGATGATTTTGAACAACAAAGTAACAAAGCAAACGAAGGAAAGAGAAAAAGACGAACTGGAAATGCGAATTCCCGAAACAAATTTTTTAGCCGCAAAAATGCGCAAAAGGCACAAAGAAAAGCGGGGACCGGGACGTTTTTTGAACAACAAAGAAACGAAGCGAACAAAGGGGAGAGAAAAAAACGAACCGCGAATTGACGCGAAGGGACGCGAATGGAAAGGGGAAAAGCACGTTTTCACGCAGGGGCCGCAAAGAAATGCAAATGACGAAAACGACCAAAATGACCAAAGAAAAACGGGGCGAGATGATTTTGAACAACAAAGTAACAAAGCAAACGAAGGGAAGAGAAAAAGACGAACCGCGAATGCAAATTCGCGAAACAAGTTTTTTAGCCGCAAAAATGCGCAAAAGGCACAAAAATGCGGGGACCGGGACGTTTTTTGAACAACAAAGAAACGAAGCGAACAAAAGGGAAGAGGAAAAAGTGAACCGCGAATAGGCGCGAAGGGACGCGAATGGAAAGGGGAAAAGCACGTTCTCACGCAGGGGCCGCAAAGAAATGCAAATGACGAAAACGACCAAAATGACCAAAGAAAAACGGGGCGAGATGATTTTGAACAACAAAGTAACAAAGCAAACGAAGGGAAGAGAAAAAGACGAACCGCGAATGCAAATTCGCGAAACAAATTTTTTAGCCGCAAAAATGCGCAAAAGGCACAAAAATGCGGGGACCGGGACGTTTTTTGAACAACAAAGAAACGAAGCGAACAAAAGGGAAGAGAAAAAAGTGAACCGCGAATAGACGCGAAGGGACGCGAATGGAAAGGAGAAAAGCACGTTCTCACGCAAGGGCCGCAATGAAATGCAAATGACGAAAACGACCAAAATGACCAAAGGGGCGGCTTCAACGGGGCCGCACGCGGTACAAAAGAAAAACGGGGCGAGATGATTTTGAACAACAAAGTAACAATGCAAACGAAGGGAAGAGAAAAAGACGAACTGGAAATGCAAATTCGCGAAACAAATTTTTTAGCCGCAAAAATGCGCAAAAGGCACAAAGAAAAGCGGGGCCCGGGACGTTTTTTGAACAACAAAGAAACGAAGCGAACAAAGGGGAGAGAAAAAAGCGAACCGCGAATTGACGCGAAGGGACGCGAATGGAAAGGGGAAAAGCACGTTCTCACGCAGGGGCCGCAAAGAAATGCAAATGACGAAAACGACCAAAACGACCAAAGGGGCGGCTTCAACGGGGCCGCGCGCAGTACAAAAGAAAAACGGGGCGAGATGATTTTGAACAACAAAGAAACGAAGCAGACAAAGGGAAGAGAAAAAAACGAACTGGAAATGCAAATTCGCGAAACAAATTTTTTAGCCGCAAAAATGCGCAAAAGGCACAAAGAAAAGCGGGGACCGGGACGTTTTTTGAACAACAAAGAAACGAAGCGAACAAAGGGGAGAGAAAAAAACGAACCGAAAATGCGAATTCGCGAAACAAAAATTTCAGCCACAACCAAAAGAGGCAAAATGATGTTTTGCGGTTGCACAAGAAATCCCCGCAAAATTGCGTGACCCGGACGGATTGCAGTACAAGGGGAGACGGGGCATACGATTGCAGTAGTTCTAAAAAGCGGAGGAAGCATTTTCAGGAATCTTCCGGTGTCGAAGTGACTGTTTTAAATTCCGAAGCCCGGATTTTTCTGAATGCATCCGAATGAATTTTCGGCCGCGCCCATTCCTTGAGATTCCAACCGGCGATCTTCAACGCGGGTGGCAGGTTCATTTTGATCCGCATGGCCATTGATAATCGGGGCCTGTTTGTTTCGGCCTGTCCGCCCGCCTTGCTTTTTTGCCACTCGGCGGCGTAATCGCTCTGTTGCGGGATTGTTGCGAACAGAGGCTTCACGGCGGTTTTCCGCGCCTGAATCACCATCAACGTGTTCCGTCGTGTCGGGACTTCGACCCGTCTGCCAATTTGCTCCGGATCGAACACTTGATACCATGGGGCCATGGGCGATGCTTCATAGAAAATCATTTTTTCGACTTTGAATCCGTTTTGTTCCGTGAAAATTCGGAAGAAAAGCTCGGGGCTGAATTGGTAAAACCCATGCCCCATATAATTATTGCATGGGACGATGCCGATAAAATGCCCGTTGCACTGAATCATTTCCATGCAATTCCGAATGGCGGTGGGGAAATTGAAAACATGTTCCAACGAGCCGCCATCCAATACCAAGGTAAACTTGCGCTTCAAGCCCTCCTCGATCGGCTGGTTCATATCCAGCACGTTCGACGCGCCTTCGTAGGACGAAGCGTCAATTGATTTTGTCTCGATTGCCCCGAGTCGTTTAAAAAGTGGTTCCGCATAACCTTTTTGTTCGGAAAAAATCGCCTCCAGCTTTTCCTTCGGCTCATTGATTCCGAAGATGGAAAACACCGCCTGCATCGAATTGGGATGCAGAAAAAGTTTTTGCCTGCCGATCGTCATCACTTTCGTGAAATCCACGCCCTGGTTTTTCGCCCAGAGCAAAAATTTTACTTCATTGAAATTCAGTCCCATAACATGGGCTGGCGGCCTGTTTTGTGTCGGGTGGTTTCAGTCTGCATCAATTTGGTTTCAAGCGGCTCACCCAACGCTAATGAAACGTCTTTGCTGATGTCAACGGCCAAATCCGCCGGACATCATCGGCTTTTTTGAAAGAGGCGATTGTGTCCCAGTTGCGCCGCCTCGTGAAACTGCGACCGATTGATTTCCCGCGCCAAGCACGAACGCACGGGATGCCCGCCGGCGGCGAAGGTTTCGAGGTGATCGGCATTGACAACGACCTGCGCGCGCATTATCCCGCGTGGAAATTCCGTTATGGATTGAATGCGATTCTGAATGAAATCCACGCTGCCTGTGCCGCTTGAGAAAACCGCAAATGGCGCGGTATTTGGTGAATTTTTAACCGCAGATGGCGCAGATTAACGCAGATATTTTATGAAGGAATACCCACACCAAGAATTAAGCGGCGACATCATCGGGGCGGCCATGAAAGTTCTCAATTCCTTGAAGCCGGGGCTGGACGAGAAAATCTACGAGAACGCCTTGGTCCTTGAATTGACAAGACGCGGTCATCGCGTCGAGCAGCAAAAACATTTTTGTGTATTCTACGAGGGGCGGGAGGTCGGTGAACTGATTCCCGATCTGATCGTGGACGAGGCGGTAATCGTTGATCCGAAGGTGGTGACAGGGTTCAATGAAACCCACGTTGCCCAGATGATTGGTTACCTGGCCGTCACCGGCCTGCAGCTTGCCTTACTGTTGAATTTCAAGGAAGCCAAACTTCAATGGAAACGGGTTGTCCGCTCCGGGGCGCTGGGTCCGACGGAAGATTTTTGACCGCCGATGGCGCGGATTGGCGCAGATATTTTCATGGAAGCATGTTCCGTTTTTTATCTGCGTTCATCTGGGGTTTTGGGGGAATTTTTAACCGCAGATGGCGCAGATTAACGCAGATATTAATCGCAAGAGACCAGGGAAAGGCTACTTTTTCCCGGCGGCAACCAAGATTAAGCCGAGGTTCATTCCACCGCTTCTTTTGCCAATGTGGAGCCTGGCAGTTGCGGATGGCGACCCTGCCGAAAAATCGGCATAAATCCCAGCCAATCCGAGGAGGCGTCGGGCGCGGATTTTTCGGCCAATGGTCATTAGCGCGGTTTCCTCAAAATATTGATCTCTACCCGTTCAAGCGTCACGTCGGCAATTTACGTCGGCGCATTTCCGGAGACAATCGTAAAGCGTACCCCGCATTTTTGCCGCGTCGAATTCGGCCGAGGCGCACCGCCGGATTTCGGCGCGGTATTTCGACTTGGGATTGGGTTCGGATAAGGTCTCGAACAATTGGGCGCTCAACTCATTCAAATCCGTGGTGGTCGCGCATAGGCCGACCTGATACTCGGACGCCATCCTGACGACGCTGCTTTCCGGATGGCCGAGGGTGATGACGGGCAACCCGGCGGCCAGATAATTGATAAATTTGGTCGGGAAACTGAACCGGTTGTAACGCGGGTCGTCGTCGTCCAGGGCCATCGGCGAAAATCCCCAAGAGCATTGACGCAAGGCGGCGCTGAGTTGCGGCCACGGCAGGTTGCCGCGCTCGTTCATCCACTCCGGATCGAACCATTCCCGGCCGCGATACGAATGATTCCCGAAAAACTCCACGGACAGCGGGCGCAGCAGGCGGGCGCGGATTTTTTCCAGCGCCTTGACAAAAATGGCGAATTCGGTCTCGACAATGATGGTTCCGGCATAGGCGATTTGGATCCGGCTGGAGTCGGTTTCTATTTCACCGGCCAGCGAACCGAACTCTTCCGGTTCAATCCCGGCGTGCAACATTTGGGAGGCGGGGCAACCGGTCCGGGTCTGCAAATCGGCGATCATCGGATGCGAAGTGGCGTCCCGCGTGGCGGCTTTGGCGTAAAGCTGTTCCGCCATCCGCGCCCACCGGCTGGCGCGCGCAGCGCCGAACCGTTCCATCGGCGCGCGCGCTTCCATGTAATCCTGCACGGTCACATGAAATTTTAAATTTGATTTCAACAGGACGCGCGCCAGCGGCGGAATAGCCCATTGATGGGGGATGACCCATATCGCTTCCGGCTGGAACTCTTTTAAAGTGCGGTTGAAATGATTCGCCGCCCATGGCATCCGAACATTTTCAAGGACCCAGGATTTCAGCATTCGCGCGCGCCGATGCGGATATAATTTGGAAGGGATGGTTGCCACGGCAAGGGCCGCCGTTTTTTGGCCGAACCAGGCGTTGGCATCCGGCAGGCAACTCCACCAATACAGACTTTCCACTGGCCAATCCTTCAACATCTGCCGGACCACCGCCGGGCCGCCGCCTGCCGTGTTGGGCGGAAATTCCGTGGCCACCAATAATCGTGGAAACGTTTTAGACATGGTTAGCAGCCCGTTAAAAAACTATAGACACGGCCGCTGGGAGGATTTTTGGTTTTGAGCGCGGAGCGACGAAGGAGCGTAGCCGTAACGCTCTGTGACCGAGGAGCGACAAAGCGCAAAACCAAAAAGACCTCAGCCCGAAGGTTTCATCGAAAACCGAGCGGCGACTTCGTTGCTCCTCAGTCGAAGATCCACAAGGGATATTCTCCTTCGTCGCGCCTCGTCGGCGCCCGGTTTTGGATGAAACGGCGGTATCCATAGTTTTTTAACGGGCTGCTAGGTGTTCTTTTTATGTTTTCGCCGCAAGGAGCAATATTTCATGGCAATCATCGCGTGGTGAAGGGGGCCGCTGAGAGCTGCCGTCGGGAAAATTTTCCCCTCAATCTGCCATTGGCTGCGAAGCGCTCGCAATGACCCAAATATTAACCGTTTGAGCGCGGTGTAAAATGGCCGCTGCCGGACTGTTCCCATCCCAGGGGCCATTCTTCGCTTTCCCATCGCCAGCAGGGCAGATCTGTCGGCTTGCCGAGGAGAGAGTTGGCGATTCGCTCGCGCCAAAGATAAGCCTGCTCGCGCACCAAGATGTTATGCAAACCATAAGATTTGCGCTCTGGCTGATGACGTAGAATGAAGTCCAACGGTTGATAAATGCCATCAGGCACGGGCATCTGTTCCACCATGCCAAAGAACCTTACCCGCTGGCGATGAAAAAGAAAAATTCTTCCGGGCGGCCATTTTTTTGTGACTTCGCGGCTGCCATTCCACAACGGCCAAATGCAGGTGTAACCGGAAATTTCCGGCGGCGGCTCAGGCGCATGGCGGAATGTGTGCAGCCATTGTTTCATTTCAGCGCCAGGAAATTCGTCGGCGTCGAGGCGCAGAATCCAATCATGCTTCGCCTGTCCCCAGGCGAAGGGCCAATGAGGTTCCTGCTGATACTCGCGTTTTTCCGGCGAAAAAAATCGCCCGCCCGATTTTTCCATCGCCTCGCGCACATTGGTGGTATCCGGCCCGTCGTGAACAAGCAGGAAATCGTCATAGCAGCCTTGCGATTTATGAAGCAGGCGCTCCAGCAAATCGCGTTGCTGGTAAGTGCAAATGACAAGGGAAATGGCGGGCATGAATCAATTCTGCATCATTTACACACCAGTTGATCAAATTGCTTTACAAAAAAAGCGTTGCCGGATGCGTTCCATGCGTCCACGCCCAAGCCAACGCACATAAAGCCGAACGATTGAAGGGTGGCATGAAGTTCCGGGAACAATTGCGCGCCTTTATAGGGAGAATGGACGAGCGCAACTTCTAAAAAAACAGCTTTGGTGCGCTTCAAAGTTTCTGCTCCTCCCGAAAGAACGTGACCTTCCGCGCCCTGGACATCCATCCACAGCAAATCAATCACCGGCAGCTTCGCCGCCTCACGGTCCAACGTACTCACCTCCACCTCAAACGAGGTCATGCTTTTTTCCTTCAGTCGAACGGTGGATGCCCAGCTTTCGAGGTCTGGTTTCAGCAACGAGCCGTTACCCTGCATGGAGAGTTCATAAAACAGGGTTTTACCGGGCGCGTCGCTCAAAGCAAGTTTGCGGAGCGACACATGCGAGACACCCTTGAGTCTGCCTGACAGACGGCTAAAGGTATCGGGATTCGGTTCAAAACATAAAAACGATGCGGCCGGATATTTGAGACGCAAACGTTCCACTTCGTCGGCTTCAAAGGCCCCGACAATGACGATTTGAGAAATATCACCTTCCTTCACATGAAGGTAATCGTGCAGATGCCGTTCGACATCCAACTGAATGCTTTCATACGGCGGCGGCAATACCATTTCGGGATGGTTGAAATAATTCCGGCCCAATCGGCGCCGCAACGCCCGCGTGAAAGGCGAATACACGGGGCGCATCAAATCATACACGGCGCGTTTCAACTGATTTTGCATCGGCCTTATTTTACAAATGAATTAGTGATGGAGAAATGAAAATCCAGCCGAGCGAAACATACAAAAGACACGAAAATGAGTTGGCCACAACAGATTGGCAGACGGATTGGGCAGAAGAATCAAATCATCTCCATCCGGTCTCATTCGCCTGCCCCATTCGCTTGCCGTGAACTCAAAAGAACCGCAGATTACCCAGATGGGAGCAGAAATTTCAGCATTTCGGCTTTTCAGCTTTTGCCGGAATACTTTTTCCGCTTTCGGCGATTGGCGCGGAAGCGGAGCACCAAGGCTTTATGTCCGCATCATGCCGGGGACGTCAGGCGGCTCAAGGACTGCCAATGGCGCAACTTTATTCAGAACGCAATCGGACGAGATAGATCTGAGAACTGTGGTAGGTCGGTTGGGATTTGAAAGTGGCTTGAGCGATCAATTCAGCATTATACCGGTCCATCCATTGTTCAATCGTTTGATGGGTCAGTTGCAGAAATAAATCCTCCACGACGATATAATGAATTCCCAACTGTCGCAGCTGCCGCGGGGAATCCTCCGCACGCACCTGTTCGACCTTCCGGGAACCGAGAGGGAACCATAAGCCAGGCTCCAGGATGCCGCCGTCGCTGGTGTAACCGATGAGTTGCCCATCCTGCGGCAAATCCTCTGCCAGGGGGTTTCTTTCCCCCCGGTAAGACAGGGAATCAATGCCATACAATCGCGCCAATGACGAAACGATTTTCCAGCGGGAATGCGTTTTCTCCAGATGCGCAACCAGTGTCCGGGCGGGGAACAACGGACGGTCGAGGGAAACGACCAACAGCAGCGCCGTTAAGAGCATGAGTAAACATCCCAGCCATTGCCACCATTTCCACCGCACCAAATACGAATGTCCGGGCCGGACCAACAGCAACGGGAAAAGAAGCGGATAATAGGCGGCCAGAAGTCGCATTGAACTGAACTCGCCGGTCTTGGCCATGAAAACCAACAGCGACGCCCACGGAGCCAGGCGCAGCCAAAAGAAAAATCCGTGTTGACCTGAAACCGAACCAGCGCCGGCCCGGCGCGACCATTGCGCTCCCAAAATGGAAGCCAAAATCAGAAAACAAATGCCCGGGCCCATCCCCACTGTCGTTTCCAAAGCAAATCGCCACAAGTGGCAGAAATCGTCGAAGGACCCAAAATGCGCTCCTATAGGAGTTTGAATAAAATGGTTTACGGCCAAATTCCACCGTTCCGCCCATGGGAAATACGGAGGGTTTAAGTTGGGAATGATGATATTGAACACGTTGCCGATGATTGCCCAAAAGGGGGAGCCATTAAATCTTGCATTCGTCCATAATGGATTCTCCAAACCGGACGGATTTTGGGAAAAGCCCATCCAGTTCCCAGTATGGACGAGATTGGCGATGGTCACCGGCAGGGGTGAAACCAGCAGACAGACAAGGACAATGCCTGCCGTCGCCAACGGCCGCGCGCGCAACAGCTTCAAACTGCCGCCGGCGGCGATCAGCCACGGCAACAATAATGGCAAATTGGTTTGTTTGGCACCCAAAGCCAATGCGACCGCCAGCACGGAAAGCCAAAGGTCGCCGCGCGATTGTGTTTCCCGCGCGCGCAGCGCCAGATCCACCGCCGCCAGTGCGTATATTGCCGCGAAGCTGTCATTGCCGGTTGAACCGGCTTGAATCGCGAAACACCAGCCGGAGGACAAGAACCACATCCACCACCATGCCACTCGCGGCGGCACTTCGAGCCGCCGGAAAACACTGAAAATCAGCCCCGGTAACATCAGATAAGACACCCAATTGATTAAATATAGGAGCCAGTCCGTTCGCGTGAATAAAATCAAGGGAGCGGCCAGCCATTCGAAACCGCAACCCGAGCTGTTCTGCGGCGGATCGTAGGTATGGATCCAATGCCATTGCCCTTGTCCCAGCCAGTGCAGCACTCGCGGTATCCGGTAGGCGTTTGTATCTATGTTGGTGGGGGGATAAAGCGCACCGCCAATGAGAGCCAGCGCGGCGAGCAGAAGAAAAAGCATCGGCGCCGGCCGTCGAAAACGGCGCGTCAACTTGTGCCGGAGTAGCCGCCATGGATGCCTGGCGGTCGGCAAAAGAGGGCGGAATTCTCGTTGCCACCAAAAGCCCAACGCAAGGATCGCCAGCAAAAGAATTACCAGATAACCGGATAAATTCAACTCATTAAAGGCCGATAAAACCCATCCAGCGCTTACAAGCAACGTGGAAAGGAGAATCCAGGCACGAACGAAATTTAACATCGGTTGAATCAAAACTGCCATGCCATCGAACCGCGAGCAATTCCATTCTTTCCGACTGCCCAAGCGTTTTGAAGATCAATCAGAAACGGCAAAACGTCTTTCTGAACTGGTGGAACCGCACGCGACAATAGAACGGGCGTAAGGCGATTTGTTCGGCGATCGAGTGGCCAAATTGCTCGGCGTCCAGATACGCGGCGGTTTCGCGGGCGCGCTGCAAATCCTCGGCCGCAAACGGGTTGTCCCGCTTCTCAATGGCGGCACGAAAAATCGCCTCCAGTCGCGCCACCGAGACATCCGGGTCGGCCAGGGCGCGAATGTGTTGTTGGGCGCGCGCGCCCATGCGCCGGCGCAGGCTGGCGTCACCGGCCAGGCGCGAGATCGCCCCGGCCATGGCGGCGGGCGCGCTGGCAACCAAGCCGCATTCGCCGTGGCGAACCAACTCCAGTTGCGCCTGGTCGGCCCAGGGGGTGGAGTGAGTGATGACGGGTTTTCCGAGGTTCATTGGCTCGGCGATGCCGTAGCCGAAGCTCTCGCCAATGGAAGAGGTGTGCAGGACGACGTCGAGGGCCGAAAGCGTCCGGCGCAACTCCCCGGCGTCCACGGTGGCTTCCAGGATTATAAATTGCCCGGCATCGGGCGACTGGCGAAGCTCCCCGGCCACTGCCGGGGGTGGCTCGCGCAGGAGGAATTTGATTTTGGGATTGCGGCGCGAGGCGCGGCGGAAGGCATCCAACGCCAACGGCGTCCATTTGTTAGGCTCCGGCCGCGACAATCGCCCGAACAGGATTTCATCGCCGGCCACACCCAGTTGTTTGCGAAAAGCCCCGACATTGGCGGCAGGCGGGGGATCGAGAGGGTCCGATGGATAAACGGCAACGCTTTGCCGCCGAAAGAATTTTTCATCCAGCTTCCGGAAGGAGCGGCGCGCCGCCTGGACGCAACTGGTCCAGGAGATGAACAAACGGAAATCCGTCCATTCCTCTTCCCGCGGATTTTCCAACTTCCCAAATATATTGGTTTGCACGACGGGAATTTTTTGCGTTAAAAGCTTCAAGGCCCCGCCCAGCGCGTCCCCGGGATGCGGATAGCCGGGAACATGCGTGTGGATGACGTCAGGAGAAAGCTTCTTGAGCGAACTGGCAATGGCATCGGGCGACCCGGTCATGATTTCCAGGGGAATTCCATCGTATTCCAGTTCGGCGCGCCGCGGTCCGTCCCGGAGGGACAGCAGGGAAATGTCATGGCCGCGCTGGCGCAATCCGCGCGCCCAGCGGCACGCGGCCTTTTCCGTGCCTCCGAGGGCAAGGCTGCTGATAAACCCGGTAATTTTCACGGCAAATGAGTGGAAGGTTTTCGGACGAGGGCATAAAGGTTGAAACGCGAAATCTCAGGTGAAACGCCTGGCATTTGCGCCGACGTTTTAACAATTTCGGCGCCCTTGTTTTGGAAAAACCAAAGCACATCCTTCAAGCGCGCCATGTGGATGGCGTCGGCGTCAATGGCATAATCGGCGCCGTGAAGCACGCGGGGCTGAAGGTTAATCCAAAAGGCGCCCGGTGGCGACGCCAAAGCAATCTTTTTCCAACGTGGCGCATAAATTTTCAGGTCAATCAAATGGCCAATGGCATCGCCGAAACTGAACGTCTTTAGTTTTTCACTGAATCGTCGCGGTGTTTTGCCGTAGAAAACGCCTGGCGCCATTCCGGGATTTTCAACGAATTCGGGGCAGATGACGCCAATCAGGCCGCCGGGACGGCAGCAGCCCCAAAGCGACTCCAGATAAGCCGGTGGATCGGTGACGTGTTCGAGCGCGTAAAGGCTGGCAACAATGTCGAATGTCTCTTTCGGCGGTATTCCAATTTGAAAGAATTCCGCATTGGGAAAGCGACGGCGGTTTTCCTCCAACAACTCAGTGCTGTAATCCAGACCGGCATAATGTCCGCCTTTCGCTTCGACGCGCGGGCATAAGTGCGCGGTGCCACAACCGGCTTCCAGCACGGTTGCACCGGGAAATACCTGATTCACCAAATCACAATGAAACGGCTGGGCGTCCGGCGTGTAATATTGCGCCGCCCGGCCGGCTATTGGGTAATAGTTTGCCGGCGGATGACTGTAAAATGCCGCCATTGCCCTTCCCAGTTCGGCGAGTTGACCGGCAGAAAGCTCCGCTCGTTTGCACAAGTGGATGCTCATGGATTGGAATTCTGAGGGACCGGTTTTGCGTGAAGCCGGGAAAAGATTGTTTCATCCAGCAAACGACGAAGGAACCGGCGCAGCAACCATGCCGCCACCAATCCGCCATGCAGCGCGGCGGGAATCAAAAGCCAATAGGAGGCTTTTGTCAAAAGCAAATAGGGAGAGGCGAAGGCGGCGGCGACCAGGCTTTGCGCAGCCATTTTTTTCCACGTTTGAGCCTCCAGCCAGCCCCCGGCTTTGACGAGATGGATGGCATACAAATCCTGCGCGACATTGGCAATCCGCGCGAGAAGAAATCCATAAGCCGCTCCGACGATGCCAGCCAGATGCCAGCCAATCAGAACGCCCCCAACCGTCAGCAGGCCTCCGGCGATGCTGAATCCGATGGCCGTGCCGAGGCGATTCAGGGAGGAGAGTTGAGCGGCGGAAATGCATGAGACGGCCATGAAACAACACGCGACGACCAGCGGCGCCAAGAGCGGTCCGACGCGCGCGGCTGTCTCAAGTCCAAATTGCGCGCCCATCGAATGGGTCAGCCAGAACCGAAGCAATACCGGATGCCAGACGGTGACCCAAATCGCCGCCAGGAGATACCAGTCAAAGACGAACGCGAAGGTGTCGTTATAAATAGTTGCGGCGGATTTACGGTCGGCGCCGGCCCGGGCGGTATTGTAGAAGACCGGTCCCATGACCGACACGCTCAGTGCTTGCAGGCGCGAGCCGATGTTAGCGCCCCAAGTGTAGTTGACGAACGCGGTGTGACCGGCAAAACGCCCGAGGATCAGCCGGTCTATCTGCGCGAAAATTGAGCCGGTGATGAGGCCAAAAAAGTTCTTCCCGATATAAGCCGACATTTCCCTGGCCCGCGCCAGCCGCGCGGATTCGAAATGGAACCCGAGCTGGTAGTTTTTTCGTCCGTGCCAGACGAAGATGAGCAGTTGCAGAAGGCCGATGAGCGCGCTCCAGACGACCAGCAGAAACGGGTTGCGGGTGAGGGCCGCCAAAATGATGGTGGGGATGATTTGCGCCAGGGTACACACGACGCGCAGGATGCCGATGAATTTGAAATCCAGGTGCGCCTGGGCGAGGATGTTCCAATACTGCGAATAGTAGGCGAAGAAAAGCCCGAAACCGCCGGCCACAAAACATTCGCGCAACAGGAAAACGTCTGCGGGGGAGACTTTGAACCAGCGGGGGCCGAGCCAGACGCCGATGGCCATGGAGCAGAGAGCCATCAGCGCCAGAAAGGGAACGATCATCATATTGCCCGTACCCCAATAGGCCTCCAGCGCTTCGCGGTCCTTATTCCCGAGAGCCACGCCGAGGTAGCGTCCCACGGAGATGCCGAGACCCATGTCGGCGAAGCCGAACATGCCGTTGAGGACGGCGACGTAGAGCCAGATGGCATTCATTTCGTAGCCGAGGTAGCGCAGATAGAGCGGGAGGGAAATGACTCCGGCCACCGCGGCCACCAGTAGCGGCAGCATATTCCAGACGGACTGACGTTTGATGCTCACGAATGAACGGTAAAAATGGCGGCCAGCAACACATAACCGCGGATGACGCAGATAATCGCAGATGAAAAACGGGAGTCAAGGAGAAGGGGATACGACAGAGGGAATGACTAAGGAATAGGGAATGAGGATTGAGGATTGAGGATTGAGGATTGAAGAAGGAAACGACGAAGGCCGGATTTAACCGCGAACGAACGGACACGAATTTTAAAAACGACTGACTTGATTTACAAAGACGAAATGTTCGAACTGGCCGTCTTTTTCTCCTTTCCCTTTCTGCTTTCGGCTTTCTGCCTGGCCCGTTACTTTCACATTTATGCACTGCATCATCGGCTCGGGTCCGGCGGGCGTCGCCTGCGCCAAAGCGTTGCTCGCCCGCGGCGCGCCCGTCCTCATGCTCGACGCAGGAATCCAGTTGGAACCCGACCGCGCGGAACTCGTCCGCAGCCTCGCCTCGATGGATTGTTCGTCCTGGCCGCCGCAAAATACGGCGATTTTGAAAAAGGCGATGACGGGTTCCTCAAACCGCGTTCCGCAGAAGCTGGTGTTCGGCTCCGACTATCCCTATCGCGAGGACCCCAATCACGCGACACGGCGGGAAGACGGCGCGAGCGTGCGGCCGTCGCTGGCGCTCGGAGGTTTCAGCACTGTTTGGGGCGCGGCGATGCTGCCCTTTCGCGACGATGACATCGAAGCCTGGCCGGTAAAGAGCGAGGGGCTGACGCCGCACTACCGGGCCGTGGCCGGATTCACGGGGCTGGCAGGGCGACGGGACGATCTGGAAGAATGGTTCCCGCTGTATTCGAACACGCCGGGGACGCTGCGAACGAGCCGGCAGGCGGATTGCTTTTTAGAAAACCTGCAACGCCATCGGGAAACGCTCCGCGAGGCGGGCTGGCGCTTTGGGCGGGCGCGGCTGGCCCTGCGCGCCGCCGATTCCACCCGGGGCCGCGGCTGCGTCTATTGCCGGATGTGCTTGTATGGCTGTCCCTACGGCTGCATTTATTCTTCCGCGGAAACGGTGGCGGAAATGCGGTTGGGCGAAAATTTCACCTATCAGCCCGATGTCATCGTGCAGCGCCTGCGCGAGAATTCCGAAACGGTCTTCATCACCGGCTATCATCGCCTCACGCGAGCGCCGGTTTACTTTGAAGCGAGCCGGGTGTATCTGGCGGCGGGCATCGTCCCCACCACACAGATTCTTCTGCGTTCGCAAGACGCGTATGACCGTCCGGTCCGCGCGCGGGACAGCCAGTATTTTATCTTTCCGCTGCTCACCCTGCGCCGGGCGCGTCAAGCGCGGGATGAAGCGGCCCATACCTTGAGCCAGTTGTTCATTGAAATTGCCCGGCCGCAAATCGCGTCGCGCCCGATGCATTTACAGATTTACAGTTTCAACGAGATCATCGCGCGGACCGTGCGCCAATCGCTCGGACCGCTCAAACTATTCGCGGCACCGCTGGAAGAACGCATTCTGATTGCGCAGGGTTATTTGCATTCGGACAATTCGCCGGAAATCGAAATGACCTTGAAGCGGGACGGCGAAAAGGATTATTTAAACGTGGAGGCAAAATCGAACGGTGAGACGCGCCGCACGGTTCTGCGGGTGCTGGGCGAATTCCGGCGGAACGCGCGACGGCTGCGGGCGATTCCGTTGTCACCGATGCTGCAATTGATGCAACCTGGATCCGGATTTCATACCGGCGGAACGTTTCCGATGCGGGGGCGGCCGGGAGAATTTGAAAGCGATTCGCTGGGGCGGCCGCACGGATGGTTGCGGGTTCATGCGGTGGACGCCAGCGTTCTGCCCAGCGTGCCGGCGACGACGATAACGTTTCCGGTGATGGCCAACGCGCACCGGATAGGATGGGAGACGGCCGGGATGAATTTATGATTTACGATTTATGATTTGTGATTTTCAACCACGGATAAACTTGATGAACGTGGATGAGATTCAAAGAACCGCAGAGAACCAAAGACCGAAAATCACACGAATTGACACGAAACAAAAAAATATTTTGACCGCAGAGAACTCAACTGACCGCAAAGAACGGAGAAAGACAAAAATTTTAACCGCAAGTTATTGAATTTTTTACCGCAGATGGCGCAGATTAACGCAGATATTTTACGAATGAACACCCACACCGAGAATTGATTCGTTTTTTTTATCCGCGTTTGTCCGCGTCATCCGCGGTTGATATGGTTTATCATAAATGAAACAGATTTGCGCCATCACGGGCAGCAACGGCTACGTGGGCGGTTGCCTGAAAAATTATTTTGCCGCGCACGGATGGGAAATTTTTGAACTGACCCGCCGGCCCCGTCCGAATTCGCGTTCCGCCCTTTTCCAGCTTGGCGACGACGTTTCCCCGCAATTGCTGTCCGGCGTGACGGCACTGATCCATTGCGCCTACGATTTCACTCCGTTGCGTTGGGATGAAATTGCGGCGGTGAACGTGGAAGGCTCGCGAAAAATTCTGGAAGCGGCGCGGGAGGCAAAGATCCCCAAAATGGTTTTCGTCTCCAGCATCAGCGCGTTCGACGGCTGCCGTTCGCTCTACGGCCGGGCCAAATTGGAGATCGAAAAGATCGCGCTCGATTGCGGCGCGCTCATCATCCGCCCGGGCCTCGTCCATGGCGGCGATTCGGGCGGGATGTTTGGGAAACTGGCGGAGCAAATAAAAAAATCAGCGGTGATTCCGATGATTGGAAACGGCTCGCAAATCCAATTCCTGGTCCACAGCGACGATTTGTGTTCGTTCATCGAACGTTATGCGGACGGCGCGGTGAAAATTTCACCGCGCATCCTGACGGCGGCCAACGAGCAGCCGTGGCCGTTCAAAAAGCTGCTTTTGGAGATTGCGAAGCGATTGAACAAGAAGCCCGTGTTCATTCCATTGCCATGGCGTCTCGTGTGGCTGGGGCTGAAGACGACGGAGCTTTGCGGGCTGCGGCTGAATTTCCGGAGCGACAGCCTGGTGAGCCTGATGTATCAGAACCCCAACCCGGATCTCTCGGTGAACGCGGGCGTTGGTTTATTGTGCCGGCCGTTTGACAAGCCGGAGTCAGTAGTCGGTAGTCCGTAGTTCATCCTCCGTTGTTTTTCGTTTCGCGTAGCAGCCTATTCACGGTTGAAGAATTCTCCCGCGTCGGCTCTTTGTTTTGTGTTCTTGCTTTTCGGGTCCATCTGCCTTTATTTGCGTCATCTGCGGTCTTGATTCCCCCAACGTTTCCTACGAAATCGCCGGTGGTTTTCGCCTGGCCGTCTTCAATCCAAGGGCGCTCATGAAAAAGCTCGAGAAAATTCCCTGGATGCCGAGGACAACGAGGGTGACCGCGGGAATCAGGCGCCGCATGTTTTCCTCGGTGGATGGCAGAATGCCGTAATTCGCCTGTTTCCAGATCCAGGCGGCGCGGGCGAGCCAGGCGATTCCGGCCAGCAGGACGAAGACGCCGAGGATGATTCCTTTTTCCAGAGTGAAAATTTTCAAGACGCGAGCGAGCTTGGGGTCCTCCGGCAAAAGGCCTTCGGCGATGGCGAATACCTTGGTGAAAAACGCGAAGGCAACGAGTTGAAATCCAATAATCACGGTCATGCATGAAACCGCGAGGGTGCCGACATTGAATTTAACCGCGCCAATTTGAAAATCCCCGCATGAAAGCGGGAGCGAAACGGCCAGTCCCAGGAGACACAGGGCAATACCGGGAAAGAGAAACAGCCAGCGCGGCGAGAAAAGCAGCATGAAACGCAAATGCCGCCAGCCGTCGCGCCACGGTTTCAAATGCGGCGGACGGGAGCGTCCGTCCTTGCTCAAGGTGACCGGCACTTCGGCGATTTTCAATTTTTTCAGGGTGGCTTTGATGATCATTTCCGAGGCGAATTCCATGCCGGTGGTCTGCAAATCCAGCTTCTCGAAAGCGTCCCTGGTGAATCCCCGGAGGCCGCAATGAAAATCGTGCGCGGGACATTTGAAAAAAAGCCGTCCGATGAATGAAAGGCTGGGATTCCCCAGCCAGCGGTTTTTCCAGGGCATCGCCCCCGGCAAGATGGCGCCGCCGCCGACCGGCAGACGGCAACCCATCACCAGTTCAAATCCTTCCTGGAATTTTTTGACAAAGCGGTCCGCCTCGGAAAAATCGTAGCTGTCGTCGGCATCGCCCATCAAAATCCAACGGCCGCGCGCGGCGCGGCTGCCGCCGAGGAGGGCGCTGCCGTAGCCCTTTTCAGTGATGGCCACGACGCGGGCGCCGAGTTTTTCGGCAATGGCCGGCGAGCCATCGGCGCTGCCGTTGTCGGCGATGAGGACTTCACCGCTGACGCCGGATTTTTGGATTCCGATATTCGCCTTTTCGATGCAACGCGCCAGCGTTTCCGCTTCGTTCAGGCACGGCATGAGAATGGTCAAATCAAGGGGCTGGGCCACGCCGGAAAATTTAATGAAATCGGCGGCAATTTGGCCAGCGCATTCGACCGGGCGCTGTTTATGAGTGTTCTGCAATGGGTTTGCAGGCGGTGTCCATTCGTGGTTAAATTTCCAGGATGAGCGTTGGCAAAACCATTGACTGGGCCGCCGTGCGAAAGGATTTCCCCATTCTCGACCAACAGGTCCACGGCAAACCGTTGATTTATTTCGACAACGCCGCCACTTCGCAAAAACCACGCGTGGTCATCGAGGCGTTGAAACACTACTACGAGCGCGACAACGCCAATGTCCATCGGGGCATCCATGAATTAAGCAACCGCGCCACCACTGCTTACGAAGCCGCGCGCGCGCGGGCCGCCAAATTCATCAACGCCAAAAGCGCCGAGGAGATTGTTTTCACGCGCGGCACGACGGAAGGGATCAACCTCGTCGCCAGTTCATGGGGTGGGAAGAATTTGAAACCGGGCGACGTGATTTTGCTCACGGAAATGGAGCACCACAGCAATCTCGTCCCCTGGCAACTGATCGCCCAACGGACCGGCGCCAAAGTCGCCTATCTGCCCATCTCCGGCGATGAAGGTTTGCTCAATTTAACCAGGGTGGATTCGTTGCTGACCCGGCAGGTGAAAATTTTTTCGATGGTCCACATCTCCAACTCACTGGGCACCCTGAATCCCGTCGCCGAACTCTGCGCCCGCGCGCGCGCATTGGGCATCGTCACCCTGGTGGATGGCGCCCAGAGCGCCGGGCATTGTCCCGTGGACGTTCAGGCCATTGGCTGCGATTTCTTCGCCTTCTCGGGCCACAAAATTTGCGGGCCGACCGGCGTTGGCGTTTTGTGGGGACGCCGGGAATTGCTCGAGGCGATGCCGCCGTATCAGGGCGGCGGCGAAATGATCCTGTCGGTCGGGTATGACAAGACGGAATTCAAGCCGGCGCCGCACCGCTTCGAAGCGGGCACGCCGGACATTTCCGGTCCGATTGGCCTTCATGCCGCCATGGATTACCTGGACGCCATCGGCCGCGAGAATATCTGGAAGCACGACCAGGAGCTGGCGAATCATGCCTATGAAAAACTTGCCGCGCTGAAGGGCATCCGGTTGTTTGGTCCGAAATTAGATTCCGACCAACGCGCGGGTCTGGTGAGTTTTCTGCTAAAGGACGTTCACGCGCACGATGTGGTGACGCTGGCGGACCAGGCGGGGGTGGCGTTACGGGGCGGGCATCACTGCACGCAGCCGCTGATGCACAAGCTCGGCGTGGAATCCACCGCCCGCGCGAGTTTTTATTTTTACAACAACCGGTCCGAGGTGGACCGTTTCGTGGAGGTGATTGGGGAAATTCAGAAATTTTTCGGGCAACGTTGAGGGGGAAACGGAAGGCCGGGAGGCGGGCCGCGTGAACGCGGAACTACAAACTTTCAAGTTCGGGGGTCTGGTTCGGAGTTCGGCCTGAAGGGGGAAGGATGTGGCGGGGAGGTGCGCCGCGTGAACGCGGAACTACAAACGCTCAAGTTCGGGGGTCTGGTTCGGAGTTTGGCCTTGAAGGGGGAAGGATGTGGCGGGGAGGTGCGCCGCGTGAACGCGGAACTACAAACGCTCAAGTTCGGGGGTCTGGTTCGGAGTTTGGCTTGAAGGCGGAAGGGTGTGGCGGGGAGGTGCGCCGCGTGAACGCGGAACTACAAACACTCAAGTTCGGGGGTCTGGTTCGGAGTTTGGCCTGAAGGCGGAAGGATGTGGCGGTGAGGCGCGCCGCGTGAACGCGGAACTACAAACATTCAAGTTCGGGCGTCTTGTTCGGAGTTTGGCCTGAAGGGGGAAGGATGTGGCGGGGAGGTGCGCCGCGTGAACGCGGAACTACAAACGCTCAAGTTCGGGGGTCTGGTTCGGAGTTTGGCCTGAAGGGGGAAGGATGTGGCGGAGAGGTGCGCCGCGTGAACGCGGAACTACAAACTTTCAAGTTCGAGGGTCTGGTTCGGAGTTTGGCCTGAAGGGGGAAGGATGTGGCGGGGAGGTGCGCCGCGTGAACGCGGAACTACAAACACTCAAATTCGGGGGTCTGGTTCGGAGTTTGGCTTGAAGGGGGAAGGATGTGGCGGGGAGGTGCGCCGCGTGAACGCGGAACTACAAACATTCAAGTTCGGGGGTCTGGTTCGGAGTTCGGCCTTCAGGCGGAAGGATGTGGCGGAGAGGTGAGCCGCGTGAACGCGGAACTACAAACGCTCAAGTTCGGGGGTCTGGTTCGGAGTTTGGCCTGAAGGGGGAAGGATGTGGCGGGGAGGCGCGCCGCGTGAACGCGGAACTACAAACCAGCGCTACATCGCCGGTTCGTCCCAATCTTTTCCGTAATCGCGCAACGGGTGCTCCAGCCAAAGCCGCCTGGCTTCCTCGACCCCGGTTTGCGCCAGGTATTCCGTTGCGCTGCTCCACGGCCAATCCGTCCATCGCAAAACGTATCCATGGCGAACAGGGTTATGGTGAACATAATTCAGCGTTGCCCGGTAATGTCGGTCCGAGCGCATGGCCCGTTCGGCGGCGCGGAAGAAAACTTTTCGCCCACGGGTCTGTTCCCGGCCATTCCAGGCATGGGACGAGCGACCGTGAAGGAGTCCCAATTCATGCAGCAAATCTTTGATGTCCGGCGCATCCACCAAGACATGATAATGATTCGGCAATATGCACCAGGCGAACGTCTGGCGGGCCTGCGCCGCAAGCGCCGCGAGCAGGTCGCGCGAAAAATTGTCCATCCGCGCAAAACTGCGTCCGATATAATGCCGGTGTTCGTAGCACGCCGCCGAAATGAGAAAACGTTGATGCCCAAAGTTCGGACGATGGGGCGGCGAATGCCACGGATAAGCGCGCTCGTGCCGCCAGGCCAGCAACTCCTCGCGTTGCTTGGGATTGAGTTGACGCCACAAATAGCGCGGAGTGGACATGGGTTGAGGGTAGCCCCGACCGCGTGAACGCGGAACTACAAACGCTCAAGTTCGGGGGTCTGGTTCGGAGTTTGGCCTGAAGGGGGAAGGATGTGGCGATGAGGTGCGCCGCGTGAACGCGGAACGACAAACTTTCAAGTTCGGGGGTCTGGTTCGGAGTTTGGCTTGAAGGGGGAAGGATGTGGCGGGGAGGCGCGCCGCGTGAACGCGGAACTACAAACTTTCAAGTTCGGGGGTCTGGTTCGGAGTTTGGCCTGAAGGCGGAAGGGTGTGGCGGAGAGGTGCGCCGCGTGAACGCGGAACTACAAACTTTCAAGTTCGAGGGTCTGATTCGGAGTTTGGCCTGAAGGGGGAAGGATGTGGCGGGGAGGTGCGCCGCGTGAACGCGGAACTACAAACTTTCAAGTTCGGGGGTCTGGTTCGGAGTTTGGCCTGAAGGCGGAAGGGTGTGGCGGAGAGGTGCGCCGCGTGAACGCGGAACTACAAACTTTCAAGTTCGAGGGTCTGGTTCGGAGTTTGGCCTGAAGGGGGAAGGATGTGGCGGGGAGGTGCGCCGCGTGAACGCGGAACTACAAACGGGGAGTTCGTGGAGAGGACTCCGGTGGCCTCACGCAAAGGGCGCGACGGACGCAGAGGTTGAAAAAAGGCGTGCAAACATGTTCATTGACAAGGCGCAGAAAACGCCTACAATTGTAGTATGACTGAAGTGTTTCAATGCCGGGTTGAAAAGGAATTGGTTGCCCAAGCGAAGCGGGTGACCAGGGAGATAGGCACCACGCCGGGGGAGGTTGTGCGGCTCCTCTTCAAGCAACTGGTCAAACGCCGCGCCATCCCGTTTCCGCTCCAAGCTGACAGTCCGGAAGATGAAATTTTCACCTCCGCTGAACGCCGCAACAAACTGGCGGACGAATTTTAATGCCGGTGCTTCCCAAGATCGGCGAGGCGTGGTTTGCTGACCTCGGCATGGTTGGCAAGCCGAGATGGACGCTGGTCCTGGCAGTTCGGCCAGGCGCGCGTTTGGCGGTGGCGAGCGTCGTGCTAGTCACCAGACAATTTGACGGCACGCCCTATGAAGTGGCATTGCCGCGCGTGCCGTGGTTGCGGGAACAATCGTATGTCAACGCGCAAAGCATTCAACCGGTCAAATTGACTGAATTGGCGCAGAAGGCGCCCGGCCAGTTTGACGCGCGTGTGTTGAATGAGGCGCGCGCCGCCGTGAAACGGTGGCTTGGACTCTAAGCCGTAACCATGCAGTTGGATCAGGCGCTCCTGCTTGATCTTCTTGCGCAAGGCTCTCGTCGTTCGCCGCTTACAGATCGCTGGCGGATATGCTCGCGGCTCACTCCTCGCCTTGCGCAAGAATCTGCGGCGCAGGCGCATCCTTCCCAACTAGATAGTCACGGCTAAGCCGGAACCCGGACCGCCTGAAGGCGGAACTCCGAACCAATCCCGTTCAAGATTTGTCTTGCTTATTTTGTGGGTTAGTGCTAATCATACCGGCGTTGCTCAGTGGCGGCAGAACCAGTGATTTGCCGTTTAAAGAGAAAGGTAGAGTCATGCACTTATTATTCGCGCCGATGCTTGCCGTTGACCCCATGGTCACCCCGACTGGCGCCGCAGTCATTGTCATCCTAACTGTTATCGCGGTATTGCGCGGCAACTGACGGGCGGAGCCGCGAATTGGCGGACTGAAAATCAGGACAAGCGCCGAGGCTGTTTTGGCGCTCATGCCCCGGTGATGGAACTGTCCCGCGGGGCGGCTCGAAATTATTACAAAATTTTTCTTTGGATCCCCCTGCAATCTTCACATTCCGTTCGGCGGAATCGTGAGATAACTCGCGACAAACTGGTAGGGAATGGCCGGAAAGACAAAGGCCCAGGGTTGGCCATCCAGCGTGACAGCAGCCAGCGCATCGTTGCCATTGGAAATCGGCGCCCCAAAATCCACGGTATCCTTGCGGCCGTCCCTCAAGTCCACGGTAATTTGCAGGCTATCGGGGGTGATGCCCAGTTGCGACGGGTCGGTGAAATTGCGCATCAACCAGTCGTCGGCGGTAAGGTGGCTCAATTGCTGCACGGCCTGCTCGATGTAGCGTCCGGTAACGACGCCGGTGGAACCGGGCGCCAGCGACCATTTATTGGCGGCGTCATGGACCAGCTCACGGGTCCTGCCGTTTTGATGGATGGTGACCCTGGCAACGTCGGGCATGTTGAAGCTCCAGATATGCCGGTCGCGGAACAGCCAGTCGGCGGAAAAGAGGCCGCTGTCGCTGAACAACTTGTTGTAGTCGTTGGCCGCCACGGCGTAAATGAAGTCTTCATCCGCGCGGCGGACAAAAACTTCATTGGTTCCCGTCCCCCCGAAAAGCAATTGGACGAGCACGTTGTTGGTGTCTGCGGCCGACGCCGAGGAGCGCAAGGTGACCTTGCATTGCGGCGCGGCCAGCCCATAGGCCTGCAGATCGGGCTGGGTCACGACGTCCTTGACGAACCGCTCAATTTGCAGGCCGGCGAGCGCCTGGATAAACGATTGCACCGTACCGGCGTCCGCCGGAAATTTTTCGCCGGCGATCTTCCAGTCGTTGGTGCCGGGACCTTCCTTTCGCAGGATGAAATGGTTTGGGCCGGCGACTTCGATTTCGGCAACCGGCGCGGTCAATTCCAATAAATTCCGGTCGCGAAAATCGTTCATGGCGCCGAACCACGGCGTCAGCGGCTCCTGGGCCGTCGTAAAAATCGTATTCCAACCTTCGCGCCGCGCATAGACCTGGGTGAGGTCGTCAGCCGGGCTTTTTCCCACTTCGATCGCGTCCGAGAAATTTGTTCCCTGCCCAAGCCACAGGCTGAGGCCCGGCGGTTGCAGGCCATAGCGGCCCGGGTCGGCGTTTGGATCGTCGGTGATGAACCGGGTGACGCGCGCGGATTGCAGGCGTTGGAGGGCGTCGGTGATGCGGTCGGTATCGGCGCGGGCCGGCAGGGGGCGAATCATGCGCCAGAGATGGGTGGCCGGATCGTCCCGCAATTCGATGACGCTGGCGCCGTTGGTGACGACGATCCAGTCGAAAGCTTGTCCTGCGGTGACCAGGGAAGTATCGCGCCATTCGTCCACGGACTGGGGAATGAGTTTGAGCCAGGCGGAATCGGCCACGAACGCGCCGTCCACGCCGACGACGCTGAGATAGACCTGGTTGCCGGGGGCGGTGCGGTTGCCCACGAGCAATTGCCAGCGCTGGTCCGGTGTTTCAATGACGATGGTCGTCTGCGGATTATCGAAACCATAATCCGACTCGGAGTTTTTGTTCTGGCGCAATTCGGCGGCGGTGATTTTCAAGGCGGGAGGAAGTTTTTGGAGCGTATCCAGCAGCGCCTCCACCGCGGCGGATTGCGCTGGAAACACAATTGGTTTGACCAGCATCCAATTGCCGTTGGTGCGATTGGCGCGGATTTCCAACTGGCTGGCCGGAATGACTTGAACACTGGTGACGGTATCAGGGCGCAGATGCGGCAGAATCGCCGAAGGGGCGCTGGTGACGTTGGCGAAATAATGCTGATAGACAAAGATGAAAGCCGCCAGCCCCACGGCGATCACCAACCAGACACCTGTGGTTTTTGAATTCATTATTTTCTCCGCACCAGCCAGACGATTCCGCCGAGCAACAGGACACCGCCGGGCAAAGCCCCGAGCAACAACCAGCGAATCGTCCTTTGTTGCGCCTGCGTCATCAGCAATTGGTATTCAATGACCGGTTTGGGACCGATGCCCGCAAGCATTCGCGTCTGGTCGAGCAACCAGTTGACGGCATAGCCGATAAAATCGCGATTTTCCACGCTTTCAATGGATTTGTTGCCGAACGCGAAGGAATCACCGACCACGACGATGCGGGTGAGGCCCCGTGGATTGGCGATGCCCGCGCCGGCTTTCTGCTCCACCGCCGCCATCAGTGGATACGCGCGCGGGAGGGCGCCCGGCGAATCGGCGAGCGTCGCATCCGGTCCGGAAAACGCCAGTTCGGCCACTTCCGGGGCGTCGGGCGGCGGATTTTGCTGATTCAGGCTGCCGACTGGCCGCGGCAGGATGAGGTAAAGATGCGAGCCGACGAGCGGATTGACAACCGGGTGCTTCGCAAAATTGGAAACAATAATATCCTCGCCGGAGTACGTTTTTTGGGGGTCCCGCACCCAATCGTCGCCGACGTTGACGCCCCAACGTTGCAAAATCGGTTCCAGTCCTGTGGGACGTTTGATTGAATTATAATTGAACAACGCAAACAATTTGCCGCCCTGGGCAAGAAACCGGTCAATTTTTTGGAGTTCCGGATCCGGCAACTGGCCGACCGGCCCGGCAATAATCAACAAATCACAATCGTCGGGGATGACGGCGCTGCCCGACAAATCCAGCGGTTGGATATCAATATCGTTTTGGGCAACGGCGGTGGCGAACTTGTAATAGCCCATGTCGCCGGTGTCGGAGAGCGATGCCTCGCCGTCGCCTTGCAGATAATAGGCCTTGAACGGTTTCGGATTGGTCACCGCCAGGAGCAGCGAGGTGAACATCATCTCGCCGTTGAAGGCGACCGGCTTGCGGCGAAAGTCCAGTTCCTTTTCATCGGGGATTTGTTGCAAAGTATATTTCACCAGCGCGTCGCCCGGCGCGATTTTGAACCGGCCATCGCAATCAAAAATCGCCAGGTCCCGGTCAACCGCGGCGTCCAATTTGTATTGCTCCTTGATTTTTTGCGCTTCGGCGGCGTCCCGGACATAGTCAACGGTCTGGACGGTAATATTCCGATTGGCCAGATGATATTCCTTCAGCAGCGCGGCGATGGTCGGATACATTTCATCGCTCTGGTCATAATACAGGGTCACGGAGACATGGTTGGTGATGGATTGCAAAACACTCAGCGTATGGGCCGACAGTTTGACGTCCGTGCCGGAACTCAGATAAAAGCGCCCGAAAAATTTTGCGCTGATGAAGTTCGCCATAAGGACCACGGCGAGCACCAGAAGGGTGCGCAATAAGACGTCGAAACCGATCCGCCAGCGGCGGGCGGCTGAAAAACTGGCCGGGGATTTGGGTTCGGTCGGCATTATTTCCAGCGGCGGCTTTCGACCACGCGCAGCGTCAAAAACAAAAAGAAAAAGGTGAGGCTCGTGTAAAACACGAGGGGGCGGGTATCCACCACCCCCCGGACAAAATCATTGATTTGTCCGGGGAGATTGAAAAACGAGAGCGCCTGCGCCTGCCAACCTGGAAGGGAAACCTGATCCGACAAATAACTGACCATGATGATGGTGAGTCCGAGCGCCAGGCTCAGCATGGCGGCCACCATCTGGCTCCGCGTCAAGGCCGAGGCGAAGCAGCCGATGGCCAGGAACAGCGCGCCGATTAAATACAGCCCCAGATACAATCCGCCAATGGCGCCGGCATCCATCGCCGAGGCCTCGTTCGTATAATGCCGCACGATGAAGAGGCCCGCCAGCAGCGGCAGCCACATGACCATGTAAAAAATCAGGGCGGCGGAAAATTTGGCGGCCACCACCTGCATATCGCTCACCGGCGTGGTCATGAGCGTCTCGAACGTTCCGGAGAATTTTTCCAGCGCAAACATCCGCATCGTAATCACGGGCGTCACCAGGGGCAGGATGGTCCAGAACCAGAGCGTATTGAAGAAGAGCTGCGTCACGGGCATGGGGAAAGGGGTGCTGCCGAGGCGCTCGACGAGCACCTTGAAGATCAGCCCCGTCAGGAACGTCACGGCGGCAATGACCACGTATCCGGTCAATGAAAAGAAAAACGC
The DNA here is from genome assembly GCA_963755515.1 of uncultured Verrucomicrobiae bacterium. GTDB lineage: Bacteria > Verrucomicrobiota > Verrucomicrobiia > Limisphaerales > UBA11358 > UBA11358. The sequence continues at coordinate 24,723 of CAVWKA010000025.1, read as the reverse complement.
CGACAATTCCCGGCGCAGGAGCGTGCAGTAGATTTTCAATCGCCCTCCTCTTCCTCATCCGGTCTGGTAATTTGGACGTAAATGTCCTCGAGCGAATGGCGGCTGCGGGTCAATTCACGGATGATCCAGCCGCGCTCGCGCGCGAGGGCAAAGATAATCGGGCGCAAATCCAATCCGTTGCGGGGAGTGAGGGCGCAACGTTGAAATTCGCCTTCGCTTGCCGAAACGTCGAAGTGCTCGATTTCCGCCATTTGCATCCAGCAGTCGCGGAGCACCTCCGCCGGCGCGGCGATTTCCGCAATCACCTGGCTGTTGCCGGCCATCAACCGCTGCAGATTCTCGGGCGTATCGGCAGCCAGGATTTTTCCGTCATACATGATGAGCATCCGGCTGCACATCATCTCCGCCTCGGGCAGGATATGGGTTGAAATCAAAACGGTGTGTTTTCCGGCGAGGCTTTTAATCAATTGCCGCACGGCGCGGATTTGATGGGGGTCGAGGCCGATGGTTGGCTCGTCCAAGATAACCAGCTCCGGCTCATGGACGAGGGCGTCCGCCAGGCCGACGCGCTGGCGGTAGCCCTTGGAGAGCTGGCCGATGATGCGGCGGCCGACGTCGGCGAGGCCGCATTGGTCCATGACAGTGCCGACCCGCTCGCGGGACTTGCGCCAGCCGAGGCCCTTGAGGCGGGCGCGAAATTTCAAATACTCGCGCACGCGCATTTCGGTGTAGAGGGGATTGTTCTCCGGCATGTAGCCAATGCAGCGGCGCACCTCTTCGGATTGATGAAAGACATCGTAACCTGCGACGCGCGCGGCGCCGGAGGAGGCGGGCATGAAGCATGACAAAATCCGCATGGTGGTGCTTTTGCCCGCCCCGTTGGGGCCGAGCAGGCCGACGATCTCGCCGCGCGCCACCGAGAACGAAATATCGCTCACGGCGGTGCGTCCGGCATAGCGTTTCGTCAGATGTGAAACTTCAATCATCCAGAACCTTGAAAGTGTAGCTGAATAAAACCAGCATGAGCAACCGCTCATTTATTGAACAGGCAGCTTTGCCCGCGGTTTCGTTCAATTTTTAATTATTTCACCAAAGCTTGACTTTGGCCCTCCAAACATCCAATAGGAGTTCCTGTGGCTTCAGAATCGGAAAACCTATACGCCCGCTGGCGCGCGCGGAGCTGCGCGGAAAATTTTTTGCGCGACGATAATTTCCCGACGGAACGGCTCCTCCAGGCCATCTGGCAACACCAGCGATTACAGCGCGGCGAACTAAAGGCCGCCGATGGCCGCTGCGTTCGCATCTTCCATCCGGGGTTTGCGAGTCTCGAGGGGGGGCCGGACTTCCGCGGCGCCGTTCTTCAAATTGGCGAGGATTCGCCCCGATCGGGCGACGTGGAAATTGATTTGCGCGCCACGGGGTGGCGTTCCCACGGGCATGATCGCAATCCTGATTTCAAAAACGTTTTACTCCATGCGGTCTGGGAGGCGGACGGCCAAAAGGCGGGGGCGGGTCATCCGCCGATTTTGCGGCTGCAAAATGCGCTTGATGCGCCGCTGACCGAATTGAGCCTGTCGCTCGAAAAGGAGTCGCTCCGCTCGCTGCCGGAGAAGCTGCGCGGCAAGTGCTCCGCGCCGCTGCGCGGCCTTGAGGAATCCGGACGGACGGAACTTCTGGGCCAGGCGGCGCGGGTGCGGTTCGAGAACAAGGCCGCGCAATTTCGCGCCCGGGCCAGGAGCGCGGGATGGGAGCAAACGCTATGGGAAAATTTATTCCGCGCGCTCGGCTACAAGCACAATGTCTGGCCCATGCAAAATCTGGCGGAGACGAAAGCCCGGTTTTCCCGGGGCGCCGATACCGCGTTTGAAATTCAATGCCGGTTGCTCGGCATCGGCGGATTATTGCCGGACCCGTTGACCGGGGCGGAGAAAAGTTCAAATGCCTATTTGCGCCGGGCCTGGGATTTCTGGTGGCGCGAGCGCGACGGGTTTTCCGATTCCATTTTGCCGCGCGCGGCCTGGAAATTTCACGGCCTGCGCCCGTCCAATCATCCCCAGCGGCGGCTGGCATTGGCGTCGCATTGGCTGGCAGCGGGAAATTCAATGGGAAAGATTGAGAAATGGATTCTCGCCGAGGTTCCCGATAAAAAGCTTTTGCCGTCGCTTCATGAAATACTTCAAGTGGAGCGGGACGACTTTTGGTCGTGGCACTGGACGTTCAAATCGGCGCGGCTGCCCCGGCCGCAACCGCTGCTGGGCGCGGCGCGGGTGACGGACCTGGCCGTCAACGTCATTTTCCCATGGCTATGGGTCCGCGCCCGGGAAGGCGGCAATGAAACGCTCGAGCGCGAAGTCGAGCGCCGATATTTTTCATGGCCGGCGGCGGAGGACAATTCGATATTGAAACTGGCGCGGGAGCGTCTGCTGGGGACTTCTAACGCGAAGATTCTCAAAACGGTCACGGCGCAGCAGGGGTTGATGCAAATCGTCCGGGATTTCTGCGAGCATTCGGACGCGATTTGCGGCAATTGCCGATTCCCGGAACTGGCGGAAAAATTTGCGGGTGGCGAAATCTGATTTGCCGGACCACCTCAGATGTCTCCCAGGCGCCCAGCCGGGAAGAAGGAGAACAAAATCCAAGGGCACGGCATTACCCCCGGCACCGCAACCATGGTTGCCCTTTTTCTGTGACAGGCAGGGCAAAAAATGTCAAGCGATTGGCAACGAGGGGAGAGAGCATTTTCGGCCTACAGTTACAGTAATGCTGGAAATGAAATTCAGGCAACAGGCATTCAACGGCAACAACGGCGCGAAACTTTTTGTCGCCGGGCTGAGTTACAAGGCCGCGCCGGTGGAAGTGCGGGAGCAGCTCGCCGTGCGCCGACCCCATCTGTCTTGCTGTGGTTGCCGCCTCAAATTGCGCGGCAACCTTTCCGAAGTGGTGCTTCTCTCCACGTGCAACCGAGTCGAGATTTATGGCGTGACATCCGAAGTGAATCCCGACGTGCGGGCGCTTTTCCGCCAATTGGCAGGAAACGATTTCGATTTTTCGCCGTATCTTTACATCAAGGAAAACGCGGAGGCTGTGAACCATCTGTTCTCGGTCGCCAGCGGGCTTGATTCCATGGTGCTGGGGGAAACGGAGATTACCGGCCAGGTGAAGCACGCCTATCTCACGGCCCAGGACGCCAGGCTCACCGGCAAGGTCCTCAACCGGGTCTTTCAGTCCGCCCTCCAGGTCGCCAAGGAAGTCCGGACGCACACGGCCATCGGTCGCGGCGCCACATCCGTGGGCAGCGTGGCGGTGGAACTGGCCGAGAAAATTTTTGACCGCGATCTCACCGACAAAGTGGTGATGATCATCGGCGCCGGCAAAATGGGCGAGGCGTGCGTGCGTCACCTCGCCAAGCGCGGCGCGAAAACGGTGCTGGTATCCAATCGGTCCTACGAACGCGCGCAGCATCTGGCGACGGATTTTGGGGGTCGTGCTGTCCGCTTTGACGAATGCGATCAGGGGCTCGTCGAAGCGGACATTGTGGTGAGTTCAACCGGGTCGCCCGACCTCGTGTTGCGTCGTGACGCCATTGCTTCGATTCTTCCGGCGCGTCATAACCGCCCATTGTTCCTGGTGGACATCGCCGTGCCCCGAGACATTGACCCGGCAGTGCAGCAATTGTCCAACGTGTTTCTCTACGATATTGACGATTTGGAAGCGATTGTCCGCGAGAACACGCGCTGTCGCGAACAGGAATTGTCCCAGTGCTGGGAGATTATTTCCGCGCGCACCGACGCGGTGATGGCCCGTATCAAACCGGCCCCGGAAAAAATTCAACCAACCGCAGTTCCCGGAAAAGCCGGATGGTCGTTCGGCAATCTCGATTTTCAACTCCAACCCGCCTGATCCGAAACCTCTAAAATCAACCTTATGAAATCCACCATCCCGATAAAGTTGCTCCGCCTTCTGGCCACCGCCGCGATTAGCGCCGGAGCTTTCCTGACCACCGCGTCAGCGCAAACCGCGCAAGCCCCGACGCCCCTGGCGGCCCAGATCGTTCTGCGCCCGCTGACCGCAGTGGACATTTCGACTTACGGCCTTCCTTCGACCTCGGAATATTCCGGGGGCTTGTCCACGGTGGGTGTGGGCACGGCGGTATATCTGGAGGCTGACGTGACCAATACCATCCCTCTCGCCGACGTCACCAACGTCAGTTGGTCCTGGACGGGTGGGCAACCGGGTTCCTCCGCCATCCTGACCAACAGCCCGCTGGGACTGAACGTGCCGATTTACGAACCGTCCATGCGCCTGGTCGCCCAGGTCGCGGGGCGCGCTCTCTTTCGCCCGGAAGTCGCAGGACAATACACGGTAACCGCCACCCTGTACACCGTCAGCGGCAGCACCACGGTGACTCAAACCATTACCGCCGGCACTTACGTGGGAGCCGAGACCTGCTCACTTTGCCACGAAGGCGGGGTGATCGCCGCGGACAAGTACACCACCTGGGTTCAAACCCTCCACGCGCAGGTTTTCTCAAACCAAATTGACGGTGACGGCAATTTCACGGGGTCCGTCATGCGCCAATCCTGTCTCCAATGCCACACCACCGGTTATGATGTGAACACCAATGCGATTGATTTTGGGTTTAACTATCTGCAATCGCTGACTAACTGGACGATTCCGGGGACATTAACCAATGGCAACTTCGTCAGCATGCAGGCTCATTATCCCTCTCTTGCCGGCATGGCCAACGTTCAATGCGAAAGCTGCCACGGTCCCGGCAGCCAGCACATCATCCTGCTGGGCACGGTAGGCGTGAGCAATGCCACCAATAGTTCCACCTGGCCCAGCGTCTCGGTTGTTGAGAACGCCTCAGGCGATTGCAATCAATGCCACGACGACGCCACCCATCATCCATACGGCACCGAATGGCTCAATTCCGTGCATGCGGTGACCACCACAGACCCCGCGGGCAACGCCACTTGTGTGGGTTGCCATACGGCGTATGGCTTCATTGCCCGGATTGAAGGCGTGACGAATAATGTCAATACCAGCTATGCGCCAATTGATTGCCAGACCTGCCATGAGCCGCACGGTGACACCATTCCCACGAACAATCCGCACATGATCCGGACAATGGCCAACGTGACGCTGATGGACGGCACCGTGATCACCAACGCCGGCGAAGGACTGCTCTGCATGGAATGCCATCAATCGCGCGAGAAGGCCGCGACTTACGCCGCCACGACCAAAGGCAGCTCTCATTTCGGTCCCCATGAAGGGCCGCAAGCGGACATGCTGGAAGGCGTCAACGGCTTTACTTACGGCCTGACGATCCCCAGTTCAGACCATGCGTCCGTCTCCAATACTTGTGTGGCCTGCCACATGCAGATCATCCCCTCCACCGATCCGGCGTTCCTCTATGCCCGGCAGCCATACCTTCAACGTTAAATGGAGTGGCAGCGGGACGAACGCGCCCGAGGATTTGATCGCCGCTTGCCAGGAATGCCACGGTCCAACGCTGACTTCGTTTAACTTCCCTGTTGAAGACTTTGACGGCAGCGGCGTCACCCAGGGCGTGCAAACGCAGGTTCAAAGCCTTTTGAACGAGTTGTCCATGCTCCTACCGCCCGGCGGCGTGATTCAAACGAATCTGAACATTACCTCGACATGGACGCAGCCGGAATTGGAGGCGGCCTACAACTGGATGTTCGTCAACAACGACGGCAGCCTGGGCGTTCACAACACTTCCTATGCGGTCGGTTTGCTCCAGGCTTCCATCGCCAATTTGACCGGCGTCTCCGTGGCCGGAGGATTACCGGATGCCTGGGTGATCCAATATTTTGGTTCCATCACCAACCCGGCCGCCGCGCCCAACGCCATTAACAATAGCAATGGCATTCCCAACTGGATGATGTATGCCTTGGGACTCAATCCCACAACGTCGGGCATCACCTTGACCAACGGCGTGGTCTATGGCGATGTCACCGCGCTTGGCGGCACCAATACCGTCCAGATTTACACGGCCGCCGAGGTTGTGTTCGACACGCAGGTCGGCCAGACGTACCAAATTCAATCCATTGGATCGCTCAGCGGCGGATGGCAAAACGTCGGCTCGCCGATGGCCGGCACGGGACAAGACATTTCGTTCCTGACGCCCACGCGCAATAACGCGCAGCAATACTTCCGTGTGGTGACCACCACCACCCCATGATTAGTTAGACGGTTGGCTCATGGTTCCCCTCCCCATGCAAATGGGGAGGGGTTTTTTATTTGGGACGAGTCTTCCCCGAACCGTAACGCCCGGCCTATCGTAGATGTCGTAGCATACCACCTCCGGCACCTACGACACCTACCCCCGTTTTGTCAATAGGCGCTTGGCCGGACGGATACCAGACATCGTCAATAGGTCAATCTCAAGAACTGACTGAACGGATCCTCTCGGCGGGTTTGGCCCGCGAGGGGTCCGAAGCAAAAAGACGAAAACGCAGGTTCGGGTAGGCCGGCTTAGAGCGTGTCTGAAAAATTCCGGGTGGTCTAGTGGCGGGGCGGGCCGGCTGGCGTCGTTGCTCCCCGGTCACAAATTTCTCTCGGATATGCTCCCTCGTCACGCCTCGCCACGCCCGCCGCGCTCGCAATCCCATCGCCGACCTATTTTTCAGACACGCTCTTAGTAATACCAGGTTAAGTATATTGACACCCCGTTTCGAGTCCGTTAGTCTGGGAGCATGACTTCCAAAGAAGCTGCCGCTCTGGATGCAAGACTGGACCATTTCCTTGTTGATGTGACCGCCTCGCTCGGCCGCAGTGAACGCCACCACTGGGCGAAGATTTATTTGCAGGGGCTGTTGTTGGAGGGTGGCCGCAAATCCATCGAGCCGATGGCGGAGCGAATGGGCGGAGCGGATGTTCAATCGCTGCGCCAATTTGTCGGTCAAAGTCCGTGGGCGGTGGAACAGATTCAAAAACGACTGGCGGAAAAGGTGGTTGATTTGCTGGCGGAACCCGAAGTCTGGATGATTGATGAGACCGCCTTCCCCAAGGCGGGCGACGCTTCTGTGGGGGTGGCGCGGCAGTATTGCGGGGCCTTGGGTAAAATCGCCAACTGTCAGGTTGCCGCGGTAAAGGGGTCAGTTAATGATATTGTCATATTTTCAACATGGCTTGATCATTTGATTGCGGGCGTTTGGTCTTTGCGCCCTGTCCCAGTAGCCAGGCTAGATATCCGCGACCACCCATGTTCAGCCGCTCCGCAATCCATGCCAGCGGCATCGTCGTGTTTGCCCGCAAGGCGCGCGCCAACTTCACCTTCCCCGGTTCGCCCTTGCGCCGCCCCCTCAAATCGGCCTCGCTCCACCTTAAACGCTGGAGTCCCTCCTTCACCATCCGCTCCGCCCGGGCCTGCGCCGCCTCCTGCATCGCCTCGCCGAAATGGCTCGGACCGTCCGGCGTGCTCACCTGCTCCAGCAACTCCCGCCGAAACTCCTCCCGCCCCAGGCACCAGCCCCGCTTCATCGGCTTGAATTCCTCCCCTGCCGTTCTCCCCCCGCCGCCACTCCATCCGCTCCGCAAACTCACGCCTCCCCGCAATGCTGTCCTTGGGAACGCCCCACTCCCCCAGCAGCCGGTCCACCCGCAGCCAGGACGGTCGGCGCGAGGGCCCACTCAGATACCACCGATAGCTGCTCCAGGCAAATGCCTCCAAAGCTTGATCCGCCTTCATCAATTTGGCCCGCACCGGGTTCAAATGCACGTAGTCACAGGCCGTCTTGAGATAACCGTCCCCGCTCCCGTCCACCACCAGGGCCTTGTACCGACCGCTGAACAAGTGTCCGAATTCCTTGTGCCGCCGGTTGTACCGGCTGGTATAAGTGCCCAGCAACCACTTCATTCCGAGCACCAAATTGGGCTGGGGGGTTTCCACCACCAAGTGAAAGTGGTTGCTCATCAGGCAATAGGCATGCACCTGCCAGCCGGTCTTCTGGCACGCCTCCGCGAGGGTCTCCAAAAACCTCCGCCGATCCGCCTCGTCGGCAAAGATGGCCTCGCGCCGGTCACCGCGATTCATCACATGATAAATCGCCCCGGGATATTGAATGCGCAGTTTCCGAGCCACGCCCATATCCTATCCCGCCCCTCCCCAATCCGTCAATAAAATAATACAATATCATTAACTGACCCCTTCAAGCCGCGTGGTGGTTTTTACAAGGGCGAACGCATGGGCGAAGCCCGCCTGCTCGACCCCGTGGCCAACGACAGAAAACCATCCGCCGCCAATCCATCGCCGTCCGCACCACCAGACAGCAAAGTTCCCGCCAACCCGCTTCAATCGTCAATCGTAAATCCCAAATCGTAAATCCTATGATCCGCTCCCACTTTGGCCTCCAACGCAATCCTTTCGACCCTGAAGCCGTCACGCTGCTGGCCCACCAGCAGGAAATCTTCGACATCCTCCGCGTCCACGCCCAGCAAGGCGGCTTGTGTCTGGTGCTGGGTGAACCGGGCACCGGCAAAAGCGTTTTGAAACAGGCGCTGCTCCAGCACGACCCCAAACGCATGATCACGCCGGTCGTCAACCGCACGCTGCACACTTACCACAATACCCTCCGTATTTTGTGTGAAGCCTTTCAGATCGAGTTTGAAGGTCGCGACCATCACTGCGAACGCCTCCTGGTGCAACAGGCCTTCAGCGTCCATCGCGCCGGCAAAATGCTCGTGCCCATCATTGACGACGCCCACCTCATGCCACCGGACTCTCTGCGCAAACTCCGCCTGCTCTGCGAAGACTTCCCGCGCTCGCACTGTCTGGCGCTCATCGGCCAGCCGCCGCTGTTGCAATCACTCTCGCTGTCCATCAATGAGGAAATCCGCTCCCGTGTCACTTACTCGGCGCTGCTCTCACGCCTGGCTCCCGAAACCGTTGAACAATTTATCCTGGATCAACTGGATCGCGCCGGCCTGGGTCATAACACTTTCACCCCGGAAGCGCTGGCGCTCATCGTCCGCTCCGGCGAAGGTCTCCTGCGCCGCACCCGCAACCTCTGCCTGGGTTCACTCATCGAGGCCGTCCGCGACCAGACCCGCTTCGTGGATCTCAAGCAGGTCAACCACGTCCTCATCCAACCCCACTGGCGAAAAGATTATGACAACCCCCTCCCCGAATCGCACTCGGTGGTCGCGTGAGCAAATCCGCGCCGCCCGGCTCGCCCCGCTGGTTCCGTTGCTCGAAAAGCGCGGTCTCCAACTCGTGGAGCGGGAGGCGGGCAATTTTAGCTTGCCCGCCTATCCTGGTCTCATCGTCAAGGACAGTTACTGGCGCTGGCCCCAACGCAATCTGGCCGGCAACGCCATTGACTTCCACGTCCAGGTCCTCGGCCTGTCTTTCCATGATGCCATGCGCCACATCACCGGCACTTGATAACACCGCTGGCGTCGTCACCTTACGATGTCAGTCCGGCCAAAAGCCGCTGCAACGGCAAAAATCGGCCCTTACGATGCCAGTGTGGGAATCCAGCCGGAAGCCGCCGCTTGCGATGTCAGTGTGGTGAAAAAATCCCGGAACGCCTGAAAATCCGAAAATGAACCAGCCGGATCACAACCTTACGATCAGAGCGTGGCTATTCGGCCACAAATTACGATGTCAGTGTGGAAAAAGTTCCAAAAAACCTACGACCCCAATTTGGCCGTTTTTACGATGTCAAAAAAGTGCGTAACAAATATGACTCCCAATATGACGATCCGGCTGATGAAAATACCCCCTGAGTTGAACTAAAAGAGTGCTTTACTTAAAATAATTTGTGATCGAAGTCGTCGCTGGGTTTAATGTCCACATGCCATTGGTAAAATAAAGAGGGCGCCACTCGCCATTGGCCACGAGGCCCTTTACACCGTCTCGAATTACCACCCTCTGCCAAGCTTGGTCGCACCACACTTCCATTCTGGAAAAGTCATTGTTTATATAGAAAAGGCGGTCTGTGAAGAAACCATGACCATGATCAAACCATGTTTGGGCATCCCCATTGGTTTCATGAAAAATAATCTCATATCCAAGATGCCCATCCCCTCTTGGAAAAATGTGGATAATATTCTTCCCGTGGAAATAATATTCGTCACTAACGCTGTAATTTCCTTGAGTTCCTTGATCTGCGATACGCCACTCTATCCAAAGGGGATCGCCCGTTTTTATATCCATGATCCCAACGCCTGATCCATCTTTTGCTGGAAAAACTGTTATTTTGAATTGTTCGGAGAAGAAATGGAGATGTCTTAGACGCATATAAGACCAACTAAACCAACCGAAATTTGCCACCAACAGCAAACCGAGAATGCATGCCCATAATGGCACTCTTTTTATGACTTTCATAACAACGATTTCAATCCGGATGGTCTGGAACTTGGTTGGTGAAACCTGGAGTTGTAGAATTTGGGTTTTCCTCCCACTGTTGCACCGGTTGAACATCATGACACACTTTGAGACCCTTTGCCAAATCCAATTCTCCTTCCAGAATAGTTGCAGCCATGTCAAACCAGTCATTTACCTTTGAGAGAGATTCCTTTGCTACGTCACCTATATCTCCCCAAGTCCACCCAAACCATGAAGGGGGACTATACCAATGCCATCCGCCGCCGCCACCACCTGCACCACCAGTAACTTGAGAGGCCAGAATGACTGGACATGTTCCATACGGATCAAGCCAATTAATTGGATTATTAAGAACATAATCATAGAGATTAAGTCCTCCTGCTTCGGCAACGAGGTCGCGGCTTAACCATCTGCCGAGATCGGCGTTATACGCCCTGTAAAGGGTCAAATCAAACCCGCTTGGTTGATGGAAATACATCCCCGCATAGCCAAAATCCGAAAGCATTGTACCAGAGATCAAAGTTTGTCGCCCATACGGGTCATAACTGTATCTCGCTTCAATAGTTCCCGCGCTGTTGACCATTTCCCGAATTGAACCCAGATGATCCCGCGTAAAATAATAATTGGTTCCTGAAATTTGCTCGCCCTCGTTGAAAAATCGTTTCGTCACCGTTAAACCAGTATTGTTCCTTTGCTCGCAGAGCGTAGTTTTATCCCATACATATTTGTTGGTTACATAAGCAATGCCATTAGTTTCTTCAATAATCTGTACGCGTCTTCCCAATCCATCGTACGTGAACAAACTCTGATTGGTCGGCCCGGTGATGCTCACCAGCCGGTTCGCCGCATCCCACTGATAAGAATTCGTGCTCGTCGCCGTGACGACGTTTGTCGTGTTGCCGTTTGCGTCATACGAAATCGTCTCCGCCACGCCGTTGTTTGTAACGACGACTTGATACGTATTCGTTGCCGAGTTGCCGTCGTAGTCCCTGGCGGTAATCGGCACCGTATTTGTGCCGGAACTGACCCCGGTATAGGCGGTGAAATTGGTCGCTTGGTGGCTCACTGTTGCCGCAACGCCGGCAACGGTCACGGTCGCCTGCTTGCTTAAATTGCCGGCGAATTGCATTTGTCCTGTTGACACCGTTCGGCTCGTCATCTGGTTGTCATTGTTGTAACTGCTCTGGCTGATGCCCACCGGCCCGCCGACTCCGGAGTTGATTTGCTCCGTCGTCCGGTTCCCGGCTTCGTCATATCCATAAGCATACTGGTTCAAAATCGCGCCCGCAACTGTATTGCTGCGGACCGTGTCGCTCAACAATTGGTTCACCGGGTCATACGTGATCACCTGAACATTCGTTGACGTGGCGCCGATTTGCGACGTCCAGTTGGTGATTTGTCCCACGGGATCATAAACATAACTAAATTGCGAGAGCGTCGCGTTATTGGTTTCTTGATTCAAAATGGTCTGCAACCGTTCGTCATTCGTGATGCTAAAATAACTGAAAATTGTCCTTTTGCCAAATGGCGCGAAATTCGTTGTGATCAGCGCTGTTCCCCCCAAATACGTGTTGGTGAAACTGCCCAGGGCATTTGTGATCATCGTCACCCGTCCCAGTGCGTCATACGTCAATTGCTCCGCCACGCCGTTAATCGCCCGATTCGTAACCCGCCCCAACGCGTCGTAATTGTATGCCACGAAGCTGCCCGCAAAGGAATTGGACACCGAGGAGAGCAGTCCCGCGCCAAGCTGACCGGTGGCAACCGGATAATAACTGTAAGTATTCGTTCCGGCTCCATCCACCATGCTGGTGATCCGATTATAATTTGTGTCATAAGTGAACGAAACACTGGGCGTGGCGACCACGGCATTGCTGTACCTGACCTGCTCCAGATTGTTATCAACATAATACCCATATTGGGTCGTCTGATTCTTGGCGTCCGTCGCGGAGAGCAACCGGCTGCTGTTGGTCTCGTAATTGTAGCTGATTTGCGTGAGGTCGGGGTAAATTTTGGCTGTCAAGCGGTTCTGTATATCACGCTGCCACTGTGTCACGTTACCATTTGGGTCTTCGATGCTGTCCAACGCGCCGCAGGTACACCAGGTCAACTGCGTGTGCCGCCCGATATAATCGTAAATGTCCGTCAGATGCCTCAAGGGATCATATACCTGCTCCGTCCAATGGCCGTCCCGGTCGCGCATCAGGGCGGTGTCCAGATAGTTATAAACAATCTGCTGGTAAGTGCCGTCCATATACGTGATGTTTGTGGGCCGGTCCAGATTGTCATAACTCGTCGTGATAGTATAACCCAGTGGGTCCGTTACGGTCCGAACCCGCCCGAGGCCGTCGTAAGTAAAGGAATTGGTGCTTAAATAACTGCTGGTCGTTCCCGCCACAATGTTGGTGAGATATGCGTTCGTGCTGTAATGCAGCAGAACAATCTGCTTCAATGCATTGGTCAGGGCCGCAAGCTGGCCATTGGTGTTGTAACCAAAGAAATTGGTCTGTCCGGCAGCATCCACTGCGGTCAGCGGCAAATGGCTGGAATTATAGGTGTATTGCGCCAGCAAGTTTGTCACGCCTGCCGCCAGTTGTGACACTGTCAACAAATCAATGTTATTTGTAGCGTAGGTGAAAAAGGTTGTCCGTCCCGCCGGGTCAATTGCGACCGTGGGCTTGCCGATGGCATTATATTGATATTGCTGCGCTTGAGTCGCGCCGTCATCGAGGACCCGGGCGATAATATACGGCCGATTTATTGTGCCTTCCTCATCGGATTCGGTCTGACCAGGATAGCCATACCAAAGCCGGGCGTTCTCCATGGGCTGCTTGATCGATTCCAGCGTTCTACTTAAAGTCTCAAAATTTGCGACGGTCCGCAACCAGACATATTGTCTTGCCTGGGTGTAATTAGTTGTGCCTTGCATTTCCTGCATTGTGTGTTTGTTCCAGAAAAAGCTCATTCGTATATTCTGCCATCCTTCACTGTTATAGGGATTATCCAGTTGGTTTGTATTCAAACCTGTCGGAATCAAATTGGAGGGATTCCAGCCCGTTTATGCCGGGCGCGTATTGCAGGAATTCAGCCAGCTCTTGTCCTCCCAGGGGGTCTGTTGCCAAAGCCAACGCCCGTTAAAATCGTTTGTGCTGTGTAAAATTGTTGGTAAAGGTTGTTATGCCATAAGGAGTTGTAAGGGAGTTAATAAAGTCCGTCTCGCCGCCGGGATTGCCGTAAGTAAAAGCGGAAGTAATTCCGATTTCATCGGTAATATTGGTTAATTGGCCGGTACTGTTGTATTGGAAAGCGGCGTAACGGCCGAATGGTCGGTTACTTTGGTAATTTTGTAAACATCATTGGTCAGTCCGTAGGAAAGCGTCGTCACCTGACCAATGGCGTCTTTCACTGAAACCAACCGGTTGGTGGAATCATAAGTAAAAGTGAGGGCATTCCCCTGGGGGTCAATTTTCTTGGTCATAAAAACATCTCGCGGGCCATTCGTAGCGTCGGGCTGCGAGTAAATTTCAATGGTCTCGTCCGGATAAAGACACTGGTAACTGCTTCCTGAGGTTCTTGTCAATTGCGCCTGCCCCTGGTATTGAACGGCGTAGGTCCCATTGGTAAAGCCGGTGAATGTTTCGGAGTTGCCATTGTTGACGATCAAACTCACATCGGCATTCGTTTGAGTTGTGTTATCGGAAATATATTGCAGCCATTGATATGTCCATTGATTTCCGAGATTGGCGTAGGCGAACGGCGCCGACGCGAAAATTGTGCGTTCGCTGTAGGTGAGCCTGAATTCAACCTCGGGACCCACGGGAGGCCGATAACTCAATGGTTCGTCGGCCACCTCAAGCCCAATTCGCATCATGTTAAACGTGTATTGAGCCATTCCTAGACATGGTCGAGTGTTAGGTCCTCCCTCACCGTATCCGCCTGCGGGCGGCGGGCCGGTAACACAATCACCACCGCCGCCACCTCTGTCACCTGAAGAGGGAGTGCTCCGGCCAAAAACGGTTTTGCCTTCTGCTTCCGTTACCGGCGACCAGCCGGGAGGGAGCGGACCAACGGGAATCAAATAATAATCTGATTCTGAATCCAAAACTTGTGCGCTGACAAATCCTTGATTAAACGTCGGGTCTTCAATCTTATAATGTCCATCTTCGAACTTTGTCAGCGCCGAAAAATGCCCCAGTTTCCAATGCACCATCGCCGGGAGGGGGATTTCAGCCCCCGGGGAACGTTTGGCCATTTGGTATTTTAACCCAACCCTTTGTGACAGCAGCCAGTTTTGAAACAAAGATGTGCCATTGGTGGCGGACTTTTCGGTGAAGATTGCGGTTGGAATTGGCGTGGAAGGATTAAGCGCGGCCTCGATGCGGGAGATAGAGAAAGGGCCGCATTTGAACGTTGTTTTCGGCTGATGGTCCATTTGCCACAAAGCGTCTTCCGCATCTGCAATCCTTACAGCGGCAGCCCCGTGCAATTGACGTCCATTCAATTGGCGCAATAATGCTCTGATATCTTCCGCCCGGCCCAAGGTGACCAAAAAGCTTGCCCAATCGCCGATGGCTTTATCTACTATTTGTTCCCCATTTAAATCAGTTACATCTTTACCTGATGCCCAGACTTTTTGCCATGTGTCCAAAGCTTTAGAAAACTGGCAGGTCTCGCGGTAATGAGTTGCAAGGTCAACCATCAGGGAAAGATAGCGGGGGGAATTGGGATGCGCCTGAAGAAAGTTTTCAATGGCGCTCGCGTCATCCGAATCTGTCCGGTTGTGGTAGGCCAGCAAGGCGGCGGCCAGGTCGTTGTTTTCACCGGGATCGGTGACCTTTCCGACGGTGATAAGGGGCATGCCAAAAACCGGGGCACGAGCAATCTCCTCATCGGTCGGGACCGCCGAAAAGTGAAGTCCCGTTGAAAACGGTTGAACAATGGGCACTGTGCGATTGACAGTCACGACAGGCGCCGGTGGCGGAGTCGCAAACCGAGGTGTCGCGGATGGAAAAGACAATGGTGCCTCTGCCGCTTCAGCCTGCAACTGCGGCAGCACTGGCAAGACCAACTGGCTGCCGATCAACACCCATGTCATCACCTGCAATGACCTAGGCAGTGGCTTCCAAATTTTTCGATAACTATCGGTTGACGTTTGTTGTGAAAGGACAGTTGTGATCATAACGTTCAAAGTTCAAGTTTAAGGAACGAGGACCGCATTGGTCGGAATTAACAACGTAATAATTGGCGCAGTATGGTCGTTGGTATTGACCGGGGGCGGAAGCCAGGGATTTATTGGATCATTTCCCTGTTCGACCAGTTGGTAATCCGGAATCCCGTTGGTGTTGGAGCTTAAATAAACCGTAACAGGAACCGGCGTGGAATACTGGCTATTGCCCTCGTTATCGGTTGCCAACGCGGTCAACGAATAGGACCCGGTCATCGTCGGAATCCAATTAACGGCATAGGGGGCTGCTGTTGCGGTTCCGAAGAGGGGATTATTGACTCCAAACTGCGCAAAGAACATCACATTGCTCACGGCATCAATAACGTCCGCCGCCTGAGCAGTAATCAGGCTCGTGGTGTTTTCATTTGTTAGGGCGGGCCAATTCGTAATGCTGATTGTCGGAGGGGAAATAACAGCCGAATAGGCAGAATCGCCGAAAATATTATGCGCTTTGACGCGATAAAGATATGTATTGGTCGGGGATGCGCTTGTATCCACATAGTTACTGATCCAAGATGGCAAGGTCGCCAGCTCCTGATAAGTGCCACTTGTTACCAATTCGCGCTCTAGGTTAAAGCTATAAACGTTTTTGGATGTGCCAGACCATTGCAGCGCAAGCTGCAATGGGGCCAATCCAGTCGCAAGCAAATTTGTCGGATTGCTCGGCGGAATGGCATTCGTTGCATATTGCAAGAGGCCGTATTTTGAAAACAAATAGGTTCCAATAGTGTCCCTTTGTGCGGGTGCCAACCCTTGATTAAAGACCATCACTTCAGCAATATCTCCGTCGAAATATGAGCTATTCGCATAACCGGCACCCAAAGATGAACCACCGGTCCAACCGAATGAATTATCAGACGTCTGATCTTGCAGTGTGCCGTTGATCCATGCCGACCAGGTGTTCGGAGTCGATAACACTTGATAGATGTGATACTGCGTCAACGGTTGGGCTGGAACCCCCACCTCTTGGAGCTGACAGCCAAAATCATCCCAAATTTCTCCACCAGGGTTACCTGTTGGATATCCGCAATCCCCGTTTCCACCCGAACCAATGCTCCATAACGCATGACTCGTACTTGGATTTTGGTTTGCTGCCTTAACCACAACGAAAGCTTCGCCACCAGCGGTATTGGTGTTCATAAAGTTTGGCAGAGCAAAATACTGGTTGCTGACTGCGGTGAAACTCACCACCGGATAACCATTCAACGCCCCGGCAACCCATACCGGTTGATTGCCGCCTGTCGTTTGCGTCGCGTTGTTGCCTCGTCCACTTTGGTCGGCCCAGAACAATACCGATGTGTTTGTTCCTATTTGTGTTAAACCGCTGTCGGCTTTCAGCCAAAGGACGAGATTTGTAAACGGCATATCCGTCCCCATCGTCAGTGTTGTCGCATTGGTTTCATTGGAATAGGGCGACCACGTCGCGAAATTGATCGCCCGGATACGATAGTAATAGGTGGTGCCTGCCTCTAAATTTGTATCCACATAGGACATCGAGTTTGCAATCTGCGCTACCACCGCAAACCCTCCACCAATGCTTGCTGACCGTTCAATGCTGATCTGCGTTGCTCCTCCGTTAGCCGTTTCATTCCACGTCAAGCTGATTTGGCCCGTTGAGATTGCTATTGCCGCCAAATTTGTCGGCGCTGCCGGCACGGCTGGTACCAGCCCATATTTAAGGTTCAGAAGGCCGTTGACCGCGGTTCGCTCGCTGCCAGTCAACCCTTGATTAAAGACCATCACTTCAGCAATATCTCCGTCGAAATATGAGCTATTCGCATAACCGGCACCCAAAGATGAACCACCGGTCCAACCGAATGAATTATCAGACGTCTGATCTTGCAGTGTGCCGTTGATCCATGCCGACCAGGTGTTCGGAGTCGATAACACTTGATAGATGTGATACTGCGTCAACGGTTGGGCTGGAACCCCCACCTCTTGGAGCTGACAGCCAAAATCATCCCAAATTTCTCCACCAGGGTTACCTGTTGGATATCCGCAATCCCCGTTTCCACCCGAACCAATGCTCCATAACGCATGACTCGTACTTGGATTTTGGTTTGCTGCCTTAACCACAACGAAAGCTTCGCCACCAGCGGTATTGGTGTTCATAAAGTTTGGCAGAGCAAAATACTGGTTGCTGACTGCGGTGAAACTCACCACCGGATAACCATTCAACGCCCCGGCAACCCATACCGGTTGATTGCCGCCTGTCGTTTGCGTCGCGTTGTTGCCTCGTCCACTTTGGTCGGCCCACGTGCCCACATGATCCGATGAATTAGTTGTCGCTCCCTTATCCGCCCGGAGCCACAGAACCAAATTCGTCAAAGGCACGTTCCAGGGGGTTTCCGATGGATCATCCAAGCCATTCCCATTGGCGTCCGCCAAATAGTCAGGCATCTCACCGTCAGTTTCCAAGGGGTTGCCGTTTTGGTCAGTGGCCACATAATGGTAGCCAATGTCCACAATCGAGTTGGTCTCGGGGACTTGGTTGGTCTGCGTCGTGAAGTGAAACAAGCCGAGAAAGTTGGCATTGGTGCCGCCGGCCTGAATCAACGGACTGTTGGTCGGCAGGTAATAATTCCCAAACCAACTGCTTTCCCAGTCGTAATTGGTCACATAAATCGTATGCGAACCAACGGTCTGCAATGTTCCATAGCAGGCACCATAGGGAAAAGAGTAGCTCTGCCAGCTAAGATTGCTTGTGTTGTAGGCGTTATAATCCTCTATTGTATCACCAGAAGTCCCGTTCAAATTGTCACTCCACGGGAACGCCGTTCCGTCAAAGGCCGTGTTCTCGACATTGACGAGGGAGGAGGAATAATAGGTCTGCCGGGCAATACACAAGATGCCGTCGTAAATAGTGCAGTTCTCAAAAGTGAGGTTAGGATTGTCACTCTGATCCCAGAAATATAATTGCGGACGAAAGAAAAAGCAGTTGGAAAAATTCAGAAATTGCTCGTCATACGTCGCAAAGCCACCCATCCAAAATTCCGAGCTTTGGAAATTACATGCGCCGCGGGTATGGCCATCGGTGACAAGGGCGTTTTGCCAGCCTCCGTCAAACAACTTGGCAAATGTCGTGTTTATTTGCGGCTCACCGGAGCCGCTGCCGTTAAACTGGAATGCAGGATTGCGTAGGCTGTTAACCCATTCGTTACACCCTTCCTGTACTGAATTGGCAAAAGTAATCCAACAAGGCGCGGTAGCTGTGCCGGTGGCAGTGACATCGGCTCCGTTGTTCAACAAAATGCCGGCCGCTTGTCCGGAAATCCCGTAAAAACCAATTGCGGTACCCGCTGTGACTTGCAGGTTGGCGGATAGACTGCACCCGCCGAACACATAATCCAAGGCGTCATAGTGATAGCCCAAGGCCGGATCGCCCGTGTTGTCGCGTTGGGCCTGGGGCGAAAGGGTGGTGGGGACGGAAATACTCACATTCGAATAGACAATCGGCGGATAAACGGTCTTCGCGGCAAGATCAGCCAATAAACTGCCGTCAATGTTGGTCGTTCCAGCGTCGATAAAGGCGCAGCCATTGGTCAAATAGTAGCTGCCTCCGCCAACGGTTTGGAACGGATAAAAAGTATTGGAAACGGCGCTAACTCCAAATTCCGGCGCATCGTAAAAGCCGTTATTGCCGCCCGCAACTCCATAGGTCAAACCATACTCATTAGGATTATTGGTCAACTGGCGAATATTGACGAAAATGCAATTGGTAAAATAAGGAAGCACCGTCTGGTAACTGCCCGTGGTGCTCGTCAAATTGGAGTTCAAATCAAACGTCGAATTCTGAACAAAAATATTATCATCGTATGTTAAATTGTCCAAACCTGTCTGGACATTGTCAAACAACAAATTCTCCAGGTTAACCGTCGTGGCGACCTCCGCGTGGATTCCATTTTGGCAGTTTACAATTTGGCCATTTTCAAACGAATTGGTTGTCCCTACGGCGGAAATCCCCTGTTGGGCGTAAGCGATGCGAAAATAGGAGATATTCGGGGCATTACCATTCAAGGCCAACGCCGGATTCGCATAATAACCTGAGGGAGTCCCCGTCGAACCGCTGATTTCCTGGCCAACGTTGTTGTCGTCCTTTGCAGTGCAAATTACTGGTAGATAGGCACTTGAGGACCAATTTGCGATGGTGTGAAGATCTTCGAGGGTTATTGAGGCGCCATTGGTATATTTAAGCACCGTTCCGCCCTCGAAAGTATTTGTACCATAGAGATTTACAGCGCCGCTAATGTAATATGTCGTATCGCCCTGAAATGTGTAGTTGGTTATACTGCCGTTAATTATGTTATAGTCCATCACAAGCCCATTTTTCAGTGGAAAGGTCTTTGTTATGATTTTGGCTTTTTCTTCACTTTGCGCCACATGTCTGGAAGGCAACAGCCGCTTGGCCGATACCATGTACAAAAGAGAATTCGCTTTGCTTGAGTTATTGTTTTGTAGCACAGGCAACTGCGTCAATTCATCTTTCAACGCCATTACTGGCACTTCTTCGATCAAGATTTGTCGGCCTGATATGTTTTCTAAGTCCTTTCCCACCAATACGCCTGCATCGTGCGCGTCTGATCCTAAAAGAAATGTTTTCCCGGATACCATTTTCATTATCCCAAAATCCAGACTGTCGTCGTTCAATGCCATGCCGGCCTGCGCTGGAAGTTGTTGTTCCGTGACGGCAGCCTGAGGGGGACTGATAAACTCCGTCAACAATTGTAATTTCGTATTTTGCGAATTCATGTTAAAGCTTTCCGGCGTAGGCGGTTGTGCCCGGATGATAATGTCCTGAGAAAAACCTTCTCTTGTGTAGGTGTAAAGCAAATCCGCGTTGACTCCAAAAAAGGCATTGGGGTACAGTACCTGGTTTTGAGAAATCAATTCACCTGTTGAATTTGTCAGGACAGCAAGCAAGACGGTATTGCTTCCATCGTCATAACGTAAAGCCAACGGCTGGCTTTGAAGCACTTCGCCTTCGGGTGTTACCATCCGTATTTCGCCGTTGTAAATGTCACCCGAAAAATAAACCTGATGTTGACAATTGGTCCCCTCTGCCGTGCCGTCCGGTAATACTTCAATTTCATCGCTCGACGGAACGAATTGATTTCCAACGAGATGGTTCAATCCCGATGCCAATTCGGTGTAGCTGCTTGTGTTGGTAATGATGTTGCCGTTTGGGTCCTGTTTATACTCCGTGCGTTGCCAACTCGTGCTATTTCCATCTATAATCGTTGCCGACCACGCGGTGGGCGGCGGGACAGAAGATGTTGTTGTTTGGGCCCTTGTCACATTGAGTGTAAACCAAGCCAATAGGAGGAAAAATGATTTTTTCATACTACATTTTGTTTTTTGGGACGCATACCCTTAAGACCGACTTCCCGACAATCGGCGATTGGACTGGCCCGCGCGCTGAGGGTTTGTGCAAGACGGGTCTGGACGTCTTCACGCATTGCCCGTCCATTGTTTCGAAGCAAACGACCCCGATTCCCGAAAATTTGCTCGTACGGCTCATAATGCTTTACGATTCACCCTTCAATTCGGCCCAAATCCATCCAATAAATGCGATTTGCAGATCAAAAAGGGTCGTTCTGGTAAAATCCCAGGCGACCAGAAACTTGCCGGGCTTCAAGGCGGGATATTGGCCCATCGAAACGGGCTTGTCTGTTTCCATGTGATATTGGTTGGCATTCATATTTTTCCTTTTATCGCATCGCCGCCCATTAAATTCTCCATATGCGGGTTAATAGGAGGAGTGATATTCTTCCATATTGCATCTTTTGATTTGGGATATGCACCGCGAGCCCCGGCATTCCGACCTGTTGCCAATCACGTCGCGCGTGCGCCTGGCGGCGTTACGCAGGGTAGGTTCACGCGACTGCAGCCGGGGTTTTGTAAGAACGTTCATACGAATACCGGTTCGTTCATGCGCCGATTCTGTTTCTTGCCGTTTATTCGATTTCCCTTGAGCCTCGGCATTCCGTTTGACGGAAAGTTTTCAGATGTTTGACGCTCAACTGCCATCGGCACGGCTAGCTTCCTCTGAAAATAAATGGCGAGCATCGGCAATATATCTGACCATTGCCTGACTTCATAACAACTCCCGGCCATGATCGGCGTGATGGTCAGAAAGGCGTAAAATAGGGCCAGAATTGTGATTATCCCCCAATCCTCCAATGTCTTTCTTGGCAAGAGAAACACCGCGCCCGCCAAGCCCCCGTCCGCCCACAAAATCGTATTCAAATGCGGATGAAATTCCCAGGCAAGAAACTGCTTGGTGCTGCCCCATAGCAAGCCAAACGCACCGTGCGCTGCCGTAAATGTCGTCGCCTGTCCAAGCACAAAATGTGTTATCGTCAGTCTCACGGCCAGACAACCAAAAAATGCAACGGCGAAGAATTTCATTTGCCGCTTTAAGGCCATCAGCCACGGTTCAGACGCACTGGGTTTGGAAAAAAACAGAAGAATCGCGGTTAACGCCACCGACTCTTTAAACAATGTTCCCACGACGATCACCGTCAACATTGACCAATACCATTTTCGCTGCCATAACAGGAACGACAACGTAAAGAAAAACACGGCGGGAATGTCCCACGGCAGGATCATCACATTGTCGTAAAACGTATTGTAGGTGCAAACGCTGATCCCATAGACCACGCCGGCAAAGGTGGCTAAAATAGGGAAAACGGGTTCCTTCAAGAAGATGACCAGCAGCAGCAACGAGGCGAAGAACCAAGCGGTGTTATACGCTCCGAACACATCCCGAAACTGTTCGGCTGTTGTTGGTTGGAATTTCTTGAGCATTTCCGCCGCCATCCACATTCCGGCAATCCGCGGTTTCCAAGGAAATTGGAGTTGCTGAAAGTGGTCACTGTTTACGCCATCCACCATCCCCGTGAACGCGAAAGGTCCAATACTGTCATGGGGATTTCCAGTCGCCCATTGCCGCGAGAGATAAAAGAAGGAAACCGAAACCGACAAGACCACAAACACGGCAATTATCTTGACTCTAAGAACGCCACTGATAACCGCCCGGTTTGGACGCTCTTGCGATGGTCCACTTGACGTTCGCAAGGCTGGCCTCACGGAAGGCCGCGTCAATCCAACAAGACCACTGGCAATTCTTTGAATCAATGGGACGCGAAGTGGAACAGCGGTGGTTGTTACCATAAAATTACGGATTTTGATTGAACTTTTATCCGAAACTTGTGCCTTCTATTCATGGCATCAGAATAAACGACAATCCGAGGTATTCAATTCCCATCACTTATCTAAACGCGACATTGTGTTATCTAAACGCGACATAAATCCAAAATCCAGTTGGACTTGGCGTCCATGCTCGTTACGGCTTTCGCCCTTTTGCCTTTTTTCGGCTAGAAAATCGGAAGGGGAAAGCCCGTAATGACGTTTAAATTCACGCGAAAAATGTGAGTATTGCCTGAAATACAGTTCGAAACAAGCCGCCTTGGCGGACGACTTCTCGACAAGCATAACGCCGGCCAATTTAATTCGTTCCGCTCTCAGCCAACTGCGCGGGGGACATCCGAATAATTGTTTCGTGTATCTTTCCAGTTGGCGTTGGGAGACAGACAGGGTAATGCACAACTGCTTGCATGAAAAATGAGCGCGCCGGGCTATCGCAACCCATTCCTGCTCATCATATACGCCGTTCCTTGCCATATTCCGATCTCTCCCATTTGATAGATTCTCATCAAACCTTCATTAAGAATCCGAGGCCAATGGCTAAAAATCATGGAAATCACGTCATGAATATTTTTGATATTCATTAATTTAAAGCTGCTCTTCGCTTGACCTCAAACCTTTTGCTCCACCGCTTTTGACTTTGACCTTTTTAGCAGATCATCCAAAATTCCGAGTCTTGAAAAAATTGAAAAAATAAGGAAGTTGAAAATAGCTTTCATAAGGAGAAGATGCCGAATTTTTGAACTTATCTGGGCAAAACAATACCGAGAAGGGAATTGACCGCACTGCATACCTGCCACATTGATCCTGGAAACCTGCCTCATACCGATCCTTTGCCTGGAAGCGAAGCCTCCTCTTGATTGCTTCACTTCCCTTGTTTGTGTTTGAACTGGTGATTATTAGCAGCTAATACAAATCATGTCAACAACTACTTATTCACAATCGTAAAAAGTTACCTGGCCATAACATCGCCTGACCAAGACTGCCGGAATTTCAATTCCCCTTTCAGACTACGCCTGTCATGCTTCATGCGCTGGCCATGAATCACGCCACTCGGGCCCGCTGCGGGGAGATGGTTTAAGATAATCCTTTGAAGCGTTTTCAGATCCTTTTCCTCCGGATCGGCTTTCGTCTGTTGACCTCACCAGGCCGCTTCCAAGTGGGGCCGGACGTGGTTCCTCCTGAAGGCAAGTGCCAAGCGCTATGGTTGGATCACCGCGCTCAAGCCGCCACAGCGTGTCGCGGCTGACAAAAAGACGGGCTGCCATGTCGCTGGGGGAGATGCCACGCTTGCGCCGCACGAGCGCGAGGTCACGGCCCAACTTGCGGAGCGCATGGGCAGGCAATGGCATCGAGCTTGTCTCCGACACGGCAATAATGTCCTGTATTGGTGACATTAAACTATTAGTCGTCTCATTTATCTGACACTAATGTTTGACTGTTGCGGCGCCGCAACTATTCCACAAAGCATTTGCAGTGATCTGACGGGTCGGGTAAGCGAGCGACGTTGCCGCCGCCCGCTCCCCTCAGAACCGGACGTGAAAGTTTCCCTTCATCCGGCTCAAGCCAATGCAAAGCCCCGCCGAGGCGGAGCCGGTTTCACGACGTTTTAATCCCGGCCTGCTCACGACTGATGCCGAACTTCTTTTGGAATGCACGCTCTGCGAAGTAGGGCTGCCATTGTGGGTCAAACGGGTTGGCGTCCCGCCGGATTTTTACATGGCGTTTGATTTTAGTATCGCTTGCATACACAAGCCGTTTCCAGATCAACTTGCCTTCCGGGGTTCGTTCACCCGTATCAGCCGCAAACGTCCACTTTCGGTTTCCTTGGGCCGGGAAGTACCGCTTCTTCACCCAAGCTGCCGATTTGTTGGGATGCCTGCGTCTGGCCCATTGCCATAGTCGTCGCCATATCTCATGGTCCACCCGCTCGAAC
>CAVWKA010000024.1:0-113721 GCA_963755515.1 uncultured Verrucomicrobiae bacterium | reverse complement strand
CGCGTCCGCGTCGCCGACGCCGGTTGCCTGGCCCATGCCTTCGCGGATGACTTTTCCTCCGCCGAATTTGCATTCGTCGCCATAGGTGGTGAAATCTTTTTCAACTGCAAGTATCAGCGTGGTGTCGCCGAGGCGGACTTTATCGCCGGTTGTCGGACCGAACATATCGGCATAATGCGCGCGTTTCATTTTATGAGGCATAACAGTTATAGGTTCGCAAAATTTCGTTGTTTGATCCGCTTCAAGGCGGCTTTTTTTCCGGTGGCGGATATTTTTCCTTGCGCCAGATTATTCCCGCCCTGAATAATTCGGTTTCCGGCGATCTCGACAAGCTGGACAGTCTTGGTTTCTCCGGGTTCAAAGCGCACGGCTGTTCCCGCCGGAATGTCGAGCCGCTTGCCGTAAGCCGCGCCGCGATCAAATTTCAGCGCGGCGTTCGTCTCGATGAAATGGTAATGGCTGCCGACCTGAATCGGCCGGTCGCCGAGGTTCGTCACGGGAAGCTCAATGGCCGCGCGACCCGCGTTGAGTTCAATTTGACCGTCGCGAATTTCCGTTGAGCCGGGAACCATATCATCCGAAAGCGGCTTGAAAACTGAAATGTCCGGCACGGGCAGAAAGGCGCCGTGCATGGCGAGTTTCAAATCGCCGTTCTCGCCGGCGATGGGATGGTGGACCGTCACCAGTTTGGAGCCGTCGGGAAAGGTGCCCTCGATTTGGACGTCGTAAATCATTTCCGGCACGCCGGGCATGACTTGCCCGCGGCCCAGCAACTTGCGCCCCAGGTCCATCACCTCGGCGACACTTTTGCCCTCCCGGATAAATTCGAGAATGACTGCGGCTATGAGCGCGACGGCTTCGGGATGATTTAGCCGCAGGCCGCGAGCGAGCCTTTTCTGCGCAAGAAAACCGGCATTGTGGAGAATCAGTTTGTCAATTTCGCGAGGTGACAAGTGCATGGCTTCAATGGTTTACCATTTGCGCTCCCAGGGATCATCGCCCAAAATTGCGGGCAGGAACGCCAGATACCGGTGAATTTCCCGTCCGACGGCTTCGACCTGTTCGCCGGCGAGGCGAAGAACAGTGCCGCCTCGAATCGGGCTGGCGCCGGCCACGAGCGAAGATTTTCGTTCGATCGATTTGGCCGAAATTTCTTCAAGCAATAGATTTGCGGCGGCCTGCAACGGTTCGCCAACGAGCAACAGCAAAGCGAAACAATTAAAACGTCCGGCGCGCATCGGCGAAGTCAACGGACCGTCAGACGAATCCAGGAAAATGGAGTCGAGAAACATTCGTTCGCCGTCAATAAAAACCTCGTTGCGGCTCTTGAGACGGGAAAATTCCCAACGTTCTCCGCGCGCGGCGCGGCCGGAATTAAACCAGTCGAGCAATACAAGTCCTGCTCCAGGTGCGAGAAAAAATTTCTGGTTCTGCGAGTACGTTGAGACGGCGAAGGGTTGAATGGCGTCAGGCGCCAAAACGAGCAGCGAGTTGGATTCGAGATTTGCGTGGGTGACGTGCGAGCAGGGAAGCGACGAAGGATTGCGATAAATTTTTGTGGACGCCTGCGTACCGACGAAACATCGCGTTTCGGGGCCGATATTCAAATCAAGCCGGGTTTGGTCGCCGCTGACCATGCCGCCGCCAAAGCCGCAGGTACACGCCCAGGCGCTGACGCCGCGCGATTTCGGGACGAGAAGTTTTATCGGCGCCGACGACCGCGCGGAAGTGACGGTGCTTTGTCCAAAAGCCATTTCGACCGCAAGATGCGCGCAACCGCATCCGGCGCACGGTTTCTCAAGTTTGGCCATGGGCATCACCATGCGAAGCAAAGATAGACGCCGCAAGCGGCGATTGCGCCGCCCGCGCAGCGGATCCAATTTGCGGAAACGAATCGTTTTATGAACAAGCCGATGCCAATGCCGCAAAGATGCAAACACGTGGTGGCCGCGACAAAACCAACCCCGTACGCAAGGCCGGAAGCAGTCGCCGGCATTTCCGCGCCGTGCGCGTAACCGTGGAACAGCGCAAATAATCCGACAATGGCCGAGCTTGCCGCCAACGGCAGACGAACCGCGGCGGCGATTAAAATTCCGAGGACAAGCACCGAGGCGGCGATGCCCTGTTCAACATAAGGAATGCCCGTATGGCCCATTCCCAAAATCCCGCCGACGATCATGACGGAGACAAACGTCGCCGGCACGAGCCACAGGGCGCGCCCGCCGCGTTGCGCCGCCCAAAGGCCGACGGCGACCATCGCGCAAATGTGGTCAAGACCGGTGAGCGGATGCATCAGGCCGTTGGCGAATCCATGGGTATGTCCGGGTGGACCGGGATGGGCTTGTGCGAGCGACGGCAGTAAAAAAATCAACAGCAGCGGCAAGCCGCGCTGAAACAATGAAGCAGTTCGAATCGGATTTTTCATATTCAACAATGATGGAGGGTGATTTGCACAATTGCTAAACGGTCAAATGCTTTTTCACGATGTCGTCATTCAAATGCGTGATTGGTCCTTCCGCCACAATTGCTCCCCGGTCCATGATGTAAAAGCTGTCGCCGACGCCAAGGCAGAAGTCAAGGTATTGTTCGACCAACAAAATGCTGATCTTCCCCTCTTTTTTGATTTTCAAGAGCGTGTCGCCGATGAGGTCAATGATGTTCGGCTGGATGCCTTCCGTCGGTTCGTCCAGAAGCAGAATTTTCGGATCGGCGAGAAGCGCGCGGGCGATGGCCAGTTGCTGCTGTTGACCGCCGCTTAATACGCCGCCTTTGCGCTGCAACATTTCCTTGAGAATGGGAAACAATTCCAGAACGCGGTCCACCTGGCCATTGGTTTTGCTGCCGTGAACGACGAGGCTGATTTTTAAATTTTCCCAGACAGTCAAATGTGGAAAAATGTCGCGGCCTTGCGGCACGAAACCGATGCCAAGCCGGGCACGCTGGTCGGGCTTGAGGCCCCCGAGCTCGGTATCGGCGAATCTGACTGAACCCGATTCAATTTTAACCAAACCCACGATTGTTTTGAGTGTGGTGGATTTGCCGACGCCATTGCGTCCCATCAAGCAAACCACGCCATGTTCGGGCACGGTGAGATTCACGCCGCGCAAGATCCGCGAACCGTCGTAGGAAACTGAAATATTGGAGATTGTCAGCATTTTATTCTCAACCGCGGATGAATAGAGAGGAACATGAATCGAATTTTGACAACTCGCATGAGCGAAACCCGCGCAGCCCGCCCTGCTGCGAAACCAACCGCCACAGCCGGACCGGCAAGCAGGTTGGAACCATCGCTCCATTCTAATTCATGTTCCTCTGTGTTCATTCGCGGCTCAATTCTTCTCTTTCTTTTTCCGCCCCAGATAGACTTCCCTGACGCGCTCGTCATTCTGCACTTCGTCCACGCTGCCTTCGCAGAGAACCGTGCCTTGATGCAGCACGGTCACCTTGCGCGCAATCTGTCGCACGAAGGTCATATCGTGTTCGATGACGACAATGCTGTGTTTGCCTTCGAGACTCAACAACAGTTCGCCGGTTTTATGCGTCTCCTCGTCCGTCATGCCAGCCGCGGGTTCGTCCACCAGGAGCAGTTTCGGGTTTTGCGCGAGCAACATTGCGATTTCCAGCCATTGTTTTTGGCCGTGGCTCAAAGCGCCGGCCTTTGTATCCGCTTTGCCGTCCAGCGCGACGGTCTTGAGAATGCCGTGAATACGGTCGCGCCGCTCCGGGGTCACCCGCGAAAACAACGTCGTCCAGACGCTGCGGCTGCCTTCCAGCGAGAGCCAGATGTTTTCAAAAACGGTATGATCAATATAAACCGAAGGCGTTTGAAATTTTCGTCCGATGCCCAGTTGATTGATCGCGGGTTCGCTTAACTTCGTGAGGTCCGTGTCCCTGCCGAATTCAATTTTCCCGCTATCAGGTTTGGTGCGGCCGGTGATGAGATCGAGCATGGTGCTCTTGCCCGCGCCGTTCGGGCCGATGACGACGCGCAATTCGCCTTCATCCATGTAAAAGGTGAGATTGGAAATGGCCTTGAATCCCTCAAAGGCCTTGTTCACTTCCTCCAACATCAAAATGAATTTGCGTTCCTGGGACATGGTTGGTTATTCGGGCTTTACCGATGGTTTTTGTTCGATGGCTGGAGTTGTTTTCACCACCGTCTGGACGGCTTCCGGCCCATCTGGTTTCGGGGGAAAAAATCGCCGTTTCAGCGCGCCGAGCTGCGGCAGCAGTCCGACGAGGCCTTTGGGCATGAACAGGGTCACGAAAATGAACATCGCGCCGAGGAACAGCAACCACAAATCGGGATACGCTTCGGTCGCCCAGCTTTTCAGGGCGTTGACGGCGACTGCGCCGATGATGGGACCGACGAGCGTGCCGCGTCCGCCGACAGCGACCCACACCACGGCTTCGAGCGATCTAGCGGGCTCCATTTCGCTGGGATTGATGATGCCGACTTGCGGCACATAAAGCACGCCGCCAAGTGACGCGATCAGGGCGGCGAGGATAAAAACGAAGAGCTTGAAATTGGCGGTAGAGTAGCCGGAAAAAAGCACGCGGTTTTCGCTGTCGCGGATGGCGCGCTGGATCTTTCCGAATTTGGTCATCGTGAGCCATTTGCAAAACAGATACACCAGCAGCAACGCGACGCCGGTGCAGACGAAAAGCCCGCGCTGCGTTGCCGAATCATTCAAATTGTGGCCGAGGATGAATTTGAAATCAGTGAAGCCGTTGTTGCCCCCCATGAGCAGGCTGTTGCGGAAAAACAGCAGGCATGCCGCGTAAGTCAGGGCCTGGGTGAGAATCGCGAAATAGACGCCGCGAATTCGCGAGCGAAACGCGAGATAGCCAAACACACCCGACAATACGCCCGGCAGCAGCACCGCCATCGTCATCGCAAACGCGAAGCTGTTGAACGGCTTCCAAACATACGGCAAATTGCTCCAGCCGAGAAACACCAGAAAATCCGGGATTGGCTCATGATACTGGCCGAGGGTGCCGATCATTCGCATGAGATACATCCCCATCATGTAACCGCCGAGCGAGAAAAACAGCGCCTGGCCCAGGCTTAACAAACCGGTATAGCCCCACAACAGGTCCACACTGATGGCCAGCATCCCGTAGCAAAGGTATTTGCCATAAAGATTGATGGTGAAATCGCTGACATGCAGCCAGCTTTCCGCATGGGTGAAAGCGTTCAGGCACGGCAACACGACGATGATAAGAACCGCCACCGCGAAGACCACACACAGCTCGATGTTGATTGATTTGCGCGACATGAATCAGTCCAAGCTGCGGCTGCGCATGGCGAACAACCCGCTGGGCTTCCATTGCAAAAAGAGGATGATGCAGACCAACACGACGATTTTGCCCGCCACCGGTGAACCCGTCAATTGTTGCAAGACTTGATCCGCCGTGCCGATGCCCAGCGCGGAATAGACCGTGCCGATGATGTTGCCGACGCCGCCGACGACCACCGTCATAAAACTGTCCACGATGTAAGTTTGGCCGAGGCTGGGGCCGACATTGCCGATCTGCGAGAGGAACGCGCCGGCCAGTCCCGCCAGTCCCGAACCGAAGGCAAATGTCAACATATTGACGCGGCCGGTGCGCACTCCCATGCAGGAGGCCATCGGCCGGTTTTGCGACACCGCCCGAATCAGAAGGCCGAGCGGCGTTTTCGACAGCAACAGCCAGGTGCCAATGACGATCAAAACTGCAAAGAAAATGACAAAAACCCGATTGTAATCGAAGGAAACGTCATCAACGGTGAAATGCCCGAGCAGCCAGTTGGGCGAATTGACCTGCACGTTGTTCGCGCCAAAAACCATGCGGAAGATTTGTTGCAGCGCCAGCGAAACGCCCCAGGTCGCCAGCAGGGATTCCAACGGACGGCGGTAAAGAAATTGGATGACCGCGCGCTCCAACAACAATCCCACCAACGCCGCCATGAGGAAACTCAATGGAATCGCAAAGATGAAATAACTTTGATAAAACCAGCCGGTTGCGTTGAGTCCGGGCAGATTCAGGCCGAAGGCGATGGGTTTGCCCATGAAGCTGAACGGAAGGACGATGTGGAAGCCAAACCCGGAACCGAAGAGATTTTGAATCACATACGTCGTGTAAGCCCCCACCGCAATCATCTCGCCGTGCGCCATGTTGATGATGCCCATCACACCAAACGTGATCGCCAGCCCAAGCGCCACCACCAGCAAGACCGAACCGAGGCTGATGCCATGAAAGATTGTGCCGTAAAAGTTGACCCACCGGATATGGCCGCCGATTGAATCAATGGCATGCTCGATTGCCTTTGCCAGTTGCGGGCTGTTATTCGTATCGGCGGCAAGCTGGTTCAGGTTGTCCAGACTGCCGATGGAATTCAACGCCGCCAGTTGTTTGACGGCGGCAATTTGCACCGCCGGGTTGGTGTCGCCCAATTGCAAGGTTGCGATCGCTTCTTCAATTCCATTTTTGACGTAGGCGCTTTTTTCCTTTGCCAGGCAGCTTTGGAGCAACGGGACGTAGGATTCATTTTGCGAATTCCCAAGCTTGTTCACGGCAGCGGCACGCGCATCCGGGTCGGGATCGGACAGGGCCAGCATGTCAAGCACGTGTTGAACTGCCCGGCGCAAGCGCAGGCTGGCGTTCGCAGGGTTGAGATCGCTTTGGCCAAAACGCAGTTCCTTGCCGCTCGCGTCCTTGAGAAATTGTCCGTCGTCAATGCGAATGGCCCGGGAACGGCCCGCCGCGTCCTGTTGGCTTTCCAACATTACCGGTATCGTGGAACCGTCGGGGGCGACATACAGATAAACCTCCTCCATCGTCCACGCGTTTAGCACGTCGCCGGCAAGCTTGGAACCGGTGTCGGCCAGATCATTCAGCAATTTCTGCTGTTCCGGTCCCGTGCTCAAAATCACCTGCACCAATTCCTGACGAACGACATTCGTTCCTGCCCCGTCAGTTGCGGGCGCCGCAACCGTTCGCAGGCAGCCCAGCATTAGCAGGCAGCAGCAGAGGGGCTTGAACGCAAACTTCATTGCCTTGAACAAAGGGTGGAGCCTGAGCTCCACCCCGCTTGGTTGTTAAACTGACGCAAATCAGACAATCATTATTTGCCTTGCGCGGCCAATTCCGCGTCGAGCGTCTTGAGCATCCACGGCTCTCCCACCACCTGCGGGAACTGCTTGACGATCTCAAACTGGCCGTTGGCCAACGTGGTGCCAATGTACACGTTTTTGGTGGTGTACTGATTGGGCTGCACGGTGATTTTGCCGCCTGGCCCGTTAAAGCTGATGTCTCCGGTATCCAGCACCTTGCGCACGGCGTCCACGTCAAATGTCCCCGCCTTTTCCACCGCTTCCTTCCACAAATATGCACCGTCGTAGGAAAGCTCCATCGGGCTGTCCACGACGCGGTGTTCTTTCACGACGCCAGGATAATCTTCCGTTTGGAGCCACGCATTCCACTTCGCGAGAAAGTCCTTGTTCTCGGGCGTCTTCAGGGACATGAAATAACTCCAGCAACCCAGTTCACCGACGAGGTTCTTGGTGGGCATGCTGCGGAGTTCATCTTCCGCCAGGCTGAAGGAAACGATGGGACATACATCGGGTGTCAACCCGGCGGCGACAACCTCCTTGAAAAAGGGAACGTTCGAATCCCCGTTGATGGTATTGACGACACAGGCGTCGCCACCGGCCGCGAACTGTTTGATGTCCGCGACGATTTCCTGGAAGTCGGTGTAGCCAAAGGGAACATATTTGCCGGCGGAGATCACCTTGCCGGAATCATCCTTGGTGAAACCACCGCCGATATCTTCGGGCGGGACACCATGCAGCAACAGATACTTGTAGAGAATCAAATTGGTGGTCCGCGGATAAACATAGTCCGTCCCAAGCAGGTAGAACTTCTTTATCCCCTGGTCCAACAGATAATCCACGGCAGGGGTGGCTTGTTGATTCACGGCTTCCGCCGTATAGACCACGTTTTCGGATTGTTCTTCACCTTCGAATTGGACGGGGTAAAACAGCAAACCGTCGTCTTTCTCGAACACCGGGAGCACGGATTTGCGGCTCACCGACGTCCAACATCCGAATACTACCGCGACATGATCTTGTTCCAGTAATTCCTTGGCTTTTTCCGCAAAGAGCGGCCAGTTGGAGGCGCCATCCACCACAACGGGTTGGATTTGATAAGATTTGCCGCCAACATTGACGCCGCCGGCGGCGTTGATTTGGTCGAAGGCAAATAGCAGCATGTCGCGCAACGAGGTTTCGCTGATCGCCATCGTGCCGCTCAAGGAGTGTAGCACGCCGACTTTCACCGTGTCTTGCGCCATTGCCTGCGCCGTCAGGGATAATCCAAGCGCAAGCGCCATTAATTTTGATATATTTTTTTTCATAGTTGGAACGAATCAGTATTGGTTTGATTTACGAGTAAAGTGCGTACGGTTTAGAATAAATAAGATGCGCCGCAGCCGATGATGAATTGGTTATCCTTGCCCGCAAAACCACCAGAATATGTCGTATAGTTGTAACGTATCTCTGGCTGAATTTTGATATTGGGCGCGGGCATGTAATTCAGCGTCAGCGTCAAGCTGCCGATACTGCCGGCGTAATCCATTGAGACAATACCCCCGCCGATTGGAGGTGGAGACAGGGGAGTGCCGGACTTGATGCCTTCGCCGTTCGGGGCGTTGACATAATCGGCACGGAATGCGAGACCCACCTGAGAGGTGAAATTGTACCAAATCCATCCGCCTACGGACCACAAGTTCCCAAAATCCCCGCTGTCGTCGGACAGGTAAAAATAATCTCCCTCAAACCCGGTTCCAAGCTGTGGTGTTACCTGGTACCCCGCCAAAACTTCGCCGCCGTCAGCTTGCTCCGTATAGATGCCTTCGCCCCCGAATCCGTTCAAGTCAATCCAAAGATTCTTGGTGGGAGTCAGGCCAATGCTCCCCATTACTCCCTTGCGGTTGGCAGTCGCAATCGCTCCACCGTAAAGGCTGTTTTCAACCCGGAATTTAACGTCGAGCCAGTCGGTAAATTGATAATCCAATTGCACTCCAGTTTCCGGACCGTCCCCCGTATAATACCATTGATAGCCCTGCGAAAAGTTTTCATTCGCCGCGCCACCATCGCCGGACTCATAGTTTAGCAACGAAATCATATCACCCGCCTTGATGTTCAACCCATCGCCAATGGGGACATTCAAATCTACATAAGCCTCACGCAGGTAATCGAATCCGGTAATCCCACTATCGGTATTGAGAATCGGCGCGTCCTGGCCAGCCATCAATGAAACCCGAAAGCCGGCGTCCCATTTGTCAGGGCTTCGTTCGGCGGGTGGGCTGGCAATCGTGATTTTAACCTTATTGATGTCGAAGCTGTCGTTCACCGTGTTCCACAAATAACCCGCGTTTTCACCACCGGCGGGGTTCTCCGTATTGTAAAAATACGACGTCTGCACAAAACCGCTAAGGCTGATATTGCTCATGGCTGACACGGGGGGATCCGCATTGGCGCCACTGGGCATTATCCCCGCCTTTTTTGCCATGTCTTCCAACGTGTTCAACTGCTGCTGTAACGCCTGGTTTTGTTGCTCTAATTGGGCAATCGCGACGCCGTTGGTGTCCGATTGGGCATGTGCATTAAGGCCCGTGCCGGCAATTACGCCCAGACAGATGCCGGTGGCAGCCAATCGTTTTTTGGCTCGCAGTTTATTTTTTCGCTTTTGAAGTTTCATGTAGTGGTAGTCACTTCCTCTGTTTGTTTTTCTCATGTTTATTAGGGCAAAAACTTCTTTGGCGTCGTAATTGCTACGCAGCTTTATGTGAGCGTTCCGAGCGTCTGTTTTTTTGCCATCCGCTGGTTCCAAAGCAGCTTGGATACCGGACATCCGCGTCCCGCGCCTCTCGGTGATTGAAAAGAATTCCAAAAATGATTGAGTAAAATTCATCAATGAATGAAACACTTGATACCAGACAGTTAAAAGCCTTCACCGTGCTCGCCAAAACCGAGAGCCACACAGAGACGGCGAGGCAGCTTTATCTGACCCCCTCGGCCATTTGCCATGCTATGCGCGAGCTGGAAGAGGATGTGGGGTGTCGGCTTTTTACCAAGATGGGCAAAAAAATTGCGCTCACCGAGGCCGGCGAAGCGTTATTACACCACGCCCACCGCGCCCTCGATGAACTGGATCAAGCCCGCCGGACGCTGACTTATTTGAACAAATGGGGGACCCGGCGATTGCGGGTGGCGGCGGATGCAATGTTTCTTTCTATTTTTCTCGCGCCCGTCTTGTTGAAATTTCACAAGGAATTTCCCAACAGCTTGCTGCAAGTCAAATCATTTGATTCCGATGAATCGTTCAGCCTCCTGGAAAATAATCATGTGGATATTATCTTGACCGAAAAACCAGCGATCAATGATACCGTCGATTTTTTTCCACTAATGACCGATCGGTTTCACTTGATAGTTAAATCCGGGCATCCCCTCGCGGTCAAAAATGGCGCGCTTCGGGATGAATTCGGCAAATATCCCTGCTTCCTGATCAAGGATTCCAGTCGCCAGCGGAAACAAGTGGAGGATTTTATGTTAAAGCAAAAAATCAACTTGAACATTATTGGGGAAATTGAAAATCTAGGAATCATCAAGGAATTGGTGGAGCGCACGCTGGCTATGAGTTTCCTGCCAGGCTGGAGCATCGCAAGGGAATTGGAAAATCATTCGGTGGTTGCCCTGCCCTATGGGCGCCGCATTTTCGAACGGACATGGGGTTTGGTGTATTCCCGAAGCCGTCCACTCAACCTGACTGAATCAACCCTGCTGAAACTCTGTCGGAAGCGCGTCACCGAAGCGGAATTGAAGGCTCAAGATACAGTCAAGGTCGGTGTGCTCCACTCATTAAGCGGAACGATGGCCATCAGTGAAACATCCTTGCGCGACGTTTTGTTGTTTGCCTTTGACGAAATCAACAATACTGGCGGCATCAAGGTGGGCGACAAATCATACAAAATCGACCCGGTGATTATTGACGGCGCGTCCAATTGGCCGTTGTTTGCCGAAAAAGCCAGGGAACTCCTGGTGGAAGACAAGGTCGCTGTGACCTTTGGCTGCTGGACCTCGGTGAGCCGCAAATCCGTGCAGCCGGTTTTTGAAAAGGAGAACGGATTGCTTTTCTATCCCGTCCAATATGAGGGTGAGGAATTGTCCAGGAACATCTTCTACATCGCCGAAACGGTCAACCAGCAGGCCATGCCGGCCGTGGATTACCTGCTCGCCCAAGGCAAAAAAAAATTCTACCTGATCGGCACCGATTACGTTTATCCGCAAACCACGAATTTGATCCTTTACAAATATCTGCTCTTGCACGGCGTTCCGCCCGAAGGCATCGGCGGCGGCTTCCGCAAGGATGATTCCGGCAAGGTCATTTCCGCCGGCAAATACGTTCCGTTCGGCTACACTGATTTCCAGCAGATCGTCGCGGACATAAAGCGATTTGCCGCTTCCGGCCACGCCTGCGTGATCAATACGATCAATGGCGATTCAAACGTCCCCTTCTTCAAGGAAATTATCGCCGCGGGCCTGACGTCGGCGGACTGCCTGGTGGTTTCTTTCAGCTTGGCGGAAGACGAACTCCGCAGCATACCCACCAGAAACCTTGTCGGTGAACTCGGTTGCTGGAGTTATTTCATGTCGCTTAAAACACCGGGAAACAAATCCTTCCTCAAAAACTGGCACAGTTGGCTGAAAACTGAAAGCTACCCGGGTGTCATCAGGGAAAAGCGTGCCGTGGACAGCCCGATTGTCCTTTCTTACAACGGCGTTTATCTGTGGAAGAAAGCGGTGGAAAGAGCCGGGACCTTTGACGTGGACGCTGTGCGCAACGTGCTCGAATCAGGGGATATCAGCTTCGACGGTCCCGGCGGCAAGATTACCGTCCAGGCCAATCATCATTGCACCAAGAATGTTTACATTGGTGAAACCAAGGCCAACGGCCAATTCAAGATTCTGGAGACCTTCCCGCAGGTCGTCGCCGAGCCTTTCGTCGCCGAGCCCTTTCTCTTGAAAGGCTTGGATGAGAGACTGTCCGCAAAAATTTATGTGTCCGCGACAAGCGCGCGTGAAGCCGCAGCGTAGCGCGCGTTGGTGGCGGCGGGACGATGTTGCAGTACCCAGGCAAGTCGTCGAAGCCAAAAATCTGGCAGAACGCCATCCGCGTTTCAACAATCAAACACAACGCATGGGCATCGTGGCTCGCACCCATCATGAGGGAATTGATTTCCGGCAGCGCAATCGCGCCGTGCTCCAACACGCGCGGTGGATTCGCACAACGGCGGAGCGGTTGGCAACGGACACCAAAACGAGCACCAAAAGAGTTAAAAGGGTATAGGTGGGTAGCCCTCTGTCTATTAGCCATGGTCAACTTAAAATGCGGTTTAAAAATGCCAGCAAATAGCTGCGGAACGACGTGGCTCTTTACAAGACCTGAATTGGAAGGGTCTCTTCTATTATCTCTTCATTGACGAAGTCGGTCAGGTTTCGCGCTCGCCAACACAGCGGCTAATAGGGCTTACTTCCCGCGGGGCGCCGGCCCGCCGTTTCCGTGCCTGCCATTGGCCGGCAATTTTACCACGACGATAAATGTCACCCGTGTCCCTTTGGACGGAATGCTTTCAATTCGACATTGGCCGCCGATTTCCTCGATTCGTTTCAACATGTTCGCCAGGCCGTGACCGGTTAGAATTCGCGGCTGGCCGGGCGCAGGCTTTGCGCCGGCCTCGTTCGAATCGAATCCTTCGCCATCATCTTCGATCGCCAGGGAAAATCCTGATCCAAACAATCCGAGTGAAATGCGGACCTCGGCCGCGCCGCTGTGTTTGGTCGCGTTGTTGAGCGCCTCTTTGACGCCGAGAAACAGGTTATGGCGCACTTCGGCCGTCAGCGGCCAAGCGGGCAATTGCATCGGCAGGTCCAGCCGGCAGCGGATGCCGGCGGCACTTAAAAAGTCCTGCGCATATTTCCCCAGATAACTCACCAAACTGTCGAAAGTGTCGTGCTGGGGGCTGACCGCCCACACGATTTCGTCCATGGCGCGGGTCAAATCGCGGGCAGTCGAGTAAATCCGCTCCAATTGCAGTTCCGAGTACTGGCCGTCCTCGGCGCGGCGCGACTGGCTGAGCAACATGATCCGGGTCAGGCTGGCGCCGAGATCGTCGTGAATGTCCTGGGCGATGCGGGCGCGTTCCTTCTCCAGGACGCGTTGCCGTTCCAGGTGCTCCATTCGCCTGCGCCACCGGCGTTTGGTGACATAACGGACGCCGGCGCCGACCGCGAGCATGCCCGCGAGGATGGCCGCGCTGATGAACCACCAGGTCTGCCAGAACCAGGGAATGACCGTCAGCGCGAGTGTGGCGCCTTCGTCATTCCAAACACCATCGTTGCTGCACGCAATGACATGAAAGGTGTAATGGCCCGGCTTTAAATAACTGTAATACGCCACGCGCCGCGCGCCCACGTCTTCCCAATTTTGTTCGAGTCCTTCCAGCCGATATTTGAACCGGACCCGTTCCGGCGATACCAGGCTCAACCCGGTGTACCGGATTTCGAGCCGGTGTTTGCCCGGGGGAATCCGCATTTGCGCGGCGCCATCCGGGCCATGAGTCACCACCTGGTCGTCCACCGTCACCTCCTCAATCAATACCGGCGGTGGATACGGATTGGTGATTATTTTGGACGGGTCAATGACCGCAAGCCCTTTGATGGTGGGGAACCATAGGCGTCCGTCGGCGGTGCGGCAGCCGGAAGGTTGGAACCCGCCGGAGCACTCCAAGGTCGCCAGCCCGTTGGCCTCATCAAACACCAGGCAGTTGACGGTGGCAATTTTCCCGTCGGCGCAGTCGTTTAATTCGTCGCGATTGACCCGGAAAATTCCGCCGTAGGAACTCATCCAAAAATTTCCACGACCATCGTCGGCGATATGACAAATGACATCGCTGGGCAGGCCCTGCTCCGTGGAAATGATTGAAAATTTTCCGTCGCGGTACCGGCACAAGCCGCCGTCAAAGGTCCCAATCCACAGAGTGCCATCGTTTTCCGCGAGCAGCGACCAGACGAAATTGCTGGGCAAACCGTCCCGCGTGAGAAATTGACTAAGCTTGCCGTCCTTGATCCGGCCCAGGCCGCCGCCGGACATTCCGAACCAAATCGTCCCGTCCGGGCCTTCGGCAATGACCCGCACATCGGGCAGAACCAGACCGGCCCCACGGGTGACGTTGGTGAATTTTCCATTCGCATAATGAATCAACCCGTCTTCCATTCCAATCCACATTCCCTGGCGGTCCTGGAAAAGCGCCCGGACGCCCTCGGTCGCCCTGATGGCGTTGGTGGCTGGCTGAAAAATTTCTCCCCGGCGAACGAACAAGCCATTGGCCCAAGTGCCCGCCCAAAGCCCTCCGTGCGGGTCCTCGCGCAATGACCAGACGAATTGATTCGACAGGCCATTGGTTTCGTCCGCGGATCTCGCTTCGCGCCCATCAAACTGATAAAGACCACCGCCCTCGGTTCCAATCCACAAGCCGCCGGCGGCGTTGGTTGCCACCGCCAAAACGGCGCGGTTCTGCCAATCGTCGGGCGCAGGAACCATTTCCACCGTCCGCGCGCGCAATTCATCCAACCCGCCGCTCCCGGTTCCGACCCAGATATCGCCCTCGTCGTCTTCGGCAAGGCAACAAACCCAATTGTGAGACAAGATGTTTCGCCGATTGAACAGGCGATAAGCCCCATCCGGCGACCATAAATAAAGGCCGTCCTCCGTGCCCACAAACAAATCACCCGATTCAGTCTCGCCGAGGGCCGTAACGTAATCGAATCCCCACGGCGCCGGTCCCAAATCCTGGACTGGACCGGTGCCCGGCCATTTCGCCACACGGGAATTGCCCAGGAGCCATAGCCCCCCGGAACGGCAGGCGCAGACCCGTTGCACGTCGCGCAAGTCACGCTGGCCGTTGGGCAGCCACGGTTGTAGTTTTCCACGCCTCAACGAGCCGAGCAATCCGTTGCGCACCACCCAGAGCGCTCCGTCGTTGCCTTCCGCCAGCGAGGGAACCCCCACCTGGCTCCCCAGGCTGGCGGCGAAGAGTTTGTCGCCGTTCATCGAACAGAGCGTTCCACTGTAATTGAGCAGCCAAAGCACGCCGTCCTCGTCCGTGCCGATTCCCAGGACCGGCCCGCCCGGCCACACCGATGGCAGTTTGACGTCGGTAAATCTGCCATGGTCCAGTTTGGTGAGGCTGCCGGTTTCGTGGCCAATCCAGAGCGTGCCATGGGCATCCTCGAACAGGCTGGTGATTCGGCTGTCACGGAATTCCGGCGTGTTCGCCGTGTCAAAAATCGTGAACCGTACGCCGTCAAACCGCGCCAGGCCATTGTAGGTGGCCACCCACAAATAACCGTCACGGTCCTGCACGATGGCATCCACCGTGTTCTGCGGAAGACCTTGCTCGATTTGCAACCAACTCGACGAATAATCGCGCAGCGATGAATTGGTCTGCCCGAAAAGATCGGAACCGAGAAGCAAGGCCAGATAAAGGAAGAATGCAGAACGTGCGAATTGGCGATGGCGATGCCACACGACGGCCGGAAACAAATCTCGTCTGATGCAGTCTGAAAATTTGAATCGCCGGGACACAAACATCATTATATTTTTTGCGGTGTTCAAAGCAAGGCTGGCAACGCAAACTCGCGGGACAGGGTGCATTTTGACAACGAACCGCAGCGCAGGTCTCCAACACGCTGTATCGCCGATTTTCGGCAGGGCTTGAAGACACCGGGCGCACTGCCTGAACGGCGGCCGTTTTGGCGCAAGTGTCAGAAATGCGCCTCAATCAACAACGGCTCGAAAAAAATCTTTAGTTTTCAGGCTTCAGCCTTTAGCCTTAGTCCCGCGCCGTTGTCGTGAAAACTGACGACATCTTTGCGCGGGGGATTCGAGTAGAATGAAATCCGTTGTGAACATTGCAGTGTCCATCATCGAAGATGATGCGCCCGCCCGCGAAATTTTTGCGGATTGGATCCGGCGCGCTCCTGGGTTTCAGTGTGTCAGCCAGCATGAAAGTTGCGAGGACGCGCTGTCGAAGCTCCCGGCGGAGAAACCGGCGGTGGTGCTGGTGGACATCAATCTGCCGGGCAAAAACGGCATCGAATGCGTGCGCCATCTCAAGCCGCTCCTGCCGCAGACGCAATTTGTGATGTTGACGGTCTATGAAGACGTCAACCACATCTTTGAGGCGCTGGCGGTGGGCGCGAGCGGCTATCTGTTGAAGCAAACGCCGCGCACGGAACTGCTGGCCGCGCTCAAGGACGTTCATGCCGGCGGTTCACCGATGACCAGCAACATCGCCCGCAAGGTGGTGCAGTCGTTTCAGCATTTTGAGCCGCAAGCGGATGAATCGGCCAACCTTTCGCCCCGCGAACACGAAGTGCTCGAATTGCTGGCGCGCGGCTATCTTTACAAGGAAATTTCCGACAGTTTGAACATCAGCGTGGCGACGGTGAACACCTACATCCGCCGGATCTATGAGAAACTCCATGTCCGTTCGCGGGGACAAGCCGTCGCCAAGCTGGGCCATTTCAACATCCGGCGGTAACGCCAATAACCTCAGAACCAAACCTGAATCGCATGACGAATGTATCATTCAATCCCATCGTCCGGATGGTTTCACCCTTCCTTTTTTGCACGATCCTGACATCCGGCTTCGCCGCGCCCCTGCCCTTTTCACAATACGACAATCAGGTGGCCTCGTTGCTGGCGCAAATGACGCTCGATGAAAAAATCGGCCAGATGGTCCAGGTGGATTTGTTGGCGATGACCAACAAGGACGACATTCAAACCTATTTTATCGGTTCGGTGCTCAGCGGTGGCGATTCCAAACCGCCGGGTGAAAACAAT
Organism: uncultured Verrucomicrobiae bacterium; assembly: GCA_963755515.1. Classification (GTDB taxonomy): domain Bacteria; phylum Verrucomicrobiota; class Verrucomicrobiia; order Limisphaerales; family UBA11358; genus UBA11358. The sequence continues at coordinate 96,771 of CAVWKA010000024.1, read as the reverse complement.
CCGCAAACGTGGCTGAACACGGTCAACGATCTTCAATCCCGCGCGCTTAAGACGCGGCTGAAGATTCCCCTGATTTATGGCATTGACGCCGTGCATGGCCACAATGACGTCATTGGCACGACGATTTTCCCCCACAACATCGGCCTGGGAGCAACGCGCAATCCGAAGCTTGTTGAGCAGGCCGAGGCGGTCACCGCGTCGGAAGTGGCGGGCACGGGCATCCGGTGGGCATTCGGGCCGTGCATTGCAGTCGTCCAGGACGAGCGCTGGGGGCGCACCTATGAGAGCTACGGGCAATCACCGAAACTGGTCTCCGAAATGGCCTTCGCGGCGGTCCAAGGGCTCCAGGGAAAGACCCTCTCGGCGCAGCCAACCTCGGTGCTCTCCAGCGCCAAACATTACCTTGGCGATGGCGGCACGGAAAATGGGATTGACCAGGGCAATACAGTTTGCAGCGAAGCGAAGTTGCGAAAGCTGTTCCTGCCGCCCTATCGCGCTGCCGTCAAAGCCGGTGTGGGTTCCATTATGGTTTCCTACAGCAGTTGGAACGGCGCGAAAATGAGCGGCAATAAGTATTTGCTGACCGACGTGCTCAAGCGTGAGCTCGGCTTCCGGGGTTTCCTCATCTCGGATTGGGCGGCCATTGACCAGCTTTCGCCGGATTACCAAGCGGATGTCGAACAATCCATCAACGCCGGACTGGACATGATTATGATTCCCAACGGACCGGGCAGGACGAACAACTACGTCGAATTTATCCGCGATCTCAAGGAACTGGTCGCCGAGGGCAAGGTGCCTCAATCACGAATTGACGATGCGGTGACGCGCGTTCTGCGCGTCAAATTCCAGATGGGGCTTTTTGAAAATCCGTGGACCGATCCGGCGCTCACGGCGCAAATCGGCTCGCCGGAACACCGGCAAGTCGCGCGCGAATGCGTTCGGCAATCGCTCGTGCTTTTGAAAAACAAGAACCATGCGCTGCCGCTCAGGAAGGATTTGAAACATCTGGCCGTCGTCGGCATTGGCGCGGATGACTTGGGAATTCAGTGCGGCGGCTGGACGATTTCCTGGCAAGGCTCCGGGCAATTGACGACGGGGACAACCATCTTGCAAGCGATTCGCCAGGCCGTTTCGCCGCAAACCCAGGTGACATTCTCTCCCGACGGCAGTGGCATCACCAATGCCGACGCTGTCATCGTGGTGGTCGGCGAACACCCCTACGCGGAAATGAGAGGTGATCGGAGGAACCTGGATTTATCGGCGGCGGACCAGGCGCTGGTGCAAAATGCCAAGGCTTCCGGCGCGCCGGTAACGACCATTTTGCTTTCCGGCCGGCCCTTGATTTTGGGACCGGCGCTCGATGCGAGCGACGCTTTTATCGCCGCGTGGCTGCCCGGCACCGAAGGCGAAGGGGTGGCGGATGTATTATTCGGGGACGTGCGACCGACGGGCAAATTGTCCCGCGAATGGCCGCGCAATGACCGACAATTCGCCGCGGACAAGATGGTCGGCAAGCCGCTGTTTAAGTACGGGTATGGGCTGACGTATTAGTGGAGCGGAATTGCCCGGTTTGCCCCTTTTCCCATAAATGCTGATATGGAAAAAAAGTTGCTGTATCGGCGCGCGTGAATGGGTATTCTGAGCACCACAATGAAAAAGATTCTCGGCTTGCTCACTTGCGCGCTTTTCCTTTCCGCCGGGGCGCAGAAATTTCCGCAATTGGACCTGACCCCGCAGATGGGCTGGAATAGTTGGAACAAGTTCCAGGGCAACATCAATGAAGACCTCATCCGGCAAATGGCCGATGCCATGGCGACCAACGGCATGAAGGATGCCGGCTATCAATACATCAACATTGACGACTGCTGGCAGGGCGACCGCGACGCGCAGGGATTCATCCATCCCAATCCGCAAAAATTTCCTTCCGGCATGAAGGCATTGGCGGATTATATTCATTCCAAAGGCCTGAAGTTCGGCATTTATTCGGACGCGGGCGCGAAGACCTGCGCCGGTTATACCGGCAGCCGCGGCCACGAATATCAGGACGCCCTCACCTATGCGCAGTGGGGCGTGGATTATCTCAAATATGACTGGTGCGGTTGCGGCGATTTGAATGCGGCGGGCGCTTACACCACCATGCGCGATGCGCTTTACGCCGCCGGCCGTCCGATTGTCTTTAGCATCTGCGAATGGGGCCAAAACAAACCCTGGCTGTGGGCGGGGTCTATCGGGAATTCCTGGCGCACGACCACCGACATCACGCCCTGCTTTGATTGTGACGTGGACCACAAGACCTGGCAGCAATGGGGCGTGCTGCAAATTTTGGACGCCCAAAAACCGCTTCGCCAATACGCCGGCCCGGGCCATTGGAACGATCCGGACATGCTCGAAGTGGGCAATGGCATGAGCACCAACGAGGACCGGGCGCATTTCTCCATGTGGTGCATGTTGGCTGCGCCGCTGATTTCCGGGAATGACTTGCGAAATATGTCGCCCGAAACGTTGCAGATTTTGGCCAACAAGGACGTCATTGCCGTGGACCAGGACACGCTCGGCGTGGAAGGCTTCGTTTATTCGACGAACGAGAACGTGGAATTCTGGTTCAAGCCATTAAGCGGCGGCGATTGGGCTTTTTGCGCGTTGAACCGCGGAACCACGCCGCAAAAGATCTCGTTCCATTGGAAACGCGAAAATGTTTCCGATGATTTTTCCAAATGCGACGCGCATTTTGACACCATCACTTATACGCTGCGTAATCTCTGGACGAAACAAGATGCCGGCGCCACCAGCCGCACGCTGAGAACGGAAGTTCCCGGCCATGATGTGTTGATGTTGCAATTGACGAAAATTTCACCCCGATCGTAGAACCCGGGGAACAAATCTGTTTTTCCATTGCCCTCAAATCGCATCTTAATGCAATAGTCAGACGATGCCGCCCCTGACGGGGAAATGGCGCTTAGATAAGAAGTCAATCGCATAACACATTTTGGCATCCATATTACGCTGCAGAAGATGCCGCACTACGGTGCTGGAAGATTATCATTGTCTGATTTCTACAAATATTCCGCACCTGCGGTGCTGATAGCGGGACCAACTTATGTCATTGCGTACCAAAGTTTTGTATGCCAACGAAGCGCCATTCCCCCTGGCGGAGGCTCTTGCGTATTCCTGGCGTTTTCTACAAAGATATCGCCCCTAAACGGGGCTTGCCGAGGGCCTGAGCAACGTCAACTCACGCGTTGCCGGCCATTCAGTTTTGCAGCACGCGATAGAAGCGATGAGTATTGCCCGGCGAAGTCGTGTCAATGAAAAGATAAGGATCGCTCGGCAGCATCAGGTTTGTCAGCGTCACCCAATTGGAATTGTTCAGGTCATTGACGTAGTCCACTTCGTAGTTCGTGCCGACCGGACCGCCGATAGTGATGCCGGCGTAGATTTGAAGATTGATGACGCTGACCACGGCCACGGCGCTGGTCACCACTCCCTGGACGTTGCTGACGATGACGGAATAATCTCCGGCGGCATTCAACGCGGTGTTGGTCAAAGTAAGCGAAGGGCCGGTTGCGCCGGCGATGTTCGTTCCGTCGAACAGCCATTGAAAGCTGATGATGGAATAACCGGAAGTGCCGACGGACAACGTGGCCGTTCCGCCGGCGGACACGGTGAGATTGGTCGGCTGGCTGGTGATGGAAGGCGGCGGGGCCAAAATAGTGAGCAACGTGGACGCGCTATTGTTCGTCGAATTTGGATCGCTGACGGAACTGCCAACGGCGCAGGTGTCGTCGAAATTGGAGAACGGCATTTGAGCGACGGTGGTAAAGACGGCGGTGGCGGTGGCGTTGCTGGCCAGAGTGCCGAAATAAAGGTAGAGGTAATTACCGCCAAAGCTATAACCGCCGCCGCTGCCGGGCGCGACCTGGCTCATGCTGTTCACGGTCAAATAGCTTACTTCGCCGCCGTCCAGATAATTTGTCACGACGACATTGGAAGCCGTGTTCGGTCCGAAGTTGGTAATGGCGATGGTGTAGGTGACGTTGGAATTCATCATGACGGGATCAGGCGAAACAGTCTGGCCGATGGCAAGGTCGGCGCTGGCGGGCGGAGGCGGCGGCGGAGTGTATTGCTGGTAATCGGCCAACACCTGTGCGGGGGTGCGGGCAGCATCATAGGCCTGCACTTCGTCAATGACGCCGCCAAAATAACGCGCGCCCATGGGCAAGCGGGCCAAATCCGTTTCCGTGGCCGCGTAGGACGGGGCGGTCATGCTGGCATTGGTGGCGACGGGCTGTCCATCCACGTAAAGGATGCCGCCGACGCCGGATTGCAGGACGGCGGCAAGGTGATGCCATTGATTTACAGCCAGCGCCGAAGGCATGGTGACGGACGACCCGCCCGTATCAAAGGTAGGATTGTAAGTGCCGTTAAAATTATCCTGCAATGCCAGTTCAACAGCCGTATTGGCGCCTCCCTCGCCATAAACTTCCCACATGCCGTAAGTGGAATTATTATCGGGGTTGACCCAGGCTTCGATCGTCAAGTTGGCATTGGTGCCGAGAATCGGGCCGGAATTAAGCCGAACATATTGCGAACTGCCGTCAAAGCTCAAAGCGTTGCTGTGAACGCCGGTCACCCACGTCGGCGAATTGATCAAGGCGCCGGGATGCGAGCCGGCAGAGTCGGCGGTAGTTGAACCGGAGCCTTCGTCCAAATGCCACTGACCTACCAGGCCGGAAACCGGGACGTATTGCAACGCCCAAACATCATTGTAAATGCTTGAAAAGACGCCGTCGCAAATCACCAGCCGGGTGGCGCCGGGAATTCCCACGCCGGCAAACTGGGCGCGAACGCCCGGCAGAGAGTCGGACACATTCAATTGCGTCCAGGCCGGCACGCCGCCAAGGCCGTTGGCGTTCGAGAGCACCCAGGCGTCGTTGGTGTAACCGGCGGTGCTGCCGCCGCCAAAAATGGCGAGCGTGTTGAGAACCGGATCATAGGCCGCGGCGAAATAGGCGCGCCCAGCCGGTAACGGTCCGGCAGGATTCAACTGCGTCCACACCGGTGTGCCGCCCAGGCCGTTGGCATTTGACAAAATCCAAACGTCGTTGGTGGTGTAACCAAAGGCGGTCGTCCCGCCAAAGAGAATCATCCGGTTGTTGGCGGAATCGTAAGCGGCGAAATGCGCAGTGCGCGCGCCCGGACCGGCGTTGCTGGGATTGAGTTGTGTCCACACGGGCGAGCCGCCAAGACCGTTCGCGTTCGACAACACCCATAAGTCGGTATAGGTCATTCCGCATTGCAAATTGCCGCCGTAAATAATCATCCGGTTGTTGGCAGAATCATAAACCGCGCTGGCCGAACTTCGTCCTGGCGGAGGACTTGAAGGTGACAATTGTGTCCAGCCGCTGGTGCCGCCGGTGCCATCGGCGTTGGTCAGCACCCAGGTATCATTCACATCTACGAAGCAATTGCCCACGTTTGGGTCGCCGCCGAAAATAATCATGCGGTTGTTGGTCGGGTCATAGACGGCGCTTTGCAGGCCGCGCGCGCTGGGCGGAGTGCCGCTAGTCGTCAATTGTTGCCAGGTATTGCCGCCGTTGGTTCGCGCGTCGCTGAAAATCCAGACATCGTTGCCCAGCGGCGGCGCGCCCACGGTGCCAAAGATGCCGCCGAAAACAATCATCCGTCCGTTGGCGGGATTCAGCACGGCGGAATGACCGTAACGGGCCGTCGGCGGTCCGCCGGAAGGGGAAAGCTGCGTCCAGGTATTTGTCTGGGCAGAAGCCGAAATCAGCCCCGTCGCTGCAACCACCATAAGCTGAAGAAGCTTTCGGAATTTCATAATGAAAAATCTGCTTGAATTACGCCCCGATGCGCGTTCGTCCCCGAAACGCGCTGGCCAACTATATTCACGCCCGACAAAAACCCGACAATATAATTAGTGCCGTCGAACCCGACTCCGCCGACTAAACTCACCATAGCGGGATTGGTCGCAATGGGAAAAACAGTGGCAGACTTTGCGACATTGAATGCGGACATTGCGCGTAAAAGATTAAACCTGACCCGAAAGCTTTTGTCAAGATAAACCTGGATCAATCCGGCGAAATCAGATGGAACATCAACCAGATGATTGCAACACCCACCTTCCACTGCATTGCATTAGAACTGAACAAATTTGTTTTTCCATTGCCCTCAAATCGCGTCGTAAAGCAATAGTCAGACGATGCCGCCCCTGACGTGGCTTTTGCGTATTCCTTGGCGTTTTCTACAAAGATATCGCCCCTAAACGGCGCTTGCTGAGGGCCTGAGCATAAATAGCAGCCTCGATTAAATAAAAGCTGAAAGGCTGAAAAAGAAATTCGAGGACGAGCCGCCGCCGCTTATGCTGCGGCGGCCAGGGAACGAGGACGAGAGAGCCAATGCAAAATCCGGGTCAAAACGGCTGGATTCCGTGGTCAGCGAGGTCCACCGAGTTAAAGCGCGGTGTTAATGAGAGCATTCAAAAACTGATTTGCGCCCTTTTGGACGCGTTGGAGGACGCTCTTTATGATTACCGCTCATCACGGACGTTATATTGGAGACTCGTCTCTCCTGCGGCGCTGCGGTCTGGGCCAGCCACGCCAATTCATTTGTAGATGGAAAAGAGGCGCCCGGTCCCTTGGGACCGGCGCCTCGAAAGACAGTTCAAACTGGTCCTATTGTCCCACCAGGAAAAAGTCCATGGGCAGCGTGGAGTACGGAATGGCGGCAACCGTGTTGGTCCCGGTCACATCAATATAGGTATAAATGCCACTCGCCGGACTCCAAGGCCCCAACGGGCTGGTGGCAGATTGCACGGCGTACCCACTCTGCGTCGTGTTCCATGTAAGCCAGAACAAGGTATTCGCAGGTATCCATGTCACCCGGTCGGAGGCATCCTCATAGTATTCGGCGATCTGCCAGGCATTGTTTGCGATCAGGCCCGGACCACTGAAATTATCACTGATGGCAACCGTGGTATTCGTCAGCAGGACACCAGTGAAGATGGCGCTCTGGTTATCGTTCACGCCGGTGGCAAGAAAATCATTCTTGAAAACGCCAACGTCAATGAACGAGGTGGTGGGAGTGAAGTTGGCGTTGTAATTCGGATCATCGTAGAAGTCTGGAATGGTGAAATTGGTTTCAACCGTGCCGTTCAAAGTGATGGTCCCCTGGGTATTGTTCACAAAGTTAAGCGCCCAAGTTCCATTCGCACTGGTTAGGTTGGGTAACGTACAGAAAACGCCGTTGGTAGAATCGAAGCTTGGCGCATTCGTCTTCCAGAGAAAATTACAGTTGACCCCTCCATTGGTCGCATTTTCAATCTGCAACTCGGCGAGATCATAAGCATTGTAGTTTACGCCGCTATAAGTCTCGTTGTAACCGAACCCGCCGGTGGTGCCACTGGAAATGGTGTCACCATTAACAATGTAGATGTGGGCCTCAAATCCAGGCGCCACGGAAGGCGACGGGAAATTAGTGAGGGTGAACGAATACGTCGCGGGTGTCTGGTTAATCCAGAAAAAGTCATAATTCTCGTTGGTGGCTGACGGGGTGCAAATGCCTTCCTGATCATATTGATTGGCCGTTCCATCCCCATCCACAGCGATTTTCACACCGCCAGGAGTCGTATTCGGCGCAAAGGATAAGATTTTCGGACGGACTTGCGGGTTCCAGACCTGGAAGTTATCCATATGCCAGGTGATGGGATTGTTACCCGCGGTGCTTCCCGGAGTGGCCTGGACCGCGAATCCATTCGCGTTGGTTATACCCGAGGACGCGCAAGGAAAAGTAAAGTGAGTCCATTGTCCGATCATGCTCGCGTTAAAGCTGGCGGCGCCAATCCAAGCCCAATTATAAGGCGCGGCCCCGTTGGCTATGAACATTTGAAAACCGCCGTAGTCGTTAGTAGTACTGGGCGTCGGTCCATCATAATAAACGTCAACTCCAACATATTCGTAATCTTGCGCGTTAAAAGTTGTGTTCAGCTGGCCCCCTGGATAGCTGGTGCCGTTGGCGCCTTGGAACTCAATTGAACCTTGCGGCGAAAGAGTAGTCGGTCCCGCGCCGGTCACTGGATTGTAATAAGGAGCGTCAATGGTGCTGTCCCACGTCGCGTTAAGCCCATAGTTTGACCAGTTAAAATCGCTGTTGGTCGCCTGCAAAACGTCCGGGTCGGGCGGGGGCAGAACAGCCACGTTGCCAATATACACTTTCACCGGGCCGGAAAAAGCGCTGCTGGCTTGCAACTGGATCTGGATATGCGCCGCCTGTATCGCCGGAACGTTGGCCGTATAGGTGATCCAATTATTGGCTCCCGGAGGATAAATAGTCGAATAATATTCCGTGTTCCAACTGTAGCTGGCATCCCGCACCGACAGTTGCAAATTGCCATAGCCGCCGGAACCACTGGTGCCCGTTGTGCCGGAACTGGGGTCAACCATCACCTGGAACGTAATCGTCGCATATAATGCGCCGTTAAACGACACGTTAAAGGCGGGATCTATTTCAATATTGTTCGTGCCGTCCATTGTATATACTTCGCAGCCCGTGGTGGGGCCATCCGGACCGTTGGTGCTTTGCCAATCATAGTTTACATAACCGGGAGTATTATGAGGGCTGGCATCGTAAAACTGAGAGGGCACCCCGGTATCGAAACTGATGTAGATGGGGCTTTGGGCGCGGCACAAGCCGGACGAAACGGCGAGCGCCACAGCGGTTAGCAACGGAATCCAACGTGATGTTTTCATTTGGTTTTTCATAGGATTATTGGTGAGGCGAGAGATTTTAATTTCTGTTTATTAAAGCGGCCTTTCCCGCCCAACAGGGCGGGACACGTCAACTAACAGTGACTGGCGGGCAAGCGCTTCGTGACGCATTGTTTGAATTGGTATGTCAGCAATATACCACAGTGGCATTTGCTGTGATGTCGTCAAAAATGGTGACATGAACTCGTCATCGTCTTCGACCCATTAGGCGAACTCAATCACCCACCGCTGCCGTCCACATGCCTTTGGGCGCGGTCAGAGTGCCGGTGCCAATGGTTTGCTGCAACCGGAGCACTTCCACGTGACCATCGTGAAACGCATAGTTGAAACGGTAGCCCTGCGCTTGATACAAAATCTCGCCTTCATTGGCGGCGGTCTGACTGGACGCATATCCAGAGGTCAATGGGTTCTGTGCCTGGGGCGGAATTTGAACCTGATAGTAATCATTCACGCCTGATCCCAAAACTTCCGGACCGACGCAAAAGCACGTCCAGATATTGCCGGCGATCTGCTGGCCATGGGTGTTTTCGCACAATAGAATGGTGCCCGACGGGTCGCGGATCACGCTGGTATTGTAGCCAATCGCATCCCAACCCGGCGGATCATCGGAGTTGGGGTCCTGCCAGTAAATGCCGATGCTCAACATTCCAGGCTTGGATAAATTTGGCAGCCCACTTTTGGGATTGACTTGCCAATCCGTCCCCTGGTTGGGGCCGCAAGCGACCATGGCATAAGAGCGCAGGGCGAACCACCCAACCGACGCCGCATTCGCGCCGCCCACCCAAGCCTCTTTGGGGAATATATCAAACGGACATTCCAGGGTATTTGGCACGCTGCCCACGGCTACATAACCCTTTTCCAAATCGCTAAGGGGCGTATTCCCGCCGATGTACCTGTTGATGTAGCCATCCCAGGAAATTTGATATCCGGGGGCAGTGTCGCTGCCGTTGGCCCACCCGGCTGGCGGAAACATCTGGTTGTGGTCGTCGGCAAACATGGGAAAACCCATCGCGAGTTCGCGCATATTGGCCATGCACCGGGTGCGGAGAGCCTTCACTTTTGCCGCGGCCAAGGCGGGCAACAAAAGTGCCGCCAGAATCGCGATAATGGCGATGACCACGAGCAGTTCAATCAAGGTGAAGCCCCTCCCTCCGCCTCTTCGGCGGTGGTTTGTCAGGTTGGAGTTGAATCCATAATTTTTCATAGGTTCATTTTCTCTGGATTACTTGTCCACCAGTTCAACCCGCATGTTTTTGGTGATGGTATATTTTTGACCCGGCGGCGGCGGCGGGATGGTGACGCCGGTGGTCGCCGCAAAATCGTCAAAGTTGGTCGGCGTCCGCTTGTTTTGGAAAATCCATTGAAGCAAGCCATGGTCGAGCGCGGCCAAATCCGGCTGCGCCGACCCGGCCGCTGCAGGAGCAGACATCTTAGCCTTGCTGCAACCTGCCAGAGCCAGAACGCCCGCGACAATTGCCAGACCAACCAAGACCATGGGTTGGCGCCAAATTTGTTCATCGCCGGACTTTTTCATGGGTTAGTGTTGCAAATAACTTAAATCATAAATTTTCAAACCACATGTCACCAAAAATGATGACATTCGGCCGCCAGGCAGTTAAGGGCGAAAACCAGCAATTAATCGGTAATTCACGCGAAAAGATTGGCCCCGGCCAGGCCTTGAAAACCCAAACCAAGCTCTGATAAAAGATTCAATGTCATGCAGGTGCATCTTTAAGGTATGCAAGAATTTATCACAGGGCGCCTCTTTTCGCAAGATGACCCCCGCGCCCTGTAGCGCAGACTTCCCAGTTTGAGACGTAGCGCAGACCTCCGAGTCTGCTGTATTGCGGATTTCCAAATCCGCTAGCCGTCCGCCGGTTCAACGCGCTCGATAATTCGGACGTTCTGCCGATTTGGAAATCGGCGATACAGCAGGTTGAGAAACCTGCGCTACATCCGGAAACATCGCGTTGTGGAGATTGCTTGCTCCGGTGCAAGCGATTAACTTTTCGCAATGCAGCCTCACAGAGTGGACGAATCGAATGACGGCGTGGAACGCACCCGTCATCAACTCCGCGCCAGCGGCGCCAAGGACCAAACCGTCAATTCGCTTCGCTCCGGCATTCATACCCGCGGCTACCTGCCGCACGTCAAACGCGAAGGAGTTTCCTATTTCGTTACGTTTCGCCTGGCCGATTCATTGCCCCTGGAAATCTTGCTGGGATTTGCGCATGAAAAGGCCGAACGTCTCCGGTGCCTGGATGATTTCGCCAAACGCGGCGAAACCATAAACGATTCCAAGGAGGAAATTGCGCGCGATCATTACCGCAAAATTGAGCGATGTCTTGACCGGGGCGCGGGTGCCTGTCACCTGCGCCATCCGAAACTCGCGGATCTCGTCGCTGACACGCTGCGGCATTTCCACCAGAGCCGGTATTTGCTGCACGAATGGGTGGTGATGCCCAACCACGTCCATGCCATCATCTGGCCCATGCCCAATCACGTATTGAGCGACATACTGAAATCGTGGAAACAATTCACTTCGCGCCGCGCCAAAAAAATTTTGGGATTGGGCGAAGTACCGTTCTGGCAACCGGAATCCCACGACCACTGGATTCGGAACGACGAAGAGAAGGCGCGCATCGCCCGCTACATTCGCAACAATCCTGTGACTGCCGGACTCTGTGCCCGACCGGAGGACTGGCGCTGGAGCAGCGCTGGATGCGCGCCAACGTAGCGCAGACTTCCCAGTTTGAGACGTAGCGCAGACCTCCGAGTCTGCTGTATCGCGGATTTCCAAATCCGCTAGCCGTCCGCCAGTTCATCACGCTCGATAATTCGAACGTTCTGCCGATTTGGAAATCGGCGATACAGCAGGTTGAGAAACCTGCGCTACATCCGGAAACATCGCGTTGTGTCCGCCAAACCAACGAGCCCAATATTCCGCCGTTCTACCATTTGGAAATCGGCGAGGGCGATGCGTGGATGGGTGTGAGACAAAATTCTTCTTTCATGCTGTCAATGACAGAGCATCGTTGCGAGCAGCCTGTTCATTGAGCCTGGATTTCCAAAAGTCCTCCAAGCGGCGGCTGCTATGAATGCAGCGCAGGGCGAGGATGTTTTGGGCTCCTGACTCCGACCAGAACATGCCCGATTGTTTGCAGCGACCGCCAATGACGGTTTTGCAGCCAGCTTCGACGACGCCTGAACCGATGAAGTAGCCTGCTGCCCGGAAGGTGCCATACTGCATCCGGCTCACGTTGCGCACAAAGTAGCCCAAAGCTTGCTCCACAGCCGCTGCCGAGGGCTGACCGGCGCATTGTAGGCGCGTCTCTTGGATTAATGCCTGAACCTTGTCTTTGAGCAGCCGTTTGGCCCATCGCCGCAGTTGTTTTTTGTAATCCGGATGGTTTTTGCCAATCAAGGCCTCCAGCACCAGAGCGGCGTGCTCCAGGGCGTGAAAGAAGTCCACGATTTGCAGGCAGTCCTTGAAGCAGAGCCGGCCCATGTTTTCCAAGCCGGCCGCCCCGTCGATCAGTACCACGACCTTGCCCGCGCTGCCCAAGCCGCGGCGAAGCGCCTCCTGGCGCAACAGCGGACCGAACGCGTCAATGGACTGGAAACTGGAAACATAAGTCGTGGATTCATAGTCCCGCACCGGATGGCCTTGGTCATCGGTGCGGTGCTGGGTGAACACGCAACCCAGGTAAACTTGGCGGGTCTTGGCCGTGCCGTCGGTCTGCTTGCCGCGCCGCCCCTTCAGTTCTTTGGGCACCATCGGCACGCCCGTGCCGTCGGCGCTCACGTACAGGACGGGGGCGTCGCAGGCCCCGGGCTGGGCCTCCCGCTCCTGCCAGGTTTGGGCACCGCCGCCCACACGCTGGACTACTCGTTGAATCTGCCGCGCCGAAACGGAAATACCCCCGGTCTGCTCCAAATGCCGCTCGGCTTTCAGGTAGGTCGGCTCATCGGCACCCTCCAGGCAAATGAGCTTGGCCAAGGCGGGCGTGTAGCTCCCCTGCAATCCTAGCGCGGCATCCGCCGGATAATGGCCTGCCTGCTTGCCCGCATGGTAATAGTAATCCCGCCGCAACTGGAAGTGGCCAAAGATGCCTTGTACTTCGAGGGTTTCCCGGCCCTTGCGCACCTGTCCGGGCTTGGGCTGGTACGCCCCATCCACACGGTCAACGGCTTGCTGGAGCAACCAACCAACCAGTGCAGTGGCGGATTTGAACACCGCCGTGCGCACCAAGACCTCCAGTTCGGCGACGGCGTTGCCCCCTATATCCTGCGCTTGAAACGAGGCCATCAGCCGCTGGATTTCTTCTTCCTGCGCCAGGCGGATTTCCGGCGGGCATTCTTTTTTTTTGAGCCGGCAATGTTTTGGCGGGTCTCCTCAATGATCAAATCGGCATATTCTTCGGTCAGTTGCCGATACCGGGCGTGACCGGCCAGCGCTTCCTCCAGGGCCGGCAGTTCGGCCTCCGAAACATATCGGGTGTGATTTTTGCCATCGCGCCAATACTGGAGTTTGTGGTAGGGGCCCGAAACACCGGGACGTTCTTTGAAACTATAGGTCGAGAGTTTTCCCCGTTCCATGGCGTCAATGGCTGAGATCTGTTGAAGAATGCGTGTTTTGTCAGTGGAATTCATAATGTGACTAGTATTATAGTCACATAGCCCAAAAAAACAAGCGTATTTTCCAATTTGAAGAATTTTGTCTCACACCCTGCGTGGATTCCCTCCTCCTTTTGTCCTTGCTGCGGCAAACCGGTGAAAGGCAAGATTTCTTCGCCTCATGAGTTTTAACGACAAGACAAGACGCCCGGAAAATGGTTGTTTAAGCAAAATGTCCATTTCCAACATATTCGGTAAATTTCCGCCCGGCTTGGCGGTTTTTTTCGCGTCGCTGAATCTTGTTGCAGCGAGTCAGGCGTTGCTCAACGAACCCGTGGATGTCAGCGGCGACTTCCGCAATTTCGCCAATACGTATTTTCTGGCCAATAAGCTCGGCGAATTTGATCCGGCCACCGGACAGGGAACCATCGAATGGCAGCGCGCCCAGTACTACACCCGCCAGGCCTTCGACACCATGCTCGCCGTCATCAAGCCGGTCGGGCCGAATGAATTTCCCGATACCGAATATGCCGCCAACCCGTCCCTGCCCTTTTCAATTCAATTCGTTTCGCCCCGCACCATCCGCCTTCGCATCACGAGCGGTCCTCAATTCCACAAACCCCAGGAGGAACTCATGCTCGATGGACCCGTGCCGACAGACCACTCGTGGAATTACGCAGCCGTCCCCGGCGGCCATTGTTACACCAGCCAGTTCGGTTCTGTGACAATCCTGGAAAATCCCTGGCACATCGAAATCCGCGACGCGACCGGAAAATTGCTGACCCAAACCGACCATGCTTCCGACAATAACACGACCTTCACGCCGGTCATGCCGTTTTCATTTGTGCGGCGGGCGGCGGATTATTCGCGAAGCATGGACGCGGTGTTCACGCTGTCGCCGGGCGAAAAAATCTTCGGTTGCGGCGAGTCCTTCACGGGGCTGGACAAGCGCGGCCAAAAAATCGTGCTGTGGACCACGGACGCCAACGGCATCCAGAACCAGCGCATGTATAAGCCAATCCCCTTTTTCATGAGCAGCCGCGGTTACGGGATGTTCATCCACACCAGCACGCCGATTACCTGCGACTTTGGAAATTCCTTCAGCGGCGCCAATTCGCTGATGGTGGGCGACGACGAATTGGACCTGTTTATTTTCCTGGGGACGCCCAAGGAAATTCTCGGCGAATACACCGCGCTGACGGGACGCGCGCCGATGCCGCCGTTGTGGTCGTTCGGCCTGTGGATGAGCCGCTGCACTTACAACAGCGAAGACCAGGTGCGCGACGTGGCCGCCAAATTGCGCGAGAACAACATTCCCTGTGATGTGATTCATCTGGACACCGGCTGGTTCGAAACGGATTGGCGCTGCGATTACCTGTTCTCCACCAACCGCTTTCCCACGCCCCAGGCGATGATTTCGGATTTGAAAGATGAAGGCTTCCATATTTCCTGCTGGCAATTGCCTTATTTTGTCCCGAAAAATTCCCTGTTCGACGAATTGGTCACGAATGATTTGGTGGTGCGCGACGGCAAAGGAAATCTGCCGCAGGAAGATGCCGTGCTCGATTTCTCGAATCCGCGGACCGTCAATTGGTACCAAGGCCATCTAGCCACCCTGCTCAAGATGGGCGTGGGCGCCATCAAGGTGGATTTCGGCGAAGCCGCGCCATTGGACGGCATTTATGCGGACGGGCGCTCCGGCTTTTATGAGCACAATTTGTATCCGTTGCGCTACAACAAAGCCGTAGCCGACATCACCAGACAGGTGACCGGCGATAACATTATCTGGGCGCGCAGCGCCTGGGCCGGCAGCCAGCGCTACCCGATCCATTGGGGCGGCGACGCCGAGAGCACCGACCAGGGCATGTCGGCGGAACTGCGCGGGGGGCTGTCGCTGGGATGTTGCGGGTTCTCCTTTTGGAGCCATGACATTGGCGGTTTCACGGCCAATTCCGTTGAAACCATGGACAAGAATCTTTACCTGCGCTGGCTGGCGTTCGGCATGTTGACCTCGCACAGCCGCTGCCACGGTGAGGCGCCCAAGGAGCCGTGGAATTACGGCGAGAATTTCATGAACGAATTTCGGCGCGTGGACGATTTGAAATACCGCCTGATGCCATACGTCTATGCCCAGGCGAAGGATTGTTCCGAACGCGGCCTGCCCATGTTGCGCGCGCTCTTCATCGAATACCCCGATGACCCCGGCTCGTGGCTGATTGACGATGAATATATGTTCGGCTCGGACATTTTGGTCGCGCCGCTAATGCATGAGAACGAGACGGGACGAAATGTCTATCTGCCACCCGGCAACTGGGACGATTTTCAAACCGGCAAAAGCTACTCCGGCGGCTGGAACCAAATCGAGGCCGGCGAAATTCCAGCCATCATTCTCGTGCGCGACGGCTCGGCGATTCCCGAAATCCAGCTCGCCCAATCCACGATGCGAATGGACTGGTCAAAATTGGCCCTGGTCGCGTTTGCAAAAAATTCCGAAACGGCGAACGGCTTGGTATGTCTTCCATCGGACAACATGCTGCACCAAATTTCGTTGAACCAGGCCGGAAATGGGTTTGAGCTGGCCAACGATCCCTTGGCTGGAAAGGTTTCATGGACAATCACTGCCGGCGCGGCGCCCTGACCGGCGGTCCACGTGACGCTAGTTTTACCGACACGACAACCGCCGCACGCCGTGGCATCATGGGATGAATTCGAAATGAAAACCGCTTTCGCCATAGGCGCGCTCTCGACGCTGGTGTTCATCGCCGCCCCGGCGCAACCGTATCTGTGGCGCAATGTCGTCATCGGCGGGGGCGGGTTCGTCACCGGCCTGCTGGCCCATCCGGGCGCCAGTGGGCTTGTCTATGCCCGCACGGATGTCGGCGGCGCGTATCGTTGGGACGCGGCAAGCCGGAAGTGGATCCCGCTTACCGATTGGCTCCGGGGAATTGATTTTACCGGCATCGAAAGTTTTGCCGTGGATCCGTCCGACACGAATCGAATTTATCTCGCCGCCGGGATTTACCGCCAGACGCGCGCCGCGATTTTGCGCTCCACTGACCGCGGGCAGACGTGGCAGGTGACTCAAGTCCCTTTCAAAATGGGCGGCAATGAACTGGGCCGCTTCAATGGCGAACGGCTGGCGGTGGACCCGGAGGACGGCAAGATTCTTTTCTTTGGCTCGCGCCACGACGGTTTGTGGAAAAGCGCCGATTACGGGGCGACCTGGAACCGGGTGGACACTTTTCCGCAACTCACCGCCAAAGCGTCATCCTCTGACACGGACGCCGATGGCTGGCGCGGACGCTTTAATTTCCCGCCACAGGAGGTGGGAATTGTCTTCGTTGACTTTGACCGTCGCAACGGCGAGGCGAACAAGGCAACGATGACAATTTATGCGGGTGTTTCCACCACCGGCACAAATCTGTTTCGCAGCGACGACGGCGGCCTTCATTGGTCGGCGGTGCCGAACCAGCCGACCGGCCTGCGCCCCAACCACGCCGTGCTTTCGCCCGACGGAACGATTTATTTGACTTACGGAAAGCAAGCCGGGCCTAACTCGATGACGGACGGCGCGGTGTGGAAGTTCAATCCGGCAAATAATTTATGGATGGACATTACGCCGCTTAAGTCGCCGGACGGCGACCAGCCCTTCGGCTACGGATCAATTTCCGTGGACGCGGAAAATCCGTCGGCAGTTGTCGTCACCACCTTCGCGCGGTGGCATCCGCATGATGACATTTTCCGCAGCACCAACGGAGGCGCCAGTTGGATGCCGCTGCTGCAAAACGCGGAGTGGGATTATTCGTTCGCGCCTTACACGCGAAATCGGATACCGCACTGGATGGGCAGCGTGCAAATTGATCCTTTCGATTCCAACCATGTATGGTTCACCACCGGCTACGGCGTCTGGGAGTCGAAAGACCTGACCGACGCCGACGCGGGAAAACCGACCCATTGGGATTTCTGCGACAACGGCCTGGAGGAAACCGTGCCGCTGGCGCTCATCAGTCCGCCCGCGGGAGCGCATCTGTTGAGCGGCCTGGGCGACATTGACGGCTTTCGCCACGACAACTTGGATGTGTCGCCCGCCAACGGCACCTTTACCGGCCCGCATTTTGGCAACACGGAAGATTTGGCGTTCGCCGCGCAGAACCCCGCCATCATTGTCCGGACCGGAACGGGTGGAAACGGTTCGCCGCACGGGGCGATTTCGCGCGACGGCGGAATGCATTGGAGCGCGTTCCCAAGCGAGCCACCGGACAGCCGGGGAGGCGGTGTGATTGCCGTTTCCGCAGACGGGAAAACCATTGTCTGGACGCTCCGGGGCGACGCGCCGCAATATTCGGCGGATGGCGGAGCCAACTGGTCGGCCTGCGCAATGCTCTCACCCGGCGTTCGCGTGGTGGCCGACCCGATGAATCCGCTCCACTTTTACGCTTTCGATTCACGGGCCGATAAAATTTTCGCGAGCACGAACGGCGCGGAAAGCTTTTCGGAAACCGGCGCCGCCATTGGCCTCGAAAATGATCCGCCTGGTTATGGTTTTGGAACCGGCGCCCTGAGCGCCGCGCCCGGCCACGAGGGCGACCTCTGGCTGGCGATGCGCGACGGCGGCCTGTTCCATTCGGCCGATGGCGGCGTGAATTTCACAAAATTGCAAAACGTGGAAAATGCCGACGCCATCGGCTTCGGCCGGGCCGCCGATGGAACAGATTTTCCGGCGCTGTATCTTTCGGGAAAAGTCGGCGGCGTTGCAGGAATTTTCCGGTCAACGGATGCGGGAGCGAATTGGACGCGGATCAACGACGACGCGCATCAATTTGGCGCGATTACGCGTTTGACCGGCGACCCGCGCATTTTCGGGCGGGTTTATCTGGCAACCAGCGGCCGCGGCGTGATCTACGGCGACCCGGCCAAATAATTTATGAAGCGAATCCTATTCAGCATGGCGCTCGCGGCGGCCGGGCCGTGTCTCGCGGGCAATTACACCAATTTTGACGTGGCAATTTACATTCCGGTCAACGTCGTCCACAGCTTTGAGAACCCGGAGGTATTGAGCAACCAATGGAATACCATCAGCCGGCAATTGAAGGTGGACAAGGTTTATATCGAAGTGCAGCGCGACGGGCAGACCAATACCGACGCCTTGCTCGAAAGCGTCAAACAGTTCTTCCTCGACCGTGGCGTCAACGTGGCCGGCGGCATGGCGCTGTCCGACGGCAGCATCGGCGGCCAGTTCAAATCGTTTTGCTATACCGATCCCCGCGACCGCGCCTTCATCAAGAGCGCCGCCGAATTGGCCGCCCGGCACTTCGACGAAATCATCCAGGACGATTTCTTTTTCGACATGACGAAAAACGATTCGGACATCACGGCCAAAGGCAACCGAACCTGGACGCAGTTCCGGCTGGCCCTCATGGACGATGCCGCGGAAAATCTAATCATCAAGCCGGCGCGCGCCGTCAATCCCAGGGTCAAACTGGTGATTAAATTCCCGAATTGGTACGAGCATTTCCAGGGCCTTGGCTATGACCTCGACCGCGAGCCGAAACTATTTGACGGCATTTACACCGGCACCGAGACGCGCGACCCGGTCATCACTGATCAGCATTTGCAGCAATACGAAAGCTACGAAATTTTCCGCTATTTTGAAAACGTCGCGCCTGGCCGCAATGGCGGCGGCTGGGTGGACACCTACAGCATCCGCTACCTGGACCGTTACGCGGAGCAGCTCTGGGACACCATGTTCGCCAAGGCGCCGCAAATGATGCTCTTCGAATGGTCAGCGATGGGCCGGCCCATCGAACCGGGCGACCGCGCCGCCTGGGAAAATTTGCCGACCAGTTTCAATTACCGCGAGATGCTGCAATCCAATGCCGACCCGACCATGGCCGCCGTGGCGGCCTGTTCGCTCAAGCAGGTGGATTCGTTTCTCGGACAACTCGGCAATCCCATTGGCATTGCCTGCTACAAGCCGTATCAATCCACCGGCGAAGATTTCCTGCACAATTATCTCGGCATGATCGGCATTCCCATTGACTTGCGCCCGGAATTTCCCACCAATGCAAATTTGGTCCTCTTGACCGAATCGGCGAAATTTGACCCGGACATCGTGGCTAAAATCAAAAATCAACTGCGCGCCGGCAAATCGGTGGTGATTACTTCGGGCCTGTTGCGCGCGCTGCAAACTCGCGGCCTCGAGGACATCGTCGAAGCGCAAGCCACCGACCGCCCCATCCTCGCGCACCAATTTTCCGGCGGCTATGGCGCCGGCAACTTTTCGACCCTGGACGATGACAACCAGCCGGGAATTTTGTTTCCGCAAATTGTTTTTCTGACGAACGACGCCTGGTCGCTCGTCCGCGCCGAGGCCAACGGCAACTCCTTCCCGGTCCTGCTGATGGACCGCTATTCCACGGGCGTGCTTTACGTCTGGACGATTCCGGACAATTTTAACGACCTCTATTCGCTGCCGCCGGCGGTCACTGCCGCGATTAAAAATTACGTCATGCGCGGATTTCCCGTGCGTCTGGACGGGCCCGCCCAAGTCGCGTTGTTCGCCTACGATAACCACACCTTCATCGTTGAATCCTATTTGCCGACGGCGACGGATGCGAACGTTTCGGTTATTGGAAATTTCCCGCATTTAAAAAATCTCGTCACCGGCGAGGTCCTTGACGGGCAAGTGCAATCGGCGCCGCCTTGGCAACGCCGACAAAATCCAGACGGTGAAGACCGCGTTTCCTTCAGCGTCCACCTGCAACCGCACAGCTATGAAGTCTTCGAGGAGAAAGAATGAGAGCCCCCCGGAGTCGCGAAGCGTTTGGACTGCGATGCTTGACGGAAATGCTGTAACGTTCTTATCCAGCCACTGGCGTCACGCCTTTTTTAAGTAGAATGTTTCCGTATTTGGCGGTTTCACCGGTCATCACCACGACGAAGGCGGCGCGAGCACGGTTATAAAAGCCAAAGCGATCAATACGCTCTGGCGCCTCTGCCTTGGGAACGTGACGGCGGATGGTCTTCAGGTAGGAAACTTCCACGGCGGGGTCCAACTGATCGCCTTCGACCGCCGCCATCATCACCAGCGGCGTGTCATAAGAGTCCAGTTCAAACAAGGGCAAAATGCCGTCCAACAGTTCCGCAATGCGAACGCCATCCGCTCGCACCACCCGGCCGTTCACCGAGTGGCCGGGAAAATGCGCGTCGGCGAGGACGATCTCATCGCCGTGGCCCATCTCGGCGAGGACTTTTAACAATTCAGGGCTGATACAGGAAGCGATACCTTTGAGCATAAGTTAAAAATTTAGTGGGCCTCAACATGCAGCCAGGAAGATTCCGAATGCGCGACGATTTTCGTTTGTTCCAAAATCGCCGGGACCAGGCAAAATTGCCCCGCGCGTAATTCCAAAGTCCCGGAAGACTGCTGGATTTTGATTTGTCCTCCAACCACGGCAACAATTTGCAATTTTCGCGGTTTCAACTGGCGGCTTGCGCCGGCTTTCATTTCAAAATACTCCACGTTGAACAGCGGGTTTTGAACCAAAGACCGCGATTTTACCCCGCCGTTATCAATTGGTTTTCCCGCCGCCAGTGACGGCTCGAAGTCGTTAAAATCAATACTGGCCAGCGATTGTTCTATGTGCAGATCACGCGGACGGCCATCCAGCCCGACGCGGTTCCAATCGAAGACGCGGTAGGTGGTGTCCGAATTTTGTTGGATTTCAAATATCACCAGGCCGGCGCCAATCGCGTGAACGCGCCCGCTCGGCAAATACATCGCGTCGCCCGCGCGGACGGGAATCCGATGGAAACAATCGGCCACAGTTCCATCGGAAATCTTCCTCTTGAATTCGGCGGCCGTCACTCCCCGTTTGAGTCCCGCATACAACTCCGCCCCGGGCGCGGCTTGGGTGATAAACCACATTTCCGTCTTGGGTTCGCCGCCCATCCCGGAGGCCTTCGCCGCGGGCGGATGGACTTGGAGCGACAATTTCTCGCGGGCATCGAGAATCTTGCAGAGTAGCGGAAAATGATTCCCCGCGGCGGTTTTGGCGTCGCCGAGCAGTTCGCGCGGGAAATTTTCCATGAGCCAGCGCAGGCTTTTTCCGGCAAACTCACCGTTTTTGACGATGCTTTCATCGCCGGAGCGGTCGGAAATTTCCCAGGATTCGCCGATGGGTTTTCCCGGCGGCAATTTTTTGCCGAAAAGTTTTTCCATTTCGCGTCCGCCCCACACGCGCTCTTTAAAGATCGGATGAAATAAAATTGGATAAAGCACGATTCATTTCACGGCAGATTGAGACGCGTTGCAATACTACAGTTTATCCCAAAGCAAACTGCAATGGTTTTGGTCACGCTTCTTGCAATTTGCCCGTCGTCTTGCCGGTCTTTCGACATTCTTTTGCAATTTGCCGCCATGACGGCTGGCACAATGAAAGCTAAACAACAAAAGCTAATTTTCAGCGATTAGTGAAACGGACCTATGTCGCAAATTTTTCGTCGCCGCTCCAATACCATAGCGCGCGCAAGTCTTGCTGCCATTGTGATTCTGGTCAGCGCGACGGGATGGATGGTTTATGGAATTTATTGGTCGCCGTGGACCACTCGCGAGATGAATCCGATTCCGCAACCGGTTCCGTTCAGCCACAAGCACCATGTCTATGGCCTGGGGCTTGATTGTCGTTACTGCCACTCCGATGTCGAAAAATCCGCTTTTGCCGGAATGCCGCCCACGGAAACCTGCATGACCTGCCATTCGCAAATCTGGAAAGACGCGCCCATCCTCGCGCCGGTCCGCCAAAGTCTGGCGACGGACACGCGCCTGCGCTGGAACCAGGTCAACCGCACGCCCGATTTCGTCTTTTTCAACCACGCCATTCATATCTCAAAGGGAATCGGTTGCGTCACCTGCCACGGGCCATTGGACCAGATGCCGCTGACCTGGAAATCGCATTCCCTATACATGAAATGGTGCCTTGATTGCCATCGCCAGCCGGAAAAATTCATCCGCCCGCGCAATGAGGTTTTCAATCTGAACTGGCACCCGACAAACCAGCTCTCGCTCGGGAAACAATTGGTCGCCGAATATCAAGTTCACACCGCGAACCTCGCCGATTGCAGCATGTGCCACCGATGAATTCTTGACCTATGATTGATGATTTACGATTGCAAAAGGACGAACAACGGGCAAAGAACTTTCATCCTGCCGCCGTCAATTCTCAGTCGTCAATCAGCAACCGGCAATCCTTCTGGCGCAGCCTCGAAGAACTTTCCGGCTCGAAAAAATTTCAAGAAGCCCTGCGCCGGGAATTTGCGCCCGACGCATCCGAATTGAAGCATTTCAATCGCAGGACTTTTTTGAAATTGATTGGCGCATCGGCCGCGCTGGCGGCCCTGCCCGCCTGCACCAGGCAACCGATACAAAAACTCGTCCCTTACGTCCGCCAGCCGGAAGAACTCGTCCCGGGTCTGCCCATGTATTTTGCCACCGCCATGACGCTCGGCGGCTTTGCGACCGGCCTCATCGCGGAAAGCCATGAAGGGCATCCGACAAAGATCGAAGGCAATCCCGGGCACCCGGCCAGCCTCGGGGCGACCAATGTGTTTCACCAAGCTTCCCTGCTCGATCTTTATGATGCCGACCGAGCGCAAGCCGTCCTGCAAAATGGCGACCCGGCCACCTGGGAAGATTTTGTCGCGGCGATCTTTGGCATTTTAGAATCGCAAAAACCTAAAAGCGGCGCCGGCTTGCAAATTTTGACCGAAACCGTCACCTCGCCGACGTTGAATTCTCAAATCCGGCAACTGCTTAAAAATTATCCCGAAGCCAGGTGGCACCAGTACGAACCGATCAACCGTGACAACGTCCGCGAAGGATCGAGGCTCGCCTTCGGTGAATTTGTCGAAACGCATTATCATTTCGACCGGGCAAAAATCATTTTATCGCTCGAATCCGATTTTCTTTATTCGCATCCGAATAGCGTCCGTTACGCCCGCGATTTCGCCGCCCTCCGCCGGGCGCGATTTCCGGAAAATGAAATGAGCCGGCTGTATGTCCTGGAAAGCACGCCAACCATCACGGGCGCAAATGCCGACCATCGTGTCCCAATCCTTTCGGCGGACGTGGAAGCTTTCGCCGCGGCCCTCGCGGCAAAACTCGGCGCTATTTCCCAATCCGCCGCCGGCAACCGGCAAGGGGCATCTGAAAATTTAATTTCCGCCGTTGCGGAAGACCTTTCGCAAAATCGGGGCGCGGGGATTGTCATCGCCGGGGAGAATCAGCCGCCGGCAGTTCACGCGCTGGCGCATTTAATCAACGATTTTCTCGGCAATGCCGGACACACGGTCACCTTCGCGGAGACAGCGGAAGCGAATCCAGTCAATCAAACGGAATCGCTGCGTGATTTGGTCGAAGCGTTGCAACAAAATGAAGTGGACGCGCTGGTGATTCTGGGTGGCAATCCGGTTTTTACGGCGCCGGCGGATTTTAATTTCGAAGAACATCTGGCGCGGGCAAAATTCAGCGCGATTTTGACGCCGGATGCGAACGAAACCGCGACGCGTTGCGACTGGCAAATTCCGCAAAATCATTTTCTGGAATCGTGGAGCGACGCGCGCGCGTTCGACGGCACCGTTTCTATTATTCAGCCGCTCATCCTGCCCCTTTACGCCGGAAAATCCGCGCATGAAGTATTGGACGCCATGCTTTTGCCGCCAGGTCGCGAGGATTACGACATCGTCCGTGATTTTTGGAATTCGCAGAATTCCGGTCCGCATTTTGAAGATGAATGGCGCCAGACGTTGCGCGACGGATTGATTGCAAAATCGGCTTTGCCGGAGAGAAACGTTTCCCTCCGCCAGTTTGCCGGCTGGAAAGACGCCATCCATTCCACGACTGGCAACCGCCCATCGGAAATCGAAATCACCTTTCGCCCCGACCCGACTCTTTTCGACGGCCGGTTCGCCAACAACGGCTGGCTTCAGGAATTGCCGAAACCGATCAATAAATTGACCTGGGACAACACCGCGATGGTCTCGCCCGCCCTGGCCGCCAGGGAAAATCTGTCCAACGGCGATCTGGTCGAACTCGAATTTCAAAATCGCACACTGCTCCTTCCGGTTTGGCTCACGGCCGGCCAGGCGGAAAACTCCATCGGATTGCAATTTGGCTACGGACGCACCCGCGCCGGCTCGGTTGGAAAGGATACCGGCTTCAATGTTTATACATTGCGGACCTCCAGCGCGCTTTGGGCAGGCAGCGGCGCGATCTTGAAGAAGACCGGCGCGACCTGCCAGCTTGCCGCGACGCAAACGCATCATGTGATTGATTCGCCCGAACGGCAGATTTTCCGCGAGGGAACATTCGATGAATTTCAGAACGATCCTGACTTTGTCAAAAAAGACACGGAGTTGCCCGGCTGAGAATGACACACTGTTCGACCCGTCGGAATATCCTTACAACGGTTACAAGTGGGGCATGGTGATTGACCTGGCCGCGTGCATCGGTTGCAACGCGTGTATTCTGGCCTGCCAGGCTGAAAACAACATTCCGGTCATCGGCAAGGACCAGGTCATCGCGGGCCGCATCATGCACTGGATTCGTGTGGATTCTTATTTCAAAGGTCCCCCGGAGAATCCCGGCATCACGCACCAACCGGTTCCGTGCATGCAATGCGAGGATGCGCCTTGCGAATTGGTCTGCCCGGTGGGCGCGACCATGACCGACCAGGACGGTCTGAATTTGCAGGTCTATAACCGCTGCATCGGCACACGCTATTGCTCGAACAATTGCCCCTGGAAGGTCCGCCGTTTTAATTTTTTCCAATACGCCGATTACAACGCGAAGAACCTTGAACCCCTGTGGAACCCAAATGTGACGGTGCGGTGGCGCGGCGTGATGGAGAAATGCACCTATTGCCTGCAACGAATCGCCGCGGCAAAAATTCGCTCCGAGGAGCAGGACAGAAAAATTCGCGACGGCCAGGTCAAAACGGCCTGCCAGCAGGTCTGCCCGGCCAATGCGATCATCTTCGGCGACTTGAACGATAAGAACAGCCGCGTGACAAAACTGGCGGCGCATAAATTGGATTTCGCGATGCTCGGCCAGTTGAACACTCGCCCGCGAACAACCTATCTGGCGAAATTGCGAAATCCAAACCCGATATTGACAAATGCCTGATTCCATCCAATCCAACGTGGCGGGCGAAGCGGTGACCGAAATTTCGCCGCTCGGCTACCCGACGGAATTGCTGGCCCCCAAGGCAACGATGGAATCCATCACCGAAACTATCGGCTCGATCGTGCTGAGACCCGGGGAGCGTCAGCCGATTCAATGGTATATCGTCGCCGCCATCGCGTTCTCATTGCTGATGATGTTCCTTGGCGGAATCGGCTGGCTGCTCTTTCGTGGCGTGGGTATTTGGGGAATCAACATCCCCGTCGCGTGGGGATTTGCCATCGTGAATTTCGTCTGGTGGGTCGGCATCGGACACGCGGGAACTTTTATTTCCGCGGTCCTGCTCTTGCTTCACCAAAAATGGCGCACCGCCATCAATCGCTTCACCGAGACCATGACGCTCTGCGCAATTTCCTGCGCCGGACTTTTCCCGCTGCTCCATCTCGGACGCCCATGGGTTTTTTTCTGGATGGCGCCGTATCCCGATACCATGGGACTTTGGCCGCAATTCCGCAGTCCTCTGGTCTGGGACATGTTCGCGGTTGGAACCTATTTCACCGTGTCGCTCATCTTTTGGTATTCCGGCCTGATTCCCGATTTGGCGACCATCCGCGACCGCGCGACGACCCGCGGCAAAAAAATCTTCTACGGCGTCCTCGCGCTCGGCTGGCGCAATTCCGCGGTCCACTGGCAGCGACATCAAGCCGCCTATCTCCTTTTGGCAGGCATCGCGACGCCGCTGGTCCTTTCGGTACACAGCGTCGTCGGTTTGGATTTCGCCGTCGCCATGGTGCCTGGCTGGCACGAAACCATCATTCCTCCCTATTTCGTCGCCGGAGCCATTTACTCCGGCTTTGCGATGATGCTGAACATCATCATTCCGATCCGCAAGCTTTACGGGCTGTATGACCTCATCACGCCGCGCCATTTGAACAATATCGCCAACGTCATGCTCGTCCTCGGCAACATGGTCGCCTATAGCTACATCATCGAGGCGTTCATGGCATGGTATAGCGGCGACATTTTTGAGCAGGACGCCATGGCCAACCGCGCCTTCGGACCGTATGGCGGGCTTTTTTGGTGCCTCATTGTCATCAACATTTTGGTCCCGCAATTCCTGTGGTCCAGGAAAGTCCGCACGAATCCCGTGGCTCTCTTTTTCGTCGCGCTTTCGGCCAACGTCGGCATGTGGGTGGATCATTTTCTCATCATCGTCGTCAGCTTGACCCGTGATTTCACCCCTTCCATCTGGAAAATGTATTACCCGACGGTTTGGGACCTGGTGATTATGTTCGGCAGCGTCGGATTGTTTTTAACGCTCATCGTTTTATTCGTCCGTTTTCTGCCGGTCATTGCCATGTCTGAAACGCGCGAACACGTCGCTGAAAAAAATGAGCGAAAATAAAAACATTCATGGTCTGATGGCGGAATTTTCCGATGAAAGAGAAATTCTCGCGGCCGCGAAATCCGCTTACGAGCACGGCTACCGCAAAATGGACGCCTATGCGCCATTTCCCGTGGAAGGACTGGCCGCGGCGTTGGGACGGAAAAAAACGGCCGTCCCGCTCATCGTCTTGATTGGCGGCATTTGCGGGGGGTTCGGCGGCTATTTCCTCCAATGGTGGGCCATGGCCGTGGCTTATCCGCTCAACATTGGCGGGCGTCCCTATGACAGTTGGCCGGCGTTCATTCCCATCACCTTTGAAATGACGATTTTATCGGCGGCCTTCGCGGCCATCATCGGGATGCTCGCGTTGAATCGTTTGCCCGAACCCCATCATCCCGTCTTCAACGTGCCGGGGTTCGACCGCGCCTCCACCGACAAATTTTTCCTCTGCATCGAGTCTGACGACCCAAAGTTCGATTTGTTCGCCACGCGCAACTTTTTGGAATCACTCAAGCCGCAAAAGATTTCGGAGGTCGAGAAATGAAAAGCAGGAATGGAAGATGGACTTTCAAATGGAGCGGACTCACATCCGCCGTTCATGGGAAGCCCCCTTTCTTTTTTAAGCACGCATTGGGACCAGAAACCTGCCGCATTCTACCAGCCTATCGAGAGATCGTTGACTTTCGCCTGCTATTCCCCCTCCGCTCCCATCGGATGGGAGGGGAGAAGGCCAGGGTGAGGTGTGGGTCGGCGGTCCAGGGACGGTTTGCCATCTTCTGTCTTCTATTTTGCACGATTGCCGCCACCGGCTGCCGACGCGACATGTTTGAGCAGCCGAAATCCGATCCGCTGGGCACGAGCCGGTTTTTTTCAGATGGCGCGGATTCCCGCCCCATTCCCCCGCACACGGTCGCCCGCGGCGATTTGGACACTGACCAGGCCTTTTACACCGGCATGGTCGGCACCAATCTCGTCACCTCTTTTCCGATTCATGTCACCCGCGAAGTTCTCGAACGGGGACGGCAACGGTACGATATTTATTGCCTGCCTTGCCACGGCGCGACGGGTGACGGCAACGGCATCGTCGTTGAGCGCGGATTTCCTGCCCCGCCGTCGTATCACATCGAACGCCTGCGCGACGCGCCGGTCGGCCATTTCTTCGATGTGATGACGCGCGGTTACGGGGTGATGTATTCGTATGCCGCCCGCGTTACGCCAGACGATCGCTGGGCGATTGCCGCCTACATCCGCGCGCTACAATTGAGCGAGCACGCGACGCTTGCCGACGTTCCCACCAATGAAATCGGCAAATTAGAAAATTCTCCATGAACGAAACTCTTCAAAAATTCAGCCGTCTGCAGAAACTCGCCCTGGCCATCGGCGTTCTAGGCGTGGCGTTTTGCTGTGTCGGCTTCGTTTTCGATCGGCGCCAGTTTTACATTTCCTACCTGTTCGCCTTTGCTTTTTGGGTCAGCCTGTCGCTGGGATGCTTTTACTGCGGCATGATCCATTATCTCACTGCCGGGCGCTGGGGTTTTCCGGCGCGGCGGATTTTTGAAGCCGGCTACATGACGTTGCCTCTTATGTTGCTTTTCCTCGTGCCGATTTTTTTCGGTTTGCGCGAATTGTATCCGTGGGCGCGGCCGGAAGCCGTCGCCAATGACACCCTCTTGCGTGTTCACGCTGACTACGAAAAATCCGCCTGGTTCATCATCCGCGGGGCTGTTTTTTTTGCCATTTGGATTTTCATCGCCACTCTGTTGCGAAATTGGTCCTTGCGGCAGGACACAACAAACGATCCCGCGCCAACAATCAAAATCCGGTCATTGAGCGGGCCTGGAGTCGCCATTGTTCCCCTCACCGCTTCATTCGCGTTTGTGGATTGGGCCATGTCCATCGAAGCTAATTGGTTTTCGACGGTCTTCCCCGTCATCATCCTGGCCGGCCAAATGCTCATCGCGCTCGCGTTCACCACCGTTGTGCTGGCGTGGACGCGAAAGGACGAACTGTTGCGCGACGCCAGCGACAAGGCATTTCACGATCTGGGCAGTCTGCTGATCGCCTTTGTCCTGTTTTGGACTTATGTCGCCTTTTCGCAAATTCTCATTACCTATTCGGCCAATCTGCCCCACGAAATCGGCTGGTATCTGCGCCGCATCGCCAACGATTGGGTCTGGCTGGCTGGCCTCATTGCGTTGTTCCATTTCTTCCTGCCGTTTTTTCTGCTGCTGTTTCGCAGGGTGAAAAAGAATGTCCCGTTGCTCGCCACGATTGCCGCTTTCATCTTCGGCATTCATGCCGTGGAAATGTTCTGGGTGGTGGCTCCGACATTTTACACGCGCATCGAGATTCATTGGACGGATTTCGCCGCGTGGTTTGGCATCGGCGGAGTCTGGCTCGCCGTTTTTTTGGGTAATTTGAAATGTCATTCGCTGTTGGCGCGGAGAGACCCGCGCCTCGAAAATTTAATTGCGGAGACTGCCCATGCCAGGTGAAGCCCAACCCTTGCCGGTCTCGCCCGAATCGCTCGAACGCAAACACGAGGTGAGCGAGAAACGGGTGCGCAATGTCGTCATCGTCGCCGCCGCGGCGTGGTTCCTTCTTCTCCTCGGCCTGGCCTCGTGCGCGCTCGCCATTCATCTCCTGTCGCAATCGCGCCCGATGCAATGGATGGTTCCGCTCGGGTTGGTGAGCGCCCCCAACCTGAAACCGCTCGAACGATTTCCGAAACCGAACCTGGCCATTGACGACGACCACGCAGAGCGAATGGCGCTGTATGCCGCGCAAAATGCGGAGTTGAACGGCTACGGATGGGTGGACCGCAGCAACGGGATTGTGCGAATTCCGATTGACCGCGCCATCGCCCTGATTTTGCAGCGCGGGTTGCCGGAACGCACCAATTCGGTTTCACCAACCGACGGCTCCGAACTGCAATTAATCCAAAACATTTCCAATCATAAATGAAAACCATCGTCGCCATCTTGATTTTATCGTTTTTTTCCTGGACGGCAGATGCCGCAAATAATTCACTCACCGACGAACAGTTGTTGCAAATTAAGTTCGTTCAAAGACTTAATTCGCAGGTTTCACCGGAGCTGGTTTTTCGGGACGAAACCGGCAGGGAAGTGCATATCGGGGACTATTTTGGCCGGGGGCCCGTGGTGTTGATTCTCGGTTATTACACTTGTCCGATGCTTTGCACGCTGGTGATGGACGGCGCCACCGAAAGCTTCTGCGATCTGAAATGGAGCGTGGGCCGGGAATTCGACGTGATTTTTGTCAGCATTAATCCGGCCGAGACTCCGGCCATCGCCGCCGCCAAAAAGAAAATTTATGTGCGCGATTACGGCCGCGACGGCTCGGCAAACGGCTGGCATTTCCTGACTTGCGAGGCCTCCGGGCAAAATACCGCCGACCCTTCGAGAGAAGACAAAAACATCGCCACACTTGCCGACGAAATTGGTTTTCGTTACGCCTACGACGCCGGCATCAAGGAGTTCGCCCATCCGAGCGGCTTCGTGGTTTTGACGCCGGACGGGAAAGTGGCGCACTACTTTTTCGGGGTGACGTTTTCGCCAAAGGAAGTGGATGTGGCGTTGCGGGATGCCGACCGGCGGAAAATTGATTCGCCCGTCGCCGAATTCATCCTGCTTTGCTGCGAATACAATCCATTGCGCGGCAAATACGGCCCCCTGGTGATGGACAGCATCCGCGCCGGGGGCGTCGGGATGGTTGCCGCCCTGGGCCTTTACTTTTTCTGGCCGGACCGCCGCAAAACGCCAGCGCCAAAATGAATAATTTTCCATTTTTCCCGCATCAAGCTTCGACGGCCGCCCCCAGGGAGGACGACATTTATTTTGTCCTGATCGGCTTCAGCGCGCTGGTGCTGGCAGCCATTTTTTTGCCGATGATTTATTGCCTGTTCAAATACCGGCGCGGGAATAAAGCGGACCGGACGCCGCTGCAGCTCCATACGAACACCATTGAGATCACTTGGACGATCATTCCCACGGTGCTGGCGATGGGGCTTTTTGTGTGGGGCACCGAGGTTTATTTCTACCAGGAAGTGCCGCCAGCCAACGCCCTTCAAATCAACGTGATTGGCAAACAATGGATGTGGAAAATTCAACACCAGGAAGGCAACCGGGAAATTGATGAACTGCACGTCCCGGTCGGCCGCGCGGTGAAACTCACCATGGGGTCCGAGGACGTGATTCACAGTCTGGCGATTCCGGCTTTTCGCGTGAAACAAGACGTGGTGCCCGGACGCTTTACGACCGAGTGGTTCAAGGCAACGCGCGTCGGAACGTATGACTTTTATTGCACCGAGTATTGCGGGGCCGGGCACGCAAACATGCGCGGCAAGGTTTACGTCATGAAACCGGCCGATTACCAGAGATGGCTCGCCGGCACCCGGCCGAAAGACACCCTGGCGCAATCCGGCGAACTCTTGTTTCACGAACTCGGCTGCAGCGGCTGTCACGTGAACAGCACGGCCGTCCATGCCCCGCCGCTGGAAGGCCTCTACGGACATCTCGTGCCGTTGAGCGACGGCAGCTTCATTCGCGCCGACGACCAATATCTGCGCGACCATATTTTGCTGCCCACGCGGGACGTCCCCGCTGGTTACCAACCCGTGATGCCGACATTCGAGGGACGCGTCAACGAGGAACAACTAATGGAATTGATCGCCTACATCAAAAGCATCGGCAACGAAACGCCGCAAAGAAAACCATGAGCGGGCCAGAAGAGAATTATTTAAGCGCGGGCCACACGGTCAAATCGTGGCTGCTGACGACCGACCATAAACGTATCGGCATTTTGTATCTGCTCTCGATTCTATTTTTCTTCTTCATCGCCGCCTGCGCCGCCGCGCTGATGCGGATCCAATTGCTCACCCCCACCGGCGATCTCCTCCTGCCGGATACTTACAACAAAATGTTCACCATCCATGGCGTCTTGATGGTCTGGTTCTTCCTCATTCCCTCGATTCCGACCGTCCTGGGAAATTTTCTGATTCCCATGATGATCGGCTCGCGCGACGTGGCGTTTCCTAAATTGAATTTGATGAGCTGGTATTTGTTCATTGTCGGCGGCTTTTTCGCGTTTTTAGCCATTGTTCTCGGCGGTGTGGACACCGGCTGGACCTTTTACGCGCCATACAGCACCGCCTACTCGAACAGCCACGTCATTGACATGGTGTTTGGAATCTTTCTCGCCGGCTTCAGCTCCATCATCACCGGAATGAATTTCATCATCACCATCCACAAAATGCGCGCGCCGGGAATGACTTGGTTCCGGCTGCCGTTGTTCATCTGGTCCATGTTCGCCACCAGCGTCATCCTGGTGCTGGCCACCCCGGTGCTCGCCATCACCCTGCTGCTCATCGCCGTGGAACGGCTTTGGGGCGTCGGCATTTTTGACCCGAAAATCGGCGGCGACCCGGTCTTGTTCCAACACCTCTTTTGGTTCTATTCCCATCCCGCCGTCTATATCATGATTTTGCCGGGCATGGGCGTGGTGAGCGAGGTCATCACCTGTTTCTCGCGGAAAAAAATCTTCGGCTATCATTTCATTGCGTTCTCGAGCGTGGCCATCGCGATTCTCGGCTTTCTCGTCTGGGGGCATCACATGTTTGTCAGCAGCCAGTCCATTTACGCCGGCATGGTCTTTTCCCTCCTGACTTTCCTCGTGGCGGTCCCGTCGGCCATCAAGGTCTTCAACTGGACGATGACCCTCTATCGAGGCTCCATTTCCCTCGAAACGCCAATGCTTTACGTGCTCGGTTTCATCGGCCTGTTCACCATTGGCGGCCTGACCGGACTGTTCCTGGCGACGCTGGCGGTGGACGTGCAGGTGCATGGAACGTATTTCGTCGTCGCGCATTTTCATTACATCATGGTCGGCGGCATGGTGACCGCGTTCATGGGCGGGCTTCATTATTGGTGGCCCAAAATTACCGGGCGGATGTATCCCGAGAAACTCGGCCAGCTCGCGGCGCTCATCATGTTCATTGGGTTCAATCTCACTTTCTTCCCGCAATTCATCGTCGGCTACCTCGGAATGCCCCGGCGCGTCAGCTCCTACGCGCCCAACTTCCAAATTTACAACGTCCTGTCCACGGCCGGCGCCAGTATTCTCGCCGTCGCCTATTTGCTGCCGCTGATTTATCTCCTCTGGTCGCTGCGCTACGGAAAAGAAGCCGGCCCCAACCCATGGCACGCCACCGGCCTGGAGTGGACCACCCCGTCGCCGCCGCCAAAGAATAATTTCGACAAAGTGCCGGTCGTGACCCACGAGCCTTACGAATACCCGCCGCTTGATGAGTTGGGCGAACCGCGGGGCGACTGGCAAAAAGTGGGTCAACGAGCGCCGATGGACCTGCCGGAATGATTTTTATGCCTGAAAAAGACGCAATGATTGAAGAGCAATTCGAGGACATGCCGCAGCAATATGAAGCGGCCAACCTCGGGATGTGGACATTTCTCGCAACGGAAATCCTCTTTTTCGGCGGCTTGTTTGTGTCCTACGCCATTTACCGCCATTTTTACGATGCTGATTTCATCACGGGCGTCAAACACACCCTGATCTTATACGGCACCATCAATTCCTCGCTGTTGCTGACCAGCGGCCTGACCATGGCGCTGGCCGTTCAGGCCGCCACCGAAAATCGCACCCGGGTCATTGTGCCGTTGCTGTTGGCCACCATTTGCCTTGGTCTCGCGTTCCTGGCGTGCAAAGGCATGGAATACCGCCAGGACCTCACCGACAAGGTTTTGCCCCGCTACGATTTCGATCCGACCCTGCCGTTGCATTCGCAACTTTTCTTCTGGCTTTATTGGGGAATGACCGGCCTCCACGCCATTCACATGATTGTGGGTATCGGCCTGTTGATCGTGCTGACCGTCATGGCATGGCGGGGAAGATTTTCCGCGCAATATTATACACCGCTGGAAATCATCGGGCTTTACTGGGCGTTTGTGGACATCGTCTGGATTTACCTCTATCCCCTGCTCTACCTGATAGGACGACACGAATGAAAAAGAAAATTCCGCCAAGAAACCTGTTCATTGCGATTTGGTTCGCGTTGATGCTGCTGCTCTTCACGATGTATGGCCTCGCCCAATTCAATCTCGGCGCCGCCGGCGCCGTTATCATCCTGATATTGGCCTTTTGTCAAATGTTGCTGGTGCTCGCCTTTTTTATGCGGCTGCGGACCAGCTCGAAAATCATCCGGCTGTTTTCCCTGGCCGGATTTTGCTGGCTGCTGTTTTTGTTCATCCTGGCGTTCGGCGATTATCTCACCCGCCAGTGGCATTGAAATCCCGACCGTTCGTCATGGCTCGACGCCGATAACCACCAATGGCACCGCCGGAACGCCGCGCCCGTTTCGAATGATGTTATAAAGCTCTCCCTCAAAATAGCCGGGACCCGATGACATACCCGATTGCAGCGATTTCATGGCAAGAATTTCGATACCGACATCAATCTCGTCCCGGACGAAAAATGCGAGATGTTTGACGAATAAATCGTAGGCAACAAATGAATATTTTCCAAATTGCACCTCAATGGCCACCCTCTCTTTAACGAAATCCGTCTGGTTATAGCTGAAGATGGGCTTTTCGCCGGAGGCTTCTATTTCCGCCTTTTGCACATCAGCAGGTTTTGAAAGCGTTTGGCGGATCAGCCTTTCGCTGTTGGTTACCCAATAGGTCACTCGGCTTTCCATCCAGCCCTTTTGCCGCAAAAACCCGCAGAATGCTTTGTTCATTTCAATTTGGACTGAACAGGATTTTGCCTGACTTCGTCTTTTCCTTGCTTACCTTGGTTTTGCAAGCATTGCCATCCACCAATTCGATAACCTGCCGCACTTCACGCCACAGGCTTTTCTTATGCACCAGCAAATATTCCAAACCGTTCAGATGGGAGTACGTTTGGACAATCTTCATTTGCGGGAAGCTTTCTCCATCAGAACCATCTGTTGGGACTCCTCCTGATTTGCCAGCCATGGGGCAGTCAACAGGTTGCGCCCCGCATTTTCGGGATTAAAAACCGGCCGATGTATGGGACGGACTGGAAGCTCATTTTCTGCCGCCAAATTAATTCGCGATTTTGCAGTTTCAACATATTTGCGAACCACCTCAGCGCCTGCGCCGCGCCGCTGATGGCGAAGCGCCGCAATGATGGAGGTGCCGGTCCCAAGAAACGGGTCCAAAACCCATTCGCCTATCCGGGTAAGCGCAAGCACCAATCGTTCGATCAATTCAACCGGAAATTGGCAGGGATGTCCCGTCTTTTCCACGTGATTGCTCTTCACGTTAGGAATCGTCCACACATCTCCCGGATTTTTCCCAAGCGGATTGCAGGAATATTGGCCAGCCTTCGGCCCTTTGAAATATTTTTTACCGGGATACTTTTGCGGAACCCGAATTGGATCCAATTCAAAGACGTAGTCGTCCCCTTTCGTGAACCACATAATGGTTTCATATCGTCCCGACAACCGGCGCGAGCAATGCAGGCCGTGTTCGAAATGCCAAACAATCCGGTTCCGCATCTGCAAGCCTAATTCGGCAAAGATCGGGTAAAGCAACGAGTCGAGTGGAATAATCGCCCCGCGGTCAACGTAGTTGCCGACCTGCCAGCAAATACTTCCCCCCTTCCTTAGCACGCGCGCGCATTTTGTGATGACTTCCCTCTGCTGCGATAAATAAGCGTCCAGTCGTAAACGGCTTTCGTATTCTTTCCCAAGATTGTAAGGCGGTGATGTGACCACCAACTGAATTGAACCTTCGGGAATCTCCCCAAGAAGCTCCAGACAATCGCCTTCATAAACAACCGCTTCAAAATCTGGTTTGAAATGGGACGCGATTTTAAAGCTGTTGATCATCTCCGCCGAGTTTAATCCAACACCATCACCCCGCAAGCGGGAAGACGAAGAATCACCCTCCTCCCGGTCCGGTCATTGCACTTGCAACCGGTAGAAAGATTGCGGCGAGGATGGGACGATGGCGTTGGTAATGCTGAAATCGCCGTTGGAATCAAATTCGTTGGTCGAAACCGATGCCCATTGCGGCGATACCAGATTCGTCGTGACCAACACCTCGAACGACGCATCGGCCGTCCCGCCCGTGCCACTGAGCACCAAGTCCCCGTTCGAGACGCTCACGCTCTTTATCGTGGGAGACGACAACGCCACCACGGAAAGCGCGCCCGAAACATTCAGCGCCGAGGTGTTCCAGGCCAATCCCGCCGGAAGCGACGGCAGCACGAAATTCGTGAAGGCTCCTGAATAATTGGCGGCATCAAACAGTTTAAAGCTGTCGCCCGCCGCAAACGTCGAGGTGTTGGAATTGGTCACGATCAAGGCGCCGCCTTCATAGATCGTGCCGCCTCCGGCCATCGTCCCCGTAACATTCACAGCATTGTTGGTTGGCGGCGAATGCTGGACCTGCATGAAGGTAATGCTGCCGCCCCAAAGGGTGAGGGGATTCGTAATGGTCAGCGCACCCAAGGGATTGCCGGGCGAGAGCGCGCCGCCAGCGTTGACGGTGACCGATCCGGAGATGATGCCGACGCCCGCCAGAGTGCCACCGGAGTTGAGAATGACTGCGCCCGCACCCGTTCCGCTGCCGCTTGTGTTGTCCACGACCAACGTTCCACCATTGATGGTTGTGCCGCCGCTGTACGTGTTCGATCCGGTGATCGTCCAATTGCCCGTGCCGGTCTTAAGGACGGCGGTGGTGCCATCAGTACCGTCGTTAATTTTACCGGAGAACGTGGTGTTTTTGTTGTTTCCGCCGACGGAATAAGTTGTCGGCGCGATTATGGACGAGGCGCCGCTCAAAGTAGCGCCCGAGCCGCCGGCTGAGGGAACCCAGTTGAATCGTCACGCCGCCGTTGCGATTCAGCATCGTCGCCGTGCTGGTACCCAGGTCAAACGCCGCGGCGGAACTGCCGAAGCTGCCATAAAACCGGTAAAAGCCCGTACTGCTTCCCAATTCGTTCGTGCCCGAGAACCCGCTCATGTCCCCTTCCGGACTGAACGTATTTCCCCCGGTGATGCTGATGTTCAACAATCCGCCGCCCAAAAGCGGGCCGGGGCTGTAGTCAATAGCGCCCGGCAAAAGAGTGGCGACCCCCGTCACATCAATGGCATTGGTGATGACCGCGCCCAATGTGAGAGTTCCGGCGTTCAGCGTGATGGCGCCGGTCCCTTCGGCGTTGGCGCTGCTCACCGTCAGCGTGCCATCGTCCAGGAAGATGCCGCCTGAAAACGAATTGGTGCCGTTCAACGTCAGCCCTGCGGCGTTGGTTTTGATCAAACTGGTCGTGCCGGAAATACCCGGACCAACCGCCGTCACGGCATAATTGAGTGTCGAATTGGCAAAAAGCACATTCGCCGGAGAGACGGCATTGGTGATGAGCACCGTGACGGTTGCCGCGGAATCGTTGAAGACCACGCTGTCGCCATCGGCGTAAACGGCGGCGGTCAGGCCGTTGAGCCAGTTGGTCGCGGTCATGTTCCAAATCGAACCGTTTGCGCCGGACCAGACCAACCCGGAAACGATGGTGCTGCTGGGAGTGGCGCTGGCTTGGATGGATTTGGCGCTGGTTCCGCTGCCGCCCACCGCCTCCACCTCGTAATAATAAGTCGTGCCATTGTTCAAGCCGGTATCCACGTAACTCGTCGCGGTGATCCCCGTTGCCAGCACCGATTCTCCACCGCTGCTCGTGCCGCGGAGGATGGTGTAGCTGGAAGCGCCGGGCGTGGCCGACCATTCGAGGAGCACTTCGGCATTGCCAGCCGTCGCCCCCAGCGCGGCGGGAACGCCGGGCGGCCCGGCCACCACCGCGGCGCTGGCGATGCCCCCGGCGTTAACGGCAGTAATCATGTAAAAATATTGCGCATCGGCGCTCAAATTGGTGGTGTCGCTCCAATTCGTCTCGGTGATGCTCATCACAAAGGTGGAATAATTGAGGGGAACGGTTGAATTCGTATAACGGCTGACGATATAACCCACTGCTCCCGGCACGGGCGACCAATAAATGAAATAATTGGTCTGGCCGGACCCCGCCGTGACAGTGACGTTGCCCGGGGGACTGGCCGGTGGCGAGGGCAAGGGTATGGCGACCGCCGATGCTGAGTTCGCGCTGGTCCCGCCCGCGCTGGTGGCCGTCACGGAATAACTGTAAATGCTCCCGTCGGTCGGCGACGTGTCGGTATATGTCGTCCCGGTATTGGTGTTGTCCAGAACAATTGTGTCGAGCGTGTTCGACGCGCCGCCGCCATTGTCGTAGAGCGTCGAACGATAGATGGTATAAAAATCCGCCCCGGCCGACGCGCTCCAGTTGATGGTCACGCTATGGTGAACAGCGCTGCTGACGGTCAGTTCCATCGGCGCGGCGGGTCCGCTGCTCGAAATGCCCGACGACGGTGTTACTCCTGAACTTTGCGGCGAATCGGCACTGGCCCCGACCGAGTTGACCGATTGAACGACATAATAATAAGTCGCGCCATTGACGGCGTTGGTATCGAGGTAGGTGGCGTTGTCAAAGCCGCTGCCGCAAACTGGCCCGGTGACACCGCTGGCCACGAGGCTGTAACCGCTGCCGGATGTCGTGGAACTGTAAATATCATAGCTGGTGGAGCCGGGCGTGACCGGCCAGGAAATCAAATTGCAATTGTTGCCGGGATAAGCGGCTATACCAGCAGGCGGCGGAGGCACATACCCGGTGAGTTCCAGCCGCAGGTAATCATACATGGCGTGGTCGGCGAAATAACCGTCCTCAATTCCGTCCACAAGTTTTTTGCCGGTTTGCCGCATATAGATGTTTATCGTGTTCTGTCCCGCTTGCAGCAGGCTGCCGGAAAAGTTAATCCGATAGTCCGAGGAATCGGCGTTAATGCCCTCGCGAACAGTTGTATCGCATTCGTTTCCGGAACCGCTGTAATTTGGACTATAACCGTTGGCAGGAGAGATTTGGGTGCCGTTAACGGAAACTTCAATCGCTCCCTGATAGTCCGAACACAATGCCATGTAGAATGACGCCGTCGCCCCGTTCGCCGGCGCTGAGGCCAGATTGAACGTAATGGTCGAACTGGAGTCGTCATAAATCCCGTCGCTGTCCACCACGCACGGCTGGACAAAATTCCAATCGGTGCTCCAACGACTCTGGCCCACGACATAATCCGGGCCATTCGGAAAATCGAACGGGTATTCGAGGAACTTGCTCCATATGGGCATCGGTTCCGTGGCACCGGGACCAATATCCCCCACCCAATAATCCTCGCCGTGACGAAATTTGTTCTGACCCCATCGGCTTGGATAACCAATTTCAAATACGGTCGCGCCCACGCGGGTCGGAGTCCAGGTCACCGTGCCCAAACTGTCCGTCGCCTCCGCCGTCACCGTGACGCTGAAGGGTGCGGAGGGAAGGTTGAACGTGTTCGGGGGGCTGCCGCCGGTTTGATTTTGGGACATGAAAGTCCCTTCCGCCCCCGGGCCGAACGCATACAGCGTGTAGTTTGTTCCCGCGATGACGTTCGGAATCGTGAAATTGCCATTCGAGCCGGTCTGCGCCCAGAATTGGCAGGTTTTCATCCATTGTTGAAAATCATAGACATTACTGATCGTCGTCGGCTGCTGCACGACGCCAACCCACAGACCGGCAGGCGACGCGTTCGGGTTGTAACCATCATTGATGGCCATTTGCCCGGTCACCGTGCCGCGTTGCGACGCGGAGGCGTAATCGGCATTCGTGAACCAAGCATAAGGCCACGCCGTCGCTTCAGCCGCGGCCTGCGCCAACGCGTCGGAATAAAGCATCTGCGCCGCCTGGTTGGCGCCGGTGATGGTGTTCGTGACGTTGTTGCAGTAAATGAAATACGGCCCATAGACCTTGGACCAAACTTCACCATTGCCCCAATTGCCATCCGTCGCCGCGGCCCCATAATGGCTGCTCTCGTAATAGTTGAGGATGGTGGTGCCGATGTGCGACATCAGGTCCCGTTTCATCGGACCATCACTGTAATATTCTGGGCTGGCAGTCACCTGCCAGAGGCCGACGTTGGCGCCGCCGGTCCCCACGCTGCTCCATCCCCAGACCCGTTGCACGCCGAAATCCGCGCTGTATTTGTATTTGTCTTCGTAACGTCCCTCGTAGATGCCGTTGGTCCAGAGGTAACATTCCACAGGCGCGCCAAACACACCCAACGATCCGGCGGTTGGCTGCACCTCCATCAGCTTGTTGCGCGCGGCATCCACACTCATCCAGTTGAAGATGGCTCCGGCATAGATGTTGTCGCGCGTTTCGCCCATGTTCATCTTCGAATCCTGGCTCCGATGGCTGAAAATCGCGGTCACATAAAAGCCCGGCGACCCGCGCAACATGGAGAAATGGACATCCATCACGCCGCTCGTGCTTGAACTGCTTAATAGGTCAATCTCGCAATAATCGCCGGTGTTGGCCACGGCCGAATAAGTGAACGCGCCGGTCCCGAAGCCGCCGGTTTCCCAATACAACTTGCCGCCGTCCGTCCCATTGGCCAGCAATTGGTTGGTAAAGGTCGTGCCGCTGTTGTTGTAAGTATAATATATCTGGTTGATGGTGGCGCTGGCGGTGGAGCAGACGAGGGAAACGATGCCGTTGGCCATTGTCACGGTTCCGTTTCCGTTGTTCACCAGCGTCACCGCCGGTCCGGTACCGTCGCCGCCGCCGG
This sequence comes from uncultured Verrucomicrobiae bacterium, assembly GCA_963755515.1. GTDB lineage: Bacteria > Verrucomicrobiota > Verrucomicrobiia > Limisphaerales > UBA11358 > UBA11358. Next base: position 56,086 of record CAVWKA010000024.1, on the reverse strand, counting down.
GATTGTTGGCCATGGCGCAAAAAACAATGCTCAAACATCCCAACCCAACCGTCAGTCTGCAAATCCGTGATCTCATTCTTCGTTCATCCGGCGACCGCCTGCTATTCCTTCCCCCCGGAAACGATGGCAGGCTCCAAACACACTCTTCAATTCAATCCAACATTCTGACATGATGCGTCGTATTAAAAGAGCGCACCAGCCCGAAGGCTGGTGCATTGTAAGCTCGCATATCTGCCCGCGAAACTGTCTTGGCAGTCGCGTTAAATGCTTATGGCGTGTTCGTATAGACCAACCGGAAGAACACGGTGCCGTTGGCCGGATTGATCGGCATGACAACCTCGTTTGTCGCGCTGGAATTGGGCACATTCACCCAGTCGTTGCTGATGCCGATGGCCAGCGAGTTGGTCTGGGCTTGCAGTGTCCACCCTGTATGGTCGGCCGGCCAGGACAACGTCAGATTGCCGGAACTGACCGAGTACAAGATGTTGGTCGGGTTCGGGTTCACGACCACGGCAGGGAGCCCGCCGTTCGTCAGCGTTATCGAGCCGTTCACCGACAGGTTGTTCTGCCACATGTAATTGCTTGTTCCTGTCGGGTTGGTGGCAGGCAACGTGACCGAGGCAAAGGTGACTCCATGATTGAACAACGTGAAGGTGACCCCGTTGGTCAATGCCGGGCCGATGTTGGTAATCACAAGCGTGGCCGTGCCGCCGATGCTGAAGCTCGGCGCAACCAACTCGGAACTGTTGGGCGAGTCGGCCACGTCAATGTTCATATTGACCGCGCCGTTCAGAGTGGCGTTGCTGGTGACGTTAAATACGCCAGTGGGCAGACCCACGTCGAACGTCGAACCCAAATCAGCTTGCAGAAAGCCGTTAAGCGTCCCGATCCCCGCCAGGACATTCGTGCCCGCCTCATAGATACTGGTGGCGACAGGCTCGTTGGAGGCGCCATCCGGTAACGTGTAGGTGAGGTCGGTGATGTAACCCATGGCACTGGCGTCCAGCACCGCGTTGGGCGAGGCGAGGGTGACGACGGCGGAATTGGTCAGGTTGACCGGCGCGACGAGCGCCAGCACGCCATTGCTGATGGTGGTGTCGCCCGTGTACACGACGAGGTTGGTTCCTCCGTATCCAACGTTGGTCACGGTGGTGAAGCCATCCGCCGCCGTATATACGTTCGTCGTGAAGACACCGCCGGAATCCAAGGTTAGGCTGCCGGTGCCGACCTTGAGCAGCCCGAGACCATCCACAATGCCGCCGCCGTAGGTGCAGTTGCTGTTGAGTGTGCCAATCTCGAATACAAGATTCACGCCCTCGGCATTGCCGGAGGAAGTGCCCTGGAGTTCGCTCGTACTGCCGCCACCCACCAAGGCGCCAATGGGGAAAGGAAGCGGCGCGCCGGAAGCATTCGTTGGCCAAGTGCCTAGGCCAGCGTTGCCATTAACCCCAAAGCCGGCAAGCGACCCGGCATGAAAATCCACATTGGTGTTAAAGACGAGAGTCGCATTAGGCAGGCCATTGGTCATGCCGAAACCAACGTTCCCGCCGCTGGCGCTTCCCACGAACGTAATCGTGCCGGCGAAGGCCGACCAATTGCCGGACACGCCGCCACGGACGTAGTTGGCGACATAATTAAGCGTTCCGGCTCCCTGCAACGCGCTGCCCACGTCCCCGCGCTGACTCGTGTAAATCGTCGCGGTCTGGGCGGATGGAAGTATTATCGTATTCGTCCCCGGCGGATAAGTGGGAGTCGTACTTCCAGTGTAGCCGCACACAATCAATCCGGCGTTGGTGCCCAGCAGAGTAATCGGGCCGGTGCCTGGAGCGAGCAGGCTTTCATTAGGGTTGACAAGCACGTCGCTGTTGGGAGTGCCCAAGGCCAGCGTGGAATTGCTGACGACCGTGCCACCGCTATAGTAGCTGTTGGTGTTCGGATTGAGCGTCAGCGTTCCCGGGCCGGTTACGAACAACTCCGTCTTTGCCCCGTTCGTGCCGTGGTCCATGATTTGGCCATTATAAGTGTCGTTGGTCGCATTCAACACCATGAGGATGTTGGTCAACGTGGTGGTGGTGGAACTGTTGGTAATAACTCCGCCAACAACGTTGGTCGTGCCGTCCAGATCGTTGACCGTTAGATTATATCCATCCATGTCCAGTTTGCCTCCCGAGGTCAATCCGGCGTCCACATTCAACGTGTTGGTTGCGCCGAGCACATTGTCCATGTTGGGCAATTGATTGTTGGCCCCCAGTTTCACCAGGCCATTTTCAATGTAAGTATTGCCCAGATACGTGAGGCTGCCAGTCAACGAAACTGTGCCCGATCCCACGTTCTCAAATGTCCCCGAGCCGGTGATATTATCGGCAAAGGTCATCGCATTGGACTTGTCAAGCACCAGCGTGCCGTTGTTCGTCACTGTCAACGCCGTGCCCAAGCTGCCAAGGGAAGTGCCGTTGCCCACCTGCAACGTCCCGTTGCTGATGGTGGTAAAGCCGCTGTAAAAGTTGCTGTTCAACAATTCGACCGTTGTTCCAGTGGCGCCCAAGTTCACCGTCAGGCTGCCCGGGCCGCTGATGACGCCTTTCACCAGGTGAGGCGCCCCGTCACCCTGCGCAAAAACCAGCGCGCCGTTATTGGTGACGTTGCCCGTGCCGATGTCGCCAACACTCCCGCTGCCGTCGCCGATTTGCAACGTTCCGTTTTGAATTGTTGTCATGCCCTGGTAGGAAGCGGGCGTTGCCACGATCAAGGTGCCCGTGCCCTCTTTGACCAGAGTCGTGTTCGTGCCACCCGTGATCGCACCCTCGTTATTCGCAAGGGTATAGACCGGGACCGCCGTGTTGCTCACGGTTATCATGGACGGGATGATGGTTCCCGCTACTTGAACGGTTGATTGAGCGCCGCCCGAATCGTTAAAGGTCACGTCATCGCCGTTGGTGTAGGCCCACGACGTCGCGCCGTTGAGCCAATCCTGAATGCCGCTCAGGTTCCAGGCACTGCCGTTCCCCTGCCACGTCAGGTTGTCACTGGCGCCCACCGCCACCACCAGGGTGATCTCGCCGCTTGAGCTGCCCAACGTGGCGATTGCGCCAGCTTGATTGAAGCCCGAAAGGGTCAGGTTCGCTGCCGCACCCGAAAGGCCGCCCGTGTAACTAATCAGTGGATATGTTCCAAATGGCAGGCTCCCTGTCACGTTCAATTGCACCGTGCCACTATTAAGCGTCACGTTGCCGCTGACGCTGATTAAATCATGCGAGGAACTCGATATATCCATGTCCAGCGTGCCACCGTTGACAGTCAAGCTGCCATTAATGGACAGGGTGCCAACCACGCCGTTCGTCGCGGGCGTAATAGCGGTTGAAGGCGAGGCCGTGACCGCTCCATTGATTTGCCCGGTGCCCGCAAGAATCTGCTGGACCGGCGTGCTCAATGCCAGACCGACGCCGCTGATGGTGGTGTCCAATACCGCGCCACTATTGACGATAATGGCGGCGCTATTGGTTAGATAGGTGTTGGCGGCCAATGCCAATGTTCCCTGGCCGACGACGGTATTGCCGGAAAAAGTGTTGGTTCCACCGAGGGTCAATGTGCCCGAGCCGGTCTTGGTAAGGCCGCCAACACTGCCGGTGCCGACGCGATTGGCGAAGGTGACACTCGAGCCTGCCGTGTCAATCGTTCCACCGCCACTGCCAAAAGTCACTGTTCGCGTGGAAATATCATCGGTGTTGCCGTTGTATTGCAACGTCCCGCCGTTGAAGTTAATCCCGGCGCCGCCGAGGTTCGCCAGGGTGCTGAAGATCACGGTGCCACCGTTGAGATTAATTCCGCCAGCGAAGGAATTCGTCGTGCTCAAAGTCAACGTGCCCGAATCGGCCTTGGTAAAACTACCAACGCCGCCGATGCTGCCGGTGCCGCTGATCGTATAAGTGTTGTTCGCGTTGCTAACGGTGACCGAAGAGGGAGTCACGTTGGTGTTCAGCGTTACCGTGATCGAAGGGCCGGGGGCGGAATCGCTGAACAGAACGTTGTCTCCCAAGGCGCCGACCTGCTGATAGGTCGTTGTACTCCCCAAAGGATCTATCCAATTGGCTGTCTGGCCGATGTCCCAGACGCCATTTCCGACGTTCCAGGAAAGAGGCTGGTCAAAGTTGGTAATGACCAGGTCAATCGAACTATTGGCCGTGTTATTTGACAGGTATCCATAGACATGAGGCGGAAGCGTGAGAGAAGACAAGGCCGAAAATCCGCCGCCACCAAGCGAACCGGTATATTTTACCAGCGGAAATTGGCCAACGGAAAGGCGTGCGCAGGCAACATCCACGGTGACAGGGCTGTTCAGCGTCAGGACGCTGGCGGGAGAGGTCACCGACAACGGCGCGTTGGTGGTGCTGGGAGAAATGCTGTTGCTATAGGTCAATTGAAGTGTGCTGCCGGGCATTCAGAGTCAAATTGCTGATCACCACTTGGGCATTTGCGCCATTGACCACAGCGTTAATGGTCGCACCGCTGAAAATGTTGATGGGCGTATTGTTGGTGTAGAAAGACACGCTGTTTGGAGCAGCCAACCCGAAAGTGCCGCCATAGACGTTCACGGTGGCGGTGTTAAAAGTTCCCCCGGGATCCACCTCGAAAGTGCCTTCATAAACCTCTAACGTTTTGGTATCGGTGTTATCTCCCAGTGTGGCTTGCAATGAAACCAGCCCCGGCCCCATTTTCACGACATTGGCGCCCGCGGTTGCGGTATGAATAGTGTTGGCCAGGATCAGCGGGGCCGCAGTGTTGTTTTGGAAGATGCGCATATCGTTGCCGGCGCCCGTCGGCCCGCCCGCCCCCAATACGGTCAAACCGCCGCCGTTGTCCCATACGGCTGAGTTGCCAACGTTGGTCGTGATAAGAATGGTGCCGATGGTGATGTTTCGACCGCTGCTGTGAATGAATTGCCATGCAGGATAAGTGACACCGTTGTAAGTGACCGTGCTGGCAGTATCGCCTTGAGGAACGTTCAGATAGGCCACTCCCCATGTATAACTGCCGGAAGTCCTCCATCCATAACTCAGGTTATTGTTCGCAAAATCCGCCACGGCATAATTGCCATTGTCAGTGGGAGTCGCCCCCGACGCGCTATTTATCGTGTAAAGTCCGGAAATCGTTGAGCCGGGAACTACTTCCAAACTCGAACCACTGCTCACCAGTCCCGCCATATCCACATCATTCAGGGTTGCGAAATAACCGTTTCCAAAACTGGAATTCGTCGTATTGCCCAACAATGTATTTGCGGTGCCGTTTGTCAGAAAAATGTTCGCCCCGCTGGCCAGATAAATCCGCAAGGCGCTGCTCGGCGTATAGAGAAAACCCCCGCCGAGGGTCAGGCTTTGCCCAGAGGCAACCTTCCAATTCTGGACGCCGTTGAGGACCAGATTATTGCTCAGGGTAAGATTTTGACTGGCGCTCGACATATCAATACCCGTCAACCCAACCGTTCCTATCGTGCCGTTGGTCAGCGTGCTGCCATCGGCGGTGATGGTCACGGGGCCGCCGGGAGTTAGGATTTGAATCCCATCCCACGTGGTGCTCGCCCCGAGCGGCTCGGTGTCCGCCCCCGTCACGTCGGGACTTTCCCACACGGCGATATTCGTGGCCCCGGGCGCCACGCCGCTCTCCCAATCCGAGCCGGAGGTCAGGTTGCCGGCAGTGCTGTTCCTGTAATCGGGTATTTGGGCGCGGACGCTCATCGCGGCGCCGACCAAAAGCAGGAGGGCAACAAGAAACGCCCCTTGCTTTGTCATAATTTGCAGGAGTTTGGATGGGAGTTGGGTCGTGGTGGTTTTCATAGGTATTAGGAATTGGAATTCAATACGGCATCGGCAATCGTCCTCTGTCACAAGGACGCCAATTTTGGCTTGAGTATTTTATCCACACGGGATTTTGTGGCTCAATTTTTTCCTTCATTACAAACCATCGTCGCCGGTGCGGCCATGAGCCGACACACGAGCGACCAAGTTCAATAACGGATTTCGCCCACCACTCTACCAAATCCAAAAATCTTGTGAATCGCCAATACTGGTGATACGCCCTGCCGGACGAAATTTCTTGCAATTTGATCGTTTTGCAGGAGTTTTCGAGCCCTTTTGCCCGTATTCAGGAACGGTATCTCTTGCCCGCCCGGCCCTCGCACTCGCGAAGCGTCTTGGAGTGCGGCGGCAAGGCAGCGCGACGCCGCTTTGGAACGGCATGTCCGGTTGGCCAAACCAATTACTCTTGGAAATCGCCGACCGTTCGAAAGCGGTGTCACGGCCACCGCACTCCAAGACGCAAAGCGATGTGCGGAGAGGGCTTTACGAACTCGCTTGCCATCGTGGTGCGGCGGGAACCCCGAAGGCCTTCGGGGAACGCCGCTTTGAGGAAGGCACCCGTAAATTTCAGCAAGTTCTGAAATACGGAAGCGGGTCGCAAGTCGAAAGCGGTGTCAGCCCTGTTCCCCGCCAGCCACCGCACTCCAAGACGGCAAGCGCTTTCTCACGCCCTGAAATTTCCCAATGCAAACGACGGCCGCTCACGGCGCTCTTCGAAGATCTTCCCACTTGACCGTCCATTGCCCGTTCTCGGGAAACCCCGGGGCATTCCTCCTCGGCGCCCCGTCCCAACCGGCGGCCATCAGCGCCACGGCGTAAAGCAATCCGCCATTCGCCGGCAGATAGATGCTCAGGCCCGGACGCTGATAAACCTGGCCATTGAGGCCGTAGTGGTTCTTGGGCGTGTCGAGCAGCAGCGCGTCAATCGCCCGCTCCGGTTCGTCCAGGCGCGCGGCGGTCATGGCGATGGACGGGTAATCCCATCCCCAAGTATCGGGCCAGTTCCAGTTCTTCCATATCCAATCCAGCGTACGCGCCATCGTCGGCCGGTCCACGCCGGGACCCGGCACGAAACTTAACGCATTCAGCACCGCCGGATGGTCCGCGTTCCATCTCGGATTCGTATAGGAGTCCGGCGTCGTTTCCGTGAACAGGTATTTCCCGCCGGCCACCGGCAATGGCGCCAGCTTTTGCAAAACGTCATCCCAATTTGGGTCGCGCGGCAGGCCCAGCCGTTCGCGCCATTGCTGCGCCCTTTCCAGTCCCCACCGCCAGTAGGTCAATTCAAACGTCGGATCAAGCGTGCGGTTCTTTGGGAAAATCTCCTGCGCGCATTGCAAGACCGGTCCCAGGACATAACATTGTTTCTCCTTGTCCCACGTCGCGTAGCTGGCCATGAATTCCGCCGTCTCAAAGACAATCTCGCGGTACCGTTCCAGCGTCGCAAGATCCGGATGGGCGCGATAGCAAAGTTCCGCCATGAATATCGGATGCGGCTGCTGCCAGATGAGAAACGGCCCGACCGGCGACGGCGATTCCGCGCCGGAAGGACTCGTCATTTTGGGCCAGCGCGCTCCGAGATAGCCCTGTTTTTTGGCCGTCCCTTCCGCGCGCGGCAATATCTGCCGATACCAGCCCAGGGATTTTTCCAACAGTGGCAACCGGTCCCACAACGCGAAGTGCGCCTCGTGCCAGAAATACATCTCCAGATGAAACTTGCCCTCCCAGGAATTGTAAGTCAGCCCCGTTTCCGCCGGCGGATAGTCGCCCGCATCCTGGATCGCCGTCAGATATTCAGACAGAACAATCCGCCGTTCCAGTTCAAACCAGCGCGGGTCCTTGCTGCCGGATAAATCAATCGCGCCGCCCGTTCGCCAGAATGAATTCCAATGCCTCCGCGCCGCCGATTCCGTGCGGCCAAACGCCGGCAACGTTTTTGCCGCGATATTGGTCGGCGAAAAAGCGCAGACCAGTTCCAATTCAGACATTCGGGACGATGGCAAAATTTCGAACTCATGTTTCGCAACGTTTGTCAGCGCGGCCCCCTCCGACCAGCGTGCCGCCGCGAAATAAGCGTCGCTGTCCAGCTTGCGATAAAAATCCGCATGGCTTGAATCCCGCTGGCTCAAAACCGTTTCATGGGCGTCCGGATGGTCCCAGTCCGCCGTCTTCACGTCGCCGGTGCCGTAAGGGAACATGATTTCGAGCGCCAACCGCCCCTGCCCGATCAGCGGCGAAACCGCGCATACCGCAACCGCATCTTGGTTCGGGTCGCAGACCGTCTCCACTTCCACCGGTTCGCCGCAGACTTTGAAATGGCTGATGATTTCGCCATTCCACAAATCGAGTTTCTGCCGAACCTCCGTCAGGTCGGCTGGCGTTGCCGCCGAACCGTCCGCTCTTTTGAGAACGAAGCTGATACGGCCGAGGTCCAGCCGGTGGGGATTATCGCGCAGCCAGGTGATCTCCGGCGTCATTTTATTTCCGGGGACGTCGGCGTAGGGCACCAGCCGTCCGTTGAGGTCGGGAAATTCCTTGAATGGAAACGTGTCAATGCTCCAATGATTTGGATTTGGAAACGTGTGCCAGCCCCAATCCGACAGTGTGCCCAGCGGCGTCGTCTTCTCGAATGCTTCGGGAAACGTTTGCAAGCCGGTCGCATCCACCGTGAAACAAAAGCCGCCGTTGCCGACCGAGAGCGGATTGGTGGCGTCGAAATTGGTCAGCACCACATCGTGGCGCGTGACCAGGGCCAGGCGGTCAATTGGCGCGGCGGCTGCGGTAAAAGCGCAAAGAAGGAGCAAACCTGGCAGGCAAAATCTCAATACATCTTTCATCGGCTGACAATTTTATTGTCACCGGACGCCTTGCGGCGTTCAAGATCTTTCCCGGCTGAAAAAGTTCAACGGGACAATGTGGGGACCTCAACCTCTTTCACATCCGTGATGGCATGGTCGGCGGACACGTTTTCTCCCGACCAGATTTCCTGCTGCGTCCATTTTGAGGCCGGCGCGCTCCAAAATTCATCGTCCGGCGGCAACCCCAGCGGCAGCAAACCCGCGGCGCATAGGTACAGGCTGCCGGTGGAAATGTAAGATTCCCCCAGGGCCGGTTGATGTCCGTAAAATCCGATCTGCAGCCAGCCATTGGAATCGAAAGTCCCGGGCGCTTCAATCATCTTGCGAATGACCGCGGTCAGCGCGCAACGCACTTGCGCAGGCGCGACCCCTTCCGGCAATTCCCGCCGCCACGTCGTTTGCGACAACACTTGAAACGCCCCGAAGCGGTAGGCGGTCGAACGGCCCAGTGAAGGAAACGTGCCGTCCGGCGCAATCAGCCGTTCCAGGACTTCCGCGTACCGTTGGGCGCGTTTTACTTCAGCCGCCAGCACCGGCTCAAAACGCGGGTCTCTTTCTTTTAGGACTGCCAGCACATCCAGCAGCATCGGCTGAATGACAAAGCTGTTGTAAAAGTCGAAATGGAAGAATTCGCCGTCACCATACGCGCCGTCGCCGCAATACCAGCCAAGCATTTTGCGCAGGCAGCTTTCCAATCTTTCCTCCCGCGTCGGCTCGCCGAAGGTCAGCAATGCCGCCTCGATGGTGGCCTCAAACATCACCCAGTTGCACGCCAGCACCCAGGGATCGGCCGTGGCCGTCCCAAACTTGCGTGTCGTTTTGAGCGCGGCAATAATCTGCGTCTTCACCCGCGGTTCCAGCGGTTGCCACAGGACTTTCTGCGCCCGCAAAATTCCCTGGGCAACGAAGGCGGCGTCCACCAGCGGCTGGGCGCCCTCGGAAAAATTCATGAAATCCGGCGATTGCGGATCCGTGGCGGCGTCCAGCGACCCCTGGGCCAGCCTGATGAATTTCTGCTGAGAGTCGCGCTCCTGGCCCGTCAGGTTTTCCAGCGCGAGCCATGGGGCGATACCGCAAAGCAACCGGCCAAAGGCCTCGAGATAAGTGAACCGTTCCCGACCGGCCTTTGGCCGCTGTTCGACGGGCATGTTTTTCTTCAATTCGCCCCGTGCCAGATTGCCGAGCACGGGATTGGCCAGGCGCTCCATCACCCCCGTCCAGTAACCGCGATCGTCAATTGGGCCGCCGGAAGCCATTGCCGTTTGCGCCGCCGATTCCGCGCTGGAAAGGCCAGCCAGTCCGGCAAGACCGAGAAAAGTGATGCCTTTAAAAAAGTCTCGACGATTTTTCATTGGTTCGAGTGAATGCTACTTTCTTGTTTGCATCCGGTTCAACTTCAATCAAATGGCTTTGGATTTATTACGAAAAAGCCGCCGGATGGTTTATCCGGCGGCTTGGGACTCGAATGATCCGGTTTTATTGCGAGATAATATAGAACTGCCGCGGCAACGCCGGATTGACGATATTCGTGGACAGATTCAAGCTCCCGTTGGAGCTGAATGAATTCGTCAACAGCGGCGTCCACTCGCTCAACGGAAGGGCCACGTTTGTGCTGCCCAGCAACACATAGGTTCCATTATCCGTGCCGTTCGTCCCTGCAATCGTCAGCGTGGTGCCGGATAGTTTGATGCCGGTAATGACTGGCGCGGACGGGAGCACCGTGGCCACCACCCCCAGCGTGCCGCTGGTGGCCAGCGTGTTGGTGTACCAGGCCAGACCCGCTCCCGGCGTGGCCGGAATGATGTTCGCAAAACTGCCGCTATAATTTGTCGCGTTGAACAGTTTGATCTGGTCCCCCCCTGCCAGATCAGCGCCGATATTATTGATGACCAGAGTTCCGCCCATGGTCACTGAAGTTGCGCCAACCACCTCGTCGCTCGGAATGTTCGTGGTGGCGCCCGGATTAATCACCGCGTAATTCGTGCTGCCGGCCAGGAAGGCGAGGTTGGTCAATACCGTCAGGTTATACGTTGAACCCGAAAAGCCAAGCGATAGCGTGGAACCGCTCCCGAAGTAAATAGTGTCACCCCGGAGTGTGCCATTGCCGACGACCGTTTGGCCGGCGCCAAAGGTGTACGACGCCAGCGCGGAAAGATCCAACGTGCTCCCGCCGTCAATTTCAATCGTCGAACTCGAACCGAGTGAGGAATTCGTTTGAACCGACAAGGTGCTGTTTCCACCCACCGTCGTATCGCCGGAATAAGTATTTGTGCCTTCCAGATACAATGTTGAACCGCCACTGACGGCATAACCGCCGCTTCCCACCACCGGGCAGTCCAGGTACAGGCCCGTGCTCACGCTGATGGTGTTGTTGGTCACCAGCGTAATCTGCCCGGCTAAGACATTGGTGTCCCCGCCGGAAGCAATGGTCGCCGAACCATCAAGCACGATCTCCTTGGTGAGCGGCGTTGTCGTATTGGCCCACAAACCAAGAGTGGCGTTGGATGCAACGGTAATCGTGTCGTTGGGATAGCCCATGGACGTTCCCTGCTGGAATCCCAGTACCCCTTGCGCGATATTAATATTGCCCATCGTCGAGTTGTTCGCCGTTATCATCCAGATGTCGGCCGTTCCCTGCTTGGTCAGCGTAAAACCATTTCCGATGACCGTCGATCCGCTGCCAAAGTCCCAGCGCTCACTTGCCGCAATCGTGGCATTATTGCTCAACACCAGCGTGCCGGTCATCATTGGCGTCGGCCCACCGCCAGCACCGCCGTTGATCGCTCCCTGGCCGTTGAATCCAGCGCCCGCAATGCAGATCGTCTTGGTCCCGGTCGTCACCGAAGCCACCGTGCCAAGATTCAAGGTGCCGGTGTTGGTCACATAAACAGTGCCCGACCCGCCGAGGCTGGCCGTCGAGGAATAAGCCACCACGCCATTACTGACCACAATCGCCCCGTTGTAGCCGCTGTTGTTGCCAGTCAGAGTCACCTGGTTTGTGCTGACCTGCGCGATCGTGCCATAACCATTGCCATTATCCACTATTGTCGCGCTGACGGTGGCGTTGCTGAATGGCAGGTTAAATGCCAGCGTGCCGTCGTTATTTGTGATATAGACGAAGGCCGGGGTATTGGAGATGGACAACGTCACCGTGGCGGTGCCTTCCTGGTCCATCGTGCCCCCAATCGTGCCTGCGCCATAGAAATTGTAGTTGGTCACATTATTGTTAAATGTCAGCAATCCAGGCGTGACCGTTTGCGTCACATTCACGTTGTTGGTGGCGGATGTGTCGTCAAAGGTGACCAGATCGCCATCATAGAAATTATCAAGCGCATTGCTGTAGGTGTTGAAGAAATTCGCGTAGGTGTGATTCCACACATTGGGTCCCTGCGGACTTCCACCTCTCCAAATTTGGGGCTGCGGCACACCGGTGATCGAAAGCTCGATCGCCCCCGGCGTGGTGGAAGGATTCAACACCGACACCGTGTAGCGAGGATTGCTGCTAGATATTGACAAATTACCCGCTCCGCCGCTCAAGCTGCCATCATAAGTAAGAATCGTGTAGGGCTGAACTGTGCTCAGGGGACCCACCGGCGTCACTTGAATCGTATTCACGCCGCTCAGCCCCAAACTGCCAGCCACACTGATCAAGCTGTTGACTCCATTACCCTCCTGTGTCGGGTCGCTGCCCAAATCAATGTCCAGGGTAGCCCCGGACAACGTCAGGTTATCGTTGAAGGTCAACATCCCCGGCGTAGTCTCGTTCGGAGAAAGAGTTGAACCCGTGTTCATGGTGACGCTGCCATTAATGCCGCCCACGTCAACTATGGCAACCTGGTTGGCTATGCCTTCCAGCGTCTGCCCATTGCCTAAAATCAGCCCCGAAGGCATCGCACTCACATCCAGTGTCGCGTCCACATTGTCCAGGTTGATCAGCGAACTACTTCCCAGCGACGAATTTGCGCCGACGAAAAGAGTGCCGTAGGCTGTTAGAATGGTCGGACCGGAATACGTGTTCGTCCCTTCGAAATAATACTGCTGGACGCTGCCAATGCTCCAGCCGCCTGTTCCGCTCATCGGGCCGTTAAAATATACCTGAAAATAGTTGCTCTCCTGGTATCCCGCCTCGATATTGTTGGTGCCATACAGGGTAATCGGAGCGGCTACCGTAAGGTTACCGGCCGAAGTGGTGAAGGAGGCATTGCTTAATACAATGTTTTTGTCCATCACCGATCCGGCAGGATTTCCGAAGAAGCCCAGGCCGGCCCCGCTCGCCACATAGAGCGTCATGGTCGGATCCCCCAAAGCATTCGTTCCCTGGAAACCGAGCGTGCCGCCCAAAATTGTGATGTTCTCCAGTTGATTATTGGTGCCGCTGTCAATCAACCAGACCGAGCCTGGGCCAACCTTGGTTAGATTATGCCCGTTTCCATTCAATCCCGTGCTCCCCGACGTGCCATAAAGGTCCCACCTTCCATTGGCGCCTATGCTGGCGTCGCCCAACATCGTGAACCCATGAATGCCACTGCCGTTTTGCAGGCCAGTGCCCGAAGAGTTATACAGCGCCCCTTGGTTCGTCGAGCCCGTGCCTTCAATATTAAATTGCAGAGGATTGGGCGACTGAAGGCCGTTGAAATCCATCGTGCCGCCGCTATTCACCGTCACTGAATTGGTCGCTGCCCCCAACGCGGCAGCATTGTCCATTTGCAGTATTCCACCATTGACCGTGACATTGCCCGCAAAGGTATCGGCATTGCTGATGGCCAGCATTCCGGGACCGTCCAGGGTCAACGGCATGTCTCCTCCCAGAGCGCCCGAGCCGCCAAAATAGTAATTGGTGCTGGACGACACCGTCACCGAGGATGGATACAATGTGTTTGTCGTCAGGTTGATGGAACGGTTCGTCCCCGCATCAGTAAACCGCACATTGTCCGCGGGAAGATACGCCACCCCGCCCGCCAGGGTCACGGTATTTGACCAGTTCAGCGATGAAAAGTCCCAACTGGTGCTGTTGGTGCCAAGCCAGGAAAGAGTATCAACTGATGTGCGCACCACCAGCGTAGCGGCTGTATTCGTTACCACCGTCGGCGTTATTCCACCCGAATTATTCGATATCACTAGATCGTAACTCCCCGCATCGGTCAATGCCACCGAGGAAATCGTATAGCTCGAACTTGAAGCGCTGGGAATGTTCGTCCCGCCATGTTGCCACTGATAAGTTATCGGCTGCGTGCCATAGGCCACCGCGCTCACCGTCACCGAGCTGCCAACCACGGCCGTACTCGGCACAATCCTCGTCGGTATCACATACGGGTCGGGAAATGACGCTTCCCTGATCGCTTCCAAAAGATTCGTCGTGGCTGAATTGGTGTACGTGTACACCCGCACATCGCTATAATAGGCTGGAAATCCCCGCGTGCGTCCGTTGGGCCGATTGCCCACCCACAGGCTGAAAGAACTGCCGATATTCACCGCCCCGCCTGAATTGGCGATTGAACCGGCCAAATACACCGGCGTCACATCTGTCCCTTCGAAGAACCTGATTGTCGTCCCATCATAGGTATAGGCGATAAAATTCCATTCATTGGGTGTGATACTAAATCCGCTAACGGCTGTATTCACCGTATTTACCGTAGGCTGCACGCTGGTAAAACTGTTATTGGCTTCGTAAGCAAACGATCCAGCTTGACCGTTGTCGTTATCACTGCCGGTGCCAAACCCAAAATAACGAGCAAATTCCGGGGCACCGCCCGTCGGCTTGACCCAAAGCGCGGCGATAAAATTCGTAATGGTCCCAAAGTTGACCGAGCTATTGTTGACCGTGCAGACCACCGGATTGGCATTGTCGGACGCGGTCGCCGAAGAAAAATCAAGACATCGGCCCACCCCACCGATCCCGGTTCCAAGGGCGCCGTGCAAATCCGTCGGCGCTCCGGCTGCGTTCGTGATATTCATCACCACCCCGGCGACGCTATCGGTCGTTTGATAGCTGGTCGCCGCATTGGTGGACTCAAAATCAAATCGCATCAAAAGCGTCTGCGCCACAGCGGACGGCACAGACAGCGCCAGCCCAAACAGGAGAAAAATCGCGATGACGGCCGCAAACCGTTGCTTTCCAGCGTTAATGGAACCGTGACTCATAAGGATGTTTTTTGTTTCGCTGCGTGTGTTTTTTGTTTTCATGCTATTTCTTTGGTTGAACTCTAAATGGGCGAGTATGGCAGAAGCGCCAGTCCTGCTGAACGCGCCATCGGCATTGCCAGATTCTGAAGTTTTCGGCTTAATCCAAAAAACGAGCGGGCTTGAATGCTCTTGGAAATGGTGTTTTTCCCCAATGGCCAAGTAGCCGCACACGGCCAGGCAGGCGACACCCAGCGCAACCAAAACACCAAGGATTCAGTCCTCGTTTTCATTGGATTTACCCCATCCTACCAAAAACGCCGCTTTCGCTTCAATTACCCGAATGGGTAATTATCAAGGTGATTGAAACGACCATTCCTGGTTCGTCGCGCCGTTGGATGGAATCTCGAGTTGGAAAAATTCCTGCGGCAATCCAGGCGCAATCCCGTTTGACCACGCGAAATCGCCGTTCCGGTCCAATACCACGCTCCCCATGCTCGTCCAACCCGTCAGCGGCGACGCCAGGTTTGTCGCGCTCATCCACGCGTAGGCAATGCCGGGAATTCCGTTCGAGCCGCACAACACCAGATTATTTCCCACAGGCGCAACGTTGGTAATAATGGGGAACGTCGAGTTGCCCGGCGACCATTGGTCAATCAGGGCAAAATTCCCCGTCGAATTGTCAGACACCTCCATCATCTTGCCGCTGTTGGCGTTCATCAGCGTGCAATCACCGGCCAAATTCGTGATCAACAGCCACTGCTGGTTCCCGCCGTTGGTAAAATCCATCAGGCTCACAATCGCCCCGTTGGTGGCGGCCGCGCCGGTAATCTGCAAAACCCGCCCGCTTTGCCGCCCCATCATCGCATACTTGCTGTTTCCCAAATACGTCATCACATATTGCTGGTTCAGGCCGCCGTTATACGGCCATTGGTCCAGGGTGGAATTGTCCGCCGTGTCCTGGTTGCCTACGTCCAAGGCGTCACCCGTCCAAGCCGAGAGGACCTTGTAAGGCCCGTTGGCAACCGCTCCGCTGCCGACGCCCACCACCTTCAGCGCTTTGACCACAATATTCGTCACATAGAGGTAGGTTGTGTACGATGGGCCGGGCGTGCCCGATGAACCTTCCATCTGGTAATCTACAATCAACCAACAAGGAGCATTCACGAAGGTTGTCGCCGTCTGCTCGCTTTCCATCACGCCATCCACGTAATAATGAAAATCCACATTGGTCGAATTCTCCAGGCAGGCCACCAGCCGATAGGTGTGCCACTCGCTTGCCGCCGATGAAACCGTGGTGCCCGAAGTCTGCCAACTGCCATTGTAGGTATTCTGGCTGCACGTTGTGCCCCCTTTGAATTCCATGAAATCGCTCTCCGGCGGCCAGCTATTCACGCCGGTCATCCAAAACGCCGGCCAGCATCCAGTTTGCGTCGGCGCCTTGAATTGTCCGCTGATGTCCCAAATCGGAAATTGCTGGTTGACAGTGATTTGCGTGTTGAGATAAAAAGTTCCGGAATTGTAGCGAATGGTCAGATAGGGCGAGGCACTGCTCGTGCCTTCATAGTAATTGGTCAGAGACGACGTCAGAGTCACCACGCCGCCGGATACCATGACATTGGTGGCGTTCATTCTGGCGCTGCCGTTGTGGTCGGTCCCCCAGGGATAATTGTAGCTCCAATTATTTGTGAAAGCCTGGACGCTGGCGAATGACGTGCTGTCCACAACAGTTTCCCAAGTGGCGGCGCCATAGATGGGTGACGACACGCAGCACAACCAAAGAAGAATGGCAAACTTTAACTTCATTTTTGATTCGGCCATATCATACTGGCAAAATAGGACGTTTCAACTACCCAAACGGGTGCCTCTCCCCTTCCCCAATTTCAGGTTCATTGTGAGTCCTTTCCTCCGCCGAGTGCCAGCGCAAGCTCCTTTCGCGCATTGGCATCATCCGGATCCAGACGGACGGCTTTCCAAAGCTCGCTAATTCCTTCGTTCCGTTGGCCATTCTGAACCAGGGCCGCGCCCAGGTTCGCATGGGCCAGGGCATATCCAGGATCCAGCCCGATCGCCTCCTGAAATTGTTCAATCGCCTCACCCAATCGCCCCTTCGCGCGGAGCACCGCCCCTAGATTATTATGCGCTTCGCCATCCCCTGGCGCCAGTCGCACCGCCTCCTCGAATTGCTCAATGGCCTCGTCCACCCGCCCTTCGCTGCTCAAAAGAATGCCCAGGTTAATACGCGCGTCGCCGTAATCCGGATTGAGGTCAATCGCCTTTTCATATTCTGTTATCGCTTGCGCGGTCTGCCCGCCTTCATCGAGCGCTACCGCATAATTGTAATAGGCACGGCAATCCCGCGGGCTTAAGCGGATCGCTTCCCGGAATTCACGCATTGCCTCATTCGTCACCCCGGTCCGAAAAAGTGCGATCCCCAGGTTGTAATGCCCTTCGCCGTAATCCGGCTTCAATCGAAGCGCCTTCTCATAATAATGTATCGCCTGGTTGTAATTCCCTTCATCTTTGTATACCAAGCCCAGATTGTTGTCCGCCATCCAACTGCCCGGATTTTTCGTCAGCGTGTCCTCCCACAAGACCATCGGGTCCCGGTAAATATGCGTCAGGTTCCAGGTCATCCCCGCCAACGTCGCTATCAGAATTATTGAAAAAATACGCGGGGCCCGGCTCAACCACGCCGCCGCCAGCGCCAGCAATCCCAGGCTCGCCCCGTATTGGTAATGGTCCGCCACATAGCTGTATCGGAAAGTATAGAGCGGAATGAACCCCAGCAGAGGCGCCAGCGCCGCCACAAAAAAAACAACTGCCGCGATGAAGCGTCGTCCAAGGGCCTTCCGCCAATGCCATAATGCCAACGTCACCGCCAGACACCCCGCCACCCACCCATACTCTCTCGGGTCGCTCGCCCTGGCCTCCCAATGCGGATAACTGAAACTCAAATCCGCCGGCCAGATGAGTTTCCCGGCATAAAACCACAGCGCATGGCTCGCAATCAATGTCCTTTGAATCAACGTCAGGTTTTGCCCAACGTCTTCCTGATAATTGCCCAAATGCGCTTCCCACCATATGGATGTCGCGCCCGCCGCAATCCCAAGGATTACGAAAGGAACGATCTGCGCCAACCTGCGCCGGCCAATCCGTTCCCCTTGTATCCACGACGCCAGCAGCAACGCCGCCGGCAGCGTACACGCCGTCGTCTTGCTCAACAGCGATGCCAGGTAAAAAAACATCGTCAGCCCATAATACCCCCAACTCCGCCTCCGGTCCTCATCTTCATTCCCCGCTCGGCCGTCGCCCCGCAAAAATCGCAGCCACATTAGCAACGCCAGCAGATAGAATAATGTGGATTGCGTGTTCTTCAGCTCGCTCACCCACGCGACCGATTGCACTTCCACCGGGTGAAAGGCGAAAAGCCCCGCCGCAATCCATGCCCCGGGCACAGCCAGCCTTTTCAATATCACCCATGCCAGCATCGCGTTGGCCCCATGCATCAGGATGTTGACCAGATGATAACCCGATGGATGCAACCCCCAAAGCGCATGCTCGAACCGCAGGGTCGTGAACGTTAGGGGAAAAAATTGGGATTGCTTGTGCGCCGAAAACCAGATCCTTAGCCAGCCGTCCGCCTCCGTCAGCATCGGGTTGCTCGTCACGTACGCGTCGTCGTCCCAGATAAACCCTGCCCCCACCGCCGGCCAGTAAGCCACAAGCAGTCCGGCCAAAAAAATGAACCCCCACGCCATTATCCAGGCTTGCGGTGGAATGGATTTCAATTGCATTGGAGCGCGGCGCGTCATCAATCGGCAAATCAGGCTCTTCACAGCTTTGCCGGATGCCTTTGTAGCAAATCCAACGCCTGATTGACAAGGCGCCGCCAAACTCCCGTCACGGCGGCGGAATTTGCCACCAGCATAGGGTGGCAGAGCTTCCTGGATTCCCAGGGGAAGCCAGGTTGGCCGGCACCGCGGCCTCAGACTCCCACGTCAGGAACTTCATGAAATCCGCGCTGCCATCCAGTTGCAACACGCACCCCCCTCCCTTTCCGCTTTGAATGTCCGCCGCGTTCGCATTCGGATAATGCTGCTGCCCCAACCCCTCGCTTCCCACCTGCGGACTCGGAATATTGCTGCCGTCGTTGAAAACATCCTCAGTCGGCGTAATCGCCAAGTGAATGTCCGCTTCCCACATCGCCACACCCTCCGAATTCCAGACCTGCGTTATCTTTGGGGTTCTATACCCATAGGCGGAGGGCGATGTGCTTGTGGCATACATGAATCCCGCGCACGAATTCATTACGTAGGTGCTGATTTGTTCCCCGCGCTGCCCCCAACTCGTCAAGGCGCTGCCCGGAGGATCCAACGGGCACATATAGACTTTCCAGTTGTTTATATATTGATAAAATGTGCCATGCTGTAATTCGAGGACGGCGATTTGTTGCCACTTGGTCATATTGAAACCCGCTACTGGGTACGGCGTGCTGGATATCTGATAATAAAGGTCGTAGTTTGCGCCAGACTGTTCGTCAAATAGCCATCCGGCAACCGGCTGGCTGGGTCCCCAATTTGGCCACGGCATATACTGCTGATTGTCATTGGCATACATTTGCAGCGCCAGCCCCAACTGGTGCATGTTGGAAATACAATTTGCTCGTTGCGCTTTCTCCTTGGCGGCCGCCAAGGCAGGCAATAGCATCGCCGCCAAAATCGCGATGATCGCAATGACCACCAGCAGTTCAATCAGCGTAAAACCCATCCGCCGGGACTGTGGAAAAAGTACGTTCGAGCTCATAATGTCGGCTGTTAAAATAAAACTATCATCCTCTCACCTCGGGTCAATTACCCGTTAGGGTAATCCTGCGGCACTCTCAATCACTCGTTCGGGTAATGGCGTTCACCACTCCCCACTGCTAAATTTCTTTTTATGTCCATATTGTGCCGTCTTATTTTGTCCTGTTGCCTCCCGGCCGTTCCTTTGGCTATGGCAATGCCGCAAAATAATCCGTCCGCTCCCGCTTCCGGCCAATTTGACCCCGGTGCCATCTGGCGCGACACCGCGGGAAACCCGATTGACGCCCACGGCGGCTGCGTCCTCTTCCATGACGGCATCTATTTCTGGTATGGCGAGGCCAAAATCGGCCCCACCTCCCTCCCCGATTGCAACAAGTCCTGGGACGGCACTCGCGTGGATATGGCCGGTGTCTCATGCTATTCCTCCACAAACCTTTACAACTGGAAAAATGAAGGAATCGTCCTGTCCGCCGTCGCCAACGCGCCGGGCGATTTGAATCCCGCCAACGTCCTCGAACGCCCCAAGGTGATTTACAATCGTAACACGAAGCAATTCGTCATGTGGATGCACGTTGACAGCCCGGACTACCACAAAGCGCGTGTCGGCGTGGCGGTGAGCGCCAGACCCACCGGCCCTTTCTCCTACCGCGGCAGTTTCCGCCCCGATGCCGGTGTCTGGCCCCTCAATGCCACCGATGCGGACAAGATACCCGGTGCGACCAATTATCTCGCCCGCGATTTTAACAACGGCCAGATGGCCCGCGATCTGACCCTCTTCCAGGACGACGATGGCAAAGCCTATGTCGTTTATGCCTCCGAGGAAAATTTTACCCTCCATGTTTCGTTGCTGACCGCCGATTATCTCGGCACCGCCGGAAAATACAGCCGCATCTTGATCGGGTGCAAAACCGAGGCGCCCGCCGTTTTCAAACACGACGGGAAATACTACCTCATTGCTTCCGGCTGCTCCGGTTGGGACCCGAATACCGCCCATTCGGCGGTGGCCGACTCCATCTTCGGTCCCTGGCAGGAATTGGGTGATCCCTGCGTCGGCCCCGACGCCCATCTAACGTTTCACGCGCAAAGCGCCTTCGTCCTTCCCTTGCCCGGGCGCCAGGACACATTTATTTTCATCGCCGACCGTTGGAACAAATGGGACCTGGCCAACTCGCGTTATCTCTGGCTGCCGCTCGAATTTGACGACCATCGCAAACCCGTGGTCCCTTGGCATGATAACTGGTCGTGGTCCTATCCCCTCTCTCCCGAATTGACTTTTGATGCATCTAAAAAATGAAATTAGACCCCATCGTATCCGTCATGGCCGCTGTCATCGCCCTGCAAATCGCCCCTCAAGTCTCTCGGGCGGACGGCGATTCACCCACTCACACCTTTGTCATTGGAACGAATGATTTTCTTCTCGACGGCCGCCCTTTCCAAATCCGCTGCGGCGAAATCCACGCCGCGCGCGTGCCGGAGGAATACTGGCGCGACCGTCTTCGGATGGCCCGGGCCATGGGCTTGAATACCGTCTGCGCTTACCTCTTTTGGAACGAACATGAGCCGCAACCCGGAAAGTTCAACTGGAGCGGCCAGGCCGACGTGGCTGAATTCTGTCGCATCGCCCAACAGGAAGGCCTCTGGGTGATCCTCCGCCCCGGCCCCTATTCCTGCGCCGAATGGGAAATGGGCGGCCTGCCCTGGTGGCTGCTCAAAGACAATAATATCAAACTCCGCGCCACCGACCCCCGTTTCATGCAGGCGGCCATGAATTATCTCGCCGAAGTCGGCCGTGTGTTCGGACCCCTGCTGATTACCCATGGCGGCCCCATCATCATGGTCCAGGTGGAGAATGAATACGGCTCTTACGGCAACGACCCCAACTACATGGGCGAACTTCGCCACGCCATGATCAACGCGGGATTTGACGTGCCGCTCTTCGCCTGCAATCCGCCCTACGACCTCAATCACGGTTATCGCTCCGACTTGTTCCCTGTCGTCAACTTCGGTTCAAACCCCGAAAGCGCCTTCAAATCGTTGCGCCGCATCCTGCCGCAAGGCCCGCTGATGTGCGGCGAATTTTATCCCGGCTGGTTCGATACCTGGGGTCAACCCCATCATCGCGGCAATACCAGCGCCTATCTGAGCGACCTCGAATACATGCTGCAACATCGTGAATCGTTCAGCATTTACATGGCGCACGGCGGAACCACCTTCGGTCTGTGGTCGGGCGCCGACCACCCCTTCAAACCGGACACTTCGTCCTACGACTATGATGCCCCCATCAGCGAAGCCGGCTGGCCAACGGAAAAATTTTATCAAACGCGCGCGCTCTTCGCCAAATACCTGCTGCCGGGCGAAACCCTTCCCCCGGTGCCGGCAACCAACCCAGTCATCACGATTGCCCCGTTTAAGTTGAAACAATGCGCCCCGATATTTGCGAACCTGCCGCCGCCCATCCGCGACTTGCATCCCGGGACCATGGAGGAATACAACCAGGGATATGGTTGCATTTTGTATCGAACTGAACTGCCCGCCGGCCCCGCCGGACAATTGGCAGCGCCTGCCATCCATGATTTTGGATACGTCTTTCTTGACGGTCAACGGGTGGGCATCACCGACCGGCGGTCAAACACTTATAGCGCCGAACTTCCCGCGCGATCCAGGCCCGCAACACTCGATGTTTTGGTCGAACCGATGGGCCGCGTAAATTTCGGAATCGGAATAGATGACCATAAAGGCATTCAAGGTCCGTTGACGTTCACGCCTGCAAGCGGCGCAACCGCGGAATTGACCGGCTGGAACATTTACAATCTGCCGCTGGATCAGGTGATGCTGAAGGGATTGAAATTCGGTCGCGCAACCGCTGCGGACGCCAAAACCCCGGCATTTTGGCGCGGCACGTTCAAGGTTTCAAAGCCGGGCGACACGTTTCTGGATTTGCGCTCGTGGGGCAAAGGTGTGCTCTGGGTCAATGGCCACTGCCTCTGTCGTTTTTGGAACATTGGCCCCACCCAAACTGCCTATCTGCCCGGGCCTTGGTTGAAGAAAGGCAAAAATGAAATCGTCATCCTGGATTATCTTGGCCCCGGAGAAAACGCCGTTTCCGGCTTGAATCAGCCAATCCTTGACCAATTGCGCCCGGACCTTGACTTCGCCCGCGGCAATCAACGCTGAACCTGATTGCCACCTATCCAAGAAACGATTATTGGATTTGGGCATGGCCTTTACCGTCAGCCTTTATTCTTCACCACCGCTTCCCCGGTCTTGATATTTAACGTCCAGTCTTCCGGTTGCGGCAGCCAAACTTTGCCCCCGCCGATTCGGAGCGGCATCCAGAGGTATCGGGAATCCCATAGCGCCCGGGGTTTCCATACATCCCCCATGAATATTACCGTCGTCTCTTTTGTGCCGGTCACCTTGAGTAACAGCGTGGATTGCGACCCGTAAGTTTTGGTTCCAGGCGGAGCGACGTCTTGGAATTTGGACCACGGGCCGGCTAAACTGGTGGCCGTGGCATATTTATTTGGATTTGGCCGCCAACCGGACAGTGACGAGCCCAGCACATAATAAAGCCCATCATAATGTACCAGCGCACCGCCCTCCATGTGCTCCGGAATCAGGCATATTTCCTTTTCGACGCTCAAGTAGTCCGCAGAAAGTTTGGCGATCCGAAAGCCATACGGACGATCCTCGAAAATCAGGTAGGCCGTTCCATCATCATCAACGAATTGGCCAATGTCCCGGCTCTCATGGCCCAGGGGCCGGAAACTTTTCAGGTAGGTGTAATCGCCGTCCATAGTGTCGCATGTTAAAACGGCCACCCTGGCGAATTAATATCGGGCATTGTCAATATGCGCATACATCACAAACTTCCTCGTCTTTGCGTTGTAATAGACTTTCGGGCGCTCCAGTACCCATCCCCATCCGAGATTCTCTGGATCCGAAAGCTGGACAACGCGATTGCAAAATCTCCAATGGGCCAGGTCGGTTGAGCAATAGCAACTAACGTAACGCTTGCTCCGATCCAATCCCCCGGAACGGTCTTCACCAAACCAATAGTAAGTGTTGCCATACTTGAGGATGCCGCCCCCGTGCGCCTGGATTTGTAAACCGCGATCGTCCGTCCATCTGGCCTCGGGACTGATTGTTTGCGCGCCGGTGACGCACCCGTTCAGCAGCGGCAGGACCAGAAAAAGAGCTGCCAAGAAAAACCAGGCTTTTGGTCTTGTCTTAAAAGTGAACATGAACTTGAACGTATTTAATCGTCAATCGGATGCCCTGTCCACTACCCAAACGAGTAATCGGCGCCCATTTCCAATCCAAGCCGCAAAACAAATTGCCAGGGGGTGTCCCCTGTTGCATACTATACCTGTAAATATGTCCGAATGTCCCCGTTCAGAATACTCGCGAAAAATTTCGTTGCTGGTCGCGGTCTGCCTGACATTTTTGTCGTTTACTCGTTTGTCGGCGCAGATGGTTACCTTGACCAATGCGGAGCAAATCCGCGAACTCTCTGCCAGGGAAGCCGCGGATTCGCTTCCCGTTCGGTTACAGGGCGTGATGGTCACCGAAGCCGGCCCTAACGGCAGTTCCGCGTTCGTCCTGGCTGATGGCACGGCAGGCATCTACATCTTAGGTTCAACCAACCTGTCTTCGCAAATCCACCGCGGTGACGTCTTGGCGGTGGAAGGAGTGACTGGGGCCGGTGAATTCGCGCCGATCGCCGTGGCCAGGACCGTGCGTTTCCTCGGAAAAGGTCCAATCCCCCAGCCTCAAAAAGTGACCTTTGACCAGATGATCGCCGGCAATCTGGACGGTCAATCGGTGGAACTCTCGGGCGTCGTTCGTAGTTGGGAACCGATCACCGCCGTGAACGAATTCGGCAAATGGCACATGAAATTGGCCGTCGAAGGCGGCACGTTGACCGTCGGGTCGAACGGCCAGCATCCACCGAAGGTCCAACCCGATGCCGAAGTCCGCATTGAGGGCGTGTGTTTTTATCAGGTCAACGAAAGACGGCAGGTATTAAGCCCAACGGTATTGATCTCCCGCGACACTCCCATCACCATCTTAAAACCAGCTCCCGCCAATCCTTTCAACGATCCAATTCGTTCGGTGGCAAGCCTGCTGCAATTCTCCCCGAAGGCGGACTACCGTCACCGCGTCCACGTTCGCGGTGTGGTTGTCTATCAACAGCCTCCGGTCGGCATCTGGATCCGCGATCAAACCAGCGGCTTGTTGGTGCAGACCCGTCAGGAAGCCGAAATGAATCCCGGCGATGAGATTGATGTCGTGGGTTATCCACTGTACGGTTCAGAAACCCCCATCCTCGAGGATAGCATGTTTAAACGACTTGGATCGGGACCGGCGCCGGCGCCCGTGGTGCTCACCGACCTGAACCAGGCATTCAACCATGAAGAAGACCTCGTCTCCATCAATGCATTATTGACCGAAGTCCAGCCGATTGTCGAAGGGTGGTCGTTCACGCTCGAAAAGAATGGAACGGTTTTCAAAGCAATCCTTCAGCGCCTCACCGGGGACCGTGCCGTGGGACCCTGGTCGGCCGGAAGCCGGGTGCGGGTCACCGGAATTTGCTCGCTCATCTCGGATGATTCCCGTCCGGTCATCAGTGGCGTCTGGCATCCGCATGCCTTCCAAATCCTGCTGCGTTCGCCAGCCGATTTGGACGTCATCGTCCCTCCACCCTGGTGGACCCCGCGGCATATCGTCGTTTTGTTCGCCGTCATTGCCGGCGTTTCCTTGATCGCCACCACCTTGGTCATGCTCATGGCCCGGGTCCGTCTGCGGGAGCAGGCCGCGCGCCGCGCCACGGCTGAGGCGGAATTTTCCGCGATCCTGGCCGAACGCAACCGCGTCGCCAGGGAAATCCATGATACCCTGGCCCAGGGGTTGGCGGCCACGTCCGTGCAATTGATGCTCGCCAAAAAAAATATCAACGGTAATTCCGAACCTCTCAAACATCACCTGGATACCGCCCAACAACTCGTGCGCCAAAGCCTCAATGAAGCTCGAAATTCCATCTGGAATATGCGCTCGCATATCCTGGAATCCAACGATTTGCCCGGCGCGGTGGCGGTGGTCCTCAGGCATTTTTGCGATGGCACCGGCGTGGAAGCAACCATCGAACACACCGGCAACCCCCAGCGCTTTGCCCCCTTGCTGGAAAATAATGTTCTGCGGGTTGCCCAGGAAGCCATTTCAAACGCATTGAAACATTCCCATGCAAAAAAAATCGCCGTAAAACTTGAATTTGCCGGAAGGCAATTTCGCCTGATTGTCGTGGATGACGGCTCGGGCTTTGATCCCGGCGCTTCTTCCTCCAACAGCGGCGGATTTGGGTTGGTCGGAATGCGCGAGCGCGCGGCGGAAATGAAGGGCGACCTGAATGTTTGCAGCGACCCTGTTAATGGCACCAGAGTCATCCTTGCGGTCCCCGTGACCGGCGAATGAGCAGTTCCACGTGAAACCAAAACAACATCCGATCAAAGTCATGCTGGTGGACGATCATCCGGCATTCCGCAAAGGCCTGGCCGCCCTCATTGAAACCGAGCCTGATTTGGAAGTGATCGCCGAAACCAGCGATGGCAGCCATGCCATCGAACTGTTCCGCAAACAAAAACCCGACATTGTGCTGATGGATCTGCGATTGCCCGGAATGGGCGGCGTCGAAACCACCATCGCCATCCGCAGGGAATTTCCCGAAGCCCGCATCATCGTCCTGACGACATTTGACATGGACGAGGACATATATCGCGCCATGGAATCAGGCGCAAAATCTTATCTGCTCAAAGACACACCGGATGACGAATTGGCGGCCACCATCCGCGCCGTCCACGCCGGCAGGGAGAAATTGCCGCCGCGTGTCGCCGAACGTCTGGCGGCGCGCCGCCTCCGGCCCGATTTGAAGGAAAGGGAATTGGAAGTCCTCCAACTCCTGGTCAAAGGCCGCAGCAACAAGGAAATTGGTTCCACCCTCTTTATTTCGGAAGATACTGTGAAAGCACATCTGAAAACACTCTTCGCCAAACTCGCTGTCCAGGACCGAACCACTGCGGCTATTACCGCCATCCGCCAGGGCATCGTTCATTTGAAATAGAGCAATTCGCCCCAACGCTGTGGCCTGACTATCTCCGCTGTTCTTACCCCTGCATTCGCTCCATGCCAATGGGCGCCAACGGACGCCATGGAACAGGCTCGGACGGCTATTTTCTAACGCCCTCCACGCGCGAAAAAATCCACATCAAAAAACTGTTTCCGTCATTGCTTTTGAAAAAAAATCGCGCAGAATGCCCAACCAACACAATTACTTAATGAACTTAATTAAATTGCCCTCGTTTCTGGCCCTTTCACTTTTGGCCGGCGTCCCTTCCGCCACGCCGGTCCTGCGGGCGGACACCAACGCCCTCCCCGTTTTGCAAATCAAGGCGGACGAAACGACCGGCACGGTCAGTCCCACCCTTTATGGCTTGATGACCGAGGAAATCAACTATTCCTACGAAGGCGGCCTCTACGGAGAACTCGTGGGCAACCGCACCTTCAAGGCGGGCGCCGATGGTCTGAAATTCTGGAGCGCCACCGGCGGCGCAACCATTTCCGTGGACACGAATACGCCGCTGAATGACGCGCTCAACTTGAGTCTGAGCGTGGACACCGCCAACGCCGGGACCAATTCCCCGGCTGGCATCGTCAACCACGGCTATTGGGGCATCCCCGTCCGGCCAAAAACCGCTTACCACGCGTCGTTTTATGCCAAGGCAGCAGATGGTTTCTCCGGACCGCTGACCGTGAGCCTGGAAAGCGCGGATGGAGAGACGGTGTTTGCCAACGCGGAAATTTCCGGGTTGACCCGTGACTGGCAAAAATTTGACGCGACGCTTGAAACCAAAAGGCCAAAGCCATCCAAGGACAATGTGCTCAAAATCACCGCCACCTCGCCCGGAACGATTTGGTTCCAGCAGGTTTCCTTGTTTCCGCCCACTTACAAAGACCGCGTGAACGGCAACCGTCCCGATTTGATGCAACGGCTCGCGGACATGGACCCGAAATTTCTGCGTCTCCCCGGCGGCAATTACCTGGAAGGCAACTCGATTGCCGAACGGTTCGATTGGAAGAAAACCATCGGCCCGATTGACGAGCGCCCCGGCCACAAAAGCCCGTGGGGTTATTGGTCCACCGATGGGCTGGGCCTGTTGGAATTCCTCGAATGGTGCGAAGACCTGAAGATGCAGCCGGTGCTCGCCGTTTATGCCGGATACTCATTGAATCATGAACATGTAAATCCAGGCCCGGACCTCCAACCGTATGTCCAGGATGCGCTCGATGAGATTGAATATGCCACCGGTGACACCAGCACCCAGTGGGGCGCTCAACGCGTCAAAGACGGCCATCCCGCGCCGTTTGTATTGAACTATATAGAAGTGGGCAATGAAGATGAATTCGACCGCTCCGGCAGTTATGATGGCCGCTTCACCCAATTTTACGATGCCATCAAAGCCAAATATCCCCGGTTGCAACTCATCGCCACCGCCCGCGTGAAAAGCCGCGCGCCGGATTTGTTGGATGAACACTACTACCGCTCGGAAGAAGAAATGGAAGCGCACGCCCTCGATTACGACAAATATCCGCGCACCAATCACACGAAAATCTTCTGCGGCGAATGGGCCACGCGCGTCGGCTCGCCCACGCCCAACATGGCAGGCGCCCTCGGCGACGCCGCCTGGATGACCGGCTTGGAACGAAATTCGGACCTGGTTCTCATGGCCAGTTACGCCCCGCTCCTGGTGAACGTGAGCGACCTCGTCCCGGGTGGTTCAATGCAATGGAGAACCGACCTCATCGGTTACGACGCGTTGAACAATTACGGTTCTCCTTCCTACTACGCCCAGGAAATGTTCAGCACGCATCATGGCGATTCCATTCTGGCAACCGATTCCGCCAACATCCCCACGGAATTGTGGCAGCCGCCGGCCCGCCGCCGGTTCGGTGTGGAACAGCCACGGCCCCCGGCCCAAATGATCCGGAAGATATTCTTTGACGCGACCCGTGACAGCCGAAACGGGACGATTTTCTTGAAAGTCGTCAATACCCTGGGAACATCGCAACCGGTTGCGGTTGAAATCAGCGGCGTCACCTCGGTGCGAGGAAAAGGCCGCGCGATTGTGTTGAAAGCCGGCAGTCCGAATGACACCAATTCCATCGAACAGCCGGACAAAATCGTCCCCGTCACTGAAACGGTGAGAGGCCTGGGCAAGGAATTCACGAAAGTCCTGCCCCCCTATTCCATCACCATCCTGGTATTGAAAACAGAATAATCACGCCCGCCGCGCCTCCAACGTGGCGCTGTCGTGATATGGCGTTCTGCATTGCCGGAATTAAATTCTCAAGTGCTGGTGGCGACTTTGTCGGAACAAGTGGAAAAATAATCCGGATTGCGGTAACTTAGCACTGTTAATGCAAAGGAAAGAGCAAGGATGTTGATGTCGCACTGCCCGGTTTTTTGGGTGCGAGCGGGGCAAATCACGGTTCGCCGGACCGTGCCGGTCCTTTTGTTCATCTTGATTTGCGCCGGCATTTGCCGTCCGGTTTGCGCCGTTGAAACGGCGACGCCCGTTACCCAGGAATTGAATTCCAACTCCGTCGTTGCCTTTGCCAGCGCGGCGATTCCAACGGCCATGCGCCAAGGCCAAATCCCCGGCGCCGTTTTTGTCGTCGTGCGCGGCGACCAGGTTCTTTGCGAGGAGGCGTTCGGCGTTTCCAACTTGAAAACGCGCCGGCCCGTGTCCGTCAACCGGACACTTTTTCGCGTGGCTTCCCTTTCCAAAATTTTCACCGCCGCCTCGGCCCTGGAACTGGCGCATGACGGCCGGCTGGATTTACACCGCAACGTCAATTCCTATCTGACGCAGCTTCACATCGCCCCCGCCTTCGGCCAGCCCATCACGATGGCCGATTTGCTGACTCACTCCAGCGGCTTCGACGTCTGCCGGTTCGGCTACGCCGCGCCTTCGGCCGCGGACCGGCTCACCTTGCGCGATTATC
The DNA here is from genome assembly GCA_963755515.1 of uncultured Verrucomicrobiae bacterium. GTDB lineage: Bacteria > Verrucomicrobiota > Verrucomicrobiia > Limisphaerales > UBA11358 > UBA11358. Next base: position 26,392 of record CAVWKA010000024.1, on the reverse strand, counting down.
TCATCCAGCACGAGCCGGCGCGCGTGCGGCCGCCGGCGCTGTTCAGCGTCTATGACAATTACGGCTTTGCCCTGGCGGGTTATCTCGTCCAAAAGATTTCAGGAATCCCGTTTGCCGCCTATGTCCAGGACGAAATTCTGGCTCCCTTGGACATGTGGCACAGCAGCTTTTCGCCGGACGCCAGGCTCCGCCCGGAACTGGCCACCGGGTACTGGCTCGACGGCGAAACGCCCCGCGCCTGCCGGCCGGGATACATCAATATCATACCATCCGCCGGTCTTTGCACCACAGCCTCGGATATGTCCCGTTTTTTGATTGCGCTGCTTGCCAACCGGAGTCCTGACGGCGCGGAATTTTTCCCCGCCGCAGTCATTCGCGGACTGGAAACGCGGCAGTTCACCGCCAATCCGGAACTGCCGGGGCGCTGCGACGGGTTCGATCGGGTCACCATTGCGGGCCGGCCCGCGCTGCGGCAAAGCGGACAGTGGCCGGGATTCAATGCCGTCCTGTTGCTGTTTCCGAAAGAACACTGCGGATTATTTCTCGCGTACAATCTTTGTGATTACCTGACAATGGGCCGTCGCATCAGCCGGCAGTTCACGGAAGAATTCGTTCCGCCGGTGCCGCCGGGCGGGCCTGCCGGACGAACCGGCGACGGGTTCGTTGGCGCCGCTGCTGGGGTGCTATTTGTCCTCCCGCTCGCCGCATGACGCGCCGCAATTGGGATTTCCGCCCGAACTCAAAGTAGGCCGGTCCCCGGCTGGGAACTTGGAAATCAACCAAACATTATACCGGGAAATTGGACCGTTCGTGTTCGAGAGAATCGCATCCGAAAATTCCGCCGGTGCTTCGTTGGGCCGGCTGGTCGCCTTCAAAGTCTGGCGAGGCGGGGAGGAATTGATTACGCAAGACGGCGCGTTCCGGCGGGCAGATTGGCTGGAAAGCGTGCGCGGCAGGTCCGCGGCCATGATCGCAATGACGCTGATTTTTATTTCCGCGTTGGTATTTTGGTCAATCCTATTTCTTGTTCGCTCCATTTGGACGACCCAACCCGGCAAGTCATTCCAGAGCTTTTCGCTGGCCGCCAGGGCAACGGCGTTCGCGGCCTGCATCCTGGCACTCTGGTTTGAATTCTCTTTCGCGCTGGCCAAATCGCGGCTCAGGCCATTTGCCGATTTTTACGGAATCCCCGGGCCGGTTAAGCAAGCGCTGTGGGCCTTGCCGGTGCTGGCGATTTTTGCCGTGCTGTTGGCCGTCTTTTCCGTGGCCGTCTGGCGCAGGCGGGTATTGCATCCGGCGGAGCGATGGCATTACCTTCTGCTGACGATTGCGCTGGGCCTGTTCCTTTACACCTTTTACTCGCGCCACCTGTTCTTTGCCGGTTGAGCCGCGCTCTCACCATGTCCGCGCCTTCGTTAATGGCTGGAAACGCGACCGCCGCCGTGTTTTACACCGACTCCGTCGGACGCTGGCGACATTATGAAAAACACCTGCGGGAACAGCATATCATCAGTTCCGGCGATTGACCGAACGCGACGAATCGCCGTTAATTCGGCCATGAACCACGGCAACCGTTTCTTGTTCGCGCCGCTTTGCGGACTCCTATTGTTGGCGACGGCAATCTCCACCCGCGCCGACGACCTGTCATGGCCTGCGCTGACTTCTCAAAACCGTCCCTGGCTCTGGTGGTGGTGGCCCGGAAGCGCCGTGGATGAAACCAACATCGCCAGCCAATTGAAGACGTTTCAAGCAGCCGGGGTTGGCGGCGTGCAAATCATCCCCATCTACGGCGTCAAAGGCGGCCAGGCGAATTATATCAATTTCCTCAGCCCGGAATGGATGAACATGATGGGGTACACCGTCGGCGCCGCGCGCAGCCTGGGTATGAACGCCGATATGGCGCTCGAAACCGGATGGAATTTCGGCGGCCCGACAATCACTCGAGACGAGGCGAACGCGTTTGTAGTCAAAACGACTATTGATGCGGCAGGCGGACAGCCCTTCGGCCAAAACTTCCCCCGCGGCGCGATTCAGGCCCTGGTCGCTTTCGGCACGAACGGCGCTTCCATTGATTTGACAAGGCGAATTGGCGCGGATGGGACCATCCATTGGACGCCGCCGCCGGGAGCGTGGCAGGTCTATGCCATTTCCCAACGGTTCTCCGGCCAAAATGTAAAACGCGCCGCCCCGGGAGGCGCCGGGCCGATGTTGAATCCGTTTTATCCGAAGGCAATGCGCGATTACTTGAAATGGTTTGATAAAGCCTTTGATACCTATACGGGACCGCAGCCGCGCGCGGTTTTCCAGGATTCTTATGAATATCAATGCAACTGGTCGCCGGATTTCTTTTCTCAATTCGAATATTTTCGCGGGTACCCCCTGCAAACAGTGCTGCCGGCGCTGTTTGGCAACGCGCCCACCGATGAGGTCGCGCGCGTAAAGTCCGACTATCGCGAGACGGTTTCCGATTTGATGGCCGTGAAAACGGATCCGATCTGGATTGATTGGGCGCATCGGCATGGGTTTCTCGCGACTTATCAGGCACATGGTTCCCCCGGCAACTGGCTGGATTTATACGGCGACGCGGACATCCCCGAGACAGAGATGTTCCATCTGGACCGCAGCCCGCTGATTTCCAAATTTGCCTCCTCAGCAGCGCACGTGCAGGGCCATCCATTGAGCGGCGCCGAAACCGGCACGTGGCTGGCGGAACACTTCACGGAAACACTGGCCGACATTAAATATCTCGACGACGACATGTTCATTTCCGGCATCAACCACATTTTCTATCACGGCTGCTGCTATTCGCCCGCGTCCGCCGCCTGGCCGGGTTGGTTGTTCTATGCTTCCACCGAAATGAACCCGCGCAATTCCATCTGGCATGATGTTCCCGCGCTCAACGCGTATGTCGCCAGGTGCCAATCCATCCTCCAAGCCGGCAAGGCAGATAACGACATCCTCCTTTACTGGCCCATAGCCGACCTTTGGAACAATCCGGACGGCGGGCTTCCCACGATGACGGTCAGCCGGGTTGCCTGGTTCACGCAGCAACCGATCGGAGAAACCGCCGACCGTCTCTGGCATCACGGGTACGCTTTCGACTACATCTCCGACCGCCAACTGACGACGGCTAAAACGGCCGAAGGAAAAATTCGGGTGCCCGGCGGAAATTACCAGACAATACTGGTGCCTCCTTGCCAGCTCATGCCGCCGGAAACGCTGGCCAAATTGACTGCTCTCGCCAAGGCCGGCGCGACGGTGATTTTTGAATCCGCCCTTCCGTCCGACGTGCCTGGCTGGGGTCATTTGGAGGAGCGGCGGGCAAAATTCAAGAAGCTGCTGGCGGAAATAGAGTCTGTGGAGGGCGGGAATTTACTGGAAGACAGATTCACAACTGATAGCGGCGAATCGGGCACTCTCGTCCCGGTCGGGAATTTACAGGAAGCCAAAATTGGAAATGGCCGGATATTGATTGGAGATGAAGATGCCGCGCTGGCGCGGGCGGGCGCAATTCGCGAACCGGTGGCCGATGGCACCGGTATGTTTTTCGTCCGCCGCTCTTTCAAGGGGGGATGGTATTACTTCATCGCCAATCGCCAGGGAAAGGCATTGGATGGATGGGTGACCCCGGGACATCCGGCGCAGGCGATTGAGATTCTCGATCCCATGACTGGCAACAGCGGCATGGCGGCTGTTCGCCGGCACGATGGCCAGACGCAGGCCTATCTGCAAATGCAACCCGGCGCTTCGGTGATTTTGCGGCTGTTTGCCGATAAAAATGTCAGCGGGCCGGCCTGGCATTATTGGCAGACCAACGGCGCCCCAACGAAAGTCACCGGCGATTGGAATGTGCAGTTTATCCAGGGCGGCCCGGAGTTTCCGGCCTCATTTCAAACCGCGAATCTTGCCTCATGGACGGAACTAGGCGACACCAATGCCCAACGATTTGCCGGGACCGCGCTTTATACCATCACCTTCGACGCACCGGCGGAGGCTGGTGGCCGTTATCTCCTCGATTTGGGGAATGTTTGCCAGAGTGCGCGGATCCGGTTAAATGGAAAGGATTATGGCACTTTGATGATCCCGCCGTTCGGCGTGGTGGTGGACAATTTGAAACCCACGGGCAATCGTTTGCAGGTAGAGGTGACCAACGTATCGGCCAACCGCATCCGCGATTTGGACCGGCGTCACGTCCACTGGAAAATCTTCGGCAATATCAATATCGTGAATGTCAATTACCAGCCGTTTGATGCCTCGGCTTGGCCTTTGACGGACTCCGGTTTGCTTGGGCCGGTCACCGTGACACCGGTCAGCGCGGAAACCAATATCGAGGATTGAGGATGGACGATGGAGGGAGAATTTCCAGTTGGCAATTGGAAGGCGAACAACGGAAATTGCCTTGGGATCGCGGCCCTCGATCCGCAGCAACGTCGCGGTGATTTTGTGCGGATGCTGCTGCGGGTCACAGACCCGCAGTCCGACTACTCGATGCACCAATAGATCAGGACAAACTGGGAAACGACGACAAGAATCAGAAGCACCCAGACAAATAATTCGCGCAGGCGCAGCCCGCGCTGTTTGACCGCCGTGAGCCAGAATTGCATTTTGACGGAGCCAACGCTGATGATGTCACCGTTGCGCAATGGGGCGCTTTCAACGGGTTGATCGTTTAGGGCGGCAAGGGCGTTGGGCGCGATGACGACGGCGAATCGTCTGTTTTTGAGGTGAAGCTCCAGGGTCAGGTGCGAATCCCAAATGCCGGGGTCATCCAATTGCAATTCGTTATGCGCGCCGCGCCCAATGTGAAAAGGAAAATGGCGGACAACCGTCTGGCTGCCCGCCTTTTTTCCGGAAAGAAAATTCAGTTGGACCATCACCAAAGTTTTCGGGGAACGTTGATCTGGTCATTCGGATAAATCGGCGGGTCATCCGCGGGGTTTCTCAGGGCTTCGTCATAATCCACCTGGATGCGCTGGCCGGTGGCGGCGCGAATGAGCCAGACCTTGTGCGAGGCGAAATCAGTGAGACCACCGGCGGATTGAATGGCTTTGGTCACAGTACTGCCGTCCACATAAAGCACGCGGCCGTCGCCTTTGATCTCGCCGCTCACGTAATATACCCGGTCACCTGATGAAACGCTCACGGTCAGATTGAGATAGTATTTAGGAACGTAAAGATCATGTATTTCATTTTGAATTTCGCCCGGAGTTTTTCCAGCCGCAACCACAGAACCGATGTAAGGCAGAGCGATGGTGCCATCTTCTTTGATGGTTTCCGCGTGCGTTTCGGTTTGCATGGGGTCGCCGTTGGGCAGACCGGAGAAACTGACAATGACCGTATCACCCACTTGAAAACGGGCGACGTCCGGGACCGGCGACGTGTTCGTCGAAAGCGTGCCCGGGGAATTCGTGGACCTGCTGCCGAAGTCACCGGTGGAAGGGGTGCCGCAGACCGGCCAGCATAACGCCCGCCAGAACGCAGGCGCTGAAAAAGATTCCTCGGACAATTAATTTCATTGGAAATTTGTTAACTTCAATATTTTGGTTTGATTTCCACGCGGTCGGAATTGCCACCGGCATTCTTTTCCGCGGATTCGGCTTCTTGTTCCTGCTCGTTTTTCGAGTAGTAGTAATAACCGTGGTAATAGCCGCTGTAATAGTAATAGCTTTCGTCCTGCGACATATTGATATTATTGAGGACGATCCCCAGTAGATTGCCCCCGACTTTCTCAATCATTTGCTTGGCGCGGATGTTCATCGGTTGCGGGTAGCGGCGATATTGAATGACCTGAACCACCATGTCCACTTCGCTCGCCAGAACGGCGGCGTCGCTTACCCCCATGATCGGCGGAGAATCAAAGAATACGTAATCATAACGCTGCTTCAATTCCGTGATCATTTCCTTCATTTGGCCGGAGCCGAGGATATTCATCGAACTGCTCGGCAGTTTGCCGCTGGCCATCAAATCGAGCGTCGGAACGCTCGTGCGCTGGACAACCTCTTCGATCGTATTCTGTTTGAGCAGATAATTGGTCAGCCCGAGGTTATTATTCACGTGCAGCAGCTTATGAAGCGTGGGGCGCCGCAAATCCGAATCCACCACAAGAACACGCTGGCCGGATTGCGCGAAAACCGTGGCCAAATTAAGCGTGGTCGTTGACTTTCCCTCGCCGGCGCCGGCGCTGACCACCACAAGGGTGTTCAACTTGTCATCCTTGCGGGAGAAAAGAAGGTTTGTACGCAGGACGCGATAAGACTCGGCGTGCTGGGTTTCGGCCCCTTCATCAATCAGGCAACCGACATTCTGCGGAATGACCCCAAGCACCGGGGCCTGCAAAGCGCGTTCCACGTCGTCAATGGTCTTGACGCTCGTGTCGAGATATTCGATGAAAAAGGCAAGGCCGACGCCGACGATAAGGCCAATGACCAGGCCGAGGATAATGTTGACGGTTTTGTTGGGCTTGACCGGGTCTTTGCCCGGTTGGGCCTGGTCAACCAGCAACACCATTTCTGTTTTGGGCGCCGCCAGGTCCACCCGTTCCGAGTCAATTTTCTCGCCAAGCAAATAATGGAAGTTTTGCACCGTTTCCAGGTTGCGTTTGGCTTGCCAATATGGCTCGCCACGCGACATCTCTGCCAAATCATTCGACTTGGCAAATTCGAGCTTGGCGGTCATGGCGTCCATGTCCGCCTTCAAAGAATTTACTTTGGCCGAGAGACCGATCATGATACCGGTGACCCGATCGGTGATTTCGCGGTTGAGTGTGGCATTTACATTTTGGAGGCTCCGCACGTCGGGCAGATTGGTCGTATAAAAGGCGCTTTCGGTGGCCAGTTGCTGCTCCGTGGTGTGCAATTTGGTCAATAAATCGCTCAAATCGGTATCGGGGTAGATGGTGGGCAGGACGTCCTTCAATTCGGCTGGATTGGTCTGCTGAACGGCCTGCAATTCCGACACCACCACGGAGTATTGCAGGTAATCTTTTTCATCTTCATTTCGCTCGGTGGTGTATTGCTGAACCTGCTCCTGGGTCAGCGTGGGACTGGGCACCAGGGCGTTCGGGTCAGCGTCAATGATACCCAACTGGTCGCGCAGTTGGTCCACATAGGCCAGGTTGGTCTTGATGGTTTCAGCCTCCTGATCGAAATCGCTTTCCATGGCCTGGACCTGCTGCAAGGCGTTGGAGTTGTATTCAGCCAGCCGATAATCGTAATACGCGCTGGCGATGGCATTGGCAACTTGCGCCGCCTCGTTGGCGTCGTCGCTGTAGAACGTGATGTCAATCAACTTGGTATTCCGCTCAGGCGCCAGCGTCAGACGGTCCTTCAGCAATTGCATGGTATCATCCGTTTTGAACGGAACGCCGCCATTATATTTCTCGCCCCATTTCTGGTTGAGACCAAGCTGCGTAATCACCCGCCCCAGCACCTGTTCAGACTGCATTTTCTGAAATTCAGTCTCAATAAAGTATGGGTCGTAGGGCAGATAGGTCTGTTGGGGCGACGTCACGCTCACGGAAACATCGGGGTTGATTTCGATGCGCGCGGTGCTCGCATAATAGCGCGGCAGGATAAACGTAACAAGCGTCGCAGTAATGGAAATCAAGAGAAATACCGAGATGATGACCGTCTTGCGGATGCGAATAATGCGCCAATAATCAAGAAAGTGCAGCGTGCTTTCTTGCGGCGTTTGATTTTTTACTGGTTCCATATATGCAAAAATAAACGGGAGGCAGAGTTAGATATGACCATGCTCCCGCCAAAACGTTCAATTATTTTGAAGGACGCCGCGGCGCGGCGCAAGAATATTCAGTAGGTGGCAGTAACGCCCAGATAAACGCGATTCCGGTTATAATTCTCGTCCAAGGCAACGACCGTGTGGTACCAATCAAAATTATATCCGATCTCGGATGAGATATGGGGCGAAAATGTATAGGAAAGGTTCAAGCCAAGGGAGACGAGCTGCGCGTTATCATTATTATCTAAGCCATCATGATAAATGGAATATTGATAATCGGCGGTCAAACTGCCGCTCAATTTCGCGGTGATGGCATGGTTGATTGAGCCGTAAGCCACGGTGCTTTCCTGGTCCTGGGTTATCTGGCCCGCTGAATTCACAGCAATCACATCCGTCGCGTTCCGGGATTCGGTCACGCCGATTTCGGCAAAGCTGCCGGGAGCGTACGTGTAAACCAAGGACGCGCTGCCGTAAGGTCCAACTGAACTGGTCGAATTTGGATCCAAGTAATAGGAGGTGTATTGCACACCAGCCTCGATGGAACCAGTCAGATTTGCCAAAAACTGATGCGTCGCGCCCACGTAACCGTATTCCGAACGATTGTTGCGGCTGCTGGAATCGTAATATTGGCCCGTTATTGGATTAAAAGCAATTTGTTCATTGCTCAAATAAATCACTTGGCCATATTGCACGCCAACGAATCCCATCGTTTGAGACGTGGCCTGCCATTGGAAATTCAGCGCAACGAGGTTCTCATCACGATCCAACAACCCTGACAAGCTCGGACTAGTCCCTGGAATGAAAAAATTGAAATTGCCCCCGCTGTCCTGGTAGTCGTAAAACGTGTTGGCTAACGAAAGTTTCGTGCTGAACAACTCGGTCCAATCGGTCGTGAGGCTAACCATGCCGTTGTTGACGAGGTTATTTCCTTCCACACGGTTGTCAACGGCTGCCGCAGTGCCCGGCGTCGAAAGCAACTGCGGTTCCTGCGCCACTGTGACGCTGTCCTCAAAGCGCGTTTCCCAGCGCGGCGTAAATGCGTGGTCCAACCACAAATCAAATTCGTGCGATTGGTCAATGGGGTTCAGCCCAAGCCGTTCCCGATCCTGATAATAATACAATCCGTAGGTGTATTTAATTCCAACTTCAGTCTGCTCAAAGGGAGCATTCAACATGAAACTGGGTGAAACTTCGAAGACCGGCGCTGCCTTCCTTTCTGGGCGCCGTCAGATAATTGTCATCGTAGAAACCCCGAAGGGTCCCCGAGAGGGTCCAGATTTTGGAAGTGTCGCTGGCGTCAGGCGAATAGTCCGCATGAAGGCTCATGCTGCCAGCCGCCACCAGCCCTACGGAGACAATAAATTTCTTCATCATACCGTGCTCGTTCTCGTTGACAACTTTGGTTGTTATTCCGTTCAAAGTGCACCTGAGTTGTCTGTCCCCCAAAAATAGCAAAATGGACGGACTCTCGTCAAAGCTTTTTTTCTATTATTTTCACCCCCCCCTTTTCGTCACAATTACGTCTCCAGGCCGTGACGCTTTCGCCCCAATTCCTTCAATAATGCGGGTAAATTGAGGGTGTTGACCACGTCTTTTCGTTCGAGCCAGCCCTTGCGGGCGATGCCGGCCCCGAGCCGCAAATACCCCACATGCTCGTTACGGTGAGCGTCCGGATTGACCGCGCATTTAACGCCGCGACTCCTCGCATAGGGCAAATGCCGCCAATCCAGGTCAAATCGGCGCGGATTGCAGTTCAATTCCACCCAGGTTCCCGCTTCGGCACAGGCGTCAATCACCGCGCGAATGTTCACCGGGTAGGGTTCGCGCTCAAGCAGCAACCGGCCGGACGGATGCGCAAGGATATGGACAAATGGATGTTTTGCCGCGGCAACCAGCCGCCTCGTGTTTTCAGCCTCATTGTTCGTCGGTTGATGCAGGCTGGCAACCACCACTTCCAACTCCGACAGGATATCGTCCTCTAAATCCAGGCCGCTCTTTAATATATCCACCTCGACTCCCTTCAATAGGCGGAATTCACGGCCGCGTCTGGCCAATTGGAAATTGATCTTTTTAATTTCGGAAATCTGTTGGCGCAATCGCGCCGCATCCAGGCCGTTGGCCTGGACCGAAGATTTGGAATGATCGGTAATCGCCCAATACGCCAGCCCAAGTCCGTCCATGTATTCGGCGATTTCCTCCAGGCGATTATGGCCGTCACTCCAGGTCGAATGATTGTGCAGTGAGCCGCGCAGGTCGGACCATTCAATCAATTTCGGCAATTGATTCTTCTCCGCAGCGGCAATTTCTCCCATGTCCTCCCGAAGTTCCGGCTCGATGTAAGGCAAACCCACCTTGCCGAAGATTTCCTCCTCGGTTTTGCAGCCCACGAGCAATTTCGCGTCACGCGTTTCCTCGGTGGATTTGAAAAGGCCGTATTCATTCAGGCGCAATCCGCAGGCGATCGCCCGCTGCCGCATGATGATGTTGTGCTCCTTGCTTCCCGTGAAATATGCGAGCGCAAAAGGAAATTCCGCGTCACTGACCACACGCAAATCGGATTGCAGGCCGCCTTCCAGAATCACGCTCGCCTTGGTCTCGCCCCTGGCGGTTACCTTGATGACGCTCGGCTGCGCGACAAAAAAGTCAATCACTTCGGCGGGCCTTTTCGAGGAGGCGAGCAAATCAATGTCGCCAATCACTTCTTTGCTGCGGCGCCAGCTGCCCGGCGGCGCTGCAACGGATGACCGCCGGATGTTCGCGCAGGCCCTCGAGCAGCGGTTCGCCGGCGCGCAGGGCGTCGCTCAACAGATGTTTGCTTGCGTAGGTGCGACGCCGCTGAATGCCTTCGCAAATGTTCGCGGCCGTTTTCTCTCCGAAGCCATCCAATTTCGCGACTTTTCCGGATTTGCAGGCGGCTTCGAGCTGGTCGCTGTTTTCGATGCCCAGCTTGTCGTGGAGCACCTTGATTTTTTTGGGCCCAACGCCGGGGATTTCCAGCATTTCGACAAGGCCCGGCGGAATCGAGGCTTTTAAATCCTCGAAGTATTTCAATTTTCCGGTTTCAAACAGCTCGGTGATTTTTTGTTCCAGCGCCTCGCCGATGCCTTTGATTTCCCCGAGTCGCTTTTCCGAAATGACCTTCTCCAATGGCTCGCCGAGATTTTCCAGAACGCGCGCCGCGTTGGAATAGGCCCGCGTTTTGAACGGATTTTCACCTTTCAATTCAAGCAAAACTCCAATCTCGACAAGAATTTCAGCAATTTTGGCCTTGTCCATTTCGCCATTATGCGCCGCAATTTTTAAAGTTCAACCCGCGTCTTTGCTTGATGACGCCAATGCGTTAGTCTCTTTAAAATGATTTCGAAGAAAAAGACTCCCGTCGCATTGACCATCGCTGGCTCGGATAGTGGCGGCGGCGCGGGCATCCAGGCGGATTTGAAGACCTTCGCGGCGCTCGGGGTGCATGGCGCGAGCGCCATCGCCTGCCTCACGGCGCAAAATCCGAAACGGGTCCTGGGGATTGCGCCTGTTTCCCCGAAAATGCTGGTTAGACAGATTGAAGCCGTTTTCGACGGGCTTCCACCGCAAGCGGTAAAAACCGGAATGCTCTTCTCGGCGGAGAATGTGCGGGTCGTGGCCAATTTTTTTTCCGCATTGCCGGCGCGGCAACGGGTTCCATTGATTGTTGATCCGGTTCTAATCTCGACCAGCGGCGCCGCGTTGATGGAGCCCGGGGCGTTGAAAATTCTCAAGGAGCGCCTTTTGCCGATCGCGACGCTGGTAACGCCAAATCTCTCCGAGGCCGAAATTTTGAGTGGACGGGAAATTTCAGCGATTGAAGAGATGAGGGAGGCCGCGCAAAGAATCCAGGCGCGATTTGGCTGCGCGGTTCTGCTTAAGGGCGGCCATTTGAAGAGTGCCAAACGGGCAACCGATTTGTTTTTTGACCGCAAAAATAATTTTTTTGTGTCGGCGCCCTTTGCGAGAAGACTCCGGACGCATGGCACGGGTTGTGTGTATTCGGCGGCGATTTGCGCGGCGCTCGCACTCGGCCAAAACTTGCCGCAAGCCGTCCGCGCGGGGAAAAAATTTGTAACTGCGGCCATCAGGCGTAGCTATCGGGTCGGCGGCCATTTTGCGCTGAGCATCTAATTGGGAGCCGTTCACGGGGTGAATAACTGGAAGAATTGAGCCGCAGGGACCGGGGCGATTGACACCAGGTTTTGATTGTTCGTGAAGATGGGCGCGGGCAGATTGGTGCTCCAAACAATCGGAGGAGACAGGTTGGTGGCTGATTCCACGACAAATCCCGCCGGATAGATTGGCCAGGACAAATTAATATTTGTTCCGGATGTTGAAATGGCGAGCGGAGTGGAGGTCAATGTCCAGGCAAGCGCGTACGATTCGCTGGCGCTGACATAGGTTCCGCCGGCCTTCCAAACCTGCAAATCATACGTGCCTTGGGCCAATTGAGGCAGGAAGATATGCTGGACGTTATCCACCATGCTCGTGCTGCAAGCAACCAGGTTGCTGTTGGCGCAGTTGTAAAGGAACAACGCCAGGTGATTAATATTCGTCTGGCCTTGCTGGCGGTTCCACACCAGCGTGGTCGTCAGCAAGAACGGCCCCTTGGGAACATCGTTGGTGACCTTGAAAAAATAATGATTCACGCCATCCGCGGCCGATTGGAATAATCCGCCGTCGCTGCTGGTAACGGTGCTGAAATCCCAGCCGACCAGGACGGGAATGAAATTTGAGGCGGGCACGGGCGGATGCGCCGAGCCTTGCGTGACGCTGTTTGAAACGCTGTAACCGTATTCGCCGCCGGTTAATTGCCGGTATGAGTTAAATACGTTCAGCACACCCGCGCCGTAATTCGTGGACAGCGGTTCCGGCGGGACATTGCTCCAATCCGCCGGTTTGACCGCGCCGTTGAGCAGAAGCGCCTTGACCGTGCGAATGTCGGCGGCGGCATTGGTATGGACGCCCCCATCGCCCCGCAATCCCCCTTGCATCAATATGGCCGCCGCCCCGGCCACTTGCGGCGCGTCCCAGCTAGTGTCGCCCTGCGTCGCCACCATGTCCGGCTTGCACCGGCCGTTGTCAAGCGTCGGCCCGTAACTCGAACCGCCGCCGTTGTCGCCAACTCCAATGCCGTTGTAGCACGTGCCCGGCGGATTGACAGGTCCGCCGTTGCCGACGCCACTGACAAACAAAACGCTATATTCCGCCGCATAATTGTCGTAAGCTGAATCCGTGGCATCTTGCAGAGCGACGGAAGCCCCCGGAACATCGAAACTTTGATTGACGACGGAATCGTCAATGTTCGTGGATGGCAGGGCAACGGTATAATTGGTCGCGCCCAAAACGACGCTTTCGCTGAACCGGACGAAATAATTGGCGTCGTAGTTGTCCACGTGAGCCACATTGGTCGCTTCCTCCCCGCCGATCCCGTAAAAATAGTCCGCTACACTGTCCGCATGGCCCGACTGATATCCGTTGGTATTGGGGAAAGTATGGGCTGTTCCGCTGGCGGAATAATAGGCAAAAAGATTTGTCCGTTGGCCCACGGTGGAGGGATTGACTTCCCAAGTGTTCGTTCCCGGCAGGGTATAGGGATCATACGCCTCGGGTTGACAAACGCGGATGCCCGTGCCGTTCAAATTTGTGGTGGTTTCCCGCAATAAGGTCACACCCACGGTGTCAAGATATTGCGCGAAGAGGGGCGAATTAAAAAGGGCAAGCCAAATGATAATGAAAACGCTCGTTCGGTTTCGGTCTGTTCGTATCCTCATGGCGGCTGCGGTCGGAATATACCCTTTAATGAAAATATTTCCAGCGCGAATTCGCGTCAAGCGGCGGCTCCGGCTGCCCTTTTATCTCAATTTTATGAGGAACAGCGAAACGCCCTGACGCGGCAACGTGAATTGAATGACGATTTTGCCGTCTTTTACAGAAAGTCTTTCCGGTTTGCCCAGTTGCGCCAATTGTCCCGCTTTCTCCAATTGCGCGCGTTGCGAATGCGTCAACGGTTGCGGCGAACCCATCCGCTTCCACACTTCGTATGAATCGCTGTGGCCGGCGTCAACGCGATATTGCGTCAGCATCGCGCGCCCATTCTGCAACGGCAACTGTTCCAGCAGCATCTCTACCGCCGCGTCCGGGCCGGCCACATCGTCGTCGTCATAATTCCATACCAGCACGCTCAATTGAGATTTGCCTTTGTCCAACGCCGCCATCGCCGAAACATCGGGAACCCCGCGCACCCCGGCTTCCAGGATTTTTTCCGCGTCATAGCCGGTGCCGCCGATGACGGCGACCCGCTGGCCGCTCATTTTTGAAAACATCCGAAAGACATTAAGCACCGGCAAATCAATGCCGTCCGTCGCCAGCGCGCGGAAGCCGGCGAACGGCGGTTGATTTTCAAATTCAAACGCCCAGGTCAGCGCTCCCTGGAGGTTCACGCCGTAGCTTGACGCCAACTCATACTCGCGCGGAAAACTCGCCGCCGTATAACTCGAATACATCGTGCCGTTGCGATACCCATCCTGCGGACCATTGCAGGCCGCGCAGCCTTCAGGATCGGATTCGCCGATGATCACGGGCACGCGTTGAAAAGCAGGAAATGACGAAATGACGGCAAAGGCGTCGGCGATGTTTTTGAACTGGTGGGCCATGCCCATGCGGACGTGGCCGTCAACAAATTGCGGCGAGCCTTTGGCGTGAAATGAAATAAAATCAAGCGGCGAGCCGATCTTTCCCGTCACATAATTCGTTCCGGCCGCGCAATGCTCCAAAAAATCGCCCAAGAACCTTCCGCCCGGCCCCCCGGCGGTTTCCGGCCCGCCGACCCTGGCATCGGGCAGGGCGCGCCGCACGCCATCCACCGCGTAATCGTAAAGCTTGAAGTACTCCGCGCGCGAACCGTGCCAGTAGCTGATGTTCGGCTCGTTCCACACCTCCCAATACCACGAGGCGACTTCTCCCGCGCCGTATCGTGCCACGCAATGTTTCGTCCATTGATAAACCAGTTCGCCCCATTTGGCGTAATCCCTGGGCGGATACGACTGGCCGCCCTCCACCGGCGCGCGATCGTTGACGGGCGGATCGTGCGGATAATTTTGTGGATGGGTGGAAAGCGCTTCAGGCATGAAACCAATTTCGACATAAGGTTTGAGTCCGCGCGCAAGGTAGGTATCAAAAATTTTGTCGTTGATGCTCCAATCGTAAACCGGATTTCCATTGGCGTCCTCCTTGTAAGCACTGGTGGAACTGAATTTCAAGGAATAGGCGCCATCCCCGCTGGTGAGCAAATGGTGGCAGCGGATGAATACCGTGGGGCCTTCCAACGCCCCGATTTCGGACAACAATTTTTTGCCGTCTTTCATGTAAGTGTAATCGGCCTCGTCGTAGCCGAAGAACCTCCATATTGGCGTCAATTCTCCAAGCGGCTCGCCGGCATGAACCTGGATGCTGACCGGAAAAGAGTTCGTGTCCCCCCACGCGCGCGCAACGGCCAACGCGACGCACAATCCGGCGGAAATCAGCGGGAATCTCATCGCGGCAGGTTAACTTTTTTCGGAATCGGTTTCAATCGCAGAAATTCTGAAATCCCTTTCCCAAGCCAAATCCCACATGCATCCCTTGGTTTGACAACGGCCTGAGATTATTCGATGATTCACGCGGGTTGGCGCGCCTGCGGCCCGAAAGGCTGTTGGCAATTGAAACAGTTTGTTATTTTGGACCCACAGGGTCAGATGAGCACCGACACAACGATTCGATACCTCAAAGAGGCTGAGAGCATATACCGTGGAATGGTCGAGAATGCCATCGAAGGCATTTATCAGAGCACGCCTGACGGGCGTTATCTCATCGCCAACGCCGCCCTGGCCAGGATGTATGGCTATGAGAACCCCGAAGAAATGATGAAAGGGGTATTGGATATCCAAAACCAGATTTACATTGATGCCGCCATGCGGGATCAGTTCAAGCGGCAAATTGAACAGACCGGATCCGTCCAGGGGCTGGAATATCAAGTGCGGCGGCGCGATGGCAGCATCATTTGGATTTCCGAAAGCGCGCGCGCCGTCCGGGATGCCACTGGCGCGGTGCATCACTATGAGGGATTCATTTATAATATCACCAGCCGCAAAGAGGCTGAAGCGGGGCGGGCCAGGCTGGAAAAGCAAATGCTGCAAGCCCAAAAAATGGATGCCATCGGCACACTGGCCACTGGCATGGCCCACGATTTTAACAACATCCTCTGTGCCATCCTGGGCTACACCGGCCTGGCTTTGGCCGACGCGCAAGTCAAAGGCAGGACCCGCGAAAACCTGCAAATCATGCTCAAATCCGCCGAGCGAGCGCGCGACCTCATCAAGCGGATTCTCACCTTCAGCCGGCAGACCGACGCCGTGCGGCATCCGTTAAAACTGGGAGGAATTCTCAACGAAGCCGTCAAAACGCTCAACGCCACCCTTCCTTCATCCATTGCCATCCATGTGCATATCCGGACGGATGAAGACGTGGTAGTGGCGGACGCCACGGAAGTACATCAAGTGGTCATGAACTTGGGCACCAACGCCGGACATGCAATGAAATTGAAAGGCGGCCGGCTGACTTATGAAGTGGAAGCCGTTGACCTGGAACCCGGCGCTGCTGCTGCCCTGTCCATCCCCGCCAGCCGATATGTCCATCTGATTGTTAGCGACACTGGCAAGGGCATGAAGCCCGAAATCGTCGAAAAAATTTTCGAGCCTTTCTTCACCACCAAAGGGCCGGGACGCGGCACAGGTCTGGGGCTGGCCCTGGTCCAAAAAATTGTCAGACAGAGCCACGGACAAATCACGGTGAAGAGCACGGAAGGACAGGGCACCACGTTTCATATTTATTTGCCCCAATCCCAGGAACCTCCGGCTCCGGAACCTGCGGATAAGAATCTGCTCTTGCGCGGACATCGCGAACAGATTCTGGTGGTGGACGATGAAGTCGCCATTCTCGATCTGATGCAACAGCACCTCCACAAAATGGGTTACCGCGTCACCACCCGCGCCGACAGCCTGGAAGCCATGAACACTTTCCGCGCCAACCCGGATTATTTCGACTTGGTCATCACCGACCACACCATGCCAGGTTTGCAGGGCGCTGATTTGGCCGAGGATTTGGGCGCCATCCGGCCCGAATTGCCGGTCATCCTCATGACCGGTTTGAATCAGCCGCCGGACTTGACGGCGTCACACTACGCCGCATTGCGGGAAGTTTTCCAAAAGCCCATTGATTTCGTCGAGCTTTCCCATTGCCTGCGTAAATTCCTCGACCGTCCAGAGGCTCATTAACCATCCTGCCAGGATAATCCGCTTTAAAGTTATTCCGGCCCAGATCCAATCCAGTTGGTTTTCCAAGGGTTGAAGTAGCATTCGGCGGCGATTTTGCCAGTTCCAATTCCATGATCGGAATGTCATACTTGTTCAATATTTCGCGGACGGCTCGCGTCGGTGACGGTGCAAGTGGACTGGACGGGTCGGACAGATCCTATTGATGAGTTACCAGGCGAAACCGTGATTTTGAAATTCTTTCTGTGGTAATCTTTTTGCCTTTTCTTGCTGCCATTGCGGGGAACGGATTTTGACGACAGAAATCCAATAGCTTTTCCCCTGGCATGAAAGTCGCATCGGCTTTGAGTTTCCTCTTTGTTTTTACCGTTGGCATGGTTCCAGTCTCCCAAACGCCGGCTCATTTACAACCTTAACTTATCAACAGCTATTCACCACCTGACATTAAAAACCAAATTAGGACGCTACCGAAAGTTCTATCGAATTCCGCAAATTCATTTTATTTTGATACGGTGTCCGAAACACTCGTCGTCAACGAAATCTATTTGAGCCTGCAGGGAGAAAGCACTTTTGCCGGCCTGCCCTGTGTCTTTATCCGCCTGACCGCCTGTGACTTGCGCTGCTCTTATTGCGACACCGCCTACGCCTTTGCCGAAGGGAAAAAAATTCCCCTCGCCGACGTTTTGTCCGACGTAAAAAAATTGGCGGCGCCATTTTCACGCTCAAAATCCAAAATTGCTGATGCCCGGCTTCCCCTGGTGGAATTGACCGGCGGCGAGCCACTGCTTCAAAAGAATTCGCTGCCGTTGATGAAGCTGCTTTGCGACGATGGTTTTACCGTGCTGATTGAAACCAGCGGCGCGCATGACATTTCCACGATTGACCCGCGCGTCCGGCGCATCATGGATTTGAAATGCCCGTCCAGCGGCGAAGCCGCGAAAAACCGCTTTGAAAATATTCCGCATTTAAAAACCACGGATGAAATCAAATTTGTCATCGGCACGATCGGGGACTATGATTGGGCAAAGGAGCAAATCGGGAAGTTTGGCCTGGCAAAAATCTGTTCCCTCTTGTTTTCCTGGGTGCAGCCGCTGGCGCCGCAACAGCAGCATCCATCGCTTAAGCCGCTTCCGCCAGGGATGACGCCGATTTCCCGGCGGGACTTGGCGGAACGAATCATCGCGGATGCGCTTCCGGTCCGGTTCCAGGCGCAACTGCACAAGTTGATCTGGCCGCCCGATCAGCGTGGGGTTTAGCATGAAAACAAAACAAATCTTGGACCTGCTTCGCGAATACGAGTCTCGAAACATCGTTTTCACGGAGCCCGACGGCTCGTGGCCAATTGTGTGGGAACGCGCCCGGGGCGTCACGGTCGAGGACACGGACGGAAAGAAATATCTGGACCTGACGGCCGCATTCGGCGTGGCGACGGCGGGACATGCCAATCCAAACGTTGTCAAAGCCGGGCAAAAACAAATGGCGCGGCTGCTCCACGCAATGGGTGACGTGCATCCGCACGCGCGCAAGGCCGAGCTGGCGCGCGAATTAAGCCGGGTCACGTTTGAACGGTGGGGCAAAAAGGCCGGAAAAACCATCTTTTGCAACTCCGGCTTTGAAGCGGTTGAGGCCGCTCTCAAGACGGCCCTCCTGGCGACCGGCAGGCATGGAGTGGTGGCGTTCGCGGCCGGTTACCATGGGTTGGGTTACGGCGCGCTCAACGTGACGCATCGCGATTTTTTCCGCCGGCCCTTCCATCCCCAGTTGCGCGAGTTCGGAAATTTTGCGTCATTCCCCAAGAAAAAATCCGATTTGCCAACGGTGGAATTTCAAATCCGCAATTTCTTCCGGCGCGGCCGCATCGGCGCAATCCTGGTTGAACCGGTCCAGGCGCGCGGGGGCGTGAATGTTCCGCCGCCGGAATTTCTGCCATTGTTGCGAAAACTCTGCAACGAGTTCGGCGCGCTGCTGATTGCGGACGAGATTTACACCGGCTTCGGCCGCACTGGAAAGTGGTTTGCCTGCGACCACGTGGGCGTGGCGCCGGATTTGGTCTGCCTGGGAAAGGCGCTCACCGGTGGTTTCCCTCTGTCCGCGTGCGTGGGGCGCGCGGATTTGATGAATGCCTGGCCGCCGTCACGAGGCGAGGCCATCCATACCAGCACGTTTCTGGGCCATCCCGTCGGGTGCGCAATGGCGTTGGCGCAAATCGCGGAAATCCAAGAGTTGAATTTGCCGGCAGCCGCCACCGAACTTGGAAAGTTTTTGCTTGAAGAACTTTCGACGATTCAGAAGGTGAAATTGACAGCTTCCGCCCGCGGGCTGGGCTTGTTGGCCGGGATTGAACTCAATGGCGCTGATGGCAGACCGGCGACCGCAGAAACGTTCGCCGCCATCAAGGAAATGCTTCGGCGCGGTTACATCCTGATTCCCGAAGGCGAGCATGGAAACGTCATCAGTTTCACGCCGCCGTTGACGATTACCAAGCCGCAATTGGCAAAAACCGTCAATGAGTTGAAGAAGGTGTTGACGGCCATTTAAATGACCCCGAGTTCCTTCAGGGCCTGGCCGGCGCCCGAGAGGTCTTCGGGTTTCATCTCCGTGTAGTTCCGGGACAGAATGATGCCTTCCGCGCCACCGGCGAACGCGGCTTTCACGGCGAGGGCGACGCTTTGAGGCGTGCAATGGCTTTCGCCCTTTCCCACCGGCACATCAATGTCCACCCCGGGCCAGAGTTGCACGGGATGGCCCGATACGCTGGCGAGAGAGCGGCGGGTCTCGCGTTCCACGTAGCCGGCGGAAAAACCGGTCGCAGCCAGCCGGTCATAAGGCGCTTCGTCATAGCCCAGTTCGTCGAATAAAACTTTGCAGACGTCCGCAGAGGCACAGTCGCCCCAGACGCCTGCGTGCGCGCCGTTGACAAAACTGACGAAGCGTCCGCCGGCCGCATTGTTGTAAAGGGCGGGGCGAATGAAATCGGAACAGGCCGCAAGGTCGGCAAGGTTTTCCTCGGCGCGTTGGAAGGGGCTGAACGAGACATTTTGCCAGACGTGCCAGCCGATTTGCAAAGCGGAATTCACCGATTTGGCGCGTTGATAGATGGCCGCCTGGAATTCGTGGCGGCTGGCGACCCAAAGATTTTCCCAGGCAAGCAGCTCGGGATATTGCAGCAACAAGCGCCAAAAGGCGGTGAAATGACCGTCACGCGGACGTTGTCCTTCGCGGCTGGCGCGAATGAAACGTTCCGCGGCATCGAAACCCGCGCGGGCGCGTTCCACGTTAATGCCGAGGTCGCGGCCCTTTTTGCAACAGAACTGGCAGAAACAGGTCGTGCGCGCGGGATCGGGGTGGCCTTCCTGGGAAATGCCCAACGTGTTGAGCAGACCGCTCTGGCGTTCCGAGCCCCACATGATGCCACCAATGTCGTAGGAGCGCGCATAGTCCTCAATGAGTCCGAGAGTGAAATTTTGGTACATCGGATTGTTGAAACATGGGCCGCCGGGGTGTCCCGTGGCGGGCCGACCATGGTGGTCCACTTCATAAAGAAACCGCCAATCGGGAACTTCGGCAGGAAGCGTATTGTCCTCGAGCAAGAAGCAGAACACGCGGATACCGTGCTTTTGCGCCACGGGAATCGCGCGATCGAGGACATCCACACCGCCGAACTCGGGTGCGCGCATGTCGTCAAATGTGAGCGCGGTGTCCTTGTAAAATTGCATATGCGGACGGGCGTAATTGCCGCCATGAAAATTGGCGCTCGAGACACCGGCACGATGGGGTTCGTGCGTGTACATGAACGGAAAAAGCGCATTCACGCCGGCGCGTTCCCGCATATTGGCAAAGAGCGTGTCGAGGTTCTCCTCGGCGAGAGGCGCGATGCTTATCGGCATGGCCACTGTCGTGGGTCGTTGGGCGGCGGCAGGCGCCCCGTCCGCTGACGGGGGTTCTACCCCGGCGACGATGGCGCCAGTACCGACGACACCGAGTTGGATGAATTTTCGGCGGTTCATGCAACGAGTATTTCAGGCCCCGCACCGGACCAAAATCAAAAAATGAAGCGGAAGGTGATGCCAGGGGCGGCCCGTTTGGAGTTCCACGTTTACGCGGCTCCCGTCTTCTGCGTTTCCTCAAACCTCCCGTTTGTAGTTCCGCGTTCACGCGGCCCGGATCGCCTGAAGGATGCCTCACGTTCGTAGTTCCGCGTTTACGCGGCTCCCGCCTTCCGCCTTTAGCCGAAGTTCAGATTTTTTGACAGATTCGGGACTTTTCTCCGTATTAGTACTTGCAAGGCCCATTCCCTGCAGGAACATGAAAAGGAAAGATTTTTTACGACGCCGTTGGCCAGCTTTTGAGCGAAGGCGGCCTGTGGCCAGAGGACACCGTGAGTTATTTCTACAACAACCGTTTGCGGACCGGAATGAGCATCCAGGCGCCGAACGCCTCACCTTGGACGCAAAGCTTCGATTACGATTACGCGCGGCGGTTGACCAGCCTCTCCTCTCCGGCTGGCGAATTTAATTATATCTACGATCCGGTGGAGTTGCAGCGTGTTGACGAACTGGCTCTGCCGAACGGCGCCTACATTACAAATACGTTTGACAACCTCGCGCGTCTGACCGGAACGTGGCTGAAGAACAGCGGCAATACCAATCTCGATTCTTATGTTTATGGTTACAATCAGGCCGGTCAAAGGACGAATGTCACACGGACGGCGGGGGATTATGTGAATTACACGTATGACAATGAAGGGGAATTGGTGGCGGCGATTGGCAAAGAGGCGGGCGGGGTGACAAACCGGTTGATGGAGCAATTGGGGTATGGGTATGATGCGGCCGGGAACTTGAATTATCGCACGAACAATGCGATGCTCCAGCAGTTCAACGTGAATGATTTGAACGAATTGACGACCACGACCAATGGCCGGTCTTTGACCGTGGCCGGGGCGACGACATCCGTGGCGACGAACGTGACGGTGAATTCTGTTACGGCAGCTCTGTATGGGGATGCGACATTTGCGGAGAGTGGATTTACGATTGGTAGCGGGAACAACGTCTTTACCTGTTACGCACTTTTTTGACATCGTAAAAACGGCCAAATTGGGGTCGTAGGTTTTTTGGAACTTTTTCCACACTGACATCGTAATTTGTGGCCGAATAGCCACGCTCTGATCGTAAGGTTGTGATCCGGCTGGTTCATTTTCGGATTTTCAGGCGTTCCGGGATTTTTTCACCACACTGACATCGCAAGCGGCGGCTTCCGGCTGGATTCCCACACTGGCATCGTAAGGGCCGATTTTTGCCGTTGCAGCGGCTTTTGGCCGGACTGACATCGTAAGGTGACGACGCCAGCGGTGTTATCAAGTGCCGGTGATGTGGCGCATGGCATCATGGAAAGACAGGCCGAGGACCTGGACGTGGAAGTCAATGGCGTTGCCGGCCAGATTGCGTTGGGGCCAGCGCCAGTAACTGTCCTTGACGATGAGACCAGGATAGGCGGGCAAGCTAAAATTGCCCGCCTCCCGCTCCACGAGTTGGAGACCGCGCTTTTCGAGCAACGGAACCAGCGGGGCGAGCCGGGCGGCGCGGATTTGCTCACGCGACCACCGAGTGCGATTCGGGGAGGGGGTTGTCATAATCTTTTCGCCAGTGGGGTTGGATGAGGACGTGGTTGACCTGCTTGAGATCCACGAAGCGGGTCTGGTCGCGGACGGCCTCGATGAGTGAACCCAGGCAGAGGTTGCGGGTGCGGCGCAGGAGACCTTCGCCGGAGCGGACGATGAGCGCCAGCGCTTCCGGGGTGAAAGTGTTATGACCCAGGCCGGCGCGATCCAGTTGATCCTGAAGGGGTCAGTTAATGATATTGTATTATTTTATTGACGGATTGGGGAGGGGCGGGATAGGATCTGGGCGTGGCTCGGAAACTGCGCATTCAATATCCCGGGGCGATTTATCATGTGATGAATCGCGGTGACCGGCGCGAGGCCATCTTTGCCGACGAGGCGGATCGGCGGAGGTTTTTGGAGACCCTCGCGGAGGCGTGCCAGAAGACCGGCTGGCAGGTGCATGCCTATTGCCTGATGAGCAACCACTTTCACTTGGTGGTGGAAACCCCCCAGCCCAATCTGGTGCTCGGAATGAAGTGGTTGCTGGGCACTTATACCAGCCGGTACAACCGGCGGCACAAGGAATTCGGACACTTGTTCAGCGGTCGGTACAAGGCCCTGGTGGTGGACGGGAGCGGGGACGGTTATCTCAAGACGGCCTGTGACTACGTGCATTTGAACCCGGTGCGGGCCAAATTGATGAAGGCGGATCAAGCTTTGGAGGCATTTGCCTGGAGCAGCTATCGGTGGTATTTGAGTGGGCCCTCGCGCCGACCGTCCTGGCTGCGGGTGGACCGGTTGCTGGGGGAGTGGGGCGTTCCCAAGGACAGCATTGCGGGGAGGCGTGAGTTTGCGGAGCGGATGGAGTGGCGGCGGGGGGAGAACGGCAGGGAGGAATTCAAGCCGATGAAGCGGGGCTGGTGCCTGGGGCGGGAGGAGTTTCGGCGGGAGTTGCTGGAGCAGGTGAGCACGCCGGCCGGTCCGAGCCATTTCGGCGAGGCGATGCAGGAGGCGGCGCAGGCCCGGGCGGAGCGGATGGTGAAGGAGGGACTCCAGCGTTTAAGGTGGAGCGAGGCCGATTTGAGGGGGCGGCGCAAGGGCGAACCGGGGAAGGTGAAGTTGGCGCGCGCCTTGCGGGCAAACACGACGATGCCGCTGGCATGGATTGCGGAGCGGCTGAACATGGGTGGTCGCGGATATCTAGCCTGGCTACTGGGACAGGGCGCAAAAACCAAACGCCCGCAATCAAATGATCAAGCCATGTTGAAAATATGACAATATCATTAACTGACCCCTTTATGGATATGACGCCGCCGGGAACCGGACGACGGAGCAAATCAGCTCCGGAGTCGGCGGGCCGGTGGGCATCAGCCAGAGCAGTTACAACAATGACAACCAGATGACGAGCCGAACGGTGTCAACAGGACAAATGCAATTCGCCGGCAATTTAAGCAAGCAGGCGACCGTGACCGTTGCCGGCGTTGCGGCAACAGTGAGCCACCAAGCGACCAATTTCACCGCCTATACCGGGGTCAGTTCCGGCACAAATACGGTGCCGATTACCGCCAGGGACTACGACGGCAACTCGGCAACGAATACGTATCAAGTCGTCGTTACAAACAACGGCGTGGCGGAGACGATTTCGTATGACGCAAACGGCAACACGACAAACGTCGTCACGGCGACGAGCACGAATTCTTATCAGTGGGATGCGGCGAACCGGCTGGTGAGCATCACCGGGCCGACCAATCAGAGTTTGTTCACGTACGATGGATTGGGAAGACGCGTACAGATTATTGAAGAAACTAATGGCATTGCTTATGTAACCAACAAATATGTATGGGATAAAACTACGCTCTGCGAGCAAAGGAACAATACTGGTTTAACGGTGACGAAACGATTTTTCAACGAGGGCGAGCAAATTTCAGGAACCAATTATTATTTTACGCGGGATCATCTGGGTTCAATTCGGGAAATGGTCAACAGCGCGGGAACTATTGAAGCGAGATACGCTTATGACCCGTATGGGCGACAAACTTTGATTTCTGGTACAATGCTTTCGGATTTTGGCTATGCGGGGATGTATTTCCATCAACCAAGCGGGTTTGATTTGACCCTTTACAGGGCGTATAACGCCGATCTCGGCAGATGGTTAAGCCGCGACCTCGTTGCCGAAGCAGGAGGACTTAATCTCTATGATTATGTTCTTAATAATCCAATTAATTGGCTTGATCCGTATGGAACATGTCCAGTCATTCTGGCCTCTCAAGTTACTGGTGGTGCAGGTGGCGGCGGCGGCGGTAAGAATCTATGGCACTGGTATACACCATGGAGGGACTGGGGAATGACTGGGGAATGGTTCGAAGAGATTTTCAAGGCCGCCGATGACAGGCTCGAATGGATAGGTGATTCGTTCGATGCCCTGAGAGCAGGTCTCGAAATGTGTAAAATGGCTCCTGTTGTTCAGCGTGGAAGTCGCCTTAAGAACCAACTGATGAATGGCGACACTACCGGCCTTACAAATAGTCCTGCTAGTCCAATTACCGCTGAATAACACACCATTGAACCCTATCAAGCCTATGGAACAGCAATGAAGGCAATTAGAAAATTTCCGATGTGTGGGAAAATCCTTGTCTTGCTGCTGCTGGCGAATCTAGGCTGGATGTCATGGAACGTATATCAAAACGGACACATCAGCACCGCTGGCAAACGGTTCAAAATAGAAGTGCTGCATACAAATGATATGTCAGGCACCGGAATCATAGAAGCAAAAACTGGCAATCCGGTTTGGATTGAGTGGGACTATACTAATAACAGTAGGGACTTTAGTTATTTCTATCATGGGACAAACATATTTAACTTGAGTGATTTCAAAGGTAAGCCGCTCCTCTACAGCGTTGGCTTTCATGGTCCTGGGAAAAGTTCGGTTTGGTGGTGGGATATCGGCAGAGGGACCTTCATAGAGCGGAATTTTTCGATACCAACGGCGATTTTTCCAAACTCGAGGTTTGGTATAACAACGCTTGGCACACGGGTGTTGAGCAAGACGGAAAGATGGGCATTGTCATCGATGGGCGTTGGCGTCAACTTTCATTACACACGAACGCTATGTCGGCGGTAAAACCAGACGCGGACATGCCGTAAATTCGGACGGCCCCCGTTTACGGATTGAAAAATCGTTAATACGAAAATCATAAGAGGAATGCCATTATGGGCGTATATTCTCGTGTTTGCTGTTGATGGCAAGTTGTTACGTGAAGGGGTCACCCATTAAGGCGGGTGTCAACGGCAAAAACGTGTCCGTTCCCGTTTTTTCTTCGGGTCTTTCGGGCGCATGGAGCGTCGGCGTCGAAGACATTGATTCGATCCTGTTATTTCTTCGCTCGATTTCGCCTCACCGGAGGCGATCCGTTCAGTCACCCATCTGGTTCTAGCGCTTGGCGGGGAACGGGTCCTCACTTTTGACAGTTGGCGGGTGTTTTGAATCAATTGGCCGATGGCTCGCCAGTTACGTTTGGAATATGAGGGCGCGATCTGGGGAGGGTCATCATGGAGCCGCGCGGCAGGAATCGGGTGAGGAGAAGGCGGAGCGGATGGCGCCTGATGAGCAATCACTTTCATCTGGTGGTGGAAACGCCGCGGGGAAACCTCGTCGCCGGGATGCGATGGTTTTTGACCCCTGAGAGCAACCGCGCTTGGCTCCAGCGGTAGATCAACCGCCATC
>CAVWKA010000023.1:0-16111 GCA_963755515.1 uncultured Verrucomicrobiae bacterium | reverse complement strand
ACCAATCGCCGCCCAGGCGAAATCACGCCCGGCTCATCCTGTCAGGTGACACCCGCCAGCATGGAGCGGTCGAGGCATCCGACGCGCTGCGGGCCATTGAGAAGTATTCGGGATCTGGAGCCGCTCGAACTGACCAACATCCGCCGCCAAAATCCCGCCCTGGCGCAATCCAACGCCGAACAGGAACGAATTAAACAATACCGGCGAGGCCGTGGCCGATGCCCGCGACGGCAATCTGGCGCAATCATTTAACCGGCTGGACAAGCTGAAGCCATTGAGCTATGCACACTGGCTGACCAGCATGAGAAACTTGCCGCCCGCTATCTGGAACTGACCAGACAAAATCAATCCTGCGTGGTCGTCTCGCAAAGCTGGAATGAAATTCACAAGGTCAATGGACGAGATTCGGGAGGCGCTCAAAAGCGAAGGGCGATTGGCGACAGCGGAAACGCTGGTCGAGGCTTTGCAGCCGGTGGATTTGACGGACGCGCAAAAGCGCGATGCCCGCTCGTATTCTTCCGGCGTCAGGTGCTGGTGTTTAACCGCGATGTGGAAGGTTCAAGGCGGGCGAAGTGGCGCGAGTTGATGGTCCTTGCCGATGGACATTTGATCGGTCGAGCGCGACGGCGAAACGGTCAAGATTCCGTTCGCGCAATTGGACAAAATCACGGTCTGCCAGAAAAAGGAATTGGCGCTGTCTGCGGGCGACAAGCTGCAACTCAAAGCCAACGGCCGGGCGATGGAGGGCCGCAAACTGGCCAATGGCGAACTGGTCACGGTCAAGGACGTCCGCGCCGACGGGCGCATCGCGCTGACGGATGGCCGGGTCCTGGGCGAGAACTTCCGGCAGTTTGTCCACGGCTACGCGGTCACGTCCTACGCTTCGCAAGGCAAGTCGGTGGATTATGTCCTGTTCTCTGATTCGGCGGTGAAGGCCGCGACGAACAATCAGCAATGGTATGTCACCATTTCACGCGGCAAGAAGGGCATCCATATTTTTACCTGCGACAAGGAGCAATTGCGCGAGAACATCACGCGGAGCGGAGATCGCCCGCTGGCGTTGGATGCCGTGGCCATACAAGGGGGATATCGCCGAACGGTCTGATTGCGGCGGATTCAGGCATTTCTGAGGGAATACGGGCCAGTAGCAAGAGGCGCGAGAATTCCGCGAAGTCGCATTTCGATGCGGATGGGCAGTGTAAGCGGTCGTCGTGCCTTGCACCTCCATTATACGGCTGCGTCCGCCGTTAATGTAGTGCGCCCTGTTACCCATCGACGCCACGTCGACTGCTTCCGCCCCGCCGTTAGATGGACGCTTAGGAAGGCACGCGGAAATCGGATGCTTAGCGCCGCGCCCGACCATTGGTCAGTCCGGGGCGGGCGTAGCCAGGCCGTTCATGCGATTCAGCGCCGGTTTGCCAGACTTGCGGTATCCGCCTATGCGGCGCGCTTGCGCCGTCGTTCGCGTCTTCGTACCAGCAATAGGTCCTTTGTTGGCTTCTCGTATTCGCTCAAGGACGGCATTTCCACCGGGGCTTTGCGGGAATATGCCCGCGCCATCGCCCGGCTATGCCCAAGGTTCACCTGGGCAAACCGTTCGGGATAACCCGCCGTCTTGGCCCGTTCCGCCCAAGCGTAGCGATAGCTGTGCAGCGACACGCCTTTGATGCCAAGTCCGGTGCAGCGTTGCTTGAACTCCGTGGCGCGGTCGCCCGAGCGGACGCTTCGCAGATACGGAAACAGCGGGCCGTTCCCCGGCAAGTCCCGCAAAATCTCCTCCATGTCCTTGTCCAAGCGCATGATGGCAATCGAGCCGGTCTTCATGCGCTGGTAGCTGATAACATGGTTGTTCCCAATCCACATCCTCGGCATTGAAAAACGCCAGATCGGACTGCGACGCGCCCAAGTGCCACGCCAGTTTGTAGAACGCCTTGCGTTCGGGATTTTGTTCCCGTTCCACGATGGCCAGATGTTCCGCCAGCGTGATGCCGCGCTTCTCCTTAAACTCAACGGCGGGCCACTGGCGTTTGGGCACCAGCGGCCACGGCAGCCAGTTCATGTCCACGCAGAAGTTGTGCAACCGCCGCAAATAAACGTTCGTAGAAACCTTTCCCATTTGCAGGACTTTCAAGATGGTTTCGCCTCGGGTTTCAATGATGACCTGCGGCAGCAACGGGGCCAGCGCCTTGTCCTTCGCGGCTGTCCGCCAGCGGTCAGGTTCGGGCCCTGCTTGGTGTTCATCAACGCTTCAATGGCGTTTTGCCATGTCCGGGTGGTCATGCCGTTGTCAGAACCCGCCAGATAGGCTTTGGCGATTTGCAGATTAAGCACCGGCTGGCGTTCGGAGTTGTTCTTGGCCTCGACGATCTGTTTGGCTTCGTCCTCGTTGGCGGGTGTGCAGGCTGTTGCGTTTGCCAGTGGTTTTGTCCACGCAATAGAACATCCCGCCACGGATGCCACGATATGTTAAACGGTAACGTGTATTCATAGTTTTGTACGTAACCGCGAAGATAAAATGAACCGACTCCGAATCGTTAGCGAGCTACGGGCGAGTTACCCGTCCATTTCGCTGGATTCTTTCGGAGTTGGAAAAATGGTGTCCGAATTGGTGTCCGTTGCGGACTCCTCCGTCACCAAACCCTTATAAATAAAGGCGATAAATTTGGAGGCGGAGGTCGGAATCGGACTTCGCATTTCTCGCTGATTCGTAATCAAAAAAATCGGTTCATCGAGACCCGCTAAAAACGTCGAGGAACCTCCAAGGAATGCTTTTCCTTCAACCGCCGCGCGACATCCTCGAGGGTCCCCTTGAACGGACCGGGCGTTTCCATTTTAATCGAAACAACCGCCGCGGCAAATTTCAGCGATTCGCTGACTTCGTGGGTTAATCTCCAGGAAAGGTAGGCCGCAAACGTCGTGTCTCCCCGGCCGGTCCGGCCGGAAACGTTGCTGTTGGAAAATTTCTCGTAGTAGGTCTTCCCCTTCACTCGCGCCAGCACACCCTGGGCATGCGTAATCAGGGTCTCCGGGCAACCCCACGATTCCACGATGATGCCGGCCTTCTCCAGATCTTCCGTGCCGGTCAGGATGCGGGCCTCGACCACATCCAGCTTCAGCTTATCCATCATTGCCGCGATTTCTCTTTTATTCGCGACGTCGCTGAATTCAATGTCGTGGGTCACCGGCGTCACGTGGCGCACAAAGCTCTGCATGTCGGTCGAGAGGCTGTAACCCCTGGATTTCAAACCCTTCACCAGCTCCATGTCGAATTCCGTGTCCGATATGCCGGCCAGGTGAACGCAGGACGAGCTTAACGGTGGAACATCTTTTATGGAAATAAGCCCGGCGGATTTCACGAGCGTCAGCTTGCGTTCATCCACATTCGCGGACTCGTGCAACACCCGCGAAAATGTTGTCTCGGCGCCGGGAATCACGTAGGTGTCAACTCCCGCCTCCTTCATCGGCTGCAAAATCGCTTCGTCCTTTCTCGCCATCTTCACCACCGCCGCAACTTTTTTGCCGACGCGGGCCGCGACCATGGCGCCGCACAAAACGGCGCTGCCCGGTGCGATGTGCGGCTGGCCCCCAAATGGAATGATTTCGTCGTAGCACATGTGCCCGACAAACGTGACGTCGTAGCTCCTCGACATATTAATTCCCCAACAATCCCGGGAAAATCCGCATCAAATCCTTCGACTCGATTGTCCTGGATTTGGTTTTCGCCTGCAGCTCCTTGACGCGGTTCATCACCAGATGAGTCCAGACCGCCCCCGGACGCGGATAGGCGGCGACGATGTAATGCGGGCCTGGCGCCGTTTCTCCCCTTTCCTTTTCCATTTCTGCCCGGAGGTTGTCGGCCGTAATCATCGAGTTGCCGTAGTCGAAAACAACCCGGTCCATGTGTTTGTAAACCTCTTTGCTCTCTTTCGACATCCCGTAATAATCGAGTAACTGCGCGAAGACGTAGTTCGACGTCGTATAGACGTCCTTTCCCTGGTCCGATTCCACCGGTTGGCCGTTCTCAGTCTTGCACATCGCCCAGCCCATGAACGAACGGTTGTTCCGGTAAATCGTTTTAAGAATTTTCTTCGCGCGTTCTTCCGGTATGAACGGTTCTTCTCCGATCGAGATCAGATACCAAAGCGCATCAAGCTGGTTGGTCCACACGTCGGTGTTGGCCTTGCCAGTCTTGGAATCGTAGCACGTGATGTAATACGCAAGTTTCCCGCCTTTCTTGTTTTTCCCTTCCCGCCACAGCGCCTCGAAACTCCTCCAGCCCTTCTCGAAAACTTCCTTGAGTTGCCCCTCCCCGTCCTTGTCCTTGACCAGTTGCGCCAATTTGATCATCGCCTGGCATCCGCCGAGAAATTGCGTCGCATCATAAGCGTCCGCCCCGAATAGAACCAGGTTGTCGAACGTGTTCTTGACGTCCTCCGGATACCCTTCGGGCAGACCATCGCCGTCGAAATCGAGCGTGAGCAGCGACTCCAGGCCGAACTTGAGCGTCTCCCAATTCGCCTTCAGAAAATCCATGTCGCCGGTGAACTTCACGTTGCGCAACACCCGCATCGCCAATTTCGGAAACAGGTCCACCCAGTAATTGTTGTTGTACCAGGCGTAATCGCTCACGTTCCGCAACGGATGGCCCTTTGGCATCGCGCCCAGGTCGTGCGCCACGCTCCCCTTCGTCTTGAACGCATCGCGAATCTGCGTCATCGAGACGCCTTCATATTCCTCCGGATGTTCCAGATAATGCTTCCGCGCTTCAATGAACGACGCATGCTGATGGTAGAAACGCGGCGTCGGATCCTCTGCCAGGATCGAGTCAATGAAGCCCTGGCACAGGTCCTTTTCCACACGCGGGAAGAGCATCAAAAGCACCATCGAATACCAATCCACATCCGAGGGATCAATGTAGGCGTAGTCGAAACATTCCAGGAACCGCGCCCGCTCGCCGTGCGCTTCGTCCTCCACCCAGACAATGGCATTGGACAGAGGGAAATGAAGCTCGTTGAGGATCAGCCGGGTCAGCCGCAACGCCCCGCTTCTATCGCCCCGGTAGGCGGCGCTCGAATGAATCGAATCAAAAATCCGCTTCTGTATCGCCACGGTCCGCTCCCACCATCGCGGGTGGCTCTCCAGGGCGACCCTCGCCAGATCCACCGCCCGCGTCCCGGCATCTTTGAAATTTTTGACGTACTTGCGCTCGAATTTTGTGCCGTCAATATAAACTTGCTCCGGAAAATCCAGCGCCACCGCAATCGCGATTTTCTGCGTGGCTTTTGGCTCGAGGGCGAAGGTGAGGCTGAGCGCACAGCCGTAATCGCTGCGGAGCACTGGCCCCCGTTTTTCGAAAAAACTGCCGTCGTCGTTGAGCAACAAATCCTGGACCAGCCGGTTCAGGCAGAAATAGGGCTGAACATCTATCGCCACTCCGGACGTTTCCGCCACCGCCAGCACCATTCGATTCTGGCTCTCGCGGTTTCCCATGACGATGCCGCGGACGCCGCCGGCCTCGACTGCCTCGTGGACCTGTCCGTGGGTCGCCGCCGAGCAGATATAGACGCTGTCCTGGTCAGTCGGCTTGAGTTCCTTTTCCTGAAGATTGACCAACGACGGCCGCGGAACAACCAGCGTCATCGTCTGCGGCCGGACCGAGTGGTTTTGAATCTCATACTCTTCGACGCCAATGGGCATCAGTGTCTGCTCGTTGCCCGAAAGCAATGGAGAAATCAGCCGTCGGATGATCCGCAGGCTTCCAACGTTGTAGGCCATCTCCGCCGACGGTGTGGCGATGGTGAGCGAAACATTTTTCGGATCAATCGCCGGCGGATAATAGTTTTGGATCGCCGGAATGTCTTCGGGAAGTTCCGAAGCGCCCGGCCGGGCCTGCGTCAGCATCGTCAGTTTGCCGTTGATGCGCGCGAAAGGCGCCGAGGCAAATTGGACCGCCTTTTGGTTGAGCAGGATGAGCCGCCCGGCGTCGTTCAGGCGGTTGTAGAGACCGTGGGGAGACAGGCCGATCGAGCATGTCGGCGCTCCCTGCAAGGCCGCCGTTTGCGGAAACTGCAGGGTCTTGGACATTCCCTGAAAATGGACTCCCATTTTG
Source organism: uncultured Verrucomicrobiae bacterium (assembly GCA_963755515.1). Taxonomy (GTDB): domain Bacteria; phylum Verrucomicrobiota; class Verrucomicrobiia; order Limisphaerales; family UBA11358; genus UBA11358. The sequence continues at coordinate 10,002 of CAVWKA010000023.1, read as the reverse complement.
TTTCGCTCATAGATGGCGGCTATCTTCGGCCCGGCGATGGTGTAAATGTCCCGGATGTTAAACACAGTGGATTTCGGCATTTTTTCCTCAATCGCTAATTTGATTAAATGGCCTGGTGCGCTTAATGGCGCTTAACATTTGCCTCCGAACGCAAAGGCCTTTTTCTTCGCCGGCTTCTTCGTGCCTTCCTTCACCGGCGCCGGCGCTGCCGCGGCGGAAAGGTTCTTTTCAGCGCTAAGGTCAATCGGCATTTTCGTCGTCAGGCAGGGCTTGATTGCCCCAAACAGCAGGTCCGCCGAGGCGCGAATCGAATCAGGCGACCCCGAGAAGTTGCAGACCACGGCATCGGCATCGGCCGTGGTGCCTTTGCGATACGGAAAGTTCGTCACCACCACCACCGTCTTGCCCGCCTTTTTCAATGCCTTCACCAAGTGTTCATTGTTGCCCCTCTTTTCAATGCGCGCGTAATAGTTTGTCATCACCACCAGGTCCGCTCCCTTGGCCAGTTCCAGCGCTTCCTCCACATCGTCGTCCGTGGCGTGAAACGCCGTGTCGTCCAGGATCAGATTGATCGAATGCGCCGACATCGCCTCGCAGAACATGTGCGGGTGGCTGTAAAGGTCCTTACCCAGGAACGGATACGGAATGAGCTGCTCGATGACGTGAATCTTTTTGTCTTTTTTGAGCGGCAACAGTTTCCGGTCGTCCCGCACCACCAGGAGCGCTTTCCGCGCCACCTCCACCGAGAATTCAATGTTCTTCGGGTCGCGGACAATCCCCGCCGTCTTCTTCGAATCCATTCTGCCTGCTTTCTCAAACAGTCCCTGGTCATGCTTCATCGCCAGAAGCCGCCGGACCGCGTCGTTCACCCGCTCTTCAGAAAGCTCTCCGCGTTCGACCGCGCTCTTGATTCCGAACAGGCACTGGGCGCGGGACTCGTCGTCCGCCTTCAGCAGAATCGTGTCCACGCCGGCCTTGATGGCCATCGCGCAGGCCAGCGGCAACGGCCACTTTTTCAAAATCGCCGCCATCCCGATCGCGTCCGATACCACCACGCCCTTGAATCCCATCTCACCCCTCAACAGGTCCGTCAGGATTTTCTTCGACAACGTCGCCGGATATTCCTTGTCAAACGCCGGGTAAATGGTGTGCGCCGTCATCAACGCCTTCGCCCCGGCGTCAATCCCCGCCTGGAACGTCACCAGTTCAACCTCGCGCATCCGTTTCAGGTCGCCCCGGCATACGTCCAGCACGTCATGCGCGTCGGTCGCCGAATCGCCACGCCCGGCAAAGTGCTTGACCGTGGCAACTATGTTCGCGTCCTGATATCCGCGCACCGTCGCTTGCACGTATTCCGCGCATCGCTTCGGGTTGTCCCCAAATGAGCGCACCCCGATTTCCGGGTTCAGCGGATTGATATTCACGTCGCAAACCGGATGATAGAATTGCGTCACCCCGATGGCCGCCATCTGCCTGCCGAGAAGATTGGCAACTTGATAGGCCAGGTCCATGTCGCCGATCGCGGTCATTCCCATCGGCGGCGGAAATTGCAAAACGTGCCCGGCACTGTAATCGTTTTTAAAATCGCCTTCCATGTCAATCGTCACGTGCAACGGAACGCCGGACGGGCGGTTCATCGCGATCTCCTGCATTTTGTTGAGGGCCACCGTCAATTCCTCCGGCGTCACGCTCACGCCGTAGTTGTGATCGTCAAAGTACGTGTGCGCGATGTCGAAATAATCCTTCGGCTTTTTGAAGTTGGGGTCCACCTGGGAACGCCCCCAATAAAGGTTCTTGCAGGTCTCCAACGCGTAGGGCTCCAGGCAAAGACCCCCGGCGTGAAGTTTGGTGATCTGTTCAATGCCCGATGGCGTGGGTATGGCGCCGCGCCAGGTGAAGGTCAGAAGCTGACCGCATTTTTCCAGCAGCGACATTTTCGCCAGTTTCGCTTCAACCAATGAATCTCGTTCTGTTGACATAATCGTGAGCGTTTAGGAGTTAAATTTCATGACCGCTTCATGCTCAATTGCATGTTATCGCTTACACGGTCTGAAATGGAATGGCCCTTTTCAATTCCAATTGCATGGAGAATTCTACAACCCGCGTCGCGAATTGTGCGTCCGCCCTTCAAACTTCCTCTCCCCATCGGGGGAGAGGATTGAGGTGAGGGGGCGCGCGCGGAAGTAAACCAGAATGCTCATCGTTGTTGCCTCTCCTGTGACTGACCGAAAACGAAGCCAAAAACCCAAAAGATCCGCTGCTCCTTTTCCCCAGCCGGACGGCTACAGCTTTTCTGAAAATGCTTTAGTGATTGCCTCCCTCGAACGCATTGAAGCCGAATGCCATCATCCCAATAAAGAAGATTGCCAGACCTAGCATGGCTCCAACGGCAACGATGTCCCCCGCCAGGATGACACAGGAAAGCAGGAACAAGTAACACGTGCGCGCCGCTCCGGTAATCTCCGGATGCCAGCAACTCCGGTAAAGAATGAAAAAAGTCAGAAGTACCGGCGCCGTTGCATAGACCAGCCATTCCTCCCACCAGACCCCAAGCTCCGATACCACCGCCCTGACCGCCCAGTAAAAAAGTATCAAGGATACCAGGCAGCTCAATGAAGCCACGCCCACAATCCGTGGCATGGGCGAACGCGTCTCCGGCATTTGTTCAGTTTCATTCATTCCACGCTCACTCCATAGACACCAACCGTCCGATTTTTGTATGTCCGGCCGCAAAATTTTTACCCTCGGACTTCTTATTGTCGGAACATCAACCTGCTTTTCCGGTTTGTCCAGAAGATTTAACCCGCAACCAATTGCATGGTTACGATTAACCGTGCCCGGAAATCCAGCCCTTCCGCTCCGGCCCAAATCCCCTACCACTTCGCCCCTCGAATTGCAAAAAGCGCCGCGACCAATCCAATCACCGCGTCCGCCACCACGACCGGCCAGATCTTTTGGACGGCGCAAGCTGTCCCAAACAGCAATAGGCCCCCCAGCCAGATTCCCAGCGGAAAGAAATCCGGCGCGGTCTTTGAATGCGGCTTTTTGTTGATCAATAGCGGCGTGACGAATGCCAGGAGTAACACCGTCACGAGCGCCCAACTGAGAAAATCCACCAATGGCGCGCCCATCCAGGTTAGCGGCAGCGCCGTCGGCTCCCAAAACCAGTAATGCTTCACCCGCGTCGCAAAAGGCTCGAAGGCAAAGTCGAAGACCGCCCCGAGAACTGCCGCCAGGCCGATCAGCCGGAAGCCGTAAGCTTTGGTCTTTCGCCACGGGCGCAAAATCAGCCGCGCCACGCCGCGCGAGTTCAGGATCGCCACCGGCCAGATCAGGGGCACCGCCCAGGGCAGCAAATTAAAAAGTTTCGCGCCCGCCTTTTCCCCGAAGATCACCGCGCCGAAGGGAACGCCGGTTCGGGCGTCAAGGGCGGAAACACCGCCACCGGCTAACGCCACGACAATGGCGGCAGATAGCGCATTAAAAAACGGCAATTGCCGCGCCAGCGCGGCTATTGTGCCCGCGAGGGCAGCCGCCAGTAGCAACGTTTCCGGCCAACCGATATCCGCCGGCGCCAGATTCTTGGCCACCGCCACCGCCAAGGCCCCCGCAAACACCAAGGCCGCCGCCCAATAAATCCCCGTCTTTGTTTTTTCGCCAATGGCAGAAGCGGGCTGATCGCGAGGTGACTTCGGCGGACGCATGAGTCCCCCAAAATATGATTTTAGCGGCGGCGCAGTAAATTCTATTTTGAAAATTTGTTTTGGAATTGCCTTGTCTCCGCCGGATGAATTTGTTTTGCTCGCCCCGTTCAGACAGCTCATGACGCTTGAAGAAGCCATTTCGCAGGTGAAGGCGTGCGCGAAGAAAATGGACTCGCGCTACGGCAAGGTCGTTTTCGATGAATGGGCCATCGTTTCTTTGGCCGAAAACAAGGCGCGGGTCCTCGCTTATCTCGGCCCCCGCAACGACGACTTCCTTAAGAATTTCGCCGCGGACATCGGCGGCCTCCGCAAGGAATTGCACGACGCGCAATACGGCGTGGGCGATTTCGCTTTTGAACGGCACGGCGTCGGCACCGGCTTCGAAGCCTTCATGGTCTTGGGCTTCGGCATTTACCTGATTTGCAACAACACCCGCGAGAGCATGGATGGGATTGCGAAAAATCCCCGTTGGTTGGATGCCCAGGTGCCCTTTGCCGAATTGAGCGACAAGATCCGGCCAAACCCGCTCGCCATTTCATGGGGTGACACTCAAGTGACGAAAAAAACTCCGTAACGCCCTCGCCGCGGCCCGGGCCGCCCTCATCCCAACAACCCTTTCCAAAGAAAAAATCCGTAGGCGCCAATCAGTATCCAGCCAAAAAATCTGGGCAGTTGGCCGAATACCGTGACAAAGAATAGATGCAGCGCCGTCGCGCCCAGTAGAATGAACATCCCCGTCTGAAAAAACGCCGGCATCGCCATGGTGTGATACATCGTATAGACGCCCAGACAGAACGGAATGGAGATATGACAATCGCCGACCTGCGATGTATAAACCGTTTCTGGCTGCCCTTTCCACCCGTAATAAAACGCCAGCATGGCGTTGGGCAGCACCATCAACCAGCCCGTCAGCCACCCCAGATGCCGCGCGCTGATGAATCCCATGTGCCGGTTTTGAATCCACGCCACCAGCCAATCGGTGCTCACATAGATGCCATACGCCCCAACCGCCAGCAGCACGATGTCCAACGGTATCAGCCACCCGATCAGCGATTTTCCCTGGCGCACGTCGCTTTTCATCACTTCAAAAACGTGGAAGCATTGCCAGAACAGAAAAAGTCCGATGAGCACCAGACCGTCGTCGAAATTCAGGCTGCCTTTGCGCGCCAGCGCCCAGACCGCTCCCGTAAAAAATAAAATCGCCACCAGCGTCATCAGCAGCGAAAGCCGGTTGAGCCGCTGGACCTTTTCGGCCCCGGGCCTTCTTTTCCCCGCGTTCTTCCCCTTCGACGGCAGGATTTTTATTCCCCAGATGATTGTCGGCAGCCCGAGCACCAGCGTCATGTCGGTGACGTTGTTGACCAGATTGTTGGTCATCACGTCCGCCCCGCTGCCATCGTTGGTCCCCAGAATGAACGCAAAAATCAAATTGCCCATCCCCGAGCAGTAGGGCATCACCAGCGTGCCCAGCACCGTCCCTTCGAAGCCTCGCGCGCTCATGACTTCCAGCCGCCAGATCATCAGAAACGACGCCGCCACGAATAGCGCGACAAACAACCACGGCGCCCAAAACCCCTGCGCTTCAATCCAATGGGTGAATGGGTCTGCCATGGCCGGAGGTTATTTCGTTCCCGCCAGCTCTTCCTCAAAATCCACAATCTCCTTGATCTGCGCCAGAAACCAGCGGTCTATCTTCGTCAGGTTGAATATCTCCTCAACCCCGAATCCAGCCCGCATCGCGTGCCGGATGAAGAAGACCCGTTCGGCGTTCGGCACGCTTAGTTTGCGGCTGATGACATCGCGCGGCAGGATGTCGCGATCACCATACACTTCCGTCCCGATGCGCCAGGATTTGCCATCGCCACCCAAACCGCTGCGGCCAATCTCCAGCGATCGCAGGCACTTTTGCAGGCTCTCCTTGAACGTCCGGCCAATCGCCATCGCTTCCCCCACGCTTTTCATCTGCGTCGTCAGAGTCGGGTCCGCCTGCGGAAATTTTTCAAACGCGAATCGCGGAACCTTCACGACCACGTAATCAATCGTCGGCTCGAAGCTCGCCGGGGTCTCGCGCGTAATGTCGTTCCGAATTTCATCCAGCAGGTAGCCGATGGCAAGTTTGGCGGCGATTTTGGCAATCGGAAAACCCGTCGCCTTCGAGGCCAGCGCGGAACTGCGGCTCACTCGCGGGTTCATCTCAATGATCACCATCCGCCCGTTGTCCGGGTTCACCCCAAACTGGATGTTCGAGCCGCCCGTCTCCACCCCCACCGCCCGGATGACCGCAAAGCTCGCGTCGCGCATGATCTGGTATTCCTTGTCCGTCAGCGTCTGGATCGGCGCCACCGTGATGCTGTCGCCGGTATGCACACCCATCGGATCGAAATTCTCGATGGAACAGACGATCACGCAGTTGTCCGCCTTGTCGCGCATCACTTCCATCTCGTATTCCTTCCAGCCGAGCAGGGATTCTTCGATCAGAATTTCGTTCACGGGCGATAATTCCATTCCGCGCCTGGCAATTTCCTCGAACTCTTCGCGATTATAACCGATGCCGCCGCCGGTGCCGCCAAGCGTGAACGCCGGTCGGATGATGAGCGGAAAACGCCCGATCTTATCGGCCACGGCGCGGGCTTCGTCGAGATTATGTGCAGTGCCGGAGATGGGCACGTCCAAGCCGATGGAAAGCATAAGTTGTTTGAACGCTTCACGGTCTTCGCCGCGATGAATGGCTTCGGGCTTGGCACCGATCATTTCGATGCCGTGACGCTCCAGCGCGCCGTTTTTGTGCAGGGCCATCGCCGTGTTGAGCGCGGTCTGCCCGCCTAACGTCGGCAGCAGGACCAACTTCCCTTTCGCTCCGAGCTTTATCATCTCCTCTTTCTCACGCGCGATGATTTTCTCGACGCACTCGGGAATAATTGGCTCGATATAGGTCCGGTCGGCAAACTCCGGGTCGGTCATGATCGTGGCCGGATTGGAGTTGATGAGGACGACGCGGTAGCCTTCCTCCTTCAGCGCCTTGCACGCCTGCGTGCCCGAATAATCAAACTCGCAGGCCTGGCCGATAATGATGGGGCCGGCGCCGATGATGAGGACGCTATGAATGTCGGTGCGCTTGGGCATATCGAAACGGCAAGATGAAACACCAATCGCCGGTGAAGTGAAAGTTAAAACCCTCGGTCGCGCGCCATTCGGGCGCATATCAGTTTTTGAATGCTCTCATTAACACCGTGCTAAAGCGTGGTGTTGATGAGAAAACGTTCCGTTCAAAATCGGATTTGCGCCATTTAAAACAGGGCCCATACGGGTTCAAATCGCGCTCTGCGCCGCATTGATTTGCGCGCGCAATAAATCGTGCAGCGTGACGATACCCAGGAGTTTACCATCCGACGGGTCGCAAACGAGCGCGGTGCCGGTGGGCGACTCCAGCAGCAGCGTTTGCAATTCACGGATGGTCTGGCGCGGTTCGCATCTCATGATGGGCGCCAGTTTGGGCGCGCGCCTCTGAGCAATCGCCTCCGACAATTCCGCGCGCGAGACAATTCCCGCCAACTTTCCTTCCTGCATCACCGGGAAACATGTGAACGAATGCTTCTTCAGGAACTGTTCGACATGGGCCGGGTCCAGGTTGTCGAGAACCACCGGTTGGAAATTCGCAATCGCCGAGACGGGCAGCTTTTGCCAGCTCTGTAAATCGCGCGGCGGAAGCAGCTTTTCCAGCTTATAGCCGTCCTGCTCCAATATCGCGTCGTAAAAATTTTCGCGGGTCATCCGGCGGGCAACCGCCTGGCTGATGAGCGCGCCGATCATCAGCGCCGGCACCAGCGCAAATTCGTGCGTCATTTCAAACACAATCAGGATGCCCGTCACCGGCGCGCGCACCACTGCCCCCAGGCACGCGCTCATCCCCACCACCGCCAGCGCCAGCGAATCTTCCGGACCCATCGGCATGATCAGTCCAAACAATCCCGCCAGCACCAGCCCGCTCATCCCGCCGAAAAAGAGTGTCGGCGAAAATATCCCGCCGCAGCCGCCGTACCCGTAGCACAACACCGTCGCAATTAATTTCGCCACCAGTAATATCCCCGCAATTTGCCACGTCAGTTGGTGGTTCAACCCCGCGGTTAAATCCCCGTAGCCGAGGCTGAACACCCCCAGATGGTGCGTCAGAAAGAAGACCGTCGTCGCAATCCCCCACGCCAGGGCCGCGCCGACTCCGGGCTTTAGCCAGGCCGGAATTTTACTCTGCTGCATCTGTTGCTTGCGCAAGGCCATCGTTGTCTTCTGAAAAAATACCCCGGCGAAACTCGCCAGCACCGCCGCCACCGGCGTCAGCAAATACGCGCGCCACGTCGGCGACTCGACATTATGAATGGAAAACGCCGGCTGCGCGCCCACAATGCCGTGAACAATCAGCGCGCCAATCACCGAGGCCAATAATACGCTGCCCAGCAGACTGCTGTTTAAGTCCTGGATGATTTCCTCCAGCACGAACGTCACCGCCGCAATCGGCGTGTTGAAGGCCGCGGCCAAACCCACCGCCGCCCCCGCCGCCGTCGCCTGCCGCCGGCTTTGTTTCGCTTCACCCGTCCACCCCGCCAGGGTCGAAGCCAATCCGCTCGCTATATGAACGCTCGGACCCTCGCGCCCCAGGCTGCTGCCCCCGCCAATGCTCAGTATTCCGGCAAAAAATTTCACCCAAATCGCCTGCCACGGGATCACGCCAAAGTCCTTCCAAAACGCCGCCTTCGCCTGCGGGATGCCGCTGCCAGCCGCTTCTTTGCAGAATGAATGCAGCAGAAATCCCGCCACCAGCGCCGTGCCCACCATCACGCAGAAACTGCCGGCCAAAAATACCCACGGCGGCTGCCCGGCCATCCGCACCAGCGTCGCGTTATACAGCACGGTAATCAGCAACTGAAACGCCACCACCGCCAGCCCCCCGACGACGCCATAAATGCACGTCTGCAGAATAGTGCGCGTTCCCCGTTGAAGTTTTCCGAAGTAACCGGATAGCGATGTAATGAACACTCGCCCTTAAAATGCCAAAAATTCCGGCTATTTCAAGGTGGTTAAAATTTCCTTCGCTGAACAAAAGGAAACAGGTGGCTCCGCCGGCGGGGAACCGCTGAATTTTTCCGCGTGCTCATAAACCATTGCAACTAAAGGGCAATCCGCCAAACAGCGCCGACTCGCCTTTCACTTGGCATTGGCATTGCTAAACCCGCCTGCAACGCGAATTGACAGGCCAATACGCGGTTAAATTATATAAAAAAACTATGAAGAAAATTGAAGCGATCATCAAACCGTTCAAGCTCGAAGAAGTGAAGGACGCCCTTAGCGAAATCGGCATCGAAGGGATGACCGTCAGCGAGGTCAAGGGGTTTGGCCGCCAGAAGGGCCATACCGAAATCTATCGCGGCAGCGAATATACCGTGGACTTCCTGCCCAAGATAAAAATCGAATTGGTCGTCGGCGACACCCATACGGATGCCGCCGTGGCCGCGATCATTAAATCGGCCAAGACCGGGAAAATCGGGGATGGAAAGGTCTTTGTCTCAGCTATCGAACAAGCCGTGCGTATTCGCACCGAGGAGAAAGGCGAATCAGCCGTTTAAGTCCCTAACCAACTTGAACCCAACTAATAAAACCATGAAACGAATTCTATTAACACTCGCTTTAATTGCAACCACGGTGGGCGTGCGCGCGCAAACCAATACGATGGCCATGGGCACCAATACCATGGCGGCCACCACTAATGCCCCGGCCGCGACGTCCACCAACGCGCCGCCCGCAGCCTGGACCACCAACGCGCCCACTACGGAACAACGCTTGGAATCCGTCGAGTCATATTTCCAAAACACCGACCCGACCGCTCCTTACAAGGACACGAATGGCAACTGGACAGTGAACTTTGGCCTCGCGTCTTCCATCATCAATACGAATTTGCTCAACAGCCAGGGCAATTATGTGTCATTTCCAGGCGCCGGTCATAACGCGTGGTTGCTCGCCAGCACGGCGCTCGTGCTGTTCATGACCCTGCCCGGCTTGGCGCTGTTCTATGGCGGTCTCGTTCGCAAGAAAAACGTCCTCTCCGTGCTCGCGCAATGCTTCCTCATCACCGGCCTTACCACCATCCTCTGGATCATTTGCAGTTACGGCATGATCTTCGGCGGCGACGGCACGCTGACCGGCCCATTAGGTATGAGCCACGACTGGATTAAAGGCATCATGGGTAATCCTGACGTCTGTTGGATGTTCAAAGGCGTCACCTCTGCGCCGAACCCCGGATATTCCT
>CAVWKA010000022.1:0-92653 GCA_963755515.1 uncultured Verrucomicrobiae bacterium | reverse complement strand
CCCATCAGGGGCGACATCTTCTGCCGTTTTCCTCCTCAAAAAATGAGATGCACCCGAGCGCCGGGAGGACACATATTCTTGTTGACGAATTCCCCTGTTTTGGGGGTAAAGTTCATTGATTCATGAAGCCTGCCGGATTACATGGCCATCGGCATGTTCGGAAACACAAGTTGCCCGACCAGAAGAGACAGGTGCTTGTTTTTGCGGTTCTTTTCGTCATTCTCGGTCTGGGAGTCCTGGTTGGATGCATATTCATCGGGTACTATTTAGGTTGGTGACACGCCGACCGAATAAGCGAGCGGCGGTTAACCGGACGGATAGTGTCCCCTTGGATTGTTCTGGCTGCGGTTGCGCTTCAACGGCCCCCGTAAGACGCGCCTGTTATTCAACCGTCCCTTCGGGACTTATGCAAATCCCGAATCCGGTCCCGGCATTGGAAATGCCGGGCTATTGCCGGATGTCCCTGACGGGACAATTGTTCCGCTTCAGACGGAATGACATTTTGGCGGGATGCAGCAGGAAAACCAGTATTCAAGCGGTTGCCTTGAAAGATTGATTGGCAACAATCCGGCCGGACACTATCACCAGACGCAGTCCAGGCGCTTCGTGAATTTGGCTCACTTTCCCCCATCATACGACGGCGGCGCGTTGGATGGAGAGGCGCCCCAGTTTGTGTCGGCGGTCGCGCTGAGGTCATAGACCAGCGTCCCGCCATGGGAGATGTCGGAGTAGCGGAGCCACGGCTTGTTCCACGCCTGCCCATTGACGATGAGGTTCTGGACGTAGGGCGCGTCCTTGGCCGCGCCTTTGCCGATGATGGTCAGGTCTGCCGCCGGGCAGGTGCAACACCGCTTTGGGAAACAGGGGGCTGCCCACGAGCAGAATGTCCGAGCCGGGCAGTTCCGGATACATTCCCAGCGCGCCGAAGATATACCATGAGGACATTTCTCCCACATCATCATTGCCCGGATAGGCGGCGTATGAGGCTGAATAGAGTCCGGTCATGGCGCGGCGGACGATGTCTTGGGTGTTCCATGGCTGGCCCCAGAAATCATAAATCCACGGCGTTTCCAGGCTGGGTTCGTTGCCCAGCCAGGCCATCCAGGCGTCGGGTCCATGATCGCCAACGTTCAGTTTTGTAAAGAACGCGTCCAGACGTTTGGCGGCGACGTCCTGGCCGTTCATCGCCCCGGCCAGGGCCGCCTTCAGTTGAACGGCACCATCCATAAGTATTGCCCGGCGGTTCCTTCCACATAAGCCTGATCGCCGTCATACCGGCCGACATTGTTCTTGAAACCCGGCGCCCATTGGCCGTCCCGCCGTCGCATTTGAACATACCCGGATTGGGAATTGAAGAGGTTGCGCCAGTTTTGCGCGTGTTGCAACAGCATGGCGCTGGTCGCTTTCATCGCCCAGGGCATGGGCGAATTGCGACAGCGCGAAATCCGCCGAATCGTATTCCAGAGTCATTGAAACATTGCCGTAGCCGCCCTTCTGATGTTCCGGCACATAGCCCAGCTTCAAATAGTCCGCCAGCGCGTCCCGTTCGTTGGTCCGGGTCCGCGGCGCGCGCACCGAAGGGTCGGTCGCCGCGCGGACGAGGCCAGCCAGCGCCGCTTCGGCGTCGAAGTTCGTGGCGCCGAAAGCATAAAAGCCGGCAATGATCGGCGCCGCCGGGTCGCCCATCATGACGCCGCTGTCTTCGGTCATGACGCCCCAGCGCGGGAAAGCGCCGCCTTGTTCGTAGTCCATCAGCAGCGATTGCGCCATGTCGCCGGCTTCCTTGGGCGCGAGCATCGCCAGCAACTGGCATTCGCTCCGGTAAATGTCCCAGCCGGAGAAAACACCGTATTGCGCGCGCCCATTTTCCGCAGTATGCACCTGGCCGTCGTAACCCAGATACTCGCCATTGGCGTCTGACACCGTCACGGGCCCGAGCAGGGCGTGATAGAGCATTGAGTAAAAGGTTTCCATTTCGTCGGGCGTTCCGCCGCTGACCTGGATCCTGTTCAACCAGGCGTTCCAGACATCGTTCGCCGACCGGGCGGCGTGGTCGAAATCTTTCGTGGAAAAGGCTGACAGGGGATTTTCCGCTTCAACGTTTGCCTTGGCGTTGGCGGCACTGACATAAGAAATTCCGACCTTGGCCAGGACGGTGCGGTCGCCGGCAGGCTGGAAGGTGATCAACGCGCCCGAGGTGGTGGCGGAGGCGTTGGTCGCGCCCGGGGCCAGGCTTTTGTCGGCCCAAGTGCTCCATGTCTTGAATGGACGATCAAAGATCGCGTAGAAATAAATGGTCCGGACCTCGTGGGTGCCGCAGAAATGACCGCCGATGGACCAGGCGCTGATTTCGCGCGTGGCGGGATTGAGAGTGATGCCCGACGCCGCCGAGCCGTTGATGTCGCTGCCGGCGTTAATCATGAGTGTTTCGGGCCGGGTGTCCGGATAAATGAACCGACCGAAACCGCTGCGCGTGGTGGTGGTCAATTCGACCTTGAGGCCGTTGTCAAAGGTCACGCCGTAATAGCCGGGGCGGGCAATTTCATTGGAGTGCGAAAACGGTTGGGCGCAGGCGTTGCGCTCTTCCGGGGGAGACGACGGCGCATCGCCGGGGATGGGCATCATGGCAAAGTCCCCGCCATAGGCGCAGCCCGCTCCGCTGATGTGGTCCACGCTGAAATCAGAAATGGTTTTGCCTTCGGCTCCGTATCCGGAAATGTGCTGCCCGTTGTCAGTGTCGGGGCTCCATTGGATCATGCCGAAAGGCGCGACGGCGCCGGGGAAGGTGTTGTTGTCACCGGCCTCAATGTTTTTGGGCGCGCCTGTGCCACACATGGGTTTGGCGTATTGCGCAAGGTTCAGGAGGGCGACGGACCGTCCCATGCCCGGGGCGGTTTCTGATTTTTGACAAGTGCTGCATGAAGTGGCAGCCAACCAGACGACGGCCATGAGCCAAAGCGAGGACTTTGCGGTTTTCATATACGTGATGTTATTGGCTGGAGGACCCGTTGACAAACATGATGGGATTAATTTAACGCAAAGAGACGATGGAGTCTCATTTTTTCTTTCTGGTTGCCAAACTGAAATTCTGTCGGAAGTTGATTGTGTGCAAGGAGTGGAGCCGCAATTGCCATGGCTGAAGCGCCAGGGATATGAAGTCAAATAATCCGCCAGAGAATTTGCAGGACGCGAACCCGGGGAATGACCCGCGTCGTCAAACGGGTTTTTTTCGAAAATCCGGGAAATTGCCCGGAGGATGGATTATGTGGTATATGGCCATCTTGCTGGCGTTATTCTGGTTCTGGCAGGAAGGCTCGCGGCAGGCATTGCTTCAAACCATTCCGTATAGCACATTCAAAACTCTTGTGGCGCAAGACGGGGTGACCAATGTCGTTATTGGAGCGGACGTCATCACCGGCCAATTCATTTCGAAAACAAACGCCGTTCGGTCGGCAGCAACGGGCGCGGCGCCTGCCAAAAGCGAGTCGAACTCGCCTTTCGCCACGCGCCTTGCCCTGGCTTCTCCCCCGCAGGCGCAGGGTTTCAGTACCGTGCCGGTGCCGGACCGGAACCTCGTGAGCGACCTGGAGAAAGCCCATATAACTTTCACCGGCAAGACGCAAAGCGCCTGGGTGCCGATGCTGATAGCCTGGGTGTTGCCCATTGGATTGATGTTTCTCCTTTGGCGATTTCTGGCCCGGCGCATGACCGGGGTGGGACAATCGCTGTTGGGTTTCGGGTCGAGCCGCGCCAAGTTGATGGCCGAACAAACGACGAAAGTGACATTCAACGACGTCGCGGGTTGCGATGAGGCGAAGCATGATTTGCAGGAGGTGGTCGCCTTTTTGAAAGACCCCAACCGCTACAAGTCGCTCGGCGCGACCATTCCGAAGGGCATCCTGCTCATCGGCCCTCCAGGAACGGGCAAGACGTTGCTGGCGCGGGCGGTCGCGGGCGAGGCCCAGGTGCCGTTCTTTTTTATCAGCGGCAGCGATTTTGTCGAAATGTTCGTGGGCGTGGGCGCCGCGCGCGTGCGGGATTTGTTTCAGAACGCCAAAGGCCGCGCGCCGTGCATTGTTTTCATTGATGAATTGGACGCCGTGGGGCGCCAGCGCGGAGTCCGGATTGGTCCGGTCAACGATGAGCGGGAGCAGACATTGAACCAATTGCTCGTGGGGATGGACGGTTTTGAGGACAACGCGGGCGTCATCATTCTGGCTGCGACCAACCGCCCGGAAGTATTGGATCCTGCGCTCTTGAGGCCCGGTCGGTTTGACCGGCACGTGGTGGTGGATGTTCCAGACCTGGACGGGCGGCTGGCCATTTTGAAACTTCACGTCCGAAACAAGCGATTGGCGACGGCGACGGACCTGCGGAAGGTGGCGGCGCAAACGCCGGGATTTTCCGGTGCGGACCTGGCGAACGTGGTCAACGAAGCCGCCTTGCTGGCGGCGAGCCGCGGCGCCCGTGAGGTGGCGCAATTGGACTTGGAAAACGCCGTTGAACGGGTCGTGGCCGGTCCTGAACGGCGCAGCCGGCGGTTAAGCGATGAGGAAAAGACGCGAGTGGCGTATCATGAGACGGGGCACGCGCTGGTCGCCTTCCATTGCAAACACGCCGATCCGGTGCATAAGATCAGCATCATTCCCCGGGGCCGGGCGGCACTGGGCTACACGATGCAGTTGCCAACGCGGGACCACTACCTGATGAGCCGTTCGGCATTGCTGGACCGGATCCGGGGCAACTGGCCGGCCGGGCCGCGGAGGAGGTGGTCTTCGACGAGACCAGCACTGGCGCGGAAAATGATTTGCAACAGGCCACGGCGTTGGCGCGACAGATGGTGGCGATGTTTGGCATGAGCGAGATCATCGGCCTGGCGCACTGTGCGCGGCGGGACGGAAATTTCGATTCGTTCATGCCAAATGCGCCGGCGCAGCGCGATTGCAGCGAGGAGACGGCGAGGGAGATTGACGAGGAGGTCAAGCGAATACTCGATGGCGCGTACGGGGAAGCTCGGGGACTCCTGCAGAAGCATCGTTCGGCGCTGGAAAGGATAGCGCGCGAATTGTTGCAGCGGGAAACGATGGACGCCAACCTGTTCAAACAATTGCTTTGCGACGAGCCGCGGGCGCAAGCTGCTTGAAGGATCAATATATTTGCCGACCCATATATCCGCCAAAGAAAACCGAACAAAAGCAAATCGGTTGAAGAAATTTGTCTCACACCCGCCGGGTGTGGGACAAAATTCATGCTGTTTTTGGATTTATTCAACCGTCCCTTTGGGACTTATGCAAATCCCGAATGCGGTCCCGGCGTTGAAACTCCCGGCTATTGCCGGATGTCCCTGACGGGACAAAAGGGACGTACCTTACTGACGAAGATTTCGAGGCGGGTGGGGCGCCGGTTGCTTGTCCATGAAAATTGCCGCCTGCACCGCCCGGTTTGCCGAGTCAATAAATTGATTCCCTAAAACGGTGAAAATTCTAACTTCGCCATCGTCCTGGACATGCTGCCAGGCATAACAGATTTTGGCCTCCTTATGGCCGCTCAGATCGAATACCTCCACAGTGCCCATCCATATGGTTTCTTTTGCTCCGGCAGTTTCATGAACGAAAACCGATTCGCGATGAACGGGCCGGCACTGGTGCTTTAACTGAATCGCCGCTTGAAGGGCGAGAAGATGGTTGGATTTCGACGACATTCACAAATTGCTGCTGCAAATAATAGATGCAAAAAACGAGCATTCAATTTTAGCAATATTAGCAATAAACAGGCCAATTTAATAATCTGTGAATATTCAGGGAAATGGTGAAAAACGCGCCACTTTCCAAAAACCTTTCCAAACTATTTGCAATTAACCTTTTGCATTATTCATGGCTTTGACGGTGCGGCGTTTCTGATTTTCACTCAATAAATAAGAGTGCAGAATGCACTGGTGAGGGCAGCGGGCTTGCCAGTGAAAATCTTCGATTGGAGTTCCTCGACGTTTAGAACAGGAAGCCTTCCCGGTTAGATCGCAGGCACGGTGTCGTCCAACTGCGCGGCCAAGGCCGAGCGGACCACCCTAAGCATTTCGTCGAAATTGAGGGGTTTGGGGAAGAACGCGAGGACGCCGCCGGCTTGGGCGCGTTGCTTGTTTTTATCGTCGTCCATGCCGCTGATGATGACAATGGGGATATTTTTAGTTTCCTCCACGTTGTGAAGCCAGTCCATAATGCGGAACCCGTCCCACAGCACGCCGGTAAAACCGTCCACGACGCGATTTCCAACCGTGCCCAATGGAAACCCGATGTCCAGAAGAATCATATCGGGGATCTCCTTTCGCGCCAGCTCGACGCCTCTCGACGCATTAATTGCCGTAAATACTTGAAACCCAGCCTTCTGCAATTTAATGGAAACAGTTTTCAAGATGATTTCATTATCATCAATGACCAGAATCCTTTTTTGCCGGTTTGTAATGGGCTCGTCGCTCATAAATCTCTACCTTAAAAGGCTGGTGAAAAACTCGAAACTGTCATTTTCTTTCTCATTCAAGTCGTTGTTTATCAATGGTCACTCTTTGCGATTATTAAATTGCAAGGCTTTCTCATCGTCCTGTCAGCCTGAATTTATTTCTCCCAAGCTTTGAACCACGATAATCAAAGATGCCCGCTGACGCAAATTAATTTTACGTCTTCAATCAGCGCAAAAACAGCATCACCGCAAACGCAGTTTCCAAGAGGAATCTCCGATGTTATTGAAGAAACATCGGATCAAATTTGACGAAAGCTATTTACGGGATTGATTCCAGCCGTCCCTTCGGGACTCAGGCCCCATTGGCAATTGGGTCCCGGCATCGAAATGCCGGGCTATTTCCAATTATCCCTTATGGGATAAATTCTCATCGGCGCACAAGCCTCCACAACAGAAACCAGAGGATCAGAAGAATTTTGTCCAAACCCGCCCGGTGCGATTGACGCCGAAATTCATTTACAAGAGCTTTCCTCTTTAAGACACTGGACATCCTTAATCTATGCAACGACTCGCCTTGTTCGTATCAATTCTGTTCGTCGTTTCACCTCTCCAAATTGCATTGGCGGAGCCGGGGGCCTTGTATAAGGATCCGCAGGCGCCGCTGGAGCAGCGGGTGGACGATTTGTTTGGCCGGCTGACACAGGACGAAAAATTGTCGCTGCTCGGCGGCACCGGCTTCACCACCCAGCCTATCCCGCGGCTCGGCGTTCCCGGCATGGCCATGGCCGATGCCGGCCAGGGTGTGCGGGGCGGTCCGGACGGCACCTTGGGACCGGCGACGGCGTTTCCGGCGGGAGTGCTGATGGCATCAACGTGGGACACCAACCTGCTCTGGCAAATTGGACAGGCAATTGGCGACGAAGGGCGCAACAAGGGCACCGGCGTCCAGGTGGAGCTGGGGCCTGCCGTGAACATTCAACGTTCGCCATTGGGCGGACGCAATGCCGAATATTTCAGCGAGGATCCCTATCTCGCGGCGCAAATGGCCGTCCATTTCATCGAGGGTCTGCAAAGCACCGGCAATTCGGCGTGTGTAAAACATTTCGCCTGCAATAATGAGGAAGTTGACCGGGGCTACGTGAATGTCATCGTCGGGGAGCGCGCGCTCCGGGAGATTTACCTGCCGGCATTCGAGGCGGCGGTGAAAGAGGGAAAAGTCGGGTGTGTCATGGACGCCTATAACAAAGTGAACGGATTTCATTGCAGCGCCAATCCTTTTTTGCTCACGGAGGTCTTGAAGCACGAATGGGGTTTTGATGGGTTGGTCATGTCGGACTGGGGGGCCGTTCATGAGACCGCCGCCGTCCAGGCGGGCAACGATTTGGAGATGCCCACCGGCGAGAACATGAACGTGCCCAAACTAAAAGCGGCGCTGGCCGACGGAACCGTCACGCAGGCGGCCGTGGACGATTCGGTCCACCGCATCCTGCGGACGATCATCCGAGTGGGATTACTGGACGGTCCGATGCATCCTGACGCAAGCCAGGTCAATAGTCCGGCGCATCAGCGACTGGCGTTGGAAGTGGCGGAAAATGGAATCATCCTCTTGAAAAACAAAGGGAATATCCTGCCGTTGGACCGGGGACGCATCCATTCCATCGCCGTCATCGGGGAGGCGGCGCGTCACCTGCAAGTCGGCGCGCTGGGCAGCCCGGCGGTGCAGCCATTTCAAACAGTGGAGATACTGGACGGCATTCAGCAACTGGCGGGGGATGGCGTCATGGTTCGCTACGCTGCCGCGGGAATAGAAGCCGCGCCATTGCCCGTTTCCGCCGTCACCGTGCCGGATGATGGCACGGTGCATGGATTCCGGGCGGAGTATTACAAGAACCCGGACCTGGCCGGCCCCCCGGCGCTGGTGCGCGTGGATCAGTCCGTTGATCTTGAAGCGCCAAACGCCCCTGCCCCGGGTTTTCCCACCACAGATTTCAGTGTGCGCTGGACGGCCCAACTCGTCGCCCCGGCCAGCGGCAACTACGTTTTGACATTCACCGGCGATGATGGTTATCGTGTTTTTTTGGATGGAAAGGTCCTGATAGACAACTGGGTTCGGGAACCTGCGACGACCAAGGATACGGAAGTTTCTCTTGAAGCCGGGAAATCTTATGAGCTTCGGATTGAATATTTTCAGGCCGGAGGCGATTTCGTGGCGCGCCTGGGTTGGCGGCCTGCGGGGGGAACGCCCTACGCGGACGCCCTGGCGGCGGCAAAGGCATCCGACGTTGCCGTGGTGTGTGTTTCCACAGAGGGCACGGATGGCGAAGGCAACGACCGTCCCTCGATGGATCTGCCGCATGATCAAGCGGCGTTGATCCGCGCTATCGCGGACGTCAACAAAAAGACGATCGTCGTGATGAATAATGGGACCCCAGTGATCATGACGAACTGGTTGAATCAGACGCCTGGCGTCATCGAAGCCTGGTATCCGGGAGAAGAAGGCGGGGCGGCCATCGCGGCCATATTGTTCGGGGAAGTTGATCCGTCCGGCCATCTTCCGACGACCGTGGGCGCGAACCGTGATGAGTATCCGGATGCGGGCAATTTTCCGGGCCGGGATGGTCAAGTCAACTACGCCGAGGGCATATATGTGGGCTACCGGCATTTTGACAAGGCCGGCATTCAACCGCTATTCCCGTTTGGGTACGGGTTGTCCTATACCACGTTCAGATTCAAACATCTCAAACTATCAAATGCGGACCTGGCTGCGGACGGCAGCGTGAGCGCGCGCGCGGACATCACCAACACCGGGAAGCGCGCCGGGGAGGAAGTGGTGCAGCTATACATCCATGATCTCGATCCCAAAATTGACAAGCCGATTCGCGAGTTAAAGGGTTTCTCGAAGGTGGCCCTTCTCCCTGGCGAAACCAAGACCGTCCAATTCACCATCCAACCCCGCGACCTGGCCTATTTCGATGTTCCGGGCCACCAATGGAAGGCGGATGCCGGGGAGTACGAGATTGAGGTGGGCGCGTCTTCACGCGACATCCGGTTGACATCGCGTCTGAGCCTTTCGCAAGACTATTTCGAATCGGCAGGAGTAAAATGAGCGGCCGCTCCATCCCTGGAGATTTTAACCCGATATTTATAGGCGGCGCATAGCTCGTGAAAAAACAATAAATGCTTTTTATCGCAGCCGTGGATTTTGAAGGCCGTGCCGTCTTTGGCGCATTTGATACATTGCCTTTGCCAGCCATCCGTATTGGTGGTTGTGATAAAGGTAACTTTAGCCATGGCCCCTCCTTCTATCAAGCGGCCTCTGACTAAATTGTCAGACAAGATGAGGACATCCTTGCCTTATATAAGCCGTTCACTATTAAACGTCAACAAAAAAAAGCCCGGCGAATTATGGCTTTTGCCGGGGAGGTGTTCAATCGCGTCGGCGCGCCAAGTTCATCGGGCGCTTGAAACGGCCATGCCTGCTTCCGCGGGAGGATAGGGTTCGACAATGGCGGTTTGGATGGCGGCGCTCTGGTTCAACGGACGCAAGGTTAAGGCGATGACATTTGGTTTTCCCGCGCCGAAGTTCAGCCAGCACTGCGGCAGGAAGAAATCGTGTTGCGGTCCTGCTTGCCAGTAACGCCCGATGGCGTGGCCGTTCAGGTAAAGGAAACCGTTGCCGGTTGCGTCCAGGCGCAAACGCCACGGCACACCGGGCCGGGCCGGGCGGCAATCGAAAGCCCATCCGGTACCACCTCAGCAATCCGCCGGATGGCGGCGCGCCCGAACCAATTGCCACTGGTTGCCAGCCCCGATCGTTGAAGTCCGGCTGCCACCATCCCTGCTCGACGCCTGCCGGATAGCCAAACGCCGGCAAGCTCGCGGCCACTCCGCTTAAATCCCGACCGAACGTTGGCGCGCCAATCCCGCCGCCCCCGCCCTCGTTGCGGACCACGACGGCGATGACGTTTGCGCCGGGATGCAGTTCCTTCGTCACGTCAAACGAATAAGGGAGCGACCAATCGGTCGTGTGGCCGACGTTTTTCCCGTTTACATAAACCCAGCCCGCGTCGTCAATGCGCCCGAAATTCAAGTCCCATTTGCCGTTGTTCAAATCATCGGCGGTCACTTCAATCCGGGCGCGAAAAACAGCCGTTTGGTTCGGCGTCAACTGGTTTGCCTCCACGCTGTCCGCCGTGACGGTTGTCCAGCCGGAATCGTCAAAATTGGGCCTCACTTCGGGCCGCTCGCCGGTACCGTCCACCAATTGCATCCGCCATCCGCCGATGGGGGCGCCCGCCACGTTCGGCGTCGGCACAAATCGCGCCATGCTGATGCCGGCGGGCCGTTCCATGTCCGCGCCCCCGTTGGCGAAACCACGGTTCTCGTAGAGCAATTCGATCTGGCTCAAACCTGCCGCCAAGGCAAAGACCGAACTGCCCGCCGAACCGCCGGCCATCGCTCGGGGTCTGCCATTGATTGTCGCCAACACGGCGTCGCCTTGCGGATATTCAACCATCAGGTTGGTCGCCGATAGGCTCCGAATGGATGTGGTGTAAAAAACAAACTGGCTTCCGTAGTCACCGGCCTGCGCCAATGTTTCGCCCGGCGCCAATTTCCTCCAATGCACCGGTCCCGGATCAACCTTGCTGGCGGCGGAAACGATGGTCACGCCCTCCGGCAGATCCGCAGCAGGCACGATGGCGGGCGCGGGTTTGGGCAACCACTCGCCCTGGCCGGCGCTTTGTGGCGCCCGGCGGCAGATAAAGAATTTTCGAGCCGAACGGCTCCAGGCTGTAATTGAAGACGATGTCGCCTGCGTCGCCGGCGGTTTCCCGCACCGTCGCCGTGCCCTCGCGGGCTTCGTTGTGCTGTCCGGTGCGGATGAACAGGTACCGGCCTCCGTCGGGCGCGCGGCGTTCGGCCACGGTAACATCGGGTTGCGACGTGGTGGCCGTGCAATCCACCGGCACTGAGCGAGCCAGCCGGGCGCCGTGCTGCCGGAGCATGTGGGCGATGGCCCAGACGCGCTGGTAACGGTCGCCCACGGCGCCCCATTCGCGGATTGGCGCGTTGTAATCATAGGTCGTCGTCAGGTCGCGCGCCGCCCAATCGCCGAGATTCGAGCCGCCGAACAGCATGTAATAGTTCAAAAACGTCTCGCCGTTCTGGATCGCAAACAGCGTGAGGTTGTTGATTTGCGACGCGGTGAGGCCGTCCTGGTCCTGACTCAACAAGCCTCCGACCTGCGCGAACCAGCCGCCCTGCAATTCGGTCGTGGCGAGCGGGGCGTCCGGCTGTTCGCGGCGCAGCCTGGAGAGATTGGGCGCCAGCTCATCCGCGACGTTCCAGCGCGGATAAAAATTGCAGCAATCGAAAATCTGCCGCAGCACCGGATCGGTCGAGCCGCGCACCTGATGGGTCCAGCAGGTGATCAACGGCACGTCAATGCCGTCGGCGAGCGCATCCTGGGCCAGGGCCTTGACGTAATTAATTTTCACCTCGTCGGAAAAATGCGCGAAGTCGTATTCATTCTCCACCTGCACGAGGATGACGCCCGGCGAACCGGGCGGTTTGCGGGTGATTTGGTGTTTCGCAATCACCGGACAAACTTCATCATACCAATGCTTGCTCCAGGCGAGAAACACCGGGTCGTCGCTGCGCAACCACCCATCGCTCCGCAGCGGCGCGGCGGGTTTCTGCGTCAGCAACCATTGCGGGAACCCGCCCGTCGCCCATTCCGCGCAGATATAGGGGCCGGGCCGGACGATGACGTAAAATCCGAAATGCTCGGCCATCGTCAGCCAGTCATCCAAATCCTTCAAATCCACCTTGGAAAAATCGTTGAGGCCGGACGGCATTTGCCGTTCGCTGTAATTCCATGGCACGTAAGTCTCCACCGCGTTGAAACCGGCGTCCTTGATGGTTTTGAAGCGGTTGGCCCACAGCGCCTTTGGACAGCGGAAATAATGAAACGAGCCGCTGTAGATGAAGATGTCCTTTCCGTCAATCGTCAGACATTGGCCGTCGTAACGAATGCGATCCGGATGCAGGAACGGCCTGGGAGCGGGGGAGCCGGTATCCTGTGAGGGCGCGGCAAAAGCGGACGCGAGGATGGCGAAGAACAGGAATGGGAAGAATTTGGTTTTCATTTTGCTTCCTCATTCGACCAAACAAACAGCGGCGGAGCAATCTCAATCCGCCGGAATCAAGTCGAATGCGGTGTGAGAGAAATTTCTTCAACCGATTTGCTTTTGTCCGGTTTTTTCGGCGGATCTTTGGGTCGGCAAATAGATTGATCCTTCAACGCTGTCGGAACGTCCCTGTTGTCCCGTCAGGGACATCCGGCAATAGCCTGGCGTTTCAACGCCAGGACCGCATTCGGGATTTGCATAAGTCCCGAAGGGACGGTTGAATTCTTTAACTCACCTCCTCTCCCCAACCCTCTCCTCCAACCCGTTGGAGGAGAGGGAGATGACAGGGGCGTTATTGTAACGTGAGAATTTCGAGAGCGGAACTTAGCCCGGCACAGCGTGCCGGGTAAAATGGTCCAAGAATCCCGCGCGATCCTGCCGCGAAGAGCATTACTCGAACTGTTTCCCTCGCCCCGCAGCTTTTGCGCGGGGAGAGGGCCAGGGAGAGGGGTGTTTAGCACCTAACCCCGACCAAATAATTGACTTCCGAAACAAACAGGAATAAGGCCCGGGGTTCGTTTTGTTTGGGAATTCTTTAACTCACCTCCTCTCCCCAACCCTCTCCTCCAACCCGTTGGAGGAGAGGGAGATGACAGGGGCGTTATTGTAACGTGAGAATTTCGAGAGCGGAACTTAGCCCGGCACAGCGTGCCGGGTAAAATGGTCCGAGAATCCCGCGCGATCCTGCCGCGAAGAGCATTACTCGAACTGTTTCCCTCGCCCCGCAGCTTTTGCGCGGGGAGAGGGCCAGGGAGAGGGGTGTTTAGCACCTAACCCCGACCAAATAATTGACTTCCGAAACAAACAGGAATAAGGCCCGGGGTTCGTTTTGTTTGGGAATTCTTTAACTCACCTCCTCTCCCCAACCCTCTCCTCCAACCCGTTGGAGGAGAGGGAGATGACAGGGGCGTTATTGTAACGTGAGAATTTCGGGGGGGGCAATTGGCCGACGCCGGCGGAGGGCAAATTGGGGTCAATGGAGCCGGGCACGGGTTTTTCAATTTTAACTTTGGGTGAAGGCGGAAAGGGACGCTGGAAACCGCCCGAATTTACAGGCATTTCCGCCGTGTATCAGAAGGATGTTCAATGGCCTTCCGCCGGTTTCGCGGCCAGTTGAGGCGTCGGGCTGTAAACTGTCGTGAAGGCATGCATCCCGGAACCCACGCCGCTGACGAGGAGATAATTGTTGGTGGCAATCCCGATCAGCGGCGTTCCGTCCATAAACATCGTCGTGTTGGTTGAGCCGTGCAGCGGCACCATGACCGTGGCGGTGACATTCGCCGGAATGAGCACGGTCATGTGGAACCGGTTGGAATTGGCGTGCCAGGACACTGATATGGCGCCGCGGTCCGTGGTGATGCTGCCGCTCGCGGACGAAAGGCAGTTGCCAAAGTCCAGCGGCTTGATTTGGACCCGCTCGAATTGCGGCGCGAGCGGTTCGATGCCCAAAATATAGCGCACATACCCATCCAAGCCGACGGCGCCCCAGCCGTGCGACTCGCTGTTGCCGTCGGTGTTCGCCGTCCACGATTCCCAGGTGGCGGTTCCGCCGAGAGACAGGATTCGCGCCCAGCCATAATGGGCTGCATTGGTGTAAAGATTCACCAACGCCGGCCCCTGGTTCGCCTCGCCGAGCGCGCGCACGAGTTGCAGGATACCCAGCGCGCTCACGCTCATGTTGCTGTTCACAACCAGGGAGGCGACGCTGGCCTGCTGCGCTGCCGGCACAATGTCGAGCGAGAGCGGGAAGGCGTTGGCGTGTTGGGAAGTATGTCCGCTCTGTTGCGTTCCATCGGTCAGTCCGTCCACATAAACTCCGCCGGCGTTGAGGAGGCGGGTGTTGATCGCGGCTTGCATGGCGTTGGCCATCGCGCGATAGGTGTTGCCGTCGGCCGTGTTGCCAAGCTCGCCGGCGATGCGCGATGCGATGTCATAATCTTCCCAGGCCCAGGCATTGATGACCGTGCTGGCGGGATTGCTGCCGGGGCCGCGGACGGTATTGAAATCGTAGCCGAACTGCATGTCCGGCGGCCAGTCAATGATGCCATTGGTATAGGCGCTGGAAGTGCCGCCGTAGAGCCTGGTGACGAGGCCGGTGGCCGGGTTGACGGAGCGGTTCACATATTGGGCGATGTTCGTGAAGGCCGTGTAGTTGGCGGCAAGGAAGGCGCGGTCGCCCGTTTGCATATAATATTCCCAAACCCACTCGAGGAATGCCTGGGTGTAATCGGGGATATCGCGCGCATTGTTCACATCGGGATAGCAAGCGTTCACCCGGCCGACGTTGGCTCCCGTGGACCAAAACTGGCGCATGGACTCGATGAATTCATTCAGCCGGCGTCGCGTGAGCACGCGCTCGTTCTCGACCTCCATCGCCGCGAGGCTTTCCTGGAAGCCGTCGCCCAGGAAGCCGCCTTTCTGGCGCATCGAGTCTATGAATTCCTCCTGGGCGTCAATCGGCAGCGATCGTTTCATCAAACCCCACACGGCGTTCAAGGTGGGGTTGGGCGACGTGAAGGACGAGGCCGCGTCGTTCATCCGGCTGTTGCGCTTGATGAAACTGAAATTTGACACGTTTACGGCCATCGGTGAATTGGAAATCTCGAAATACCGCATCGTTAAATACTCGGCCGGCTGATAGGTGAAGTGCGAGCCGTTGAGCACGGCGTAGAAGGACATCCGGGTCTTCTGGTTTTGCGAGGGGTCAATCGTGCCCGAAGGCAGGAGGGCGAAACCGCCGAGCATGCCCACGGTGGCGCCGGAAGCGCCGCCCGAAAACTGGATTGACGGCACGCCGGAATAAAGTTTGCCCAAATCCACCAGGTAACTGCCGCCGCCGAGGTGGGTGACCGATACCGGCTTGACCACATGCTCGACGATGCGTGTCAGGTCGGGCAAGAGCGCGCCCGTCCACGGCGGGACGGGCTGACTGCCAATCACCGTGGCGGTGGTCCAGGCCGAATCATCGAAGCCGGGCATAAACCACGATGGCGTCAGGTTGCGCGCGTCAATGATCTCGATGTAGCCATCGCCCGAACCTCCGCGCGGCCGCGGGCTGGGGCTGCTGACGATCCAGCTTGTCGCCTGGCGCTGCCGCCAGGAGCCGTCGGTGCCCAGCACGGCGCTTGTGCCATCGGCGTAATGGATGATTGCCTTCAAGAGAACTCCGCGCGCGCTGGTCGCCCGGCCTGATCCCCCGCCGAACCAATGGTTGAAAATCGCAAACACATTTGACGCGCCGGGCGTCACCAACCCGGTGATGTCATAGGCATTGTAAAATTGGAATTGGGGAAATGCGTAGGCGGGGCCTTTGCCCACCTGCGTCCCATTCACATAGAGCGTATATTTATGCGCGCTCGTCACATAAACTGTGGCGCGGACCACCGTTCCAGCAGGCAGAACCACGGACTTGCGGTAATAGGTGTAATCGTCGGAAACGCCTGTGTTGCGCTTGATCCACGATGCGCCCGACCAGTCGGAATTGGCGAGCAAGCCAACCACGAACACAGCGTTGGTGGAATATTCGCCCGCGTTGCCCTCCTTGTCCCAAGTGCGGACCTTCCAGAAATACCTCGTGTCGGCGGCCAGCGGCGCGCCCGCGAACACGACATGGTTCTCCGACCGGCTCATGACCTTGCCGCTGTCCCAAACATCGCCGACGTTGGCATCGAGGTTCGCCGAGGAAGTGGCAACGAGGATTTGGCAGGCCGTCTGGATTTCATTGGCGTTGGTGTCGTTGACGAGCCAGCCAAAATACGGCGTCGCCCCGGTGCCCACCGGTTCACTGACATCATCCACGCGCAAGTTTGTGGGCGCGGAAGGCATTGCGGCCACCGCCGTCGCGGTGGCGGCGATCAGCAGCATCGCATGGAGCGTAATCAAACGCATCGCCCGCCACAGGCCACATGAGTGCATGTCCCCATCTTTGACCAACCCCGCATCCGTTTCAACGCCATAGTTGGTGAAACGGTTATTTGAGCAAATCACTCCTGACAACCGCCCTTTCCTTTGTTAATCTCACGGAATTTATGAGGTCAGACAAGACAGTCGCCGCCGCGCCGTCCGATTTTATCCGGGACATCGTTGCCAAACACGTGACGGAGAAGAAATATCCGCAAATCCACACGCGATTTCCGCCGGAGCCGAACGGCTACCTGCATATCGGCCACGCCAAGAGCATCTGCCTGAACTTCGGCATTGCCCGCGAGTTCGGCGGCATTTGCAACTTGCGGATGGACGACACCAACCCCACCAAGGAGGACGTCGAGTACGTGGATTCCATCGAGCAAGACGTGAACTGGCTCATCGCCGGCTGGGCCGACCAAAACCTCGGCTTGAAGGAAAAGGGGCGGACGCCGGAAACGATTGCGAGCAACGGCACCCGGGATTTTTATCTGAAAGCAATCGTGGGCGCCGCGCCGGGGAAGGACGGCCAGGCGGCGACGCCGGTTGAGCCGTTTTACGCCTCCGATTATTTCGACCAGCTTTACGAATACGCCGAAGAACTGATCGAAAAGGGCAAGGCCTACGTTTGTGATTTGACACCGAAGGAGACGGACGAATATCGCGGCGCGCCGGACCGGCCTGGGAAGGATTCGCCGTGGCGCAACCGCGGCATCGAGGAGAGCCTGGACCTCTTCAGGCGCATGAAAAACGGGGCGTTCCCTGACGGGGCGCGCTCGTTGCGGGCAAGGATTGACATGGCCTCGCCGAACATCTGGCTGCGCGACCCGCTGCTCTATCGCATCCGCCACGCCGAACACCATCATACCGGGGGCAAATGGCGCATCTATCCGCTATACGATTTCGCGCATTGCCTGAGCGATTACCTCGAAGGCATCACCCACAGTATCTGCACCCTGGAGTTCGAGGTGCATCGCCCGCTCTACGATTGGATCCTCGAAAACCTGGGATTGCCGCGGCCGCTGCCGAAGCAATACGAGTTCGCCAAGCTCATTCCGGGTTACATGATCGTTTCCAAGCGCAAACTCATCCAGCTCGTGAATGAAAACATCGTGACCGGTTGGGACGATCCCCGGCTGCCGACCATCAGCGGCATTCGCCGGCGCGGCGTGCCGGCGAGCGCGCTGCGGAATTTCGCCATGGGCGTCGGCGTGACAAAATACATCTCGGTGACGGACATCGCCCTCTACGAGCACGCCATTCGCGAGGACCTGAACAAAACCGCTCTGCGCCGCCTGGCGGTGCTGCGGCCCATCAAAGTGGTGATTGTGAATTATCCGGCGGACCGGGCCGAGGAATTGGACGCCGTCAACAATCCGGAAGATGAAGCCGCCGGCAAGCGGAAGGTCCCCTTCAGCCGCGACTTGTTCGTCGAACGTAACGACTTCATGGAAAACCCCGTGCCAAAATTTTTCCGCCTGAAACCCGGCGGAGAAGTGCGGCTGAAATACGCCTACATCATCAAGTGCGATGAAGTGGTAAAGGATGCCGGCGGAAAGATTGTGGAACTGCGCTGCACGGCCGACCTGGACAGCAAGACCGGGGGGGCAACGGCGAACCGGAAAACCAAGGGAACGATCCATTGGGTGAGCGCGGCGCACGCGATTGAGGCCGAAGTGCGGTTGTATGACCGGCTGTTCACCGAAGCCGAGCCGGAAAAGGACGGACGCGATTTCAAGACCGTGCTGAACCCGCATTCGCTCGAAGTCATCACCGCCAGGTGCGAGCCAGGGTTGAAGGATGCCACGCTGGACGAGCGCTATCAATTCGAGCGATTGGGCTATTTTGCCCTGGATAAAGACTCGACGCCGCAAAAGCTGGTTTTCAACCGCACCATCGCGCTGAAAGACACCTGGGCGAAAGTCAGCGGTCAGTAGATTTTAGCAAAAGCGCTTCTTCGACGTTTGTAGTGGGTAAAGGGGAAGCCGTCGCGGAGCGACAGCGGAGATTAGCCCGGCACAACGTGCCGGGTAAAACGGGCCAAGAATCCTGCGCGTCCTGCCGCCGTCGCGCCGAAGCGGCGCTTTGGCGCGCCGCGGAATGGGACGCTGGAAATCGCCCGGTTTTATAGGCATTTCCCCCGTCCCTGCCAGGACGGATGCAAACTATTTTGCCCGTCCAGACACTCCGTGTCTGGCTAATGTCCAGTGTCGCTCCGCGACAAGCCAATTGCGCGTTAGCCCCGCAAAACTGCGTGCTCTTGCCCTCGTTGTCCCAGCGCCGTAGGCGCGTGATATCTGTAGGACCCTGCAAAAATAAATTCCCAAGCTCCGTCGGGAGCGTCATAGTCCGTGTATGCCCATGCATTACAATTTTGTCCGCGTTCACCAAACTTTGCGCATCACGCCAGCGATGGAGGCCAGGGTTTCGGATCATGTTTGGAGCTTGGAAGAAATTGTCGGTTTGTTGCCTTGATTTTCTGTTGGCCGTGGCTCAGTTTTGAAAACCAGGCAAAAATGAAGACGTTGAAAAATTCGCAAGGAGGCTGTATCTGCGGAGCCGTCCGATATAAAATCACGGCGGAGCCGATCACTCTATTTGCCTGTCACTGTTCCGATTGTCAAACCATCACAGGTTCTGGCTTTGTCCTCGCGTTACGGGTTCCCTGCGGTGGCGTGACCATAATTCAAGGAGAAGCCAGACCCTACGAGCGAACGGAGGCCAATAATCGAAGGAGAATTATCTACCGGTGTCCGCATTGCCTTACCATACTTTCGAGCGAGCGCCCCGGCTCAAAAGATTATATTGCAATCTATGGCGGGACGCTCGACGACTCTCCGACATTGCGGCCAGTTGCCCACATTTGGACGCGAGATGCACAGCAATGGATGAAATTACCGAAGGATGCGCTTCAGTATGACGAGAATCCGCCGGATATGCAGCCCATAGTAGATGCCTGGCATCTTCAAAGTGAAAAAGGAGATTAAGTATCCGCCGGGGTCAAGCTGATTTCAAACTGAGTTGGATGTTGAAACTTTCCCCACCATCTGCGATTTAATACGCGTGGAGGTCATTTACGCATGAAAGTTCCATGGCCAACCTACGTGTCTGAGTTCGTCGGCACCGCCCTGCTCATGACCATGGGCCTGTCGTTTGTCATTTTCGATTTTGGCTCGGGAAGCCCCGTCGCGGCCCTGCTGCCGGATCCCGGAACGCGCCGGGCGATTACCGGATTTTTCTTCGGGGCCACCGGCGCCCTCATCGCGGTTTCGCCCGTCGGCAAAATCAGCGGCGCGCATATCAATCCCGTCGTCACGCTCGCCTTTCATCTCAAGGGCAAAATGGCCCTGCGCGACACCCTCGCCTATATCGTCGCGCAATTTGCCGGGGCCGTGGCGGGGGCGTTTCCGTTGTTGTGCTGGGGACCGATGGGACGAAGCGTCGCTTTCGGCATCACCGTGCCCGGCCCCGGCGATTCGGTGTGGGCGGCCCTTTGGGGCGAGGTCGTCACCACGATTGGATTGATCGTTGGATTATTTGTCTTTCTCGGCCACAAAAAACTGCGGCAATTCACGCCGTTGCTCTTCCCGTTTCTGTATTCGCTGATGGTCTATCTGGAAGCGCCGCTCTCCGGCACCAGCACCAACCCGGCCCGGAGCGTGGGGCCGGCGGTCGTCGCCCACGTTTGGACGGCGTGGTGGATCTATTTCGTCGGGCCGCTCGCGGGGATGCTCATCGGCCTCGCCCTCCATGAATTCACCTGGCTGGGACGGTTAAAAATTGGCGTGGCGAAGATTTATCATTTTGACCACGACCGGTATGGGGTCTTTGCGGGACGAAAGCAGGAAACGAAGACGGAGAAATGAAAACGGCGGATAAACGGAGGTTTGCCGCATTTCTCGCACCAGCTTATTTGTGACGCACCGGCTCTTTGTTGTCTTTTCGGCCTTTGACGATTTTCCCGCATCTTAAAGAAGATGAGAATAACTATCGGCAAAGACCGCAAGCGCCTAAGTCATGCTATTAAGTAAATAATTCCCACCCAAAAAACGGCGCTTTTGAGTTGAACCTCCATAGGAGATGGCGACTGGCTCCAGTGCGACAACCAGCCGCCGTGTCCGTGGCGCAGACTTCCAAGTATCCTCTTCCAAGCCCGTAAATCAAGCGAATTCGGACCGCCTGCCGATTTGGAAATCGGCAATACAGGCTGGGAAACCTGCGCGATAATCAATGAGCAGCCCTCCGGCATGGCTCCTTCCTCAGCCCCTTTCAGAGGACGGGGGTTTCTCCGCCAACGACCAAGTCAATGATTAGTCGTGACGGAGGTCCGTGGTCATTCGTGTATGATTCCCGGTGTAACTTATTATAGACAAAAACGGCAATAGTTTAAATTATCGAGCAAAGGTTCCCTAAGATACCCCTACTCGACTCTATATTGAATTACTCCCGACACATTCGCGTTCGTCGTTGACCGGGTCGTGGTGTTACTCGTTGAATATCTCAAAGTAGAGACGGCGCATTTTTTTCTTTGCGTTTCCCGGCGCGGCTGATAGAGTATGAAGGTTAGCATCGGTCACAGCGGTTGTCATTCGGAAAACATCAAGCAGGCGCCGCACCCGGGCTATGGAAAGGGCCAGACGGAAATGAAGGCAACCTTGGAAGCGCTGACGCGCCAGGAGCGGAAACGGCGCCGGCGGCGGAGAGCCGCGGCCGGCGCAAGGCGCGGGGGCCGGGTGAACCGACCGCCGGCGACAGCCGGCATTGTCAGCGAGGCGACGCTGGGCCGTCTGATTGAGACGGTGAAAAAATTGGCCGGGATTCTCGACAAGCTCGAAGTGAAGAATGAAGAATAAAAGACTGGCAATCGGCAATTATTCAGAGACTTCTCACGTTCATCTCCTACCCTGGCCCGGACAGCGTAACGCTTTGTCCAATGGCAGGCATTTTAAAGGGCGGAGCGGAAAATGTCCGCCAGTCGAACCAGAGCCAGCGGAAATCGGGCGAATCCAGCGAGGTATCGAACCGGAACGCAACCCGGCATGGCAAATCCGCCGCATCTGTTTCCAGGACTTCCACCGTGAGACCGCCGAGATCATACCGGTCGCCCTTTTTGCAATGGGGCGCGGTCAGGAGCAGGTTGCATGTCGCGAAGCAATAGGCGATATGAATGTGCCCGACGTCGTCACAGGAGAAGATATCCGGCCCCTGGGACCGAATCACCAGGGTTTTGTCATCGGTGCGTTGAACGTTAAACCTCGTGCAACCCGGCACTAACACCCGTAACGTCCTGGGCAGCGGCTGGTGGAAATACGCCTTGTAAGCAGGCACATAAGCCGATCCCAGCGGACAGGGGTAGTTGATGACGATCACATTTTCATTTTCGATGCCTGGCCAATCACGCGGACTCTGGTTCAACTGGGCGAAAAGGAACGAAATAGCTTTAACCATTACGACTCTTTCGGCAATTGCTCCGGGAACATGTGCCAGGATCAGCAATACGCAGGCTGAGGACGCCAGGATTCGGTAAGCCAACCCTTCTGGTAACCGGCTCGGCCGGGTCATCAGGCCGGCAATGAAACTGGCAATGAATCCATAAGCCCCGACGGCCACAAAACCAAAATTTTTCGACAAAGGCACCAGCGATGACTCGGGGATGGCGGCCAGCAGCATGACGGTGAACCAGAACGCAGCCATTTTGTCCCGGCGCACCCAGGGGAGGAAAGCCACCAAAGCGGCAATCACGAAAACGCCATAAAGCGCGATGATCGCCGGGTGCAATGAAGGTTTCACCACGAACAAAATTTCCGGCGGCACGCTGGTAAGCTGGCCCCCGAGGACCAGCATCATCCGGGGCGCCAGTTCGCGCGCAAACTCAAACGGCTCATTCAGAGGGTCAACGTAAAAGAGACCCTCATGAGACAGGCCGTAGCCGGAGAATATATAGACAATCCGCCATGTGACGAGGACCAGAACCGAAGGCAAGACCGTTGCCACCCGGCTGCGAAGGGAACCCGGCTCGATCATCAGGGCATACGCGAGAATGAAGGCAAAAGTCTGCGCGCCGCCTTCCTCCGAGAAAAGGGAAAGCGCCAGGAATAGCATGGAGAGTTCAAGGGCAGAACGGGACTTTGTGGAACGCCATTGATGATGTTCGTAAAGACACAGCAGGCCGAAGAAAAGCGCCATGATGAAGCCCCGGTTGGCGACGAACATCACCGGAAAGTAAGTGTAGCCATCCAGCAGGAACAACAACGCCGCCAGCCCGGCGGCCCATCCCGCGCCCATCAGTTTGCGATAGACAATCGTGAGGAGAAAAACCACGGCCGCGAACCACGCGATGTTATGGGCGTGCATCAGCGCGGGCGAGCCGGGAAAGAGGCGGTAATCCAGCCAGTGAGTGAATGCGGCGACTGGACGACAGATACTGAGTTTGAAACCATCCGGCGTCCACCACGGCAGGGTACCGTAGTTCTTCATCAAATCCATGTATTGCGGATTACGGTTGAGGCCGAAAAGGTCGAAAAGGACCGTCGGGAAACTGCCTGAATCCGCGGGGTTGCCCGTCTCATGCATTCGCGGGGGCAACTGGCTGGGCCGGACTTCAACCGAGCGCTGCATCAAATCATCCGCCACCAGGCCCGTTTTCAAGGCCGGCAACATTACCAGTATCGCGCCCACGGCAAGAAAGTGGGGAAGATAACGGTGGGCAAGGAAGCTGTTAACAAGTTTCAACCCCTGGCTTCCCCTGCCGTTGGTTTTTGGCAATAACATTGACTAGATCAGCCATCGTTAAGACAGTCAGCCGCTGGTTTCATCACGCGAATCATTTTTTCCGATGTCGCTCCACGTGGCCCGAAACGCCACGATTAATTGGCGTGAAGGCAATGTGGCCCGCAAATATTAATTTTCGCCCCATTGGTATTCGTAATTTTCCGGCGGATTGTAAAAACAGGGGGCAGGAAGCTCGTCGCCGTCCCAGTAAAATTTGATGTAACTGACGTGGCCGTCCACAAAGCAATTCAATTCATCCAGTCCGGAAAGGCGACTTTGGAGGCCGCGACTGAATCCCAGTTATTGTGCCACGGGAATTGCCACAGGTCCCTGGCGCGTGAAAAGCGGACGGAGCTGTCGAAGAACAGGAGGTTCACGCCTTTGCCATGCCGTTCGATGGCGAAGGCCCACATTTCCACCCACCCTGTTCCCATACCCTCCCATTCGCCGTTAAAATCCGGGGGCGGGTCGGTCTCGTAGGGGCCGCCCCCGCGCCACATGGCATCCAGAAAAAGTGGCGTGGAGGAGGGTTGCGGCACATTGGTGTATTTTCGCCAATGCAACGCGGCATCGCGGCCCTGGATATTGTTTGTATCGGGATTAAAGACCCAGCAGTTAAGTCCGTAGCTGGCCAGCAGCAGGTCATTGGGATTGGACGGATCGTTGATGGGAAAATCATACGCGGTCGTGGGGCCGCCATTATCCACGGCGTTGGCGTTGTCCTGGGAGGACCGCGGCGGCCCGATTGCCTTTGGACAGAGCAACAGCGGCGGCTTTTGCGGGTAACCGTTGGTGAATGCCAGCACCCATTCGCCGCGCGGCCAATCGGTGAGAGTGCCGCTCATGAAGGTGTCGTCATGGTCATCGGTGTAAATGCGCCAGGTAACGCCCCATTGTCTCAGGTTCGAGAGACAGTTGGCATCCTGCGCCCGGTCTTTGCTTCGATTCAGCACCGGCAACAGGAGCGCGGCCAGGATGCCGATGATGGCGATGACCACCAGCAGTTCAATCAATGTGAATCCGCGTCTCATGTGAATACAGTTTTGCTGACATCCCGTTATCCGCGAAAACAAAACTTTGATCTCAATAACGCCGTGGCTTTAGCCCGGTGTCTGGTTGACAAAAAATAGTCCAGCGCCAAACGCGCGGAGTTTGATTTTACGATTTCGTAAATCGGCAATTATTCAGAGAGCAGTCACGTCGTCTCCTGCTTCACAGATCCGGCTCGGAATTATCGAGGTCCTCTCCAAACTCCCAGGTCACCGTTCCCACGTGAAAATCGGCGAAGGTGACATCCGCCTTGCCGCCGTGCCGGGCAGTCAATGGGTCGGGGTCTTGCGGCATCCACCGCCCATCGTTGATGACCGACGCGCCGGTGGGATTGTCGCCGCCGCCGGCCGACGCCACCTCCTCGGCGATCATGATTTTCCCGGAAGAATTGTGGATTGACGCGAGTCTGAACGGAAGATTTACGCCGCTGGAAAAGTTCGACGACATTCCCGGGTTGACCTGCGTTCCGTCGCTGTCGGTCGTAAGATTATAGCTGGTCATACTGTAGCTGTAGAAGTAAGGGCCGTTGGCCGGGTCGGTCGCCCCTTCAGCCAGCCGCGCGCTGTCGTCGGTGTCCAACGGACAGCGGAACAGTTTGGGGCTGGTATTGGCCAGCGCCATGACAATGGGGCTTTGTTGGACCTGCGGGTACGCCGAGTTTGTTCGCCAGTAAATCCAATCTTCGGCCTGAAACCCGCTGTGTTCCGAAGCCATCCCGGGGAAGGTGTCATGGCTATCGTCAATATACATTCTCATCCCCATGCCGAGTTGTTTCATGTCATTGATACAGGCGGCTTGCGCGGCGCGTTTTTTGGCCGCCGACAGCACCGGCAACAGCAGCGCCGCCAGGATGGCGATGATGCCAATCACCACGAGCAATTCGAGGAGCGTAAAACCGCGCTTCGCCTGGCCGTTTGCTTTCATTGGTTCTCTATCATACTAACAATCCCCGACATGAACAGTTACAAAGAAAATGAAAATTTATAAGCGCGGCAGCGACACGAATTACCGCGAGGTCGTGGAGTGCGGCGGCAAGCGAAGCGCCACGCCGCTTTGGGGGAAGGCACCCGTAAATTTCAGCGAAGCTCTGAAATACGAAAACGACCCGCATCTCGAAAGCGGTGTCAGCCCTGTTCCCCGCCAGCCACCGCACTCCAAGACGCAAAGCGATCTGCGGATAGGCCCACGAACTCGCTTGCCGTCTTGGAGTGCGGCGGGAAGCGAAGCGCCACGCCGCTTTTGGGGAAGGCACCCATAAATTTCAGCGAAGCTCTGAAATGCGGAAGCGGGTCGCATCTCGAAAGCGGTGTCAGCCCTGTTCCCCGCCAGCCACCGCACTCCAAGACGCAAAGCGATCTGCGGATAGGCCCACGAACTCGCTTGCCGTCGTGGAGTGCGGCGGGAAGCGAAGCGCCACGCCGCTTTGGGGGAAGGCACCCATAAATTTCGGCGAAGCTCTGAAATGCGGAAGCGCGTCGCATCTCGAGAGCGGTGTCAGCCCTGTTCCCCGCCAGCCACCGCACTCCAAGACGCTAAGCGATCTGCGGATAGGCCCACGAACTCGCTTGCCGTCGTGGAGTGCGGCGGGAAGCGAAGCGCCACGCCGCTTTGGGGGAAGGCACCCGTAAATTTCGGCGAAGCTCTGAAATGCGGAAGCGGGTCGCATCTCGAGAGCGGTGTCAGCTCTGTTCCCCGCCAGCCACCGCACTCCAAGACGCTAAGCTATGTGCGGATAGGCCCACGAACTCGCTTGCCGTCGTGGAGTGCGGCGGGAAGCGAAGCGCCACGCCGCTTTTGGGGAAGGCACCCATAAATTTCGGCAAAGCTCTGAAATGCGGAAGCGCGTCGCATCTCGAAAGCGGTGTCAGCCCTGTTCCCCGCCGGCCACCCGCACTCCAAGACGCAAAGCGATCTGCGGATAGGCCCACGAACTCGCTTGCCGTCGTGGAGTGCGGCGGGAAGCGAAGCGCCACGCCGCTTTGGGGAAGGCACCCATAAATTTCGGCAAAGCTCTGAAATGCGGAAGCGCGTCGCATCTCGAGAGCGGTGTCAGCCCTGTTCCCCGCCAGCCACCGCACTCCAAGACGCTAAGCGATCTGCGGATAGGCCCACGAACTCGCTTGCCGTCGTGGAGTGCGGCGGGAAGCGAAGCGCCACGCCGCTTTTGGGGAAGGCGCCCGTAAATTTCAGCGAAGCTCTGAAATACGAAAACGACCCGCATCTCGAAAGCGGTGTCAGCCCTGTTCCCCGCCAGCTTTGCTTTTGTCCATGCCATAAGTTTCATTTTCATTTTCGGCCTCCAAGTCGAAAAACCGGCCGTAAATCGTCATTCGTAAATCGAAAATTCATTTGGGCGGGTTGAGGACTGAAAATGGAATGTTCCCCCTGCCGCCACTCAACTGCCTGCCGCTGTAATCCTTGAGTCCGTCACCCAGGCTGTAAAGCATGTAGCCGGCGCCTTGCTTCCGAAAGCGCAACAGCTTGCCATCGAAGGGGTCCATCGGTGTTTTGGCCAGATATACTGGAGTCAACTCCGCCAGGGAGTCCGGGTAATTGCCGCGTGCCTCGCGAAATTGCTCCAGCGCCACGGCGGTCATCGCCAGACGAAGGTTGGCCAGGCAACGGGCTTCCCGGATGGTTGTGTTTCCAAAGCCATTCCAAAACATGACATTGATCAAAAGTCCCCGGGACCCGGCGCCAGCCGCCCGTTGTTGAATGACGTCATTGGCGTCCTTCAATCGAGCCGGGAATGCCTCCTGCCGGGCGGACAATAGTTGATCGAGGGTTGTTTCAAGATAGTCCCGCTCCTTTTTCAAGTTGCCGGTCGTATTGATATAGTCCGTCATCTGCCGAAGCTGTTGGGCGGACAAACTCGTGCTGAACCCGGCAACAAGATCGTTCCGGTTACTTAACAGCGCCGCGTCGCTCACCGCCTCCCCCACCATGGCGCGATCAAACCCGATGCCCTTTTCATCGTCCGCCGCCATGCTTTGAAACACGTTGGCCAGCTTGTCCAGGGACTCCGCGGACAAAGAGGTGCGATTGAGGACTTGTTCCAGAGCCACTGTGGTCAGGACAACGCCCGCTGCGCGCACCAGTTGGGAAATCAACACCGGCTCCGCCTCCAGCGAATGCGCCAACCCCATGCCGTCCAGAACATCCTCCGCCGCCCGCTGCCCCTCATTGTTCTCCGAGTCCAAAATGGCCGCCATTTCCTCCATCTGGAGACCCCTCTTGATCCCGGCGAGATGAGGGAGGAGCGTATCCGGACCCTTCGTTAAATCTATCGGATAGCGGCTTTGGTCGTATGGCGTTCCCTGATTGAAAAATTGCAGGGCATCGTGATTGCGTTGCAGAAAGGCGGCCAGGGCGGATTTCATTCCCGGCGAGAGCGGCTCGGAGAGCGGCGGGGGCGGAGCGTTGCCCAGGATGGGAAGGTCGGGAATTTTTTCAACCCCGGTGATTTGCATGGCTTTGATGCCCTGCAACTCGAACGTCGCCGCGTTTTGTCCGACCGGCGGTTCCCCATACCAGGCGTCGAGGTCCTCGAGAGTTTGCGGCAGCCCGGCGAAGGCTGAAGGAATTATTTTTTGCGTATGAACTTTTTTGACCATCACCATGCTGGCGCCAATAACGACAATCAATACCGCCAAGCTCGCGACAATCGCTATCCAATATTTTTTCATGTATGCTGATAATATAAACAGTTCCGGGAAGAAAACGTTATGAACAAAAAATCGCACCAAGGCCATCGTAGGAGACGATCCCGCAAAGCGGGAAAGTCTCTAGACACATCTTCCACTCCTAATCTTAATCCTAACCGGTAATTTGTTTGGGCTTTCCGCTTTCCCGATTTCCGCTTTTCAATTTGCAATCGGCAATTACTCCGGCTCCGTTCCCACTTTGGCTGAGGTCCGCTGCTGCATCCAGCCCCAATCCGTTTCGTTGGCGTCTGATTCCGGTTCGGGTGTTTGAATCCAACGGTGCGTTTCAGAATGTCCATCCGCAAAGGCGAAACCGCACCCGCCGTTATGGTAGGAACCGGGCGCGTCATTCCACGCGGAGTTTTCCATTCCAAAGGCAAACGCCGCATCGTTGAGGCCCGTTGCGTTCTCGTCCACCAGCACCCAGAGCGTGGAAGGCCCGGGCGCAACGATGGACGCCAGCTTGCCATAAGTGGCCCAGGGCGAATTGCGGTGATGCGTGTCCTGGCTATTCAACCACGGACCGTTGACGGACAAATTCGGAACGCCGTAGTGGCTGGCCGGAGGCGAATACTCCGTGGCATCGTAGCCCGGATCAACGGTGCCGACGGCCTGGCTCATTGAAAACGTTCGCGCGGCGGGCACAATCCGGCCCATCAACGACGGATCCGTGCCTTGATACAATCCCTGCCGCGTGTCCGCCGGGCAGTGGAAGACAGTTATGTTGCCGCTGAGATATTTGATCAGCAATGAACGGGTCGGGTCCTCGATGACGTCGGGATCAAATTCCTGCGGCTGGCCGATGCCCGCTTCGCCGCTGCACCAGTTATAGCCAGGGATGGTGTTGCCGTCGTCTGGATTGGGAGGGAAAAAGTCGCTGTTGTCGCCCCCATACAGGTGGATGGCCGTGATCATCTGGTGGCCATTATTCATGCACATGATGCCCTTGCGACCGTTCCCTGGCCCGCGACAATGCCGGGAACAGCATCGCCGCCAGGATGGCGATGATGCCGATGACAACCAGCAATTCCAGCAGCGTAAAACCGCGCTTCGCCTGGCCGTTTGCTTTCATTGGTTCTCCATCATACTGACAATCCCCGACATGAACAGTTACAAAGAAAATGAAAATTTATAAGCGCGGCAGCGACTCGAATTACCGCGAGGTCGTGGAGTGCGGCGGCAAGCGAAGCGCCACGCCGCTTTTGGGGAAGGCACCCGTAAATTTCGGCAAAGCTCTGAAATGCGGAAGCGGGTCGCATCTCGAAAGCGGTGTCAGCCCTGTTCCCCGCCGGCCACCGCACTCCAAGACGCAAAGCGATCTGCGGATAGGCCCACGAACTCGCTTGCCGTCGTGGAGTGCGGCGGGAAGCGAAGCGCCACGCCGCTTTTGGGAAAGGCGCTGCATATTTCGGTAAAACCTTGAAATGCGGAAGCGGGTCGCATCTCGAAAGCGGTGTCAGCCCTGTTCCCCGCCGGCCACCGCACTCCACAAGCTGGCGCAAAGATTCATGGGGCCGTCGCAGTCGCTTGCGCTTTGTCCGTTTCCACTCCCGTCTTCGCCAACGCGTCAAGAGAAAGCCAACCTGGCGGTGGATGAACCGGTCATGGCCGTGACCAACTGCAACTCGCCGTGACGGTTGAGCTTGTTGTCAAAATGAAACGCCAGTTGCCGCACCGCCGCGCTGTAGAGGGTCACACTCATGCCGCTGGCGGTCACGACGGCATTGTTGGCGTTCGCCGAACGGCGTGAGCCAATCACATAATTCAGCGCCGAGAGCAAGTCGGCCGTCGTCGGTTCCTGCGGCAGAAACGACAACATTCCGCGGTAACTCTCAATCTTGTGGTCAATGGTGATGTTGCCCTGATGGATCGGGTTGGTTTTGAATTCATGCGAGAGCTTGAATCCCTTCCCGGCGAAAACGTTTGACCAATCGGTCAGCGCGCCCCACGCCAGGGTGCCCAATTGTTCCTGATGCGTTGTGGGATAATCGCCCTGGTTCCAAGCCGTCGTGTTCGGCACGAGGAACGCATTGCCATCGGTGAGCTGGTTGCCGTTGCCCAGAAATGCGATCATCCGGCACTTTCCGTACACCGATTCGCCCAAGCCGACGAATACGGTCGGCATTTCCGTGATGATTCCGCGAGTGATATCGAAGCCGTTGCCATCCGCGCCCCAGATATTCACCATGCGATTCGCCGCGCCAATCAGCGGCGCGCCCGCGCAGGTGTAATTGTAATATGCGCCGGGCAACAGCATGGCCCGATAGGCGGATGTCCACACGGACTTTGGCGTGAACTCGATTTCCCACCAGCCGTCCACGAGCACGTCGTCCTGCTCGCCGAGGACGGCGGACGGCACCGCGCGCCATTTCGGTTTGGGAGTCAGGACCACGTCGCTTTCGCTATAGATGACACCGTTTGGATCGTTGATTTTGCAGGGACCGCCGATGGTGATTTGGCCTTCAGTGAGAGACGGCATAGGGGTTTGGGTAGGTTGATTGTTTGGGATGGATGGGGCGGAAAATGACTAATGACTAAATCAAAATGACTAAATAATGAGCAATGACGGAAATGACGAATGGGGGCTTTCATTTGGTTTTCTTTAGTCATTAGTCATTAGGGTTTAATCATTACGCGGGGGGCGTCATGGGATGGTGAGCGTTGCGGTTTGTGAGGGCAGAAGGCCGTCGGCAAATGCCGCCGCCATGATCGTTATCCCCTGCCCCGCCTGGAATGTCCCGTTGTAAAGCACCGCGGGCATTTCGCCGGTGAGCGTGCCATCCGTCTTCGGCGATGGGTAACTGAAGCCGTCGAGCGTGTAATAAATCGCCGACCCATCCGTCACCCTGATCGTCACATTATTATTCGCGTCCACCGCAATCGTCGGCGTCGCCGCCCGCGCCGGCTGTTCCCGTTCTTGCCGCAGATAAACGCTTACTTTCATACCGATGATTCCCTGATAGGAACGGTCCGGGACGATTGCGGTTTCCTCGGGAATCAATCCGCTCGCGCGCCAAAGCCGCCAATTCCAAAGAAAATCCAGAAGCTGGTCCGCCACGTCCTCGCAAATCGTGAATGTGCCGCCGCCGAATCCGGACGCCGCCGCGGTGAAATTGATATTGCGCTCCTCATACGCGCCCACGGAGAAAACCCGCTGCCGCTGCAATCCGTTGGGGTTCGGCCAGCGCACGGAGGGAATCTGCACCAATAGACCCACTCCCTGCAAGCCGGTCGGACCGGGAGTCAACCAGATCGTGTCCATTTTCACTTCGGCGGCGGCCAAAAGATCCCGTGCCAGGACGATGTTGAACCGCTGGAAGAGCGAGCAGCTTTGCAGGCCGCGGAAAATCGCCTGCTGAATCGCAATTAAATCATTCATTTGTTTATTCGTGGTCGTCCCGCTCCGCGGGATCAACTCGTTCCAACTGAATTTCTGTTTTCTGCTTTTTGTTTTTTAATCCTCAATCGCCAATCGGCAATCGGCAACCGGCAATCAAATCAGCCCTCTCAATTTTCGCTCCGTCGCGTGCCGCCGTTGCCGGCTCGCCACTTGAATGGCATCCACCGGCGAGGGACTGGTATCGGGAATGGCGGGCAACTCGGTGCGCGGACGGCCCGGCTTATTGCTGGAAATTTCCGTCATGACTTTTTGCGCCGCATCATTGGCGTCCTGCCGTTCCCTGGTCTTGAAAGACTTGAGCGCCGGGAACGAACTCAGCCAGCGCCAACGCGCCAACGCCACGGCTTCCTCCTGAAGACTGTCCGGTATCGTCTGGCCGGTCATGTCCAGTTGATTGCCGCCCGCCTTGATCTGGCTGCGCATCCCGGCCACGACTTTGCCGAGAATGGCCGACAATTCCGTGGTCGCGCCCTGGATGTTGTTCAGCGTGGCCTGTTCCGCCGGCGTGAACTCGGTCAGGACATCTGAGGTTTGGATGGTGGACCAGCTCATTCGGAGTGATGGACCCGCCCTCGCTGCGTTACAGCGCGGCAGGATGATGGAGTGGTGGAGTGATGGGATTGCCCATTGGTCCCGCAAAGCGGCAGCGATTGAGGATTTAACGCCCCACCTCTCCCCGGCCCTCTCCCCCGCTTTGCGGCGGAGAGGGAGGAGGCTTTCGATTGGCGAATGATTGATTTCATTTGGTTTGGCCCGCGCCGGTCGGAGGGGCCGACGCGGGCTGATTGATTTTTGCTTTCTGTTTTCCGCTTTCTGTTTTTTCTCTCTACGGATAAACCCCGATAAAGGTGTTTGTCGGGTCCAGGTTCACGCCATACGTGCTTGCATTCGTAATTGAGATCAACTGTCCCAGCGTCACGTTATCCACGACCACAGGCTGTATGTTCGTCCACCAGAATTGCTCGTTTGTTCCGTTCACAGGCGCGGCGACCGTGAGGTTGTTTGCGGTCGTCCAATTTGTTATCAGGTTGCTTCCATTCACATAGGTCGGGTAATGCAAACTGGCGAACCTGAACGTGTAAACCACATTCCCGGTATTGGCCGAATTCGTTCCAATCAATCCGGAATCGAAGGTGAACCCGTGATGTGGCCAGACCTGGAATGGAGCCGAGGTCACCGTATAGACCGCCCCCGTTCCGAGAAACGTCAGGCCATTCGTCAGCGCGATAAAGTTTGTGGTCGCCGACAGCGAATTGGTCAATGGATAGATGGACAGCGCCACTGAGTTTGGCGCAGCCTCAGCCAAAGGCGGAAGTGAGCAGGTTGAAGTGATAAGGCAAAGGGCGGCGAGGATGAAGCCTCGGCGGCAAGGATGGAGGATAAAGGGCGGAAGATGGACAAGGAGCCTCCAACCCATAATAATTTGTTGCAGTATTTTCATATTATTTTTTTTATTTTTTGCGGTTAATTAGCGTTCATTCGCGGCGATTCGCGGTTACTGATTGGCAATCACCAATTGGCGGATGCCGCCGGCATACGTGATGATGATTTTCTCGTAAAACTCGACCGAGATGGCCACCAACTTGGCGCTCATTTGATGCACATACACGC
The DNA here is from genome assembly GCA_963755515.1 of uncultured Verrucomicrobiae bacterium. Lineage (GTDB taxonomy): Bacteria > Verrucomicrobiota > Verrucomicrobiia > Limisphaerales > UBA11358 > UBA11358. Next base: position 59,570 of record CAVWKA010000022.1, on the reverse strand, counting down.
GGAACAGCCCGCCGCCCTGGTCCGCGTCGAAGGTTGAAACGAACCGTTTGATATTGGACGGGTCCTCGGTATCCACGTTGTCCATCGCGAAGAATGTATAGACGTTGGGGCCTAGAATTTCCTGCTTGGCCGCCGTGCTCGCCTGGTAGCGTTCGCGGCTGATCTTCACGTTGTCCAGCGATAGGGCCGCGGCCAAAGCCGCCTCCGCGCCCGCCGGATTGTATCCAAGGTAACCGGCGGGATTGTTCTGGGCGCCGTAAGCCTGGTTGCGATAGAGAAACGCCGTGTCGCCGTAGATCGCCCGATTGTTCCGGATGCCCGTGATCGTCGTCTGGGTCACCAGGTCCGCGTTCACGTCCATGTCTGGATTCACGGGAACGACGTTCGGGTTCACCGGTTGCGGCGCCCAGGTAAAATTGACCTGCGCCGCTGAGGCCGCCAGCGCCGCAATGGCGCGCCGGAAGCCATTGCGATAGAGACGGCGGGTGAGCTTGGCCACCGCGTTTTGCTGCCAATTTGGAATCACACCCGATCCCATGCCCGTTTCAGAAACGTTATCCAGATCCACGATCAGCGTCAGCCCGCGATTGTAGGTTTTGTCCGTGACATCCGTTCCGGTGTATTTGACCGCCTTAAAATCCGCGCCGATGGCGCGTTGATCATCCACGATTTCGGAGAGGAATTCCTCGGCATTGGCGGCCTGTTTCCACTCGAACCGCCGCCCCACCGGAACGGCGGGCGCGACGAATTGCAGTGAATCCTCGATGTTATTCGGGTCCCGCCAGCCCGCTGAGTATTGGGTCAACGGCTCGCTGTAGTAAGTTTCCAGGAACGTGCCCGCGTTGCAGAATTGCATGGCGATGTCGCGGCGATCATTCAGCCACTCCGTCAACCGTTCGTCCCAGGCGTCCGGATGATAACTGGCTTCATTGGCGAAGAGAACCTGGCCGGGCCGATAGCCCGAACCCCGGTCCGGACCGAGGATCGGCTCATGTCCGTCAATCGCATTGGCGAATTCGGGCAGCCGAATTTTACCGAACCGGAGAACTCCCCGCCGCCCGCGAGAGCGGGAGGGGGTCGGGGTGAGGGCGTGTGGGTTTCGTGTTCCATTATTTTTCAAAGTCATTTTCATATTTCGTTTTTGTTTTTTTTGCCCGCCGGGCCAAAGCTTCTGAGCCAAAGCGGGTTCTATTTTAGTTTTGCAATTTGCCATTGTTTTTTGATTTGCCTCGATTGGCGTCCATTCGCGGTTGATCCATTGGCGTCAATAAGTCTTCTGGAATGGAAAGCAAGGGATGAACTCGAAGTCATCGTTCGCCACCACGGGACCGCCGGCGTCGTCGTCCGACGGAATGACGGCGCGGCCAACGACCCAGCAAATCCCCGCTCCGCCGGCGGGACACGTTGCCCGGCCCGTGCCGTCCTTTGAGACACAGATGAGCGTGCCATTGGTCACCGTGCCGTCGCTCACGGCGCGAGACGTTCCCATGAACGCGCCAAGCAACTTGACCGTGATTGGAATATCCAGCGCATTGGCATCCACCAGGTCATCCGAGGGGCCTAGTGGTTGATTCGCGCCAGCGGCGAGTTTGCAGTAATCGTTCGTTGTCACGCCTTGCTCGTAGAGCAAGTAACGAACGGTTGTCGCCGCATCGCCCAGGTAGGATTTCCTGCCATGCTCATGCGTGCCTTCGCCCACGTTGCAGAATTGAATTCCGCCCGTAGCGTCAGGCATCCCTGCCTGACGTGGAGCCGGGCTTCCAGCCCTGCGGATTTTTTCCCATACCAACGGAAGGAAATAAACCTTCGTCAATCTCCGTCCGCGCCGTGGTTTGTATGCGTTTGGGAGTTTCACGGCCGCCCACGCAAACAGGGTGACCGCAACCGCGACGAGCGCGAGAATTAGTAACAGATTCAGTATATTCATATTAATTGAGGGACGTTTTGGTTGATGGTTGACAGTTAGTTCTTTATTTTGGGTTTTTGTTGTTTTGCAGCAGATTCCTGCTGTTCGATGACGTATTTGGCGCTTTCGTAGTTGAGCGCGCCGCCGGATGCCGCAATCTTTCTGCGAATCCGCTCGTCCAGGGTTGGCGCCATTGCTGTTTGCGTCTTCGAGGCGCCACCGCCGGCGCCTGTGTCCGCGATTCTTAGGATTTTGTTCATATTCATTTGGTTGATTGGTTGTTGATTTGGATTAGGGCAGCACGGTCGGCTGCCAGCCAACCGGCTGGCAGCCCGGCCCTTCCAGGCTTCATTTTTTGATTTCGACATGCGGCGCTTCAAACAACGCCGGATGCCGCTGCCGCGCGAGATTGAGGATTTGCCGGCTGTTGCGGACGGGGTCGAGCTTCTGCTCGAGGGCAATTTCCGCGAGCACTTCGTTGACGAACTGCCGCCGCTCGTGCGGATTCGCCAGGTCAATCTGGTCCTTGCGTTGCCCCCGCGTCAGCGTGATGGACGTCGTCTTCACGACCGGCTTGAGCGCGCGAATCGCCGTCATTTCGTTGGCGAACTGCGCCTCGACTTTGAGGCGTCCTTCCCAAACGGTGCGTTGCGCGTCGGTGATACGGCCGCCAAGGACGGCGCGGGTCAGCTCGTCGCCGATGCGCGCCGTTCGCTCATTGGCGAATTGGGTCCGCGCTGCGGCCATTTCCGTTTCCGTGGCGGCAGTTGAGGCAACGAGACTTTGAATTTTATCCTCAACTTGGGCCAGAGTCGCCGCGGGGTCCGTTATGGCGTCTTCATTGGCGAATTCGACGCCGACTTTTTTGCAAAGGCTGAGGAGTTTCTGTCTGATGGATTTGGACGTTGCAGCAAACGCCGCGACCTTGGAGTGTACCTGGTCAAGTGCCGCTTCCGTTTTGGCATCATCCGCGTCATTCGCAAACTGAATGCCGAGCACTGTGCATACTTCGAGCAGTTTATTTTTCATTGTTTGGTTTTGGTTGTTGTTATTGAGGTTTGATCCACCTGATTTGGGCGGGACGGGCAACCCGCCCGTCGTTTCAGGCGACTCGCCCGAAACAATCCCCTCCTCGTTAAAAAATTCGACCGGCAAATGTGGAAATGGCGTCAGCCCCGCGCTGACGATCCTGGTGGGCACGAACACGGGCACTCCATCCTTGTCTCCGTCCGCCGTTGCGTCCATCAGCCTGCCGCTGAACCCGCGCACCTTCCGGCCATTCACCAGTTTGCGCCCTTCCACCAAGTCCATCCCCTCGTTGGTGAAAACCGGCAGCCCATAGATGCCTTTCTCGCGCACCTCCATGTCGGCAAAGACGCCCTTGGGTTCCTTGTCCGGATACCGGGTTTCCAGCCCGGGCATATCCGGATGGCCCACGTAGATATTGCAACCGCGGATGAACTTTTTCAGGCCGGCGCGCGAATTATGAAACTGCGCCACCATGATCTCCGCGGAATCCCTCGTGATGCGCTGGATGGCGCTCTGCCGCTGGAGCCGTCCATCACGGGTGGGCAGGAGCGCCTCACTCGGAAAATCCCCGAGCGGCGCAATCATCGCCCAGCCGTCGGAATCAATGGTCAACTCGTTCGCAAAGCCGAAGAGGGCGAAGGGTGGCAAGGAGGAAGAATCGGAGATGAGGGAAGGATTCATATTCATTGCAGTCAGTGGTCAGCCCTTGCGCCTTTGCTGTTTTGCGCCTTCGCGTTCAAGTGTTCGTTTCGCACGACGCGACTTAACCACCAATTGAAGAAACTGTCATGTTGCCCAGGAACGTGATTTTAAGCCCGACCGTAGGAGACGAGGTAACGAGTCTCTAACCTCCGAGGGGAGGGTTTTGACCAGGGGTTCGCGACCCTTTCGTTCGTGTAACCTCCTCGCCGCCTGCGATGCGACGGTCGAGAGCCTCTTGCAAGTTCCGCCTGAATTCTTCCGCTTCCGGCGTTGGCGCGAATTGCCCGTTTGTCTTTGAACTTCACGGCGGGCCATTGGCGTTTGGGAATGAGCGGCCAGGGCAGCCAGTTCATGTCCACACAGAGAGGGCTTTGAGGCCGCATTGCTTGGCGGCGTTTCTTAAGGCTTCGTCGCGTGACGCGAGCGGCAGTGACCGGCGCAACGCCAATTCGAGGTAGGTGGCATCATAGATGGTGAGGCCATATTTTTCGGCGAGTTCACTGGTTTTGCCGAAGGCATTACGAGTCCCTTCTTCGTCCACCGTTAATTGCATGGCGGTCAATTTCTCCATCGCCGCCTTCCGCTGTCCAGCCGTCAGCCGGTGGCGGCGTTGTGCCATCAAAAGAACATTCGACATTTCTAAAAACCACAGGGCGGGCACGATCACCGTGGCACCGGCGGCGACTTCATTCAGCAAATGATCGGTTTCGGGGGTTGCCTGACCTTGATAGACCCAGGCAAATCCGACGGACGCATCCACGATGAAACTTGCGCTCAACGCCGACCCTCCCCAATCCAGGCTTTGACTTCCGCAGCGGTGAGTTTTGGTTTCCCTTGGTTCCGGTCAAAGATTTGCTGGCGCAACTTAAAAATTCCGGCGACCGCCGCGCGCACGGATTCCAGATTGCGGCGGCCTTCGGGCACCAGGCGCGCGACCGGCTTTTCGTGCCGGGTGATGATGACCTCTTCGCCTTGGGCAACCCGTTCAAGGAGTTGACCAAACCGGGTCTTGGCTTCCAATGCAGTGACACTTTCCATAAATTTGTCTCAGTTAAATTGACCAATCATTAGCTATTTTAGCACAGTCCGCCACCGGCGTGCAACGAAAGATTTTTCCGCCCGCTTCCGGCGTCTTGTTTGTCGCCGATGAAATTGGAGACGGCTGCGGCGGGAAGGTTGGACCAAACGTTCCCGGACAACGAGGCGGCGGATTGCAGTTGGATGATTTCGGAAAGCTCCGGCGTTTCTTCACTTTCGAAATGGCAAGGTATCCGTCAAGCGGAAGAATTGCGATGCGACGCAAGCCATCAGTATCAGAGGCGGTCTCCGGCGCCATCATCGTCCAGAACCTGCTGGCGAACCATGTCACGTAAATGATCCAGCAACTCCGCGGGGCTTACTCCTTGCCGGTGCGTCTCAATGCGCATCCAATCCAATAACGTCAGTCGTATGGAAAGTATCATGCCGTCGGTGGTCAGGGCCAACGTGTTGCCGCAAGGGCAATTGACCATTGCCACCGTTCCGATGGGTTGCTGCGTTTTCCAGTCGCCTAGTTCCGCATCATAGGACCGTGGCGGCCCGACGCGTTTGGTGAGCAGAATATACTCGCGGAGTGTCTCGAAACGCCGGCTGCAATTCGGGCAGATTTTGGGGAAAAGACTTTCGAAGTGTTGGCGCGCGACCTGGATTACTTCGGATTCAGTCATTATGTTTTTTCCCAAACGCATTCTGCAACGATTCCCGGAGCAATACAACCTTTTCGGCCATCCATTTCCCGTTTCGCCCGCCTTGAATCGTAAACCATGCCCGAAGCTGTGCCGGCCACCAGGTGATCTCGAGTGTGCCTTTGTCGGTTCCATTCTTAAAATGCCAGTGGGTCGAACCGGAAAACTTGTTGAGCGTGGTTTTCAGCGCGACCCGCAGACCGGATGAGACGCAGACTTTCTCGATCATCGGACCGATGGGCGGACAATCAGCGTTGCGCGGCAAGGGAATTTCCAATTCTTTCATCTCCGGCAATTAATGATTCGCCGGTCTGGATGGCAAACGCGTTCGCCGCCGCCTTCTGACACCGGGTCGGCCCGGCGCCTTCGGCACCACGATTCGCAATGCACCCCTGAAGTAAATGGCCCGCGCCCGGGCGATTGCGTAACCAACAGGGACCTCGATTCTGCCTACAAAAGGAACGTCACTATTGGGCGGCCCGCCGCTAATACGCAAAGTGCTTCCCTCGACTGCAATGTCAATGTTCCTGCCCTGTAACTCCGGCAACCGGCAGGCTGCGATGAACCCCTGGTCGGTGATGGTTGTCCTTTCGAGGACAAACCCAGGCTCCGTAGGGGTGGGCTTTGGTTCGGTGGCGTCAATCAAATCCTTGCAGCCGTCAGGCAAGACGTAACCACGCTTGCGATAATCGTACTCCATAGTGTGAATGTAGTCCGCCTGCATCAGCCTGTCAAAATCGGCTTGGATCGTGGGTGGTCAGTGGTCAGCAGTCCGTGGTTTTTCCGTTCGCGTATTTCACATGGTGTTTGGCCGTTCAAAGCGCGATGTTCATGCCAAAGGTTTAACAGAAGGCAGTGAGGCCCTGCCACTTAACGTGTTATCGCCAAGTGGCCTGAGGCGCTGGATGCAATTCAGTCCCGGCTCGCGCCATTGTTTTTCGCCCCGCCTTTCTCCGCCTGACGATTTCCATTTAATTTTCCCTCGGCCGTTCTGAACATCCAGGCATCCGCCTCGTGTGGGTCGTAGGTGAAACAATAAGAAAACTCCCGGCCGGTCGCCCACAGGTAAAATTTTTGGGGATTGTTATCCACCGCCTTCAGCTCCGGCGTCGCCGCAAACTGCCGTGACATGACGAGAATAATCGCCGGCAATGATATCATTACCAGCAGCACAAGCGGCGTCTGCCAACGAATGCTCGTCACACTCTGATAGACACCGACGATTGGATTTTTGTATATTCAATTTGAGGGGCGGCAGTTGGCAAATCCGTTGTCCCTGGCAATTCGAGGCGAGGATGGAGGGCAGAGGATTCGGATTGGGAACCCTCACGGGGCCATTTCTCCCAACCTTCCTCAAAGTTCTCAACCATCGGTCCCTGCTCACCCGCTTTGCACCCAAGCATACCGCGTGTGCAGCATTTGCGATTCGGTCGTTCGCCGCGATTTCAATTTGCGATGTTTTTCAAGAGAATCCGCATGGCTGAAGTTCATGGCGCAATTCATGCTCAACCTCATTGACCTTTTGCCCCATGTCGCTTATCGTCTCCGACACTTGTAGCGATTCAGCAATGGAGTTGCAAAAAGAAGATGTCTTTCGAACAAAAACCGAATTTTTTTATCGTAGGCGCTCCAAAGTGCGGCACGACCGCCTTGGCCCACTATTTGGTGGCGCATCCGGACATTTTTCTGGCGCGGAAGGAGATGCATTACTTCGGCTCAGATTTGCATTTTGGGCCGCAGTTCTACCGCCGCGATCCGGACACTTACCTCGCCGAATTCGAGGGCAGCCAGGGCCGCGCCTGCATCGGGGAGTCGTCAGTCTGGTATCTTTTTTCCCGCCAGGCAGCCGCTGAAATCAAGGCATTCAATCCGAAATCACGCATCATCATCATGCTGCGCAATCCGGTGGACCAATTGCACGCGATGTTCAGCGCGTTTCGCGCCGACGGCAACGAGAACCTGGCCACCTTCAAAGATGCGTTGGCGGCGGAAGTTGACCGGCGGGCCGGGCGGCGAATCGGGCGGCTGGCCTATTTGCCCCAGGCGTTGGTTTATCATGACATCCCGCGTTTTACCGAGCAGGTCAAGCGGTACTTCGATGCCTTCGGCCGCGAACGGGTGCATGTCATCATCTATGACGATTTCAACGCTGACAACGCGGCGAGTTACCGGGAGACACTCGACTTTTTGGGCGTGCCTTCCAACGGCCCAATGCCGTCATTTGAACCCGTCAACGCCAATGTCAACGGAGATCAGTCGGTAAGATTTCGGATATTCCGGGATGTTTTGAATGATCCCCTGGTGCGAGGATCGGTGATCAAACTGCGGGCGATGCTGCCGCGTCCGGTGTTTGCGTGGGTGCAAAAAACGGGGCTGCGCCTCAACGCCATCAATTGTATCAGCAGCGCCACGCGGCGTCCGGCAATGGACCCGGCCTTGCAACAATCGCTTCGGCAGGATTTTGCGCCGGAAATCGAACGTTTGAGCGCTTTGCTGGGGCGGGATTTGACCCACTGGAGCAGGCCAGCCGCCCCTCCGAAGAGGAAAATCAATCCTCTGGCGCCGCTGATGACCCTCGCATGAAATCCATTGCCCGAGTGTTGACCGGCGGATGGGGCGTCACCGTGTTGTTCTTCCTGGCCCTGCTTTCGGCTTTCTTCTACGGCGTTTTTCCACCGGGACACACCCTTTTTTCCAATGATGGTCCGCTCAGCGAACTGGTGACGCGGAGCCATCACTTGCCCGCCAGGTTCACCGGTTGCTGGCAGGACTTGAACGTCATGGGATTCAACGGAGGCAGTGCTTCGCCGGACATCACTTTGGGGATGCAATGGCTATTGGGGCCGGTCTTGTTCTCCAAGTTTTATGCGATCATCTCGCTTTTGCTCCTGGGGATGGCGGCGTGGATGTTCTTCCGCCAATCCCGTCTGGCGCCGCTGGCCTGCAGCCTGGGGGCGCTGGCCGCGATGTTCAACTCAACCATCTTTTCCGTTGCCTGCTGGGGCGTAGCGGCGCACGTACTCACCATCGGGATGTTTTTTCTGGCGCTGGCCGCGCTGGCGGACACCACGGCGCGCTGGCGCTGGCTGCGCGTGGTATTGGCGGGATTTGCCGTGGGCATGGGAGTTTCCGAAGGCGCCGACGTTGGCGCTTTCTTCAGCATTTATGTCGCGGCGTTCATTGCCTATCAGGCTTGGATTGCCGAAGGTTCGCGTCTGAAGAACCTGGCCGTCGGAGCGGGCCGGCTGGCAGTAGTGGTGATTGTCGCGCTCGTTTTGTCGGCCCAGGCTCTTTACAGCCTGGTCACCACGGCGGAAGGCGTGGCGGTCAGCTCGCAACAATCAGCATCAGGCGATGCCGCTGTGAAACGTTGGAACTGGGCCACACAATGGAGCCTGCCCAAAACCGAGACTTTGGCGCTGGTCGTGCCCGGACTTTTTGGCTACCGGATGGATACGCACGATGGCGGGGCTTACTGGGGGATGATGGGCCGGGACGAGTTATGGCAAGAATATATTGACGGCGGCAGCCAGGGACGGCCGCCCAAAGGGTTCGCGCGTTATACCGGGGGGGGCAACTACCTGGGCGTATTGGTGGCGCTCCTGGCAGTTTGGGCCGCCGCACAATCGCTTCAGAGGAAAAATTCCATCTTCGAGATTGGACAACGCCGGTGGCTTTGGTTTTGGCTGGCGACAGGCGTTGTTTCCTTGATGCTGGCCTGGGGACGTTACGCTCCGTTCTATCATTATTTTTATGAACTGCCCTATTTCTCGACGATTCGGAATCCAACCAAATTCATCTACACATTTGGCGTGGCAATGGTGGTGCTTTTCGCTTTCGGCGTTGACAGTCTGCAGCGCCGATACTTGGAGCCGCCAAAAAAATCACCGATCACCCGATGGCTGGGGCTGGGAAGCTGGTGGAAACGCGCCTCCCGATTCGAGAAATCCTGGGTCTATGGCTGTGTCCTGGTGTGGCTGGCGGCGGTGGCGGGCTGGGTGATTTATTCGCAAAACCAGGATGCGCTGCAGCAATATCTGCAAAACAATCATGTCCCGGGTGATTTGAGCGCCACCGCCAGTTTCAGCATTCATCGCGTGGGATGGTTTGTGGTGACTTTTTTTCTGGCCTCCGGCCTGATGGTTTTGATTTTGAGCGGCGCGTTTAATGGAAAACAGTCGGCTGGGATTTTGCTGGCATTGATTCTGGTGGGGATCTCGGCCTGGCCAATCAGCCCTGGATAATCTTTTGGAATTACCAGGACAAATACACCAGCAACGCAGTGCTGGATATTTTGAAGGACAAACCCTACGAGCACCGCGTGGCCATTGCGCCAGTCAATTTGACATCACAGACCGCCCTCCTTGGCCAGCTTTACCGGGTGGAATGGATGCAGCAGCAGTTTCCTTATTACAACATTGAATCGTTTGACGCGGTGGAAATGCCGCGCATCCCTGAAGACCTCCTGGATTTCCGGAGGAAATTCACGCCCACCAACGGGATTGTGGAGCCGTTCCAACCCGCCAGCCGGGCCTGGGAGTTGTGCAACACCCGTTATGTGATTGCCCCGACGGACTTCGGCTATTACTGGAATCAACAGCCTTATCTGTCGGCAAAGCCGCTGCAAACGGTGATGCGTTTTAACATTGTCGCCAAACCCGGCGTTCTCACCGTGACCTCCCCGGACCAAATAACCGTGGAGCCAACGGACGATGGACGTTACGCGTTGTTTGAATACCCCTCCGCCCTGCCGCGGGCCAGTCTTTACTCCCGCTGGCAGGTCAATACCAACGGCCCGGCCGTGCTCGATGAACTTGCCGATCCGTCATTCGATCCGCACTCCACCGTCATTGTGGATGACGGCCCGGTGCCCGTCCCACCGGCTGGCAGCGCCACCAACGCCTCCGCAGGCACCGTGAATATCGTCCATTATGCCCCCAAGGATTGCGTGTATCAAGCTGTCGCAACGACACCGGCAGTGATGTTAGTCAATAGCCGAATTGACCCGGCCTGGAAGGTATGGGTGGATGGCCGGCCGGCGCCGTTGCTGCGCTGCAATTTCATGATGAGAGGCGTTTACCTCGCGCCGGGACCACACCAGATTGAATTTAAATTCCTCCCTCCAGTCAATTTTCTCTATGTCAGCGCCGGGGCGGTGGCGGTGGGGCTGCTGTTGCTGGGCGTTTACATCGCCCTGCTCTATAAGGACCGCGTGCCGACGCCAACGCCGACGCCGCTACCGCCGGCCCAAATACCGGTCGTGCGGCCCGAACCCAAACGCCAGCAGCCGCAGCGGCCCAAAGCCGTTTCAGGCCGGAACGGGAAAAGATGAACGACGAGGGACAATAGGGAACGGAAGTTTTAACTTGCTTCCAATTCGGTAATTCCAAACCCACTTTGTTTCTTCGTTTCTTTGTTGTTCGTAATTCGTGTGCATATCCCCTTTGCATCCACGCATAGTCGTTTCGCAGGCAGAGCGTCCGTTGGCGCTCTGGGAGGCCGGTTTTCCCTTCTTTAGCATAGAATTGTAACGGCTGAAACAATGGCATGGTTTGAGCTAACAGCAAATCAGCATGGCGCTGATGAAGAAAATTCTCCTGGCAGACGATGACGCCGGGCATCCGACAAATGTTGGGGTCCGTCCTGGAATTGGAGCATTACCAGGTCATGCGCGCCTGTTCAGGGCGCGAGGCGGCGGCAACATTCGTAGCGGACCTTCCAGAACTGGTTCTGTTGGATTTGAACATGCCTGACCGGAATGGCTGGGATGTTTTTGAATTGATGCGCCGCGCCCACCCGTCCGTTCCGGTCATCATTATCACGGCGGTGTCGCAGCAACAAAGGCGTGCGGCGGACCTGGGGGTAACGTTGATGGAAAAGCCGCTGGATATTCCGTTATTGCTTGAAGCCATCCGGGAGCGGCTGGGCGAGTCCGATTTGGAACGGGTGCGGCGGTTGAATGGGGAAGAATTTGGGAACGTGGAGACGGCTATGCCAGCCTCACACAATCGCCAATGAAAACAGCCAAACATTTGACGACCGTGCCGTTGAAGCTGTTTCAGACGATTATTTTCCAGGTACCGATCCAACGCGCTCTGCACCGGAAGCGGCCCGCGGGGGCGCGCGCCCGGATATTCTTCACAGCCCGGCCAATGACTCCGCGTTCCTCTCGACTTTGCCGTCGGCATTGCTAAATTGTCCCCGTTCAATTTAAATCTGCCTGATTATGGAATCACATAGTCCATCAACCAGTATTTCTCCGAATCCACAGTCCAAACGGCATCGCGTCTGGCCGTGGGTTTTCGGCGGCGCCATTTTGCTTCTCGCCGCGATTGCTTTTTTGACGCACTGGCATTCGGCGGAACAAACACCACGTGGCCGCGGCGGCGCAAACGGGCCGGTGACCATCAGCGTCGCCACAGCCCAAAAGGGCAACATGAATGTTTATGTCGAGGCGCTTGGTATCGTCACGCCCGTCTATACGGTGTCCGTGGAGGCCCGCGTGGCCGGGCAGATTACGCAAGTGGAGTATAAAGAGGGCCAAGACGTCCACAGTGGCGACCCACTGGTGGAAATTGACCCGCGCCCCTATCAGGCGACCGTCCTTCAGGCCCAGGGCCAGCTCGAACATGACCAGGCCTTGCTTGCCGACGCGAATATTGACCTCGCGCGCTATAAGACCGCCTATGAAAGCAATGCCATTCCCGAACAAGAGTATGCCACACAACTGGCCACCGTCCAGGAGGACGAAGGCACAGTCAAGCTGGATCAGGGCAATCTGGACAACGCCAACGTCAATCTGGCTTACTGCCACATCACCTCTCCGATTGACGGCCGCGTCGGTTTGCGGCTCGTGGATCCGGGCAACATTGTCCAGGCCAATGGCACCACTCCATTGGTCATCATCACCCAAATCCGGCCCATCACGGTGATTTTCACCGTGGCCGAGGATGATCTTCCCAAAGTCCTGGCCGCCATGCGCCAGCAAAAGGAGTTGCTCATGGAAGTCTTTGACCGCGAAGACGTGAATGAAATTGCCACCGGAAAACTTGAGACTCTGGACAACGAAATCAACACGTCCACCGGCACACTCAGACTCCGGGGCGTATGCTCGAACGAGGATGAGTCGCTCTTCCCGAACCAGTTTGTGAACGTGCATCTGCTGGTCAACACGCTTCGTGGCGCCACGCTCATCCCTAATTCAGCCATCCAGCGAAATTCCGAGTCCGCCTATGTCTATTTGGTCAAAGCGCCGGAAAACGGCCAGACCAATCAAACCGTCCAAATCCAAACCATCACCGTCGGACCCACCGACGACACCAATTCCGTGGTGAATGAATTATCGCCGGGCGCGGTCATCGCCGCGGACAATTTTAGTCGCCTCACCGACGGCGGCAAAGTCATTATCCGCCCCGCCGCCGGGGAAGATCAGGGATCAGGACAGGCGCAGCACCCGCACAAAAATCAGCAGTGAATCCGTCGCGACAATTCATTTTGCGGCCCGTGGCGACGTCGTTGCTGATGGTGGCCGTGGTCCTGGCGGGGTTTGTCTCGTGCAAGCAACTCCCCATTTCCGCGCTGCCGGAAGTGGATTACCCCACCATCCAGGTCGTCACGTTCTATCCCGGCGCCAGCCCCGATGTCACCGCCTCGGCCATAACCGCGCCATTGGAAAGGCAATTCGGGGAAATGCCCGGTCTCAACCAGATGACTTCCATCAGTTCGGACGGAAGTTCGCTCATCACGCTGCAATTCGACTTGACGCTCAACATTGACGTGGCCGAGCAGGAAGTCCAAGCCGCCATCAATGCCGCGCAGATCCTACCTGCCCACCGACCTGCCCTCGCCGCCCGTTTATAGCAAATCCAACCCCGCCGACACTCCCATCCTAACGCTTGCGCTGACGTCTAAGAGCCTATCCGCTGTCTCAAATTGAGGACCTTGCCGATACCCGGCTGGCGCAACAAATTGCGCAGGTCTCCGGCGTCGGGTTCGTCACCATCAGCGGCGGACAGAAACCCGCGGTGCGCATCCAGGCCAATCCCACCGCACTTTCCTCCTACGGCATCAATCTCGAATCGCTGCGCGCGACGCTCACCGCAGTCCAGCATTAACCAGGCGTTGGGAAACTTCGACGGCCCCAAACAATCCTACGAAATCAATGCCAACGACCAGTTGCTCACCGCCGGACATACGCCTCTCTCGTCGTCGCCTACACCACCAACGGCGCTCCCGTGGTTCTGGGCGATGTCGCCAACGTGACCAATGGTGTCGAAAACACCCGTCTGGCGGCGTGGATGAATAAAACGCCCGCGGTCATCGTCAATATCCAGCGGCAGCCCGGCGCGAACATCATCCAGGTCGTGGACCGTATCAAAAACTCCTGCCGCAACTCAAGGCAAACCTGCCCGCTGCCATTGAATGTCACAATCTCACCGACCGCACCACGACCATCCGCGCCTCCGTGAGCGACGTTGCATTTTCGCTTACCCTTGACAGTTATCCTCGTCGTGCTGGCCATTTTCCTGTTTCTGCGAAACGTCGCCGCCACGACGATTCCCAGTGTGGCGGTGCCTGTTTCCTTGGTCGGCACCTTGGGGGGCATTTATCTGCTCGGTTTCAGCTTCAACAACCTGTCGTTGATGGCGCTGACAATTTCCACGGGCTTTCTGGCGGATGACGCCATTGTGATGATTGAAAATATCTTCCGTTTCATCGAAGAAGGCGACAGGCCGCTGGAAGCCGCGTTGAAAGGCGCGGGCCAAATCGGCTTCACCATCATGTCGCTCACCGTTTCGCTCATCGCGGTGCTCATCCCCTTGTTGTTCATGGGCGGCGTCGTGGGGCGGTTGTTCCGCGAGTTTGCCCTCACCTTGAGCATTACGATTCTCATTTCCGCCGCCGTTTCACTGACGCTCACGCCGATGATGTGCTCGCGCATCCTCAAGGCAAAAGCCGACCAAAATCCCGGACGCTTTTACGAAGCATCAGAGCGCGTTTATCAGCGCGTCATTCATTCTTACAGCCACGGTTAAAATGGGTCTTGGAACATCAACCGCTGACCCTGTTCGTCGCCCTTGCCACGCTGGCATTGACCATCCTGCTCTACATCGTCGCGCCCAAGGGATTTATTCCCATGCAGGACACCGGCGTCATTCAAGGAATTTCCCAGGCGCAACAAAATATCTCCTTTGCGGCCATGGCCGAAAAACAGCAGGAACTCGCGGACGTCATCCTCAAAGACCCGGCGGTGGAAAGTCTGTCGTCGTTCATCGGGGCGGATGGCATCAACACCACGCTCAACTGTCGGCCGCATTCTCATCAATCTCAAGCCGCTGGCGGAACGGAAAATCAGCGCCACCGACATCATGCAACGGTTGCAATCCAGCCCTTGCGAAAATTTCCGGACATCAAACTATTCATGCAGCCGGTCCAGGATTTGACCGTGGAAGACCGCGTCAGCGCCACCCAATATCAATATACGCTCGAAGACGCCAACCCGGCGGAGTTGAATACCGAGACGGCGAGCCTTTGTGGATAAATTGCAGGCGCTGCCCCAATTGCGCGATGTGGCCACCGACCAGCAAAACAACGGCTCGCAGGTGACACTGGTCATTGACCGCGTCACCGCCTCGCGCCTGGGCATCACGGCGGCACAAATTGACGGGACGCTCTATGACGCCTTCGGCCAGCGGCAGATTCTGACCACCTTCACGCAATTGAACCAGTATCACGTCATATTGGAAGCGTTGCCGGAGTTTCAAAAAAATCCGGCCAAACTCAACGACATTTACGTCACTTCCACTCCGGCGGCATGCGGTTCCATTAAGCCGCTTTCGCCCATTTTCGAATCCGGGAACCGCCCCGCTGGCAATCAATCATCAGGGACAATTCCCCTCCGTCACGATTTCCTTTAATCTCGCGCCGCACGCGGCGCTGGGTGCCGCCACCACCGCCATTGAAAAAATCGCAGCGCGGACTTGAACATGCCGCCAGCGTCATTCCCGGGTTTCAGGGAACGGCGCAGGCGTTCCTGCATCGCTCGCCAACCAGCCCTGGCTCATCCTCGCGGCCGTGATCATCGCGTCTATATCATCCTCGGCGTTCTTTACGAAAGTTACATCCATCCGATCACCATTCTTTCCACGCTGCCCTCGGCCGGCGTCGGCGCGATCCTTGCGCTGATTATTTGCCGGACCGAACTCGACGTGGTCGCCCTGATCGGCATGATTCTCCTCATCGGCATTGTCGCCAAAAACGCCATCATGATGATTGACTTCGCCCTCGACGCGGAGCGCAAGGGAAGGCAAACGCCCCGCGCGACGCCATCTTTCAGGCCTGTCTGCTGCGGTTCCGGCCCATCATGATGACGACGTTTGCCGCGCTGTTCGGCGGATTGCCGCTGGCCCTGGGCAACGGCGTCGGCTCCGAATTGCGCAAGCCGCTGGGCATTGTCATTGTGGGCGGACTGATTGTCAGCCAGGCGCTGACGCTTTTTACCACCCCGGTCATTTATCTGTACTTTGACCGGTTGCAGCAAACTTTTCCCAAAACGCGCGCCGGAAAAAACTGAACGCGGCCTTCCGCAGGTTCAAACGCCATGAATATCTCCTCCCCATTCATCCGGCGCCCGATCGGCACAGCCTGCTTACGGCCGCCATCATCCTGGCGGGAATCGTTGCGTATTTGCAATTGCCGGTCGCCCCGCTGCCGCAGGTGGATTTCCCGACCATCAGCGTTCAGGCCGCACTGCCCGGCGCCAGCCCCACCATCATGGCTTCCTCCGTCGCCGCGCCGCTGGAACGCCAGTTCGGCCATATCGCCGGCCTCAACGAAATGACTTCCGCCAGCTCTCTCGGGCTCGACCAGCATCACCCTGCAATTTGATTTGAGCCGGGACATTGATGGCGCGGCGCGCGACGTTCAGGCCGCCATCAATGCCGCGCGCGCCTATCTGCCATCCAACCTTCCCACCAATCCATCCTACCGCAAATCCAATCCCGCCAACGCCCCCATCATGATCCTCGCGCTAACCTCGGACATTTATGGTCGCGGCCAGCTTTATGACGCGGCGGACTCCATCATCGAGCAACGGCTGCTCCAGATTGAAGGCGTCGGCGAGGTCAACATCGGCGGCGGCGCGCTTCCGGCCGTCCGCGTGGATGTCAATCCGACCCTGTTGAACAGTTTCGGTTTGAGCCTGGAAAATTCCGCACAATGTTGAGCCCCAAAACGCCAACCTGGCCAAGGGCCAGCTTGCCAACAACACCACCACGGCGGACATCCTGGACAATGACCAATTGTTCAAAGCCGCCGATTACAGGCCGCCTCGTCGTCGCCTATCGCAACGGCGCGCCGGTTCGATTGTCGGATATTGCCATCGTGCAGGATTCCGTCGCAAAACATCCGCACCGCAGGCTATGTCAACGGCAAGCCGAGCGTCCCGCTGATCATTATTCTTCCGCGCCGGGCGCGAACATCATTCAAACCGTTGACCGCATCAAAGACGCGTTGCCTTCGCTGAAGGCCTCAATACCCGCGGGAATCAACCTCACGGTCGTGCTCGACCGTACCACGACCATCCGCCAGTCGGTCCTTGAAGTGGAGCGGACCCTCCTGCATTGCCGTCATGCTGGTCATCCTCGTCGTTTTCATTTTTCTGCGCAACCCGCGCACCATCCTCGATTCCCGCCATTGTCGTCCCCACCTCCCTCATCGGCACTTTTGGCGTGATGTATCTGTTTGGATACAGCCTCGACAACCTGTCCTTGATGGCGCTGATCATTTCCACCGGCTTCGTCGTGGACGACGCCATTGTCGTCATCGAAAACATCTCGCGCTATATCGAGCAGGGCCTGTCGCCCCGGGAAGCCGCCCTCAAAGGCGCGCGCGAAGTCGGCTTCACCGTGCTCTCCATCAGCCTCTCGCTCGTGGCCGTGTTCACGCCTATTTTGCTGATGGGCGGCATCGTGGGACGCTTGTTCCGGGAATTTGCCGTCACCCTTTCCACCGCCATTCTCGTTTCGCTCGTCATTTCCCTCACGACCACCCCCATGCTCTGTTCCCGCCTGATCCGCTATCGCAAGGAGGAAAAGCATAACTGGCTTTATCGCGGGAGCGAACGCTCCTTTAACTGGCTGCACGAACACTACAAACGAAGCCTCCAAATCGTTCTGCGACACCCGGCCATCACCCTCGCCATTTTGCTCCTGACCATCGTGGCGACCGTTTTTCTCGCAATCATCGTCCCCAAGGGCTTTTTCCCCGAGCAGGACAATGGCACGGTTTTTGGCGGAATCATGGGCGACGAAGACGCCTCCTACCAGGCAATGCAGAAGGTCATCGCTGCGTGTCAGTGACATTGCCACAAACGACCCCGCCGTCGCAGGCGCCATCGCCTTCACCGGCGGAAGTGGCGCGGCCAACAGTGGTTTCATTTACATCGCTCTTAAACCCCTTAACGAACGGAAAATCAGCGCGCTCCAGGTGGTCAATCGCCTGCGGCCCAAATTCGCCGTCGTCCCCGGCGCTACCGTCTTCGTTCAACCCGGCCAGGACCTGCGCATCGGCGGACGCCAAAGCAACGCCCAATACCAATACACCATTCAAAGCGAAGACCTGGACGATCTCAACAAATGGGGGCCGATCCTCCTCCAGCACATGAAAAAATTGCATGGGTTCACGGACGTAAACAGTGACCAGGAAAATGACGGCCTTCAGGCGTCTCTGGTCTATGACCGCAACACTGCCGCGCGCATGGGCATTCCCGCGCAACTCGTTGACAACACCATCTACGATGCTTTTGGACAGGAGGAAGTATCCACCATGTACACTTCGCTGAACCAGTATTATGTCATCATGGAAGTTGAACCGCAGTTTTGGCAGAATCCACAGGGTCTCAACGAAATTTATCTGCGCGCCACTAATAGCTCCACCATGGTTCCCCTTGGCGCGATTGCCCATTACGTGCCCACGACCGCGCCGATCCAGGTCAACCACACCGGCCAATTCCCTTCCGTCACCGTTTCTTTCAACCTGTCTCCTGGCTTTGCCTTGGGCGACGCCGTCAAGGAAATTGATCAAATGGAACAGAACCTTAAAACGCCTTCCAGCATCCACGGCAGCTTTTCCGGCAACGCCGCCTATTTCCAATCGTCCCTTTCCAGCGAGCCGCTGCTGATCGCCGCCGCGCTTTTCGCCGTGTATCTCGTGCTGGGCATCCTTTATGAAAGCTATATCCATCCCATTACCATCATCTCAACCCTGCCTTCGGCGGGCGTTGGCGCATTGCTCGCGCTGCTGCTCTTCAACACCGACTTCAGCATCATCGCCCTCATCGGCGTCCTCCTCCTCATCGGCATTGTGAAGAAAAACGCCATCCTGATGGTGGACTTCGCCATTTCCGCCGAGCGTGAACAGCATATTCCCCCGCGCGAGGCCATTTATCAGGCGTGCCTCCTCCGCTTTCGCCCCATTCTCATGACCACCATGGCCGCCATGTTCGGCGCATTGCCGCTCGTCATCAGCAATGGCATCGGCTCGGAACTGCGCCGCCCACTGGGCATTTCGATCGTTGGCGGCCTCATGCTGAGCCAGATGCTCACGCTCTATACCACGCCGGTGGTTTATCTTTACTTTGATCGCCTTCGCCTTTGGTGGGAATCCGTCCGCCGCAAATCCGCCGTCGCTCGTCCGCCATTGCCGCCGGCCGCCTTTGGGCTTTCGGAAGGAGGCGCGCGATGAAAATGACGCATTTGAAAGGAATTATTTTTGTCATTGGACTGGCCGCACTATGGGCCGGATGCAGTTTCGCGCCCAAATATTCGCGCCCTTCAATCGAAACACCTGCCGCCTTCAAGGAAAATTCCGGCGCGAATAACGACGACACCAATATCTGGCAGGTTGCCCAACCCAACGACGCCGTCATCCGCAGCAATTGGTGGGAAATGTTCAACGACACCGATTTGGACGCGCTTGAAGACCAAGTCGCCATTTCCAATCAGAACGTCGTCGCCGCTTTCGAAGACTATTTGGTTGCGCACGAAGAGGTCAGGGAAGCTCAGGCGGAATATTTTCCCACCCTCACCGCCAATCCCGCCGTCAGCCGCTCGCGCCAATACAGCGGCGGCTTCCAGCTTAGCAGCCACAATGTCACCACCTACGACCTTCCGCTCGATGGCTCGTGGCAGCCGGATTTCTGGGGGCGCGTTCGCAACACCGTCAAAGCCGCCGCGGGCCAGGCCCAGGCCTCCGCCGCCGATCTCGAAAACACCAAACTCACCGCCCAGTCCGAACTCGCCTCGGACTATTTTCAACTTCAGGGACAGGACACCTTGGAAAAATTATACGATGACACCGTCAATGCCTACAGTAACTCTCTCAAGCTGACGCAAGTCCTGTTCAAGACCGGCATTGACTCCGACCAGGACGTTGTCCAGGCTGAAACTCAACTCGAAACCACCGAAGCGGAAGCCACCAACCTCCGCATCCTCCGCGCGCAACTTGAGCACGCCATCGCCGTGCTCCTGGGCAAGCCGCCGGCGTCTTTTTCAATTCCTTACCACCCGGTGAACGCAACCCCGCCCCCGATTCCCCTCGCCGTTCCATCGCAACTGCTCGAACGCCGGCCTGACATTGCCGCCTCCGAACGCGCCGTCTATGCCGCCAACGCCGAAATCGGCGTCGCCCGCGCCGCCTTTTTCCCCAATATCACCCTGAGCGCCTCCGGCGGCTTTGAAAGCCCAATGACCGCAACCCTCTTTGAGTGGGCCAGCCGTGTCTGGTCCATCGGCGCCAGCGCCAGCCAGCCCATCTTCAACGCCGGCCTTTTCCCCGCCATTGGCCAATACCGGGCCGAATACAACGCCACCGTCGCCCAATATCGCCAGACCGTTCTGGCCGCCTTCCAATCCGTCGAAGACAACCTGGCCGGGTTGCGCGTTCTCAATGTGGAGATTCAGCAGCAGCAAGTGGCGGTGGCGTCCTCGCAAAAAAACCTCGACCTTGCCATCTACGACTACAAGCTGGGTATTGATAGTTACCTCGAAGTCATCACCGCGCAAACCACCTTGCTGTCCAATCGCCAAACCCTCGTCAATCTTTACACCCAGCAAATGATGGACGCCGTAACGCTCATCGAAGACCTCGGCGGCGGATGGGATGCGTCGCAATTGAAGAATGATTAATCCACCACTGCTGCCACCTCATTTTCGCGGGCATGAAGGAGCAATGCCTCGGCCAGTCGTTGCCATTCGGCCACGGTAAAACCAAAACGGAGGAAAAAATTCCCTTGCTGCCGCCGGCGGGATGCGCTGGATTGAGCAGATAATGCGTCGCAAGTTGCGGCTGGTTAGAATTCACGAAACAGACTATGAAGCCTTGGGCTTCCCAAACTTGGCAGGAAAATGAGGTTGACAAGTCTGTCATCTATAGATTACAGTTCTCTGGTGATCGAGAGGGAAATCAAGAAGCTGGAGCTTCAGAACGGCCTCGTCCCGTTTGACGAGTGGCAACAATTTACGAAACATGCGTCTGAAAAATTACAAAGATGATTTGAACAAGCGGCTGCGTGATCCCGAATACGCCGCCGAATACCTCGCACAAGTGCTGGCGGAAAACGATAGTGCCGCTTTCCTGATTGCGCTCAAAGACGTGGTGGAAGCGGGTGGCGGCATGGGCAGTCTGGCCCGGCGGGTGGGCCTCAAGCGGCCCAGCCTCTACAAGATTCTCTCGAAAAGGGGCAATCCCACGCTGGCCACATTGCAGGAAATTTTGAAACCATTGGGATTGCGCGTCTCGGTGGCTTTGAGCGAGGCTGCTTAAACCTGTCTTTAACGCGATGCGCGAGCGTGGCGTTTCCGACAAACAAATTGTCCTGCTCGCCCAATGGCTGGACACCGACCCCGAAGTGCCGGCGGGCAAATGGTTCACGCCGCAACCAATTCGCGGGCATGGGGAATGTCGTTCGTTTGCAGCGGACGCACCTGGTTTACGTTTCAATGTCAGCAAGGCAACGGTATGGCCGTCGTAGTGGAACGCCAATTGCTACACAAAATCGCCAAATTTGAAAATAAACTGCAAAAATAACATTTTCAATCAGATTTTTTAGTGTAAAAGTATTCTTGTTGCTATGTTAATTCAATTCACGGTCGGCAATTTCAAGTCATTTAAGGACAAGGCCACCTTGTCCCTAGAGGCTACCCACGACGACTGGCGGGAGGACGATAACCTAGCCCAAACGCTCAATCAACGACTCCTAAAGGCGGCGGCTATTTATGGGCCGAACGCCGGCGGCAAGTCAAATTTCCTGATGGCCATGGTGCAATTTCGCGAGTTGATTCAGGAATCGTCCAAGGATTCACAAAAGGGTGAACCCATCCATGTAACTCCCTTTCGCCTGCATACCACGACGGAGAGAGCGCCCAGTTTTTTCGAAGCCGTCTTTCTGCAAAAAGGAACACGCTATCGCTACGGTTTTGAGGCGACCCCGCAAGCTATCGTGTCCGAGTGGTTGTTCAAACAGGCTGATTCCATTCGCGAGACGCGTCTGTTCACGCGTGAAAGAGAAGTGATTGATCCAACCGAGTCCTTCAAAGAAGGCAAAGGGTTGGAGAATCGCACACGCTCCAATGCGTTGTTCCTATCTGTCGCAGCGCAATTCAACGGTGAAATCGCTGGAGAGGTGATGCTGTGGATGAGCCAGTTTCGCAACATTTCCGGGCTGGATGATGCAGGCTACATGAATTTCACTGCCAACTTATTGAACGACCCCAACTATGGACCATTGATCCGCGAGTTGGTCAAGCAGGCGGACGTCGGAATTGAGAATTTGGAAAGGCAGGACATCGCGCGCGATAAAATCCCCGACATAATTCCCAAGAATCTCCCACATACGGTTCGCGAACTGGTTTTGCGCAGTTCAGCGGGGGCGTTTACGGTAAAAACCGTCCACCAACGTTTTGGCGCGGACGACCAACCGGCAGGGAAGGTGGAATTTGATTTGAAGGCCGAAGAATCCGCCGGCACGCAGAAGTTTGTTGCGCTGACCGGGCCATTTTTGCATACGCTCCGCGAAGGCTCGGTGTTGTTCGTGGATGAACTGGAGGCGCGGCTGCATCCGTTGCTCACCAAGGCATTGCTGGGATTGTTTAACAGCTCGGCGAATCGGAAAAATGCGCAACTGATCTTTGCCACGCACGATGAGGGGCTGCTTGATCCAAAGCGCATTCGTCGCGACCAGATTTGGTTTGTGGAGAAAAATGGCATGGGCGCATCGCGCCTTTTCTGCTTGGATGAAATCAGAGGCGTTCGCAAAGAAGCGAAGTTTGCGAAGGAATATCTGATAGGCCAGTTTGGCGGTGTGCCGCGCGTAGGCGACCTGCAAGGGGTATTGGACCATGCCGACAAATAAGCCTTGGGAACAAAAGCCGCCCGGACGCCGCCCCGCCGAGACCCGGGAGCGGCGGCGGGTGCTGATTGTTTGCGAGGATAGCAAAAGCGCCTGCCATTACTTTAAGGCGTTCGAAGTTGACCCGAAACGCGCGGAAGTATTCCCGGTCGGCACGGGAATGAACACCGACAGCCTTGTAGAAGAGGCGATTCAACTTACAACCAAGGCGGCGCAAGCGAGCCAGCCTTACAGCGAAGTGTGGTGTGTCTTCGACCGCGACAGCTTTCCGTCCGGTAATTATTGCCGCGCGTTTCAATTGTCCCGCGCCAACGGCATCAGGGTGGCGTGGGCGAACGAGGCATTCGAACTTTGGTATTTGCTCCATTATAGCTACCATGACACCGGCATAAGCCGGCATGACTACAAGGCCAAGCTGAAACAGTCCCGCCTCGAATACGACAAAGCAGACAAAACAATTTACGCCAAAGTGAAAAACCGTCAAGAAATGGCCTTCAAGCACGCGCGGAGACTGGAACGGCACTGGAATGAATTGGGCGAAAGATTTCCAGAACGGCAGAACCCCTCCACCAGTGTGCATAAGTTGGTGGAATTCCTGAATGAACTGGCAGATTTGGGCAGTGCGGACTGATGCAACGGAACGGACACAAAAACGGACACCATTTTTGCTACTCCAACCCATCACAAACCGGCGGCAAGTTTGTGAAGCACTTGAACAATTCACGCCGGAGCCAATTCGCGGGCATGGGTGATCTCGCGCTGGCTCACGGGGCGAACCTGGGTTGCCTCCACCGTCACCACTGCCGCCGTTTTGCCGGCGAGCGTGGTAAATTCCACCTCATAAGCGCGGCCGTCACGATAAACGTGAACCACCGTGCCCACGTCCCCGGTTACCAGTCCTTCCTCCAAAGACGGACTGTAGGAGACGACGTGAGGAGTCTCTGATTAAAAATCCAAAAGCCGGAAATTGAAATGAGTCTCGTGACCTCGACTCCTACAAAACAAAACGCCGCAATTCGCAATTCAAAATTGTCATGGCTCTTTCCCGATACTCATTTTGGGATGGACGATTGGGGGAAAAGCGGCAGAGGGCTGCCGCAGTCCAAAACCTTGCGGAAATGCGGAGCGGCTCGGCGAACGCGAAGCGTCTTGGAGTGCGCCAGTCCTCTGGCGCTTTGGAACACGGCAATCATCCTGACGTAGCGGCGTCTCGGCAGAACGCCGCAAACTGGGACGGAATTTAGATGGCGGCTTTCTCCCGACAGCCGCCAGCCGAAACAGACTTGTCGCGCATTCCGCAATTCGCAATTCGCAATTGTCATGGCTCTTTCCAGTATTCAGTTTGAAATGGACGATGGGGCATATTTGCCACTTGCTGGGATCCAATCCTCCGGCGATAATCTGGTTATGACAGCCACAGCCGTCATTGAGGAAATCGAACAACTGCCGCCGGAAGAACAATCGCGCGTCATCCAGTTCGTCAACGAACTCGCGCGCAAACGCCGGCTCACGGGAAAGGAATTGGGCGCATTGGCCAGGCAAATGGTCGAGACGAAGGACCCCGCGGAAGCCG
This sequence comes from uncultured Verrucomicrobiae bacterium, assembly GCA_963755515.1. Taxonomy (GTDB): domain Bacteria; phylum Verrucomicrobiota; class Verrucomicrobiia; order Limisphaerales; family UBA11358; genus UBA11358. The sequence continues at coordinate 35,229 of CAVWKA010000022.1, read as the reverse complement.
ACCGGCTGAAAGAAGAAATTGTGCGTGGATTTTACGGTGGCGAACCTCATGCCTAAAGTTCGCCGCCAGAAATTGCCTGAAGCCCTGCTGCGACATCTTTTAGCGCGAATGCGCGAGCGTGGCGTTTCCGACGAACAAATTGTCCTGCTCGCCCAATGGCTGGACACCAACCCCGAAGTGCCGGCCGGCAAATGGTTCAAGCAATTTTCCGGCCTCACCGTTTGCGGCGAGGGCGAACTCATCAAAACCTTTTTGCAGCCGGGCCAAATTGCCGCCGGCAAAGAGGTAAAGTAATTGCCGCGAACGGCCGAATGGGGCGCGGTCCAAACGGGAAGTTCTGTCTGTGTAATCAGCGAGGATTTGTTTTCCTTTCCGAATGCCGCGCGGACAACGGGGCCGCCGACTCGTCGTACGAAGCTTGGCGATGACGGAAATCAGACTTGTCGCCCTGAAATCACATGAAGACGGACTGTAGGAGACGACGTGAGGAGTCTCTGATTAAAAATCCAAAAGCCGGAAATTGAAATGAGTCTCGTGACCTCGACTCCTACAAAACAAAACGCCGAAATTCGCAATTCAAAATTGTCATGGCTCTTTCCCGATACTCATTTTGGGATGGACGATTGGGGGAAAAGCGGCAGAGGGCTGCCGCAGTCCAAAACCTTGCGGAAATGCGGAGCGGCTCGGCGAACGCGAAGCGTCTTGGAGTGCGCCAGTCCTCTGGCGCTTTGGAACACGGCAATCATCCTGACGTAACGGCGTCTCGGCAGAACGCCGCAAACTGGGACGGAATTTAGATGGCGGCTTTCTCCCGACAGCCGCCAGCCGAAACAGACTTGTCGCGCACTCCGCAATTCGCAATTCAAAATTGTCATGGCTCTTTCCCGATACTCATTTTGGGATGGACGATTGGGGGAAAAGCGGCAGAGGGCTGCCGCAGTCCAAAACCTTGCGGAAATGCGGAGCGGCTCGGCGAACGCGAAGCGTCTTGGAGTGCGCCAGTCCTCTGGCGCTTTGGAACACGGCAATCATCCTGACGTAGCGGCGTCTCGGCAGAACGCCGCAAACTGGGACGGAATTTAGATGGCGGCTTTCTCCCGAAAGCCGCTACGCCGAAACGGACTTGTGGCGCACTCCGCAATTCGCAATTCACAATTCACTTCAGCGCAGCGTCCCGGATTTCCGCCGACAGGTACATGCCCGCTTCATCATCCATGCGTTGCAGCAATGCTCGCGCCGAGGGGATGAGGCCCCTGCGTTTGGCCAGGAGGACTACGCCCAGCAAGCCGATTACGGACAGACCCTCCTGCACGGCCAGATTGCGTCCCTTGCGTTCGTCAATAAGCAGCCTTTCGGCACGAAGTTCCAGCGCCAGTTCGATTGCCTCTGCCTCGCCGGCGCCCACAGATTCTGAATATTGTTTTACCCGCGCGGTGTCCTTGATCCTTGACGCCGGCGACATGCAGCCATTCGGGCAGCCGGGGATGGTTGCGCAACAATTCGACGCGCACGGCCTCTGGAACAATTACTTCGTCAAAGAGCTTTGGAAGAATGTCGGACTGGCCTACGGTCAGGAGCGCCGTGAGCGGAGAAGTGTCAGAGACAACAATCATCGGGCCGCGAGCAATTCAACGGCTTCCAAGTCTGCAGCCAACTCCTGGCGCCCGTAGTGGATCGGTATCCGACGCCTGCCGAGTTCGCGAAGAAATTCAGCCTGCGATAACCCGGCCACTTGCGCGGCCTGCCCCAGCGTGGTTTCTTCCGCCACAAATAAACCGATGGCCAGATGCAACGCCGTGGACTGCGGCGAGAGCCGGGCTTCGAGGTTTTCAGGCAAAGTCAGCGTCATACGCAAAAATGTGGTCTAAATCCGGCCGAAAGCCAAGCGGGGAAAGCGATTTAAAAATGCCAGCAGAATTGCCAGCAAAACATCCCTCTTCCTTCCGACGAACCGGCGCAGATTTGACCACCCGGATAAAGATTGGTGTTCGTCGGGCTGACGCCGAGCGCCGCATAACTGCCGGTGGACGCGGCTTCGCCGAACGAATAGGCCTAACCCTTCCGTCTGGGCGGCGCGTGAATGCTCTCTCCATGCAACGCATGCGCCGCTTCCATCCACGCTTCGCTGAAAGTCGGATGGGCGTGAATCGTCCGGCCTAATTCGTGCGTGGTCAATTCAGCGCGAATCACCGCGGCTGCCTCGGCCACCAATTCGGTGGCATGAGGGCCAACGGCGGCGGCGCCAAGCAATTGGTCGGTCGTCGCGTCGGCAATCCATTTCACAAACCCCGTAGTCTCGCCGGTGGCCAGGCCCTTCCCCAGTCCGGAAAAGCGGAACTTGCCGGTCCTTACCGCCCGGCCCTGCTTCTTCGCGTCGTCCTCGCTCAATCCCACCGTGCCGATTTCCGGTGAGGTGAATATCACGTTCGGCACAATCGTATCGTGCTTTTGCAGCTTCGATTGAACGGCGTTTTCCGCGGCCGCGATGCCTTGCGCCGTCGCGTAGTGCGCCAGTTGGATTTTGCCGGTGACGTCGCCAATGGCGAAGATGTTCGCCACCGATGTCCGGCAATAGTCATCGGCCTGGATGAAACCGCGTTCAGTCGTTTTTACCGCGGCATTTTCCAATTTTAAACCCTCGGTCACGGGTTTTCGCCCAACGGCGCACAGCAGCAAATCCGCCGTCAGTGTCTCGTCGCCAAAATTGCCGCGGACGCCCCCTCCTTCGGCGGAGATTTTTTCCAGCGCCTTGCCGGTGAGCACGCGGATGCCGAGCCTCTTTTCCATGTGTACGCGCACGTCGCGGCGCACGTCGGCGTCGAGCAACAGCAGAATGTCTTCGAGCAACTCGACGATGGTAACTTTGACGCCCAGCATGGCCGCCATGCAGGCCAGTTCGCAACCGATGAACCCGCCGCCGAGGACAATCATGCTGGCGGGCAGTTTCTGGATGTCGAGAAAGGCGCGGCTTTCGACGATGCGCTCGTGTTTCGGCAGGAAGCCGGGCATGGCCGACGTCGAGCCGGTGGCAATGATGATTTTGTTCGCGCCGATTCGTTCGCCACCCGCTTCGAGAGTGTTGCGGTCAACGAAACTGGCCGTGCCCGTGAATTGTTTCACGCCGTTGGCGGTGAGCAGCGATTTTACGCCGCCGCGCAGTTGTTGCACGACCTTGTTTTTGAACCCAATCATCACACCATAATCCACCGCAGCGTCCTTGACGGTGATGCCAAACGTTTCGGCATGGGTGATTTTATCGAAGGTCTCGGCGGCGGCGATCAGCGCCTTGGTGGGAATGCAACCCCAATTGAGGCAGGTCCCCCCGAGCTGTTCCTTTTCGATGATGGCGGTTTTCGCGCCGAGTTGCGCGGCGCGGATGGCGGCGGGATAACCGCCGGGACCCGCCCCAATGACTACGATGTCAAACGTTTCCATAATTCAAGGTCTTCAAGTTTTTGTTTGACGGCATTCGCAAACTTCGCCGCCATCGCGCCGTCAATGATGCGGTGATCGGCCGATAATGTCATTTTCATGATGGAGCGGACGACGATTTTATCGTCGCGCGCGACAGGCTTTTTTAGCGTGCTCGAGACGGCCAGGATGGCGCTTTCGCCGGGGTTGATGATGGCGGTGAAATTCTCTACGTCCAGCATCCCCATGTTGGAAATCGTGAAGGTGCCGCCGGTCATTTCGTCCGGCGCGAGTTTTCCGGCGCGGGCTTTGTCCGCAAGTTCCCGGGCGCGTCGGTTTAATTCAGCCAGCGTCAAATCGTCGGCATTGCGGATCACCGGAACGACCAACCCTTGTTCCAGCGAAACCGCGATGCCGAGATGGATTTTGCTGTTCCAACGTATTGCTTTTCCGTCGGTGGCGCTGTTCACATCCGGAAATTCCTTCAACGTCAGCACGACGGCTTCGGCGATAAAATCCGTGATCGTGTAGGGCGCGCCTTTGGCCTTGAGTTCGGCGCGGAACTTCACCAGGTCGGTCATGTCCGCTTCAACCGTGACGAAGAAGTGCGGCGCGGTGACGACGCTCTGAGTGAGGCGTTGCGCAATAACCTGGCGCATCTTGCTCATGGCGCGCGGACGCTCGGCCAGCGCGCGGTCAATGTCCGCCGCCGTGATGCGTCCGCCGTCACCGGTGCCGGTCATTGTCAAAATGTCCAATTTTTCCTGCGCCGCCTTTTGTTTGGCCGCCGGCGAAATCCTCAATTTGTCGTAGCCGCGCTGTTGCAAGTAATGGCGCACGTCCTTTTCGACAATGCGGCCCTGGGGTCCGGTTCCGATGATGCGCGTCGCATCAATGACGCTATCCCGCGCCAATGCCGCGGCGCGCGGGCTGATGCGGAAAATCGCGGGCGCTGCCGGCGCTTTGCTTCCGGGAGCGCGCCCATCCTCGGATATTTTGGAAGTTGGGTCCGGTGCGAAAGCGGCAGAGGACTGCCGCAGTCCAAAACCTGCCCGGACTTCGGAGGGTCCGGGGATTTCACTCCTTTTGGGCGGAACAGGAGCCGGGGCGGTAATTGCCGGAATCGGCTCACCCGGATGGCCGAGAAAGCCCACGGTGCTTTGCACCGGCACGTTGACCCCGGGACGCACGACGATTTTGAGGAGTGTGCCCGCCTCGAAGCTTTCCACTTCCATCACCGACTTATCGGTCTCGACGGTGAAAAGTATATCGCCTTTGGCGATTGGGTCGCCTTCCTTTTTGAGCCATTCCACGATGGCGCTTTCCTCGGTCATCTGACCGAACTTCGGCATGATGATTGGAGTTGCCATATTATGAGTGCGGAAAAATCAACGCTAGCAGCCAGGACGCAAAGACCCCAGCGCGGCTGGCGCCGCAACCGAAGTAGCGCAGACTTCCCAGTCTGCTGTATCGCGGGTTTCCCAACCCGCTGACCGCGTGATGGCCAGCGCCATGCCGATTCGGAAATCGGTCCAGCCTCCGCAGTGCTACGGAGGACGGGCGACCCCAGCAGGTTGGGACACCTGCGCTACGCCTTTGCGTTGCGCCAACCAAAAATTTGCGCAGCTTGAGTAAACGTCTATCCATAGTTGCAAAGTCTTGATGAATAAATTCTCTTTGCGTCCTTTCGCCTTTGCGCCTTTGCGTTAAAATCTTTCATGGCGCTTTTTTGCAACTCATCAAAGAATTTCCCCCGCGGCTTTCAGCAAATCGTTGACGTTCGGCAAAAACGCCGCTTCGAGAATGTGCGATTGCGGCGCGATGCCGTTCTTGGCCCCGACCCGTTTCACCGGCGCGTCCAGGTAATCGAAAATCGCATCCGAAATCGTCGAGGCGATTTCGCCGGTGTAACTGCCGATATGAATCGCCTGGCTGGCGACCACGCAGCGTCCGGTCTTCTGCACCGAACGCAAAACAGTTTCGAGATCGAGCGGCACCAGCGAACGCAAATCAATCACCTCGGCGGAAACATTTTTCCCGGCCTTCAATTTGTCCGCCGCTTTCAAGCAGTCATGGACGAGCGGTCCCCAGGTGACGAACGTGATGTCCGAGCCTTCGCGTTTCACTTCGGCCACGCCCAGCGGAACGAGATATTCATTTTCCGGCACGGTCGCCTTTCATGCCATACAGCCCCTGCGATTCGATGAACATGACGGGGTTGTTGTCGCGGATGGCGGATTTCAACATGCCCTTGGCGTCATAAGGCGTCGCGGGATAAACGACATAAAGGCCGGGGATGTGGCAGAACATGGATTCGAGCGTCTGCGAATGTTGCCCGCCATAACCCTTGCCCGCGCCGGCGGAAACGCGCAGCACCAACGGCACCTCGGTTTGCGCGCCGCTCATGTAATGCCACTTCGCCGCCTGATTGCTGATCTGGTCGGACGACATCAACGCGAAATCGTAATACATCAATTCCATGACCGGCCGCAGCCCAATCATCGCCAGCCCGATGCCGGTGCCGCAGATGCACGCCTCGGAAATCGGCGTGTTGAATACGCGGTCGCGTCCGAACGATTCGATCAAGCCTTTCGTCGCCTTGAACGCGCCGCCGTAATCCGCCACGTCCTCGCCGTAAAACAGCACGCGCTGGTCGCGCTTCATTTCCTCCATCAGCGCCTCGCGGATGGCGTCCTTGTAGGTGATTTCGCCGTTGACGCGCTTGATTTCCGGCAAGCGGCTGCGATGATTTCCACCTTGGCAAATTCCGCCGGGACGGTTTCGCATTTCGTGTCCGTATACATGTATTTGATGACGTCTTCGGCCAGCGGGATCGGCGGCGGCGGCGGCGCGCTTGGCGGCGCGGGCGTTGCGGTCGCGGACGGCTTCTTCCAGTGACGGCGAGTTCCTTTGCGCTCAAAGACCTTGCTTTCCAGAATCTGCGCCTTGAATGTCTCGATCGGGTCAACGGCTTTCCACGCGGCTTCCTCCTCCTTGGTGCGATATTCATTGCGCGGGTCGCTCAAGGAGTGGCCCCAATAGCGGTAGGTGTCGCAATCGAGCAGCACCGGCCCCTCGCCCTTGCGGCAAATCTCGGCGGCGCGCGTCACGGCGTCGCGGACGGCCAGCGGGTCCATGCCGTTGACGATTTCCGCGTGCATGTTGTTGTCGGCAAAACCGGCGGCGCGGCGCGCAATGCGGCTCACGCCCATCACTTCGTCGTCGGTGCGATGCGTCATGCCGTAATGATTGTTGATGATGAGAAAAATCATCGGGATGCCGAACTTGTGGTCGGCCAGATGATTGGTGAACTGCGCCTGCGTCGCGAAATTCATCGATTCCAGCACCACGCCGTTGGCGTAAGCGCCGTCGCCGGCGAAGCAGCAGACGACCGCGTCCTTTTTCTGGTAACGCAAACCGATCGCCGCGCCGGTGGCAATCGGCACGCCGCCGCCGACAATCGCGTTCGCGCCGAGATGCCCGACGGTGAAATCGGCGATGTGCATCGAGCCGCCGCGGCCCTTGCAATAGCCGTCTTCCTTGCCGAACAATTCGCAAATCATCCGGTAAACGTGCTGTTCGAGCGCGGCTTCGAGCAATTCGTCGCGCTTCGTTCGACTTGCAATGCGGCACGCGCGCTTGCAATTGCTCGTCGCTCATTTCGCGGATGGCGACCGTGCCTTTCGCGAGGCTTTCGCCGTGGCCGCGATGCGTGCTGGTGATCTTGTCGGCGATGTGCAGCACGCGAGCAAGCGCCCGCCGCCGTGCCTTCCTGGCCGACGGAGACGTGCGTCGGGCCGCGATAATTGAAATCGCGGATCGGCTCGTAGGCGCCGGAGCGGAGCTTGACGATCATTTCCTCCAGCTCGCGGATCATCAGCATGTCTTCGAGCAGGTTCACCGCCTCGGCCTTGGTGATTTTCTTCGCGGCCAGTTCCTGTTTCAGGCTGCCCTTGTAGCGATAGGCGGAAATTTTGCCGCAATCAATTTCAAACGGCTTGAACTTGGGCCGCATGTCGCTCAAATAGGTCGGCGAGATTTCGCGGGATTTTCTTCTTGGCTGGTTTTTCCAATGTCGTGGTTGTCATAATTATTTTCAGTTAATGTCGCTCGCGGCATCATGCCTTGATCAGTTTGATTCCTTTTTTGATCAGTTCCTTCGCAAAATTTTTGTCCAATCGCCTTGTCGGTGACGAACACGTGGACGTTTTCCAGCCGGCCGGCGCGCGCGAACGCCACCTTGCCGGCCTTGCCCGAATCGGCCAGCAGAATCACCTGCCGCGCCTGGCTCATCACCAGTTCCTTCGTGTAAGCCTCGCTCGGATCGGTCGTCGTCAATCCTTCCTTCAACGTCAGCCCAATGGTGCCCATGAACGCCTTGTCCACGTGCAATTCCTGCAACATGCAACGCGTCAGCGGCCCGACCATCGTCTGGCTCAAGCGGCGCAATTCGCCGCCGATCAAAATCAACCGCGGCCCGCGCCCGGCCAGTTCGTGCGCCGCGCGCAGGGAATTGGTCACCACCGTGATGATTCGTGCGGTCGCGCAACAGCCGCGCAAACTCCAGCACCGTGCTGCCGCCATCCAGATAAATCGTGTCGCCCGGCTCGACGAATTGCAGCGCCGCCTCGGCGATGCGGTGTTTCTCCCGCGCGGCGATGGAGGCCTTGTCGTCAAACAGCGGCTCCTCCAGCCGGCTTTCCACGCTCACCGCGCCGCCGTGGACGCGGCGGATGGCGCCGGATTCCTCCAGTTGATCCAAGTCGCGCCGCACCGTGGCGGGCGAAACGCCGCAACCGGCTGCAAATCTCCTCGACGCGGATGACGCCGCTTGCCGCGGATCAATTCGCGCAGGTTGTCGAGGCGCCGGGGCGCCAGTTCTTTGTGATTGCCGTTCAGCATGGGCTGATTGATTTAGACTGAATATAATCATTTATATGATTCAAGTCAATCATAATCGCTCACGTTCTATTGGATTGCACTTTTTTGGAAAAAATAGCGGAAGGTTCGGCACGACCCGAAAACGCTTGTCGTCTTGGAGTGCGGTGGCTGTGACACCGCTTTCAATTTGAGGGCGATTCCCGAATCTCCACCACGGTTAAAATGCCAGCGCCTCCCCAAAGCGGCGTCGCGCTTTGCTTGCCGCCGCACTCCACGACCTCGCGGAATTGCGGCGCCGGGTAAATATTTTGTCATAGGGTTCCAGCGCCGTCAGGCCGCCGGTTTACAAAAGCTGCGTGAACTCATCTACGTTCAAATCGGTCTGCCGCAAAATGGCCCGCAAGGTCCCACGATCTATCTGCCGATGGTTCGGCACGGCCCGAAAACGCTTGTCGTCTTGGAGTGCGGTGGCTGTGACACCGCTTTCAATTTGAGGGCAATTCCCAAATTTCCATCACAGTTCAAACTCCCAGCGCCTCCCCAACGAGCGCTGTGCGAACACACAAAAGCCTTACTGACTGCACTGATTGATAGACACGATGGCTAATCGTCAACTAACCTGCGTCGCATCCTCGACTGCCCATGTCTCGCTTGCACCTGGCAGCGTCGGCAGCTCGCCGCGATCCTGCTGCTGTACCCCGGGGAGGGCCCCCACGCACCTGGTGGGAATGTTGATGATGCGGACGTACCAAGTTTGGAAAATTTTGGAATTTCCAGGAGGGAGCATGAAGAGCACGGCAGAAGTGAGGAGGCGGGCGGGGGAGATGAAGGGGGCGTTTGTGGAGTTCATGCGGAGGGAGTTGGGGGAGTTCGGGGACGAGGTGGATCAGCTTCGGGTGTTGGGGTATTTGTGCGAGGCGATGATGAAGTTGGCGGAGACGGAATTAACGGCGCTCAAGCTCCAGAGAGACGGGGAGAAGCCCCGGGTGATTCTGGCGTCATGAAGGCGGCGTTCACCGAAGAGGACATCACGCGGTTCCTGGGCAAGTCGCCGCCGGCGGAGGGATGGCTGGAGGGGGCGTGGCAGTGGTTCCGTAAGCAGCACGGGATCGGCGATGGGGTGGCGAATCGCAAGAAGTTCCTGCGCATCCTGCCGCATGCGATGGAAGAAGTAATGGCGCGCAACTAGCATGGCTAAGGCGGCGAAGAAGCGGGCGCGGCCGCAACCGGGACTCCTCGACAAATTCATTGCCGACCTCGAAGCTGCGGGCGAGCATCCGCCCCAGGACCACGACAAATTTCAAGACTGGTTGCGGGTCCACGCCGAGCAGGAACTGTGGTTCTTCGCGCGCTGGATTCTGGGCAACGACCATCTCGGCATCGGCGACTTCCACCGCAAAACGGTCTGTCCCTTTCTGACCGACTTTTCTAACTCGCGTTACAAACTCCTGATGCTGCCGATGGGGCATCTCAAAACCACGGTAGTCAGCCGCTCCCTGCCGCTGCATGCCATGATTCAACCGACATCCCGCAACATTTATCGCCAGGGCACCAAGGGCTCGAATATGCGGGTGCTGCTCGCGAACGAGAACAAGGACAAATGCAAGGAGAATCTCGGGGTGCTGGCGACTCAGGCCGAGGAGAACGACTGGCTCCCGTGGCTGTGGCCCGACGTATTCTGGGATGATCCGAAGAAGGAGAGCCCGCGCTGGACCGACACCGAACTGGAATTCAAGCGCACCCAGATTTGGGCCGAGGCGAGCATCAAGGCCATCGGGATGAAGTCCGGCTTCATCGGCGGCTATTTCGACATTATCCTGCCGGATGACATCGCCTGTCTTGAGGCGAGTCAGAACCCACCCCTGATGGATCGAGCGCGCAAGTTCATTCGCGCTTCGATGACGCGCTTTTACGACAAGCGCCGCGGCATTCACATCGGGGTCGGCACCCATTGGGACAGCAACGACGTCTATACCGATCCGTGGAAAAAGAATCCCCGCGTCGAGGTCATGATCTATTCCATCGTCGAATGGAACGACGACAGCAAACTGGAAGTGCCGCTGTGGCCGGAAAAGTTCCCGCTCGAAGTGATCGACGAAATGCGCAAGGGCATGGACCCTATCGAATGGGCGCATTGGTACATGAACAAGCCGGCGCCCTCCGGCTACACCGCGCTGAATTGGGAGGATGTGCGCGAATATCGCATCAGCCCTGACGGCCGCGAGATTTATTTCGAGGAGTCGAAGTTTGACGAACGCATCGAGAAACGCTACCAGACCATTTCGCGCAATCTGGGTTTCGTGCTCGGAAGTGCAAAATACGATCCGATGAATGCGCAAGGCGAGGAGCGGGCCAGCACGTCAAAGGAATAGACGACGACTTCCTCGGCCATATGCGAGTGAAGTACGGACGCTGCGAGGTCTGTGGCGCGAAGAAGGACGAGGAATGCGCGCATAGGGTGGCGCAACCGGAACAAACGGGGTATCAGTTTCTAGGGCAGGTACAATGAACCGACATGCGAGAGGAGCGGTATGCGCTACGTCGAGAATCATTCGGAACTCTCTCTAGCTGGCTGGTGCTGCCGCTCGACATCGACCCCGACTGCGACCGCGAGCAGATGTTCGTCGAGGCGCAGGGCCTCGCCATCAAGTTGAATATCAATGTGCGCTTCGAGGTGGATGGCATGACCTGCACACTGGGACCGCACACCCACTATCAGGAATCTTTCGTGCAATACCAGCGACTCACCAGGAAGCGCCTTGCAAACGGTTCAGGTTAATAAGCTCTGGGTTTGCGCCCATTGCGATCCTGCCGGCGGCCCCAGCCCCGGCATGAAGCAGTCGGCGCGCTCGCGTTCATCGATTGCGGTGGTGGGAGTAGACGACCTCGAGCGCATATTCATCCTTGAAACATGGGCACGTCGCATCGCGCCGGACCAGCTTATCGACCGCATTTTCGAAACGCAGGAACGCTGGCGCCCGGCAGTATTCGGCATCGATAAAAGCGGTCCGCAACTTCAGTTCTATCAGTTGCTGCTCAAGGAAGGACGCGAACGCGGCGTCAAATGGACTCCCCGCGAGATCGCACTGCGCAATAATAAGGATTATGCCATCGAGAGCGCCATCCAGCCCGTCGCCGCGTCGGGCCGCCTGTTCCGCCCCATCGATAAGGAGTGCTACCAGCTTGCCGACGAGTGGCGCAACTTTCCCGGCATGTATCGCGATGCGCTCGACGCGCTCTCCAACGCGATCCGGCTGCTGCCGTCGATTCTGCCCAGCCATCTGAGGATGCTCGATGACCGGCGCCTGCGCGAATACCTGACTCGCACCGGCCTCCCGCCCGACATGGTTGAGCAACGAATGCAACAAAGAGTACAGTTCGCGAAATGAGCGAGAATTGCGGGCAGGCATCGACCACTATCGCGAATCGGGTGCGCGATCCGTTCTTCATGGGTACGACCCAGCTTCACGTCATCAACCTGATGTCCTATGCTCAGCAGGTGGTCAACGGCATTCTCGCCGACGCCATCCAGAGCGCCCCGCTCTACCTCCAGCCACGCACTCTCATCTATGGCCTCTCCTCGTTCGTGCCCGGCGCCATCAAGGTGCTCGCCATCACCGATGCCAGCGGTCGCGACCTTGAACCGCTGCCCTCGATTCAGCATCTGCAATGGCTCGACATGAAGTGGCCGGTCGCCGTCGCCGACTTTCCCCGCGGCTTCTGCCAGGTGGGCGCCGACCTTCTGGTCATCTATCCCGGTATCAATCTCAAACAGACGCTGACGGTGAAATATAGTCAGTATCTCGCACCGCTGGCGACTGCGGCGGACTCGACGGTGCTGCCCAACGAGGACGATACCGCGGTTAATTCGCTTACCGAGGCGTTGTTGTTGCTCAAGGGGCGGGATTTGAATGCGCTGGGGCAGGCAGTCGAGCGCTTCAGCAAGCGTATCTCGGAACTTCAGGCGGAGAAGCGATGAGCAACGCCAGCAGCGTGCAGGCTTTGACCATCCTGCTGTCCAACAACCAGATGGACCAGTCGCTGTTTACCGGCTTCTTCAACTTCATAATGAGCCGCGCCGAGATCGCGCGCTTCCACACCACGGCCTCGCCCATCACCTTCACTGAGCAGCAGACTGCGGTGAATCTGCCCGCGTCCGTCCTGAATCTCCACACCCTGATCTACGACGACACCGTGCTCTCCGACCTCGAATTGCGCGAGCTGGAGTCGCTTGACCCCGGCTGGCGCAACAAGGTCGGCTTCCCCATCGCGTTCACTCGGCAAGCAGAGAGCGTCAAGACCGTCGAAGTGTTCCCCGCGCCATTCAAAACCTCGCCGCCGATTATCCCCGTCCACGGACTCCCGACCGGACTCGACTACGTGCCAGGTAACGGCATCGCGATTTACGCGGAGTTGCGCGCCGACTGTCTGCCCTACCTGATTCTGCCGATTGCATTGCTGGTGCTCGAACGCGAATACATCAGAGCAAGTCCGCACCAGGATTTCGCCTTCGGCGTCGCAGTCGGGCAACTCGGCATGGAACTGATAAAGATGTTGTCGTGAAAAAGTTTTCTCGCTGGACCAGTGACGCCAATCTTCACGATCAGTTAAATCGCTTCGTTGACGAAACCAACACCGCCATCGCGACGGTTCAGGCCTCGGTGCCCACAATAGCCGCCGCGCCAGCCACGGCCGCTGAAGCATCGAGTAGTGGCGGCATCGGAGCATCCAGTACCGGCGGCAATGCCGTCGTCGCCGGGAATGGCATCGCGGTGTCGTCGTCCGGCGGCGGCACCATGGTCAGTAACGCCGGCGTGGTATCGATCGCGGGACAAGGAGTCGTCACCAGTGCCGGTGCAGCGACCATCAACCAACAGGCCCAGCGCGTTACTACCGGCTCCATCGCGCTTTCCTCGACGGTGCAGGTGACGCTGACGTGGACGACAGCCTTCGCGGATGCGCTCTATACGCCCGTCGTTTCGGTCGTGGATAGCAGCGGGTTCCTCACTGTGGTAGACATTGCGTCATTTGATGCGGCAACGGTAGTGGTGAACGTGCAAAATAATGATGCTTCCAATCCGCATACGGGGGTTTTATGCGTGCTCGCTTTACACGACTGATCTTCGGGCTGATTTTGCTCGGCCTCGCGAGTCCGTCGCTGGCGCATGCGCAGTATCAGCACGCTTCATTCTTCAACGGCGGTACGAGCCTCGCACCGCACCTGCACAAATCACGACGGGCACGATTCTTTCGCAGGATTATTTCGAAGGGACGCTGCAAGGCAACACGACCGCATACCTGCCTCCCATCGGCGCGAATTGTCTCAGCGGCGATACTCTCTGGTTCAAGCCGACAGCGACGAACGGACACTCATACACTCTCACGGTCGCATCGGGCGCTAATGCGCAATGTACCGGTAGCACGGCACCGTGGGCGTGTTGTACCGGATCGACTACAGGCACCTGCTCTGCGGCGACTCTTGCCAACACCACGAATGGAAATGTGCTTATTCCTGTTCCGACCGGCGCGTCCGGCGGCGTCAATAATCTCGACAACATCGAGACTTATAATTCAGTCCCCACAACCGCACAGTGGGAACTCAAGACGCAGGAAACCAATCCTGCAGCGGTAGTCGCGACGGCAGGTGGTGGCACCGGCACCGGAAGCGCCTTGACCGGCCTCGTACGCGGCGGCAATCCCTTCGCTGCGGCTGAACTTTCCGGCGACGGAACAACCAGCGGAAGCAACGCACTGACGATCACAGAGGCAGGTGGCGGAACGGGCAACTTCGCGGCGGGAACCTTCACGCTCAATGGTGCGAGCGCGGGCGCAGCGGGAACCATCGCATCCACCTCCAGCACGAACGGCTCGGTAAATTTCCTGAACGTCCAGAACACCAGCACTGGGACCTCCGCGCAATCGCGTTTCACCGTCGAAAATAACGCGGGCCACAATGCTCACATGGAGTGTTACGGCTCCAACTACACGGGATTCTCGGATTATTGCGGAGTTGAAAGCACAGCGGGAAGCGGCTTCTATTTTGGCGTCGATTCTTCCGGCGGCCCGATGCTCTTTTATACCAACGACGAAAGCATCAATAGTTTCGATTGGGAGATAGGCAGTGACTCCGATAGTGCCAACACAGGAGGAGGATTGTTCTCCTACGGCGCGACCGGCGGCGACCCCGGATTCGGCGGCATCAACGCCAGCGGAGCTATCGAGCGCAACGGCGCGAAGATCGCCTACGAAAGTGTCTGCCACGGCAACGATCCCGCCGTCGCGGCATCGACGACGAACTATTCCTGCTGCGGGCACACCGCGAGCAGCGGCGCAGTCTCGACGGAGACGAACTGCCAGCAGAACTATCCGGCGGCATGCACCATCTCGCATCTTTACGTGAACTTCGCGACAACCTCGGCGTCCTCGCACGAAACCGTGTTCACAGTCGATAAGAACACCTCGGGGCAGACGCTAACCTGCACGCCTACTGGCGCGGCGACTTCCTGCAATGACACCTCGCATAGCTTCACGGTCGCGGCGGGAAGCGACCTCGTGAGTCTCAAGATCGCGAATCCGGCTTCGGCCAACTCAACCGGCGTCATCAACTGGAGCTATCAGGAAGTGTGCAACTAGGGAATCGACGTGAGTGAGGCTCAGGTACTTTATAGCTCTGCTGGTCGTGATGCTGATCGCCATCACGTTGCGAGCGTCCGCGCAGGAATCGTTTTTCCCGCTGCTGTATCCGGGACCGAGCGTGACACCGACACCGACCAGTACGCCCACACCGACTCCAACGCTTACTGCGACCGCCACCGCTACTACAACAGTGACCCCGACCATAACGGCGACACCGACTCCAACGCCCACGCGAACCGCGACGCCGACCGTGACCGCTACCACCACCGCAACGGCCACGGCGACTACAACAGCGACCAGACCGCCACGCCAACTCCGACCGCGACTCGACGCGGCAACCCCGACCTTCAACGATAACTCCGACGACAACCCCAACCCCTACGCCGACCGTAACTGTCACGGCTACCCCAACCTCAACTGAAACAGCGACGCCCACTCCGACCAGCACAGCCACCGTGACGGCAACGGCCACGCCAACTCCAACTCCCACGATGACGTCAACGCCGACAGCGACCGTTACTCCTACGGCCACAGAGACGACAACCCCGACGCAGACCATCACGCCGACGCCAACTGTGACGACAACCCCGACTATGACGGCGGTGCCGACCCGACCGCGACCGCAACGGCTACTGTAGGTCCAACTCCGACGCCGCAACCCACCGCGGTCGGGAATGTTTGCGCCCAAGGTGCCAAAGGGCCGTGCGACGTGTGGCCCGGAGTCTCCGGCGATTACTGCTTCAATATGGGCGCGGGCGGCGGTCCTTTCCCTAATCTCTGGACTCCATTCTGCGGCGATATCGCCAATATCCGCAACGCACCGAAATGCTACGTTGGCAACACCCAGCAATGCGGCAAGATGACCGTCACCGGCGTCAAGGGCATTCCGATCGCCGGAAAGTTGGGCGATGGTCAGGTCTTGTGCTATCAAAAGGGAACAAGGCAAATGATTCCATGCAATCGGTGAGCAAATTCCTGATCGCCGTGACGATCGGCCTCCTGGTCGCGATTCCGCTCGCAGCACAAGACTATCTGCCACCCGCAGGAACCTGCGACAAATACTTTCCCAATTTCGGCGGCGACGCCTGCATGACTACCGGCTCTTCGACCGGCTACTTCCCGTTCAAGGGTGATATCGTATGTGTCCGCAACTCGCTGCACTGCACCGCGACCGACGCCAGCGAATGCGGCAAATGTACAGTCGTCGGCCTCAACGGAATCCTATTCAATGGAACTCTAGGCGATGGACAGACCTGGTGTTATCAAGCCTCATCCAACACGCTGATCCCGTGTAATCCCTGATGCCCAGCAAGCGCATATCATTCACCAACTTCAGCCGCCGCCTCACGCTGTCCGGCGGCCGCGAGCAAGGTGGTCCCGCGATGTTGCGGCGCGCCTCCGGGGTGGACGCCACTGTGACGCCTTCGATCTGGTCGCGCTGGGGCAGTATTCTGCTTTACCCGGATATCGATGCGATCCAGCTCTACTACTGGAATGGAGATCGTTACGCTTACGATGGCGCTAAACTTTACCGCAACGGTGTCTCCATCGTATCCGGCTTCAATGGCACCAAGTTGAGTTTCAATTCGGCGCCACCGCAGCCCGGACTCTCCGATTATCTCTTCATCCTTGGCGGTGGAGTGACCCCGTTCAAAATAGATCCGTCTGGCGGCATCAGTAATTGGGGCATCGTGGCGCCTCCGAACCAGATGCAGGCCAACAACAACGCGCCTGAAGTCATCACCGTCAGCGATCTCAATTCCAGCGGCGATGTTGGCGACTGGTCGCATGTCCTCAACTGCGCCAAAAGTTTCCAGACAACTGAAATCCCGCCTTACAGCGGCGCCACCGGCTCCATGAAAATCGTTCCGACTACTCCGCCCAATGATGGAACACCGTGGCGAGTCAGGAACGATACGACCTTCGCGGGTGGTTCCCCGCCGGCCAACCTCGGCACCTATTCCAGCGGTGATATCTCGCTCCAGACCGATGTCGTCCAGTTCTGGCTGCTTATCGACACTAATGCCAACGCGGGCTGGATCGAACTCGACTTCGATGTCAATGACGGCTCCTTCAGCAAGGATTATTACCATTTCGCGATCCAACTCATCTCCTCGAACTCGAGCAACCCTAATGCGCAGGTGACACGCGCTACGCAGGAAACGATTAGTTTTCAGCCGCAGTCGTGGCAGTTGATCACCATCGCCAAAAGTCAGTTCATTCGCACCGGCCAGAACTACCAGGATGACTGGTCCAATGTGCAGGCGGTACGATTCCAGGGCGGCTATTTCGCGTCACAATCGACGTTTCTGGTTGGCGACCTGACGCTCTCGGGCGGGACCGCGCTGGGCGCTGGACCTGCGGTTGGCGCGGGCGGCTCCGAATACGACTACTACGTGGTCTTTCGCAATCTCATCACTGGCAGTCAAAGCAATCCGCAGCCGGTCGCCTCGCGCGTGTTCGGGGTACAGGACAACACCGTTTATCTGAGTCAGATTCCAATCTCACCCGATCCGCAGGTTGGTGCGCGCGACCTCTACCGGACGCAGGCTGGGGGTGGAGACGCCTTCTATCTCGACACCATTTACGACAACACGACCACGACCTATACCGATGAGTTCTCCGATACCAGCATTCGCGTGGCGACGACGCCATGGCAGGCCAGTACCGCGGTGCCGCCGAATACCGCGGCACCTTATTATATCGATGCGGGAAATGGGTACTATTTCAAGCTGACCACGAATGGCACCACCGGGAGTCAGCCGCCGCAGTGGAAAGTGCCGACCGCTGAATGGAGCGCGCAGGGCGACTTCGAGGTTGGTGAGACGGTCGCGCCCCAAAAGGCTAACGGCTACTTTTTTGAAGTCACTACGTCTGGCATCAGCGGATTGACGCAGCCGAATTGGGCGGCCGCTCTGTCCCCCGGCAACACCATTACCGATGGCACTGTGATTTGGACCAACATCGGCCTCATGACCACCACCGATGGCACGGCGGTCTGGACTTTCGAGGGCATCAACTCGACCCCGACACTGAATGCAACCTTGCCGCTGTTGCTCGATAATGCGCCACCGCAGAGCACCTATGGATGGGCTTTCGGCTTGTACGGTGCCTCAATGTTCTGGACGATGGATTCCGCTGCCGGCAGGCAGGGGTACTACTACTTTTCGCCACCGGGCAGACCCGAGAGCGTCGCGCAGGCGGTTTCGCAGACTGGCAGCGACGACCCGCTCCAGGCCATTCTCGAGTTCGATGGCGTGCTTTGGGCATTCAGCCAGGATCATGCATTCCAGACCTCGCTCGGCGCCGCATACCCATCCTATGCGTTCGTCCCGATTCAAGGGGCGCACGGCACCACCCAGCCATGGACGGTGCTCCGCATCGCCCAACTCGGTATCGTCTATTGGGCGCACGATGGGGTCAGAATGCTCAACTGGGGAGGTTCCCGGCTGTTCGGATATACGCAACTCGCACCGATTCTTCGCGGCCAGACGGAGGAAGATGTGCCCGCATGGTCATATCTCAATCCGCCGACGTGGGCCACGCGCATCAAGGACGAAATCCTGTTTTCGGATGGAAAAACGCTAACTCTGGCGCTCGCCTACGACGGCATCCCCGATGAGACGTTGAACTGGCGCGTCCCCGGCCCCATCATGACGGCAGCGCACCACGACGAGCAGACTGGCGAGACGCAAGCCTGTTTCACGGGAAACATCTACCAGTTCGAGGTGCCTGGCCAACTTACGGATGCCGGTACCGCGATTCCCTTCGAGATTCAAAGTCAGGGCGATATGCCGGACGTGGGGGCCGACTTCACCACGCAGTATCTGTGGATCACGTTCAATGCGCCGATAGGCCAAATCGTCACGCCGACCCTGATCCTCGACGGGACCGAATTTGTGTTGCCCAATTTAACCGGGCAGGGCAAGCGCGTAACCTACGAAATGAAGCCCGAGTTACCGGCTCGCTTTTGGGACGCCACGGCAGGCTGTTCGACGGTCTGCGACTGAACGGGAACCTCAGCGGACGCATTGAGGTGTTTCGGATCGAGGCCGAGGTGTGGCTAGGTGAGCAGCAGATGGCGGCGCAGCAATGAATGTCGAGTACGATCCCGCCAAGCACGAGACGCTGGTCGTGAAGTGGTATCTGTCCGAGTTGCGCGCCTCTCCGGACGAACTCGACAAGATGTTCCATTCGTCGCTGCGCTCGCTTACCGACATCCTGTGGTGGGCGGCGAACAAGGTAAAACTGGCCTTCGAGTTCGATGCGGACGGCATAGCGATGGCGGCGTGGCTTTCGCCCTACATGAGTGGAGCCGAGGTCGGCGTGTGGATTCGCAAGGACAAGCGCACCGCATATCAGTCGGTGGTTTTCGTCAATCGCTTCTACAAGGCGGCGCTCCAGCACTATCCGGTGCTCATAGGGATCACCCAGAGGCCCGAACTAGAGAAGATCCACCTCGCGCTTGGCTACCAATTCGTTGGGGAGATTGAAAGCCTCTTTGACGGTGCCACCGCGAGGGTGTACAAAATGACAGAGCAGACTCGAAAGGAGGCGCGGGCCAATCGGATCCAGCGGCAAGACAAGCACACAGCAAAACAGCAGCGCATTCACGCCCCAACTCCTGAGTCTGTTCAACAGCGCGAAGCCGACGCTGAACCTGCTGGGATCGCAGACAGCGGAAGGCCTGAGGACTGGTGGAGTCAACAGCCAGCTTCCCGAGGTAAACGCAAGCGTCGCAGCCGCGCGCGAAGCGTACAGCCAGCACACGACCAACTTGCGGAATCAGTTAGCCGCAGTCGGGCCTAGCGAATAGCTCATTCGCCAAAGAAATCATGGGCGAGAATGAGATGACGGGGACGCAGCAGATCGCGTCGATGCCCGCCGACATCACTTCGAGTTTTCTCGGCAAGGCGATCCCGACCGTGGCGAGTAGCGGCACCGGCGCGCTCAATACAGCGGCGAGCCTCAACACGACGACCGATACCACGCCCTCATTCTGGAGTTATTTTATGCAGGGGCTTCAAGGCATCATCGCAGGGCGCAGGCGCCGCCGCATCGGCGCCTACGCGGCGGGCGGCATAATGGGCGGCGCACTAGGATTCGCGCTCGGCACGGCGCTCAACGCGGCGGGCGGTTTTGCCAAGGCCAAAGTAGAGAAGGAGCGTCAGCATGACGACTTCCTGCTCTCGACCTACCAGCAGCATCCCGAAATGGCGAGCACGCCGGACGCGCAGACAGTTTCTCAACAAGAAATTCGGCCCGGACGTGGCCGACATGTTCATGCAGGCCGGACAGGCCGCGCAACATTCGGCAAAGACCTTCAGGGTCCCATTCCTCCGCTCCCGCCGGTGGTGCACCCTCCCCGGCCACGGCGGGGGTACTATCGCAGCAAGGCGACCCGATGCAGGCGCACATCGCCGATCTTGGATGCCGACGCATCCAGCAT
Organism: uncultured Verrucomicrobiae bacterium; assembly: GCA_963755515.1. Lineage (GTDB taxonomy): Bacteria > Verrucomicrobiota > Verrucomicrobiia > Limisphaerales > UBA11358 > UBA11358. The sequence continues at coordinate 14,852 of CAVWKA010000022.1, read as the reverse complement.
TATCAACCGTCTTCAGGCGAAAGTACGCCAATGCATCGACGAAGCTAGCAGAATCATCGTCGCAGGCGCTTATCGAGGTCAACTTCAGCAGCGCAACCAGTTCAACTGGAACCATTCATGGCGCACAAAGCAGCAGGAAGGATTCGCACAGCAGGAAAAGCTCCTGACTGAGCGTGGCGAGCAGTCCGACAAAAAGATGCAGGAGATGTTCGAACAGCAGGATAAACGACTCGCTCAGTCCGAAGCCTTTCAGAACGACATGCAGGGACGGCGCGAGCAGCAGCAGAACCATCTCCAGGACTTGAAGGATGCCAAAACCGCGCAAGACCGCACGCTCAAGATGAAACAGATCATCGCGAGCCTCGGCAAGACCACGGCGGACCTCACAGCCAAGCTCGGTAAAGGATCGGACTATAGCCAATTGCAGCGCGAGATGAGCGCCGAGTCTCACAATCAGTACATTCAGGGTCTGATGACGATGACCGATGATCCCGATCAGGTCGCGGCGTTGAAAAGGAACCTAATCAAGGTCGGCGCCGAGGGCGCGGGCTATCTCGGCACTTCGGTTGGTGCGAAGGCCGGCGCAGTCGGTGCCGAGGGCGACGACACAACGACAACCAGTTATCCCGAAGGCACCACGGCCAAGACCAAAGACGGCAAGCCCGTCGTCTGGAAAGATGGCGGATGGCATCCGGCGACGTAATCCCCCACGACGCCATTGACGTATCGAGCATCGCGCCTCCCAGCAAGATGGGGAAGCCCGATGTCATCGATCATTCGGAAATAGATCCGTCGTCAATTTCTCCCGCAGGAAAGGGCGGTCCCGCAGGCTCGGTATTCGAGTCGGGTGGTCAGAAGCTCAAACGCTACGCCAAGGCTATCACTCCCGCTGCCGCTGGCATCGGAACCGCTGGTGCTGGTGCGCCTCTTGGAGCTGCGATAGGTGAGGCAATCGACCCGCTAGGCGGCGGCATTCCAGGCGCAATGATAGGCTCTGCGATTAGCGGCGCCGCAGCTCCTTATGCGGAATACGGTGCTGCCAAAGCGGTGGGACAAGACCCCAATCTACCCAGCGCGATGGAAGTAGCGAAGTCCATCGGCCTCAACATGGCGTTCGAGGGCATGGGCCAGATGAAAGCCGCTTCTCAGGCGGCGCGCGTGGCCGTTAAACCCGAGATAGAAGCGCTTCCCGCTGAACTCCGCACCGGAGCCGGAATCAAGGCTGCCGTGCGCTCACGCGACTTCTGGCATAAGAACGGTGTTCCCGATTCCCAGATCGACGAACTGCTGCGCAACCCCGACTCGGCGGAACAGGCGCTGAAAGAATCCATCGAGCGCGGACAGCGGTTGAAGGACCATTTTCAGGGCGTAGTCGATGCGAAGCGCGCGGACTTTACGACTCGCTACGACGCTGCGTACAAGCACGGCGATATCAACATGCTCGATGAGCCTGTGGATGTCTCTCCGATAGCGAAACAGATGGTGGCATTGTCCGACCAGGGAGATCGCGAACTAACGCCGTCTTTCGCCAAATGGCTCAAGAGCAAGGGTGTCGAACTTGAGACAGGTGGCATCGATCCCCTAGCGGGTAAGATGTCCCCCGAAGATATTGCGAGTCTGACGCCCGCGCAAAGAAAGCAAGCAGAAGAATTTTTCAGCAAGGCTAAAGACTCCACCAAGCTCGCTCCAAAGGATTCCTTTCGTGAGGAAACCGCAGTTGCGCCCACTGACGAAGTACCGACGCCGAGGTCTAAAGTCCAATCTCTGCGCGATCTAAAGACCGAGTTACGCGAGAACATGCCATCCAATCCGACGCCGCTCGAAAAAAGGCTGCCGGCGCAAATGCAGTCACAGGCCATCGATCAGCTTCATGATTCGACGTTAGAGAAACTCGGCGCCTGTCATGAGCAAATCGGACAAATCAAAGGCATCGACGCTGACTACGGGCGCTTCGCGGAAACTGTCCATGCTCTCGATCCGCGTTCTGAGAAGTTCGGCGAGCAAGCCGCAGATGCGCTCTTCGGTAAGGCGCTCGCCAATCCTGAGAACGCCGTCCAGTTCACCGAGATGGCGCGTGCAGGCGGGCAAGCTGCCCGAATTCACGGCAGCACTTCATCGAGAACATCATCAACGAAACCAAAGGCGCTTCCGGCGGTCCCGTCAACCAGATGAAGGCGCTGCGCAAGATTCAGGACAAATGGGGCAACAGCGAAGCCGGCGCCGCAGTGCTTAAGACCGTGTTCGGAAAGACTCACCGATGGCCGATCCGGTCCAAGCGTCGAAGATGCTGGGCGCCCTTGATGAACCCAGAGACGAGGAACAAACTGGCAGAGCGTGCAGTCGTTGGCATGTGCTCCATGGATGGCGCGACTCGCGCTATTCACCGCGGTCATGGGCGGCTCGCCGTGGAGCATCTATTCACATCCCGACGCTGGCCACAATTGATCGCCGCGCTGGGTACGGCGGCGTTGGGCGGGCACATCATGGCGCGGATGAGCCCGCAGGCGACCGAGTTGTACTCGAAGATGCTGCTCAATCCTTCGCCGGAGACAATGCGGACTTTCTCGCGCGTGGCGGGTGCTACACTGACCGGGATGGAAGCGCAACCGAACGTTCCTTAGTCACCGACGTACATTCCAAAGTCCTCGTCGGGATCGCAATCGCCGAACATGATTATCCAGGTCGCCTTGTTCATTTTTCCAGCACCTTGTAGATAGCTTCCGGTTGCGGAATTCTCCCCCCGAACGGAATGCCTTCTTTCTCCGCTTCCTTGATGCAGTCTATCAGGCTGGCGAAGCCCACCGTACGCGCATGCACCGGCTGTCCCTTCAGCAACTCCAGATGCTCGGCGAGATTCTTGATGCTGGCTTGAACCGAATCGCCCTTGCCGATGACCACGCCAACTTCATCGGTGCCCTCCACCATGAAGTGATAGAGTCCGTCGATTTTGCAGTAGTGATACATTTTAACCCAGCGCAGCACCGCTTTAGGGATGTCGAGGGTTTTCCATTCCTGGCCTACCGCATGATCGATGGTGTCGCTGTCGTAGTGAAGGGTTGCCTCGGCGGCGAATTGCCAGTTGAATTCCGGCGTCACGATCTCGCCATTTGCGCCACGCCATATCACTTCGGCGAAGTTCTTGATGCTCTCCAGTTGATGTTCTCCGGTCTGCCCTGGCATGCGTGGCGTTGGGTCGATGAAGTAGGGGATGCCGTCTGCGACGCGAATCTCAGTCGCCCACCAGTTGCGATACCCGTAATTCGCGAGAATCGGCGCCATCGCCTCATTCACCACTTTGATTTCGTCCGGCAACTCCTTGTTGGATAGCACCGAGCCCAAGTACAACTCGTTCTTTTTCTCGTAGCCCTGAAACGAGAAAGGCGGAAATTTGCCATCCACACACCAGCCGTCGTAACCAACCTCGAAGTCCGATTTAATGTCGTCCTGGCAGACGAAAGTGACGTGCTCCTTGGTCGGCCCGAAGATAACTGCGAGGCTTTCCAGTGTGCGCTCCGTCTGCGGCCAACTGGAGTTCTGCCACGTTTCCATGTTGCCGCGATAACGGTCCACCTTGACCCACACATTCGGATGCTTTTTGAGATAATCGGCGAGTTTCGAGAGCCCTATAATCTTCTCCGAATGGATGGTGGGAAGTTCGAGTTCTTTGAGCAGGTCGAGAAAGTCCGCACGGTAGAGTTCGAGGTCGGTAGCGCCCATGTTGCCCCACACCTTCTTGCCGATGGAGCAGAGGTAACGCTGAAGGTCGCCAAAGCCGATATCGGGAAAGATGAACAGGTCGATTTCATCGAGTTTGTCGAAGATTTCGTCGAGGCGCTTTACCTTGTCGAGTCCCTCGCCAAGCACGCAATCACGCACGTCGAGATATTCGACTTGGAACGGCGAATGGTAATAAACCGTCGCCATCGTCTCGGCCAGCTTCTCAGCGACGGAAAGAAACGTACCAAAATCGACTACGCAGGCGACGACGTCTTCGACAGGCTTCATTTGACAAATCCTCTGTGCGAGAATATGCCTTATTCGCAACGAGGTTCAAAACTATGCCCCGCGGAAGCAACTCCAGCATCGAAACGGATCGGGTCCGCAGTCAGGAAAAGTACGGCAGCTCGCGCGGCCCCGGCAAGACCGACGCCGGAACCAAGGGCTACGAGAAAAAGGGCTTCGGTTCTGAGACTGGCATGCAGCGAAACAGTAAGAAACCGGCGGCACCAAAGTTCTAAATGGCCGCTGGCGTCACCGCTGTTTACAATGCGAATGCGTGGGTGATCAGCTATGCCAGCTCTGCCGCTGCGGGCTACACCCTACCGTTCAACTTATGGCCGGGCGCAACCGAACCCAATCGCAGCAAGCCGTTCCTTCCGAAGCGTCTGGTATGGACCAGCGTGTCGGCGTCGGCCGGCGACAAGGTGATCATTCAAGACAACGCAGGCAACGATTACGTTCTGTTCGTTGCTAGCGGCGCTGATTATCAGCCTCCGCAGGAATGGAAGCGCAGCAAGGATGAGTCGGGGCCAATCGGCGCGATCATCACCCAATTCGACAGCGGAGAATTGCTGGTCTACATCTAGGGCAAGATGAGCGAGATTCGCGCCGTACTGACTCTCGAACAGGATGGTTCGGCGCTGCCGGACATGCCCACCGTTTTGCGCTTCATCTTCAACGAAGTCTCCGGCGTCATCAAACAAGCCTTTGCTCCCGATAACGATTCCAGTACCTTCCACTCGATTGTGCAGGCAATCATGCCCAATCTGGGCTTCATCTACATCGCGACAGATCAACTCATCAACGTCATACTCAATGACGACGGCACCACCGGATTCCCGATTCAGGCCGGATGCGGAATGCTTCTCGCCGGAACGCAGCTCGAGCAGGGAACACCGGCAACTAATCTCAAGATCAATAATCCGGCGCTGACCGACGGTGTAACCGCCAACGTCACGATGTTTCTCGCTGGGTCCTGATGCGCACGATAGCCGTAGGGGAGGGCGCTCGACTCAAACTCACCGCCGACCAGCGGATGCGGCTGCAAAACTTTATTATGCCCGCTCATCGCGATGCGCTCGACCAGCGTTTCGGCGTTGAGAAAACCTGGCAGCGCGCGATCACTTCATATCAAGGGCAGTCGCCCGCAGATCCGCGCTGGACGCCTTTCAAAGAGGCTCCGGTTATCGAAGTGACCATCGGCGCTATGGGCTGCGATGCGGTCTCGGCGCAAGCGAACAATCTCATCTTTCAGGCTCAACCGACCTTGCTGGTGCGCCCGACCAAAGAAGAATGGGAGAAGCACGCCGAGGCTCTGCAAGACCTCGTGGACATCGAGATTCGCAGCAAGGCATGGAACTTTCGGCCTGCTGCGACTCAAGGCATTCTGAGCGACGTGCAGCTCGGCACCTTCGTCCTTTACGTTCCTTTCACCAAGACCGTCCGCAAGACCGATATCCGTGAAGTAACCAGTTTCGGCCCGAAGATGTACTGCCTGCCGATCGAGGATTTCATCATCCCCGCGAATGCGACCAAGGATGTGCAGTCGGCTCAATTTGCCACCATGCGGATGTGGCTCTCGAAAAAGCAACTCAACCTTAAGGCGAGGCTCAACAACTGGACCATCGACGATGCGGTTTCGGCGGATGCTAATAGCTCGACTCGGCAGACGCGCATGCGTACCGCAGGCCTGGCCTCGCAGGCGGGCGAGAAGTTCGAGGAAGTCGCGATTGGGGACACTTTCTGTTATTTCGATCTCGACGGCGACGGCATCGAATCCGACCTCGAAGTAATCTGGAACATGACCTCGGGCAACATCTTGAAGGTCATGTACAACCGCTATGACTGCCGCCCCTTCGTTCTGGAGTGCTATCAGGATCGGCTCCATCTGCCCTATGGAATTGGCGTGATGGAAATGTCTGAGCAGTTCGAGCGGATGGCGACCGAGCTTTGGAACAACCACGTCTGGAATGCCATGATCGCCAACATGAAGGTGTTCAAGGGCCCGGCCTCCGCAATGCAGGAAGCCACCGAGATTTATCCCGGCAAGTTCATGGACACTTCCAATGGCGATGTAGACGCGATGGATATGGGATCGGTGAACACCGCGGCGATCAATGCCTTCACGATGTTGATGGCGATGTATCGCGAGCGCACCGGCACTCAGCTTCTAAACCAGCCCATCCGTAACACCTCGCGCACGCCGGCCAATACCATGGCGATGATGTCGCAGCAGTCCAACACGCGCTTCACGCCGCAATTCGACAATATGCGCGAGGGGCTGGCGGAAGGCGCGCGGCAGTGTCTCTACCGGCTACAGGAACAGGTCCGCGGCGGCCCGAATCAGAAGATAGTCGTCAACTTCATCAAGGAACTTCTGGGCGAGGAGCGCGGCGGATTAGTGGTCGAATTATTCAAGGCCAAGCGGCCACTCTCGGAAAATATCGAAGTGCAGTTGGCAGCCGTCAGTGTCAGTGTCAACAAAGAAGCCGATAGACAGAGCCTCATTCAACTCGCGTCGCAGATTTACCCGCTCTATTTTCAGGCCATTCAGCAGTTGGCGGGCATCATCGCGCATCCGCCGTTCCCCGGTGCCGATAAGGTTGCGCAGCAGGCAGGCGATATGCTGAACAAACTTATGCACAAGATTCTCAAGACCTACGATCAGTTGCAGGAAATCGAGAAGCTGACTGTGGACCTCGACGAAATCCAGCCGGTGATGGCCCAGCTAGGAATGGAGCAGGTGCCGGGGCAGATTAACGGCATGATGAACGGCATGATGGGGCCGCAGCAGAACGGCGGAGCACCACAGCAGTGATAGCCGACGAATCATTGGCGACTTCCCTACGACGATTGCGTGCATATATAGAAGAAGGCGTACCCGAAGAGATGATTCCCGACAAGCAAATTTACGACACTCCGACGGGGGTATTTTTCGATCGAACGATGCCTTGCCTACATAAAGTCGTTCGGTGGGAAGTACGTCCCTTCAATCGCTATCCGTTGTACGGTAAGTGTCGAATTTGCATGAGGGAGTTGTGAAAGCTGACCGGCTGAAGCGTGCGCTACAAGACGATACCGGCGTTCTAACCTCGGCTATCGGCTGGCTCGATGAACAGATGTCGCATATCGAAAAGGCTGCCTTGCGCCTCGAAACAGAGCACGAGGAATGGTTGCTCCTGAAGGGCGAAGCGCGGCTGATTCGGCAGTTGCAGGATGAACTCGGTAGGATGGGACGGGTAAAACAGGATGACAAATCTCCAATTCAGCCAAAGCGATAAGGACTTTCAAGACGCCTGCAAGCGCGCTGGCATACCGCCGACTCGCCGCCAGGCAAGCAAGTGGCGTCTCAAAGACGGCACCGCATGGCAGCATCGTCAATGGCACAGGTATTGACGAGAGAGAGTCTTTTGCTATAGAGCATTCCATCAACAAGTAATTTCTAATCGGAATCCCGTACGAGAGGCCCGAAATGGGTCTCTATTCATGGATAACGAAACTCCCGAACAAAAAGCTACACGCGAAGCAAGCGAAGTCGCCGAGAAGGCGACTATCGACCGCATCACCGCCGGTGTAACCGCCGGGGTGTCTGCCGCGATACCGCGCATTGCCGAATCGCTCAAGCCCGCTACTCCCGCAGTCGCTGCGCCGCGCCTCGAAACCCAGCTCGTTCGCCCCTCCGAAGAGGAGATCATTGAGGCGATATCCAGTGGCAATAAAGCCGAGGGCGCTCGACTCATGCGTCTCCGCGACCAGTACGACGCGGCGGTGCGCGAGCGCGAGATGGGCACCTTCCGCAGCGCAGGCAGCGCGGCGCTCGGCTCTCTAGCCAAGCAAGCCGCCGAACGCTTTCCTCACTACAAACGCTTCAAAGCGGAAATCGACAAGCGCGTCGATGAGTTCTGCGCCAGCACCGGACAGGTGCCCACCCTCGACATGTTCGAGAGCGCGCACAAAATCGCCATCGGCGATCACTACGAGGAACTTCAGAGCGAACTCCGTGAGGAGACACTGCGCAAAGCGCGCGAGCCCGAGGAGCCGTTGCTTCCCGAGGGACGGCGCGGCGCGGCGCCCGAGGCCGCCGAGCCCACCTCGCTCAAGGATGCTCTGGTGGGTAATTGGGACGCCGAGTTTCGCCCCAAGCGCAATGCGCTACGCGGACGCACCGATGAGGCGGAACTCTCGATAATGGGTTTCGACGGCCTCAAGGGCTTTCTCAAGACTCGCAAAGAACTCGAAGCTGTTGACGAAGAAACTGGTGGTATGGGGGGCATGGGCCTCGACCGCGATTGGGTCTGGGACAACAAATCCAAAGGTGAGGGGCACTGGGTCTAATGGCAAAAAAAGGCGAACGGCTCAGTCCCGAACATCTTCAGAAGATCAAAGAGGGCAAGGCTCGTGCCGCGCTCGAACGCCAACAGGCAGCCGATGCGACCGCCTTACCTGCCGGTGCTCTGCGTGACGAGCAGCGCGCCATCAACGCTGATGCGCTCGAGGAGCGCATGGAGAAACGCAAGGAAGAAGCGGGGATCGAGGCCATAGACGCGGCTAAGCTGACGCGCGAGGAGCCGGAGATACGCCGCCACCTGCGCCGGCGCGAACGTGCCAGCGGCATCCCCATTAAGGGCACGCAGCCTGGGTTTCGTTATGCATGGCTGACTCACGGTCAGTTCTTCGGGCCCAACGCCAAAACCAACGTCAGCAAGCAGCACGCAGACGCCGAGAGTTTCGGCTACGAGACGGTGCAGGGCAACGATCCGGCGGCCAAGGAATACGAGAGTGGCGCTGGAATGGCGGGGACTACGGGCCGCGGCGTCGGCGATGTCTACCTCGCCAAGATTCGCGAGGACGACTACCAGGAGATGCTCGAAGAGGACCGCATGAATTTCGACCGCCAAGGCGCGGTTGAGGATCGCTCGGTGGTCTATGCGCAGGAAAAGCTCGGCCGCAACGGTTTGCAAAATACGATGCACAACATCGCGGACGCTAACGATCATTTCGTGACCACCCGCATTTCGGCGGCGGAGCGGAGCCCGATTGTGGCGACCACTCAGGTAAGCGAAGGCGATTTGCGCCGAGGCAGCATGCGCGGCCCCGGTGGACGAATCATGCAGCCCGGCTTTGAACGGAGGATGTAACTTTGTCAGCAAACAATTCAGCCTATCCATGGCGACGTAGGTCTCGGCAACTGGCAGAACGTCGAACAGTGGGGCATAGAGGCGTCCGGTCAGACGTGGAAAGTCGGCGCCCCGCTGGTTAATTCCAGCGGCTCACTCGCCGAGGCGACCACAGGCACTGGCGGCTACGCGGGAACCATCATCGGCTTCGCGAGTGGTCCGGCCACTGGCGTTACTGGGGCGCCGGCTCCCTTCATTCCCGCAATCCCAACCGCGACCTTTTCCGGCACCGTGGACGGCACCTTGGTTGCGACCAATGCCCCCGGCACCGGCTCAGTCGCGCAGACTGCGGTGTGGGGCGGCATCGGTCTCCAGAAAGATGCAGCGTCGGGCCTCTGGTATCTCTGCACCACCGGCACCGCGAGTTTTATCATCGTCGGCCTCATCGACCCGGCCGCAACAATCAATGGTCGTGTGCGCGTCCAGATTCTGCGGGCGCAGACGCTGCTCATCTAAGGAGATTATAAATGCCTGCCGTAACCAGTGCCTTTGCGGACCTCTTAAGCACGAAATTTCAGCTCTTCCTCGTCAACACGGGCAAGGACTTCCGCCGTCTGTGGCCCGAGTGGTTCCCGCAGATGGACATGGACACCAACCCGCATATCTCCGAGAAGATTTCGGGAATGGGCCAGCAGTACGTCAAGCCGGAAGGCCAGCAGTTCACCCCCGACCTGCCAATCATCGGCTCGTCGTTTCAAGTCACCGCCACCCCTTATGGTCAGATTTTCTCGGTCACTTGGGAAATGTGGCGTGACGACAAATACGGCGTGATGGGCGAGATGTGGGGCGACATGGGCAAATCGAACAAGTGGCGCCAGGAAGTACAGGCGTTCGCGATGCCCAATCTCGCCTTCTCGACCAACACTGGTTACGACAACGTACCGCTCTGTACCAACGCAGCGAATCCGCATCCTGACCTCGACGGCACCACGCAGGTAAATCGTCCGACTCCCGACATCGCTCTGAGTCAGACCCTGCTCCAGACGATGCAGATCAACTTCGACAGCCTGAATAACGAGCGCAGCCGGCCGCAGGACGTGGCGATGAGCCGGATTCTCATCAACCAGGCCAATCGTTACCTCGCCCGCGAGTTGCTGGGTTCCAGCGGCAAGCCGCAGACCGGCGACAACGACATGAACGCGATCCTCAACGACGAATTGAGTTGGGGCGTGTCGCGCTACCTGACCCGGACTCAGGATACCTTCGGCCTCGCGCCTTTCGACCAATGCGATTGGCAGTTCATGTGGCGCGACCGGCCGCGCAGCCGCTCCTTCGACGATCCATTCATCGAGGCGGCCGACAACACCGTCTATCAAAGGTTCGCCACGAGGGTGGGCGATTGGAGATTTATTTTCGGTTCAACCTTGGGATTCTAGGTTATTGGCGATTGACTGAGGCAGTCACCAAGTGTATGTTCTTCGTATGGCACAAACATACGAAGAGGCTAAAGCGAAACGGCAAGAATACAATCGGAAGAAATGGGAGCAAATCAAGGCCGACCCCGTTCTCTATGCTGAGCACAAAGCGAAATTATCTGCGTGGCATCAAGCGAACCCCGACTACGAGCGCTCCCGCTCGAAGCGGCGGTACGAGGCCAATAAGATTCCTTGGCAGGAAAAGAACGCTAGGTGGTTCAAAGAGCATCGCGAATGGGACAATGAACGGAAGCGCGAGCGCTACCATGCTGATAAGGAACATTGGCATAAGACCAATGCTCGGAATAAGCATCGAGCCTATCTCTCGCCAGAACAACTGGAAGGAATTTGGGAGCGCCTACAGAATGGACCTTGCGAAATTTGTGGCGCGACGCGGGCTGATGAGAGTAACAGGGGTCATTCGCGTATGTCGATTGACCACGATCATGAGACGAACAAATACCGAGGCATATTGTGCCATCGGTGCAATTTAGGAATAGGGCATTTTCGCGAGAACTGTGAGATCCTGCGTAAAGCAGTGGAGTACCTAGAGAGGGTAAGGGCCGGTGAGAATCCGGTCGGCAGCTAAGGAGGCTGTTCCAAATGGGTCTAACGCATTTTCCCAACGGTGTTTCAACGCCGCTGCTGGTAGGACCGAATGCCAGTATCGTCGTACCGAATGGCAGCTTCCCTAGCGCCGTCGGGCAGGTAAACGGCTACGCCGGGGTGCAGTTCGTCAGCGCCACCAGTGGCAGCGACAGCTACTCCGGCCTGACGTCCGGCCGTCCGCTCAAGAACCTCGACACCGCATTCTATCGCTGTACTGGCGGGCGCAACGAAATTATCTATGTGCTGGGCGGCAACAGCTCGGTCAATTTCTCCACCGGCAATAGCTGGTCACCAGCTTCGGGCAGCACCGGACTACTTTGGAACAAGAATCTGACCCATCTGGTCGGGCTCGCGGCACCCGGATCGAGCGGTTCTCGTGCGCACATCAGCAACGGCGTCTCGACCAACCTGTTCACGCCGCTCATCACGGTCAGCGGAAATGGCTGCTATTTCTCGAACGTGGAGTTTTTTAATGGGGGAGCGCACGCGACCGAAGCAGCGGTCTGTCTGCTGGTGACGGGCGATTACAACGTATTCGAGAACTGCCAGATTTCAGGTGGCGGCAACGCCACCTCGGCGGCAGATAATTCGTGCCGGTCGCTGGTGATCACCGGAAATGGGACTGGCGGAGGCGGAGAAAACACCTTCCGTCATTGCTACATCGGTCTGACCACGGTTCCGCGCGGAGGGTCCGGCAATAGCGAAATCGAACTCACGGCGCACACGCCGCGTAACTGGTTCGAGGACTGCACTATCGCCGGCGCGGCAACGGTTTCAACCGGCCTCTTGGTGAAAATCGGCGCCGGCGGGATTCAGGACTTCGTGGTGTTCCGCAACTGCATGTTCATCAACCCCGGCACTTCGCATGGCAGCGACAGCATTTACGCGCAGGCGATGTCGGTGAATGCCGCTCCCGATGGAGTGGTGATGCTGCACAACTGCCTGAGCGGTGGAGCCTCGGTATCGTTCACCAAGTTTCAGACCACCGCTTCGGGTGTGGTGTTCGGCGACAATCCTGGTAGCGCGGCCAGCACCTACGGCATCGCAGCGACGAGCTAGATGTGTGGCGGAATCGACAACTCGACAGAATCGAGGGTTACTTAAAACGCTCGTTACCAAGGAGTATAAGGAAATGGCGTGCATCAGCGATCTCACCAAGGCGTGCGGAATTGCAGGCGGCACTCGCCGAGTCCGCGGTCAGCAGCGGCGATCGCGCGTGATTCAGAACCTGCAGAGCGGCGCGACGCAATGGAGCTGCGGCGCACGGCCTCGAGGCTGTGGTTTCGCAGCTCAATGCAGCGGCCGCGACCCTCGACTGCGGCAGTCACTCCGGTGCGCCGCGGAGCAGCGGCAGCGAAGCCGTAATGAGACGCGGCGGCAGAATCACGGTTAAGAACGAACCCCAGCGGGGCAAGCGCAGTGCCGCGGAGCAGAAGATTTCCTACGGCGTGCAAAAGCGCGGTTATGGCGGGATGGAGACGCGCAACAAGCCGGAGAACGCGGGCAAGGGCGGCAGGATACCCGGCCAATGAAGAAGCCTAAGAGCAAAGCCGGCAAGAAGGCCAAGGCTGACAAGGTGTTCCACGAATGGGGACAGGGCAAGCTGCATAGCGGCTCAAAGAAGGGACCGGTGGTGACCAAGCGCAAACAGGCCATCGCGATTGCGATGAAGGAATCGGGGCAGGCCAAGAATAAGGCCGCACGCATGAAGGCCAAGAAAAAGGGCATCAACACCCGCGTGTCGAGGGCGCTATCGTGAAAAAGAAGAAAGGCTTCGGGATGAAGCAAGCTTTTGCGACTACTGGCGGCAGCGGCGCCAAGGGCGGCTTCGGGCGCAAGACCAAGAAGAAGGGCAAGAAGTAGCTTGTGGCCGAAACGATCAACTCAGTGGCTCGACAGGCTGTTGCTCAGCTCGGCCTCGATTCTGGCTATGAGCTTGGGACTCAGTTTGCCGCTCAACGCTATCAGGAGCTTTGCGCGCGGGCCAAAATGCGCCACCTTCGCCAGTATGGCGAACTCTACATTCCTGCCCCTGTTCAAGCGGGCACGATAACTCTTACCCTCGACACTCCGCTCATAACCCTCGATGCGACGGCGCTTAATGCGTGTCGCACCAACCCGTTCTACAAATGGCCGGAAGGTTTCACCGGACTCTTCTTTCGCCCGCAAATCGGCATCACCTGGTATCGTATCGCCTCGGCGGATGATGCAACCGGCACGCTGGAATTGGAAACTCCATTTGCTTACGACAACAGCTACCTCGTCGGGACCAACCAGCTCACCCAGCCGAATATCACCTACTATATCCTGCCGCGATATCAGCAACTCGACTCGAGCGCACGGCAACTCGGTGTGTTCATGTGCGACTACGTTTTCCGTCCACTCAAGATTGTCAGCGAAGATCAGCTTAATCGCATGGTGCCGAGCAGGTTCCTGATATCGAGCTACCCGCAATATGTCGCGGAACTCAACAGCAACCTGAATATGACCGGCATGCCGAAACAGGTTGAGATTTATCCTTATCCGAGCAATTCAGTCACATTGCATTACACCTACTGGCAGACGCCACCATTGCTCAATTTCGGAGACTACCTGCCACCGACCATAGATCCTGACATCGTGAGGACGGGGGCCAAATGCGACTTGGCCAACAATGCAATGGGGCGGGCAGTACGGCTGGGCGACCTCCAGCAGGCGGGTTTCTGGCGGAACGTTGCGAATCAGGAAGAGACGAAGTTCGAGGACAAGATTCAGCGCGCCATCCGCAACGATCGCGGACCCGAGGACTTACGCTTGGTCATTCGCAGGATGGGATGGCAGGGGCCGGTAGACCTCGACACGATCACGACGGCATACGAGAATTTTCTAGCGCAGGGGTATTAAATGAGGCGGTTGGCACTGATGATATCGCTCTTGCTGTGTTGGGGCGCGACTGCCTTTGGCGACCCCACTGCGACATCGACTCCAACAGCGACGGCCACTGCCACTACGACGGCCACCCCGACGCCGCTGCCACCGCTGACGTGTGTTCCGACCGCCAATCTGGTCTGCAACGTCAACAACCTCAATCCTACGGGTCCAAATTACGGCGGCGCGGCCTATCCCTCGCAACTCTACAACTACGCCAATGCGGAGCAGGCTGGACGCGACGTAGAGCACGGCTTTCTGAATTTCGTCTATACCGGCCAGAATGGTTCGGCCTGTCTAGGGACCACCGCAGCAGGACTCACGATGACGCCGGGGTCTTGCCTCGGTTACAACGCAGGGTACAGGGCCGCTGACCCCAATAACGGCACCATAGGATTCACGTCGTCCATCACCTTTTCGGACAGTTCGCATACCTGGGTAGCAATGGACGAGAACACCTCGGGCAACAATGCGGGCCTGCCGAATTTTACCCGGGTGACAGGGACGCACTATCTAATCGACACGACCGACGCGACTCAACCGTCGATGCCCTACGACGCGCAGTTGCTTATGTATGTGACCACTTCGGGAGGAGCGATTACCGCGGTCACTGACCTGCGCAATCAATTCGCACTGAACATCACCGGCTACATTCCAAATCCGCTGGTCATAAGTGAATTGATCGCTAATCTGATCGAGCCACGTTATTTGAACGGCACCGACACCATCGGCCCGTTCAACGGCG
>CAVWKA010000021.1:0-134582 GCA_963755515.1 uncultured Verrucomicrobiae bacterium | reverse complement strand
TTGATTTCACGGTCAAACGTTACAGATTTAATTCCTCAATGCCGCTCTTTAGCACCGGCGGACTTCCCGAGAAAGTTTTTTCACCAACTTCTCTACGCCGACGCCTTTGACACTTATTGATCCTTTATCCAATTGAATTTTTAGATTATCCTCTGCCTCTCTTACCAAACTCACCCGTGATATTGGGAAATGTGCTGTTACAATTGAATCTCCGTCCTCAACAATTGTATCCAGTTTTTCATACTATTTTTGAATGTGTTTCAAATTCGACCGCTATTTGCCACCGCCGTCAATCTCAAAAGGGCAGCCATTGACCGGCCTTGTTCGTTATTTCGCAGGGTTCACCACCCGTGGCCAAAATCCCAAATTCGTGGTGTGGATTTTTGAACTATCTTTGGCAAAATTTTTCCCCAAGTTGCAGGGTTGGCAGACCTTCTGAGCGCCTCGTTCGGGCGATAAACATTGAACCTCATCACTGGCGACGTCCCCGGGCCCCGGTTGTTTGAGAGACAGGAATGAGCCGGGATGAGCCGGAAAAGAGCCAATCGAGCCAAAAACTTACCCTGAACGCCCGGCCTGTGTTATTGTTTTGGCGATGAGCCGCATGACGTATTGGAACAAGTTGAGGCACTCCCACCGCGGGAGCGCCGGAAAATCTTCGACTTTGTTCACGACCTGGAAACGGCAGAACCGGTTGTCCAACGGCATCGCCGGGTTCGGTGGCCTGATGCGGCGGCCCGGCGTCGGCGAATTTTTCGCGACAAGGTTTTGCCCAATCTGGTGCTGTTGGCGCGGAAGAAGAGCGCTATTGACGCCGCATGCGTCTTTACCGGACAGCAGCCTGCTTATCTCGTATTACGTAAACGATTCCAACAGCGTGAATGCCCAAGCCGTCATTCACGCGGCCACTGGCCCATTGCCATTCACAGGGTTGCATTGTCTGGAAATGAGGAACGCGCTCGCCCTGGGAGTTTTTCGGCGCATTCTTTCGCGAGCGCAAGTCAGTGCGGCGTGGTCAGACGTGGAGCGGGATTTGCGGAGCGGCCGGTTATTTCCTCAACCTGTGAATTGGACGCCGGTTTATCGCGGGGCGGCACAATGGGCCGCTCTGCACTCTCCTGTCACTGGTTGCCGAAGCCTTGACGTGCTGCATGTCACATTGGCCAAAAAACTCGGCGTTCAGGAATTTTTCACGTTCGATGCGCGACAAAATCACTGGGCTCGCGCTGGCGATGACAGTCAAACCTTGAACGGCGGGGTGTTTTCGGATTCATGGCCGGAGGCGATCTGCATGGCGCGGTCCCGCAATTGCTGGCGTTCCGCCGGCGTGAGTTTGTTTAGGCGAGGACGATATTTCTCCACGATGAGCGTGCCGGAAGTTTTCTTTTCAACGTTCTTTTTCACTGTTTTCAAGGATTATAGGTCATAAATTTCATGCCGCCACGGGTTCCACGCGGTTAATGCGGGTAAGCCGCGCTCCGTAGGCGCAGGCGGCGCGCAAATCATCGGCCTCCAAGTCGGGATAATCCGCCAGAATCTGTTCGGCGGTCATCCCGCTGCTTAATAATACGAGCAGAAACTCAACCGGATAACGCAAACCGCGAATACAGGGCTTCCCGTGACAAATGTTCGGGTCCACCGTGATTCGTGAAAGCAGATTGTTGTTCACCATGTTGCAAATCTACACCAACCATGAGGCATTGCCAATAAACAAGTGTTCCGTCAAAACTCCCGTTTTCAGTTATGCGACATTGGAAGCCGCCAATGTCGTGAGAAAAGCGATGAAGGACAAAATCCCCCTAAACACCATTAGCCGAATCTCGAAATATGCGCCACCGAAATCATAAATGCTACAGATAATGGCGAGATATTGTGACGATTTTTACTCATCGAGCCGTCGAACAGCTAAACCAACCGCCGCCCAAAACGAGCGCAACGACAACACGCGCGGCAGTGTCGAGACGACAAAAATCGGCAGCAATGTTGTCAACGAAATCCGGTTTTCAGCGCCGAAGAGAAACGAACGCGGGGCAAAAAATGGCTTTCGGTTTTATCGTTCTCTTAATCAAATCCGGGATTTTTCAGTTTCCTTTTTGCCTCCGGCTCCAAAAGCTTGAGCATTTCGCTCTCCGAATAGGATTGATAGGCTTGCCATCTGCCAAAAGTGGGAGACAAAGGAATGATGATGTCGTCTGATTTCCCATGAAGCCAGACCGCGACGAAAAGGATGGACGGGCAATCCAAACGGCGAAGTTCGTAATCCTGCTTTTGGACTTGTGGCAACTGTTCCGCTTTTTGCAGCGCCTCCATCGTTTCGTTGGAAAAATTGGCTTTGTCAAGCCCTACAAATTCCAAAGTCTTTCCGGTCTTTTCATCGGCGGCCAGTTCCGCCGCCCCGGCGGCATTGGTTCCGCTGAGGAGAGGATACATCCAATGAGCAACCCGCGCCACAGAGAGCAATTGCCCGGAAGCCAGATTCGTCAAGTCAACATAATAGTTTTGGTATGGGGCGGCGATGGTCAAATCCCCGGTGCTTGAGACTCCGAGGAATTGAGGGTCAAGGTTATTAACTACGATCTGCCTTCCGCCGTCTGGGGCTTTGGGATACACAATGGCCGCCGGGCAATGACCGCTCAATACGAGCGTGAGACAAAAAAGGAGTCTAAGGTTCATTTAACCACTCCGTTTGAATCCATTTGGGTAATGACGATTTTCCCGTCAATAATCTCAAATGTGGCTGACTCCCTTGTGGTATCTTGCTCTGGATTTCCCGTATCGTCAAAGCTTTCAATAACGGTTGACATGCTCGTGGCTTTCCGGCCATTGGGTGCAATCTGAACCAAAATGTCTTTGCGTTGGAGTTTGATGTTATCAAAGTGCTTAAATCCAGCCTCCAACCCGAGGCGGTAGCTGTCTGGGTCGTCTTTTGATGTATCCATTCGCTGCCCTTCCACAATCGTGGCTGTGATAACGGCGTTGTTCGCAAAATTGGTGACAATTGCGGAAGCATCTTTGTTAGCCAGTCCATCATCCATGGTTCGCAAGATGTTCAACACCTGCTCTTTGGAAATTTTACCATTCACCGCAAGGACTGATCGCGGTTGTCGAACGTCGTTTGCCGATGGGGGCACCGGACGTGTAGGTCGCTGCATTTGCGACATCAGGGCTTTGGCAGACGGATTGAAAATCCAGGTTTTGCCTTCTGTGCGGAAAATAAACACTGGGAATTCATCTTCCGGCAGGAACAATACCAATTTGTTTGAAATGACCTTCCATTCGCCGTGTTTTTCCCATCCTTTCCCATCTTTGATTCCGCTCACTGAAACCTGTCGGTTGGTTCCCAAAAAAATGAGCAACTTGTCCGGTCCCATCCACCCGCTCCAGTTGCCAGTCATTTCACTAATGACCTGGGCTTCGGAAAGCGAATCAACTGCAGGTATTTTTGCGTCCGGCGAGCCGGACTCCCACAACTCCGGCCAAATTGCGTCAACTTGCTCCTCGCTGAAATTTGTTGGGTCCGCAGCGAATGACGCAAGAGTCGCACCGCTTAAAACAAGCATGAAGCCAATAAGGAATTTGCAGTTCATGAGTCTGCTCTCG
Organism: uncultured Verrucomicrobiae bacterium; assembly: GCA_963755515.1. Classification (GTDB taxonomy): domain Bacteria; phylum Verrucomicrobiota; class Verrucomicrobiia; order Limisphaerales; family UBA11358; genus UBA11358. The sequence goes on along the minus strand of CAVWKA010000021.1, from coordinate 130,982 downwards.
ATATCAAAATGTTTATCTCGCTACTCACCATTTTGCACCTCTTGAATCCAAAAGTCAAAATTTTGCTTTGCGAATTTGCCGCTACTACAATCAAGGTTAAATGTCTCGCCGCGTGAAGCGCCATTCCATTATATGGCTCGCTGCGTATCGTCAAGGACACTACGAAAAATAGCTCGGACAAATTGACTCGCCATTCACGACACCCTGCAAATGCGTTTAACAGCAATTGGAAGAGTTTTTCTTCGGTGTCTCCGAATGTGAAGCGGCTTTTTTTGCTTTTGAGGGTTGGCAGCGTTGGCTTCGTCGGAAGATTGGCCGAAACTTTCAGGCAAATTTCTGCTTTCGGTTATCAATGGCCAAATCAGTTTGCTTCTGCGCTCTTGCGCCGCGCGGCGCATCACGATTGCCTGCTAATAGAAACGAGGCAGGCAATCGCTACGGTTTTCGTGACCGCTTTTTGTTCGGGAATTGTATATCGCTTTTGTATACGGGTTGCCATTTTTATAGCCAAAACGGTATAACCATAGCCAAAGCCAAAAATGCAAAAAACCTTTATTTGCAAGCATAATTAAGAGAAGCAAATCATAGCTAAAACCCTATTTAGAATTACAAAACCGTTGCTCTACCGCTGAGCTATCGTGGCTTTGAATATTGAAAATACAGCATCCATTGCTGACTCATGGCCACAATTTAGGTTTGCGTTCACCGGTTTGCAAGCGCCAAGTATTTTTTCAAATCGCATAACCCTCCGCTTTGGCCGCCAATGAAACGACGGCGGTCACGGGGATGGTCCATCCCGAAGCTCCTGAAAACGTTTGGACCGGCTTTGAGGAAGCCGAAGAAGGCCGGGGAATCGAAATTCGAGACGAACACTTTGACCAAGCGCCGTTTGTTGCAGTCAAAGCGAACCAGAAGGAAATGACGCGGCCACAGTTTTTTTGGAACTGCTATAGTTAATCCGCCATGAGCATCTACGCGACACTTTGGAAGTTGAAATTTCCCAAAGAAGGAGACGATGTTCCGGGCTGCGACTGGATTAACGTCATTCAGCCGAAATGCGGCTCAAGTCTTTTCTTCGCGGCTTTTGCGGCCCTGCTCGATGAGGAGCTTCTGCAACTCTGCCAACGACCTCGCTTGCGAGCTGCCCTCAACGGTTTTTTCGGCAATGTCCTGGACTTTCTGGTAAGCCGCCTCGAGTTGTTGGGTGAGCTTGGAATTGGCAGCCAGCAAATCCTTGTTGGCCCTTTCAAGACTTTCATTTCTGGCGCTCAGGACGTTGCGCTCGCCTTCGAATTGCTTGTGCGCGAGGTCTTCGCGGCTTTTGGCCTCTAATTTCAACCGGTCGGTGGCTTCTTTAACGGCCTGATTGACGGCGGTTTCCAACTCCTTTGGAAAGGCGGCGGTTCTGGCTTGAAGCCCGGCCAATTCGCGTTCCTTTTCGGAAATGGATTGTTCCCGCCCGGCAAGGTCTTTTTCGGCGGTTTCGCGCTTGAATTGAATTTCTTTCTCCAACGCGGCCTTTTCATCGTTGAGTTTGTCCTTGATTGCCTGCTGCTCGCGTTTAAAGGCATAGTTGAAATCCTCGCGGGCGCGATCCTGGACCTTTTTCTCGGCAGCGTCACGCTCCTTGACTTCGGCGTCGTGAGCTTTTCTTTCTTCCTCCCAAACGGCCCGCTTGGTTCGGATTTCATTTTCCAGGTCCTCCTTTTCGGAGGCAATTTGGGTTTCGAATTCGGCGCGTCTTTGGCTTTGGGCATCAATCAAGGCCGCCAGGCTGACGGCAGCCCTTTCGATTCCGTAAAGCTCTTTAATTTCGCGTTCCTTGCTTTCCACGGCTTTCTGAACGCTGCGGAATTTTGATGATTCCACAGCGAGGCGGTCCGAAATGTCAGCCAACATTTTGCCGATCTCCGCCTTGAGGACGCCCAACTCGCGGTCAATGCCCTCGGGCGCCACAGCGGCGGCCACCCGGGTGGCTTCCTCCACCTCTTTCTCTTCGAGCCGGCGTTCGGGCGCAAGTTCGGCGTCGCGTTTTGCTTCAAGTTGCTTCACGAGGGTCTGGTAGGCCTCGAGCATTTCCTGTTTCGTGTTCTTGTCAGAAAGCTTCTTTAAACCTGTGGGTTTTTCCGGCATAGGAGTTTCGCGTTTAAGTTCTAGTCTCTGCCGGGTAGCCTGCCTTAAGGAAGCCAGGATGAAAAGAAAAATCTGAAAGATTGGATTATGCGCGCGATAGCCGCGCGCATCGCCGCAGTCAGGGCGGCTTCCTGGCCAAACCCAAAGGCGCGTGGTGGGAAATCGGCCTTCGCCCGTGCGCCATCAATTCAAAGCCGCTGGCGCAGACATACCCGCTATGCCTGTAAATTTAACAGCCGAATCAAGGTTTCTTTCACTTTGTCGAATTCTTCCGGCGTGAGGACACCGAGCCGGACGTCAAATCGCGCCAGTGAAATCGGCTGGATTTGTTGGAGATGAAAGACGCCGGATATCAGAAACGGTTTGGGAATGGCCATTTCCCAACGATTGCCCCGCACGGCGGTCGTGTGCGGAATGACGACGAGCAGAGCCAGTTCTTCATCACGGGGATAATCGCTCAAGACGAGCGCGGGCCGGACTTTGGCCGCGAGGCCGAAATCCACGCGCCAGATTTCACCGGGCAGCGTTCTTTTCATCCTCGGCTTCCATGGCATCGAACATTTGGAACCGCTCCAGCGCCCGTTGATCGCAATCGGCGAGCGTTGCCGCGTCCTCTTCGGCCTCAAAAATGCGGCGCACAATTTCCCGACGGTCAGCGTGCGACAATTTCGGGATTTCAGAAATGATTTCCGCTCTGCTCATGGTTGTAATTTAATTTCTCCACACTGTCCTGGCAAGTCGGTTTAGTGGCAAAATTGGCGACCGGGCAAGGATTCCTTCCTGAAAGTCTGGCCTTTTCTTTCACGTCGGGCATATTTATTCCATTGATTCAGGTGCCGCAAAAAATGAAATTTTTAATTCTCCTGCCGCTGGCAATTGTTGTGGCGGCCCTGACAGCCGACGCTGCGCCTGATTTTGGCCCGAATGTTTTGATATTTGATCCTTCCATGACCAATATCCAGGATCGGCTGGACACGATATTCGCCCAACAGGAGGCAAACCAGTTCGGTCCGGAGCGCTACGCCTGCCTTTTCAAGCCGGGTAATTATGACCTGGACGTTCGTGTCGGTTTTTACACAGAAATTCTCGGGCTGGGACAATCGCCGGACAGCGTGTCCATCACCGGCGCTGTCCGATCCACCGCGGAATGGATGGGAGGGAATGCCACGTGCAACTTCTGGCGGTGCGTTGAAAATCTTTCGGTGACGCCAACGCGGGAAGGAAAGACGGATGTGTGGGCGGTTTCACAGGGCACCGCTTTGCGGCGGGTGCATGTGAAGGGCAATTTGGATCTGTGGGATGGAGGATGGTCGAGCGGCGGTTTCATCGCGGATTCCAGGATTGATGGACGTATTGATTCAGGCTCCCAACAGCAGTGGCTCTCGCGCAACGCTGAATGGGGCCATTGGAGGGGCGGGGCCTGGAACATGGTTTTTGTGGGTGACCTCCATCCTCCGACCGGAACATGGCCGGACGCTCCCTACACTGTGGTCCAGGAAACACCCGTCATCAGGGAGAAGCCGTATCTATTCATTGATGGGGCCGGAAATTTTTTCGTGATGGTTCCGGATCTGAAGACGAACGGTTCCCGTGGAATTGATTGGGCGGGTGGAGTGGACTCAGGAACGCCGATTCCAATCGCCCGATTTTATATAGCGCACGCTGAAAGAGACACGGCCGCCAGCCTCAACGCTGCATTGAAACTTGGCAGGAACCTGATTTTTACGCCGGGTATTTATCATTTGGAAGATACGCTTCATGTGTCGCGGCCGGACACGGTGGTGTTGGGGCTTGGTTATCCGACGTTGATTCCGGACACGGGGAGGCCGGCGATGGAAATTGCGGACGCGGACGGCATCAAGGCAGGCGGGCTGCTTTTCCAGGCCGGCGCCGTGAACGCACCGGTGCTATTGCAGGTTGGCCCGGCAGGCGCTTCCGCATCTCATTCGGCGGACCCAATTTCTCTTTATGACATTTTTTGCAGGGTGGGCGGCGCGTCCATTGGGACGGCCGATTGCATGGTTACGATCAACAGCCGGGACGTGATTGGGGACAATTCATGGCTTTGGCGCGCGGACCATGGCGTGGGTGCGCGCTGGAATGTGAACAGGAACAACAACGGTTTGATCGTGAATGGCGACAACGTCACGTTCTACGGCTTGTTTGTGGAGCATTGCCAGCAATACCAGACGGTTTGGAATGGCAATAACGGCCGCGTCTATTTTTACCAGTCGGAAATGCCTTACGACCCGCCCAGTCCGGAAGCCTGGAGCCACGGCGATGTCACCGGTTACGCTTCCTACAAGGTAGGCGACACTGTGACCACTCACGAAGCGTGGGGCGTTGGCGTGTATTGCGTGTTTTATCGCGGACCAATCGTTGCCGATACGGCAATCGAAGCGCCGGTGGCGCAGGGTGTCAAGATGCATCACCTGATCACCATCCGGTTAAATGGCCGTCCAGGCAGCGGCATCGCCCATGTCATTAACGGCATTGGCGATGCCGTTATTTCAACGAAAGCTGCCACGGTGGACGAATTTGGAGAGCAATAAATGTTGTGTTTTTGGCATCCGATTTTGTGACAAAACCTTGCGGTTGGTTAAAAATCAAATAGCTTATACGCCCTTTATATAGACTTATGGCGAGAGAAATCCTAGAAATGCCGGTTGATGTGGCGACCATGGAGTTGCCGGACACCAAAACCATCCGCCTCAAATGGCCGGACGGGCATAACCCCGACTTCAAGACGGGCCAGTTCATCACGATTTTTTGGCCGGACACCCCCGGCTACAAGCGCGCCTATTCCCTGTCGTCCTGCGCACTTGACCGCGGCTTTTACGAAATCACCATCAAACGCGACGGCAAAATGGGCACGCGGATCGTGGATTGGGCAAAGGTCGGCGACAAATTTTGGGTGATTCCCCCGGTCGGAAAATTTCTGCCGGTTTACGAGCCGAACAAGCATCTCGTATGCATCGCGGGCGGTTCGGGGGTGACGCCCTTTCGGGGATTTGTGCGGGAGGCGACGCGACGCAAGCTGGAAACAAAGATCACCATTCTTTACAGCGTGCGAACCCCCAAAGACATCATTTTCAACACCGAATTCGTGCAACTGGAGAAGGAAAACCCAAATTTCAAATTTCTGGTCACCTGCACGCGCTCGTTGCCGGAGCACAACTGGGCGGGCCGATGCGGACGGGTGACGCCCGAATGGATCAAGGGAATCGCCCGGGACCTGCCAAACACGGTTTTTTATGCCTGCGGCCCGAACGCACTGGTTGAATTTGCCGAAGTGCTGGTTTTCGAATTGGGAGTCACCAAAGAGCAGATGAAGACCGAGAAGTGGGGATGAGCAAAGGCGGCATTAAGAAATTTTTAGGCGGACAACCGGCTTTGGTTTCTTCATCCTGCTTTTCATGAAGCGGACAGCACTTTATACGGCCCATCAAAAACTCGGCGCGCGCCTGATTGATTTCGGCGGCTGGGAAATGCCGGTCCAATACACCAGCATCATGGAGGAACACCTCGCCGTCCGCAATGCCGCCGGGATTTTCGACATCTCGCACATGGGCGAAGTCACCGTGTGCGGCGCCGCTGCGGAGGAGTTTCTAAATTCCGTCCTGACGAATGACATCCGCAAACTCTCGCCCGGCCTCGGCCAATACACGCTGCTATGCAATCCGCGCGGCGGCGCCATTGATGATTTATACGCTTACAAACTTTCGGCCGATGTCTATTTGCTCATCGTCAATGCCTCCCGCACCCAGGCGGACGTGGCGTGGCTGAAGGGGCAAGCGGAAAAGTTCTCCAGGCGCGGCGAAATGATTCTTTCCGACGCTTCGCACCATTATTCAGCCGTGGCGGTGCAAGGCCCCCGCGTCAAGGATTTCATCGCCGATTGTATTCCCGGCGCATCCGTGGCGGCCCTGCGCGTCAATCGTTGCACCGATTTAAAAAAGAACCAAATTGGCGAATTTCAATTCGACCATGGCGGCGTCCTGGTTTCCCGGACCGGCTACACGGGCGAAGACGGGTTTGAAATTGTCGGCACCGACAAAGCGATCGAGTTGGTGTGGGACAAAGTGCTGCGGGTTGGCGCGCCGTATGGGATCAAACCTTGCGGCCTCGGCTCGCGCGACACGCTGCGGACGGAGGTTTGCTACCCGCTCTACGGTCATGAATTGGACGAGGAAACGACACCAATCGAAGCCGGGCTCGGTTTTTTTGTTTCTAGTGGAAAAGGCGAATTCGTTGGCGGCGAAACTTTGGCGGGACAAAGAGCCAAAGGCGTCCGCAAAAAACTGGTTGCCTTCAAGATGACTGACAAATGCGCGCCGCCGCGCCCGCATTATTCGATTTGGGTCAATGGCGTGAGCGCGGGCATCGTGACCAGCGGCACGCAGAGTCCCTCGCTCGGCATTGGCATGGGCATGGGGTATCTGCCGCCCGAATTGGCGGGACCGCAGACGGCGATTGAGATTGAAATCCGTGGTAAACGCTTCGCGGCGATGATTGTGCCCAAGCCAATCTACCGTAGCCATGCAGTTGGATCAGGCGCTCCTGCTTGATCTTCTTGCGCAAGGGTCTGCGGCGCAGGCGCATCCTTCCCAAATGCCCAGTTACGGTTAATAAATTGCATTGAGAATTGGCACAATCCCGGTATTTTGCCGTTGAAAATTTATGAGCAACGTTCCGTCCGATTTAAAATACACCAAGTCGCACGAATGGGTCCGCGTGAGCGGCGACATCGCCACCATCGGCATTACCGACCATGCGCAGCATGAATTGACCGATATTGTTTTTGTAGAACTTCCCGACGTAGGCCGCAAGGTCAGGGCCGGCGAAGCCTGTGCGGTGGTGGAATCCGTCAAAACCGCCAGCGATATTTACTCACCGGTGAGCGGGGAAATCATCGAGGCCAATAAATCCGTAGTGGATAACCCGGCGTTGGTGAACAAGGAGCCGGACACCGGCGGATGGTTCTTCAAGATAAAATTAAGCAAGCCCGGCGAACTCGATTCGCTCCTCTCTCCCGAGACTTACGAAAAGCAGATTGGCGGATAAACCGTTCATTTTCCGATATCCGAAGCGAATTCCTTGATGCCGTTGAGCATGAATTGCACGGCCACCGCCGCCAGGAGCAATCCCATTACGCGAATGGCGATGCTCATGGCAATGGGATTCAACCAACGGGCACTTCGAATCGCGACGCGGAAGATAAGATAACTGGCCAGCGACACCGTCGCAATGCAGGCATACAGCGCGATGTGTTCCGGAATGGTTTTGGCCTCGTTTTGAAGGAGGATGGTGGTGGAAATGGCACCCGGGCCGGCGAGCATTGGGATCGCCAGCGGCGTGACGGCGATGTCGGACTTTTCCACGCCGGCCTGTTTTTCCTCGTGCGTTTCCTGCACGCGAGAGCGCTGCACCCGCAACATGTCGAGGGCAATGATCAACAGGACGATACTTGCCGCGATTTCAAATGCCGGCAGGGTGATGCCCAAAATCCTGAAGATGAACGATCCCGCCAGCGCGAATACCAGCAACACCACCGCCACCGTGGAACAGGCCAGTCCCGCGGTGCGCAGCCTCTGCTCGCGCGTGTCGGTGGGCGTCATCGCCAGGAAGGCCGGCGCCGTGGCCAGCGGGTCCACAATGACAAACAACGAGCTGATCGCCAGCAGGATGTATTCGGACAATGTCACGCTCTGGCAGTTAGGAACGGATGGCCCGAAAAGTCAAACAGGTAAAATATTAATTGGCAACGAAGCAAAAAATTTTTAAAAATTGTTGATTCCACGGGTGGAATAGCCCCAATAAGAAGGAGACGAAGACGCGGTGAATCCATTGACAAACTGGAAAAGACAAACGAAACTCGATTGCCTGTAAAAGGAGGACGATTAAACAAAGAGAAAAAGGAGAGAAACGATGACTCACCATACGACCGGAACACGTGAAGAATGGCTTGCGGCGCGGATCGAGTTGCTCAAGGCGGAGAAAGAACACACACGGCGCAGCGACGAGCTGGCGCGGCAGCGGCAGGAATTGCCCTGGGTCCGCATCGAAAAGAAATATCAATTCGAAACCGACGATGGCAAAGCGTCCCTCGCGGATCTGTTCAAAGGACGCTCGCAACTTGTTGTTTACCACTTCATGTTTGGTCCTGATTATACGGCCGGCTGTCCGGCCTGCTCGGCGACGGCGGACAGCTTCAACGGTGTTCTTCCGCACCTCGAGGCCCGCGACGTGACGATGATCTGCATCTCACGTGCGCCGATTGAGAAGCTGCTCGCTTACCGCCGGCGGATGGGCTGGTGCTTCAATTGGGCGTCCAGCTACGACAGCAATTTCAACTTCGACTTCGGGGTATCCGCCGCCAAGACGCCCCACGGTGTCGCTTCGCTGCTCGAGTCCAACGAAGTTGCGGCGTTTCGGCTGCTGGGCGACCAGCGGTTCCGGGACGACCTTCCCCCGATTGCCGCTCAGAATGCCAGCGCATCCGGCACGGATCTGGTCGGCTACTTTTCAGAAGGGCACGGCTTCAGCGTCTTCGCGCGCGAGGGCGACAGTGTTTGCCATTGCTACTCCAGCTACACCCGTGGCACGGAGTTCCTGATGAGCTACTACGCGATCCTCGACCGGACGCCGAAGGGCCGCGACGAGGGCGGCCCGATGGGGCCGTGGCTACGCCGCCACGATGAATACGGCAAAGATTCATTAAAAGGCTGCTGTGCTTGAACTACCCCGCAGATAGATTATGGCGGACCAACTGAGACAAATCATGAAGGGAGAGAACGATGAATCAGCACAAAACTGGAACACGTAAAGAGTGGCCCAACAAGGTGATCCACACTGCCTCGGATGTCGCGGTAAGTCGAAGGAGGTATTTATGAGGCTGGTCAGGCTGAAAGTGCCGGGTGGCCTGGAAAATCTCAAATTGGTCGAGGAAAATCATTTCGAACCAAAGCCGGGTGAATTGCTGGTCAGGATTCGGGCCAGCTCACTGAACTTCCATGACGATTTCGTGGTGCTGGGGAAATTTCCGTGCGCCGACGGCCGCATTCCGATGAGTGATGGCGCCGGGGAAGTGGTATCGGTTGGCGAGAACGTCGAGGAGTTCAAGGTCGGAGATAACGTAGTCAGCACGTTTTGGCCCTATTGGTTGGGAGGCGAAATGACGCCCGCCACCAAGCGGGACATACCGGGAGATAGTGTTGACGGCTATGCCCGCGAATGCGCGTGTATGCCGGCACACGCTTTCACGAAAACACCGGCGGGCTACACGCATTTCGAGGCGGCGACGCTTCCCTGTGCGGGAGTGACCGCCTGGAGAGGCTTGGTGGTATGCGGCCGGGTGAAGCCCGGCGACACGGTGCTGATCCTCGGGACGGGTGGAGTATCGCTGTTTGCTCTTCAATTCGCGAAGGCTGCGGGCGCCCGTGTCATTGCCACGTCGTCCACTGATGAAAAGTTGGAAAAGCTGAGGCGCCTGGGGGCCGATGCCGTCATCAATTACAAGGCCGTGCCGGACTGGGGCCAAAAGGCAAAGGATTTGACGGATGGACGTGGCGTTGATCACGTAATTGAGGTCGGCGGACCTGGCACGTTGGCACAGTCAATCATGGCGTGCAGGACAGGCGGGCATATCGCCCTAATCGGCGTCTTGACTGGTTTTGCGGGCGAAGTGCCGACCGCGGCACTGTTATCGAATCAGATTCGCATTAGCGGGCTTTCCGTTGGCAGCAGAGCCGATCAAGAGGACATGATTCGAGCGATAACGACCAATCGTTTGAAGCCAATTATCGACCGCCGGTATCCACTGGCGGAAATTGTCGCTGCGTTCAAGTATTTCGAATCCCAAAAGCACTTCGGCAAGGTTTGCCTCGAATTTTGAGAATCTTGCTTTTGGATTGAGTCAAACTTGTCAAAAACGCTCTGCCACTGAGACCAAGTGAAAGGAAAAACAATGACTGATCATAAGACTGGAACACGAGAAGAATGGCATGCGGCCCGATTGGAGCTGCTCAAAGAGGAAAAGGAACTGACGCAGCGGAGCGACGAGCTTGCGCAGCGGCGGCAGAAGCTGCCGTGGGTGCGGATTAAAAAGGAGTATCGCTTCGAGACCGACGACGGGAGCGCCTCGCTGAAAGACCTCTTCCGAGGGCGCTCACAGCTTCTCGTGTATCACTTCATGTTCGGCCCCGATTACAAAGCGGGCTGTCCAAATTGCTCCTCGATCGCGGATGGGTTCAACGGGTTCGCGGGTGATCTGGCCAATCATGGCGTGATGCTCTGGGCGGTGTCGCGGGCTCCGCTCGCAAAGCTACAGGCATACGAGAGGCAAAAGGGGTGGACGTTTTCGTGGGCATCGTCGTTCGGCAGCGACTTCAACGCCGATTTCAACGTTTTCTTCAGCGAGGAGCAACAGCGCGAGGGGGCGGTCGAATACAACTATCGGCGCGAGGAGGCGTGGGCGAAAGGCGGAATCGGGGACTCACTGACGAAACGCGGCGAAGGGCCTGTCGCCGAGATTGCAGCCGCGACCGGAACGGATGTAGCTGCCTACACGCGCGAAAGGCCGGGCATGAGCGCGTTCGCGTTCGAGGACGGCATTGTTTACCACACCTACTCGACATACTCGCGGGGCTTGGACATCCTCTGGGGCTGGTATCAGTGGCTCGACCGTGCCCCAAAGGGGCGCAACGGGATGTGAATCTGGTTTCCGGCGCGATGAGTATGGCAAAGGCGCATCAAAGGGATGCGGCTGCGCTTGAACCGCCCTTCAAAACATGACGGACCAACTGCAGTCTAAAAATTCAGCCGGCGGCGATGCAGCCGCGCTGCCAGTTAAGTTTATCGGGGTTTGCACGCTTGCGTTTGCCGGCAGCGTCGCGGCGACGATTTATTTCTGCCGCACGATGGGCGGCGGGATGCACATGCCCGGAGGCTGGACTATGTCCATGATGTGGATGCGGATGCCCGGACAATCTTGGACGATTTCCGCGGCAATGTTCCTTCTTATGTGGTTGGCCATGATGGTGGCCATGATGATGCCGTCGGCGCTGCCGACATTTCTAAAGACACGCCGCCGGTGGGTTTCCCTTTATTTCATGGCGTCTGGATACTTCGCCATTTGGCTGGCGGCGGGCGTGGTAATTTATCCGCTTGGAGTGGCATTCGCGACGGAGGCGATGCAGTCGGTTTTGATTAGTCGCGCCGTTCCCTGGCTTTTGGGGGTATCATTGATCGCCGCCGGAGCGATTCAATTCACACGCTGGAAAATGACGCACCTGTTGCGCTGCCGCTCGCCATTCGGGTGCGCCGCTTCATGCCCCCAAAATGAAACGAACTTCCGGCTGGGCTGCAAACAAGGCGTGGAGTGTTGCGTCTGCTGCGCCCCCCCCATGACCATTTTGCTCGCCCTTGGAATGATGAATCCGCTCGTGATAATTGTCGTCGCAATGGTCATAGGTGCGGAAAAACTTTTTCCCCGCCCGGCGATTGTCGCACAGCTCGTCGGCATTTCGGCAATCATCGCGGGCGTCGCGTCCCTTTGCGCAGCTTTCCCGCGTCCAGGCTAGTGCAGGGTCTTTGTAAAATCCGTCCGTTCCGCCGCCGGTTTCGCGCTTCAACCGGGGCGGCTCGAATACGCGTCGTTTTTGTTTTAATCCGCCTGCGTCTGTGGTAAAAATTTTCCCGATGGAATATGAAGCCGTGATCGGACTGGAGACGCACGTCCAGCTTAAAACCAAATCGAAGATGTGGTGCGGCTGCGCCAATATATTCGGCGCGGAACCGAACACGAATGTCTGCCCCATTTGCCTCGGGCTGCCCGGCGTTTTGCCGGTGGCCAATGAGGAGGCGGTGCGCCTCACCGTGCTGACGGGCCTGCTGTTGAATTGCGAAATTCCGCCGCGCGCAAAATTCGACCGCAAAAATTATTTTTATCCCGACGTCGCCAAAAATTACCAGATCACCCAATACGACGAGCCCTCGACCAAAAACGGCCATCTCGATTTTGAGTTTCGCGGCCTCTCGCGCGTGCGCATCACCCGCGCGCATCTCGAAGAAGACGTCGGGAAGAATTTTCATTTCGAGCGCAACAGCGGCGTGGATTTCAATCGCGCGGGGGTGCCGTTGCTCGAAATTGTTTCCGAACCGGATTTGACCAGCGCCGATCAGGCCTACGAATACCTCAACGCGCTCAAGGACATCCTGATTTACGGCGGCGTGAGCGATTGCGACATGGAAAAGGGGATGGTGCGCTGCGACGTGAACGTCTCCGTCCGTCCGATCGGCTCGAAGGAGCTTGGGGCGAAGATTGAAATCAAGAACATGAACAGCTTCTCCGGCGTGCGCCGGGCGTTGGAATATGAAATTGCGCGCCAAATTTCCGTGGTGAAAGGCGGGGGAAAATTGGTCCAATCCACGCGTCGTTGGGATGATGTGGCGGGGGTGACTGAAGAAATGCGCACCAAGGAGCACTCGCATGATTACCGCTATTTTCCCGAGCCGGATTTGATGCCGTTCGAGCCGACCGAGAAATGGCTGGAGGAAGTTTCCTCGCGCGTGGTTGAGCTGCCGCTGGCGCGGAAGCATCGGTTCATACGCGATTATCAACTGCCGGACGCGGATGCGGAGACGTTTGTGAATGACGTTCCGCTCGGAAATTACTTCGAGCCTATCGCCAAAAAAGCGAAAAATCCAAAAGCCGTTGCCAATTGGGTCATCAACAATCTGCGGGCAAAAATCTCCGGGCACAGGAGCGGCGGCAACGAGGCTCTGAACGTGGAGGTCAGCCTGGTCCGTTTGAAGTTCAATCCAGAAGCCATTCTGGAACTGGTCAACCTGGTGGACTCCAAAACCATCAGCAGCTCCGCCGCCCAGCAGGTTTTTGCGGAAATGTTTGAGACCGGGAAATCGCCCGCTGCGATCGTGGAGGAGAAGGGCCTCGCCCAAGTGAGCGATACCGGCGCGATTGAAAAGTTCTGCGACGACGCCATTGCCGCCAATCCGAATTCTGTCACCGACTACAAATCCGGCAAAATTGCCGCGCTGAATTTTCTCAAAGGCCAGGTGATGAAACTGAGCAAAGGCAAAGCCAACCCCAATGTCGTCGGCGAAATCCTAGAGCGGAAATTGAAAGGATAGACCGTATCAATAAAAACAGTGGCCGAAGAGGAGATGCGCTTGGCATCCGCCTTCGCCAGTTCCACGGCATAGACTTGGTTCTCTCCGCTCATGTTGCTGCGGAAGATCAGCCACTTCATGTCCGGCGTGAACATCAGGTTCGGCTCCAGCGCGTAATCGTGCCTGCTCATGTTCACGAGCTTTTCGGAATGAAAACCCCCGGGCTTGATCAATTTGCTTGAGTCAATGTTCGGGCCGGATTCATCGGGCAACAGTACCGGCGTGAAAAGATACAGCCACTTGCCGTCCGGCGCGTGCGCCACCATTTGGTCATCGCCTCCGTCGCCGCAGAACAATTTGCCGTCCGGCGAAACGTTGAAATGCACCGACCATTCGTTTCGCTGCAAATGATATTGGGTGCGCGCCCCGGTATCCACGTTGTACCCCGCCACCCAAAAGTCCTCGCCGCGCGGCGTTTGCAGATCATACCAAATCGTCTTCCCGTCCGCGCTCCAGAATTCGTGTCCGGCGATTTCCATGGCCATCGTGCGCTTATGAATCAACGTCAAGTGCCTGCCGTTGGTGCGAATGGTCCAAATGCGGTTCACCTTATGCCACGGCCCCTCGTGGCAAAACATCAGCAAGGTCGGGTCGGTGGGCGAGAATTGAAGATGATTCAGCCAATCGGTGCAGCGGTCGAATTTTTTGATTTTGCCGTTGGTCATGTTGTAGGTGAACAATTCCATCGGATAATGCGCGGCCAACCGCCTCTCCATCATTGCGCCTTTTTTGCCGCGCTGCTCGTCGGAGGATTCGACGGGTGTCAGGCGATTGGGTCCCGCGTCAAAGAATTCATTAGTCCAATCATTGCGATGGGTAATCGTTCCGGCGAGCAGCGTCTCGTCGGCATTGACCGCCGACACGGACATGCCGAGCGGCAACGTGAAAATTTCGCGCGTGATTTTGGTGGCCGGGTCGGTCGCGCAGACAACCCGGTTGGTCGCGCCGTTCGCCCTCACCAATTTGATGTAATAAATTTGCCCCGTTTTCCGGCCCACCTGAATGATAAACGCGCGGCCTGGAACAATGTTCTCCACTTCCCGCGTTTCCAGATTAATCATCGAAATCCCGTCCGGGGTGGTGACGACCATTCTCTTTCCGTCGGGCGTGAATGGGTTCAAGTTGAAATAAAGGCTTTCGCTCCCCGGCTCGGTTGAGAGCTGCACCACCCGGTGGCCGGTATCGGGGTCAATCCACTCCCGCGGCGGAGTGGTTTGGGCGGAGAGTTGCAGCGCGAGGGTGAGCAGTAGAATAATGGCGGAATATTTCATAGGCTCTCGGATGGTTTCGGTTCAGTCAAAAAATTTTTCAACGGGCCGTGGGTGAGTTCGCGAATACCTTCGACGACTGATTCCGCATTCAATTCCGCGCCGGCAAGGCTTGAATGCGTATTGTCCGCGGTTGTGAAATACCTCGCTTTGATTTCGGCCGGCGTCATTCCGGCGTAATGGCTGATGACGATCTGGTTCAGATTGATAAACGGCGCGTTTTCATTCGTGGCGACCTCGCCGGCAAAGCGGACGTAATCCCAGTTTTCCGTTTCGCCGCGTTTCATGATTGTTTTTGGCACGTGTGGTACCGGCGAGCAGATGATTGGCGTCATCCCCCTGGCACGCGCGTCCGAAATGTATTTGCGCAAATACCAGCCGTAAGTATGGACGACTTCTTCTTTGTGCATGATGGGATTGTAGATTTTCTTTTCCCCGTCGCCGATCCCGCGAATCGTGCCCCGCGCGCGGTTGGTGTCGTCCAGCGGCCCACCGTCGTTATGGCCCATCTGGATGATGACAAAATCGCCGGGCTTTGCCGCGGCCAATACCTTGTCCCACCAGCCTTGGGTGATGAACGTGCGGCTGCTGCGCCCGCCGAGAGCGTGATTCTCGACGCGGATTTGATTGGTATCAAAATATTTCCCGATGACGTCGCCCCAGCCGCGCTCGGTTTTCTGCGGGTTATGGACGGTGGAATCGCCCACGATGAAAAGGATCGGAAATGCCCGATTTGTGTCCAAGAGAAACCCGCGAGCCGCCACGTCGCGTTGGGCATCCAAGTTGGCGGAGTCCTGCGCTGAAACCGGCGCGGACGAACCCATGGAAATGCCGCCGCCCAGCGCGAGGACGGCAAAAACGCACCTTTTCCAGCTTGGCGATGAAATCACAGCTTGATCGCTGTTTATTGCCATAAACAACATGGCCGCGCCATCCACACAATTGGCGATGGGCAGTTTAATGCATTTTTTTCTTGCAATTTGTTTTCCATATGGTTCTTATAAGGTCAACTCCTCGACAAAATATGAAAAAACAAGCATTATTCGGCATTGTCACGCTGCTGTCCGCGCCCCTGATGGCGCAGGATACCAGCCAAACGGACGTCAGCACCGCGGCCCAGGCGCTGGCGAACCAACCCAATTACAGTTGGAAACAGACGGTTGTCGTTCCGCCAGACAGTCAATTTCAACCCGCGCCGACTGATGGCCAAACCGAGAAAGACGGCTATACGTTCGTCAGCACCAGTTTTGGAGATAACGATGTTAAATGGGTCATCAAAGGCGACAAGTTCGCCGTGTACACCGCGGATAATGGATGGCAGGCGCCTTCCGAAATGGATGATCAAGGTCCGGGACGGTTCATGGGCGCGATGATCCGAAATTTCAGAACCCCCGCGCAACAGGCCACCAATCTCCTGGCGGGCGTCAAGTCGCTGACGAAAAGCGGCAATGTCTATTCCGGTGATCTGACCGACGATGGCGCGAAATCCCTGCTGACGTTCCGGCGCGGCGGCCAGGCCACGGTAAGTAACGCCAAAGGCTCCGCCAAATTCTGGATTTCCAACGGAGTCCTCTCCAAATATGAATTCAAAGTGACCGGCACCGTCAGCTTTAACGGCAACGACCGCGACGTTGACCGGGATACGACGGTCGAAATCAGCAATGTGGGCACGACTAAAGTGGCGGTACCGGATGACGCCAAGAAAAAATTGTCGTCGTAGTATCCGATTGAATTTTTGAATTGTCGGCGAGGCATGATCAGCCTCGCCGATTTTTTTAAAAGGTTCCGATGCGTGATTTCTGGGTCGTGGAAACCTCCCATGAACCTGCTGGAAAATTGAATCGAACCTTGATAATCTGCTGGCCGTGCCTTCGACACCGAAACCGAATCTCGACCGCGCGGCAATCCTCGACGCCTTCCAAAAGATGTCGGACGAGCTTGGCCGCCGTGGAACCACTGGCGAACTCTGTCTTTTTGGCGGCGCGGTCATGGTGCTGGCGTTTGCGGCGCGCCCTTCAACCAAGGACGTTGACGCTATTTTTCAGCCCGCGCAAATCATCCGCGAAATCGCCCGCCTTGTTGCCGAAGAAAAGAGCTTTCCACCAAACTGGCTCAACGACGCCGCCAAAGGATTTGTTTCCGCGCGCCACGAAGTCGTTGCCGGCAACCTGCCACAATTTCAAAATTTGCGCCTGACGATGCCTGCGCCGGAGTATCTCCTGGCCATGAAGTGCATGGCTTCGCGCATCGGTGCCGTGGAAACCGACGCGGATGACGTCAATGACATCATATTTCTCATCCGGCGGCTTGGTTTAAAAAGAGCCGGGGATGTCATGGACCTGGTGGCTGCGTATTACCCACCGGATCGCGTTCCGATTAAGTCGCAATATCTGGTGGAGGGACTTTTTGAGGAGGGCAAAATATGATTTCCCAAACTCTCGCGCAAGTGGCTGAAATGGCCGCGCAAGGTGAATCGTTCGATTTCTGCTTGCGAAATTTTCTTGACGGATTTTATGCCGAGCCTGACGCGGCGGCTTTGGCGCCTGAACCGCCCTTGCTCGCCAAAACCAACACACGCTTCGGAGCAATTGAAGACGCTTATCTGGCGGCCACCGCGGAATGGCTGGCATGGAAATTCGACCTGTCTCCACCGCACTGGGTATTTGGCGAAAGCCGTTTTTTGCGCCGTCCATGGTTCGCATCGTCGCTGGCGGCTTTGCGCGGCATTTTGCTGCTGGAAAGTCCCGCGCCATTTCGGTCCCGCAACCTCTTTGTCAGTGAAAACGCGCTTTCTCGCGCTTGAAATCCATGTTGTCCGAAATCAAATCCGTTCATTTCACCGGCATCGGCGGCACCGCAATGGCTTCCGCGGCCGCCGCCATGCTCGACAAGGGCTTCTCCGTCACCGGCTCGGACCAGAATGTCTATGAACCGATGGCCTCGTTTCTCGCCGCCAAGAAGATCGCGGTCATGAACGGCTACGCCGAACAGAACCTGGCCCACAAGCCGGATCTGGTCGTCATTGGCAACGCCATTTCGCGCGGCAATCCCGGAGGCGGAATTCGTGCTCGACCACAAATTGCGATATTGCTCGCTGCCGGAACTGCTCAAGGAATTTTTCATCCGCGGCAAACGCTCCATCGTCGTCTCCGGCACGCACGGCAAGACCACCACGACGTCGCTGCTGGCCTGGGTTTTTGAGCACAACGGCCTGAACCCGAGCTTTCTCATCGGCGGCATTCCCGAACAATTTTTCGCAGGGAGCGCGCTTCACCGACAGCGAATGGTTCATCATCGAGGGCGACGAATACGACACTGCGTTTTTCGACAAGCGCAGCAAGTTCATCCATTACCTGCCCGAAATCGCGATCATCAACAACCTGGAATTCGACCACGCGGACATCTTTGAAAATCTGGACGCGGTGAAGAAGACCTTCTCGCATTTCATCCGGCTCGTGCCGCGCAACGGCCTGCTGCTCGCCAACGGCGACGACCCGAACCTCGCCCCGCTTCTGAATGTCACCCATTGTCCCGGTAAAAAAGTTCGGGCTGGGTGAAGACAATGCCGTTCACGCCTTTAATTTGCGATTGGGTCCCACGGCGACGGAGTTTGAAATTCCCAGCTTCAAATTCCATCTGAATCTGGTCGGCGAACTGAATGCCCGCAACGCGCTGGCGGTCATCGGCGCGGCCAAACATTGCGGCCTCTCGAACAAGCAAATCCAGTCGGCGTTCGACACGTTTCGCGGCATCAAGCGACGGCTGGAAGTGCGCGGGATCGCCGGGGGCGTGACGGTGATTGACGATTTTGGCCATCATCCAACGGCCATCCGCGAGACCCTCAAGGCGCTCCGCCTGAAATATCCGCGTGAAAAAATCTGGGCGATCTTCGAGCCGCGCAGCAATACCACCCGCCGCAAAGTCTTTCAAACGGAACTGGCCGGCGCGTTTGCCGATGCCGACGCCGTGGTGATTTCCGATGTGGCGCGATTGGAACAACTTCCGCCAGATGAACGGCTGAACCCGGAGCAATTGGTGCCGCGATTTGGTTGCCGCCGAAAAGGGCGCCGCGTATTTGCCGGATGTGGATTCCATAGTGGCGCATGTGGCCAAAACCGTCCAGGGCGGCGACGTCATTTGCGTTTTCAGCAATGGCGGGTTCGGGGGCATCCATGGGAAATTGCTGCAGCGGCTGGGTCGTCGCTGATTTTTTTGAAAATTTTACTGGCGGGAAATGGCAAAGTGCGGTTTATTTCACTCATCTTAGGTCATGAGACAAATCGAACTCCTCACCGACCGACAAGCTTGCCGTGCTTCGGCGCGGCAGGTGAACCCTCAACCGGAGACACTCCCATGGACATACACCATCCCTTCGTAACGGAATTCCCCGAACATCGCGAGACCATCCGCTCGCTCAAGCTGGCGGACGTGAAATTTCGCTCGATGTTCGAGCAATACCATCAACTCGATGACGAAATCTGCCGCATCGAGGAAGAAGTGGAATACGCGACGGACCAGCAGTTGGACGAATTGAAATTCAAACGCGCCCGTTTAAAGGACGCGCTCTACACGGCTGTTCGCAAGAGCGAAGCAGCGCTCGTGCATTAAGCGCCGGGCAGGATGGCGGCGGATGGAAATTCCGCGAGGTCGCGGAGCGCGGTGGCAAGCGGGGTGTGACGTCGCTTTGTCTTCCCTTTTCTCAATGGGCCTCTGCCATTTCTTTCCGTTTCTTAGCCTCGGCAACCACTTTTTCAGTCGCCTCCCGCGGCATTTCCTCATAATGACTGAATTCCTCGGTATGAACGCCGCGTCCGCCGGTCAACGACCGGAGCGTGCTTGAGTAGTGATATAACTCTTTGGTCGGCACACTCGCTTTGATCACCTGAAAGCCACCGTTGGTTTCCATGCCGAGGATTTTACCACGCCGGCTCGACAAATCGCCCATCACTTTGCCCATGCAATCTTCCGGGATATGGATTTCCACCGTCTCGATCGGCTCCAGCAAGACCGGCCTGGCCGCCATGAACGCTTCTTTGAACGCAAAATATCCCGCAATCTGAAAGGCTATGTCCTTGGAGTCCACCGGATGCATTTTGCCATCGTAAAAATCAATTTTCACGTCGGTCACCTTGCACCCGGCGAGAATTCCCTCGGTGCAGGCCTGTTGCACGCCTTTCTCCACCGACGGCACAAAGACGCGGTCCACATTCTGGCCGACCAGTGAATTGGAGAATTCCACGCCGCTGTCGCGAGCCAGCGGTTCGATGCGCATCCAGACTTCGGCGAATTGCCCTGCGCCGCCGGTTTGTTTCTTGTGGCGGTATTTTGAATCGCCTTTGCCCCTGATGGTCTCGCGGTATTTCACCCGCGGCTCAGTCAGTTCCACGTGGACGTTGTGGCGGCGGCGCAACCGGTCGGCCACCACTTCCAAATGCAATTCGCCCTGCGCGGAAATGATCGTCTGGTGCAATTCGCCGTCCACCACGTAAATGAATGTCGGGTCCTCGCCGTGCAACCCCGCCAGCCCGGAGGCCACCTTGTCTTCTTCGCCTTTGACCTTCGAGACGAGCGCGGCATGGATGTTGGGTTTGGGATAATTCACCCTGGGGAGCGACACGGGATGTTTCGGGTTGCAAAGCGTGTCGCCAGTATGCGTGACCTTGAGTTTCACCGTTGCGCCGATGTCGCCCGCCCCGAGGGTGTTGACCGCCTCGCGGATCTGGCCATTCAGCAGGTAAATCTGGCCGATGCGCTCGCTGGCCTTGCGGTTGCTGTTGTATAAATCCGAGCCGGCGTTGACCGAGCCGGAATAAACGCGGAAAAACGACAACTCGCCGAAGTGCGCCTCGGACATCGTCTTGAAGACGTAAGCCACCGTCTCGCTGCCGTCGAGCGCCACCTCAATTTCATTCCCGTTGGCGTCCGTGGCTTTCACCTTCTTCCGGTCCACCGGCGAAGAGCCGTATTTGGCGATAAAATCCATCAGCCGCGTGACGCCGACATTGTTTTCCGCCGAGGCACAGAACAACGGGACGAACAATTCCTTCTGGACCGCCGCATGAATGCCCGCGCGAAATTCGTCCTCCGACAGATTGCCCTGCTCGAAGAATTTATTCATCAAATCGTCATCGGATTCGGCGATGTGCTCAATCAACTGGCCGTGCAACTCCTTGACTTTAGCCTCCCATTCGCCGGTGGCGGGTTCCTCGGTGTATTTTCCGCTGGCATCCGTCGCATAGGTGACAATCTCATTGCGCAGGACGTCCAGCACCCGGTTAAAACCGGGTCCGGCGTTGACCGGAACATTCAGCGGAAACACGCGC
Source organism: uncultured Verrucomicrobiae bacterium (assembly GCA_963755515.1). Lineage (GTDB taxonomy): Bacteria > Verrucomicrobiota > Verrucomicrobiia > Limisphaerales > UBA11358 > UBA11358. The sequence continues at coordinate 110,068 of CAVWKA010000021.1, read as the reverse complement.
CGCCCGAAATGCTCCTGCGCCGCTTTAACGACCGCGTTAAAATCCACGTTCTCCTTGTCCAGGGCATTGACGACGATCATCTTCGGCAGGCCATAGCCCGTGGCATATTCCCAAACGCGGTCGGTGCCGACGCCCAAACCGTGCTGGCCGTGAATGACCACCAGGGCAAAATCACCGACCCGCAGCGCGCCGAGACCTTCGCTAATAAAATCCAGGTAGCCGGGGGTGTCAATGATGTTGAACTTCTTGCCTGTCCATTCGGTGTGAAGGAGGGACGCGGAGACGGAAATCTGCCGGGCCTTTTCGCTTACATGATAATCGGAAACAGTGGTGCCATCGGCGATGCGGCCCATGCGTTGGATGACACCCCCGCAGCGGAGCATGGCCTCACTCAGCATGGTTTTGCCTGAGGAGGCATGGCCGACCACGGCGAAATTTCGGAGATCTGCGGGAGCATACGTCTTCATGTGGATTGAATCAAAGCGTTGGAGCGAATGAATGGGGATTGAGAACGGGGAAACGCCCGTGCCAAAGGATGATGTTTGAATTTTTTCATCCGGCCAAAGGATAACGAATTGCCGCGGCAAGGCGAAGAAAACTTTTTGCCGCCGCTTGCCAATCTCACGCTGTTTTTTGCCCCGTCGAATTCAATGGTTGGTGAGGAACGGGAAGGCGCCTTCCGGCGATGACGGGCGGCCTTGGTTTCCGCCGACAAATTCGACCTGCTCGAAGCCCGCCTGGTGCAGGAACAACGCCAGTTCCAGTTTTGCCCGCTCGTCGGCGTCGTTCAAAATGCCGTTGTTGCGGGCGGCGCGCTGAATGTCGGACACGGCATTCGCTCGCGCGGTGTCCTCCAAGTTCTTATCGAATTGGCGCAGCAGGCCGGTCGTATAATCAATCACGCGCGTCTGGCTGTCATCCAGATACGCGTCGGTGATTTGCGGCGGCGGCAGTCTGATGACGATTTTTTTGCCGGACACCGTCACGTCGCCCGGCTTGAGCCGTTGCAGATCAATTCCCGCTTTGACAATTCCGTGGGCGAGGAGCAGCACCCGGTTTTCGCCATACCATTTGGCGTCATCGAGAATCTCGACCTTTTCCACCACGTATTTGACGGTCACCAGGTCGGACAGCGTCTGGATTTGTTCAACCACCGTTGCGGTATTTTCCTCATGCGAACCGCCACCCTTCAACCATCGTGAGGTGAAACCGAGCCAAAGGCCTCCGACGAAAACCAGTACGATGAGCGCCGCGATTAAAAAAGCTTTCAACACCTGCATGTGCGAAGATTAGCACCTTTTCCCGCGAAGCAAAAGCCCCGCCCTCACTTCATCGTTCCAATTTTTCCCAATCGCCAATCGGCATTTTCTTCATTCTTCAATTGGCATTGGCATCTGGCTTCCGGTCATGGGTATGGACGAAAAGGCCGATGTAATAGACGATGTAGTAGCCAAACGTCAGGCCAATGATGAAATACGTCAGCGGACTTTGGAGTGGCGGAGGATGATTTGCCTGCAGGGCGCTCATCGAACTATTCAATACAATGAACCGATAAATCATCCTGCCAACCAACAGCATGGACAGGGCCACGCCGATATGAGCGTTCGGGGTGTAGAAATGTCCCTCCTCGGTTGTATCAAAGCGGGTCAGGCGCAATCCAACAAACCCCAGGACGCCGCCGAGCAGCCATCCGCCGCCCAGACCGTACAGCAGGTTTAGATTATGCAGCGACCCGACAACGAGCAGGGCGCCGATGACGGAGAAAATTGCGATGGAAGTAATGACGCGACGCGGGCGCAATATTTGACGGCCGATGTTGCGGCGCACCCGGCGGTAAATGCTCCAGGCGAATAAACCGCCGATTAAAATTGGAAATGTCGCCCCGGTCACGCGCGGAGATTAGGATTTCCGTTCCAATTGTCGAGACCTTATTTCCCTTCCACGCCTTTCAGATAGGCAAGAATCAACTCCGGCAAATCACTGCTGTAACCGCCTTCAAGCACGCTAAAAAACGGGACTTTCATCACGCGCAATTCCTGGCCGAGCCAGTAAAAATCCTCGACATGCAACGAGCCGGAGGCCAGCGGATCGCGCGCATACGCGTCAAATCCGGCGGAAACGCCGATAAGGTCGGGCTGAAATTTTTTCAAATCATCCAGCGCCCGGGCGAGTCTGGCGAGCCAGGTCTCACGCGTGGCGGACGGGGCCACGGGATAATTGAAACAATTTTCACCCACATTGACCGCGCCCGTACCCGGGAAAGCGGGAAATTGATGGACGGAAAAAAACGCGGCGCCATCGCGATTGAGCAAAATATCCTCCGTGCCGTTGCCGTGATGCACGTCAAAATCAAAAACGGCCACGCGCCGTGTCCCGGTGGCCAGCGCTTCGAGGAGGGCGATGGCGATATTATTCAAATAGCAAAATCCCATGGCGCGCTCGCGAGTGGCGTGATGGCCGGGCGGACGCATAAGGGCCAACGCATTTTTGCCCGCGCGCGCCTGCGCCAGCGCGACCAGCGCGGCGGCCGCGGACGCTCGGGCGTATCGGGAAATGTTTTCATAAAAGGGGGTGTCCGGGTCAAAGTCCCGTGGAATTTCCAGCCGCGCCGGCAATTCGGGGGCGTGCGCACGCAGGATTTGTTGGTTGGAAATATCCCCTGGAAGCCTCCATTCGAGCGGCAATTCCATTTGACCCCTCAACCGCTCAAGGGTGGAGGTGATTCGCGCCGGTCGTTCCGGATGTCCGGCCCGAAAGTAGCCCGCGCATTTTTCATCGGTGATAAGGATCACGTGAAAATATAATCACGAATGAACTCTAATGGACACCGATTTTATCTTCCGGTAAAATCCGGCACGTTCGATTGATTATGAAACCCAAACTATTCGCGGTGACGATGGGCATTATCGCCGTCTGCCTGATCATCCCCCAAAGGCTATTCGCCTGGGACTACGAAGCCCATCATGCCATCAATGAAATGGCGCTGGATTCGCTACCGGCGGATTTTGGCATTGAGTTGACGCCGGCCTTGAAGGAGCGGATTGAGTATCTGGCCGGCGAGCCGGACCGGTGGCGGAACATGCCCGACCTGCCGCTCAAGCATTTCAACGGCCCCGACCATTATATTGATATGGAGGACTTGCCGCTTTACGACCTCACGCCGCAGACCCTGCCCATTATGCGGTACGATTTTGTCGCCGACATCGTCACGGCAAGGCTGGCGCATCCCGAACGATTCCCGGCGATTGATCCGGACACCGACGCCGACCATACGCGCGAACTGGCCGGATTTTTGCCGTGGGCCATCACCGAAAACTATGAAAAATTAGAATCCGACTTTACCGTGCTGAAGGTGTTAAGGAAATATGGCGGGACGCCTGTGGAAATCGCGAACGCCGAGGCGGACATTGTCTATGTCATGGGTGTGATGGGACATTACGTCGGCGACGGCTCGCAGCCGCTGCACACCTCAAAGTATTTCAACGGCTGGGACCCGGCCAACAATCCGAAGGGTTACACTACGCGCAAAACGTTCCACGCCTGGATTGACGGCGGATATTTCAAAAAAATCGGTGGAATCAAAGTGGACGCGCTGGCCGGCCAAATCCAGCCGGCCACGCGCATTGCCAGTGGAAGTGACCCGCAGGCGTTCTTCGAATGCATAATCAATTACCTCGTGGAGCAAAACAAATTGGTTGAGCCGCTTTATCAGATGGACAAGGACGGCCAACTCACCGGCGAAGGTGAGAAGGGGATGGAAGGAGAAGTTTTTCTCGAGAACCAACTGGTGAAAGCTGGGCAGATGCTCGGCAACATCTGGCTCACCGCCTGGCTCGATTCGCCGGACGACGATACTTATCTTGAAAGGCAACTCGAACAGCGCAGCGCCGCGGCGGCCCAGAGCCAGTGATTTTTATCGGTTTGTAACGATACCGTAGCGGGTGGTAAGATGCGCCTTCCCATACCGTTTGTTGTTGGAATCCACGGAATCCTCCGGAAATTCACCCAATTGACGCAGAATTGACACAGGATTTTGAAAGGATAAACTATCTAACGTATCAGCATGCAACCTGCTAAATTATTGATCAGTTCGCCATCGCTTTACGCCGCGCGCCTTGCGCGAAGCATGGAGGAAATCCGAGATGCCCAGACTTTGCGCTTCGAAGTTTTCAACCTTGAACTCAACGAAGGCCTCGAACAATCCTACGCCACCGGCTTGGATCAGGACCCATTTGACGCCGTTTGCGACCATCTTTTGGTCGAACACCTGCCCTCAAAGCAAGTGGTGGGCACCTATCGCTTCCAAACCGGCGCGAACGCGGCGAGGAACCTCGGATACTATTGCGAGCAGGAATTTGAATTTGAAGTTTATCGCCCATTGCGCGATGAAATCGTCGAGTTGGGCCGCGCTTGTGTCCACCAACAGCACCGCAATCTGTCCGTCCTCGGTCTGCTTTGGAAAGGGATTGCCGAATACGCCCGCGCACGGCGCGCGCGCTATTTTTTCGGTTGCAGTTCAATCACCTCTCAGGAGCCGGCGATTCGGGGCCTCGGCTTATGCGGAATTATGCAGGAAATCCCTGGCCGACCCGCGATACCGCACTCGACCGCGCATGGAATACGATTGCCCGTTGAACTGCCTGTCCGAGGAACGGCCCAAAATCCCCAAACTGCTTCGCGCTTATTTGAGCATCGGCGCCAAAATTTGCGGTCCGCCAGCCCTCGACCGGCAATTCAAGACGATTGATTTTCTGACCATGCTCGACCTGGAAACGTTGCCGGAAATCACGCGCCGTCGTTTTATGAATTGACCCGGCGCGCACCGCCGTTGAAATTCGCGCATGAATTGCCGGCGCCCCCTCCGCATCGTCACCAGATTTCTTCGGTTTGGCGGTATAGTGTGTTCTGCCTTTGGGGATTTCCTGCTTCGTTGTGCCTTTGGTAAAACCGCGTTGACTGACCGCGCCCTTTGGCTGCACCGCCACGCGCGCCGCGTCTTGAAAATGTTCAGTCTGCAACCGCAGGTGTCAGGTCCCATCCCTTCCAGCGGACTGCTGATTTCCAATCACCTGAGCTATCTGGACATCCTGGTGATATCCTCGATCACTCCGGCTGTTTTCGTGGCCAAACGCGAAGTCAAATTCTGGCCGGTCCTGGGATTGTGCGCGCAAATAGCCGGAACACTCTTTGTGGACCGCACCCGGAAATTGCAGGTCGTTGAAATGAACAAGGAAATCCAGGACGCCCTTGACGCCGGCGTTCTCGTGGTTCTTTTTCCCGAAGGCACCAGTTCCAACGGCCAAAGCGTCTTGCCGTTCAAATCGGCATTGCTGGAACCGGCGGCGCAGCGCGCGCATCCGCTCTTCGTCGGTTGCGTTCAATACGCCCTCGATGACGGGGACCCCGGCGACGAGATATGTTATTGGGGCAATCACACCTTTTTTCCACACATGTTGAACCTCATGGGTAAGGAAAGCATCCGGACCTCCGTCCGTTTTGCGTCCTTTGATGGCCCAACCGCCAGCCGTAAAGAACTCGCATACCGCCTGCGCGAGGAAATCGTGAAATTGAAGGCTGTGGCTTCAATCACCCCGCCTGCCGCATGACGGTCGGCGGCGAGACCGTTACATGGCACTGCGGGAATTTCTCGCGAAGGAATTTCACCAAGGAAGTGTTCACAAGGTCCAGGATCTTTTGCTTTTCCTGATCTTCCGGCAGCCGTTTCTCGAAGGCGATTTTATATCCCGCCAGTTGCAAAACGCTGTTGGAGAAAAAGCCCTCGATTTCAAAATGACCGGAGGCGCGCGGCGCCCCACCCGGAGTCGTCCCGTTCCACAATCGAACATGGGGTTTGACAACGAGGTTGCGGGCGCAGGGCTTGATGATTCCGTCCGCGCATAGCGATTCAAAATCCTCCACCGACAAGGCTAGGTCTTCCACCGGCGCCACGGACGATTCCTGCACGCCATAAATGGCGGCATTCAACGGCGAAATCGTCGGGCGCATCATTGGAAAGAAAATGACATCGTCAATGTTTTCCTGTCCGGTAAAAATCATTACCATGCGCTCGATGCCCGGACCGATGCCCGTGGTGGGCGGCAGGCCGTATTCCAATGCTTCAATGAAATCAAAATCCAGCGTGTGGAATTTTCCGGCGTCCCGATCCTCGGCGCGATAAGCCTTGCGCCAGGTTTCCAGCAAATTGACCGGGTCATTCTGTTCGGACCAGTTATCGCCGCATTCCATTCCGGCGATGAATATTTCAAACCTCTCGACAAAGCGCGGGTCCTCCGCCATCGGCTTGGCCAGCGGAGAAATATCATTCGGATGCCCAAAAACCAGGGTTGGCTGGATCAAGCCCGGTTCCACCGTCACTTCAAACGTTTTGACGAGCGCCTCGCCGATACTCGGCTGGTTTTCCTGGATGTTCAGCGCGGCCAGCCGTTGGTTCGCCTCATCCACTGTCCGACATTCGCGAAAATCCACGCCGGTCTTCTCCTTGACCGCCTCCGCCATGCTGACCCTCCGCCACGGCTTTCCGAAGTCAATCTCATGGCCGCGGACCGTGAACGTCGTTTTACCGAAGACTGTCACCGCCACGTGTCGGAACAGGTCTTCGATCAGGTTCATGTTGTATTCGTAATTCTCATAAGCGGTCATGGTTTCCACCATGGAAAATTCGGGATGGTGGCTGCGGTCAACGCCTTCGTTGCGGAAGTAACGGCCAATGGTATAGACCCGGTCATAGCCGGCCACAATCAGCCGTTTCAAATAAAGCTCGTGCGAAATTGCCAGGTACATATCGCAGCCCAAGGCGTTGACATGGGTCTTGAACGGTTTGGCAGTGCCGCCGCCGTATTGAGGTTGAATAATCGGCGTGGTAAATTCCAAAAAACCGCGTTGATTGAGGAATGACCGGATGGCCGCGACTATTTTGCAAATGGCGCCAAATCGCTCGAAGGAGGCAGGCTCAAGAATCGTGTCAAGATAACGCTTGCGCAACACCTGCTCGCGGTCTTTCAATCCAGCCCATTGGTCGGGCAGGGGACGGATTGCCTTGGTCAGCAGCCGCAGTTCCACGACCAAAATCGAAATCTCGCCCCGCTCGGTTTTAATCACCTTGCCTGTCGCCTCGATGATGTCGCCGATATCGAGCAGATTCGTTTCGGCATATCCCAGCCGGCGGTTGCGGCGTCGGTCGGCTGGACCAGATTGCGGCGCAGGAACAGTTGCAGTTTGCCGGTTTGGTCCTGAAGATGGGCAAACGCCAGGGCGCCCTGTTTTCGCCAGGACATCAAACGCCCGGCCACCGTCACCACTTTTCCCTCGTGGACGGAAAATTCTTCGACAATCGTTTTATTATAATGGGTCCGTTGGCTGCGGGAGGGATAGGGGTTCAGCCCGAGGGAACGCAAGGTCATCGCCTTGGCTGCGCGGCCGCTTCGAATTTCTGACAAGGGATTGGTTGCCACGGTTCAGTTTTCCTATTGATCAAATTGGTATTTGGGCCGCGCCATCGCGGACGAACCCTGAACGTAATCATTTTCGCATCGTATCGCAGCTAAAATTTTTAGAGGGGCGAAGGCGCGGGCGCCAGCGGTTTCGCAAGACTGAAACCTCAACCCCAAGGCCAAAATGAATTTAAACTGGAATGAAACCCCTTTATGGTAAGACGCCCGGCCTGCGTTGCCGCTTTGGGAATGGCGTTGGAGTTTGGCCGGACGCTGGACCTTTGGAAATCATCGTCAATCTGAAAGCGGTGTCACGGCCACCGCACTCCACGACGCAAAGCGATGAGGGTCACGACACGCTAAACATTGCCGCACTGTTCAATGCGCACTCCGCCGGTGCGCGCAGTTTTTGCGCATCCCCTCTCCGCGGGTGAGCAGCAATTACGCAGGCCTTATTCAATTTTCCGAGCAAACAGGGTTGTTTTGATTTTGGTATGTGAATTGCATGTCGGATTTTCGCAACCAGACTCCACCCGTGGCGTCTGACAACTAATAACAACAACCAAAATAGAATACTCCATGAAAATAAATGAACTATTGGCAGTCTGCGGAATTGCCAGCGCGCTTTGTTTGGGCGCGGCAACTGTTTCCGCGCAAGATAACGGCGGTGGCGGTGGCGGCGGCGGTGGCGGTGGGGTGGTGGATTCGGTGGTGGCGGCGGCTTTGATCCAGCGGCGTTCCAACAACGCATGATGGACAACATCCGCGACCAACTCAATTTCACCAACGACACTGATTGGAGCGCGGTCCAACCGCTCGTCCAAAAAGTAATGGATGCGCGCCGCGACGCCGGCAACGGCGGCATGGGCAGGATGATGATGCGTCGCCGCAATAACAACGGTGATCAGAACGGTGGCGGTGGCGGACGCCGCGGCGGTTTCTTTGGCACACCCAGCCCGGAAGCGCAGGCGCTGCAATCGGCTTTGGACAACAATGCCCCCTCTGACCAGATCAAGGACCTGTTGGCCAAATATGAAGCATCGCAAAAGGCCAAACAAGACGCGTTGAAAACCGCCCAGGAAAATCTGCGGGCGGTGCTGACCCCCAGGCAGGAGGCGCAGGCGACGTTGCTTGGCTTGATTGATTAGAAAATATCGAAAATAAGCTGAAACAGCTGAAATGCCAAAGCCGAAAGAAAGCTGAAACAAGCTGAAATTGGCTAAAACACGCTGAAACAGGCTGAAATTGGCTCAAACAGGCTGAAATTGGCTGAAACAGGCTGAAACAGGCTGAAAGAGCCTGAAAGCTGAAACAAGAAAAGAAGCTGACGTTCATGAGTGAAACAGTTGTCCAGGATTCGAAACCGTTGCTGGAGCGCATGGTCGCCAACCGGCAATTGTCGGCGATTGACGCGGAGCTTTTGCTCCGCGAAAAATCCAACGTCCAAAGCGAGGACGAGGTTCTGCGCTGGCTGGCGCAGGAATACGGCCTCACTTACACGACGCTCGATGACGTGGACCCGGACCGCCAGCTTCTCTCGCTTTTTCCCGCGCGCCTCCTGCTCAAGGAGGAGTTGCTCCCTCTCAAACGCGACAACGGCACGGTGGAAGTGGCCACCAGCCGTCTTTTCGCCACGCAGGGCCTGGATGCGCTGAAAACGATGACCGGTTTGAATCTCAAGCCGGTCATCGCCTCATCCGAATCCATCCAGCGTGAAATCAAGAAACGTCTCGGCGTGGGCGCCGATACCATCGGCACGCTCGACGAGGAGAAGGGGTTTCAGGTCGTTGATGAGAACGCCGAGGACACGAATCTGGACGAGGCGGCCGAGGACGAGGCCTCGATCATCCGCTTCGTCAACCAGGTGCTCAAGGACGCCATCGAATTGCGGGCGTCGGACATTCATCTGGAGCCATTTGAAGACGAATTTCGCATCCGCTACCGCATTGACGGCGTGTTGCAGGACGTGCCGGTTCCCGCGCAACTGAAACGATTCCAACCGGCCATTGTTTCGCGCGTAAAAATTTTGAGCCATCTCAACATCGCGGAAAAACGCCTCCCCCAGGACGGCCGCATCAAAGTCCGCATTGACGACGCAGAGGTGGACATCCGCGTTTCGATCATCCCGATGTTGCACGGCGAGGCCGTGGTGATGCGCTTGCTGCGGCAAAACGCGACGTTACGCGGCATGGGCGAACTGGACATGGACACGCGCGAGCTGGATTGCTTTCGGCGCGTGCTTCAATTGCCCCACGGCATCATCCTCGTCACCGGCCCCACCGGCAGCGGCAAGACCTCGACGCTTTATACCGCGCTGAATGAAATCAACGATTCCGTGCGGAAGATCATCACGATTGAAGACCCGGTGGAATATCAGCTAAAGGGTGTGAACCAAATTCAGGTGAACGAAAAATCCGGCCTCACGTTCGCGCGCGGTCTTCGCTCGATTCTGCGTCATGACCCGGACGTGGTGCTCATCGGCGAAATCCGCGACGAGGAAACGGCGCAAATCGCGGTGCAGGCGTCGCTTACCGGGCATCTCGTTTTCTCGACGCTCCATACCAATGATGCTCCCGGGGCGCTGACGCGGCTCGTAGATATGGGCGTGGAGCCGTATCTGGTGGCTTCCTCTCTGGAAGCCGTGCTGGCGCAACGCCTCGTTCGCGTCCTGTGCCCGCACTGCAAGCAGACCGATGATTCTCCCACGGCGCAGGCGCTCAAATCACAAATCGGGATTCCGGTCAACGCCATCATCTACAAATCCATCGGCTGCCGCGAATGCCGCAACACCGGCTTTTTCGGACGGCACGCCATCTTTGAATGGATGGATGCGGACAACGAAATTCGCCAGTTGATATTGAAAAACGCCTCTGCGGACCAAATCCGCGACGCGGCGCGGCGCGCCGGGATGAAAACCCTGGCCGAAGACGGGTGGCGACTGGTGCGCCAGGGCGTCACGACGGTTGAGGAAGTTTTGAGCGTGACCACGGCCAAAGAAGTCGCCCGCACCACCAAAAATGAAACGCTAGATACGGCGAAAGACGCCAAAACGCCGGCCAGCATCGCCGTCAACCGGCATTGAGCACCATGCCGACGTTTCAATACAAAGCTTTGAAGACCGATGGCAAAGTTGCCGAAGGCGTGCTGGATGCTCCCGGGCGTCCAGACGCGCTCCGGCAAATCGAAACGCTTGGCTTGAGGCCGTTGAATCTGGCAGAACAAGCTCCCGCGGCGGGGAAAAACGGCGCGCCGCTGCCGGGAAACCTTTCCTTCAATTTCGGACCCAAAAAAATTTCCGCGAAGGCGCTGGAGAATTTCACGCGCCTGCTTTCCAGCCTGCTGGCGGCGGGCGTGCCCTTGAGCCGGGCGCTGGTGATTCTGTACAAGGAATCCAAAGTGCCGGCGGTGTCGGCCAAGTGGAAGGAAGTCCACGATCTGGTGGTGGACGGGATGTCGCTGGCCGACGCGATGGCGCAATCGCCCCAAACTTTTCCGCGCGTTTACACGGCGATGGTGGAGGCGGGCGAAGCCGGCGGATTTCTCGACGTGGTGCTGGCGCAGATTGCGGAATTTCAATCGCGCGAAAAGGAACTGAAATCCAAAGTCCTCGCGGCGATGATTTATCCGTGTATTTTGTTTTGCCTGGCGTCAATCATTCTGACGGGCCTGCTGGTTTTTTTCGTGCCGATGCTTCAAAAAGTTTTTGCGACGATCCACGGTTCATTGCCGTTGATCACGGTATTCGTCATTGATGCGAGCCATTTCATCCGTTCTTACGGACTTTTTTTGCTCGTCGCGCTGGTGGTGACGGGAATTTCGCTGAGGACATGGTTCACGTCGCAAAAAGGCCGGCGGGTCTGGGAAGGATTTATTTTGCACGCGCCCCTGATTGGTCCGCTCATCGCGCAATTTGCGATGGCGCGCTTTTGCCGGATGCTGGGGACCCTGCTGGGCGCCGGCGTGCCGCTGGTTCAAAGCCTGAACGTGGCCCGTCGCTCGATTGGGAATCAAATCCTCGTGGACGCGGTGGCGCAGGCGATTGAGCGTGTCCAACAGGGCGGACGGCTTGGCCAAAGTCTCGCGGACTGCAAAGTCCTTTTTTCCGGCTCGGTCATGGAAATGATTTCGGTTGCCGAGGAAAGCGGGCGGCTGGACACGGAATTGGTGCGGCTGGCCGGGGTCACCGAAACCGACCTTAACCGGAACCTGCAAACGGCGGTATCGTTTGCCGAACCGGTTCTGCTGTTTTTCATTGCGGCATTCATCGGCATGATTTTCATCGGCATGTTGTTGCCGGTCTTGTCCATGAGCCAATACATCCATTAAACACCATATGAAAATACAAAATCAAGAACCCCCGCATGACCTGAAAACGAAATCGGTTTCCCGTCCCCTGTCCCAGTGCAACGTTGCGGCGCGGCAGCGCCGCCGTGCCGTCTCCGGTTTCACCCTGGTGGAAATGATGCTGGTCGTTGCGATTATTGGCATCCTGGCGGCGCTGGTCATTCCCAGAATTGCCGGCAAAAGCGAGGAAGCCAGGGTCACCGCCGCGCAAGCGGATATTAAAGGGGGGATCAAATCCGCTCTCGACCAATTTGAAGTGGATAACGGGCATTATCCCAGCAGTTTACAGGACCTGATCCAGCAACCGCGCAATGCCAACAACTGGCATGGACCGTATTTGGACCAGCTACCGATTGATCCATGGAATGACCCTTATCTTTACGCGTTTCCGGGGAAACACAATCCGAGCGGCTACGACCTTTCGTCCGCCCGCCCGGACCAAAAATCCGGCACGGCCGATGACATCGGCAACTGGGTGTCAACCACCCAGGGCCAAACACAACAACAATGAATGTCAGATTTCCGATTGAGGATTGCCGATTGCCGATTTTGCAAAAAACCGGCGCGGCAAATTTTTCAATCGGGAATTGCCAGTCGCGAATCGCGAATGCTTTCACCCTTATCGAATTGGTTCTGGTGATGATGCTGATGGTTGTTGCCATCTCGATCGTCGCGCCGCGGATGTCGGGGTTTATCCGGGGACAAGCGTTGGGGTCCGAAGCGCGGCGGTTGGAGGCATTGATGCATGCCGGAGAGGCGCGCGCGGTATCGGAAGGCATGCCAATGGTGGTCTGGTTCGATGCCAAGCAAAATGAATGCGGGTTGGAAGAGGAAACGCCGCCCAAAGGGGGCGATCCCAAGGCGGAAGAAGTGGACGTGAGCGAGTACGTGCAAATCTCGTTGAGCGCTCCGTCCGGGTCGTCCGGGGCATCGGGCACGACCACGTTTCACAATATGCCCGGCGATCCGCTTTTTGCCGGATGGCACGGTGGATGAAAACAGCCCGCAAACGCTGCAGTTGAGCGAAGGCGAGAGCGTGATGTGGTTTATCGAATTGCAAAATCATACAGGCTATGAAATTAGCGACACAAAACCGTGACTTGTGGCACGTGATCAGCAAGCGGCCCGCCCTCGCGGGGCGGGGCTTAGCGGAGACTTGTCCCGTCGCCGGAGCGCGGGTCTGTGACCCGCAGCAGCTTCCTTACGCGAAACACATTTTGAACAAACTTTGGCGCTCAAAAAATGCGGACGTTGCTGCGGCTCACAGAGCCGCGCTCCGTCCCAATGCCTGCGCGAACCTTTCGCGGAGAGATCACGCATCACTCGTCACTCATCACTCTGCCTTTACGCTGGCGGAGGTGCTGGCGGCGCTGGTGTTTATGGCGATTGTCATTCCGGTGGCGATCGAGGCCTTGCACGTGGCCAGCCTCGCCGGGGAAGTTGCCGCGCGCAAGGGTGAAGCGGCCCGGGTGGCGGACCGGATATTGAATTACGACCTAACGACCACCAATTGGAACACCGGCTCGCAAAACGGGACGGTGACCGAAGGGACCGATCAATTTCGCTGGACCGTAAACACGCAAACCTGGCCGCGGGACCAGATGGAATTGGTCACCGCCGAAGTCACCTTTGAGGCGCAGGGCCACGATTACTCGGTCAAGATGAGCACGCTGGCGAATCTGCTGACGCAAACGACACCGACCACGACGACCGCGATGCGATGAAGATCAAACTGCCAATTGATGACCGCCGATTTCCGATTTTACGAGAATCGGGCGTTGCCGTTTTTTCAATTGGCAACCGGCCATCGGCCATTGGCCATGGGTTCACCCTGATTGAGATGATTCTGGCCATCGGGGTTGCGGCGATTGTACTGATCACGATCAGCGCGGTTTTTTTTGCGGCGTTGCGTTTGCGGGACGCGACCCAAACGCTGGTGGACAACGAAACGCCCGTGGACCAGACGATGGCCATGATGGAGCGGGATTTGGCCTGCGCGGTGACGCCAACGAATGGCACCAGCAAGATATTGTCCGGAGATTTCCGTGTCGGCAACGTCGCCAGCACCGGCATCGGCGAGGCGGTTTCCATTGAAATGTACACGGCGACGGGCACATTGAGCGCCAGCCAGCCGTGGGGCGACATTCAGCGGGTCACTTATGAATTACGCCCCCCAACCAATCCCAACATGCCGGGCAGCGACCTCATCCGCAGCGTCACCCGAAATCTTTTGGCCGTCGCCACGCCGGACGTGGAGGACGAATGGATGATGGGCGGCGTGCAGAGTCTGACCATATCCTGCTATGACGGCTCGCAGTGGTGGCCGAACTGGGACACCACCGGCATAACTTCCTCCAACACCAATTTGCCGACGGCGGTAAAAGTGGACATTCAATTCGCGGGCAACAACGCCGCCGCGCCGATTGAAATGGTGGTGCCGATTGATTGCGTGGCGCGGACGAACCGGACGGAGAGCGCCACCAGCACGGGAGGGACGGGAGGCACCAGCACGGGAGGGACGGGAGGGTGAAATGAAGCTCCACATTTTCCATAAACCGACCAAACGGCCGCGCGGGCACGATTCGCGCCTGGGTGTTGGTCGCGGGGCCGAGCGCGGCACGGTGCTCATTATTGTGCTTTGGATAGCCATCGGGCTGGTCAGCATCGCCCTTTATTTTGCCAATTCGATGACCTACGAACTGCGGGCCTCGGACAATCGCACATCCGGCATGGCAAGCGAGCAGGCCATCGAGGGCGCCGCGCGTTACATCAGCTATGTGCTTTCGACTTACTCGACCAACGGCTGGGTGCCGCAAAATACGCAGTTCTCCGCTGCCGCCGCGCCGGTCGGGGACGCCCATTTCTGGCTGATTGGCCGCGACCCGTCCGCAACGGCTGAATCCGGAACGTCTTCGTCCGACCCGTATTTCGGGCTGGTGGACGAAGGGTCGAAGCTGAATTTGAACACTGCGGGCACCAACACGCTGTTGGAGCTGCCGAACATGACGGAGCAATTGGCCGACGCCATTGTGGATTGGCGCAGCACCAACGGTCTCGACAATCTGTCGGTGAATTACACGGCGCTCGGTTATGACGACAAAAACGAGCCGTTTGAAACCGTGGACGAATTGCGGCTGGTCTATGGGATGACGGAGCAGCTTTTGGCGGGAAACGATATCAATGGCAATGGCGTGCTTGATGCCAATGAACAATCCATCGGCAGCGGCGGCGAGATCGAACCGGGGCTGTTTGAATACTGCACGGTCTATACCCGCGAGCCGAATTTTCATTCCGACGGCAGTTCGCTGACCAACGTGAGCACCGCCAGCAGCGAGTCGTTGCAGACCTTGTTCCAGGATGACGGCGTCGGGAATGCCAGTACTCTTGCCCTGGAACTTTCAACGACCAGGCCCGCCGGCGGTTATGCGGGCATTTTGCAATTTTGTGTCAGTTGCAAAAGGTACGGCATGAGCTCGAGCGATTTCGCCAAAATTTATCCCGATATCACGACCAGCACCGCTTCCTACATCCGCGGCCGCGTCAACATTGACACCGCCGGTGAAGTGGTCTTGGGCGCCTTGTTCATGGGCCTGGGTGTTGACCAGAGCACCGCGGATAGCGCGGCGCAGACGATGATCAGTTACCGCCAACAAAACCAGGAAAACCTGAATTCGGTGGCGTGGATCATAGACGCGCTGGGCAATACCAGTCCGGTCATTACCGCGCTGGCCGGGGGCGATTATGTCACCGCGCGCAGTTTTCAATTCACGGCGGACATTGCGGCGGTCGGCCCCTACGGGCGCGGCTACCGGCGCGTCAAATTTATTTTCGACACCAGTGACGGCTATCCAAAAATCATCTATCGGCAGGACCTGACCCGGCTGGGCTGGGCGCTGGGCGACAAAGTACGCCAGCAATCCGTTGCCGATGCGAGTGGCCAAAATCTTTAAACATGAACAACCTTCTCAAAATCAATTTTCCGAAAGGCCGGCGACTGACCGGCTTGCTGGGTCTGTCGCTCGACGGCAGCCGGTTCGAGGGAGTCGCCCTGCGCCGGACGAACGGCGCGTTGCATCTTCAGCAGAGCTTCTCGGCCAGTCTCTCGCTTGATCCGCTGACCGCCGCGCCGGAACTGGTCGGACGCGAAATCCGGAACCATCTCGAGGCGGCGGGTGTGCGCGAACGCCGTTGCATCGTGGCGTTGCCGCTGAAATGGGTCCTGGCTGCCACCACGGAATTGCCGCCTCTGCCGGAAGCCGATGCTGCCAGCCTGTTGCAACTCGAGGCGGAGCGCGGTTTCCCGTGCGACGTGGCGACGCTGCAACTCGCCAATTCACGCTGCGCGCAGGGCGGCGACAAAAAGCACGTGACCCTCGCCGGCATCTCCAAAACTCAAATCGAGCCGCTCCTCCAAGTGCTGGCGGCGGCCAAATTGAAGCCCATTGCCTTTTCCCTCGGGCTGCCGGCGTTACAGCCGCCCGGCGATGCGAAAGCCGACGGCGTTGTGGCTCTGGCGATTGGTGAAAGCAACGTTGGGTTGCAAGTCACCTGCGGCGGGGGCATCGCCGCGTTGCGGACATTTGAAGGCGCGGTACAAAACGAGGGCAACCGGCATTCTCTTACGGCCGGCCTGATTGCCCGCGAAGCGCGCATTACCCTGGGACAATTGCCGGCGGAGTTGCGGGCCGCGCTCAAACACATCCGTATTTTTGGCCCGCGGGAACTCGCCCGGCAGCTTGCCGATGAAATGGAGCTCGGCTTCGAGCCGATGGGCTTCACCGTTGAGGTGGTCGAGAAATTCACGCCCGGTGAATTTGGCGTGGAATTGCCGATGAACGCGCCGGTGTCCGCCGCCTTCAGCCTGGCGGCCCGCCGCCTGGCGGAACAGCCCGTGGTCTTTGATTTTCTGCCGCCGAAGCTGACCGTGCTGCAACAATTTGCCGCGAAGTATTCTTCTGGAAAATTGCGGACTGTTGGCGCGGCCGCCGCGGCGATTATCGCCATTATCCTCGGATTATTTGTTTTCCAGGAGGCGGAGTTAATCCATCTGCGCTCGCAATGGGCATTGATGCAAACCAAAGTGCAGGACCTGACGGCGCTGCAAAACAAGATCATGGAATACCAACCCTGGTATGACACGTCGTTCCGGGTTCTGGCCATTTTGAAACAATTGACGCTGGCGTTTCCGGAAGACGGCTCGGTTACCGTCAAGACGATTGAAATCCACAACGGCAACGCGGTGACCTGCTCCGGCACGGCGAGCGACAATACGGCGTGGTTGCGGACGCTGGCGAAGTTGCAGACGGCCGAGGGTCTGCACAACGTCACCGTGGAGGAGATTCGGGGAAAATCGCCGATGGAAGTCACCTTTGACTTCCAATGGGGAAATGGAAATGGAGGCGCGCAATGAACATTAAAAATCGCCAACAATTTTTAATCGTGCTCACTGCGATCGTGGTGGCGCTTTATCTGGGAAACCTCCTGTTGTTCGGGCCGTTGCAAAAATTATGGAAATCGCGCCAGGCGGCCATTGTCCAGTTGCGGCACCAGGTCAGCAGCGGGAGGATCCTGATCCGGCGTGAGGACTATATTCGCAATATGTGGGGCCATATACACGCCAATTCCCTGCCGCCCGAAGAGTCATCGGCGGACCAGGAAATGTTCCGTGGGTTTGACCGCTGGTCGCAGGCCAGCGGTGTCAATATCGAGAGCATCATCCCACACTGGGAAAATGACGAGCCGGATTATTCCACTCTCGACTGCCGTGTGGACGCCTCCGGCAATCTCTTTACCCTGACGCGGTTTCTTTACCAGATTGAAAGCGACCCGATGCCCATCCAAATTGAATCCGTCCAATTGACAGCCCGCGACGACCAGGGCCAGGAGTTGAGCCTGGGCCTGGATTTGAACGGCCTGGCACTCCTTTCCAACACCCAATGAACCGCAAACTTAAAAATTTAATTTTGTATGCTCTGGCGGCTGGATTCGCGCTGGCAACGGCCTTTCCGGTCCTGGCGCAACCGACGAACGGTTCCACCGGCGCAGACTTCAGTTTGTTTCAAGTCATCGCGCAACGGAACATATTTGATCCCAACCGCTACCCGCAGCGTTCGGAGAATTATCGTCCCCGCAGTTCGCGTACTGCTCCCGCCTTCTCACTGGTCGGCGCGATGAGTTATCGGAAGGGGATGTTCGCGTTTTTTGACGGCACGGATCCGGACTATCAAAGAGCAGTGGAGAATGGCGGCAAGATCGCCGATTACACCGTCACTAATATCACGATGAATGGGGTCCAATTGCTGGCCAAAGGGAAGGCGATTCATTTGACTGTAGGCTCGGCGATGCGGCTGGAAGGCGACGAGTGGGTATTGGGCCAGGGGGATGAAGGAATGGGAATGGACTACTCTTCAACGCCCGCCGAGAGCAATTCCCCCGAGGAGGCGCCCGCCCCCAACCTCGGTTCGGGCGGTGGCGAAGTGAGCGACGTTTTGAAACATTTGATGCAACTACGACAACAGGAAGAAAAATGAAAAACCTAATCCTTAAAATCACGGCCTTATGCGCGATCTGCGCGTTGGGAGCCTTTGTTCCGGCCCTTGCCCAAAACATCCCGGACCAGCCGTCCGACACGAATGCCAGTCCGCCGATGGAGCAACCGGATCAGGCGCCGCCGCCGGACATGGCGCCCGGCGAGCCGGCCGGGGGTGCGTCTCCGGACCAAGGAGTGTCCGCCGACCAACCGCCGGTGGTTTTTCAAGGCCAAAGCCAATCATCCAGGCCGGACGAGGTCATTACGCCGAAGGCAAGCGCCGAGAATCAGCCGGCGATGACGGCGCCGACGTCATTTATGCCACCAACGCAAACGAACGGGTCCAACCCGGATGAATTGCGGTTGAATTTTCAAAATGTGCCTCTGCAGGAAGTCCTCAACTATTTAAGCGACGCGGCCGGTTTCGTGATCATCCTGCAAACGCAGGTTCACGGCACGGTGAGCGTGATCAGCGACCACCCGATGACGCGCGACCAGGCGGTGGATTTGCTGAATTCAGTTTTGAACCAAAACGGGTACGCGGCGATTCGCGGTGGAGCGGACAACCGGACGCTGACGATTGTGGATAAAAACGACGCCAAGACCCGCGACATTCCCGTCAAGATCGGCAACGATCCGTCGGCCGTCCCGAACAACGATGAAATTGTAACCCAGATCATACCCATCCGGTATGTGGATGCCAGCCAGTTGGTCTCTGATTTGTCATCGTTTGTCTCGCCGCAGGCCACCGTGGTGGCCAATCAGGCAGGCAACTCGATTGTCATTACCGATACGCAGGAAAATATCCACCACCTGATGGAGATCATCGAAGACATTGATTCCAGCGCCGCCGGGGAAAATGTCATTCAGGTATTCAACCTGAAATACGCCAATCCCACCGACGTGGCGACCGAGTTGGGCAATATCTTCCCATCGGGCAGCACGGGCAACGGGCCGCAAATGCCGCTTGCGTTTGGTGGCCGGGGCGGGTTTGGCGGGGGGCGGGCGGATTTTTCGCCAGGATGGCGGCGGCCAGCGCGGCGGCCAGCAATAGCAATGGAAACCGTGCTCAAAAGCAAACGCAAGTCACCGCCGTGGCCGATGCGCGCACCCAATCGGTCATTGTCATGGCGTCCAAGGATTTGATGCCGGAGATCTCCGGAATGATTGAAGGATTGGACATTCCCTCAACACGCGACCAGCAGGTTTATACCTATCATATGGACCACGGCGACGTGCTCGAGGCGCAGCAGGTGCTGAATTCCATGTTTGCCGGCAACAACAGCCGAAACAGCTCGTCGTCGCAACAACAGGAAACCAGCCCCTTGATCCAGCGCAATATCCAAAACGCCACCACCGTCGGAAACACCTCCTCAACCATCAGTTCGGGCATTGGCCAAACCGGCGCGGGGAACAGCCGCGGCGGCGGCGGCGGCGGCGGCGGCGGAAACTTTTAATCCATTAACCCAAATTAAAATTATGAAAACACAATCAAAAATGATCGCTGGCATCGTAGCGCTGCTCCTCTGCGCCGCTGTTGGACTTGAAGCGCAAAATCGGGGCGGCGGCGGCGGCGGCGGCGGCTTCGGCGGCTTTGGCGGCGGTTTCGGCCGGCCGGGCGGTTTCGGCGGCTTTGGCGGTTTCGGCGCCAACAACAATAACAATAGCAGCCAATACAACAACAACGGCACCGTCGGCACGGCCACCTTCTCAGTGGATCCGGACACCCATACGATCACGTTTATCGCCGATTCAGAAACCGCCGAGGAAATCAGCAATGTCCTCGCCAGCCTGGATCATCCCAAGCCGCAGGTGCTCATCAAGGTCGTGTTTCTCGAAGTGCAACTCAATAACTCGCTGAACATCGGCGTTGAAGGCGGCTGGACCGGCAACGGGGCAAATCAGCAGTTCAGCGCGGCCAACGTCTTTGGATTGACCGGCCTTAATTCGGTGGCCACAAATTTTAACGCACTGGGCCAGGCCTTGCCTGCCGGATTCCCCACTCCCGGCAGTTCAGCTTTAAGCTCCGGCGGCGTTTATCAGGTCCTCGGCTCCGATTTTCAAGCCACGTTGCGCGCGATTGCCCAGGCGGGAAACGCGGAAATTCTTTCACGTCCCTCGATTCTGGCGCGGGATGGCCAGCCGGCGACGATTCTAGTGGGACAAGAAGTGCCGCTGATTACCGGCGTTACTTTTGAGGCCGTAGGCAACAGCACCATTCCGATCAACAACGTCCAATACACGCCGGTGGGGATTCAATTGAATCTCACTCCCTACATTTCGCAAAACTATGTGGAAATGATCGTAACGCCACAGGATTCGGAGGTGGATCCGACGCAAACGGAGCCGATTGGCGACGGTGTGAACGCCCCGGTGATTGACACCCGGGCGGCCGACACCGTGGTGGTGACGCCCGATGCGCAAACGGTGGTCATCGGGGGCCTCATGGAAAACGACAAATCGGCCAGCGTCAGCAAAATCCCGTTATTGGGCGATATTCCCCTTCTCGGCGTGTTGTTCCGGTCCAAATCCACGGCCGATACGAAATCGGAGTTGATGATTTTTATGACGCCGCACATTGTGCATACGCCGATGCAATTGGCGGGCTTGAATATCCCGGCGCAAGCCGATTACATCACCAATTCCGTTTCCGAACAGGAACTGGATCAATTCCTCGACCGCGTCCCCGCCAAGAAGAATTGACCCGGAAATTTCACGCATGAAAATCTTTGATGAACCGCGTTGAACGATGCAAGTCAAAACCCGTCCATGACACTGAAACGCGGCAACACCTGGGTCTATGGCCTTCTGCTTGGCGTCTGGCTGCTGGTGGTGGCGTGGCAGGTGGAGGAGCACGCGCGAATCGAGGCGGCGGCCAAAAACGATTTGCGCAACCGCTCCTGGGAAATCGCCGATACCCTCAGCGCGGAAGTCCGGGCGTTAAGCATTCGTGAAGTGGTTTTTCAGAACCGGCTCCAGCCGGTCCTCAACGAACTGGTCAGCCGCACCAATCAATACACGCCTTCCACCGGCGTCATATCCATTGCTCTGTTGAATACCGCCGGCGAACCGCTGGTGACCGCCGGCAATACCAACCTGATTCCGGCGGACGTTCTCTCCGAAGGCGAACATTGGACGTCCCAGGACGTCACGTTCGTCAATCCTGTTTGGGGCGCCAGCATCAATACGGAAAATACGTCCAATGCTCCCGTGGTCCTCCCATTTTTTCCCGAAATGACCAATGGCATGCGGCACGACGAGGCGGACAATGGCCGGCATTTTCCGCCGCCGGATGACATGAACTTGTCGAATCGTCCCGTCATGCCGGCCAATGCCCGGATTGGCCCGCCGCCTCCGCCGGATGACAACCGTCCGCATGGCAACGGCCCGCGCCGCCCGCCGTGGATGCGTTGGATGGACGAAGACCAGTTTAAGGCGCTGGCGGCGCGGCGCGAATTGCATGGCCTCGTGTTGGCCATGTCCACCGAAAATCTCCGCGCCGTATCCACGGATGATTTATACCTGCGCGCCGTCATTATTTTCTTTGCGGGCATTTCGGCGCTTGGGGTCGGGCTGGCCTGGCGCAATCTATCCAAAACGTCCGAACTGCAAATTCGCCTGGTGCGGGCCAGCGAATTGAATACGCATTTGAAGGAAATGAACCTCGCCGCCGCCGGCCTGGCGCATGAAACGCGCAATCCGCTGAATATCATTCGCGGCATGGCGCAAATGATGTCCAAATCCGACGCGCCCTCCGAGGTCCGTGAAAAGGCCCGGGCGATTGTGGATGAAACCGACAAGGTCACGGCGCAATTGAATGAATTCATCAACTACTCGCGTCCGCGCGAAGTGCGCCGGACGAAAATCGCGTTGAATTCCGCCGTGGCCGAAGTCGTCCGCGCATTGGATTACGACATTGCGGAGAAGAAAATCCGCGTCGAGAGCAAGGTCGAGAAGGTATTCATCGAGGCGGACGAGCAATTGTTGCGGCAGGCGCTCTTCAACTTGCTGCTCAACGCCGTCCAGGCCGTCGGTGAGAACGGACAGATTCAGTTCGCGGCGCAACGAAACGGCGCCGAGGCGGCGCTGGAAATCCGCGACGACGGCCCGGGGGTTCCGGCCGAGCAGCGCGGTGAAATTTTCAAGCCCTACTTCACGACCCATCAAAAGGGCACCGGTCTGGGGCTGGCAGTGGTCCAGCAAATTGTCCTGGCGCATGGCTGGGAGATTCAATGCGCAGGCAACGAGCCAAAAGGCGCGGTCTTCCGCATCAGCCATTTGAAATTGGCGGGGAATTGACGGGCCTACGGCCCGGTCGTGATGGAAGCGTGGCGGTAGTTAATACCCAGCTCATCGAGACGGCGCGCGTGGACCTGCAACCGCCGCATGAAATTGTCCCAGTTGCGCGAGGATTCAGATGACCACGAGACTTCGGCGATGGCACACTCGCGCGGGAAAATCATGTATTCCGCATGTTTCAGATTCGGGACATGCTCGGTCCATAGATTGCCCTGGGTGCCGAGAATGTGCGATTGGAATTGCTCCGGCAGATTCGTCGGCATCGGGTCGTAGGAATAGACCTTGCGCAATGTCAAGGCGCCCCCCCAGGTGGCGCCCATCGGCTCGGCGGCCCGATTGGTGGATTGGTAAAAGTCGAGATAACAATAAGCGGTGGGTGACATGACGACATCGTGGCCCGAGGCGGCGGCGTCCGCCGCGCCGCCAATCCAATCCATGACGACGGCGTTGGTGGCCAGGCCGCCATGCATAATCTCGCTCCAGCCAACCATGGTGCGACCCCGGGAACTGACAAACTTTTCCATCCGGCGCGTGAACCAGCCTTGCAATTGGTCCTCGTTTGTCAACCCCTCGCGTTTCATGAGCGCCTGACAGTCCGCGCTTTTTTGCCAGGTCTCCTGGGGCACTTCGTCGCCGCCGATGTGGACATATTGGCCGGGAAACATGTGAAATACCTCCGTCAAAATATTATCCAAAAACGTGAAAGTTTCTTCCTTGGCGGGGTCGTAAATGCCGTCGAAAACCCCGCCCGTGAGCGGAATGGTAAACGGCCCGCCGGTGCAACTGTATTGCGGATACGCCGCCAGCGCCGCCGTTGCGTGACCGGGCATTTCAATTTCCGGAACGACGGTGATGTGCCGCGCCGCCGCATAGGCGAGCACCTCCCGGATGTCATTCGGCGTGTAAAACCCGCCGTACCGGCCATCCGGGCCGTAGGCGGTCGTGGATTTTGGGTCCAGACCGAATCCAACACCCGGCCGCCAGGCGCCGATTTGCGTCAGGAGCGGATATTTATTGATTTCGATGCGCCAGCCCTGGTCATCGGTTAAATGCCAATGAAACACGTTTAACTTGTGGAGGGCCATCGCGTCGAGGACGGTTTCAACTTCAGATGTGTTGAAAAAATGGCGGCTGACGTCGAGCATGAGGCCGCGCCATTTGAATCGCGGCCAGTCTTCAATCTGGAGACAGGGCAATTGCCAATTCATGTTGGGGACAACGTTTGTGGAAAAAATTTCCGGCGGCAACAATTGGAGCAGGGTTTGCACGCCATAAAATAATCCCGCCTGGGTGGGCGCGCGGATGACGGCCGAATCCGGCGAGACGGTGAGTTCATAGCCTTCCGGGCCAAGTTTTGGGTCGGCGTTTTTGGTCGTCAACAGGATGCCGTTCGGGATGGCCGAGCTTGAAAAGAATTTTGCGCGGGTTGCGAGGGGATAGCCGGTGGAACGGCGAAGCGGCTCCGTCAAAAATTTTGCCGTTTGGCGCGAAGCAAAGTCGGTATAGACGCGCGTGTCCGGCGCCAGCTTGAAGTCGCCGTCGAGAAGGGTGACCTCTTGCGGCCAGGGAATAATGGCCGGGCTGTCGGTGTCCGCGGCGAAGGCGGAAGCGGTTGCGGACCACAGGCAGAAACAGAATCCGGCGATTTGAAGCGTTACTTTAATATTCGTTTTCATAGGGAGGCTGTTTTCGATTCTTTGGCCTGCATTGGGACCGCGAACCGGCAGGCCCTGCCGGAGCGCGGGTCTGTGAGCCGCAGCATGTCCGCATTTTACAGGCGCCACCGGATGGTTCCCCGCTGTTTTCAGTGGAATGCCAGTCATCTTGGCCGTGTAGCGCAGCCGTCCGCGGCTGCGGGTTCAAGCACCGTCCCGGCGCGCGTTGCCGCTGGCGGCGAGACGCCGCCGCAACTCGCAGGCGAGACGCCTGCGCCACGCGCTGGCCCATTGCGGCAGCAATTCTTCTGGAAATCTTTTGCAAAAGCAGTCGGGCGGGCATCTTGCCTGCCAGCGGCCGTCGTTTTTCCGATGAAAACCAGGCAGGGCGGAAGCCTGCCCCACTATCATCATGACTTTTGCAGAGATTTCTTCTGACCAAGAACAGTTCGGTTTCCATTCCACTGAAAACAGCGAGGGACCCGCCGGATGTTCCAAAGGTCTTCCGCTTGAGGAAGTTGCCGCGGGTCACAGACCCGCGCTCCGGAGACAGGATTTTGGAAGGAAGTCGGACCATTATTTTTTTCCGCCTTCAAAATGTTCCTCGATTTCTTCCAGGGTTTTGCCCTTGGTTTCCGGCAGGAAGAACGCGGCGGTGATGAAATAAATCACCGTGCAGCCGGCGAAGACGAAGAACATTGTCGAGTAGCCGTATTTGCCGACGGTCGGCAGAAAGATGGCGGCGATGGTGGTCGAGACGGCCTGGTTGATGAGCAGCGCGATGCTCATGCCGTTGGAGCGGATGCGCGTGGGCATCAGTTCAGACAGCGCCAGCCAGACGCAGACGCCGGGGCCGACGGCGAAAAAGGCCATGAAAATGAAAAGGCAGATGGCCGTGAGCCAGCCGTTCTTGCGTGTCGGGCACGGGCGTGATCAGGGCATTTTCAATTTTCAGCGGCGCGGTCTTGCGCGGCGTCGAGATTGGCAAATGGATTCGTGAAAAAGGCGACGACTTTGTTTGCCGGGAACACAATCGTCGCGGGTGATTTCAATCGGCTTGGCCGCCGCATCGTCGGAACGCGCGACCGGGGTGGCCGCGCGGAAATCGCCGTAGGAATAAATGACGACCGAACGGACGTCGGGCCGGCTCGGCGAAGCCGTTTGCCGGCGAGCAGATTGGTCGGCGGTGGCTTCGTTGAATGCCAGCGTGAGCGTTTGATTCGTCGTGACCATTGCCTGCACGGCGTCCTTGCAATCCACGCGCAGTTTTTCGGTTTTGTGAAACAAGCAAGCCCGACGCAAACCAGCGAAACGATGACGCCGGCGCTGCCGAGCGAGAGCAAAAATTTTCGGCCTTTGCGGTCCACCAGCACGACGGCGACGATGGTCATCAAGAAATTGACCAGGGTGAGAATGACATAGCCGAGGTGGGCCTGCTTGTCATCGAGGCCGGCCTGAATCAGAATGGTCGCGTTGTAGCCGATGATGGAATTGACGCCGGTGGCCTGGTTGCAGGCGAGGATGACGCAGGCCAGCACAAACGGAATCACATATTTGCGGCGCAGCAGCGATTCCTTGATCTGTTCGCCGTCGGCGGATTTGGCGTTTTCGGCGGCGACGGTTTCCTCCATTTCCTTCAATTCAATTTCCGCCTGTTCGTCCGTGCGCGAACGCAGCAGCGCGGCGCGGGCGGCGTCCTTTTTGCCGCGGCGGAACAGCCAGCGCGGCGATTCGGCCACCATGAAGCTGCCGATGACAAACAAAATTCCCGGCGGCAACGAAACCCAGAAAATGCTGCGCCAGGCGGTGTCCTTGAACGCAAACAGTTTGTCGCGCGTCGCCGAGTTTGGCGACTGTCGTCCACGCGATGGCTGAAATACAAACCGATGATCGGCCGCGGCGACGATGCCCAGCGTCAGCAGCCATTGAAAAATGCCGGTGCCCTTGCCGCGATTCGCCGCGCCGAGACATTCGGCGAGATACAGCGGCACGACGACGCCGATCAATCCGGCGCTGATGCCTTGCAACAAGCGGCCGAAAACCAGCGGCCCGTAGCCGTGCGCCAGCGCAATCATCGGAATGCTGATGACGAACAGCATGCCGCTGAACGACATCATTTTTTTCCGTCCCATCCAGTCCGCCAGCAGGCCGGCGAACAAGGTGGAAATGACGCTGCCCAGCAGCACGGCGGCGACGATGAACGAAAGCTGCCCGGCATTCAAGCCGGACGTGGCCTCCAGATACGGCAGCGCGCCGGCAATGATGCCCACGTCCACGCCGTAAAGCAGCCCGCCCAGTCCGGCGACGAGCAGGAGAAAACGGTTGTAGCCGGCCTTGTCTGCTTTCGGCGGCCATGGCGGGAATTCTCATCCATATTTTTTGATAAGGTTTGCATCAATGAAACAGAATTAAAAAGGCCGCCCGAACTTTCAGCCGCGCTGATTTGTTTCCCGCCCTGGAAAACATCTTCGATGGCCGCCGTTTTTCCACTGGCGCGAGCCGGTAGAGCGTGGCAAAGGCGAAATCGGGAGCCGCGCCGCCTTGGCCGCCGACAAGTTCCGCGCCGCGCCGAACATTGTCTTGCAACCACGCCGGCATTCGCAGGTGATACGGATTACGCTGGACTTCGCCGACGTGAAAGGACAACGCGGCCAGCAGGTCCGCGACGTCGTCCACGCTGGACTCGACCATCAGGTTGGGCGACGGCATCGCCCCCCAATATTCGGTTTCAACGGTCAGGCAATTGAAATTTTTTGGCAGCGTTTTCATCGCATCCATGACCAGAAAATGCGTGCCGATGTGCGTGCTGTTCCAATCGACTTCGTGCGGGAAGAAAATGGCGCGCGGCTGATGTCTGGCGAGAGTGGCCGCGATAATTTTCACCGCATCGGACCAGTGTTGACGGATTTTCAGCGCGGGTTTTGCTGGATTAATTTTTTCCAATCCATTGGGCGCGGTTTGTTCGAGTTCAAATCCCAGCCAGTCGCAGGCATTTTTTAATTCCTGCCAGCGGGGCTGTTGCCGGTCCTTCATTGCTGCCCTGGGTGACGGCGACGTTGATGATTCGCATTCCGGCTTCGCGCATCAGACGCAACGCGAAGCCGCCGATGAGGCACTCGTCGTCCGGGTGCGGCGAAAAAATGATCGACGGAGGGCGCATTCGGCGGGGATTTAGGATTGGAGTTGCGGAGGAATTCCACCCAGGGGCAATGATTTTCCCGCCGCAACGAGCCGGGCAAAAGAGGAGACAAATTCATGATAGGGATTCATTGTAAGTCCGATGCAATGAAACACCATTTGCATCGCACGCGCAAGTTTTCCACGGGAACGCCGGATATTCAATCCCCAATTCAGGGGGTTGTTGCAAAGACCGCATGAGATAGATATCCAATCCGAACACAGACCCAGGCTGAGGCGGAGTGCCGGAGGCAAAAGTTTAAAGAGACTAATTTTTATGGAAGTCGTCATTCAACCGAATGCGGAAGCCGCCACCGACTTGGTGGCGCGGGTGATCGCCAGGAACTGCGGGAAAATCCGCGCCTGGTCATTGGGCTGGCCACAGGAAGACACGATGGAATCGGTCTATGCCCGGCTGGTGCAAATGCACCGCGAGGAGGGTCTGGATTTCTCGGCCTGCCGCACGTTTAACCTGGATGAATATGTCGGACTGCCGGGCAGCCATCGCAATTCCTACCGGCATTACATGAACCATAATTTGTTTCTGAACGTGAATGTGGATTTGAAAAACACGCATTTGCCGGACGGCGTCGCCGATGATATCGAAGCCGAATGCGGGCGATTATGAAGGCTGATTGCCGCAATGCGGCGGGATTGATCTGCAATTGCTTGGCATTGGACTGGCGGGACATCTGGGTTTCAACGAGCCGGTTTCCTCGCTGCGGTCGCGCACGCGAGTGAAGGTGCTTTCGCCGGTGACGCGCGCCCAAAACGCGCCGCTGTTTGCGCCGCCCGACGAGATGCCGCGCCGCGCCATCACGATGGGCGTAGGCACCATTCTCGACGCGCGCCGCTGTCTGCTGCTTGCCACCGGCGAAGACAAGGCGGGGATCGTGGCCCGGGCGATTGAAGGCCCGATCACCAGCATGATTTCCGCGACGGCGTTGCAATTTCATCCCGCGTTGCGTGGTGGTGCTGGATGAAGCGGCTGCCGCCGGCTTCAGGAGACGGATTATTATCGCTGGATTTTTGAAAACGAACCGCAATGGCAGTCGTACCGCGATGGAATGAACCCTCCCAATGGCCATCCGCGCAAACACGACGGACAAGCGGCGAAGATTGGGTCCGTTTTGCACGGCAAAAATCGAAATGAGAATTCCCGGGGCTAAAACCCTTTGACACGCGCGCCGAATATGGTTTCTTTTCAGGGGTCACTGGCGATGAAACCCGCGTCCATACAACGTCGAAGCAAATTCACCCGCGCGTTCGGGCGGGCCGAATCCACTGACGAAATTTCCGCCGCCGGGCCGGCTGGGGATTCGAAAAAAGAGGAGGCGGACAAGAACGTTCCCACCATGGGCGCCAATTACTGGCGACAACGATTGCTATTGCGTCGCTATCGGTTTCCCCGCCTCCGGAGAATCGGAGCAGGATTTGGCCGCGTATATTGATCATGACGGCCTGGGCATATTTTTTCCCGCTCGGCACTGCCGGATATGGAAGCGGCCGCCGCCAAAGCAGGCCGGATTTATCAGACGGCCACAAAGCACGGGTTGGAACAATGTCTGCCGGCGATTCCTCGCGGGAACTGATTGTGAGTTTCGAGTGGTGCATGAATCCGGTGTTGTGGACTTATACCACCATTCATACCCTGGTCGGAAAACGGGCGGGGACGGCTTCCGAATCTCGCGCGCGCCAATCCGAACCGGCAGCGCGTATTGGTGGTTGAACTGGATGCGGGCATCCGCCGGGCTTTGTGCTGGAGTATTGACCAGCAAGCGGGATTTGTCAGTGTTCCTTGCGACTCAGTGGAATCCTTCGCGCCAAACCCTGGCAGTACACAAGCCCCGCATGGTGCTCCTGAATCGCAATCTGGCCGGGGCGCATCGGCTTCAAATCCAGCCGGCACCGTCGGCGCCATTGCAGCCGGGGGTGCCGGCCCTCACCTATTCGGTTCATGTGGACGGCGACCAGATGTTTGTTTCGACGCCCGGCGGGGCGGGCGGTTATTTGGTCAAAAGGGTGCAAGCCGGACCGGTTGCTGGAGCCGATCCTCAAAGGCATTCAGCCGGTCGGAATTGATGACTGAAGATTTTCTGCTGCGCGTGAAATACTATTTTCAGGAACTGCTGCAACTGCCATTCCACCCACGACAACTCGGCGACTGGCCAGGCTGACGCCACCGCGAACGGGAAGTGCTGGAACTTTTGAGCAAGGGCTGTGTGGACAAGGAAATCGCGCAGGCGATGGGCATCAGCGTCTGGACGGTGCATGGTCACATAAAAAAATTTTTGAGCGGCTCCATGTGCGCACGCGCACGGAAGCCGTCATCCGGTATTTGGAAAAGTAACCGGTCTGTTTATTTATTGCCAACCTGCCCATAAGAAGGCAGGGCATTGGCGCCATTTTCCTCGATTCTCCCCCCAATACAGGGGATGGACGCCATCCAAAAATTATACAAAAATGTGCCGCAGTGAAGGTCAACGAGAACGTTAGGCGGAGTATTTTTAAGCGGGTAAGCAACAATCAAAAAAACCGAACATAATTGAGTTTATGAAATCAACAAAAGAGTCAACCATACTGAAAATGAGCATGCTGCCGTTCGCGGCGGCTTTGGTATTGTCAAGCGCCTGCATAACCCGTGCGGATTATTCAAGCACCATATTAGGGGATCACCCGGTCGCCTACTACGAGTTCCAGGAGACGAATGGATCCGCCACCGTGGCCGATTCTTCGGGCAATGATGTTTTCGGCACTGTCGGTTACGCCACCAATGCTGATGATGTTACTATCTTTCCGCAGTTGGGGGTGCCGGGCATTGACAGCAATGCCGTGCTGTTCGCAACGTCCACCGGCGCCGGACAAGGCAACATTGATATCCCGTACACCGCGGCAGTAAATCCCACACTCGCCGATGGCATGACCGGAGCACCATTCTCGGCCGAACTTTGGGTGCAAGCCACCCTGCCACCGGGCAATATTGAAGTGCCTCTGGACGATTCTTGCAACTTCAGTCAAGGTGCTCCATATAACAATTCGGCTGGGTGGAACTTTTATCAGACGGCTCAGCGGTGACCGGAGCCGACACCTGGTCGTTCAGCATCAGACCCAACGGCTTTGTCGGAAACGGACCCGCTGTAACCGTGGGCCAGTGGACTCACCTGGTGCTCGCTTATGATGGCACAAACGCAATCTTTTATGTCAATGGCGTTCTTGCGGCACCTATGCCATCCCGCCGGGGTTGGCGGGATACCTTGCTAATGATGGGATTGGGAATCCCGACATGATCATAGGCGCAGGCCCGAGCACCGGGTTGGCTCCCTTTGACGGGTATGTGGCCCAGGTAGCCGTTTACAATTACGCGTTGAGCTATACGCAAGTCACCAATCACTACGCGGTGGGGACCAAAGAGATTCGGGTAATACCAACGGCGCCCTATTTTAGCCAGCAGCCGGCATCCGCCAACGACTATGCGGGAGTGCCGGTGACATTCTCCTCGCTGGCGGGCGGCACCGCGCCGTTGTCTTATCAATGGACGAGGGTCGGAAGCGGTCCGATAGCTGAATGCAACCAACAATAACTATACCTTCACGCCGGTATATCCCGGTGACAACGGGGCGTCGTTCTTTGTGACGGTTACCAATTCGTGGGAAGCACAAACAGCGGCACGGCAACACTGACAGTTCAGACCAATTTGAACATACTTTATAATCCCTTCTCCATCACCCGCAGGACGGGCAGTTGGGCCGCCTTCCGGGTCGTCGCCAACGGCGCGTTGCCGATCACCTATCAGTGGCATAGCCTCTCCAATTCGATTGATCAACCAATCCGCGGCGCGCACCAATGACACGCTCTGGCTGGCGGACATCCAACCGTCCTCGGCGTCAACCAACGGAACTCTCTTTTATTACGCTGACGTAACCAATGCTTTCGGAACCACCAACAGCACTCAAGCAAGCCTGGCAGTGATTGCCCGCACCAGCTTTGGCGCCGGTCACCGCATATTCCAAGATTGTCATGGCGGACAACCCGGTTGCCTACTGGCATTTTGATGAAACCAATGGCAGCATGACGGCTTTGGACGCCGCTGGCAGCTTCGACGGCACATATTTGTATTCTTTTGGCGGCACCAGTGGCAGCACATTTCCGTATTATACCAGCACCAACGATTTGACTTTCGGTTATCCGAGCGGCGTTCCGGACAACTCAATTGATACCGGCATTCACGTCACCAATATGCGAGTAGTTACGATTCCTTATGCATTGGAACTTAATCCAGTCTCAGGGCCTGGACGTACGAATTCTGGATCCAGCCCACTTCGCTTGATCCCACAACTTCCTTACGCCGATTTCTTCCGAGGCGAATCCGAATTCACGGGAACAATCTCAGCGGATGGAATATCTACCAGTATCCGAGTGCCAACGTTTGGACCTGGAATATCTACAATGGCGGCCCCAATGGCAGCTTTACGAGCGAGTTTGTTGACAACCCGATCGTGGCTGGGGAGTGGTATTACATGGTGCTCACGGACGATGGCACCAACATGAATTGGTACTCGAACGACCGGCTGGTGCTCACCGAAAGCGTCAGCGGCTTGGGCTTTGTTCAAAACGGCATCAATGGGGATCCGAGCGTTGCCGGCGGGCCGACCACGATCGCCGATACGGAGCGACAATGCATTTGCTGATTGGGATGGCGGGGTTGAAGATCTGGCCGTCTATAATTATGTGCTCAGCCCGCTGCAAATTCAGGAACACTTCCTGAACACGACCTACCTGACAGTTACGGAATCCGGCACCAATGTCGTGGTTTCATGGCCGGCCGGCACGCTTCAGTCGTCAACGAACGTGAAAGGGCCGTACACGAATGTCAACGGGGCGTCTTCACCCTATACGAATTCTGTCAGTGGGTCGTCACAAATGTTTTATCGGGTCCAGTTGCAGTAACGAAGCTTGAAATCGGTCTGCCGGGGTGGTATAATCATCCCGGCAGGCAGGCAGAAGTGTCAAGATAATGAAAAGCCAGAAAGCGGATCATATTTCCGGCCGTCGAATAGTTCGACACCGCCATGCGGCGTTCACGCTGATTGAGCTTCTGGTCGTGATCGCGATCATTGCGATTCTGGCGGCGATGCTTCTTCCCGCTCTTGCCGCGGCCAAGATGAGGGCTTGGGCCGCTCAATCCGTGAGCAACCTCAAGCAGCTTCAGCTTGGGGCTGGAATGTATGCAAATGACAATTCCGGTTATTTGCTTCCCAATGCTCCGTACGGCCAGAACCTGGGCGGCGGAAAGGCTTGGATTGATATCAGTTCCATGGCTTTTGTGGAGGGCCTTGGCAACCTGGAGGGCAATACCAACATGGCGCTTTATACTGACGGGCCTGCTTGCCCCATACTTGGGCGATCAAATTGGTGTTTACAAATCCCCCGCCGATACGCTCCCTTCGTCAAATGGTCAGCGGCTCAGAAGTTATTCGATGAACGGCCAGATGGGCTGCGTTTATATTAAAAATGACCTTGATTACGATTCTCCCGCCATAGAATACGTCAAGGAAAACGACATTAAACAGCCGGATCCTTCGGACGCCTTTGTGTTTTGCGAAGAAAATCCACACACCATCAATGACGGGTACCTTCAGATAGCCAGCCAGCCTTCGGACGCTGGATTTCCGGATGTGCCGGCTGCATATCTTGGGGGGTCTTGCGCTTTTTCTTTCGCCGATGGTCATGCTCAAGTCCACAAGTGGGTGACTGGAGTGCTCATCAGTGCCGTGGGCGCCTACCCTTATTTGAAGGGTGGCAACCAGAACGCGGATTGGTTGTGGTTCTCGCAACATGCCGCTGCCAATCCTTCTTCTTCTTCTTCCCTCCTTAAAGGCGAATGGCTCTGACTTAAGGAATGAAATACGCAACTTGCTCCAATGCAGCGGCTTGTGAATCGGGATATGCCGCTCCTACGGAGCTTGGAGAATCTCAAGCGGCTGATTCTACATATATGTCGCGCCTACGGCGCTCAAGGCCACGTTGTCGCATATCGTTGTGTGCCAGAGTTTTGCTTCTTAAGTAAGCGCCATTCCCCCTTAAAGGCGTGCGTGACGGCTTGATTTTTACGGCACGAATGCTTTTTCTGAGTGGCGTCGTGTGTCTTGGCGACTGCAACGCGCAGGGGGGATTCTGGAGCACGGGTTACTACCCGGGGTATGAGCAAAGTTCGATGCCCGCATCCAATATTGATTTCACGGCGCTGACGGACGTCATTCATTTTTCGGTGATTCCGAATACGGACGGCACCCTGAACAGCGGCGAGAATGGTCTTACCCCGGGCAATTCCGCGGACATCGTCACGCGCGCGCATGCGGCCGGCAAGCCGGTGCTTCTATGCGTGGGCGGCGCAGGCAGCGAAAGTGACTTCGAGTTGGCTACGACCAATGCCACCTTGTCCACATTTGTCAGCAACCTGACGAATTTCATGGCGGCGCGCGGTTATGACGGCGTGGACATTGACTGGGAGCCGCTGACCGTTGCTGACGGTCCGCAATTTACAAATTTAGTGTATCGGTTGCGATCGGCTTTAAACAATTTTCCGCAATACAAGTTGCTCACCGTGGCCGCGGGAGCCTATCCCCCTTACGGCGACCCGCCGACCGGCGAATACACCATGTTCGCCGCGCTCCAGAGCCAGTTCGACCAGATTAACATAATGACTTATGATCTCTCCGGGCCCTACGAAGGATGGGTGACGTGGTTCAATTCACCCATCTACGATGGTGGTTACCGCTTCCCCAGCTCCGGCGCTCTGGTTCCTTCGGTGAACGGCGCGGTGAGCAATTTTGTGGTCAACGGCGTCTCGCCAGCCAAACTGGGCATCGGCATGGCATTTTACGGGGACATTTGGGCCGGCGGAAGCGGCACTTCAACGGGCGGTGTCACCCAGCCGCGGCAATCCTGGACCAATGCGCCGACCCTGTCCAATGCCACCTATACCGCCATCATGTCCAGCTACTATCAATCCAGCCTCTACCATTGGGATACTCAATGCCCAGGCTGCCTATCTCAGTATTACCAATGCCGATCCCGCCGACGATATGTTCATTTCCTACGACGATCAACGCACCTGCCAATCCAAAGTCAGTTATGCCCGCAACCAGGGGCTGGGAGGGGTGATGATTTGGGAACTCGCCCAGGACCATCAGAGCGGACAGACAGATCCTTTGCTCCTGGCGGTCAAACAGGCATTGGCTACGCCCGGTCAAATTGCCATTCAAAAGACCGGTCAAGACATTGAATTGAATTTTGCCGGCATTCCCTTGGGTTCCTACTGTGTGGAATGGAACAGCAATCTGACCGGCAACGTTTGGAGTACGCTGGCCGTCACCAACGTAACCGGGACGGGCGGGGTTCTTCAGATTTTTGACCCGGATACGGCGGGCGCGAATCAGCGGTTCTATCGCGTACAAACGCCGCCTTGAATTAGTGGTGAAAGTTTTTCGTCAGGCCCGAACCTCTGACCGAACTTTTTTTCAAGGACAATGGTTTTGGGCGCTATGAAGCGCCCGGATCCCATAATCAATTCCGCGCCGCTCTGCTTGTAAAGATCCAGATGCAGGGCAACCAGACCAGCGACCATTTTGCGTTTGCGTTCGCGCACCGCGGCCATGTTGATTCGGCAATTGTCCTTGCTGATGCCGAATTCCTCGCTTCGGAAAAAATACGAGGCGACTTTCGCGCTGTGAATGACGTTCTTGCTCGGAAGACAGGCGATGTTGGGACAGGAACCGCCGACGTATTTCCGCTCAATGACGGCGGTCTTCATTCCCTGCCTGGCGAACGTCCAAGCGAGCAATTTGCCGGCTGCTCCGCTTCCCAAGATGAGGACATCATATTCTTCCGGTTGTGAAGTTGGCGTTTTCATGGATTTAAGAGGCCGGATTAAAGAACAAAGAGGGATCCCGGGTGACGGGCAGGCGCACCTTAAATCGAGTTTCGCCGGGGCGGGATTCGAATTCGATTTCGCCTCCATGACGGTCACCCACGATCCGATTGCTGATGATCAAGCCAAGACCGGTTCCCGTGCCAACCGATTTTGTGGTGAAAAAAGGCTCAAAGATGCGCGACTGAATTTCTGGAGGGATACCGGGGCCGTCGTCCACGATTTCGACGACCACCTGGTTATCTTCCAGAGTCGTGCCGATGCAAATTTTGCCGGTGCCATGAACGGCATCTATCGCGTTGCCAATGAGATTTGTCCACACTTGATTCAGCTCGCTGCCATAAGCCAAAATGCGCGGGATGGAGCGATCGTAGGCCTTGACGAGCTGAACGTTTTTCAGCCTGTGGCCCAGCATCGTCAGTGTGCTTTCAATGCCGTCATGGATGTCCACCTCCTGTATTGGAGACTGGTCCATGTAAGAATAGGATTTGACGGCCTTGACTATTTCCGCAATGCGGCTGGTGCTCTGTTCCACTAGCTGGACGAGCAAATTCAGACCCAAGCGCGCTTCCAACCAGGAAAGCGCGTCGGCCCTGCTCGCCGGCGGAAGTTTATCAGTTAATTCGCCCAGCCGGAGGGAATCCAGTTCGGCGCTGACAAAGGTCGGGGCCAGTTGCCAGGCATCAATGACGCCGTGTGCTTGAAGCCAGCAGCCGACCGCATCCTCGGCGTCGCTGCGCGCGAGATGTTCCAAGCGAGGCGCCTTGGCGAGAACCTGCGCGCCAGCTTGCGCGGCATCCAAAAGATGCTGCCAATGTTCGGAGTCTAGAACCACGCTGAGTCGGCACAGTAGAGACTGCATTTTGTCGGAGGTTTCCTGCAGGTGAGCGGCAGCTCGACGAGCCGCCGCCGCCGGATTGTTGAGTTCGTGCGCCAAACCGGCGGCCATCGTGCCTAGAGAGACAAGTTTTTCCCGTTGTTGCGAGTACCCCTCCAAATTTCGCATCCGGCTGGCAGCGGAGCGAAAGACTTCATGCGCGATGGAAGGACAGCCGGCGAGCATGTGCCAAAACTGATCTTGATTGAGCCGGAACAATCGGGCCGGCTTCGACACCCGTGCGGTCGCCAGCCAGGGGATGTCCAACAGGAGCATGACTTCACCGATATAGCTCCCAAGTTTGGTGACTCCCAAGAGAATGGATTGACGGTCGTAGGTGCGGCTGACCCGAACTTCGCCCGCGAGCAGCAGATGGAAGAAGTTGTTTCGCTCTCCTTCGGAAGCCAGCACGGTGCCTGGAGGCGCTTCAATGATTTCGCCGCCGTTCAGGCAACCCAAATCCGCGTCGGCCAGTCCGGCGAAGAGCGGGGTGGAGCGGACTTGCTGGAGTTCAACCGGGTTCATATCTATAAGAGGCCGAGGTATTGGTGGATTAGTTTCACTGCCATCGCGCCTTCCCCCACTCCGGACGTGACGCCTTTGGCGGACCGATGGCGCACGTCTCCGGCAACAAAGATGCCCGGGACGCTCGTTTCCAGGTAAAACGGGTCCCGGTCAGCAGTCCATCCCTTGGGGCGTTTCCCATCGAGCATCAAATGCTGGCCGGAAATCAAATAGCCCTGCGCATCCCGTTCAACAACTCCCCCCAACCAGTCCGTGCGAGGAACAGCACCCGCATAAATCAAAAGCGCATCAGCGGGGACGGATTCCGTCCTGTTCGTTTTAGAGTTCCGGATAGTGAGGGTTTCACAATGATCCGCGCCTTCGACGGCGGTAACGACGGTGTTTAATTTCACCTCAATGTTTTTCGTCGAGGCGAGCTGTTTCTCGAGATATTGGGACATGGAATCAGACAGCGATTCGCCGCGAACGAGCATCGTGACTTTGCGCGCATATTTAGAGAAATACATTGCCGCCTGGCCCGCCGAGTTCGCGCCGCCGACGATATAGACGTTGCCATCGCGGTAAGAGAAAGCCTCGGACATTGGGGCGTAGTAATAAACACCGACGCCGTTCAGGCGGTCCGGGCCGGAAAAATCCAATTTGCGGAAGGCAATGCCCGTGGCAATTAAGACTGCCCGGCAGCCAATTTCCGAGCCATCCGCCAGCGACAACACGCGAGAAGGGCCTTCAACCCGGACGCTTCGGACTTCCTGGGGGGCGAGAATTTCGGCCCCGAAACGCCTCGCCTGCGCGACGGCACGGCGGGCAAGGTCCGTGCCGCTCAGGCCGGTCGGAAACCCCAGGTAATTTTCAATGCGCGAGCTTCGTCCGGCCTGGCCGCCGGGGGCCTCCCGTTCAATCAGCAGCGTGTGAAGGCCGTCCGCCGCGCCATAGACCGTCGCGGCCAAACCCGCCGGTCCCGCTCCGACGACGACCAAATCATAGAATGGAAATTCCGCCTTCGTTCGCAGTCCCAATTTGCGGGCAACCTCAGCAATCGGAGGGTTTCTCAGGAACGTGCCGTCTTGAAATACAACCACCGGCAAACAGGCAGCGTCACATTTCGCAGTTTCGAGAAGTTTTCTGGCATTCTCATCACCTTCCACGTTGAGCCACTGGTGAGGCACAAAATTGCGGCCAAGAAAATCGCGTATTTCATTGGATTGCGAGGACCAACGGTGCCCAACGACGCGAACGCCATCGAACTCAGGGTGAAATCCGGCCTGCCAATCATCCAGCAGATCGTCAACCACGCCGTAGAGACGCTCTTCGGGCGGGTCCCAGGGCTTCATGAGATAATGGTCAATATGGACATTATTGATGGCGCGTATGGCGGCGTCGGTGTCTGCGTAAGCCGTTAGAAGGGCACGCTTGGATTCCGGGTAAAACTCAATAGCCTTTTCCAGGAACTCGACGCCCGACATTTGGGGCATCCGCTGATCCACGAGGAAAAGCGCGACCGATTCGTTGCGTAACTTCAATTGTTTTACGCCTTCCAGCGCGGAAATCCCCGAATCCGCCGATATAACGCGGTAGCGGTCGCCGTAATGACGGCGCAGGTCGCGCTCGACTGCCCGCAGCACGTCCGGGTCGTCGTCCACTGTCCAAATCACGGGCTTGGCCATAACAACGCGTTAATATTTCGGTCGTGGGTCGTTCAAAAGCGGTTCGACAAACCAAGTGTCGGCTGGAACTTGCGCCACGCCGGGATAGACCGTGTAACCCGCCAGATGGGCGAGGTTGACCACCCCGATTCCGCCGCCGCGCAGCCGTAAATGAAATCCGCTCTTCGACAACAAGAACTGCATGAACGACTGGTTCTCGACGGGCAATCCCACCGGAAATTCGATCATCAAAAGGAGCGGCCTGGCTCCAGTCAGGTGCAGCTTTAGAAACGATACGAGCAGGTCGCCGACGGGAGTCGGTTGCTCCCGTTTCGCCATCAATTCCACTTGATCCAAATGCGCGAGTTTTCTGAATTCCGCCCCGGTCAATTCAACGACGTCGGAATAACCGCCGGGGAATTTCCAGCACTCGTAGGTGTCCTGAATG
This sequence comes from uncultured Verrucomicrobiae bacterium, assembly GCA_963755515.1. Taxonomy (GTDB): domain Bacteria; phylum Verrucomicrobiota; class Verrucomicrobiia; order Limisphaerales; family UBA11358; genus UBA11358. The sequence goes on along the minus strand of CAVWKA010000021.1, from coordinate 71,190 downwards.
AAGTCCACGCGCAAAATGTGAGCGGTGGCGAAAACGGACTTGGAGTATTTACCCGCCAATACCAGTCGAGATTGCGCAAATAGACGCGACGGCTCGGTTTTGTCCCAGAGCTGTTTCGCCTCAGCTTCATTCGTTGGCGCGAAGGACGCCATCGAGCCGTCAGTCAAATGAACCCGAATGGCAAAGGTTGGTCTTTTTGATTTTCCATGGGTTGTCATTTTCATACGCGTTTCTCTTCGAGTTTGAACAGGTTCATTCGTTTTCTTCGGTTTCTGTGGGATTTTGAAATGCCAGGCGGATTGAGTTGAGCAGCGCCTCCTCGCTGAATGGTTTGGATAGAAAGGCAATGGCGCCCGCCCGCATCGCTTCGTCGCGGATCTCTGGGGTTCCGTGAGCAGTGATGAAAATGATCGGAATCCGGCGATTTTCCCTGGGCAGGTGGCGCTGCAATTCCAGGCCGCTCATGCCGGACAAGCGCAAATCGAGAATGAGACAGCCGGTGTCGTCGAGTTGCGCGGAATTGAGAAATTCCGCCGCGGAGCAGAAACTTCGTGTCCTGAACCCGTTCGCCTTCAAGAGGCTGATCGTTGCCTCGCAAATTGACGGGTCATCGTCCACAATCGTGACCCAATGTTCTGCCTTTTCCCGCATGAGACGACGTTAACACCTTGGCGGCGGTGCATTCCATCATACCTTGGTGTGAAGTCTCTAACCCGAAAGCAGCAGGGGCATTCCATCCGCGAATCCGTTTCCTCCGTCCGCGGGCATTATCAGACAGTGGGGCGGTGGCGGGGCGCGTTTTCCCGGATTGGTGTTGCCACGTTGAAATCTTCCGCCGATTCCAGTTTTTCCGACATGCGGACGAGTTCCGGCAGGGAATCGGCGCGCATCTTGCGCATGACGTGGCCTCGCTGGATTTTAACGGTGATCTCGCTCGTGCCCAACTCGTCGGCGATTTGTTTGTTGAGCAAACCGCGGATGACCAGGCGCATCACCTCGCGCTCGCGAGCGGTGAGCGTTTCATGGCGGTTGCGCAAATCGGACACGACAGCGCGTTGCGCCAGCGTCCCGGCGTGGCGTTCGATCGCCTGATGAATGGCGTCCAGCAAATCCTGGTCGCGGAACGGCTTGGGAAGAAATTCGACAGCGCCCGACTTCATTGCACGCACGCTCATTGGAATGTCGCCATGCGCGGTGATAAAAATAATCGGGATTTGGCTGTCTGCGGCCGTGAGTTCGCGCTGAAGCTCAAGTCCGCTCAGGCCCGGCAAGCGCACGTCCAACACCAGACAGGCGGGGCCTTCCGGGGTTTGCCCGGCGAAGAAATTCTTTCGCGGTCGCAAACATTTCGACGCGAAGACCGACTGACCGAATCAAACTGTTCAGCGCCTCACGCACCGAGGCGTCGTCGTCCACGACGAACACTGTCGGGGTCGCTTGGCGCCCGGCCGTGTGAACCGGGCGCTTCATGGAACCACTCCCTTCTCTACCGGCAGGGTGAACCGAAAGGTTGCGCCCGGACCGTCATTATGTTCCGCCCACAAATGCCCGCCGTGCCCCTCGACAATCGAACGGCTGATGGAAAGCCCCATGCCGAGACCTTCCGGTTTGGTTGTGAAAAAAGTTTCAAACACCCGCGCCATTTTCTCCGGCGGAAGACCCACTCCCGAATCCCGAACCGTGACGAGCATGGCGTCGTTTCCGTTTGACATGGTTTCAATGCGCACCACGCGCGGCCGGTCCCAAACCGTGTTCATGGCGTCAAGGGAATTTGCGACGAGATTGAGCAAAACCTGTTGCAACTGCACGCGGTCCGCCAAAACGGGAGGCAATTCACCGGCTAATTCCAACTGCAGGGCCGCACCCTGTGCCTCGGCCTGCGCCAATCGGGTTATCTCCCGAACAAGCTCGTTGACATCCACCCACGTTTTCGGCGGCGGTTCCTTTTTCAACAGCGCCCGAATCCGCCCGATGACTTCGCTGCCCCGGTTTCCGTCACGGACGATACGTTGCGCCGCTTCCCGGGCCTCATCAAGATTGGGCGCGGCGCGATCCAGCCAGCGCAGAGCGGCATTGGCATTGGTCACGACGGCGGTGAGCGGTTGATTGACCTCGTGCGCAATGGACGCGGCCAACTCACCCATGGTGGTCATGCGAGCGACACGGGCGAGTTCAGCCCGCGCTTCCTCGGATTTTTTCAGTTCGGCGAGCGCCTGCTCCAAGGCAGCCCTGGCCCGGTGATGTTCCGTAACGTCCGTTACCGCGCCGATAAATTCCCTGCCGTGCGCGCCATCGGCAAGGACGTGACCCACGATGTGAATATGTTTGACCGATCCATCCGGCATCAGCAAACGATGCTCAAAGTCGAGATTTGTTTCCTCGCGCGTCGCCTGGTCGAGAATTCGCTTTACCGAAGGCAGGTCGTCGGGATGAATCCGGTTGAACACGGCCTCCAACGAAGGTTTCATCGTGCGGTCGTGCGCCAAAATGCGAAAGGTTTCATCCGTCCAGAAGAGTTCCCCGCTGGAAACGTTCCAACCGAAACTGCCCGTGCGACTCGCTTTCTGGGCTTCCGCCAGGTAGGCTTCGTTGCGTCGCAAGAGTTCTTGAGCGTGTGTCCGTTCAATGGCGATGCTGGCCAGATCGGCGAGCCTTTCGTTGAGTTCGCGCAGCGGCCTGGTGGGAGTGCCCGGCTCGCGGAAATAATTTGCGAAAGTTCCCAGAACCTTTCGTTCGGTCGAGAATATGGGCATTGACCAGCACGCCCTGAGGCCGAATGGCAAGGCCAGATTACGATAATCTTTCCACAGCGGATCGGAGGCGATGTCGGCGACGATGACCGGCTGGCCACGGCAGGCAGCGGTTCCGCAGGAACCTGCCGACGGACCGATGACGCTGCCATTAATCGCCTCGATATATTCCCGTGGCAGGCTGGGGGCCGCGCCATGCCAAAGCTGGCGAGTGCTTGGATCCAACAACAGGATGGAAGTGATGGAGCGGTTGCACAGCTCCTCGGAAAGCCTGCACAAGGCATTAAGGATATCGCCGAGTGGCTGCCCTCGCGCCACCATCTCAAGCAAATGCTTTTCTCCGGCCATTAAAGTTCTGGTCCGGGTCATTTCGGTGATGTCCCGGCTGGAGATGACAACCAGATCGCGACCGCCGTGGCCGTCGCGCGTCTGTCTCACTTCCACGATTTTCTGTTCGCCGTTCTTGCAGCAATAGGTGCGTTGGACGGCGACAGGAACGCCAGGCGTCATGGCGCTGAATAATCCGAGGATGTCGTCGCGCGACGCGCTGAGGACGAAATCGCACATGCGCATTCGTAGCAACTCCTCTTTTTCATACCCCAGCAGGGCGCAGGCGGCAGGATTCACGTCAACGACTTGCCCGTCAATTTCAGCGACGAAAACGGCGTCCGCCATGTTGGCGAAGAGGCTTTCCATCCGCGCCAGCCGTTTTTGATATTGTTCGAGTCTGCGCCGGTACCGCTCCGGCTCGTGTTGCAAAACTGCTTTCGTGCTCGTGGCGCTTTCGACCGTGTATGTCCTGTCGCTCATGGAAATTCCTTGTCGTCGTCTGCCCGCCATCAGATGATTACAATTCGCATTAAATTCCGCGGAAAGCAAGGGCGAGGGCCGAGAATTTTAGCACCCCAGCCTGCTAGTGACGAATACCGGCTCGCCAGAAGGTAAAATTGCGAATGGTTCTTGGAGTCAGAACATTGAAGATGCCTGACAACAGAGCGGAATGGTCAGCGCGGTTTAATGCCCTCCATCGGCGCAAGGCCGATCAGGTTCCTGCCGGTGGCGAAGCATTTCCACATCCCCTGTCTGTCCACCAGCGCCAAACACCCGTGGCCGTTGCATCGAACCCAATGCGTTTCTTCCGACGGCGAGCACACCAGGCATAGGCCAAGTTTCAACAGACGAAATTTGACGGCACAGTTCATCATCTTAAACCTAAACCCGGCGAACGAGCGCCGTTAGCCCCAAATTGTCTTTTATTTCGCATTTTTTGCCCGAACTGATGTTCCACCGTTTCAAACTCACCTGCTGCTTTCGGGTTAGAGGATTCACACCAAGGTATGATGGAATGCACCACCCGACGCGTGTTAACGTCGCAAACTAAAAAACGGCGGCTATTTGGAGCAACCGCAAGAAAGGTCAAGTTGGCACAGCAAAACCGGACCGCTGAATCCACACAGCGATGTCGTTATGGAAGAACAAGTCAAAAAAACTGAAACTCCCGGCACGGTGGTACCGGGACCCGTGCCGCCACCGCCAAAACAGAAGCGGAAACGCAAGCTTCTGGTCATTGCCGTGGTGGGGCTGGTGGTTCTCATTGCCGTGGTCATTTATTATATCCACTTCATCGCACCTTATGAGAACACCGACGACGCGTTTATTGACGGTTATGTGACCCTGATCAGCCCGCGCGTATCCGGGCCGGTCACACAATTGTTGATTAACGACAACGAGCAGGTTAAAGCAGGCGACGTGCTCGTACAAATTGATCCGCGCGATTACGAAGCAAGCCTGGCCTTGGCGAACGCCGATTTGGCGGCGGCGAACAGCCAGGTGGATGCGTCGGAAGCGCAGGTACAGGTGGACGAATCGAAAGTCATACAGGCCCAGGCGTCAGTGGTTGCCGCTGGAGCGGAAAATGCGCGCGCCGCCGCGGACCTCAAGCGATACCAGGACGTTGAAAGCCGGGCCGTTTCCAAGACCGATTATGATTTGGCACAGCAGAAGGCGCGTTCCGCCAAGGCGGACTTGGACGCTGCAAACAGCCAGGTCAAAGCCGCGCAAGCGGGTGTCACGCTGAGCCAAGCCGCCGTTGAGACCGCCAAGGCTGCCGTGGGACAGGCCCAGGCGAGGCTTGACGAGGCCAAGCTGAATCTCTCCTATACAAAAATTGTTGCCCCGTTTGATGGACGCATTACCGCCCGCACGGTCCAGTTGGGAAATTATATATCACCGGGCCAGGCGCTCTTCGCATTGGTGCCGCGGTATGTTTGGGTAACTGCCAACTTTAAGGAGACCCAGTTGGCCTATATGAGATCTGGAGACCCCGTTGAAGTGCATGTTGATGCCTATCCCAATCAAGATTTCAAAGCCAAAGTGGACAGCCTGCAAGCAGGCTCAGGCGCGCGGTTCAGCCTGTTGCCCCCGGAAAACGCTGTCGGCAATTACGTCAAAGTTGTCCAGCGCGTGCCGGTGAAAATCATTTTCGACGAACCGCTTCCGACCAACCTGGACATTGCGCCGGGCTTGTCCGTTGAACCGAAAGTCAGGGTCAAATGAGCGGCGCCACTTCCACAACGATGACGGAATGGCACCCGCGCTTCAATCCGTGGCTGATTGCGCTGCCGGTGATGCTGGCGACGTTCATGGTCATTTTGGACACTTCGATCGTCGTGGTGGCGCTGCCATATATCGCGGGAAACCTTGGCGCGACGCAGGACGAATCCACCTGGGTGCTGACGAGCTATCTGGTGGCCAACGCCGTCATCCTGCCGGCGAGCGCCTGGTTTTCCAGTTTTTTTGGCCGCAAACGCTTTCTGGTCGCTTGCACCGTGTTGTTCACTGTGGCCTCGCTGACGTGTGGTATCGCAACCTCGATGCCGATGCTGGTCGTCTCCAGGGTCTTGCAAGGCTTGGGTGGGGGCGCCATGCAGCCGCTTGCCCAGGCCATCCTGTTGGAAAGTTTTCCGCCCACCCAACGCGGCACGGCCACGGCCTTGTTCGGCCTGGGCATCGTCGTCGCTCCCGTCGTCGGTCCCACACTGGGAGGCTGGCTGACCGACCAATTCTCCTGGCGCTGGGCTTTCTTCATCAATCTGCCGGTCGGCATCCTTGCGGTTTTCCTGATGCTGCTGGTGATTGAAGACCCGCCTTACATTCGCGCCAGCCGGCCGGGCCGGATTGACGCGATCGGCTTTGGCCTGATGGGGCTGTTTCTTGGAACATTGCAAATCATGCTCGACAAAGGCCAGGATGCGGACTGGTTTTCAGCCGATTGGATGCGCTGGTTTGCCGTCATCTGCGCCGCGTGCTTCATTGGATTCATCGTGCGCGAGCTGTGGACCGACCATCCCATCGTGGATTTGTGCATTTACAAGGACCGGAACTTTGCGGTCAGCAGCGTCCTTTTTGCATTATTTGGCCTGGTGCTCTATGCACTGATTGCATTGCAACCGTTGTTCCTCCAATCGCTGTTGGGATACACCGCATTTGACGCGGGACTCTCGGTGACTCCGCGCGGGGTTGGATCCTTGGTCGCGGTTTTTGTGGTCGGCGCGCTCGTGGGCCGGGTCAATCCGAAAATGCTGGTGGGACTTGGTTTCGCCTTGCTGGCGCTCGGCAGCTTTCAGTTGAGCCGGCTGGACCTGCAAATGAGCATGTCGAACATCATCGTGCCCAATCTTATTGCCGGTTTTGCCAGTCCCTGCATCTTTGTGCCTTTGACGACGCTGTCCATTGGCAGCTTGCGCAACGAACAGATCGGCAATGCCACCGGCCTCCAGAATCTGGTTCGCAACATCGGCGGCAGCGTCGGCCTTTCGCTGGTTTCAACGTTCCAGCAACGTTTTTCACAGGTCCATCAGTTCCAACTGGTCAAGGAATTGTCGCCTTTAAACCCAATTTATCTGCACAAGTTAAATGCGGCTGGGGCTGTTTTCGCGCAGCGTTTTAATCCGGGGGACGCCATGGCGCACGCGCGCGGCCTGCTCTATAATACGCTTCTCCAGCAGTCCAGCTACTGGGCCTTCATTGACCTCTTTTTCGTCGTGGGCTGCTTGTGCGCGTTGTGTCTTCTGTGCGTATTCGTTTTTGAACGGCCCCGGCAGGTCCACGCCGTGGCGTTGGCCGAATGAACCGTGGCGTGGTTATGAAACAAATACTTCTCATTGACCGGGAATTCGGCGCGGGCGGCAGCACCATCGGCGAAAAGCTCGCCGCGCGTCTGAATTGGCAGTTATTCGACAACACCCTGACCCAGGAGATCGCCCGACGGGCGAAAATTCCGGCTGACGTTTGCCGGCGGCGCGAGGAACGCAGGGATCCGTGGCTGCAACGGTTGGTCAACCTGATTTGGAAAGGGACGTTTGACCGGAACCTGCCGTCACCCGATCTGGCCATTCTGAATTCGGACCGGCTGGTTTCCATCGTCCAGCAGACGATTGAAGAAGCTGCGGAAAAGAAGCCGTGTGTTATCGTGGGACGTGGCGCGCCCCATTTTCTCCGTAATCGCACGGACATCTTCTCCGTGTTCCTCTATGCCTCACGCGAGATTAAGTACTGCCGCATTCTCAAGCGCGTTGGCAGTGAAAAGGAGGCCGTCAATTTGGTGGATTCCATGGATGATGACCGCCGGAAGTTTGTCAAACACTACTTCGGCCATGAATGGCCCAACCGACCACTTTTTCATGCCATGCTCAACACGGGTATGGGAGAGGATATCACCATGGAGACGATTCTGAGTTTGCTGAATGCCGTCAACCGGAGCGAGGAGGCGGGCAAGACATGAAACCGACAATGGTCATTGCGGGAATGGGTCTGGCGCTCCTGACCGGTTGCGCCGTCGGGCCAAATTACCGGCAGCCAAACGCAAGCACGCCGTCGAGTTGGGCCTCGCCCCTCGCTGACGGCGAAACAAACAGTCCCCCCAATCTGGCCGCGTGGTGGAAGAATTTCAACGACACCAATCTGGATTCGCTCATGGCGATGGCGGTGGAATCCAATCTGACGCTCCACATTGCCGAGGCCCATGTGCGCGAAGCCCGCGCCGAGCGCGGCGTTGTCGACGGCGGCTTGTGGCCCTCGATTGGCAGTTCGGCCTCGTATTCCCGGAATCGCTATGGCGCCAACCAATTTCCACCGCTTGCCGGTTTTGGCATTCCCCTGGACTACAATCTTTACAACGCAGGTTTTGACGCCGCGTGGGAACTCGACATTTTTGGGGGAACCCAGCGGGCCGTGGAAGCCGCCAATGCGGAAATTGGGGCAGCGGAATACAGCCAGCGCGGTGTGCTGGTTTCGCTGCTTGCGGAAGTTGCCCGGAATTACATCGGGGCGCGAAGTTACCAACAGCGCCTCGCCATCACTCGCGACAACATCCGGGTCCAACGGGAAATCCTGGACCTGTCCAGCAATCGTTTCCAAAACGGATTAAGCAGCGATCTCGACGTGCAACAGGCGACGGCAGTTCTGACTTCGACCGAAGCGCAAGTGCCTTTGCTGGAAACCGGTTTTCGGCAAAACGTTTATGCGCTCGCCGTCTTGCTGGCCCACCCACCTGGCGCGTTGCTGGACGAAATGTCCGCTGAAGGACCCATCCCAATTACGCCGCCAACCGTGCCGGTGGGATTGCCGTCCGATTTGTTGCAGCGCCGGCCGGATGTCCAGCGCGCCGAACGTGAACTGGCTGCCGCGACCGCGCGCATCGGCGCGGCCAAGGCGGATTACTTCCCCAAGTTCTCGCTGACGGGTTTCGCCGCCCTGGAGAGCGTTTCAGCCGGCAATTGGTTTAATTACGCCAGCCACACCTGGTCCGCGGGTCCGACAGTGCAATGGGAACTCTTTGAGGCCGGCAGCATCCGCGCCAATGTTCGGGTTCAAAACGCCCGGCAGGAACAGGCGCTTGACGCCTACCAGCAGACTGTGTTGACGGCGTTGGAGGACGCCGAAAATGCGCTCACCGCTTACGCCAAGGAGCAGGTCCGGCGCCAGTCGCTATCGCAATCGGAGGAGGCGAACCAACAGGCATTGGAACTTTCCACTCAACTTTACAAAAGCGGGTTGGCTGATTTCATTAACGTGCTGGATTCCGAGCGCTCTCTTTTTCAGGCCCAGGACGCCCTCGTGCAAAGCGACCAGAGCGTCTCGCTGGATTTGGTCCAACTATACAAGGCTCTGGGTGGCGGATGGCAGGACCAAACCAACTCGGACCTTTCGATGCAAGACGGTCGTTCCGGCGGGGGCGGTGATCGTGATTCCAAGCTATGAGTCAAACCACCCAATTTCTTATCGGCCACGGTCTGCCCATCCTGTTCGGGGTGATCTTTCTGGAACAGATGGGACTGCCGCTCCCAGGAGTCCCCTGGTTGCTGGCTGCCGGGGCGCTCTCTGCCACCCGGCAATTCAATTTGGGCCTGGGAATCGGAGCCACCGTCGTTGCCTGCCTCATCGCAGACGGGTTCTGGTTCTATCTGGGGCGACTTCGCGGCAACCAAGTGCTCGCTTTTCTCTGCCGAATATCGCTGGAGCCGGACTCCTGCGTCCGTCGAACACTGAATTTGTTCACGCGCTACGGATTGCGGGGCGTGGTGGTGGCAAAATTTGTGCCTGGCATGAGCACGATCACGCCGCCGTTGGCGGGAATGTCCGGGACCAGCGCCAGTCGGTTCCTCCTGTTCGATGCCATGGGTTCGTTGCTCTACGGGGGTCTGTTCCTTCTCTTGGGCTATTTCTTCAGCCATCAGATAACGCAAATCGGCATGGCCATTGCCCACGTTGGCGGGAGTGCCTTGAGGTTCTTGTTTGCGATTTCCGCGCTCTATATCGCCTACAAATATTGGCGGCGGCGGCGCCTGCTGCACGAATTGCGCATGGCCCGGATAACTGTGGAAGAACTGCGCCAGAGATTGGACGCCGGTGAAAAGCCCGTCATCCTGGATCTGCGCTCCCGAACGGAGTTGGAATCAAACCCGTCCGTCATCATCGGCGCCGTTCATCTGGACCTGGCCGAATTCGCCAGGCTCCATCACGAGTTTCCTCGCGACCAGGATATCATCGTATATTGTTCATGCCCGAACGAGGCCACCAGCGCACGAGTGGCGCTGCGACTCCATCGCAGGGGTTTTACCCGGGTCCGGCCCTTATTGGGCGGCATTGACGCCTGGCGCAAGCAGGATTACCCGATGGGAACATGGACCAGGACTGTCAAACCGACACCCGCATCAATACCCAAGGATGAATCATCCCAACAACCACCAAAAGAAAGGAGTTAGATACATGAACCTCATTATCACCAAAGATGGGACCCAAATTGACCACAAGGATCGGGGCAAGGGGCAGCCGATAAGCCGGTTACCCAACGAGGAAGGAGGATTGCGATGAACAAGAGACTCAGCAACGAAGGCCAGGATCTCCTTTTCCGCAACGCGCGTTCGTATAGCTCTTGGCAGAACCAGTCGGTGGACGACGCGCTCTTGAGGCAGGTCTATGACCTGACGAAATTCGGACCGACTTCAGCCAACATGTGCCCATTGCGAATCATCTTCGCCAAGTCGGGCGAGGCAAAGGAGCGGCTGAAGCCGGCTTTGGACGCGGGCAACGTCACCAAGGTCATGACCTCTCCGGTCACAGCCATTCTCGGCATGGACATTCACTTTTACGAGAAGCTGCCCCGGCTGTTCCCGCATGCCGATGCGCGCGCCTGGTTTAAGGACCTGCCCCCGACGGTGCTCGAAAACATCGCGCTGCGGAACTCTTCGCTTCAGGGCGCTTACTTCATGCTGGCGGCCCGGTCGCTGGGACTCGACTGTGGCCCGATGTCGGGCTTCAACAACGCCAAAGTGGATGAGGAGTTCTTTGCGGGCACGACTGTCAAATCCAATTTCCTTTGCGCGCTCGGTTACGGTGATGCGAGCAATTTGCATCCGCGTTTGCCGCGCTTTGCGTTCGAGGAGGCATGCACCGTAATTTGACAACGGAGAAGCACCATGAGGTTCGCCATTCAGGAAAGTCTCGATGGCGAGGTTGTGGAGTGGATTGAAAAAGTGAGCAATGAACAATATCGCAAGCTTCGATCCTGATTTTTAACCTTCCATTTTAGCCCTAATTTGAGGGGTGGCCTTTCTTAGAATGTCCAGGAAAGCCGCCAGAACAGCGTTCTCACCAGTCTTGCGCCAGACGGCGCATAAAGGAATGGGCCCCGATTTCGGAGTGATTGGGCGGATCCGCACATGGGGACGATTCAGGCTGCGCACACAACGAGGTATCAGTGAAACACCCAGCCCACTTTCTACAAGAGTCATCACGGTTGCCATGAAGTTTGGTTCGTTAACGACGCGCGGCGAGAAGCCAGCCCGACGGCAACTGGAGATCACTTCATCAAACAGGCCCGGTGCGCCTTTGCGATGGAATTGCACAAATGGTTCACCTGCCAGGCTTTTCAACCGCACGTTTTTTTGTTTTGCAAGGGAATGAGTTTCGGGCAACGCAACGGCCAGACAGTCGGTGTAAACAGTTTCCGCCTCGAATTCCGATTTGCGGTCGGCTGACAAGGGACGGGAAAATCCCAAATCAATACGGCCGTCATCAAAGGCGGCAAGTTGCTGGTCGGGATTCAACTCATATAAGCGCAATTCAACGTCGGGGAATCTAGCGCGGTAGCTTTGAACCAGCGGGGGCAAAATCGGCGCCGTGGCTGTTCCGAAAAAACCAATTCCCAAACTGCCTACTTCACCGCGGGCCGCCCGCTGTGCCAGCCGCCGGGCTTCATTGGCGCAACGCAGGATTTCTTCAGCTTCGCGGAAAAAAGCGGTTCCTGCGGCGGTGAGCTGGACGGTGCGTTTCGTGCGGAACAGGAGTTTGACTTCCAGTTCATCTTCAAGGTCAAGAATGGTCTGGCTGATGGCGGGTTGGGCGACGTTCAGACGGCGCGATGCTTCGCTATAATTTAGGTGCTGAGCGACAGCAGTAAAGTAGCGGAGGTGGCGCAATTCCATGGCTGAACAATTATCGTAAAATCCGATTACTGCAAGTAAAACATACGATTTCCGCGATTTAAGAATCTGTGCGATAAGTGAAGTGTCGGCGGCAAAAGCGGCTGAGAGAAAGGAAAATGAACGTTTAAAGGAAAGGAATGGATATGAACACCTCATTGAAAAACAAAGTCGCCCTTGTGACGGGTGGAACCTCGGGCATCGGCAAAGCCGCGGCCCTTGCCCTCGCCGAAGCCGGGGCAAAGGTCGTGGTCGCCGGGCGCCGCGCCGAGGAAGGAAACAAGGTCGTCGAGACTATCAAACAAGCCGGCGGTGAAGCCCTGTTTGTCAAAACCGACGTCAGCCGTGAAGCCGACGTGAAGGCCCTTGTGGACAAGGCCGTGGCTGCTTTCGGACGCCTGGATATCGCCTTTAATAACGCCGGCATCGAGGGCCGGGTCGGTCATTCCATCGAAATGATGGACGTGGATGATTATGAGTCTGTCTTCGACATCAACGTCAAAGGTGTCTTGCTTTCAATGAAACATGAAGCCGCGGCCATGCTGAAAAACGGCGGCGGCTCAATCGTGAACACGTCGTCCGTCGCCGGACACGTCGGGTTTCCCGGCGGCAGCGTGTATGTCGCCAGCAAACACGCGATCCTCGGCCTGAGCAAGAGCGCCGCTCTCGACCTTGCAACCAGGGGCGTACGCGTCAACACCGTTTCACCGGGAACGATCCAGACGGAGATGATTGATCGCATGACGGGTGAAGGAGAAACGGATGCCAAGAAATGGTGGAGCGGCCAGCATCCTATCGGTCGCATTGGCACTGCCGATGAAGTCGCGGCCATGGTCGTCTGGCTCAGCTCCCCACAAGCCTCGTTCATCACCGGCACGGACATCGCCGTGGACGGTGGTTATCTGGCACGATAATCCATGGCAAAACTGTTGACCGCGACGAAGTCATTGAAACTTTGAAAATGCTTAAAAATTAAAAATCACTATTGAGATGGATTCCGGGGCCACGACTTGTCAACCGGCAAAACAATGTTACATTCCCGCTGTTCGTCTCGACCGCAAAAGGAGAATTGTATGGCAAACCAAACCGTTAAACGTGAAGCCGCAAAAACCACCGGTTCAAAGGCTGAAGAATACGATTTGCTCATATTGGGCAGCGGGACAGCAGGCAAACTTACCGCTTGGACGCTGGCCAAAAATGGAATGAAAACCGCCGCCGTGGAACGTAAATATGTCGGCGGCCCGCGCGCAAACATTGTTTGTCGTCCAAAGCTGATAAGAACGTGATCAACAACCTTTGAACCAAAAATACAACAACAACCAAAAAAGAAAGGAAAATGCCATGCAAGCACATCAAGATAACTACTTCACCGCCTATGGGAACCTCAAGCTGACGCGCGACGCCAAAGGCATCCTGGTCGCCCAATTCCACACCAACGGCGGGCCGTTCATTATGACCGCGCAAGCTCACACGGAATTTGTCGATGCCTTCTACCGGATTGCGCAAGACCGGGCGAACAAGATCGTAATCCTCACGGGCGCTGGCGGGGAGTTCATTACGGATGTCGATTGGTCCTCTTTCGGCGATGGCTCCGATCCCGGCGTTTGGAGCCAGGTCCACGACGAAGGCGTTCAGGCTTTGGAAAACATAGCCAACATACGCGTGCCGGTCATCGCGGCCATCGAGGGACGCGCCCATGTCCACTCAGACTACGCGCTGCTGGCCAGTGTCATTGTGGCAGCAGAGGGTGCGACCTTCCAGGATGTGGCTCACTTCGCCGCGGGCATTGCGCCCGGTGACGGCGTCTTCACCACCTGGAGCTATCGCGCTGGAGCGGGGCGAGCGGAGGCGTTCCTGCTGAACCCACAGCCGTTGAGCGCGCGTCTTGCGCACGAGTGGGGAGTGGTTGCTGAGGTTGTCCCAAACGGCAAGACGCTCGACCGGGCGCGGGAGTTGGGCGAGTTATACTTGAAGGCTCCTGAAGTGACGCGCCGCAATACGCGTGTCCATTTCATTCAGCCGTTGAAAGAGCGTATCGTGCGAGAGGTTGGCTACGGGCTGTCGCTCGAAGGAGCGTCGGCAGCCGATCTTGTCAAATCGAGAAAGTCTGCGGAAATGTCTGAAGACCTTCGACCATCAATGCGGAAGGCCGCTTGATGTGCCTATTTTCGAAATTTTCACCATTGAGCGGGGCTGTGGGGGAAAAGGAAATGAAACAGTTATCCTGTGTTGAGTTTCGTTACCCCACTGTTCCCGTTCAACCACTTTGAATTGGCGAAGAGCTTGAAAAACGCATGATTCCAGAAATGAGGACGGATATGAAACGAAGAGAAGCGGGCGAAAAAATCATACGCGAGATGATGGGCGAGGAAATGGCAGAACGGCTGCTGGCATCTGCCGCATCAGGCACGTTCGGATCTTCCGTCGCGGGATATGCCATCGAACAAGCTTTCGGCGAAATCTGGACGCGTCCGGGCCTGGATCGAAAAGCACGCAGTCTGGTGTCGATGGCGGTTATGATCGCCCTGCGGCAGCCAAACGAATTCGCGATCCACATGAATATTGCCCTCAACAACGGTCTCACCCTGGATGAAATCGAAGAGGCTTTGGTTCAGACATTGCCCTATGTGGGATTTCCCGCCGTCGCGACGGCGCTCGCCGCGGCCGTCAAAGTCATCCAAGAGCGCGGCCTTGATAAAAACCCCGCCTATGCGGCCACCGCGGGCTGCTTTGATTCCGCGGCAATCGGGGAATATTATTGCGTGGACACCACAACGGGCAAACGAACTAAAATTTGTAAAACCAGGGATTACGAGGGGCGGCAGCCACAGCGATGACGTTTCCCATTGTCTCCAAGTCCGAAATGGAGAGCGGGCACAACGTGGAAAGAACGCTGGACAGACTTCGGCAAATGGCTCATAGTTGCTGGAGTGGGAGGTTAAGGGGCACTGCCGAAGATTTAATATCCATCGAATTTGATGGCAAACGGCGGTTAAGTGAACACCAACCAAGCATGGATTCTGCTGATAAATCTGTGGCGTTTGGCGCGCCGGGCATCGAGCCGCGCTGGACTTCCAGCGCCAAGGAAGGCGTGGGCACCGCGTATCATACCAGTTGCCGGCTCTGGTTCACGCTCAGCCATGGCATCGTCAACGAAATCTACTACCCGCGCGTTGACCAGCCGAACACGCGCGATTTTCAATTTCTCATCACCGACGGCGAAACGTTTTGCCACGAGGAAAAGCGCGACCTGGACCACCGGGTCGAATACCCGGAGCACGACTGTCTCCTTTACCGTCTGACCAATTCAGAACCCGAAGGCCGCTACCGGCTGGTCAAGCACATCCTGACCGATCCGCATCGCTCGGTGCTGCTCGTGCATACCAAACTCGAAGTGCTGGACGAGTCATTGCGCGGCAAGTTGCGTCTCTACGCGTTGCTGGCGCCGCCAGGGCGCCGGCAACTCCGCGTGGTGCTCTGAAATCGGCGGCAACTGCGTTGCTCCATGCCCAGCGCGGAGGGGTTCATCTGGTCATGGGTGCAGCTTGCGGATTTGCCCGCCGTTCGGTCGGCTATGTCGGCGCCAGCGACGGCTGGCAGGATTTGATGGACAACTTCAAGATGGACTGGGAATTCCGCGCGGCGGAAAGAGGCAACATTGCGCTGACCGGCGAAATTGATCTGCCGGGCGACGGCGAATTTACCATCGCCATCGCGTGCGGCGGCAGTTACCAGAGCACCGTCGCCAAATTGCTCCAATCGCTGGCCGAGCCGTTCGAAGCCCATCGCGAGGCGTATGTCCGCCAGTGGCAGCGCGCGGTGGTGAATCCGAAATTCGATTTCAGCGAGCACACGACCGACGGCGGCAGCATGTATCGGCTGAGCCGTTGCGTTTTGCTGGCCCACGAAGACAAGATCTTTCAAGGCGCGCTGGTCGCCTCCATGAGCATTCCCTGGGGCGAGACCAAGGGCGACAACGACCTGGGCGGTTATCATCTGGTCTGGACCCGCGACCTGGTGCAAAGCGCGACCGCGCTTGCTGGCCACCGGCCAGACCGGCACCCCGCTGCGCGCCTTGATCTGGCTGGCGGCCATTCAGCAGACGGATGGCAGTTTCCCCCAAAATAGCTGGATTGACGGAACCGCCTATTGGTCGGGCGTGCAACTCGATGAAATTGCCGCGCCGATCCTGCTGGCCTGGCGGCTTGTACAAGCACGATGTTTCATTGGATCTCTTCAATCCCCGCGTGATGATTGTGCGGGCCGCGGCCTATCTGATCCTGCAAGGGCCGGTTACCGGCCAGGAACGGTGGGAGGAAAACGCCGGCTACTCGCCCTCGACGCTCGCCACGGTCATCGCCGGGCTGGTCTGCGCCGCGGAATTGGCCAGGGAAAATCACCAGGAAAAGGCGGCCGACTTCATTTTGGCTTATGCCGACTGGCTGGCGGCGCATCTCGAAGAATGGACGGTCACCACGAAAGGCGAATTGGTCCGAATTTCCACGCCATTACATCCGGATCAATCCCACCGACTCTCGATGCGCCCGATCCCCACGCGGATCCCGAATACCACGATGATTCAACTCGCCAATGGCGGCGGCCTCCATCCGGCGCGGAATGTGGTCGGCGGCGATTTTCTTCATCTGGTGCGGCTCGGCATCCGGAGCCCGAACGATCCAATCGTGCGCGACTCCATCGAAGTCATTGACCGCGTGATCAAACGCGACCTGCCGCAAGGCCCGGGCTGGCGCCGCTACAATCACGATGGCTACGGGCAGAAGGACGACGGCAGCGCTTTTGACGGAACGGGCGTGGGCCGCTGCTGGCCGATTTTGACCGGAGAACGCGGCCATTACGAACTGGCGGCCGGGCGCGATCCCAAGCCGTTCATTGCCGCAATGGAAAAGTTCGCCAACGAAGGCGGCATGATCAGCGAACAGCTTTGGGATGCGGACGATTTGCCGGAACGGTTGTATGAAGCGTGGTTTCCCAACCGGCGCGGCCATGCCGCTTTGCTGGTCCCACGCCGAATACATTTCCCTTGTGCGCAGCCGCCACGACGGCGTCTGTTTTGATCGGGTCGAACCGGCGTTCCAACGTTATGTGGCCAATCCCGTGCCGAGCCGGCACGAAATTTGGAGCCTTCGCCATCCATTGCGGCGAATGCCTCGCGGAAAAATCCTGCGGATCATCCTCGCCGCCGAGGCGACCATCGTCTGGTCAACCGATGGCTGGGCGCACGCCAACCAGACCGACACGACGCATGAAGACGGACTTAACCTGTGGTTCTGCGGATTTTCCGACCGGGGACTGGCAACCCAATACAGTGATTGAGTTTACCTTTTTTTGGAAGCGTGAACAGCGGTGGGAAGGGCGCAACTGGCAGGTGAAGGCGCTATGAACGGCGCAACTGCACAAAATGACTTGGACGCTGAACTGGAATTCGGGCCCTCTGGCTCGGCTCGCGTGACGCTTCGTGGCCGGTTGAATGCGCAGACAACTGTGCCCTGCTGGGACAGTTTGGAACAGAGGTTACGGGGCGCGAAGCTGGAAAAACTCGAAGTGGACGCGAGTGGACTGCGAGTCTGCGATGGCGCGGGACTGGCCCTGCTTCGCTACTTGAACATGGGGCGGATGACTCCGGGAGCTTCTGTGTCGGTGAGCGGATTGGAAGCAGGGTTGGAACAACTCTTTCGCGGATTCACCCAGGAGGACTATGAAGCGTTTCGCCCGCCAGCGCGAGTAAAATGCCATCCCCTGCCGGAAGAAGTAGGGGGCGCAGTCAGGCAGGCGGCTTCGGATTTGCGCGAACAAGTGGAATTTCTCGGAAATGTCACACGCAATCTGTTGCCGACCGTCGTGGATCGAAAACGCATGCGCTGGCCGGAGGTCCGCCGGGTTTTTGAAGTGGCCGGCGCGAACGCCGTCCCCATCGTTTCGCTCGTCAGCATTCTGGTGGGATGATCATTGCCTTTGAGTCCGCCCAACCATTGGCGCAGTTCGGCGCGCAAATTTATGTGGTGAACATGATCGGACTGGTGATGGTGCGCGAACTGGGTCCTTTGCTCGCAGCGGTCCTGCTCGCGGGCCGCTCCGGTTCCGCGTTTGCGGCGGAAATCGGCACGATGAAAGTCAACGAGGAATTGGACGCGCTGCAAACCCTCGGTCTTGATCCCATTCGCTTTCTGGTCATCCAGCGCATCACCGCCGCAATTCTGCTGACGCCGCTGCTGACCTTTTACGCAAGCTTTCTGGGTGTCGTTGGCGGCGTGTTGGTCGCGCTCGGTCTGGGATTTCCGTTGTCGTTGATTTTTCATCAACTCACCTCAGCGGTCCACTTGAGCGATGTTGCCTTGGGCGCGGCCAAAGGCGTCGTGTTCGGCGCGATTGTTTCCGCCGTCGGCTGCCTGCGCGGATTACAGACCCGGGAAGGCCCGAGCGCGGTCGGCGTTTCGACCACGCGCGCGGTGGTGACGAGCATCGTGCTGATCGTCATCGCCGACGCCATTTTTTCCATTCTTTTTTTGTCCTGAAGCGATGAACGATCACAGATGAAATCATCATCACCGTGCGCAACCTCAAGGTTGGGTATGGGGAAAATGTCATTCTCCAGAACATCAATTTCGAGGTGCGCGAAGGCGAAGTGTTCGTGATTTTGGGCGGTTCGGGCAGCGGCAAGAGCACGCTATTGAAGAACCTGATTGGGCTTTATACGCCGCTGGAAGGCGAGGTGTGGATTGAAGGAGGCAATCTCATCGCGGCCACGGACGACGAACGCCGGCACCTGCTGCGCAAGTTTGGGGTCATGTATCAAAGTGGCGCCCTGTTCGGCTCGATGAGCGTCCTGGAAAATGTGCGCCTGCCGCTGGATGAATTCACGGCCCTCCCCGAACCGTTGAAAGAATTGGCGGCGCTGGCCAAGTTGAAACTGGTCGGGCTGGCCGCGGCGGCCCAGAAATTGCCCTCCGAGTTGAGCGGCGGCATGCAGAAGCGGGCGGCCATTGCGCGGGCGATGGCGCTGGATCCGCGGATTCTGTTCCTGGATGAGCCTTCGGCAGGATTGGACCCGGTGACTTCGGCAGACCTGGACCTTTTGATCAAGGAACTGGCCCGTCGTTTCGGCATCACCTTCGTCATCGTGACGCATGAACTGGCCAGCATCTACGAGATCGCCGACCGCGTCATCATGCTCGACAGCCAGGCCCGGACGATCGTCGCCGAGGGCCGCCCCGCCGAACTGCGTGATCACTCCGCCGATCCCTGGGTGCGCCGCTTTTTCAACCGCCAACCGGATGCGGTTGCCTCCGGTCTCCACCTCTAATCTCCCATGAGCCAACCCATCAACAATTTTAAACTCGGCGTGTTCACCCTCGGCGGAGTGGCGCTTCTGGTCGCGGGCCTTCTGGCCTTTGGCGCGAGGAGTTATTTTGAACCGACGAGTGAGTTTGAAACCTATATTCCAGGGGACGTGACCGGATTGGCGGTTGGGTCCGCCGTTGAACTCCGGGGTGTGCGTGTGGGGAAAGTCACGCGGCATTGATTTTTCCTGGACCGAATACGAGCCGACCCAGCCGAGCTATATCGTGGTGGATTTCGAGATGCGCAACGACATTGCGCCAGGCTCGCCCGGCGCGGCACGGGATGAATTGCTCCAATCCGCCATCAAGCAAGGTCTGCGGGCGCGCGTCAAAGCCAAGGGCATCACCGGCACCAGCGTCCTGTCGCTCGAATACGTGGACCCGGCCGAAAATCCGCCCGCGCAGGTGCCCTGGACACCCCAGCTACACTTATATCCCATCTGCGCCCGGCGAATTCAGCGAGTTGCTCGCCTCTGTGGAGAAAACTCTGCATAACGTCGAGCGCCTCGATTTCAACGCCATGAACCAACTCGTGCTGGGCGACTTGAAATCAGCGGGCCGGGTCCTGGACAACGCGAGGCAATTCGATTTCGGCGAGTTGAGCACAAATGCCAATTCCTTGCTGACCGATTTGCGGAGCAGCAACACCAAACTGAAATCCCTCATCCAAGACACTGACAACACGGTTCAGAAGGTGAAGTTGGAGAGACTGACTCACGATTTGGACAGCCTGGTTGATCAATTGCAAGACGTGGTTGCAAGAATGGAGCCGGGTGTGACCAGCATTGATTTCAACGCGTTAAACCAAACGCTTACGAATACCCGGCAAACCATCCGTGACATGGATGACGTTCTCGCCGAACTCAAGCAATACCCATCCGGATTTCTTTTCGGCAAACCACCGGCGCCGGTTAAGGGAGTGGAAACCCCAGGAACACGATGAAACCTCACGAACATTTCACTGCCACGACATCTGTCTTTCTCCGCTCCCGATGGCTGGTGTGGATTTCCGGCGCCATCCTTTTGGCGTTTGCGTTCACTTTTTGTGGTTGCGTGTCCAGGCCGGCTTTGAACGAACAGACCTTCGCCTTCAGCTCCCAGACGTTGTCTGCCGCAAACAGCATTTCGAATGGCCATGTCCTCGAAATCCGAACTCTGCAAATCGCGCCGCCTTATGATGAGCGCCCGTTTATTTACCGGACGGGAGAATTTTCCTACCAGCGCGATCCCTACGCCGGGTTTCTGGGACTCCCGGCAGCAGGATTGGCCGCACCCGCAAGTGAAATGCTCCGCCGAGACGGCGGCTTCAGCGAGGTGGTCCAGCCGGGCAGCGCGGTCGAACCGGACACGCTGGTTGAGATCACCATTTCCCAACTCTACGGTGACATTCGCAAACCGCGAAGTCCCTATGCAGTTTTGGCAATGCAGGTGACTTTCATGGACGCGACCAATGGGCTGCCCGGAAAAGGCATCCTCCAACGAGATTATTCGCGCCGGATTCCCATGGAATCAACGGCTCCTGCGGCGCTGATGGCGGCCTGGAACCAGGCATTGGCCGGGATATTCGCAGACGCTGCGTCGGACTTCCGAAGCCGGGAAACGCAATAAACCAGGAACATAAAACACCGGACATAAGAGCAAATGACACCAGCTGACAAACCAGATGCCGATTCTGCGAATAAAGGCACGGAGCCTCAAGCGGGGTCTCCCCCCGCAACAAGCAAACCGGAACAGCCAGCGCCTCAACGCAAGCGCCGACGCCGGCTGGTTATCTTTTTAATTTTGTTCCTGGCAATCCTGGCCATTGCCATCGCCTATTTTTTCCGGCTGGACTTTCCTGACCGGGGGACGGACGACGCTTATGTCCACGGCAATGAAGTTTTTTTGGCGCCGCGTGTGAACGGCACGGTCGTGGCCATCAACGCCGACGACACGGACCTCGTGAAAAGAGGCCAGCCGGTGGTGGTGCTGGATGACAGTGACGCGAAGGTCGCGCTGCTACAGGCCGAGGGGGCCTTGGGAGATACCATGCGCAAGGTACGCCAGTTTTATGCCAACTCCGTTGAGTTGAAGGCAAACGCGGAAGCGCAGAAAATTGAATTGGCCAAGGCCGAGGATGATTACCACCGGAGGCTCACGTCACTAGCCGGGACCGTTTCGGTCGAGGACATTACCCATGCGCGTCAGGCAATGGATGGCGCCCGTGATTTGCTGGATGTCGCTGAACAGGAATTGGCCGCGGCGCAGGCACTCATCGCCGACACCGACCTCGAACATCATCCGCTGGTGCTCCAGGCCGAGGCGAATGTCCTGGACGCAGATTTGGCATTGCAGCGAACCGTTGTGGACGCGCCGCAAACGGGATATGTCGTGCAGCGAAATGTTGAAGTGGGGCAGCGGGTCGCGCCCGGGACTTCGATGCTCGCCATCATACCCCTGGACCAGATTTGGGTGGACGCCAACTACAAGGAAGAGGATCTCCGGTTTGTGCGCATCGGCCAGCCGGTCAAATTAAAATCAGATTTTTATGGCGATTCGGTCGAATACCAGGGCCATGTGATGGGCTTGGCTCCCAGCACCGGCGCGGCCTTCTCCCTGTTGCCGCCGGATGAAGGCTCCGGCAATTGGATTAAAATCATCCAACGCGTGCCGGTGCGCATCATCCTGGACGACAAAGAACTGGAGAAATATCCGCTCCGAATCGGCCTGTCCATGCGGGTCACCATTGATACAAAAGACCACAGTGGCGGGGTTTTGACGCGGGTTCCTTCCACGCAAGCGGTTTATGCCACGGACATTTATTCGAACGAATGGACGCGGGCCAATGAACTGGTGCAAAGCCTCGTGGCGACCAATTTGCAGGCGCTGGCGAATCTCGCCAACGACTCCTCACCGACAGCGGCACAGGAGAACCATGGAGCAGAGGTGACGCATGAGTGATGCCGCGACAACTATGGATGTTAAACCGGCGGGGTCCTTCGCCGACAGTTTCTGCTTTGAAAAGATCGGATTTCTGGTCGCCGTGGGTTGCCTGGCTTTGCTGGACGGCGTCAACGGCGCGATGTGTTCGACTCTGCGGCAATATTTGATGGGCGGCTTTTCCGCCACGGCCGACCAGATTGCCTGGGGTGCGATTTTTTATTACGTCGGGAAAATGTACATGCTGCTGCTGGCGGCCAAGCTGCAGAAACGTTTTGGGCAGCGCCGGGCATTTCTGATGGCATCCATCGTTCTTGTCCTGGCAACGGCCGCCGGCGCATTGATTCCCAATTACCCATTGTTCCTTGCGGTGCTGCTCATCCAGGGCTGCGCCGGCGGCGCAATGATTGCCCTCGGCCAGGGCACTTTGCTGGCCATATTTCCACGCCGCGAACAATCGCTGGTGCAGGGCGCGTTTGCGCTGGCGACGGTCATGTTTCCGGCAACTGTCGTTCCGGCGCTTTTGGGTGGTTTTGCCTACAATTTCGACTGGCGCGATGCCTATCTTGGGATAATGCCATTCGGACTGCTTGGTTGCGGATGGCTCCTCTGGAAACGAAAATTGTTAAGCGATTCCCGCTGGCCGACTGACTTTTTGCCCGTGAGGATCATCCTGATGATTACCGCGCTTTTTGCGATTGTTTATGTTCTGGAACAGGGCGATCGCAATTGCTGGCTGGAATATCCGCCGATTGTCTGGGCATCGTTGCTCGCGGCTGCCTGTATCATCGGCCTTGCGTTTATCGAAACCAGTGGCGGACCGACTTTTTTGCATTATGGGGCCTTTCGCTATGCCAATCTCACCTTTGGTATGATTGTGGTTCTGCTTGCGGGCGTCGCTCTTTTTGGAAGCGGTTATGCCATTTCGGGTTTTGCCGGCGGCGTGCTGTCCTATCCAGTTTCAGTGAGCGGGCTGGTTCAGCTTTCCGGCACATTCTTTGCGACGGTTTCATTTTTGGCGGTAGGCATTCTTATTCGATTCACGAAATTGCCGCCGGTTTTTGTCATCCTCACCGGCCTGCTGTTGTTTGGTATTTCGATGTGGCACCTCGGCGATGCGCCATCCAACCTTAATTTCGAAGGTTTCGCTTCCTGGCTCATCGTTCGCGGATTTGCCCTGGGCTGCCAGTTTATTCCATTGACGTTGCTGGCATTGACTTGCCTGCCCGCCGAAGCAGACGTGGCGGCGGCGGGTTTGTTCAATTTTAACCGGCAACTTGGCGCGCTGATCGGCGTCGCCTGGTTGCAAACACTCCTTGAGCACAAGACCGACGGCAATCAAACGATATTTGGCAACGCGGTGTCAGGGACAAGCCCCAACGCGATCCATTATGTCCAGGCCGCGCAGCATGCCCTTTCTTTCTATGGAGCGCAACCGTCGCAAGCTCCGGCCGCCGCCACGGCATTGATGTTGCAGGAAGCGCACCGCCAATGGGCCAGCATCGCGTTTAATGGATGCTTCGAATCGTTGGCCCTGGTTTTTCTCTTTGCCTTTCCACTGGTAGCGCTGGCCCGCATCCTCACGGCGCGTTTTCTCAAACCTCCGGCATGTCAATAATCCATATCCATATTTTATCCGCCCGATTGTTCTGCCTGTTCGGTTTGGGCGCTGCATTGCTTTTCGGATTGTTGTGCGGCTGCGCAGTGGGGCCCGATTATCACCCGCCCAAAACGAACGCGCCGCCCCAATGGACCACGTCCCTGCATGGCGGCGAAACCAACGGCACCGTGGACCTGGCCCATTGGTGGCAGAACTTCGGTGATACCAATCTAGACTCCCTCATGCTCATCGCCGTCCAGTCCAATCTTACCCTCCAAATCGCCGAGGCCCATGTCCGCGAAGCCCGCGCCCAGCGCGCCGTCGTTTCGGGCGCCTTTTGGCCTTCCATCGGCAGTGACGCAGGTTATTCCCGCAATCTTTATGGCGCCCACGCCTACCCGACCCTGCCGCCGCCCCTGGATTTCAACCTCTACAACGTCGAGTTCGATGCCGCCTGGGAACTGGACATCTTCGGCGGCACCCGCCGGGCGGTCGAGGCCGCCAATGCCCAAATCGGAGTGGCCGAATACGGTCAACGGGACGCGCTCATTTCCGTGCTGGCGGAGGTGGCCCGCGACTACATCAGCGCCCGCGCCTATCAACAGCGGCTGGACATCGCCCGGGAAAACATCCGCGTGGAGCAGAATGTCCTGCGCCTGACCACCAACCGCTTTGCCACTGGATTAGGCGATGAATTGGATGTGCAACAGGCCAAAGCCCTGCTGGAGAATACTGAGGCGCAGATCCCCTCCCTCCAAACGGGCTTTGATGAATCGGTCTATCAACTGTCGGTCCTTTTGGGGCAGCCGCCAGGAACGTTGCAGCCGGAGATGTCGGCAGAAGGAGAGATTCCGCTGACGCCGCCTTTGGTGCCGGTGGGGTTGCCTTCGGACCTGTTGCAACGCCGGCCGGACGTGCAGGAAGCGGAACGAAAGCTGGCAGCGGCCACAGCACAGATTGGGGCAGCCAAAGCGGACTTGTTCCCCCAGTTTTCGCTGACAGGCATTGCCGGGTTGCAGAGTGTCTCGGCAGGGAACTGGTTTAACTATGCCAGCAAATATTGGGATGCGGGTCCGACGGTCCAATGGGAACTGTTTGAGGCGGGCAGCATCGTCGCCAATATCCATGTGCAGAACGCCCGGCAGGAGGAGGCGCTGGACCAGTATCAGCAGACCGTGTTGGTTGCCCTGGAAGACACGGAGAATGCCTTAACCGCTTATGCGCGGGAGCAGGTGCGACGCGAATCGTTGAGACGATCGGTGGACGCCAACCAGCGGGCATTGGAACTGGCGAAACAGCTTTACAAGAGCGGATTGACGGATTTCCTTCGGGTGTTGGATTCGGAGAGTTCACTTTACACGGCGCAGGATGCCTTGGTGCAGAGCGACCAGACGGTGTCGCTGAATCTTGTGCAGCTTTACAAGGCCCTGGGCGGTGGGTGGGAAAATGAGAACAAGGTCTCGCTCAGGCAAGGAGGAGCGAAATTATGAGCGAAAAACAACTTGTCCCAACCGGCCATCCGATTGTGGAATGACACCAACCATTTGGAGAATTAACCAATACAAAATAAAAAATATGAAAGCCACACAAATGCTACATAACCTGGGCCAGAGCCTCTGGCTCGATAACATCACTCGGGATCTGTTGAACCAGGGCACGCTCCAACGTTACATTGACGAACTCTCGGTGACGGGACTTACGTCGAATCCGACCATCTTTGATCATGCCATCAAGAACAGCACGGCCTATGATGCCGGCATTCGTTTATGCCAGCACCGGGGCAAATCCGGCGAGGAACTGTTCTTCAATTTGGCCCTTGAGGATTTGGTCCGGGCCGCCGACCTGTTCCGCCCCGTTTATGATCGGACGAACGGTGTGGACGGCTGGGTGTCCCTGGAGGTGTCGCCGCTGCTGGCTTACGACACGGTCACCACGATTGCGGCGGCAAAGGATCTTTATATTCGCGCCGGCCGCCCCAATCTGTTCATCAAAATTCCGGGCACGAAGGAAGGTTTGCCGGCCATTGAGGAAGCGATTTTTGGAGGCGTCCCGATTAACGTTACCCTGTTGTTTTCACGCGAGCAATATTTGGCCGCCGCCGAGGCCTTTATGCGCGGCGTCGAGCGCCGGATTAACGCCGGAATGAATCCTCATGTTGGTTCTGTGGCTTCAATCTTTATCAGTCGTTGGGACGCCGCCGTGGCGGGGAAAGTTCCAGCGGCATTGAATAACCAGCTAGGCATTGCGATTGCCAACAGCGCCTACCAGGCTTACCGCGAGTTGTTGGGTTCGGCGCGCTGGCAACGGGCCTTTGGCGCGGGCGCCCGCCCCCAGCGTCTTTTATGGGCCAGCACCGGAACCAAGGACCCAACAGCTTCGGATATTCTCTACGTCAAAGCGCTGGCGGCGCCCTTCACCGTCAACACGATGCCTGAAGCCACGCTGAAAGCCCTCGCCGATCATGGGGAACTGGGTTCGATCATGGCGGCAGATGGCGGTGACTATGAAAAAATACTGGCGCAATTCGGGCAGGCCGGCGTGAACACAAGCGAATTGGCCGCCCGGCTGCAGGACGAAGGGGCCAAATCGTTTGTGAAATCGTGGAATGAATTGATGGCGGTGCTCGCGTCCAAGAGCGAGTCACTTAAACAGGCGGCCTAACCACCGGAAAATGAATATGAAGGTGCTGGTCATTGATGTCGGAGGAACTCACGTGAAGGTGTTGGCCACGGGGCAAAAAAATCACCGGGAATTTGATTCCGGGCGAACGCTGACGCCCAAGCGGATGATTTCACAAGTGCGCAAGCTCGTCGCGGATTGGAATTATGATGTCGTGTCCATCGGCTTCCCCGGTCCAGTCGTTCACAACCGCCCCATGTTGGAACCGTGGAATCTGGGTAAAGGCTGGCTTGGATTCAATTTTGCCGCGACTTTCAAGCGTCCGGTCAAGGTGATTAACGACGCCGCGATGCAGGCGCTGGGAAGTTATCGCCGCGGCAAAATGCTTTTCCTGGGATTGGGAACCGGCCTTGGTTCAGCGATGATTGTTGACGGCCTTGTCGAGCCAATGGAACTGGCCCATTTACCTTACAGGAGGGCCACGTTTGAAGACTATGTTGGAATTCGCGGGCTGGAAAAATATGGCAAGAAAAAGTGGCGGCGCTACGTCGCCGACGTGGTCGAACGCCTGGTCGCCGCGATTGAACCTGATGAGGTGGTCTTGGGCGGCGGCAATGTTCATAAATTGAAAAAGTTGCCGCCCCGATGCCGGGCGGGGGACAACGCCAATGCATTTAAGGGAGGATTTCGCTTGTGGCAGCCCGCCAGAATTTTTCCACATTCCAGATGAGAACCCGTTGAGAAAGAGTATCAAACAATGAAAGGAGTTCAATGAGCAACAAAAATTCAATGCAACTGGGCATGGTGGGATTGGGCCGGATGGGCGCCAATATGGTCCGCCGGCTGGTCAAAGGCGGCCATCAATGCGTCGTCTATGACCGCGCGGCTCAGGCGGTGAAAGACTTGACGAAAGAGAACGCCACAGGATCCGCTTCACCTGCAGACTCTTGTGAAGAAGCTGGCAAAGCCGCGCGCGGTCTGGCTGATGGTTCCGGCGGGAGTGGTGGACCAGACCATCGCCGAATTTGCGCCTCTGCTGGAACCGGGCGACATCCTGATTGACGGCGGCAACTCATATTACGTGGACGACATCCGGCGGGCAAAGGAACTGACCTCGAAGAAAATCCATTATGTTGACGTTGGCACCAGTGGCGGCGTCTGGGGATTGGAACGCGGTTATTGCATGATGATTGGTGGCGAGAAGGACGTGGTACAGCACCTCGACCCGATCTTTGCCACGCTGGCGCCGGGTGTCGGCAACATTCCGCGCACGCTTGGACGCGAGAAGCCCGGCGGCACCGCCGAGAATGGCTACCTGCATTGTGGCCTCAACGGCGCGGGTCATTTCGTCAAGATGGTCCACAACGGCATCGAATATGGCATCATGGCCGCCTATGCCGAAGGCCTGGGAGTTTTGAAATCTGCGAACATTGGAAAACAACAAAACGAAGCAGACGCTGAAACCACACCTTTACGCCGCCCGGAAAATTATCAATTCGACCTCAATCTGGCCGACGTGACCGAAGTCTGGCGGCGTGGCAGCGTCATTGCTTCGTGGTTGTTGGACTTGACCGCCAGCGCCCTGGCTTCCGACCCGCAACTGTCGCAATTCGCCGGCCGGGTTTCCGATTCGGGTGAAGGGCGCTGGACCATCAAGGCGGCGATTGACGAAGGCGTGCCCGTGCCGGTGCTCACGACTGCGCTTTACGAGCGGTTTGCTTCGCGTGGCGACGCGGATTACCAGGACAAAATTCTATCGGCGATGCGCTTCGGCTTTGGCGGTCATCTGGAAAAAAAGGGAGGGAAGATACAATGAGCAATTCGCATTCTGATACGTTGGTGTTCTTCGGAGCCACCGGAGATCTGGCTTACAAGAAAATTTTTCCCGCTCTCCAGGCGATGGCAAGGCGCGGCACATTGAACGTCCCGATCATCGGCGTGGCCAAGGCCGGTTGGAATCTGGACCAACTCAAGGCGCGGGCCAAAGACAGCGTGGAGAAACATGGCGGGCTTGATCCGGCGGCGTTTGACAAGCTGTGCGGATTGCTGCGCTATGTGGACGGGGATTACAACGACGCGGCCATCTTTAAGACGCTCTGCCGGACGGTGGGCGACGCTGACCGGCCAGCGTATTACCTGGCCATCCCGCCCGCCGCGTTCGGCACTGTCGTGGAACAGCTTTCCAACTCCGGTTGTACGAGAAAAGAATCACGGGTCATCGTCGAAAAGCCCTTTGGTCGCGACCGTGCCTCGGCCAGAGCCCTCAATGCAATCCTCCTTAAAATCTTCAAGGAGAAGGCGATTTTCCGCATTGACCATTATCTGGGCAAGGCGCCGGTGCATAACATGCTGTTTTTCCGCTTTGCCAACGCGATGCTCGAACCGTTCTGGAACCGCCACCACGTTGAGAGCGTGCAGATCACGATGGCGGAGGATTTCGGCGTCCAGGGTCGGGGCGCGTTTTATGAACAGGTCGGCACCATCCGCGACGTGATTCAGAACCACCTTTTCCAAGTGCTGTCGAACCTGGCGATGGAACCGCCGATCCGCACCGACAGCGAATCCATCCGGGACGAGAAAGTGAAGGTGCTCAAGGCGATTCCGCCACTGGATCGCGAAGAACGTCGTGCGCGGCCAGTTTAAAGGCTACCGCCAGGAACCGGGCGTGGCCCCCGACTCCAAGGTTGAGACGTTTGCGGCAATAAAGCTGGACATTGATTCCTGGCGTTGGCGAGGTGTTCCCTTTTACATTCGCGCCGGCAAGAATCTGCCCGTCACCTGCACGGAAATCCAGGTTCGTCTCCGCAAACCCCCGACGATGTATAACAACTATGACCTGAGATCGAATTACTTCCGGTTTCGGATCAATCCGGAGGTTGTGTCGGCTTTCGGAATCAACGCCGTTTCGCCGGTGGACGAATCGGTGAGTCAACTGTCGGAACTGATGGCCAGCCGTCATCCCTGCGCCAGGGAAATGGACGCCTACGAACGGGTGTTGTCCGACGCCATGGCGGGAGACGCCACGCTGTTTGCGCGCGAGGACTATGTCGAGGAGGCCTGGCGGATTGTGGACCCGGTCCTGAATAGCGACACACCTGTCTTTGACTATGAACCGAAGAGTTGGGGACCGGGTATAACCGAGCGGGTTAAACCGCCGGGCGGGTGGCGGAATCCAATTGTGTCCACTTAAACGATGAAAGGAAAAACATGCGCATTGGCATCGCAACCGACCACGGCGGGTTCGAGTTGAAAGAGAAACTGGCCGCGAAACTTCGCGCCGCGGGTCACGAAATTTTGGACTTCGGCGCGCACCAACTGACGCTGGACGATGACTATCCTGACTTCGTCATCCCGCTCGGGCGGGCGGTGGCCGGGGGAAAGGTTGAACGAGGAGTGGCGGTTTGCGGCAGCGGTGTCGGCGCTTCGGTCTGCGCCAACAAAATCAAAGGCGTCCGCGCCTGCTTGATTGAGGATCATTTTTCCGCACGGCAAGGGGTCGAGGATGACGACCTCAACCTGATCTGTCTGGGCGGACGCATTGAAGGAGCGGAACTGGCCTGGGATTTGATTCAGACCTTTCTCGCCGCCGAGTTCAGCCGGGCGCCGCGGCACGTGCGGCGCTTGAGCAAGGTCGCCGCGTTGGAGAACAAATAGAAATGGAACCAAAAAGAAGGATGCACCATGCAGAATGACAAAAAGATTTCAGAGGCGGCAAAAACGATTGGCACTAAATCAATTGAAACTGTGCAAGCGGCGAAGCCCAGTCCCCCCGGCGAGCGCCTGCAGCCAACAACTTCTGTTTCCGCGGCCCGTTGGAAACGCTGGCATTCCAAGAGCTCGATTATCCTGATGTTATTGGGCGCCTTCGCGGTCATTGTTTATTTGCTGCGGTCCGGCCTTGCCAGACAATATGAAGGCCTTGGGGCCGCGCTCTGTGCTGTTGCCTGCGGTGGATTTCTCGTTTGGCACACGATCCATTTGTTTGCCGAAGAGGATGTGTTGGAAGAACAACTGATTCATGGAACACAAACGACAGTTTCGTCTCCCCGCCCAGACTCCGCCGGTGAAGAAACAAATCCGACGACGCCACCGCCGGAACCGGGACAAAACTTCAAATAATCGAAAGGAATATTATTTATGGACGATCCAAAAATGGAACAACTGGCCATTAACACCATCCGTACCCTCTCGATGGATGCCGTTCAAGCGGCCAAGTCCGGTCATCCCGGCACGCCCATGGCGCTGGCGCCGCTGGTTTACACAATCTGGAACCGTGTAATGAATTTTGATCCGCAAGACCCGATTTGGCCCAATCGCGACCGATTCGTGCTTTCAAACGGACACGCCTCCATGTTGCTCTGGTCCATTCTCCACCTCGCTGGCGTTCAAGCAGTGAACGCTGATTATGAAATGGTTGGCCAACCGTCGGTGACGTTGGATGACATCCGCCGGTTTCGCCAATGGGGCAGCAAGGCGCCGGGCCATCCGGAGTATCACTGGGTCTCTGGGGTGGAAACCACCACCGGCCCGCTCGGACAAGGGGTTGCCACCAGCGTGGGTATGGCCATTGCCCAAAAGTGGCTGGCCAATCGTTACAACAAACCCGGATTCGACATCTTCGATTACAATCTCTATGCCGTCTGTGGCGATGGTTGCATGATGGAAGGGGTCGCCTCCGAGGCGGCTTCGCTCGCCGGCCATCTCGGCTTGGATAACCTTTGCTGGGTTTGGGACAACAACCATATCACCATTGAGGGCAACACGCGCATTACCTTCACGGAAGACGCGGCCGCGCGTTTCCTCGCCTACGGCTGGAATGTTGTGCGTGTCGGCGATGCCAACGATGTTGACCGCATCGAACAGGCGCTGGCCATTTTCCGGCAGACAAAAGGCCGCCCAACGTTCATCGTTCTGGACAGTCATATCGGTTACGGTTCGCCGCACAAGCAAGACAAGGCAGAGGCCCATGGAGAACCATTGGGGGACGAGGAAATTCGTCTGGTAAAACGATTTTACGGCTGGCCCGAAGATGCAAAGTTCCTTGTCCCGGACGGTGTTTACGACCATTTCAAAGCCGGGATTGGCAAGCGCGGCGCCGAGGCGCGCAAAAGGTGGACGGATCTTTCCACCGCCTATGGCGCGAAGTTTCCCGAACTCGCGACCGAGATTGACCAAATGCAGCGGCGCGGACTTCCCGCAGGTTGGGACCGCAATCTGCCAGTGTTTCCCGCCGACCCAAAAGGCGTCGCCGGCCGGGAGGCATCCGGCAAGGTGCTGAACGTGTTGGCGCAAAATGTTCCGTGGCTCCTCGGTGGTTCCGCCGATCTGGGACCGTCAAACAAAACCACTTTGACCTTTGAGGGAGCTGGAGACCTCCAGCCCGATAATTTTGGCGGAAAGAATTTGCATTACGGCATCCGGGAACACGCGATGGCGGCGATTGTCAACGGGATGTCGCTCTCCAAGCTCCGACCGTTTGGAGCAACCTTTTTCATCTTCAGCGATTATGCCCGTCCTGCAATCCGCCTCTCGGCCTTGATGGAATTGCCCACGCTCCTTGTGTTCACTCACGATGCCATGGGTGACGGTGAAGACGGCCCGACACACCAACCCGTTGAGCATCTGGCCTCCTTGCGCGCCATTCCCGGTTTGGTGACGTTGCGACCCGCTGACGCGAACGAAGTTGTCGAGGCCTATAGGTATGTTCTGCAACTGCGCCACAAACCGGCGGTGCTTGTTCTCTCACGGCAACCGCTGCCGACGTTGGACCGGAGCAAATACGCATCGGTCGCCGGAGTCGCCTGCGGCGCTTATGTCCTGGCCGACGCCCCCGGCAATGATCCTGAATTGATTCTCATCGCCTCCGGTAGCGAAGTCAGCCTCGCCGTGCAAGCGCATGAACGACTCATTGCGGAGGGTGTTCGTTCGCGCGTCGTCTCCATGCCGTCCTGGGACATTTTCGAACACCAGCCTTCAGAATACCGCGATGCGGTGCTGCCGCCCAAAGTGACGGCCCGGGTCGCGATCGAGCAGGCTTCGACCTTTGGATGGGAACGTTACGTCGGCACGACGGGGCGGGTCATCGGGATGCAAACGTTTGGCGCGTCGGCTCCGCTCAAGGAACTCCAGAAAGAATTTGGTTTTGAGCCGGCTCATGTTGTTGAAGTTGCGAAGGCATTGCTGAAACATAAGGCTACAATCGCAGCGATCACTTCATCGTGAGGGCGAGAAGCAAAGATTCTCAGAATCAATCTTGGTTTCTCACCGGCGCCGGGTTCGCCGACGCGGGATTTTTTGGGGTGTCCGGTCATCTGGGTCATCTGTCCGAGGTGGCCGCCATCCAGCGGGCATTAAGAGAGTTGGGCGAAGATTTTGACGCCGCGGTTTCGTTGGGCGGGGAGTCATTTCTGGTTTATCTCCTGACGAATGGAAGGATTACCAACGTTCTATCGCACAACAAATGTGCGGCCGGAAGCGGCGAATTCTTTGTGCAGCAGATTGGACGGATGGGGTTCAGCCTCGAAGAAGCTATCCGGCGCTCGTTCGCAGGCAAAGTGGTGCCATTGGCGTCGCGCTGCTCGGTGCATTGCAAATCGGACATCACGCACAAGCTCAACCGGAACGAGGCCACGGCGGGGAACATTCTGCACACGCTGCACGACAGCATGGCCGGCAAAGTGGTTGCGCTGTTGGAGAAAGGACAACGCGAGCTGCGTCGGGTGCTGTTGATCGGGGGGGTGACGCGCAACGCGGCGATGCTGGCGGCGTTGCGCGAGAAGCTGCCCGGCACGGAGTTTGTGGTGCTCCCGGAGAGTCCCTGGTTTGAAGCCTGGGGCAGCGCGTTGCTCACACGCGACGAGCCACTTTACAAGTCGCCGAAGATCTCGATCCAGCCAAGCCTTGGTCAACTCCCGCCGCTTAATCTCCATGCCGATCGGGTGCAGATTATTGCGGCACCACCACGGAAGCCGCCTCCCGATGGCCCGCTGGTGCTGGGCGTGGATGCGGGATCAACGACGACCAAGGCGGTGCTGCTCGATCCGGCGACGCGCAGCGTGGTCGCCTCGCAATACACGCGCACGCGGGGCGATCCGCTGGCGGCGACGCGGGATTGCATTCAATCGCTGGTCAATGAAGTGGGCAACAGTCGTGTGCGCCTGGTTGCAACCACGGGTTCAGCCAGAGAGCTAGTCGGCGCTTACCTCGGCACCGAGCATGTGTTCAACGAGATTTCTGCTCATGCCGCCGGGGCGAACCACTTCGACCCCGACGTGGACACGATTTTTGAGATCGGCGGCCAGGATTCAAAATACATTTTCTTGCGCAACGGGGTCCCGATTGACTACGCGATGAACAATGCCTGTTCCGCCGGCACCGGTTCTTTTCTCGAAGAGAGCGCTCAAGGCGATCTCGGTATCGCAGTGTCGGACATCGCCGACATTGCGCTGGCCGCGCCTGCCCCGGTGCAATTCAAGGCGACTTGCGCGGCGTTCATCAACTCCGATATTCGCCTGGCCCAGCAGGAAGGCCACTCGCGTGAAAACATCGTCGCGGGGTTGGTTTATGCCATTGCCGCCAATTACCTCACCAAGGTCAAAGGACAACGGCCCGTGGGCAAAAAAGTGTTCCTACAAGGCGGGGTCGCCTTGAACCGCGCGCTCGG
Source organism: uncultured Verrucomicrobiae bacterium (assembly GCA_963755515.1). Lineage (GTDB taxonomy): Bacteria > Verrucomicrobiota > Verrucomicrobiia > Limisphaerales > UBA11358 > UBA11358. The sequence continues at coordinate 37,297 of CAVWKA010000021.1, read as the reverse complement.
ACACGCCTTCGCGCATAGCGTGGGCCGGCGGGTCGTGATTCCACCGCATCCCGAATTGCTCGGAGCGCTCGGTGTGGCGATGCTGGCCCTGAAACGATCCGCAGTGCAGCCATCAATACCTTCGCCAGCGAAAGGCGTTGAACAGGCGGCAACTCCGGACGCGGCGATGGAGCTTCTGAATCTGGCGGCGCCGGAAATGAAACTCGTGAGCCGGTTCACGTGCCGGGCTTGCAAAATGTATTGCAGCATTGACCGTTTCGAGGTGGCCGGGCGGCGATTCCCGTTCGGCGGCCGTTGCAGTTTGTACGAGAATGTGTGGAAACGAAAGGCGCGCACCGCAGCGGCGCGTGACCTGATCGAGCGGCGAACCGAGTTGCTCTTTGGCCACTCCGCGGACAGCCTGGCAGGCGGCGGTCCGCGCATCGGCATTCCGAGGGCGCTGACAACGCACTCGCTGCACCCGCTCTATGCGACCTTCTTTTCGGGCCTGGGCATGGAGGTCGTGTTGTCCGAGGTGGATCCGCGCGGCGATTTGAAGTCAAACTCCGGCTTCTGCTTTCCGGCGCAGATTGCGCATGGCGCGGTGTTGGACCTCGCACAACACGGTCTGCGACTGGTCTTTCTCCCGCATATCATGCGCATGCCACAGTCCAACGACTGTCGGGACTCCTACCTGTGCCCGGTCACGCAGGCTGGACCTTATTTCCTGGCGAAGGCATTCCCGGAAATACGCTTTCTTTCTCCGCTGCTGGATTTCACGAAGGGCTACGCCGCCAGTTCAGCCCTCGTGGAGATGGCCGTCCGGGATTTGGGAACACCGCGCCTGCTCGCTGACCGGGCGTGGGCCGCCGCGGTGCGCGCCCAGACGGAAGCGGAGACTGCGCTTCGGGAACTGGGGCAACAGGCATTGGAACGGGCCGTGGCGGAAGGGAAACCGGCGATTCTGCTCGCGGGCCGCAGCTACAACGCGCTTACGCCGGAAGCGTCCCAATCGGCGGGCAAGAAACTCTCCAGCATGGGCATCCCGGTCATCCCGGCAGACTGCCTGGCGCCGGTGGGCGCAGGACCGACCGTATGGCACTTTGCGAACCAAATCCTGAATGCCGCGTCCCTCGCCCGCCAACACCCGAACCTGTTCCTGCTTTGCGTGAGCAACTTCAGTTGCACCATTGACGCGTTCACCCACGCGACGCTTGCGTCCGAGTTGGGCGCCAAGCCATATTTGATTCTCGAGATTGACGCCCACACGGCGGACGCCGGCGTTCAGACGCGGCTGGAAGCGTTTCTCGACATTGTCCGCAATTACCAAGCTGGAGCAAGCAGCTCCGCCCGGCGATTCATTCCGTGCCGGCTCGACACCGGAGGTCGTGTTGTTCGATCGAATGGCGATGTGGTGGCGCTCACCGACCCGCAGGTGAGAATCGTGTTTCCAAACTTCTCCCAGACGCACGCGCAGGCGCTCGCGATGGTGGCGCGCTGGCGTGGGGTTGCACCCCGGCGACGTGATGCCGCTGGACCGAAGCCAGCTCGAGCGCGGCCTCCAATACACGTCAGGCCGCGAATGTCTGCCGCTGCCCATCTGCGTGGGACAATTGCTGCAAGCGCTTGAACGGCGGCGGGCGGGCGAGATCGTGGGCATTTTCATGGTGCGCGGCGGCGCGCCCTGCGTGGTGGATTCCTATATGGGCTACTTCGAGCGTTTCCTTGCCGAACAGCAATTGCCGGACGTTTTCATATTCGATCTGCAGAAAGAAAACCACTATGGCGGATTCGATTTGCCGGCGCTGACGCGGGCTTTGTCGGCGGCGATACCGGTCGCGGACATCCTCGTGGAAATCGAGCACGTTCTCCGGGTCGTGGATTCCGACGGAGGTGTGGATCAACTTCGGCAACGTTGGGAGCAGTTCGCGACCACCACCACGTCGCTCGAACAGTTCCATGCCGGATTGCCAAAGCTTATTGACTGGCTGGCAAAGCTGCGACGGACACGAAATCCCTTGAGTTGTCCGCGAGTTGCGGTCACAGGGGATTTTTTCACCCGCTTCAGCCCATTTTTCATGGAAGGCATCGTTGAGCTTTATGCCAAACGCGGCATCATTCTCAAACCAGTGGACGTGAGCGAGCTCGTCCTCTATGCCGCTTATCGTGGCGTGGCTGGAGCCGCCCAAGGTTGGGGAATGAAGCCGGGAGGCCTCGCCCTGGCCAAGGCCTGCACGAGAGTTTTCCAGCCGGACGGAAAGCAGTACTTGCAACAGTGGTTGAGTTTTGAAGCGGAGCGGAAATGCGACGCACACTACCGTGGACTTTTTAGGAGGACCGGGCTGGTGGTGGCGGGTCCCAACAAGGTTCCCGTGTTGTTTGAGAGAGCCTCCGAACACGTGTCACCAGCGATATACGGCGAAGTGATTTCAACCGTGGGCAAGGGGCTGGAAGCGGCCAGCGAAGGTTACGACGGCCTCATCATCATTGGGCCATTCAACTGTCTGCCCTTCCGCATCTCGGAGGCCATCCTTAAGCCAATCAGCATCCAACAAGGCATGCCGATTCTGACTTATGAGAGCGATGGTTACGCGGTCGCGCCATCGTTCCTCCGACAGGCGGAGGTCCACATCCAGCAGGTTCTCGATCGCGCCGGCCGAAACGGCGAGTCACCTCATCCTGCCGGCGATTTGCTTTCGGGTTTGTTCAGGTCTGCTCTGGGAAGGCCTTGAATTCTTCAGCTATAGTAGTGGTTGAACATGCTGGCGAGAAGTATCACTTCCGGATGCGCCGCGGCCAGTTTGGGCAGGACGAGGCGAATGCGGGAGCGATACGCTGCGAGCTTCTCCCGAAAGGGACGCAGTTCACCCGCCTTGTCCCAGTGGAGTTTATTGAGGTCGAGCACCAACCGGTTCCTGCTCTGCGCGAGGGAATCGCGGAGGCGTTGGGCCAGACTTTCTGCGTCCGAGGATGAAAGCGAGCCTTCGAGCCGCATCCAAACCTGCTGCTTGGCATGCTGCAACTCGACTTTGACGGAGAAGTTCGGGACGGGATGTTTTTTCTGGAATTCTTCCCACAGCTCAAATGCGCTCCAACGTTTCTCCGGCAGGCGATATGCGGTGCGCTGTAGTTTGGGATGCTGAAAAAGGTCGAGCTTCAGCGTGACGCCGGTCCACATCGCCGCGCCCACGGCCATGACGGACTTGAATTGCTGCTTGAGCGTCGGTGCTCCAAGCTCGGCGTGAATGCGCCGCTCCAGGTCGCCAATCCATTTTCGAATGGCTGCATTCGGGCCGAGCCATCTGCCCGCGAGAAAGACCGGATACGCGTAGCGCAATTCCGCGGCGAAGTATTCCGCCTTCTGGCGCAAAACCGGGTTTGGCGAATCCTTGAGCTTGAGGTAGCCGAGGAAACGCGTTTCCAGCACACGATAAATGCTCGGTCCGAGCCGCTGGAAATCCTGGTCGAAACACCAGCGCTGGATGTCTTCGATCCGCGCCGGCGACAGCGTCGGGTGTTTCATCATCGTCCGAAACCCATCCGCGCGCCGGTAGAACAAATCCTTGTCGGTGGTATAAACGTCCTGCAACAGGTTTTCCTTGATGACGCGTTCGTGGAACGGCGTGCCCGGCACCGGGCCGTAAATCAGATATTGCCCCAGCGCCGGCTTGAGCTTCATCAGCCCGTCCAGTTCCTCCGCGACAATTTCCGGTGTCTGGTAATCGAACCCGACGATCATCGAAGCCAGCACGGTGATGCCGTGCTCGCGGAATTCAGTGAGGATGTCAGCGACCGGGCGGCCCTGCTGTTTGGCGTAATTCGAGCGAGTGCCTTCGTAGCCGATCCAGAAACCGTCAATACCCATCTCCAGAATTTCCTCCACTTTGTATTGGCTGATGGCCTTGATGCTGGAGAACGCGAAGACGGAAGGCCGTTTGCCGCCCTGCAAAACGCAATCGCGGAATTCCATCGCGCGCTTTTTGTTGAGCAAAAAATCCTCGTCGAGAATCAGAAAGACCAAACTTGGGTCGAGGTCGAAATATCTTTCCACGACGCCGTAAATGTCGCGCCCGGTTGGCAGCAGCTTGATGTGCTTGCGGGAAAAGAAGTGCGACGTGCAGCAGAAATCGCAGCCGTTTGGACAGCCGAGGCCGGCGAAGATTTTTCCCGTGCCGGAAACTTTCCAGCCGAACACCTTCAGCCAACTCACGATGAGCGGGTGTTTGTAGGGCATCGGAATCTCCGGTTCGTCCAGCAGTCGGCGGAAATAGGCCACGCCTTCCTCGCGGCAGATGAAGTCCGCATACGGCTTGAGCACCTCATCCTTGAGGACGGTGCCGTAACCGCCGAGGACGATCTTGCTGTTCGGCGCGTATTGGCGGATTAAGGCGACCATTTCCTTCATCTTGTGCATCAATGCCATGATGAACGAGACGCCCACGAAATCGTAACCCTTCTTGAGTTCCTTGATGAATTCGCGCCTGGAGGGGTATTGCAGCACGACGGTTGGCGCGTCGAGATTTTCGGCGATGTAATCCAGCCCGAAGAAAACGTTCACGGTGCGCGGACTGAAAATGCCCTGGGCGCGCGTGACCTGGCGGTAAAGCAGTTCATAGCCGACGGACGGCGCATCGCCGTATTTCGGCCCCATCGGACGGCAGACACTGGTTAACAATACTTTTTTATTCATAAGAACATCATTGCAGTTCATCGTTCGAGTTTGGCGTTCATGGAGATGTTGGCGCGCAGCGACCGGGAAATCAGACAGTTTGTCTTGGCGCGGACGGTCGCGTCAATGAAATTGCTCTGGGTCACTTTGGGCAACCGGGCGATGACGTTCAGATGGATGTTCATGATCGTCCAACCATCGGCCCGATGTTCCAGCGTCACCGTCGCGGTGATGACAATGTCGCCTGAAGCGGAACCGGCGAGACCCAACTCATTCGACAGGGCCAAGGAGAAGCTGGCGGCATGAGCGGCGGCAATCAGTTCGGCCGGATTGGTGCCGGAGTTTTTTTTGAAGGGAATACCCGTGGAAAAGCCGGTTTCATTCAGCACGGCGCTTTCGGTGGTCATGGCCCGAGTGCCACCATTGGATCCGCCTTTCCACCGGACCGAGGCCTTCTGGATGATGAGTTGCATCAGGATACCCTGCGGTGAAACGGGAAAATATGCCAATACTTCGTTGCTTGGTTTGTCATGCCTGCGGGCTATGGCCGGAAAAGCGGCCGGCATTTTCAGCCACTCCTTCGCGCTCGTTGGGGTTCCTGTTTGTCAGGGGACAATAGATTGCTACACTGTGGTTGAAATATGGAATTACGCCATCTGCGTTACTTCGTTGCCGTGGCCGAGGAATTAAACTTCACCCGGGCGGCTGCCAAGCTGCGGCTGGCGCAGCCATCGCTGACCCGCCAGATTCACAACCTGGAGGAGGAACTGGGCGTTCGCCTGCTGGACCGCACCAAAAACCAGGTTTCGCTGACAGAAGAAGGTAAAAGTTTTCTGGTGGATGCCCGGCGGCTCGTGGCGTTGAGCCTGGAAAGCGTGAAGGCCGTTCAGCGATTCAGCCGAGGCGAATCCGGCCAACTGAACCTGGGCTATCTGTTCAAATTCAATTTTGACCTTCTGCCGGCAACGCTGGCGACGTTTTATCAAATCTGCCCGGAAATTGCCGTGAACCTGTTCGACATGTCGCCGGCGGAGCAGCTTCGCGCCTTGGAAGCGAGGAAGATTGATTTGGGCTTTGTCGGCCTGCGGCCGCCTGCCGCCAACAAGAACATGGCGGCGTTGAACTGGGAGTGTGTCGCCCGCCACAATGTTGTTGTCGTTTTGCCGGCGCGTCATCCGCTGGCGAAAAAGAGCAAAATTCTGGCGAGAGATATCAAATCGCTGTTTTTTGTCGCGATGTCTGAACAGACCCATCCCGGTTCGCGCAACTGGTTGGCCGGCCTTTGCCAGCAGGCGGGTTTTACACCCAGGATTTTACAGGACGTGGAGCTCGAATCCGGCCTCATGACCTTTGTGGCCGAAGGTTTGGGTGTGACGCTGGCGCGCGAGCAAATCAAGAACCTGCCCCATCCCGGCGTGGTTTTTCGTCCGCTGGGGGCGGCGGCGAAAGCCGACTACTGGATTGCGTGGCATCGCGAGAACCGATCAAAGGCTCTTGGCCAATATATTGGGATTGTAAAAAAACAGGCAGGCCTCTCGCGTTGAATCCGCCCGGCGAAGTTTATTGCGCCGTTCTATTTGTCTTCGTCAGCAAGTGCTGGAAGAGTCTGCGCAGCTTTCTTCTAATTTTCCCCAGACCGGTTGTTTACCAGTCAAAACTTTATAGCCGCAAGCTATGGACGCGATGCAAACAAAGTATTGGCCGTCCTCATCGGCTTAGCAGATACTGTGGGCAGATGAAAATAACGCCGTTACACGACCCATCCTCCCGACGATCGCCTGCGGACGCACCGGACTGGAAGCCAATTGTTGCCCGATATCAAAAGCCGTCGCTTGGGCGGGCGCTCTGGCAGGTGACGAACACGCTGGTTCCTTATGGGGCACTGTGGTATTTGATGCACCTGAGCGTGGCGATTTCGTGGTGGCTTACCGTGCCGCTGGCAATTCTCGCCGGCGCGTTCCTGGTGCGGGTTTTCGTCATTTTTCACGATTGCGGGCACGGATCGTTTTTCAAGACGACAGCCGCCAATCATACATTGGGCGCGATTACCGGCGCATTGACTTTCACGCCGTTCTATCATTGGCGGTGGGAACATGCGATTCACCATTCGAGCGCCGGCGATCTGGACCGGCGGGGCACGGGCGATGTATGGACGCTGACGGTGCAGGAATATCTGGAAGCGTCGCGCTGGAAACGGTTCGCCTACCGGCTGGCGCGCAATCCGGCGGTGTTGTTCGTGCTGGCGCCGTTGTTCGTGTTTCTCATCAGGCAGCGGGTGCCCTCGCTCAAGGCGCCGTTGCGAGAACGTTACTCGGTGTATTGGACAAATCTCGCGGTGGCAGGCATTGCCTCCGGGTTGATATGTGTTTTCGGACTCAAGGCCTATTTGATCATTCAGTTGACGGTGGTGATGGTGGCCGGGTCGGCAGGGGTATGGTTGTTTTACGTGCAGCATCAATTCGAGGGGGTTTATTGGGAACGCAAAGATCAATGGGATTACGCCACGGCGGCGTTGAAGGGCAGTTCGTTCTACAAACTGCCCAAGGTGTTCCAATGGTTTTCCGGCAACATCGGATTTCATCACATTCATCACCTTAGCCCGCGGATTCCGAATTACCATTTGGAAAAATGCCACCAGGCCGAGCCGCTGTTTCAGACCGTGAAGCCCGTCACGCTGTTCTCCAGTTTCAAATCCTTCACCTTCCGACTTTGGGACGAACAGCGGGGCACGCTGATTGGCTTCCGCCACCTCAGAACCCTGCGAAAGCAACAGAGACGAGCTGGCCGGGGCTGAGCGGCGCTTGATTTGCGCCGGGCGGGAAACGGCAACTCATTGGCCCGTGTTTACCGGTGAAATGGTCACACAGGAAATTGATTTCCAGAGTCCTCGACAAACCGCATCCGTGGATTAGGTTTAAATACGAATGAAAGGTGACGTCGTTTATCTCTATGCGTTTGACGTGGCGAATGAAATCATCACGCCCAGCGTACAGGAAATTCTGTCGGAAAAACCGTTCCCGTTTGAAATCCGCATGGACCGGACGTTGCCCAAGGACATGCCGCTCTATAAGCCGCTGGCCATTGAACCGCATCCGTTGGCAACGCAATTGCACGGCGTGCCGGTGCGCCTGCTCATTCGCATCTACGACGTGGGGGTCGTGACGGTGATGATGCGGGCGGCATTTGATGTGGCTGCGCTGGGTGAATTGATGCGTTTTCACAACATAAAATTAGATAACGGACTGACACTGGATACGCTGGCATTGAATTACTGCGCGAAAGTTTGCGACGGTCTGAAAGATTCGATTGTGGGGCGCACAGAATTTCCACCGCCACCGGAAGCCTACACCGTGTTTTGCCTCACCGACCTTGCCGGGACAGGAGATGTGAATGGCTGGCTCGGCGAACACCGGCGCGAAGTCGCGGGATTGCTCACTGAAACGGCGGCGGAAAAATTAAGCGAGACGCAGGTGAATGAGGTGCTGCGCATCCAACGTTCCTTTGAGAACACCGATTTGGTGGTGATTGACTGGGATGCGGCGCTGGTGGTGGATTTGACGGGTTATGTGGATGATGGGTTGTACGCGTTGGAGCTGGCGAATCTGCAATTGGAAGAATTCCGCATCATGGATCAGCGTCTGGACAAGTATCTGGACCGGGCCTATGACGATTTGGAACACCGGCCGCTGGCCTTGTTCGGAGCGGCGAACAAAACGCTGCGGCACTTGCGCCGTTTCCGTGTGGATGTGGCGAAGCTCACGGACGAGGTCACACACATCACGAAATTTTTTGGCGACTGGCATCTGGCCCGCGTTTATCTGGGCGCGCGCGACCGTTTTTATCTGGATCAATGGCGCGCGAGCGTGGAGCAACGGCTCGCTCAACTCGACAAACTTTACAGCGTCGTCCACGCGGAAATGAATGAGCAACGGATGTTATGGCTGGAAGTCGTCATCGTGATTTTCTTTGCACTGGATTTGGTGATTTTGTTGTGGGTGAAGCAGTAGCCGATTTGCGCCACAGCAAATACGCGGAAGTTCACGACAAGGAACTCAAGTCAGCTGCTTTCATGATACCGTGAACACAGCCTGCATCGTGAACATGCTCGAGCGCCTTTTCCCCTCTTTTTTGACCACTGAAAGTCGAAAGATGAGCGGGTTCAGCGACTGCGACAGTTAAAGTCTTTTCAATTCCGCGTGGCGGTGTTATTCTGTTGCAGGTGATCAAAACCTGCTGCTTCAATCCGGGGTGCCGTGAATCCGCCAGTTTCTGAATCGAGGCAAGAAAACCGTGACATCCGGTGCTCGCATTCGGAAAGTTTCCCCGCGCTTCTTAATCAATTGCGCGTGTCTTTGCTGATCTCCACGTATCAGACGGGCCATCTGGTGGTGGTTTCGGCCCGGGACGGGAAACTGAACTTCGCTTTCAACCAATTCGAACGAGCGATGGGAGTCGCGGTCAAGTCCGGGACGATTGCCGTTTGTACGCGCGAGGAAGTGTGGTTTCTGCGGAATGCGTCGGATATCGCCGCCAAGATGCCGGGCGAGGCAAAGCATGACGCGTGTTTTCTGGCACGCACGTCGCACTTTACCGGCGACGTACAGGCGCATGAAGCTGCCTGGATCAATGGGGCCAAGGGAGCGCCGGAGTTCTGGATTGTCAACACCCTGTTTTCCTGCCTATGCATGCTGCATCCCCATTACAGTTTTGCGCCGCGCTGGCGGCCTCCGTTCATTTCTGCCTTGCGTCCCGAGGACCGCTGGCACCTCAACGGCGTGGCGGTGGTGGATGGCGAGCCACGCTATGTGACCGCGCTGGCGGAGACTGACATGGCGTCCGGCTGGCGCGATGTGAAGCATAACGGCGGTTGCATCGTCGAGGTCCCAAGCGGCAGGATGCTGGCCCGCGGCTTGTGCCTTCCCCATTCGCCACGGGTTGACGGAGAGCGGCTTTTTTTTCTCCGTTCGGGCGAAAGCGATTTGGCCGTGGCCGACGGGCGAAGCGGCGAAGTGACATCCGTGGTCTCCGTACCGGGCGTGGCCCGCGGCCTGGCATTGCATGGCGGTTACGCCTTCGTGGGGACTTCCAAAGCCCGGCCGACGCTGGAGGGCGTGCCTATCGTGGGTGAACGCGACAAGTTACGTTGCGGGGTTTGGGGGGTCGATTTGCGGTCGGGCGCAATCGCGGGTCATCTTGAGTTCAAGACGGGCGTGGAGGAGATATTCGATGTGCAGGTCTTGCCGGGAATTGTCGCGCCTTATGTCTCCGGACCTGCTGCAGAAATTGACACGGGCCAGCCACTTTGGACCGTCCCTCCCGCGGGCGTGTGACTTCGAATCGGTTTGCATTTTTGCAGTCTTCGGGTAGAGTCAATTGCCAGCAGGCGAGCGTTGGAAAAGGACAACGACTCGCGAATTGGCGGCCGCCGACGCCAGCGTCCAACAACCGTTTCAAACAATGCCACACTTCAAAAGACGCACGAGGCGACTGGCCGCATTGATCGCGGGGGCGGCGGCTGGGGTTGCTGTTACGCCGGCACTGGGGCAGTTACTCGGGCAGAATCTTTTTCCATCGAATAATCCATGGAACCAGGACATCAGCAGCGCGCCCGTAGCGACGAATTCGGCGAGCATCATTTCCGCCATCGGGGGTTCCACGAAGATTCATCCTGATTGGGGAACGGACAACCCCACCAACGGAACCAGCCCCTTATACGGCATTCCATATAATGTTGCGCATGGCAACAGTACCGCGAAGGTGAGCGTCAAGATTGATAATTACCCCGGCGAGAGCGACATCATTGCGGCGCCGATTCCAACGAACGCGGTCATCGAGGGTGATTATCAGAACGGACCGAATCCGAATGGTCCGGGCTATGACCCCGGCCAGCGCGGCGACTCTCACCTCCTTGTATGGGACGAGGACAATAATATCGGGTACGAGTTTTATGGGGCGGCGCGGCCGTCAGACACGAATTTGATTGATGAGGACAGTCACACCGACGGCATGTGGCATGCGGCGCAGGAGACAGTCTGGAACTATAACACGAATGATTTTCGCATGCTCGGTTACACATCAGCCGACGCCGCGGGGTTGTCCATCCTGGCCGGGCTCGCGCGGCCGGACGAAGGGCTGCCGGTATCGCAAGGCGGCCAGGGCGCAATCAACCACGCTTTGCGAATGACCCTGCCCAGCAGCATCGTCAGCCACCAATACATTTATCCCGCTTCGCATATAGTCACCGCATCCGGCAATTTGCCCTTCGGCTCGCGGTTGCGGCTGAGGAACAACAGCGCCGTGAACTCGCTCATCGCCACGATGGGACCGGAATCACAGACAGTGGCCCACGCCATGCAGCAGTACGGGCTGATCCTCGCGGACATCGGCAGTTCAATGTATGTCACCGGCGCGTCTGCCGCGGTGAACGCCACCAACGGCATCAGCCTTGTCTGGAACATGAACGACATCCTCGACGGACTCAGGCAGATTGCTGCCAGCAACTTCGACGTAGTGAACCTCGCGCCCGCGGTGACCAATCTGAGCCAGGATTCCGGCATGGGCGGCGCTTCGCTAATGATCAATGGTTATAATTTCTCCGGCGCGGCCGGGCATATTTCCGTGTTCTTCGGCAGTGCGGTGGCGTCCACGCTCAGTGTGCTTAGCGACTCCCAGATTTCTGTCGTTGCTCCGGCCGGTTCCGGAACGGTGGATGTGACCGTTCAATCGGGTCTTTATGAGCCGGACACGTATGATAGCCCGGGCGCCAACGTGAACGAGCCGATTTTCGGCTACGGAACGTCGGCGGCGAATACGGCGGATAAATTCACGTATGTCCCGGCGCCGGCAATCCTGGGCGTTTCCGCAAGTGGTGGAAACTTTATCGCGAGTGGGACAAACAATGGCGGGCTCGAGGGCGCCTATGATGTGTTGGTGTCAACGAATCTGCTGTTGCCGCTGACAAACTGGACAGTGTTAACAACCGGCAGTTTTGACAGCAACGGAAATTTCTCGTTTACAAATGCCATTTCTTTTACGGATTCGGAGATGTTTTATATGCTGCGAGTGCCGTAGTGAGCGAAGCCGCTGAGCCATCGGCGTGGTAAAGGGATATCTTTTTCAAAGGACGGCCCGTCAGCCAATGCCCGCCTCGTGAGCGGAGGCTGGAGGCGGAGGTCGGAATCGGCCATTTTTCCCCGCCGTTACGCCTTAAATATGCCTGATTTTATTGGTGAATCAAGTTAATTCGGCTTAACCCAACGTATCCCTTTTTAACTCGTTTGGTGTCCGTTTTGGTGTCCGCGACATGAAGTCGCCCATGCGGTTGTTTGTTATATGAAACCTCCTTGAGAGAACAGAAAATAAACCTGCGGTTCCGTCCGCAGTAGTCTATCGGCACCGGCGCGACTGGCAACGGTCGGGTCGGAAGCTGCCGAGACAATGCACCTCGCCATTCCGGTGTGGAAATAACCGCGAGGTTATTTCCATGACTGCCAGCGTCAAGGCGGTCAGAGGGCTAGACTGGATGACATGCCCAACATAAGTGAACTGCCGTAACCATCGTCAACGGAAGCAAGCCAAAGACGCTGACAGGCTTCAGCCAAAAGGCACACGGTCAGGTTGCCCGCCTATACCATGCGGGCACACGGATAATACGACCGTCGGTGTAGAGGCAGGGGCTAAATCATCCGTCGCTGCATGAGCGAAACATGGTAAACCCGGCATCCCGCCTCATTGAGGCAGGCGACCCGCAAGGGGCGTTGTGGGGATGTCGGGCAGAGGAACGCTGGAGAAAGCAAAGGCCGTCCTGTAATCGGGCGGATAGGGGTTGCTGTTTCAATCCCGCCGCGCAAGCGGTGCTGACTTCCAGCATGGTCGGTCGTTACGAGAAAACCTGTGGAACCTTCAACATGAGGAAAAGCAAATGAACGTGGATAATACCATGTGTGCGTCCTCTGGACGGATCGCCACATTGGGACCAGATAGACTGGCCCAAGTGTGAACGAAATGTCAGGAGGCTGCAAGCCCGTATCGTAAAGGCAACACGGGAAGGCCGCTGGGGCAAGGTGCAAACTTTGCAACGGCTGCTGACCCACTCGTTTTCCGGCAAAGCCTTGGCCGTGAAACGAGTGACGGAAAATCAAGGCAAGCGAACGTCCGGAGTGGACGGAAAGGTCTGGAGCACTCCGGCAGCCAAACTCAAGGCCATCGGGTCGTTGCAACATCACGGATACAAGCCGCTGCCATTGCGCCGCGTCTATATCCCGAAAGCCAACGGGAAACAAAGGCCGCTGGGAATCCCCACGATGACAGACCGCGCCATGCAAGCGTTGTATTTGCTGGCGTTGGAAGGCATCGCGGAAACCAATGCCGACCCTAATTCCTACGGTTTTCGCCCCGAACGCTCCACGGCGGATGCAATCACTCAGTGCTTTCAAGTGCTGGGCCGAAAGTGTTCGCCGCGATGGGTGTTTGAAGGCGATATAAAAGGCTGCTTCGACCACATCAGCCATGAATGGATGCTCAAGAATGTCCCGGTGGACAGGACGGTGCTCCAGAAATGGTTGAAGGCTGGCTACGTCGAAAATCGAAATCTGTTTCCAACGGAAGCGGGCACACCGCAAGGTGGCATCATCTCGCCAACGCTGGCAAACATGACCTTGGACGGGCTGGAAAAACTGCTGTTAAAACATTTCCCCAGGGAGAAATGGAAGGACGGCAAGAAGTGGACGCCCAAGGTTAATCTCGTTCGGTATGCGGACGACTTCATCATCACCGGCGACTCGAAAGAGTTGCTGGAAAATGAGGTTCGGCCCTTGGTGGAACGGTTCTTGAAGGAACGGGGGCTGGTGCTCTCAGCCGACAAGACACGCGTCACCCATATTGACGAGGGGTTCGACTTCCTCGGACAAAACCTCCGCAAATACGACGGCAAGCCACTGGTGAAACCGTCGAAGAAGAACACGCACGCGTTCTTGGAGAAAGTCCGGGGACTCATCGGCGTGAACAAAACCGTGAGTCAGGCAATGATGATTGACTCGCTGAACCCGGTCATTCGTGGCTGGGCCAGTTATCATCGGCATTGCGTGGCCACGAAGACGTTCGAGCGAGTGGACCATGAGATATGGCGACGACTATGGCAATGGGCCAGACGCAGGCATCCCAATAAATCGGCAGCTTGGGTGAAGAAGCGATACTTCCCAGCCCAGGGAAACCGAAATTGGACGTTTGCGGCTGATACGGGTGAACGAACCCCGGAAGGTAAGTTGATCTGGAAGCGGCTTGTGTATGCAAGCGATACCAAAATCAAACGCCATGTAAAAATCCGGCGGGACGCCAACCCGTTTGACCCACAATGGCAGCCCTACTTCAAAGAGCGTGCATTCCGAAAGAAGTTCGGCATCAGTCGTGAGCAGGCCGGGATTAAAACGTCGTGAAACCGGCTCCGCTTCGGCGGGGCTTTGCATTGGCTTGAGCCGGATGAAGGGAAACTTTCACGTCCGGTTCTGAGGGGAGCGGGCGGCGGCAACGTCGCCCGCTTACCCGACCCGCTGTTGTCCGTCAATTTATAGCAAATGTTGGAGAGACGGACGGGGCGAACTATTTTGCTGTTGCACGCGATGCCGTAGAATGGCGCGACGAGGGGGCTTTTTCCGGCAGGGGCGAATTATCAGACCTGCGGGCATTCTTAGTGACCCAGTGCCCTTGCAGAACTTTGGTGGCCTCGTGCAACCATTCAACGTTTTCGCACAAGTCCTTAATGACTACTGTTGCGAAGTATTTAACCGAACTTTGAAGCGGCTCGCCCAGCGGCTTTAACAAGCCGCTGGCGACGAGAACCGGAATGTCATGCGGTGACATTCTGAAAAATTTGGCAACTTCTTCGCTGGTCATTCGCGCCGGCAAATGCCTCATGTTTAGGTAGCGTTCGAGTTCCAGAAATCTTTCCCGCCTCTCGCGCTGGCCTCCTTGGTCGAAAAATTTGTCGCTCTCAAAGGCATACGTCAAATGCTCATACCTGGCCGCGTGATTGCTTTATGCCGTGGTTGCTCAATGGCCTGCCGCTGTTCCAAAGTTTGCGGATTGTCCACCGCCAAAGCGCAACGCTCGGAAATGGCGTGCATGACCTGGCTCGGGTTGTTGTCGGGATACTTTTCCCAAACTACGTTTTGCGCCTTGGCCGTGAGGTTTCGGGCCATGAACCGCAACGTGTGATTGGCTTGGCTGGAATATTCGTCAACCGCTTCACGGGCGGAGTTGCCCGTCAAAAGAACGGATGCCTCGCCGTGGGCCTGCGCGTAGCGTCCGGCGGTATTGTGCCGCTGAACAACCGCCCACTGGTCTCCTTTCGGCTCATGGCAAAGCAAGACTTCGCTCTTGGGCAGATTCACTAAAACGGCGTGCGCATTCCAGTCCTTCCCATTTGCCGTCACGGTTTCCAAGGATTTTGAATCGGATTTCTCCAGGGGAAGCCGGTCAAGCCGCTCCAGTTGGCCTTTGATGTTTTCAATTTGCTGGAAATCCCTTTCGATGGTGGCAAAGACGGCATTGTATGCAGCAAATTCCGGTTCCGTCAGCCGTTCGGGTAATCCGGGCACTTCATGCCGTTCAATAGGTTTCCGTCGCGTTTCAACATGGGGAATCTCTTTCAACGAGTTTGTCCAGATCGGCCTGTGAGACGACAAATTCGCCCGATGGGCCGAGAAATGAAGGGATTTCCTCCCGCTGCACCATTGAATGAAAAGTGAACAAATCCACGCCCAGAAAACGGGCCGCGTCGGAAAACGAAACCGGCCTGGAATTTTCCGCCATCGGATTCCATGCACTTTGGCTCGTCACATAATAATTAAAATAACCCAAAACGCGCCGTGTCCAGGGCCGAATCGGGCAAAACACCAGAATGGCGCGAAAGCCAAAGCGATTGCGTGGGGGTCGTTATCAGGGGCACGCAATCGCGGTGCGCCGCGCGGCGCTAGAGCGCAGAAGCAAACAAACATGGCCAGAGAACGCCCGACTGAAACCGGCAGGGTAGGTAAATTTCAAACCCGTGTCCGGCTGCAAACAGGGAGCCACCTTAAAAGCAGAAAAAATCCCCGCAACATTGCGTTCAGGGGCCGTCGAGCGTTTGCGAGCGGCCTGAGTCGGGGAGCGTAATATGGACAATGGAATTAAAATTTTCGCCTGCAAGACGATGACCGTGGTCATCTACCAAATTCCAAAGCACCTTGAACTCGCCATTGGTCGTGCTGCCGGTAAAGGTCTTGAGATGCTCGCCGTTGGTAGAGGAGCATTCAATGGTGTAAAGGCCGTTCATCTCCGGCAACCGGGCATGAAAAATCGCGCCACCTTCAACATCATAGGTCGCTGAACTAACAGTAAATTGGCAGAGATTACTCACGACGAACGGCAGAAATGGGCCAACAGCATCCGGTTTGTCCTCGTTCGGACTTTTCAGGAAAAATGCCGCTTGCAACGCATGTTTGCCGGGGGATTCGTAGATGGTATGCCAGACCAGTTGAAAATCTCCATTCGCTGCCCGGAGGTAATCCACCTGCTCCGCACCGGAACCTTCTTCGTCGTCAGTATCATAGTTGGGGTCTATCATCAGACATAAATCTCCAAGATTGGTTGCTACGTCATAGAGAATCGGGAATTCAAAGGTGACGGTTTCCGGCTCGCTGGCGGCGACGACTGGCCGGAGCGTAAGCATTTGGGCGAGGGAAGATTTTTTTGCGCTGGCAAAAGCTGGATTGCGCAGTGTTTTGGCCAGTGAATGACCTTGGAACATCACGTCAGGCGGATTTGTCATGGGTGTGGCGAGCAATTCTTCAACACGCGCCTGGCGCTTGTCCGTATGTTGCCACTGATAGGAACTTTCCAGCGTTTCATCGTCTTTTGCCTCTGACGGGTTCGGGGGCAATTCTTCGGTGGACGGCTGGATGACAAAATTGACTTTATTAGCCATCCACCATCCCGCCCATTCCTCGGCCTGATCTTCGGTGAATTGCTGGCCAGTCAACGCGCACAACGTCTGGTCGGCTTTTAAGCGGACAAGTTCGTCCGGGTCTTGCAACAGTGGCAGGGACAGTTCGACGGATTGCTTTTCTGGATTCTGGTCCAGAACGCGCAAGCCAAGCAATCGCGCCACGGGCTGCGGATTTTGCAGCAAGGCAAGCGCCTCGTCGTCGGAAATTTTTTCATCCTGTCTAGTCAACTGCGTGAACGCCACGCCCAGGGTCTCCGGGTCGGATGATTTGAAAAAGGCGAGCAAGTCTTTGTGGGGAATTTCCACTTGCAGGCGCTGGAGCATTTCCAAGCCGGACCACTGAACGCCGGTTTTTTTGTCTTTGAGCATCTGCTGAAAAATTGGAATGTATTTTTCCATGTCATCGTGGAATTGCGGCAAGGCGAAAGCAGCGGCGCGGCGGACAGAGGCATCTTCGTCTCGCAGCATGGCCACGAGGGATTTGGCATTTTTCGGATTCCAAGTGGAATAATCGGTCAGCATTTGAACCCCTGCATACCGGACGGCGGGTTCTGAATCCTTCAACCATGTCACGGCGGCTTCCGTCAATCGTGAATCACGAATCGCCCGATAGCCGAGGGAGCTATAGCCCCAATAGCCTCCGGTAAAATTCCGGGCGGCGTTGATTCGGACGGTCGGATTGGTGCTTTGCATGGCGGCAAGGATCACCGGCACGGCATTCGCCCCAAAGGGCGTCAAGCTCGCGGCGGCGAAATAGCCGTATTTTGAACCTAACATTTCTGCGAAAGCCGGTAACGCTGGCTCGAATTGCAAATCGCGCATTTCTCCGGGTTGGAATGTCCACGTCCGCTTCGTCAACCACCACGTTTTGTCCGCGAGGCGAGGAATCCATTTGCTGGTCTCAGGCAAATCCGCTTTTGTGACTTTGACAAACGGTAGCAATTCATTGGGATTTGCTTCGGGCGTTTGTTTGGCCTGTTGCAACACCCTTTCATCCTGCGGCGAGAGCGGCGGCAACGACGAGGGGCCATGAGGCATTCCGCCGGCAGAGTGGATTTGAAAAGCCATGTTGATGAGGCGTAAATTCCTCATTGTTTGTGCCCGCCTCACCGCTACCGCCACGTCGTTGCTGTAAATCATGGGCAATCTCTTTTCAAGCAAGGTTCTTTCTAGCAGTGGTTCCGGCGAGAGAACATAAATTTGCACTTCAGAGGGTTTGCCATTGATGGAGGAGATTTTTAGCGGGAACACGCAATGGTCGCTGGCAAAACTGATTTGCAACGGATTCAATTCGCCCCTGGCGAGTTTCCGATGCGTCGGGAACAAGGCAAACCTGCTGGCCAAATTGATTTTGACTGCGACAAAATACCATTGCTGCTTGATGTACGCGTCCAGCACATCGGCCTTGTCCTTGGGAAAATAAAACCGGTTTGCATCCAGCCATTTCGCCAGCGCACCAGAAGTCTTGGCCGACAACACCGCGATTTGGTATGCGCCGATAGTTTTGATTTCAATGACCTTGATTGGCGGTTCGGGATTCCCTTCCGATTTGTCGCTCGCCAAGCCTGCGCTCATCATCTGCAATTCAGGCTCAAATCGTTGCTGGGTGAATTGGCTCAATTCGTAGAAACACTTCATTGAGCCTTTCTGCACCGTGGGCAGGTTCGGCACAGGGATGAGCCAGCCGAATTCGTCCACCGGCCCTTCGTATTTGACCTGCAAAATCAAATCCTCACTTCCCTCGTCATAAACAAGGATGGCCTTCTGCGTCGGCTCATTGATGTCCTTGTGCTTGTCCCAAACAAATTTTGAGATGACAAACCCGCCGTCCGCTGACACATTTCTCGGCACGAGAACGGCAGCGAGGAACGCAACCAGCAGAAAAGACTTCAGAGTTTTCATAATCAAAATTGGCAGTTGGTGTTTGGAGCATGCCAGAATCAGACGGATTCATCGGGGAAATACTCCCGCACGGAAAATCTGACAAGGGATTTCTGCCAGGTTGCGAACAGCCTAATGCCAAACCGAGGCGCGACGTGAAAAATCTGCAACAAACAAGCCACCATAACCGTTGTAGCTATATTGAGTCACTTGTTTCTAGCCCGGTGGCATTTGTGGCCCAGGTTGAGCAGGGGGAAGTTTGATAACCGGGGCGATTCCGGGCAACAGAGAATCAAGGTTGGAAAATACCAGCGGTTTCCTCAAAATATATTTTGCGTCTCTAACATCTAATTGAAGCAGCGCCTTCGTCGGCGTAAAAAGCATCACCGATGCGACATCATTACTTATCGCATTAAGCACATCGCCATTGGGCACATAACCTTTACGCACCCACGAAATATCATAAACCGGCACAAACTTTCCACGAGGGGGGTGAACATACACATCGTCAGGTTTGACGGTGACACGACAATCCCGTTCCATCCCCTTTACATCCATGTGAACCGCCGCCAGCCATTGGGTCGCTAAATGATATGCCTCGTTGGTGTTCATGCGGCTGATAGGCCAGGTGTATGACTCTTGAAATTTGTTGCAATCTTCTGTTTGGTGCGTTCCCTCCAAGTCGCTAAACTTGTTGCCACACTCAACGCCATAGCAATAATTTTTCGTGGTTACGTTGCCAATCTGCTTGTTGATATAGTTATATCCAAATGGGCCAATAAAAACTTCTACAAAATTAGTTTCTGTGATGGGTAACTTTTCGGGTAGTCGCAGTTCTTTCACCACTCGATTGGCTTCTTGTAATACCAGCTTGAACGCTGCCATTTGATATGCTTTAGTGGTAAATTCCTCGTCTATCCACACAACATTTCCATTGGTGTCCACCATCCTTGGCACGGCGGCTGGCAAGTTCAATCCGCTTGGATCACCTGGAAAAAGGGGCTTTGGGGTCAGTCCTGACGCCACCTGCCCAAAAGTCATTTGAACGAACAACGCCAGATTAACCAGCAATATGGTAAATTTCATGTAGCCTTGCGAGTTTCAAGGGTGGTCGGCGGGATCATGGTAGTAATTATCCTGACTCGAATCGCTTCCATAGCGTTTTAAGCCAGAATGTCCGACAACATATATTGGACTGGTAGTGGGAAGGTTTTTATAGGCAGCACTGTAATAGTAAGTGTAAGGGCCTAAAAAGTCATTGCCGCTTATTTGAAAACTTTGGTGCGACCATTGAGGCACGGGTAATGGGGCGGAGCCGTCTTGCGGATTTGAGGCGGTGGCTATACATGAAGCCAACGGAACAAGATTCATCCATTTGAGATAAAAGTCATCAGCCACATTTCGCGCAAAAGCCGTGGCGACATTAATACTGGCATCATAATCAAGCCCATTCGTAGTATAAGCGCCACCAATCCAAGTCACATTGGTGCTTCCCCACGCGACAAACGCTTGCGGCCCCAAATGGTAAATAGCCGACTGGCTTGCCGCCCAAATTGGCATAATGCCAAAGGCCCGCCTCCAACTCACCGATTCGGTCGAGCAGCCATCCAACCAAACAAACCGATATGGATTAGTAACGCGCAACCCGCCATTTTTTCCATTTCTTGGGTGCCAGTGGTTTGACAAGAGGTTTGCTATTTGCCAACTATAAATTACGCAAGAAGGCGTTGTTGAGGCATTCGGCACGTAAGAGGCCATCGAAACACCGTTTCCATGAGCTTTACAATAGAAATTTTTGGTAGTCCCATCGGACATGCTGGCGAATAAGCCTCCCGCTGAGTTGGTGAGGTTGTTGATGCTATCGCAATAGCCGGGATCACCCGGCTGTCCTGGAAAATTTTCACTGTCATAGGTATCGAAGCTGGAAGAGTAATTATTAGGGCCACCGCCGCTCACCGTTTGAGGAGTTAGCAAGGTGTCAACCGGGTCGAGCATGGCAAGCCAAATATACCCCTCGATTTCCGTAAAAATCGGTATAATCAGCGGCCAGATCATTGTTCGTCGGCATATACATGTAAACGAAATCGAAACCGTCATGATTGCCTGTTGGACTACCGACCAGTTCAGAGGTCACTATTTTGTTTAGCGTCTTGGTGTTTTTGCCGGAAGTGCCGTCCGGGAATGTTGCGTTGAAAGTAGCCGTGAACGTGTCGCCTGCAAATGCAGTTACACCGTCGTCTTCGACCAAGTTCCAAGTTTCCTGAATCGTGCCGCTTGATGTTGAGCCTGTGATCGTTTTTAGTGCGGACGGCGGTGTGGTGGATGGGTCATCGAGTTGAATGGTGTAACTCACAGTTTGGCCGGAATATTGCGCCGGTAATTGTGCATCAAGATAGGCCACATTGGTGTCAAACAGCGAGTCCGCCGCGAAAAACTGCATCGCATTGGTTGAATTGAAAGGCGTGATATTACCTCCGCCATTTACTAAAGCATTGTCGTCGCCCGCATTATTGATTGTGAATTGTGCCTGTATATATTTTTGCCCAGGTGATTCATACGTCGTATTCCATATCAAGAGCGTATTACCGTCACTTGCATTGGTATAATCCTCAAACTCAACGTCAGAACCGTTCACATTCAAATTCAAAGTGCCAGAATTCATTAACGTATTATAGTTCACGGGAATCTCAAAAGTCACCACGTCCGGTTCATCACCAGTAATAATCTGGTTTAGCGTTAAAGGATTGCTTGGGTCAAGTGGATTCATTCCGAGCGCAGCTTTAACGCGTCCAACCAATCCATCACCCGACAGGTCAATGTTCAAATACACCGAGTTGGACGGGTCAGGATTGACACCATCCGTCATTGGGTTATACGGGTCTGTTTCACCTGGGTCCACGACGCCGTTACCGTTGGCATCTTCCACATAATCGGGAATCCCGTCCCCGTCACTGTCAAGCGGCACATTGTTCGTGGCCGCAACATAGTGCAAACCGATATTGACGGGCGAAGTGGCTGCATCTTTGGTTTGATTTGTAAAAACCGTATATTGTGCCAGCCCTGCCGCTCCTGCAGTCCGACTGCCCGCCTCATAAAGTGGCTGTTAAGGACGAAAGATAATAATTGCCGAACGCACCCGCCACAAACGGCGGTGCGTAGCTTAACACCTGCTCATGCCCGCCATCTGTAAATCCGTCGCCAGTGGTCGTTAGCCTGAAACTGATTTGTATAGCCCGATTGCAATTCCGCCGCCGTCAGCGGCCAATAACCATCGTTATCATAGTCCAAAGGCAACGCCGCATCCTGATAGAAATTTATCTTGTCGAACATATTGTCCTCAAATGTCCAATTGCCGGACGACGATGTTTGTGACGCGGTGACCAAGTAACCGCCATGCGAGAGGTTGTTGTAGGCTGAAAACGCCATGTCCACGTTAATTGTCCCATCATACCAGTAATATGACGGCTGCAAATTGACAAATTCATTCTCGAACAGGTTATTGTCCCAAGTCACCGATCCGGCACCGTAAAACGTCGTATAAGGAATGCCGAAAAAACTGCCATTGTCTGGTTCGCCCAGGCTAATCCAGCCGCCGTACAAATTGCAATCCCGCATCGTCCAATTAACAACGCTATCGTAGGAGGCCATGTAATTGGCACTCTCATTCTGGCCTGCCCACACTTCATACCAGTTGACGGCGGGATAGAAATTGCAGAAGCGGAAGTCCATCACCGGCGCGATGTCGTTGGTCGCGCCCTCGAAGTTGGGCACAAACAAACTGTAGCAGGGATACTCGAACTGTTCCTGCACCCATTGAACATCGGTGAAAACAATGGGCCTGGTCGGCGTGCCGTGGCTGACGAAAGACGATTCCTCGCGCAGATTGAAGCCCCAATAAGTTGACGTATTTAAGTCCTGACGGAAGCCGACTGCCGTACCGGGCAGCACAGTGATTGAGCCAAAGTTCGTCATGCCTGCCACGGTATAATCAAGGGCATCGTAATAGTAGCCTTCATCGGGAGGCCCATTGGTATAGCGCGGTGCCTGCGGCGAGAGTGTCAGCTTGCCGGAAAAACTCATAAACTCCGGCAATGCGACCGGGGCATAGGTCGTCTTGTTGTGAAACTCATTCAACAAATACGGGTTGATGTTGGTGGTTCCCGCCTGGTGCAAGGTGCTGCCAACTGCCAGATAGAAATTGCCCGCACCGTTGGTTTGGAAATTCGACGAGCCAGGCGCAACCGTGCTGTTATGCAAAGAGGCGCCATTGGCGCTGCCAGTAATAATACTGTTTGTCAAAACGGCATAGGTCGGGGACACAGAGGCGGTATAAAGATTGGAGACATCCGCCGTGATATTCTCAGCGGCGATGGCAAAACTGTTGGTGCCAGCGGCAACCGCTTCCTGACAGCCAGCAAACAGAACATTGTGCAAACTATCCACCCCGTTGGATTCATTCAGGATGGCGGCGTTACACTGGAAGAATTGGCCGTTCCAGATGTCCAGCCGCCCGTCCGCTGGTGTGGAGACGGCTTCATCCGCGTAACGAAACCAAACATTGGTCAATGACAAATCGCCATTGGCCTGTGACAAGTCCAAATATGGCACGCCGGTATAATAAGGCTGCGGGGAATAGCTGCTCCATTGCTCGCCAAACCCGTTATCATCGTAGGTCGTCAGCACAGACGGGTTGTAGGCCGTGCCTTTGCATGTTACCGTGCCCATGATTTGCAAGGTCGGGTCGGGCTGTGTGTAATCGAATTTGATAATCGCTCCCGGCTCAAAGGTGGTGTTGCCATACAATTGCACCGGCGAACCGATATAATAGGTGACGCCATTACGGAAAGTGTAGTCCTGCCGTTGGCCGATGGGCTGAGTCTGGTAGGCGTCGCCGCTGCCATTGTCCACCGTAAGCGTTGCAGTCTGGCTTGTGACCGCGCCTGATGAACTGGTAATGATGCAGACATAACTCCCGGCCTCCGCCGCGTTGACATTGTTGATAGTGTAACTGCTGCTGGTTGCGCCGGAAATGTTCGTGCCGTCGAATGTCCACTGATACGACAGATCACCGCCGGTGACGGCAACGCTGAATGTCACGGTGTCCCCTGCCAGGACTTCTTGTGTCAAAGGTTGCGTATCAAGGACAAGCACCGACGTCCGTGCCCACACAAACAGATTTGTCCGGCCATTTAAGCTCAAGGTAACGGGCGTCAAATTCCCGATTGCGCCAGTGACAATGTTTTCCACCGTCCACTGCGGCAACAATAAATTCGCCTTCGTCAATACATCGTAAAAATCTCCATTAGTCGTATTATGAATCAGGACGTTGAAATAGTTGGAGGCGAGGGAATAGGCATTGGTCGCCACTTGAAGCCAAAGGCCGTTCGTGTTAATGGGCTGGCCCATCGGCTGAAAATAATAAATGTTCGTGCCGCCGCTGTTGGTGCCTCCGTCCCCCGGCGTCGGCGGGTAGTCCACGTCATCAAGCAGGTAAAACCCCGATGAGCTTGTGGAAGCTGTTGAATCTGACGACATCGCCGAATCTGACATGGGCGAAGCTGAACCAGCCGGTGTTAAATTCCAAACAGGCGTTCCAAACGCGCCAGGAAGCGGGGGCCAATTCGGGTGAGCCAATGACCAGTATGTTCCGCCCGCGCCTCCGTCCGGCAGATTCGTTGGCCAGATCAACGGCGTGGCAGACAAGTCATTTACCAATTGCTGCAACTGTGCGTCCGAATACGATTCGACTGACTGCAAGCTTGCTGGCGAATGGGGAACAATTGATGGGTGGATGTTGTTGTCTCTTGGGCATGGACAAGCATCACTCCGGCAATGCTCGCCGCTCCCAAAAGGGCGGCAATCACCAATGATTTTTTTGAGGAGGTTTTCATAGTTAGGTTCTCATCCGACTCGTGTTTTAATTCCAGTTTACATTTGAAAGTGTCCGCGAACCGCCGTTTCCGCTACCGGGCGGGACGGTTTGCGCCAAACCACTGGCGGTGCCAAACAAAAAGCCCGCGACGATAATAGCGCCGGCCGATATAACGGTTGAACATTGAAAACGCGCAACTTCATTTCTGATATTTTTCATACATTTCCTTCCGTTCAATTTTGACTCAACAAGCCTGATTCCAGCCAGAACCGATTCTTGACTATGGCAAAGTAAAGGTCAAACCACTTTCTCTGCCAAGCTTCGGCGTGCCTGGTATCCGTCACTACGAAGCGATTCGCCATGAAATTGTCCGGCTCCTGCGGCAAGAGCGCATCCGCCGGAGACTCTCCAATTATGCGGTCTCGCAAAGTTCGGGCGTTTCCGAATCCATGTTGAGCCTCGTCGAGCGGGGGCTTCGCAATCCGACACTGGAACTGACGCTGCGCATTGCTGACGGCATCGGCGCAGACCTTCCAGCGCTCATCAAAAAAGCGCAAAGCACGATTCTTGAACAGAACCGCAAATCCAAATTGCCCCGCAAGGCCGACAGTCCTCCGAATTTGTGACGACGAAAAAAATTCGCGTCCGCGTCTGGCTTTGGCAAAGAACTGCAACAACCTTATCAAATTACCTGTGACAAACAGGTTTCTTTCAAGAAAAAAATTGCCGCGCGGCCAAGTCATATTTTGTCCGCCTGTCGTCAAAATATAGCTGCCGCTTGTCATATCACTTGTGGGGTTGCAAAATCGCAACCTCGAAACCGGCGTCTTTTAATTCCGCGACGATACGTTTGCACCGTGTCGGATGCACGTAGATTTCGGTGTCTCCCTTCACATTCCCCGTGGTTGAAGTGTAATGCTGGCGCAACCATTCAGAAGCCTTGTGGTTCTGCATTTTAAACAGAGCGGTTTGATTGGTATGGGTGACAATCACGTCAGGATTCTTTTTTCCTGCCACTGCCATCAACGGAGCTTTTCTTGTCTGCGATTGATTCATGCGCCCGTCTGTTTTTGTTTAGACCATTATCATTTTAATGATATGTGTTGTCAACATCATTCTTGGTTACAACCAATGGCGTGTCAAAAGACAGCCATCGAGACGAAATTTGTGCTGAAGTTGTGCGACTCCTTATCCAGGAACGGAAGCGACAGGGCCTTTCCGGCAATGTTCTTTCGGAAAAAGCAGGATTGAGCCAGTCACTGATTAGCAGTTTGGAAACGAATCCGTGGAACCCCACTCTCGACACCTTGCTGCGAATTGGTGACGTTCTGAAAGTGGATGTCGGCGAGATCATCAGTCAGGCTCGTAAAAGGATTTTGCCGGGCAAATAGTCATCAAACCCGGCGAAATTGAACGTGGCGCAAAAAATTATTTTCATCGAAGCATTGCCGCGAATTGCTAAAGCGGTGGGCCGGTTCCTATCCGAGGCTTTCTTTCGCGATGTTTGAATTCAATCAACGTAAAACCGGCTCCGATTGGCGCGTTTGCCCCGCTCGTCGTTACGGGGGACTCCGCTCGCCCACCACCTTGAGGCGCTCCTGAGTGGTTTCCGCTGTCGGCCATAATTACAACAACCAGATTGCGGCGCATACGCCGTATCTGTCAAGAGCGAAATTTCAGATAAATCATGCGTGCCAAAACCAAAGACTCGCTCACCGTGGTTGAAACAGCTTGGCGACAACATTCGTCGAGAACGTCTTGCCAAGGCCATCAGCCAGCAACGGCTCGCGGAGATGGCCGACTTGAACATTCGCAATGTTCAACGGATTGAAGCCGGGGAACTGGACGTGCTCCTCACAACGGCTGTTCGGATCAGGAAGGCTTTGGATTGCCCTTTGGAACGCATTGTGCCAAAGGATTCTTAACAGCGATGCTGCAAACCATCGTTGATCACGTCATCGCCCAAAAAGCTGGCGCAACCCCTTCATCATTGTGGGGAGGCCGGTAAGAAATCCGGCAACGGCTTCGACGGTGCAATTTAATCCGGCGCACGGTTTGTTCGAGCATCCAGTGCAGAACGCTTGCGCTAGAATTGCAACGCCATTTTGAATACGCTGACGGTGTGGGTCGCACTTCTTCGAAAATCACTGGCAAAGCGTGTGGCGAAATATCTCGCCACGAAATCCCGGCGCGAGATTGAGCGACTGGCACGCGAACGGCGCATTCCGACGAAAAGGCGAAAGGGGCGGTTGCTGCGCGTGCCCAGGAATTGGCAGAAATGGGAACTCGCCCTGATTGGCACTGCGCCGGATAATGCCGTTGCGCGAAAGATTGGCCGCAGCGTGGTCAGCGTCAGAAAAAAGCGTTACAGCCTGGGACTGCCCTGTGTGCCTTTGGTCAAACCGTGGACACCAGCCGAAATCGCCCTATTGGGCAAACTGCCCGACAAGGAAATCGCGCGGCGGGTCGGCAAACGCTACAGCACGGTTCAACTCAAGCGCACGCAGTTGGGCATAACCAATGCCGCCGGGGTGATACGGTTCTGGACGAAAGCGGAAGACGGGTTGCTGGGCACCGCTTCCGACACGGAAATTGCGCGAAAATTGAAGCGCAGTTTGGCCAGCGTCTTCGTGCGCCGACGCCGTTTAGGGGTCCAGCCAGGCAATCCGACATTATCGGCTTTGGACGAAGCAGGAAGACCAGATCCTTGGGACGATATTCGGATGAGGAAGTGGCGAGACAATTGAAACGGTCGGTTTCATCCGTGCATCATCGGCGAATGCAAATTGGGCATTGCATTGCCTGAACCGCAAGTGCGTCTGTGGACGAAGAGAGGAAGATGCGTTGTTGGGGACAATGACGGATGAAGAAGTTGGCGGAAAAACTCAACCGGCCAAAGATGGGCGTTACGCTCCGGCGGCAACGGCTCAAAGTTCCTTTTTTTGGCTCGCTGCGCGCAAATGGACTGCCGCTGCCGATGGCTTTTCAGCCAATTTTCAAATGCGGAAATTGCGCGGCGTTTGGGCCGGACAATTTCTTCGGTGCAAAATCGCCGGTTTCGTTTGGGCATACCGCCGGCGGATCGCCGGATGCGTCAGCAATGAATCAAATGATGTTACATTCTGCTGTGAAAATTCCATCGCGCGCGTGAATCATAGAAGCAAATCTCCGTTGGCGGTTGGCGGGTCAAGATGGAGTCGCAGGGGCGACAGGGGCGAACAATCTTGACGCGCCAACCGCCGACATACCATTGAGCCCGATTCACGCGCACGACACAGAGCGGATGCGTGGTTGTGAATTATTTTACTGCCTATTGGCGGACTCGCTCCTGTTACGCTTCGGTCTGGCGTTGGCGGCGGAAAGCGGCAGGCGGTCGGCGAAACGGCATGAGTGAAGCCGTGCGCCGGAGCGGCGCTGCCAATGACAGACGGAAGCGAACGCGACTGCGTTTTCCCTTGTCCGTCCGCGACGAGCGCGCGTTACACGGCTGTGAACGCGCGTTGGTCGCGGACGCTGAACCCAAAGGCTTTTGCTTTTTAGGATGGCGGATTGCTTTTGAGTCGCTCTATGGTCGCCGCGACGGGCGACACCTGCGCTGCTGCGCTAAAGATTCTTTGAATCGGCGATGCGCGGTCCGCGTGAGCCGTGAATGGCCGAAGGCGGACGCGACTGCCAATTCCGCTTGAGCGGCTGCCGGTTGTTCCGGCGTTGGCGTCTTGGGATGGCGCGGCTTCTTTGCCCTGGCTGCGTCCAGCACCTCGCGGCAATAGCGGGCGATGGTCTGGTGTGAGACTTCAATGCCGGCGTTGTCGTGTAACATGGCGCGTATCGTTTGATACGACGCCTGCTTCTTTCGCAATTCGACGATGCACTCTTTCACTTCTTCCAGCGCGCGATATTTTTTGGGCGCGGGCGGCGCATAATTTTTGACGGCTTCGGTTAAGCGAGCTTTCGCCTCGGCGGATACGATTGATTCATTCATAAACTTTTTGCTGTTGTTTTCGCTGTTACGGCTGACCTTGTTAAAAACAAGGAGTGCAGCGTCCAACATTTAATAACACGGACTCGTAAAAAACTCGTGCTCTGCAAAGCACGGGATTTTTAGAGGCGATGAGGTAACATTGACTTCATGTTGGGATCGAAAACTCAATACAGTTTGAAAAATGCCGAAGGATATTTTCAGGGAACATTTGCAAGTGGGCGATTATTACATGGAAGGCCAGAACGGTTTCTGGGCGAATGGATTGGTGACGGTGCAAAGAGATTGGAATTGTCAGGCGTCACCACTGAAAAAGATTTCATCAACCTGTGCCGGAACATTAATCCACAGACGGACGAACAACTGACGCAGCGGATGAATGGCAAACGGATCAGCAGTGGATAAAGACGGGATAGCTCCATGAATCCGCCAATCGCCGGGTGTTCTTCGATTTCACGTTTTCACCGCCAAAATCAGTTTCCATTGCGGCGTTGGTCGGCAATGACAAACGGATTATCGAGGCGCATGATAAGGCGGTTCGGCTGGCGATGAGCCAATTTGAAATGTTCGCCGCCACTCGTGTTCGGAAGGACAGGCCAATATGCATCACCGGCGCACGGGCAATCTGGTCGGCGCGGTTTTCCGGCATGATACGTCCAGAGCGTTAGACCCGCATTTGCACAGTCATTGCATCCTGTTCAATGCCACGTATGATTCGATCGAAGACCGTTGGAAGGCACTGGAAACTTGCGAAATGTTGTCCGGCGCAAAAATTCATTGAGAACGTCTATTATCACGAGCTGGTCAAATCGCTGCAACGGTTCGGCTATCGCGTCCAAAATAATCCGCGCGGCGATTTTGAGATTGAAGGCGTCTCACAAGGAATTGATCGAACGGTTTTCCAAGCGGCACCACGAGATTGACGAAAAGACCAAAGAACTTTTGGAACGCGAGCCGGAAAAGGCCAATCAAAATATCAAAGTCATTCGCGCCAACATCGCGCACAAGGAACGCGCGCGGAAAATCAAAGATGTTGGCATTGCCAAATTGCAATCCATCTGGAACAAACAATTGTCGTGGGGCGAATGGTGGCAGGTTAAACATCTGGCTCAAACGGCAATCGCCGGAAATTCACGCCGCGAATGACGGCGGCGGAAGCAATCGAATGGGCGGAAAATCATCTGTTTGAGCGCCGCTCGGTCGTCCATGAGCATGAGCTTTGGCGTCACGCGCTCGAACACGCTCGCGGCCAAAATTTCTCGCTGGCGGAAATTCAGAACGAATCACGCCAGCGCGATTACATTCATGACGCAAAATTTCCCGCGCAAATCACCACGCGCAAGGTTTTGGAGCGTGAAGCCAAAATCGTCACGCTGGCTCAACATCGGATGGGGGAATATCAGCCGCTCGCGCCAAATCATCGTGTGTCAACATTCTCGCTGGATGATGAGCAACGTAAAGCGGTGGAACATATTTTGTCCTCGCGAGATTTCGTCACGCTGTTTCGCGGCGGCGCGGGGACGGGCAAAAGTTATACGCTGCGCGAAGTCAAGGCCGGACTCGAACAAGGCCGGTCATCGCGTCAAGTCATCGCGCCGCAACGCCAGCAGGTGGACGATCTGGAACGTGACGGCTTCACCTTCGCGCAAACCGTCAGCGCATTTCTCGCGCGCGGCTCAATGCCGCGCGGCGCGGTTGTCCTCGTGGACGAGGCCGGACAAATCGGCGGCGAACAAATGGAAAAACTGCTTTCGTTCATCAAAGAACATGATGGCCGTCTCATTCTGTCCGGCGACACGCGCCAGCATGGAGCGGTCGAGGCTTCCGACGCGCTGCGCGCCATTGAAAAGTATTCGGGACTCGGCTTTGCCGTGCTGACGAACATCCGGCGTCAAAATCCAGAGACGGCCAAAGACGCCGCCGAACGCCAATGGCTCACACAATACCGGCTCGCCGTCAATGAAGCGCGGCAGGGCAAACTCGGCGCGTCCTTCGACCGTTTGGACAAACATGATGCCATCGTTTCCTGCACATTGGCGGATCAACAGCAAAAGCTCACGGAACATTTTTTGGAACTGGTAAAAGCCAATCATTCAACCGTCATCGTCTCACAAAGCTGGAACGAAATTCGCAAGGTGAATGAACGGGTGCGCGATGGATTGAAAGCCCAAAAGTTAATCGGCGAAAATGAAACGACGGTCACGGCTTTGGAACGGATGGATTTAACGGACGCACAAAAGCGCGACAAACGCTTTTACCAGGCTGATTCAGTGTCTGGTGTTCAACCGTAACATTTGCGGGTTCAAGGCCGGTGACACGGGGAAATTGCAGGGCATCACCGACAAACATTTGCTGGTTGAATCAGACAATCGCATCCGGCCTGTGCCGTTCAAGGATTTGGAACGTATCACGGTTTGCCAGCCCAAAGAACTTTCATTGTCCGTTGGCGACCGGCTGCAACTCAAAGCCAATGACAAATCCCAGGATGGCCGCAAACTGGCCAATGGCGAATTGGTGGCGGTCAAAGAAATTCATGCTGACGGCCGCATTGCGTTGGATGATGGCCGCGTGTTGCCAAAGCATTATCGCCAGTTCGTTCGCGGCTATGCCGTCACGTCCTACGCCGCTCAAGGCAAGAACTGTGGATTACGTTCTGTTTTCGGATTCGGCGGTAAAAGCGGCGACAAATCAAAACCAGTGGTATGTCACGATTTCACGCGGGCGCAAGGGCGTGAAAATTTTCACGGCGGATAAAATCCAGCTTCGGGAAAATGTCGCCCGTTCCGGCGACAGAACTTTGGCTCTGGACATGGCGCAAAATTATTTTCACAAGCTGGCGGCGATGTTGGGGCGCGATGTGGCTTACGTTCTCAACCTTCAACATTCGCAACGGCTATCGGCGGAGCGACGGGCGGAAACATTGCGACAGGAAGAATCCGAACGACAGGCGCAAGAAAAACACCAGCGCAAAGCAGTCAGGCAAGCCAAATCGGTGAAAGAAACTGAATCGGTCAAACCAACCGTAACGTTGAAACAAAAAATCGAGGAATCAATCCGGCGGCGGCGCGAAATTGCCTCGCGTCAAAGCCATAAACAAAGTCGAGGCATGAGTATATGAACGAATCTCCTTGTTATGAACAATGCAGCAGTTTCGGCGGCG
Organism: uncultured Verrucomicrobiae bacterium; assembly: GCA_963755515.1. Lineage (GTDB taxonomy): Bacteria > Verrucomicrobiota > Verrucomicrobiia > Limisphaerales > UBA11358 > UBA11358. The sequence goes on along the minus strand of CAVWKA010000021.1, from coordinate 5,774 downwards.
CGGACAGCTTGCGCCTTGAAATCACCCCCGCATGTTTTTACCTGCTGGCCTACCATCATTTGGACCTGGCCAAATGTGAATCGGATAAGGGCGGCGACACGCTAACGCTTTCGTTTTTGAACCGCACGGTTCGGATAACGGGAAAAAATCTGCGGCGACTGGCTATTAAAATTCAAAAGCGCGAAGTCGAGTCGGTCAAGCCGATGCCGGACAAATACGGCCTGCTCGCCACTGATGACGTTTGGGTCAACCCTCGCCGGCCAGCTCCTCAGCGAGCGCGGAGCGGTAGAACGCGCCCAGCTCGCGGGCTGACCGGAAGATCGGCCGCGATGCGACCGCGACGATCCGTTCGTCCTCCCTTACCGCGCCACTGATGACGACGTGACTGTGCATCTGAGGGTCGGGTGCCAGCGCCCCGCTGACCCCTCGCGCGGTGGTGTGTCGGTACTCGGCGGCGATTACGTCCTTGGCGTGCTCCTTCCACGACCTGGCCGTCATAGCGGCGACGCACCAAGACCGGGACCTGTTCGCGCAGATACCGCACGGTGTTCTCGACGGCTCTGGCGTGCGCGGCCTCGATCTGCTCGCGCTGCCACGGATCACCGAGCGCCCAAACCGTCGAGACGGACTTCGGGGCGCTGAACGTCACATCGATCCCGCCGCCCCTGCCGCCGCCTGCGCCCTCCGGCCGCAGCCGCCTGCCCGTGCCTGGATGGCGACCATCCATCAGCGCGATGAAGTCCGCACCCTCGACCGGCTCACCGGCCCGCACTCCCAGCCGAGCCAGCGTCTCGGGGTCCGCGAGCCAACGGCCAGGGGCCTGCGTCATCTCCCCGTCCGGGGTCGGGTGGTCGTCGCCTCGCTCTGGCGCGACCGTCTTGCTCTCCAAGTAGCGCGCGTAGCCGCCACCTCCAGCCGCAGGGATGCTCGATGCAGTCATCACATAAGTGATGACCCTGGGGTGCACAAAACGGCCAACGAATTACACAGCGCTCGCACCCCCCACAGCACACACGTGCATCTCGTCTGTACTGGCAGTTGGAGCGAAGAGACGAGGCAACCTTTCGGCGAATCGCCAGAGGCGAAACGCGCACCTCAAAGCCGGAGAGAAGAGGGCTTGGCCGATCCAGTGCAGGGCCGCGAGGCAGCGTGGTGCTGACGCACAGCACGGTCGCGAAACTCGCTGGCCGTTTTGGCCGGTTGAGGGTCGTCAAGGGTGTGCACCAAGGACAGGCACGCCGTTCACCACCGCTAGACGCGGCGACCCAAATCGATGCCTCCTGGGTCGAGGCCGTCGCACTGCGCGTAGTCGCGCTCATTCGCGACGACTCAGCGCCCAACCACCGCCGACTGGTGGATGCCGCGACACTCGCCGCCGAGCTGGGCGTCGATCGCTCCTGGGTGTACGCACACCGCGACCGACTGGGCGCCGTCAGGCTAGGTGCCGGCTCCAAAGCCGAGACTACGCTTCGACCCGGAGGCAGCCGGGAGATACTTGCCGGTCACGGCACGGGGGTCTGCGCGAGCCGAAATCGTCCGTGCCCGCAGGAAGTTCACGACGAGGCCGACGGCGGCGAACTGGCAGCACCTCTTGAGTTGCTGCCCATTCGAGGTTCAGCGATCACCCTCGATGGCGACGAGGGGCAACCGTGACCCGCCGTCAGTCCTCCGGTGATGGGGTCTGTCGGTCGATCGCGTCTCCGAGATCTGCAAGCGTCGTGTCGAGCGCGCGCAACAGCCGCATGACCGTGTGCCAGCCAGCGCCCACGGTGGCCGTTTTCGAGGCGGGACGAGTATGCGACTCCGATGCCGACCCGAGCCGACAACTCCTCCTGCGTGAGTCCTGCTCTCAGCCGGAGCTTACGCAGCGCTCGTCCGAAGGCGCGATGGTCTTCTGTGTCGTCGGACTCTGGGGCTGGCATTGTAACTCTTGGTTAGGTTGCGCTATCGTCAGCGGCACCTTACAAGTGGCGCCCGCGCAGTTCGGGCCCGCCGGGCGCCGTGGCACCGAGAGCACGAACTCCCGGCGCATAGGCACCCTATTCGAGACGGAGGGTGCCTCCCTCGCCCAGAGCAGTCTCCCGGAGCCTCCAACCCAAGGAGGAACCGACGATGAACACCCCTGCCGACGTCATCTCCGACGTGCTGGTGCTGGCCGCGATGGAGAGGGCCGAGCGACACCGCGCCAGAGGCCACAGCGACATACCCATCTGGACAATCCTCGAACACCTGGACATTCCGCGACGCTCAGCGATAGCCCGTCGTGTGCGCTCTCAGATCGGCGCTCTAGAGCTTGCCGGATCACTTACGCGCTCGCGCCGCCACGGAGTGCAGGTGTGGGCGCTCACGCCAATCGGCCGACGCCGTCTCCCAGCGGTCGCTTCGCGCCGGCACCGTCGCGCAGCTCCCAGAGTCGCCGCAGCATCGTGCCTGGCGCAACGCGCGGACTGCTGGGGCTCTGGAGCTGGACAGGTTCCGAGCCAGTCTCCGAGAGGCCCTGGACGAGGGCGCCCGACTGCTGAGCGCCGAACCTTGCGCACCGAGCGTCGAACACATCGAGGTCGCCGAGGACGACGTGCTTGTCCAGGTGCGCGAGATTTCGGCGCGGCTCGGGCAACTGGAACGAGCGCTGCGAGAGCAGACTCAGGCTGCACGGAACCCCTGACGCAAGGACAGCCACTCAGCAGGCAGCGTCTATCAGGTGCATCGCGACGGCGATCAGGGACATGCATACGTCGCCTCGTGGATGGCGCTGATTCGGCGCCGCTGGGCACTGGCGCACCAAACGCAGACGTAGCAGCGTTCGCGCCGATCGAGCCGCAACTGCGGAAAGCCGCTTGAACACAGGGCTTTCTCAGTAGTGCGGATAGTTTTCATATGCGCCGTGAAGCCATCAAACACCTCATCCGGCGATGGTCGGTACGCCTGCCGACGCTCATGCGTACATGGGGGGTGTTTGATGTCCCGTTGCATGTCGCCCTGCCTGGGGTACAAGCGAGCGTCGGGGCTGTGGCCCTCGCCGAGCAGCCGCGCACCTTGCCGATGCCGCCCGCGGGCGGCGAGCCAGATGGGGGCTTCGGCACTCTGCCGTCTGAACTACATAGCCATGCGGTTGTCCGTGCCTCTGCACCCAGCTTCGACCCTGGATGACGCTATGTCGCAAGCGCCTCGTCGTGGAGGCTGGTTGGAGCCCGACCCCGCCGCTGCCTGCCGGCTGGAGCCCTTCTCTCTGGTGCGGGCCTCTTGTCGTCCTGTCTGTCGTCTCCGTGCTTGTGCTCTCTCCTTGTCGTGTGCTGACGTCGTGATGGTCGGTGATGCTGGTGGTGCCGCCTTTCCTGGCCTTCCCTCGCCGTGTCCGGGCAAAGAAAAGGGCACCTCGCTGGGCGCCCCTGGAAGGTTCTGGTGGAATCCCTGGCCTACGGGCCCGTGACCTCACCCCTTCCCGGGGCAGCCGTGCTCTTCGTGCTGGTGCCAGTGCGTGTGGCGCGCGGCGGGCAGCGCGGGATCGCCGATGTGGTCGCCGTGGGCGACGGCGCCGATCTCGTCTCCGAAGAGGCCTGTGTTGGGGCTGAGGCGATCCATGCCCCGACTATAGGCGGCGCGCACGGTTCGACCGGGACTTTCGCCTCCGGGCCTCGCCTCGCCTCCCGGCCTCGCCTCGTCAGCGTCTCAGGGTGCGCGTCTCAGGATGCCTCTACTGGCGCGGCTGGCGCCCATTCGCCCGTCCCGCGTCCGCGATCTGCCCTTGGGCAGCGCGGCGGTTGTGCCCCCAGCCTCCGCGCTTGATGAGGACGGACGCTCGCGGCGCCCCTGGGTGCCGCGTGGCCCACAGGGCCTCGTGCGGCCGCACTCGTCGATCTGTTCCCTGGCCCCAGGTCTTCCAGGTAGCGCCTGACCCAGGCCACGAGCGCCCCAGGGTCGTCCCGCCTCTTGCCGTGTCTCCAGTGCTCGCCGGGGAGCGCCGCGCCGACATCGCGGGAGTAGTCAGCGACGCGCCGGCGGGGCGGCTTGTCGGGGACCGGCAGGCCCCTCTCCTCACGCCCCGCCTTCCAGTCGCGCACGGCCTGGCTCCAGGGCTCCCCGAGTTCATGGCTCATGGGGATGCCGTTCCCGCGCGCGAAGTCCATCAAGTGGATCCTGCTCGGCTGCACACCGTACTGCTCGTAGAAGCGCTCGATGACCTCGACGCGCGTGGCGAGGGCCGGCTTCGCCCATCTACCTGGCAGGGCCCCTCGGCCAGGTAGAGCGCTTGCTCCCAGCCGACGATCCGCGCGATCTGGTCAGCGGTGGGGAGTAGGAGCTGCCCTCTGCGGCGCTGCCTGCGCCTTGCCTCGGCGAGGATCTGCTTGCGCTCGGCCTCGTACTGGATGGCCGTCACGCTCCTTGTGCCCAGGCGCGAGGCCACCCAGCCCACCACGAAGCCGATGTGGTCCTCGGTCAGCCAGTCCGGCTGGTGCGCTGCCCTCCTCTTCTGGCCGAGGAGGTGGGCGTGCTTGCCCTCGTACTCCTGGGCCAGCTCCGTGATCGTCCGCCAGGGGAGGCCAAGGGCTTCCGCGATGCGCCTTCGCGTCGGGGAAGCCCGCATGCTCAGGGGCTCTTGCCCCCGTGCGGCATCGAAGGCCCGCTGCGTGACCTCCCCAGGCCACTGAGGGTCAGCGAGACGCGAGACCTCGCGCACGCCTTGCAGGAGGGAGAGGGGTTCCATGGCGCTGACGGTCAGGGCCGGCCAGGAGCGCTCACGCCGAGGGGGTGAGACGGCCTGTCGCCAGCTTCATCTCGCCTGCGCCTGCGGTGCTCATCGCCAGGCGCGCCGTGAGGCGCAGGCGCCGCCGGCGGGCGAGCAGGAGCGCACCACCTTGTCGAGCGCCAGGGTGACGCGGGCGCGCCCGCCTGGCGCCACAGCGAAGGAGCGCAGCGCGAGCATGGCCTGTGCGCCCTGCGCGCCGACGAGCAGCGAGAGGCGCAGGTGGGGCACACGCTCGCCTTCTGCTCGCAGCCGACAAGAGCCTGCACGCGCTGGCCGCGCACGCGCAGGCCCAGGGAGCCGTGCCGGCGCCCGTAGGGCCATGGCCGGCGGCGTGGTGGCGCCGGCGCCGGCTCCCGCGGCTGCCCCTGGCCCCATGCCCTCGCCTCCCGCAGCCGGCCCGCCAGCGCCCGCCGTGACGAAGGTGGCGGTGACCACCTCGTCGGCGCCGAGCGTCACGGCGCAGGTGGGCGCGCTGCCGGTACAGGCGCCGCTCCAGCCAGCGAAGGCGGCGCCCGCCGCCGGCTGGGCGGTGAGCGTGACCGTGGCGCCGGGCGCGTAGGCGCTGGCGGCGCCACAGGCGCCAGGGCAGGCGAGATCGGCTTCAGGACCACTGAGCGGGGTGGTCTCGCCGGTCACGGAGCCGGGGCCGCTGACGGCCTCGCCGATGGCGTAGAGGGAGCCGCCGCTGGCCGAGCCGATGATGTACGTCTGTTCAGACACAGCGTCTTCGAGCGCCCCCGCGGCGTCGTAGGCCGTGACCGCCGCGTCCACCTGCTCGCCGGAGTCGGGCTCAGGTCAGCGTGTAGGACGGCGAGGTGGCATAGTCGATGTCCGTGCACACGTATTGCAGGCACCTCTGCCACTGGTAGGCGTAGAGGATGATGGTGGAGGTGGGGTCGGTCCAGGCGCCGGTGCTGGCTGTCAGCGTCTGTCCGACTTCGAGGGCGCCGCTGATGGCCGGCGGCGCGGTGGAGACGGGAGCGGCCTGCGCCGAGCCCGGCGCCAGCAGCGCGAGCGCGGCGCACAG
>CAVWKA010000020.1:0-171315 GCA_963755515.1 uncultured Verrucomicrobiae bacterium | reverse complement strand
TCGCCAAAGCCCACGCCAATGAAATGTGGCAGGCTGACACGCTCTACGGCCCGTTTGTCCGGATCAACGGCACACCGGTGCAAACGCGGCTCATCGCCTTTCTGGATGACGCCTCGCGGGTCTGCTGCCACGGCCAGTTCTTCCCGGCTGAAACCGTGGACACGCTCATTGAATCCTTCCGGGCCGCCTTTTACAAACGCGGCGTGCCCCACGCGCTCTATGTGGACAACGGCTCCATTTACACCTCCAAGGAAATCCTCCAAATCTGCGCCCGCGTCGGCTGCCTGCTGCACCACACGCCCGTCAGGGACGGCGCGGCCAAGGGAAAAATCGAGAGATTTTTTCGCACCGTCCGCGACCAGTTTTTGGCGCGCGACCTGGACTTGAGTTCGCTGGAGGCGCTCAACCGTCAGTTCACCCTCTGGGTCGAGGAAGATTACAATGCCCGGGAACACTCCGTGCTGGGCACGTCGCCGCTGGATCGTTTTGCGCTGGACCGCAAGTGGCTGCGTTTCCTGCCGCCCAATGAGGCCAACGACGAACTGTTCTTTGTCGAGGAGGAACGCCACGTCCGCGCCGACAACACCTTCTCGTTCAAATCGCTGCGTTGGGAAGCGCCACGGCACCTGCCGGATCGAACCATCCACATCCGTTTCCAACGTTCCACGCCCGCCAGCCGCGTGGTGGTTTTTTACAAGGGCGAACGCATGGGCGAAGCCCGCCTGCTCGACCCCGTGGCCAACGACAGAAAACCATCCGCCGCCAATCCATCGCCGTCCGCACCACCAGACAGCAAAGTTCCCGCCAACCCGCTTCAATCGTCAATCGTAAATCCCAAATCGTAAATCCTATGATCCGCTCCCACTTTGGCCTCCAACGCAATCCTTTCGACCCTGAAGCCGTCACGCTGCTGGCCCACCAGCAGGAAATCTTCGACATCCTCCGCGTCCACGCCCAGCAAGGCGGCTTGTGTCTGGTGCTGGGTGAACCGGGCACCGGCAAAAGCGTTTTGAAACAGGCGCTGCTCCAGCACGACCCCAAACGCATGATCACGCCGGTCGTCAACCGCACGCTGCACACTTACCACAATACCCTCCGTATTTTGTGTGAAGCCTTTCAGATCGAGTTTGAAGGTCGCGACCATCACTGCGAACGCCTCCTGGTGCAACAGGCCTTCAGCGTCCATCGCGCCGGCAAAATGCTCGTGCCCATCATTGACGACGCCCACCTCATGCCACCGGACTCTCTGCGCAAACTCCGCCTGCTCTGCGAAGACTTCCCGCGCTCGCACTGTCTGGCGCTCATCGGCCAGCCGCCGCTGTTGCAATCACTCTCGCTGTCCATCAATGAGGAAATCCGCTCCCGTGTCACTTACTCGGCGCTGCTCTCACGCCTGGCTCCCGAAACCGTTGAACAATTTATCCTGGATCAACTGGATCGCGCCGGCCTGGGTCATAACACTTTCACCCCGGAAGCGCTGGCGCTCATCGTCCGCTCCGGCGAAGGTCTCCTGCGCCGCACCCGCAACCTCTGCCTGGGTTCACTCATCGAGGCCGTCCGCGACCAGACCCGCTTCGTGGATCTCAAGCAGGTCAACCACGTCCTCATCCAACCCCACTGGCGAAAAGATTATGACAACCCCCTCCCCGAATCGCACTCGGTGGTCGCGTGAGCAAATCCGCGCCGCCCGGCTCGCCCCGCTGGTTCCGTTGCTCGAAAAGCGCGGTCTCCAACTCGTGGAGCGGGAGGCGGGCAATTTTAGCTTGCCCGCCTATCCTGGTCTCATCGTCAAGGACAGTTACTGGCGCTGGCCCCAACGCAATCTGGCCGGCAACGCCATTGACTTCCACGTCCAGGTCCTCGGCCTGTCTTTCCATGATGCCATGCGCCACATCACCGGCACTTGATAACACCGCTGGCGTCGTCACCTTACGATGTCAGTCCGGCCAAAAGCCGCTGCAACGGCAAAAATCGGCCCTTACGATGCCAGTGTGGGAATCCAGCCGGAAGCCGCCGCTTGCGATGTCAGTGTGGTGAAAAAATCCCGGAACGCCTGAAAATCCGAAAATGAACCAGCCGGATCACAACCTTACGATCAGAGCGTGGCTATTCGGCCACAAATTACGATGTCAGTGTGGAAAAAGTTCCAAAAAACCTACGACCCCAATTTGGCCGTTTTTACGATGTCAAAAAAGTGCGTAACACCCAGCCACCTGACTCTTGGAAATCGCCGACCCTTCCAAAACACGATCGGCGTCCGCTTCGTCTCCCTCCCCTCCAATTCCTATTGGAGGAGATTGTCCCTCGCCCGCGAGCCTGCCCTCCGTAGCGCTTCTGGCGAAGGAGGGAGCGGGAGAGGGTGGTCCCACAGCGGGACCGGGTGAGGGCCGTAGGGAAAAAACTAATCCATCCGGTCGGGGAGAGGAGGCGATCTAAAAAACACATGGCCCCGTAAATCGTAAATCACAAATCGTATATCGTAAATCCTCCGGATCGGCATCCGCCTGCTGCCTGTCCCGTCGTAGCCGCGCCGAAGACGGATCCCCTCTCCGCTCCCATCCGATGGGAGGGGAGAGGGCCAGGGAGAGGTGTGGGTCCCCTGCGTTCATGGGGAGGAGGCAATTTAAAAAACATGGCCTCATCAATCGTAAATCGCAAATCGCAAATCGTATATCCACACTCGCGAAGCGTCTTGGAGTGCGGCGGCAAGCGCAGCGCGACGCCGCTTTGGCACGGCACATCCGTTTGCCCAGCCACCTGACTCTTGGAAATCGCCGACCCTTCCAAAACACGATCGGCGTCCGCTTCGTCTCCCTCCCCTCCAATTCCTATTGGAGGAGAGGGTCGGGGAGAGGAGGCGATCTAAAAAACACATGGCCCCGTAAATCGTAAATCACAAATCGTATATCGTAAATCCTCCGGATCGGCATCCGCCTGCTGCCTGTCCCGTCGTAGCCGCGCCGAAGACGGATCCCCTCTCCGCTCCCATCCGATGGGAGGGGAGAGGGTCAGGGTGAGGTGTGGGTCCCCTAATTCATGGCGAGGAGGCAATTTAAAAAACATGGCCTCATCAATCGTAAATCATAAATCGTAAATCCTCCCGAAGCGTCTTGGACTGCGGTGGCGGTGACACCGCTTTCGAACTAGCCGGGCATCCTGTTTCAGAAAATTCCGCTCCAGACGAGGGTCGCGGATTTGCAGTCGCAGCTTGAGAGCCTGGAAAAGGCCGTCGCCCGGCTGACCGACAAATCGAATGGCAGCCTGGCTCTGAACTCTCAACCGCAGGAGGCGAAATGAAAACGAAACCGAAAATGAAGAACGCAGAACGCGGAATGCGGAACCGGCAAACGCGAAGCGTCTTGAAGTGCGGCGGGAAGCGGAGCGCGAGGCGCTTTTAGATGGAGCCGCGCGTTCTCCGTTTCTAACTTCACACTTCCGGCTTCCAGCTTCTGGTTCAAGCCCTGGATGGCGGCCAGTTCCACGCCGTGCAGATCGGCGTCGTTCAAAACTTTGTCGTTGCCGTTGAGCGGGAAGAGGGCGTGGAAATCCTGCGCCATCGCGCCAATGTGCCGCTGCCCGTAACCCCGGTAACTCCACTCCATGACCGGCAACTGCGCAACTTTGTCCAGAACCGTCCTGGCGTCCACCGCCACGAACCGGTCTTTTGCCGCGCGGTCGCTGACGAAACTCCAACTGCCGCTGCCTGGTGTCCAGGAAACTGTCTGGTCGCCGCCGCCGACAAATGCGCTAAGACCGCTGGCGGTGTTGTATTCGCCGCCACTCACCGTCGCGTAGCCGCTGGCAGTGTTGTGAGAGCCGCCGGCAACGGTGGCATAGTTGCCACCGTTGGTGTTGTATGTCCCGCCCCGATCGTCGAGTCAACCGCCCCGGCTTGAATCACGTTCTGACCCCCGCCAGCAATCGTCCCCTGATCAGCACTGCTCTGAATCACGTTCAGATTCCCGCCGGCAATGGTGGATTGATACGCGTTGTTCTCAATGCTGTTGACCGTGCCGCCGCCAATGCTCGAATCCGTGGCGCTGGGCTGAATCGTATTATCAGCGCCCCCGCCAATGGTGGAGGTATTGGCGCCCGATTCAATGTAATTGGCCGCCCCACCGCTAATCGCGCCCCATCCCAAGGTGCTGCCCCAAAAATGAATTGTGGACTTCCCCGGCGCGATGAACGACAATGCTGCGTCGTCGTTCAGTCACACCACGTCTCCGATCGCGACCAAACCATTTATGATCAAAAAATCAGCCGCCGCCGTTATTGCCGAATTACCCTCGGTCATTGAAACCGACGCGCAGCGATTCGAACGCATCCTGTTGCGCGGCGAATTCAAAACATTGAAAGCCCTGCTCGACCACCTTGGTAAGGCCAGCGCGACGATGGTCGCGGCCCTCATCACCACAAATTCCTACCAGATGTTTCTGGGCAAACTCGGCTATCGCGTCGTCGTCGTGAAACAAATCCATGAGAACGATTGCTATTCGCGGTTCGGCCCGGCCGGCGGCATCCGCGCCGTCCTGCCGGTCCATGACATGGCCACTTACAGCACCCTCGTAACCCTCGTCAATTTTGATTCCACCATCACCACCACGACCAATGCCGTTGACTACTACGACCAACAGTTGGCCGGGTTCAAAACCCAGTTGATGAATAAATCCGGCGACGCGGATTGACTCAAACCATCGCCGATAGCTTTCCGGCGGCGGCTTCCCATTGCGGATTCAATTCCGCCAATCGTTCCTGCAAATGAACAATCTCCCGGTTCAAGTGCGCCGCGCGTCCCGGCTTTTCATAAGTCGCCGGATTTTCCAGTTCAGTCGTCAATTCCGCCAATTGCGTCTCGAGTCGCTCAATCTCCTTTTCCAATTCGCAGACCACTTGTTGCTGCGCTTTGCGTTCGTTGGAACGCGCCTGGCGTTGCTGCGCTTCAATTCGCTTTTGTTCCTTGCGATCAGTTGAGGAACGGTTCGCGGGCGCGGATTTCTGCGGTGAAGCCGTCCCGTTCGTTCCGCCGGACGTCAATGCCGCGCGTTCCGACAACGCCCTCGTTTTGTCCAGATAATATTGGTAACCGCCGGGATAATGCGTCGAGCCGGCCCGCATTCACGTGCACCACGTGATTCGCCAGCGCGCGGATGAAATAAACGTCGTGGCTGATGAATACCATCGTGCCCTCAAATTGCCCGAGCGCATAAACCAGCGCGTCAATGCTCGCCATGTCCAGATGCGTCGTCGGCTCGTCCATCAGCAGAAGATTCGGCGGGGCCAGCAACAACTTGACGAGCGCCAGCCGGCTCTTTTCGCCCCCGCTCAACACGCCCACGCGTTTGAAAACATCGTCACCGCGAAATAAAAAACTCCCGAGCAGCGTGCGGACGAATTGTTCCGTGACGCGCGACGGCGTGTCCATTGCCTCTTCAAACACGGTGCGATCGAGATTCAGCATCTCCACCCGGTATTGCGAATAATATCCCGCCTTCACGTTGTGCCCCGGCGTCCGCGCCCCGCCTTGCGGAATTAATACGCCCGCAAGGATTTTCAGCAGCGTGGATTTGCCCGCCCCGTTCGGGCCGACCAGAACAATTCGCTGGCCGCGCTCGGCCTTGAATTCCATGCCGCGATAAACCACGTTGTCGCCGTAAGCCTGCTGAATGTTTTCAAGCGTGATCACTTTATGGCCGCTGCGCAGCGGTTGCGGAAACCGGAAACCGATTTTGCTTTCGTCGTTCGTCGGCGCTTCAATCTTTTCCATTCGCTCGATCTGCTTCAGCTTGCTTTGCGCCTGCGACGCCTTGCTCGCCTTCGCGCGAAATCGGTCGGCGAATTCCTGCAACCGCGCGATGTCGCGCTGTTGATTTTTGTATGCCGCGAGAAGCTGTTCCTCGGACGCGGCGCGTTGAACCAGAAATTCATCGTAATTGCCCCGATACCGCATCAGCCTGCCCTGCCGGATTTCCACCACGCCACTGACGATATGATTCAGAAATTCGCGGTCGTGCGAGATCACCATGATCGCGCCGGGATACTCTTTCAGGTACTCCTGAAACCACAGCAACGCCTCCAGGTCCAGGTGGTTCGTCGGCTCGTCCAGCAACAACAAATCCGGCTCCTGCACCAGCAACCGCGCCAGATGCGCCCGCATCACCCAGCCCCCTGAAAGCTCGCGCGCCTGGCGATTAAAATCCTTTTCGCGAAAACCCAGGCCGACAAGAATCTGCTTCGCCTTTGCATCCATTTGATATCCGCCCAACTCGTGAAAACGATTGTGCGCGTCGTCGTGAATTTCTTCCGCGTGTTGCGTGTCAACGTGATGGTCGGAATCCCACGCGAGAATGATTCTCCGCAGCCTGGAAAATTCCGGCGACACGGCCGTCGCCAGTTCGAGCACCGTCTCGTCGGCCGCCGGCGCGCTTTCTTGCGGCAGATAGCCGAACACCACATTTCGTTCCTTCATCACCCTGCCCGCGTCCGGCGATTCCACCCCGAGGATGATCGAAAAAAGCGTCGTCTTGCCCGCGCCGTTCGGCCCGACCAGGCCGATGCGGTCCGCGCGATTCACCTGCAAGGCCGTTTCGTTGAACAAAACCCGTCCGCCGTAGGCCTTGCTGATGTCTGATAGCGTCAACATGAGCCGCATAGTTTACCGTGAGCCAAAGGAAAAACAAGGACGGCTTCGGTCAAAGCTTGTCCTCGCGCAGTCGTAGCGCAGATTTCCAAATCTGCCGTATCGCCGATTTCCCAATCGGCAGGGCGCCGAAAATGCGAGGCGCTGGCGGTTTAGAAACCCGCGACACAGCAGGCTCGGAGGTCTGCGCTACGCCGCCCTTGATTCTCAAGTGCTTGTGGCAACTTTGTCATTGGCCGTGCATCCTCGCGCCCGGCGCGAAAAACCTGGTGAGCCCGGCCGTCGAGTGCGACTTCCCCCTCCCTCAACAAGGAGGGAATTCCCCGAAAAATTCGCGCACTGAACCCTTGAACCCGCCGCAGATGGCTGGGTGTGTTCAAGCCACAGATGTCATTCGCCTGCTGCCTGTCCCGTCGTAGCCGCGCCGAAGACGGATCCCTCTCCGCTCCCATCCGATGGGAGGGGAGAGGGTCAGGGAGAGGTGTGGGTCCCCTGAATTCATGGAGAGGAGGCGATTTAAAAAACATGGCCTCATCAATCGTAAATCATCAATCGTAAATCGTAAATCCTCCGGATCGGCGTCCGCCTGCTCCCTGTCCCGTCGTAGGGCATCCCCTCTCCGCTCCCATCCGATGGGAGGGGAGAGGGCCAGGGTGAGGTGTGGGTCCCCTGCGTTCATGGAGAGGAGGCGATTTAAAAACATCGGCCTCATCAATCGAGTCGGCAATCGAAGCGCGACGCCGCTTTGGAGTGCGGCGGCAAGCGCAGCGCGCCGCCGCCCTGCGGAAGCCGCCGCTGCTTTATTTGTGCCGTAAATAATCAGTCCGGACTCCATTGGTAATCATCGCCGGTCGAAATGGGCGCATTCTCTGATTATCGTTGACGCGAAACATCTGAAAATTATTCTCCCCTCTGGAATTTATTTCCGTTGGAAACATTTTAATCGTGAAAAAGCCGCATCAGGTCAGGCAGCTCCGCCCTGACTCCACGCCCCAAATTCTTACAGCGATTCTTTCGCTATTGCTTGTGCTGGTCACCCTCGTTGTTTTTTGGCCGGTCAAAAATGATTCCTTTCTCGTTTACGACGACCCGCAATATGTTCTGTCAAACCCGCATGTGGAAAGCGGCTTGACGTTGAAAAATATTATTTGGGCGTTTGGAAATGTCTATGCGTCCAACTGGCATCCGCTCACGTGGATTTCACTCATGCTGGACGTGGAAATCTTTGGTCACACGGCGGCAGCGCCTCACTTGATCAATTTATTTTTCCACATTTGCAACACTCTTTTATTGTTCCTTTGTTTGCGGGGATGGACCGGTGCAATCTGGCGAAGCGGCCTGGTCGCCGCGCTATTTGCCATTCATCCGCTGCATGTGGAATCGGTCGCCTGGGTGGCCGAGCGCAAGGATGTCCTGAGCGCATTTTTTTTCTTCATGACCCTTTGGTTTTATGGCCGCTTCGCTCGAAAATCCACGGACGGCAAATTCGGGGCGCAAATGAACTACGGGCTGGCCCTGCTATGTTTTGTTTTTGCGTTGATGAGCAAGGCCATGGTCGTGAGTTTGCCATTCTTGTTGTTGCTCGTGGATTACTGGCCGCTTCAGCGATTGAAGGCCGATGGAGCCGGAATTTGGCCTGGCTTCAAAAAATTGGCGTGGGAAAAAGCCCCTTTCTTTCTATTGAGCGCGGTTTTTTGCGCGGTCACTTTTGCCGCGCAAAGAGAGGGCGGCGCCATTCAATCATTTGGAAGCTATTCGCCAGGCGCGCGAATTGCCAATTCCCTGGCGGCTTACGAAGAATATTTGGCAAAGGCGGTTTGGCCGGTGGATCTCATGTTGCCGTACCCGCCGTTTCCGCCGTTGGCGGCGGCAACAGTAATGGGCGCGGCACTCCTGTTGGCTGGATTGGTCTTTGGCGCCCTTTGGTCGGCGCGAAAATTCCCTTTCATCCTCGTCGGCTCCTTTTGGTTTTTGGGAATGCTGGTCCCGGTGATTGGATTGGTTCCGATCGGCATGGTGTCAATCGCTGACCGTTACACTTATGTTCCGCTGGTGGGGTTGTTCATCGTTTTTGCATGGAGCGCGGGCGCCATCGCCGGACGGCGGATGTTCGCAAAAATACTGATGATTTTGACGGCGGTTGCGGCGTTAATCGTCTGCGCTGTTTTGACGGGATGGCAATTAAACTATTGGCAGAACAGCCAGACGCTGTTTACTCACGCGATCAAAATCAATCAGAAAAACGCTCCGGCATGGTATGAGCTTGGCTGTTACTTTTTACAGGAACAAAAATGCGATGATGCGATCCACTGCTTTGTCCAGGTTGTCCGGCTGGCTCCAAACTACGGCAACCCGTACGACGATTTGGGGCTCGCACTGGCCGCGGCTGGGCGTCTCCCGGAAGCCATTGCATCGTATCACCAGGCGCTCAACAACCATCCCAATGATGCCAGGGCCCAAAACAATTTGGGGATGGCTTTGGCCATGCAAGGGCAGCTTGACCAGGCCATTTTCTGGTATCGGCGGGCGGTGCGCTCGGATCCCACAGATCCGGCAACTTTTGACAATTTAGGCGTGGCATTGGCCGGCGAAGGAAAAATTGATGACGCCATTCAACAATTCAAATTGGCCTTGCAAATTGATCCGGACTCTGCGGACGCTTACCATAACCTGGGCCTGGCGCTGGCTCAAAGTGGACGTTTGGATGAAGCAATGGAAAATTATCATAAAGCCATTCGCCTCGACCCCAATTCAAGCTCAACGTACTTCAACCTGGGTAATGCGCAGGCTCAACAAGGAAATATGAGCAACGCTATTTCATCCTACCAGACATCATTGAAACTTGATCCCAACAACCCGCAGGCTCAATTCAATTTGGCTTCCGCATTGCGATCGGTTGGCCGGACAAATGAAGCCGGGATTCTTCTGGATAATAGGCAGCCATTGAAGTGAAATGCCATCGCCGAAGAGAAAGAAACGCCTTTAACCGTCCATCCTCTTGGTTTGCGGCCCTGCCGTCCCGCTCAACGTCAACTCAGCCGCCAACACCACCACATCCCCTGCCCTTGCAGTCGCCTCAGCCTGCACAAGGTTTCCCATTCGCCCCGAAATCCTCGCCTCCAGCACCAGCATGTCGCCCGGCTTGGCCGCGCCAAGAATTTTCACGTTCCTCAAGGCCGCCAGTTTGAGTCCTTTTAACGGCGGAATTTTTGGATCACTCTGGGCAACAACCCCGGCCAGTTGCGCGGCGGCTTCCACCAACAGCACGCCGGGAAAAATCGGCTCGCCGGGAAAGTGCCCGCGCAAAAAAGGCTCATCACCGCGAATTTTATATTCCCCTTCCCCGCTTTCGCCGCGAACCAGCTTCGTCAGCCGGTCAATGAACCGGAATTCCGCCCCGTGCGGCAGCAGCTCCAACCCATCTTGCAGGTCGTTGGCCGGATTCATTGCGATAGCGGATTGACCACATTGTAATCCGCGGGCGGCGTCCATTGAAACATCGTCTTATCGAGGGCCGGATTCAAAACAAGGTTCGTGAAATCATTGCGCAACGTCGAGCCATTCGCAAACGTCAATTCCGTGCTCTTCAGCTCGAAATTGTCCGCCGCCAGCCCGATTTCCAGTTGCGACATCATTTGTTGCGCGGCCGAACTTTTTGGCTGCAACGTCAAATCATAAACCCCATTGGTTTCAGTGAGGGATACCGCGTTATACTCGGAATCGAATTCCTCCCGCCCTCGTGGAAATCCCGCCTGGAGCAAGGACATCGCCGCCCGCAGTTGCGCCGGCGCATTCGCGCCCATCGGATACAATTCGGCCCGCTTGAGATGCGGATAAATCACATACATCTCGTCATCATGACGGACGGCGATGGTCTGCGGCGGTTGGCCCAACTCCCATCGAAAATCGTCCGGGGCGGCAAACCAGACCCGGCCGTGCCCTATGAGCGGTTGGGTGAGCGATTTCAGCGTCCTCGTTTGCGTGAAATCCGCCGACCATGTTTGGATTTTGGCCTGCGAGGCGAACCACGAGCTTAATACGGAGTTGATGTCCGCCGTATGGCCGATTTGCGGCGCTAGAAATAGCGCAAGCGGGAAAATGGCCAGAATGAAAGCAGACATCAGTCCGCTCTGACCCAACCCAACCCCATCGTAGCAGCGGACGTGAGTCCGCTCTGACTTTTCCCCGATTTCAGACAAAGCGCCCTCACATCCCCTGCCATTCAACATTGAATGTAGTTCACTGTCCCACGCCCTAACCTGGCGGTGGCTGGCGAATGTCGAGTGTTCCCCTTCCCCCTTCTTCCCGTTCGCTTCATTCGTTCTCATACTATTATTCCTTGTCTCTTTCTTCCGGCCAAACCGGCACAAAATGATACCACTGCGTCGCGTGGCTGCGGATGGCCGGCTCCAGCACGCGCACGATTTGCTGCGTTAATTTAATCCGTTCTCCGCGATTTCCAATACCCGCCCGGTCATATTTTATCTCGGGCAAAATCTCTGCGTGATACCCTTTGCCGCGGCGCACCAGGTATAACGGCAAAATCGCGCAGCCCGACGCCCGGGCCAGTTCGGCGGCGGCGATGGACGCCGAGAACTTTTCGCCGAACAGCTCCACCTCCACCGCCGTCGGCGCCGGCGGACGGTCAATGAGCAGCGCCACCGTGGAACCTTGCTGCAACCGCTTGATGATTTCCACAAAGGCAAACGCGTCCTTGTCGCCGACAACCAGAGTTTCCACGCCGAGCAGCGAACGCGAGCTTTGCCGGAGCGCCGTCAGGCGATCATCCGGTTCAGCCTGCGTTAGGACCAGCAATTTGTATCCGCGCCGCGTCAGGAATGTCCCCCCAAGTTCCCAGTTGCCGAGGTGCGGTGTGACGAGGAGAACGCCCCGACCAGTCCGTTGGACGCCGGCGAAATGCTCCCAGCCGTTCCAATCCACCACCCATCCATCGACCGCCGTCCCGCTCTCGTAACGCCACAAATCCGCCAGTTTAAGCGCGAATTGCGTGAATAATTTCCGCGCCGCCCGCCGGGCCTCAGGCCGGTTGTTCCCCAAAACCGGCAGCAAGTTCTCAACGACGATCTCCGCCCGCGTCGGAGCAAATTGCCAATAGGCGGCCGCGGCCAACCGTGCCAGGCCGTTCAGGACCCGCGGCGGCAAAAATTTCGCAACCGACAACGCCGCTTTCCACAGGCGCACGGAATAAAACCGCGACGGCGCTTTGAGAACTTTCGGCTTGGGACTCAAAAGCTTCCACCAGACCGGCAGGAGGAGAATCGAAATCAGCATGTTCGACGCAATGCCCACGGCGCACACGCGTCCCAGGCTCGACATGCCGGCGTTGCTGGAAAATCCGAGCGAGCCGAAACCCGCGGTGGCCGTGCCGCCGCAAAGCAACAGCGCGCGCCCGACTGAACGCCAGGCCGTTTGCAGATTGCCGCCGTATCGCCGCAGCGCAAGTTGCATGAAAATGCTGTAATCCACCCCCGTCCCCAAAATCAACGGCAGCGCCATCAGATCGAGCAGGTTCCATGACCAGCCAGCCAGCTTCATCGCCGACAGCAAAACCGCCCCGCTCAACAACAAAACACTGACACTGAACGCAATTTCCGCGAACCGCCGGAAGGCGAGCCACAGCGAAAGCAACACCAGCACAACCATCGGCAGCAGAAGCTTCCACATGTTGCGCCGCACCTCGGCCAGCACCGTTCCTCCGAGCAATTCCCAACTCGAAAGCCACATGCCCGGCCGCACGGTTTCCGAATCCAGCCGGTCCAACTCCGCCCGGCTCATTTCCGGCGATGGATACAACAGCGCCACCGCGAGCAAATTGGTCGGGGTCCGGGCGATCAGCTTGTTTAAAATCCACGTGCTCAAGTAATTGGTCGGCCAAAAAATATTCGTGGATGCCGCAGCCCGTCGCCAGGTGTCCAGCACGCCGTTGGCCAACCCCAGCGCAGTGTCGGAAAAACCCGCGGCGGCGGCGCTCGCGTGCATCGCTTGCCGTTCAGCAACCAGCCTTTCTGCAGTCGTGCGATTTTCATCCTGAAACTTCTCGCTCGGCCATAGCGTTGCCGGTGAGTTAAAGCCGCTCAAAATATGATTCGATACTGAGTTCTCAAGAATCGGCTGCGCCGCCTCCAGTTGTCGTCCAACTTCACTCTCATTCGTCCCCGTGACAATCAGCCAGATCGGCTGCCGCGGTTGGTTCAAATTCGTTTGGATCGCGTTAAGCGTGTTGTAGGCGGGACTGTTTCGCGGTTGCAGGGCATTGGCCGTCGCATCCATCTTTGGCAAACCAGACCACAAAACAACAACGCAGAACAGAATCAATGCCGCCGTTATGACGCAAACAATCCCAACGCGAATCGGGTTCAGTGGCGGAGGCTGGCCGCCTCTCTTGGCCAAAACACGGTCGGGATGTGGCCGCATCCGATGCGGAAACAACGGCGGCAGGTAGGCGAATATCATCACCACCGCGGCCAGGGCCACCCCGACGGCCACCAGCGTCCCCAGTTGCGCCAGTCCCGGCAATCCGCCCAGATTTAAAACAAGAAACGACGAAATGGTCGTGACCGCCGCCCAAAAAATGGCCGGCGCAATTTCGCGGCGCACTTCAGGAATCGTGTAATCAGGATGCGCGAGCGCTTCCTGGTAATGGACGACCGCGTAATCCACCGCCAGGCCCAGCAGTATGGCCGCAAATCCCATGCTTAACACATTGACTGCGCCAAAGATTAACCCCCCCAGCGCCAGCGTGACGGCGAGAATCAGCGCCAGCAACGTCAGCAGCCAGATCATCGGCTTGAACCGCCGGTGCGCCAGCCAGAACAGGATCGCGATGATCACCGACGTCCCCGCTACGGAAATGGTGATGTCATGCTTCATCGCGCCCGCCATTTCACTCACAAAAACCGGCCGGCCCGTGTAGCCGACTTGGATTGGTGAATTGCCGGGAGAATTCGTGGACAAATTGGCGGCGACAATCCCCCGGATCGCGGCCATCCACGGTTCGCATTGGGCGTAGCTTCTCAACTCACCGCGAGCTTCGACGAAGATGATTCGGAAGGCGCCATTGGCGGACGCAAACAATTGTTGTCCCTGTGTGAAGCTCGGCGCGGCGGAATTCTGTGGCAATTGAGTAAAACCGAGCGGATCGTAGCTCAACCGCGCAATGTCATTGGGCGAAAAGCTGTTTTGCAACTGCTCCCGTGTGGCGGCAAATACATTCGCCAGATTCGTTTCCGCCAGTTTTTGGGCGAGGCGGTTAAAGACTTCTGGCGGTTGGTTCAGCCAAAGATACGCCACCAACTCGGCGGTCTGGTCGGGATGCTCCACCCACGGCGGCTGCCAGGTCGCATCGGCCACCAGGTTGGTTTCCGCCCGCAATTTCTCCGTTATCATCCGCGCCGCGCGTTCGGCGGCGTCCCCGGTGGCCCCTTTCACCGTGATCACCAGTTGCCGCGCGTTCGAAAAATTCTGCTGATAAATTTTGAGGCCCTGGACCGCGGTGTTGTTCCCCGGCAACAAATCAAGCACCTCGACGTCGAAATGAAGCCTGGCAATTCCGGGAATGACGGGAATGAGAAACAGCAGCCACCACCAACGGAACCATTGGCGTATCATTGGAAAAATTCGCCCTCCAGATTTTCGCCGGTGCGCGAGTTGTCAAATTGCCATCCATTGGCGGAGGTTTGGAAATGCCAGTCGCCTTGCAATGGCGCGCCGGAAAAAGCGCGCGGCAGTTGAAACCAGACGAAGCGGTCCGGGGGTGCCCCGCTGCCGCGCCACGAATACTGGTCGTTGCCAAACTCAAGCTGCCAGCGTCCGCCGGGAATTTGCGCCGTCGCCAGGGTCAGGGGCGTCTTCGTGAACTGAATAAAACAATCTCCGTCACTATTCGTCGCCATTATCAGATCGCCGGCAATTTCCCTTCGGTTTTGGCTCGGTCTCCAAACCGCCTGTCCCTGCTGCACCCTCCACCCTGCCGCCGACAAGTTGGCCGGCGCCAGCGGCGGCGTCGCGCAACCGCCGGCGATCACCGCAACTAACAAAACCATGATGAAAAATGGAAAATCGAAGATGCATGAACGTCGGCCCCCTCGTCTCCCTGCCAGCCCATGGCGCCGCGACAGCCGCCGCCGCGTAGCAGCGAGCGTGTACTCGCTCAAACTTTTGAAAACACTCTTCATTCCAAATCCATTCTTCTTAATCCATCCCCGTTTCTCAACCCCTCCCGCCGCCACGTCTCTTTCTTCATTCTGCATTCCTCAATCTGCATTCCTCAATCATTCCCTAGTCATTCCCTAGTCATTCCCTAGTCATTCCCCCATCCCCCCTCTCAGGCTTTCTCCGCCAATTCATACCGCCTCACCTTTCGGGGCACCCGCCGCCCAAACGAAATCCGCGGCACAATCGGCCAGTATTTTTGCAATTTCACCAGCAGCCAGAAATACTTCAGCCGCCACCGCAAACCCCACGATCCCTCCACTTCCCCCGCCAGCACCGCAATGACCGCCGACGCCAAATTGCAGTGGTTGCTCGGACGCAGAAACAACTCCATGAACGGCGTCGTGTAATAGTTCTTCACCACGTTCCAGTAAAAATGTATCCCGTTGCGGACCCGCTTGTCGTATTTGGCAAGCAGCCGATTGTCGGGCCGCCCGCGGGCAAGACAGTTGCCGACGATCTCCGCCGCCAACCGGCCCGACCACATCGCCAGGAAAACCCCGGCCGAGAAAATCGGATCCATGAAACCCGCCGCGTCGCCGACACGGAGCAGGCGGTTGCCGACAAAGCTCCGGTTGTAGTAGCTGAAATCCGTCACGGTCTGCATGTCATTGATCCGCCGGGCCTCCTTCATCCGTTCCTTGATCGCCGGCGATGCCTCAATCCACCGCTGAAAAATCTCCTCGGGCGTCCCCTGGTTCATGAACTCGGCCTTGTCAATCACCAGCCCGACGCTCGTCTTCTTTTCATCCAATGGGATGACCCAAAACCATTTGTTCTCCAGCCGGACGATGATCGTGTCCGTCCTCTCTTCGCCTGAGTCCAGCGCGACGTTTTCAAACTGCCCGAACACCGCGAGCTTTTTCCACGTCGGATGCATTTCGCGGAGGTTCTCCTGGTTCCCGGTCAAGTTGCCCCGCCCGCTCGCATCAATCAAATACGCCGCCCGAAACTCATGCCGCGTTCCGTCCGGACTGCGGGCTTCCACGCTCACGCCATCGGCGTCACTGGTCGTCTTCGTCACCGTCCAGCCCTCGCGGATGTCCGCCCCCGTCTCTCGGGCGTGTTGCAGCAGAATATGGTCGAATCTCGCGCGTTCCACCTGAATGGCTTCAGGCTCCTTGTTGAATTTGCCATCGCGAAAGGCGAATCGGGTCCCCACCGAGGAATTTCCCAACTCAAATTGGGCGCCGTATTTTCGCGGAAAATTGGCCGCCCGCAGTTTCGGCAGCACCCCCATGTCCCGAAAAATCGTCATGTTGCACGGCAACAGCGATTCGCCGATATGAAAGCGCGGAAAGACCTCCTTTTCAAGAACCAGCACCTTTTTCCCGGCCTTTGCAAGGAATGTTGATGCGCTGCTGCCTCCCGGACCGCAGCCGATCACCACGGCGTCATAAATTTTCACATCCACGCCCGGAAAGATATTGAAATATGCGCCAAATGCAACAATCCATGAGGTTTGTAGTTCCGCGTTCACGCGGCTTCCGCCTTCAGCCTTCCGTCTTGTTTTATCCTTCATCCTTTAGCCTTCAGTGTTTCCCCATTCAAATTCGCGCGTGCCGGGCCGTAGCTCTGAGCGAAGACCGGTCCATTCGCGGTTAAAAATGTCTTTTCGTGTTGCCGCTTCCCCGCCGCTTTGCGTTTTGCAACCTGATTTCAAATTAAACCTGCATAATGCAATTGCATGGATAAATTCTCTCCTCTAAAAAACACCGTTCCGCTCAAAAAAAAGTTGGTATGCCTCATGCAGAAACACGTCAAGGAACAAATTTATGCTTGGCTGGACCGTTATCTTTCTAATTATCGCGCTGATTGCCGGCGTGCTTGGGTTTACCGGAATCGCGGGCGCGGCGGTGGGTATCGCCAGAATCCTTTTCGTCATTTTTCTGGTGTTGTTCCTCGTTTCGCTCATCAGCCGGTTTGCGTGAACGAACAAGTGTCCCATTAGGTTCCTCCGATGCGGACAAGCGGGCGGATGCAACTGAATAAAATCAGAGTGTCCGCCCGCAACCTCAAAATAATCATGTAAATGTTTGCAGCTTCTCGTGCCACAAGTTGATCGAATCTCGAAGCACGCCGTCACGGACCGGGTGACGGGAACCATGAATCCGCAAAATGCTCCATCAGTCGCGATAGCGTCGTGGAGTGCGGTGGCTGGCGGGGAATGGGGCTGACACCGCTTTCGATCTCGTACCCGCTTCCGTATTTCAAAAAATTCACCTTTTGCCTCTGCCGCAATGAACTCTTCCGCAATGATTCGCGTCCACTCGCGCGTGCCGGGTCGTAGCATCTGAGCGAAGACCGGTCCCTTCGCGGTTAAATCCCGTCTTCGCCGTTTCCTTCCTCAATCCTCAATCCTCATTCCTCAATCCTCATTCTTCGCGTTAGCGCCTCACGCTCTCATACGCAAATCTCGGGCGGCGGGCGCCCCGGCAGATGACTTCCGCCACCTTGGAATAGGCATCCGCCAGTAGGAAATGATTCTCGCACCCACCCACATAATCGCCAAGAGAGCCGTCCGCCGCCTTCTCCCGCTCGCTGCCGGCGAGAAGATGCGCCTCCACAGTGTCCAGGATGGACGGATGCCCCGGCCCCATCCGGGGCAGCAACATCATCGGCGTGTCCCGGATTTTCCGCGCCGATGAAGGCGCGGGTGAATGGAGCGGCGACGATGCCGCATTGAGGATGGAGGATGGAGGACCAAGAGAGGAGACGCCCGCTTCGATAACGCCTTCGGCGGGTGTAAGAAATTCGCGCACGACGCGGTCAATCGTCTCGAAACGATTGCATTCGATGCAGGGAACAAATTTCGTCCGGCCGCCTTCCTCGAAGAAGACGATGCTCTGCTGGATGCCCGCGCCGAGTTTATTTTTGGTGAAACGCACCACGGCGCATTTCAAGTTCAGCCAGCGGGAATTTCTTGCGTCCCACGCCAGGCCGCCCGGCAGGGAGACATAGGCATCACGGGTGTCGGGCACGCGCGGCCATGAAGTCAACTCGTGGAGGCCATTCAACACCAGCGCGATGGTGCGCGCTTCATTCACCAATGGCCGCTCGTCAATGAACAGCGCTGACAATCCCAACTGATGGAACAAGGCGACGGCGCGGCCGACGACATCCGCCGCGGAAATTTTCTCTGCGGCCAATAACCTTGAATTTTCCGCCTGATCCCGGCGGACCCGCACCTCACCCTGACCCTCTCCCCTCCCATCGGATGGGAGCGGAGAGGGAACAGCAGGCGGATGACAACTTTCGTTTGGACGTCCAGCCATCTGCGGTCCTTCTCTGGCGAAGAACCAGCAGCGGTCCCCCATATCCAAGCCGCCAAACGCGCTGCATCCATCCCTGACCTTGGGCGCCAGGTCATAAACCTCCATGTTTCGCGCCCGGTCGAGGACGAACGGGGTGAGCGCCTGCGAGGTGCTTTGCGGCAGACCCAGGACGTCGCAGCGGAAGACGGCCATTTCCTCGGGATCGGCAACGGCGAGTTGGAAGCGCGCCACGATTTGCGAGAGGTCAATCGCGCCGATGGCCAGTTGTGAAATCCGATACGACCAATGCCGTTGCTTAAGGCGTTCGGGCTGGCGGTGGAATTCAATCGGCTTCGTCCGGTCCAATTCCGCGCCGCATTTGACGCACCCCAGATAATAATTATTCAGCGGATCATGCGCCGCCACCGCATCTTCACCCGTGCGGAAGTCTCCGGCCCACGTTAATACTGGATCGGTGATTTCCGCTTTCTGCTTTCTACTTTCCGCTTTTAGCCTGACAACCCCCGGAAAATTCTCCTCCGCGTTCTGCACCAGCCCGCACCGCGGACATTTAAAATTGAACACGCCCTGGCTTCCATCTTTCCAGGCCTTGTTCATGCCTCGACCATGAATGCGCTGCGTCCCGAGTTTCAAGGTGAACCGCAAATCACTGGCCGTCAGGCGGCCCCGCACGAACTTCATCATCCTGGGTTCGATATCGTCCACCTCATCCATCGCGGCCACGTCCATGCTGAACGTAGTGGGCACCTTGCCGAGGCCGCGGATCATCCCCACGGACTTGCGCCGTCCGTCCGTGACCAAAAACGCGCCCTTGCGGTTCACCGCCTTGCCCGATGGATTCAGCGCCTTGCCCACCCGGACCATTTGCGCGAACCAACCAATCTGGTCCACGACGTCGGGGCGGAATTTCGAGTCCACGATGCCTTCCACGAGGTCGTCGTCGGGCAGATAGAGGCCGAAATTGCGGAAGGGTTGGCTGGTGCAGTAGGCGGCCAGGTTCAATTCCAGGATGGTCTTGCCGAACTGCGCGCCGCCGGCCAGGTCCAGTTCCGCGTCGGAAAGGTTTTTGGAAATGATTTGGTCAATGACGCGGACGACGGCGAGCAACGCTTCGCGTCCGGCGAACGAATACCGTCCATGCACGCCGCAGCCCGTTGGAACGCGGGCGTCATTCCGTAAAAATTCCTCGAATGATTGATACTTTGGAAGCGGGCCGCGGAACTTGGGGATCCACTTTTTTCCGATAACGGTGGTTGGGCGTTTCATGACCGGGAAATCAGGAGTTGAATTTGCGCCAAAACGAAAAAATTAACGACGGATTCGCACGGATAGGCCGCGAAAATGCACAAAAGGCTCAAAAGAAAAGCGGGGGCGGGGATGATTTTGAACCGAAGGAAACGGGGCCAACCAAGGCTGGCCTGGCCCTTGAAATAAAAATCGTCGTTTTTCATGAGTAAACATGAGTAAACCGCAATAAAACAAGGGAGAATGAGAGTAAAAATATAAGTAAAAGGGAGGAGGAGAGGGGAAGGAGGGCTAAAGGCTTCCGCCGTCGCCGCTGAGGCTATGGCGGACAGGGAAGGCTGAAGGCTAAAAGCTAAATGCTGAAAAGGGAGAAGGAACAGAGCCAGGAGCAACAGGCAGGGAGCGGGAAGCGGGGCGGAGGGAGCAAAAACCGGTTGAGCGGGACCAGTAGCCACTTGGCCCGGCGAGGGGGTGTTGGCGGGTTCAGGGGAAGATGGAGCGGACTTACGTCCGCTGCTACAAACGCTGGGGTTGGATTTGGTTGGATCGGGTTGGATTGGGTTGGAGGGGCCTTCACTTGGCGTGGGGACGTAGCCGGGCGGGTCAGCGAATCGTTCCTTCTCCTGCTCTTCTTTCAGAACGGCAAGAGCCGTCTTGAACTGTTGCCTGGCTCGGGGATATTTTTCCGTTTCCCACAGGCAACGTTTGAGCGCATTGTCCAGCTCGCCAGATTGGGACCGACCGAAATCATTCGTATATTGCTCTTCCGTCAGAGCGGCAAAAGCCGCCTTAAACTGATTTCGCGCGTTGGGACATTGATCTGTGTCTTTCAGGACCTTTTCGAGCGCCCTTGCCTGGGTGTCCTCCTTGTAGTATGAGAACTCTTGTTCGTTCAAAATGACTTTTCTGAGGGTGGTCTCCTGCTCTTTGACGTTCATTTCCTGCGCAATGGTTTGGCGTCCGGCGGCCAGGTCGCCGGTGGCCAGGGCGCGCAGGTAACTGCGTTTCAAGACTTCGAGGCGAAACTGCTCCAGGGTGCAATCGCCCAATTGCTCGCGGATGCGGCGCTCGTCGTCGGCGGCGGCCTCGATTTGGGCATCGAGGGCGTCCTGGCGGTCCACCCATTGGCGGAACTGGGTCAATTGGCGGTCCCATTGGAGGTTGATATGCAATTCTTTTTTGAGCAGCGGGCGGATTTGCGCCTGGGTGAGTTTGGAGGAGAATCGCTGGCGCCATCGTTCGCGCGAGGGTTCGAAGTCGGGTTTTTGCCAGAGGCGTTTGAGTTTGGTCAGTTCAGATTGGGAACGGTTGTTCATAGGATTGAGGATTGAGGATTGGAGGAATGGGGGAAACCGCTGATTTCGGTGATGGACGCGGAGACAGGAGAGACTTGACCGGTCGTCGCTCAGATGCTACGACCCGGCACGCGCGGACTGGCGCGAATTAATGGCCGCAAAAAGGCGCAAACGGCGCAAAAGAAAAGCGGGACCGGGACGATTTTGAACAGAGGGAAACGGGGCCAACCAAGGCTGGCGCGGCGCCTGAAATAAAATTTTTTGTTCCTTTGGTTCTCTTGGTGTAAAGAGAACATCGAGTCTGGCGATTGCAACTTTCGCATGAGGCGATTCAAGCACGAAAAGGCAAAACCGTCATGTTGCCCAGGAACACGTTTTGAGCAGGGGGATGACTGAAAGCGTCGCAAAAAGCGGCTGGCAAGGAAGCAACTAAAGAGGAAAAATCACCGCAGCGAGTCGAGCAGGGTTTGACGATCCACAACCTTGTGCGTCGCCACCGCCCTCACGATGGCGTTGAGCGTGCCCACGCGCAATGGACTGTGATTGGGCACCGAGAGCCGTTGGTGGCCGGGTGTGTCGGTTTGCAAAATGACATGGCTGCCTTCCTGATGCACCTGCCGATAGCCCCAATCTCGGCAAAGAACTTTGACCAACTGCGCCCCGCTTAAATCCCGCGGCACTTTCATGCGCTGACCAGAAGTTCGTCGCGCACCAGATGTAGCCGGATGTGTTTGGGAGCCTTGGCCTGGTCAAAGTAATAGGCGCGCACGGCTTCCTGAACGTTCTGGCGCACGGCGTCCCAAGTGTCGCCTTGCGTGAAGATATTCTCCGAGAGACATTCGGCACAAAAACCGCCGTCCTCTTCCTGTATCACTTCAAAAACCAGTTCGTTCATGCAGGAATAATATCACCTTTCCTGGTGGGTTGACAAGGCAATGATGTTTGCACCATGGACGAAATTCAGGCGGAGGTGGATGCCGTCCGCGCCGGACGAGCCGCGCGTGAGAATCGTCGCTGACACCATGCCTGATTGCGGCTGATTGGACAGATCATCTCGGCGGGCTTGGCCCGCGTCGCCCCCGTCAGCCTTCAGCTTTCATCCTTTAGCCTTTAGCCTTCATGCGAACGCCTTCAGCCTCTCGCCAATCGTGCGGCAACGTTTTTTTCTTGCGGACAGACGCCCTGATGGCTGACCCCTTGCCGGCCAATTAAATGCGTTTTGCCTTCCCCCCGGAGGCGCGCTCGGTAAAATTGCGCGTGTCTCCGGCAATGCGTATGTCTCGTTTTGCCTTCCCCCCGGAGGCGCGCTCGGTAAAATGCTCGCCGCGCCCGCGCTCACAAAGGTCGGGTTTTGCCTTCCCCCCCGGAGGCGCGCTCGGTAAAATTGCGAACGGCAGTTATCAATTGACATTTTCGTTTTGCCTTCCCCCCGGAGGCGCGCTCGGTAAAATCCAGTTCTATATAACCGCTTCCGTTTTCCAGTTTTGCCTTCCCCCCGGAGGCGCGCTCGGTAAAATCCGGCGTGTGTGTTGTATTAGCTAATCACAGTTTTGCCTTCCCCCCGGAGGCGCGCTCGGTAAAATGCCGGGCGACGTGCTTCATCAGTTCACCTTGTTTTGCCTTCCCCCCGGAGGCGCGCTCGGTAAAATGCCGGGCGACGTGCTTCATCAGTTCACCTTGTTTTGCCTTCCCCCCGGAGGCGCGCTCGGTAAAATGCCGGGCAAGGTTCTTCATCAGTTCACTTTGTTTTGCCTTCCCCCCGGAGGCGCGCTCGGTAAAATCTGTCCATTCACCGTGAACGTCGCGCCCACGTTTTGCCTTCCCCCCGGAGGCGCGCTCGGTAAAATGCAGAACACAATGAAGCAGAACACAATAAAGTTTTGCCTTCCCCCCGGAGGCGCGCTCGGTAAAATACGCGTCGGCTAAGCTCGCCGCGCCCGCGCGTTTTGCCTTCCCCCCGGAGGCGCGCTCGGTAAAATGATGCTGATGGAGGTGGAACATAACACACAGTTTTGCCTTCCCCCCGGAGGCGCGCTCGGTAAAATCCCCCAGTATGCAGAAGGGAGCAATAACAGTTTTGCCTTCCCCCCGGAGGCGCGCTCGGTAAAATTGGTTGTCGCCGGTTGGCAACGCTAATTCCAGTTTTGCCTTCCCCCCGGAGGCGCGCTCGGTAAAATCGACCTGGAGCACGCTTCAGGGCAACGCGAGTTTTGCCTTCCCCCCGGAGGCGCGCTCGGTAAAATCGCCGGGGCATGGTTGAATATCTCCGCAGAGTTTTGCCTTCCCCCCGGAGGCGCGCTCGGTAAAATGCCGGAAGTTTTTGCCGGCGACCTGGCCGTGTTTTGCCTTCCCCCCGGAGGCGCGCTCGGTAAAATAGCGCCTTGGAGTTGAGCGACGTTGAGCCAGTTTTGCCTTCCCCCCGGAGGCGCGCTCGGTAAAATGCCAGCCGACACAATGCGGGCGGAATGCCAGTTTTGCCTTCCCCCCGGAGGCGCGCTCGGTAAAATGCATAGGCGGTTAGGCCACTGGCGCAGTGTGTACCGTTTTGCCTTCCCCCCGGAGGCGCGCGCGGTAAAATAGGCTTGACGGAGGTGGCTGAGTGTGATGTATTTGAAGCCGTTAACGCGCTTCCGGGGGGAAGGCTTAACTGATTATGAATCGCGCTGCCCACTGGCTTGCACACGGCAACCGATTCTGTTTTATTCCCAGAACTCCACCTGATCCGGCACTTTTGGGTCTTTGGCGCGCTTGCCTTGGTCGTAGTTCGGCCCAATGACCGTCACGCTTTTCGCCCATTGTTCGTCCGTGATGTAGAGCATCCGCACGTTGCCCGCCGCCGGAACCAGTTTTTGGATGATGCCAAGATGTTTGCCCAGTTGCTCGAAGTTCACACAAGGCCGCGCATAAACGGAGAACTGAATCATCAAGAAATCCGTGGTCAAGCAGGTCATTGCGGAATCGAGTGGCGGTCTTCCGCTCCTTGTCGGTCATCACCGGCAAATCAAACATGGCCATGAGCCAACCCATGCTGAACGGACTATTGTTCATTGCCCATGCCGTTCCTTGTCAATTCAACTCCGGTAACTCCGGCACCCAAAACGGCTGCACCGACATATCGTGCATATGCCCGCGCCAGCGAATTGGCCGAAGCGTCAATCGCATCCATCAGTTTCAACGTGTAATCGCCGTGCTTCACCCGCCGCTCGCGCAATTCCGTGCCCACTTTTTTGGCCCAAGCCTTCATCGAGACTTCCGGTTCCACCATGAATTCCGCCAGCATCAATTCCACCGCCGGACGAAACGGCTCCATCAAATCATAGACCAGCGGGTTCGGAACGATAGCGCGGCTTGTGATGTACGCCGAGTTGCGGCAGCAGGCCGTGGACGATGAGGCTGCGGTGGCACAGCGCCGCCAACACGGCGTAGCCGTAGTTGAACATCTGGTTCGGGGCGGTGTCCTCCTTGCGGTCGCGCTGGTGGCGCGTCCAACCGATGGCGGGAAAGTAAAGCTGCCAGTAACGCCGCGCGCAATTGGCCTCGTCAAACATCTCCTGCTTCAAAGCCAGTTCCAGATGCGGCGAGCGCAGTTGCTTGTGTTGCAATACCCGCGTCTGGTTGAACGTTTTGCCGCGCAACATTTCATGCCACAGCCGTTCGTTCAGGCGTACGGGCTGCGCTGTCTGATTCTGAAACGCCTACAAATCCACCACGCGCCCTAGCGGCGCCGTCCAGCCGCAAGGCTGATAGCGCTCGTCGCAATGCAGCACGATGGCATCCGTTTCCAGCAGGCCGGAAAGAAAATTGGACGTGAGCGTCACGCCGCGCGCCGCGATGATGACCGCGCGTATGTCGTCCAATGGCAACCGCCGCTCGTCCTGTCCTCCGCCCGGCAGGTGATGAAACCGCGTTCACGGCCAAGAATCGCGCCGTGCTGAAAAACGTGAAGGATGTGGTGGCTCATAAATCAAATGCGTTGGAACCCGGCATCCAGCAGGATGCGTAACCCAACCGGTCCAATTTCCTTATGAATAGGATGCCAGAGTTTGGCATTACGATTTGCCCAAACACTTCCTAAAATGAATTCATCAGCGGGGAATTTCCCGCCTTGGAATTCCCATTCGCGTTGCGTTCGCACTTGGCAGCCCGATTCAAAATAACCGTGCATTTTAATTCCGGTTTGTTTTAGCAAGTTGTCTTCCTCAGTCTTTTTGCTCCGGAAGACAAAAACAGGATGAACCTCTACCTGCATTTTGTTTGGCTCCTTGCGCGTAGGAGCGGGACGCTCATAAATAAAATAGCCTCTGTGTTTGGCCCCACGTTTGAATTGCCCACGTTCAGACGAATCGCCAGATTTGGAAACGTTTATGTATTCGTCAATGGCATCTGCTTTGGATTTTGTGACCAAGACGAATTTGACCTGCGGGCCATTCTTGCCGAGTCGATAATCGGCACACCAATTTTTCCATGCACCCAAAGTGGCATTGGGATTTGATTCCCAAAATCCTATTACATCTTTTTGTATGCGAGCATCAACTATGCGTCCGACTTCAATGTCGGAAACTTTTTTGATGCTTTCGCTCTTCTGCGTCTTTTTTATCGCAAGGCTCGCAAGGCTTTCTCTGCCAACAATGAATTTGTATCCATCAATCATTCGCTGGCCATAGATTGTTTCTTCAAACGCAGGCTTTTGGAGCGCAATGTTGCGTGGCTTGACTGACTGAATTTCCTTCCAAAAAAATCCATTGGCGTTTTTGTGAATGGGTTCGGGAAAGCGGAAGAAACTTTCTTTCTTCGCGTCGCGCGCCCAACCGGGGATGAAACTGATCACCATTGCATCCAGCGCATGATGCCGGTCATCATCACGGTTTTTCTTTTCAGCTTCTTCATCCGTCTTGGCGTTTGGATTCAAGACCTGATTCAGCGCGTATTTGCGGCGGATGCGCCCGGTCAGTCCACCGGAAATCACCGTGACCCGTTTGTTCCCATTTTCATCGTTTCCATTTCGCCATCCGAATTGCAGTCCAACGATGGTCTGTGCGAGCTTGGCAATCCAAGCAGTTTCGGCAAGGGCCGTGTAACGCTCGGCCAGTTCAGAAGCATTAGGAGAAATTAGCAATTGAACTTTCTTATTCCGCAAGTGTGTCGCCCGCGCACGAACGCGGTTAACGTAGGCATCCCATTTGTCCGGCATTTCCTGATGGAACCATTCATAAGGCGTGCGGTTTCCTTTGGCGTCGTTTGTTTTTTGTGTCGTCAGGACATAATTCACCACCGCATCCGGCCCGCCTTGGGCGCGCGGCACGATGTGCTCAATCTGGTATTCATCCAATTTTGAAGGAATCAATCCGTCGTCGGTGTAAAGGCAACGCCCGTCTTGAACGCGGAGCAGTTCCAGTTTCAATCCGGCAGATTTTTCAGTGGCACCAGCTCTGGCAGCTTCTTCACGCGCCTTGATGCGCTCCTCAGCGCGCTTTTTAATGAAGCTGCTGTATTCGATCTTGGCTTTTTTGCCCATGAAATCTTCGCGGACGAATTCCAAAACCACCGAGTCAGGCCGTGAGCCGGTGAATTTTTCCAGTTCGCAAAGCCGCTTGTAAAACGCAGTCAACCGATGTCGCACCACGGGATCATTCTGCTGTCCAATCAAACGCCGGATGCGTTCGCCCGGCTCGCCTGAGAATTGAGCGATGGCGTCCAACTGCTGGTTTGGAATGTAGATGCCTTCCCAAGTGTCATTTCGTGCCGCCATGTCCGCGAGAAATTTCAAGTCCGATTCCACCAAACCTTTCAGCGGGTCTTTGTTTCCCTTCAGGCGCGCAACTTCCTCCCTTAAAAAATCAGACGGCCTTTTACTGGAGAGGAGCATCCGCTTCAGAATTTCCAGTGCTGGACGACAAAACCGACTGCGACCGGAAAGTCGGGGCGCTTCAAGTTCTTCATGTCCCGGCAGGGGAATCGCGCCAATGCTTACGCAATGTCTTTTCCATGCCGACTTTGTGAATTTCCAATCCTTGCGTTTGGGATTTTCGTAAATCTCCCGAATCTCGTCAGCGGTCAGCCAACCCACTCCGCCGGGACGTTGAATGCGAAGATTTTTTAGCTTCATTAGATAGGCGACTTCCACCGCGGCCAACGATTTCTCATGTGGCTTCCCTTTTTCGCCTTCGCGCAACTTGCATACGTTCAGCCGTGGGATCAACGCACACTTGGCAATAATGCGATTGTCGAAACGCGGAATTTTTTGGCCAACGACGCCTTGCCAGTCCGTTTCAGCACCTTCGCGTAGTTTTAGCCTGGAAAACTTTTTACGAATTTCCGGATAGATGGAGGCATAGGCTGTTTCTGTTGGGCCATAAGAGCAGATAATCCGCCTTGCCCGCCAGCGCGGGGTGATGTTTGGCCGCGCCTTCCACCATCTTGCGGATTTCATCCTCCACCAATTTGCGCGGAACAACCTGGTTGCGTGTTGTCTTGGCGTGGCAATCACTTCGTAATTTCAACTCGTCCGGTTTTGCCGGGTTCCACAATCCCATTTGGTAGGCGTCAAAATAGGCGGGAAAGTGAAAATCAGTTTTGTCCGGAGCCATATTTTCCAAGTGCTGCTCGAATTTGTGCATCCAGTTGTTCCGTGCCAGCTTCATCATGTTCTCCATCTTCAACTCTGCGTGCTTCGCGCGTTCTTCCACGGAATTTCGGGTCATATCCGCGCCGCTGAATCGCCGAATGAAATGCTTTGAATACTTGCCACGGTTCCAGTTTTTCACCACGCAATAATTTTATGCGGAGCAGGCAGGAGGTGTAACAAGTGTCATCAGCGGGCGCGGCGAATTCTCGTTCCAAGCGCGGATCACCTTTGGCAGTTTCAACCCATCTGCCACCCACCTTCCCAACCTGCCGTCCTTTGAGAATTTCAATCCCCGCCTGCCGCATGACCTCATTCAGCCATTGTTCGCGCGCCTTGTGTGCCTGCCGCGTGCGCCACATCCGGCGGCGACCGGCGGCGGTTTTGGTTTCGGCAAATTCCGCCGGGATGAGCAGCGATGCCTTGTGAAGAAATTCGGTGCCACGCCGAACCGCTTCGCCGATGGAGCCTTTGCCGAGGTCGAACGCCCAGACAATTTCATTAGAAGCCGGTTCCGCTGTTTCCTTCAGAACGTAATCTTTCATATCCAGTTTTGTGGTTAGCTGACTTGAAAAGGGATGCTACGCCCGCATTTCAAATGAGGCAAACTATAAGTGGTATCCTAATTTTGATTCACAAAATCGCATTGCAAGAACTGCGAATAGGGGTCAGCCATTAGGAAAAGGCGTCAAACCATGACTTTTCAAATTGCAGATTGCTGGCAAGAAGAAACTTTTGTAAAGTGCCGGGGTTGACCTCGGAAATCCTTCCTCGGCCGCTTGCGGCAGACAGGAGCCGGGGTTTCTTTTTTGCCACAATCAAAGGCCGTAACCCAGCCCTTTCAAATTGGCGCGGATGGATTTCTCCAAAAGGGATCAACCCATGACTTTTCACCTCGCAAGTTCCCATCCGCATGATTTGGCCTTTGTCCGGCGCGCCAGGTAATGTGGTTGTTCAGACTCTTCCAGCTTCCCATCTTGAAAAATGGCCTCACGCAAGGGTCGCAAAGGGCGCAAAGAAATGCAGATGAACGCGATAAAAAACAGGCGGATGGAACCGGAGAAAATTAGGGAGACAGATGGCAAAAGGCATCCTAACCGCGCAACTGTTTTCGCTGTGGTCGCGTCAACGTGCCCAGCCAAGCCCGCGGCGTCAGCATCTCAATCCCGAACGGTTTTTCCAACACCGTCAAATCCCGGTCGCGGGCAATGATGGTATCGCATTCTTGGATTGCCAACGCCGCTTCAATGAATTTGTTGTCCTTGGGGTCACGGCACACCTTTTCTTCAAACGGAATCGGCTCAACCCACAACGCCGACGTTCGCAAGGTATTCACCCAGGGGGCGGTATCAATGGTGAACTGTTGCTCCCGCTTTACCCGCTCCAATACCGCCTCGTATTCGGCGAGAATTTCCTCGCTCATCACCGGCGTCATCATGCCGCGCAGCCAGGCATTGAGGCACAGGTGCGGCTCGTGACGCCAGAAGACGCCCGACACGAAGACGCCGGTATCAATGACGGCCAGCTTCTTCACGCACGTGGCGCAACGCCTGATTAACAATGGCTGTCGCCTGGCGTGGTGAATGCGCGCCCACAGGGGTTTGTCGCAAAAGTTTGCGGACGGCCTCCTGGCCGGGAGCCTTGATGGGACGGATCAACAAGCCATCCTTGCCCAAGTCGAACACATTCAAAGGCCCGCCGCGTTCCAACCCTTCGCGGCGGCACCACTCCAGCGGGAAAACCGTCTGGCGTTTGCTGGTCAAGGTCATGGTCATCGTCTTTTTCATGTAAGGATTTATTACCTTAAAAAGGCCCGTTGTCAAGGGTTTACCCCCGATCTTGCGGTCCTTCCGGCGGGTTTGGCACGCGTCGCCCCCGTCGGCCTTCAGCATTCATCCTTTAGCCTTTAGCCTTCATGCGAACGCCTTCAGCCTCCGCCAATCGTGCGGCAACGTTTTTTTCTTGCGGACAGACGCCCTGATGGCTGACCCCTTGCCGTTTCGTTTGTTTGCTCGTTCCGTCGCGTTGAAATAGCACCCGCCCCCGCGCCAGACTCCTCCGCTCCCCGCTTGCTTCATCCGCGTCCATTAGCGAAATCCGTGGTTAAATCCCGTCTTCGTTCCCTTCTGTTCAACTCATTCGCGTCCATTCGCGTCCATTCGCGGTTGCAACTACAGTTTGGGTGCATGACAAACCATAGTCGTCCGGCTGTCTTTTGCGGTTGATGTTTTTTGAGCCTTTTGCGCATTTTTGCGGCTGAAGATTTGTGCTGGCGTGAGCGGTTCTTGATATTTGCACATTATTTCCTTTTCGCCTGCCGCCCCATTGAGGCATGGTTGTCCGCGGTCAATTGGCGAAATGATGAATACATTCCGCGCTCAAACGAGCGCGGCCCCTTTGAAGATTCGGCTCTATGCGAACCTGCGTCTTGAAGCCACGGCCCAAAACTTTGACGCGGCCCGGTTATTCGCTCGCGGCGATCACCACCCGTTCGGATTCGGCGGAAATGCCTTCCGGCAATCTGACCTTCCAGCGGCGTTCGCTGTCGTCCACTTTGATAAGAATGGTGGCCTCGCCCGGCGGATGGTCGGCCGCGGGTTCGATGAAGAGAAAATCCGGCCCCATCTGCGTGACGCCGATGGTTGAACCATTCACCAGGAGCCGCATTTGCACATGCGCCGAGTGGCCGTTGTAATTTTTCTCCACAATCATGAACGAAAATTTGATTCCCCGCGCCCGGCTCTATGCCGCTGGACATCAACTCGAAATAGCCGAAACGCTGGGCTCTGGCAAAGACGGTATCATTTTGGTGGCAAAAAACAAGGACAAACCGGGTGAAAGTGCTGTCAAACTGCTCAAAGAAAACGAGGCGTATTTGCGGGAGAAGCGGGTCTATGAGCGCCTTCAAGCAGCGGCCATCCGCAGCGTCATGGGATTCAATGTGCCGCAATTCCTCGGCTGCGCCGACGATTTGATGGTCATTGAAATGACCATCGTTCGGCGTCCCTTCGTCCTGGATTTCGCGGGTGCCCATTTGGACGCCCGCCCTGAATTCGCCGCCGAAATCTGGAGCGATTGGGAGGTGGAAAAGCGCGAGCAATTTGAATGGCGCTGGCCGACGGTTGAAAAAATACTGGCGGCGTTTGAGGCACGCGGCATTTATTTGCTGGACGTGTCGCCGGGCAACGTCGCATTCCTCGATTGAGCCGACGAGTCGAAGCCGGTTCATGGTTCACCGCCTTCGTCATGTGTCGATGCAGAAAAGGCGTCAACCCATGACTTTTCACCTCGCAAGTTCCTCTCAGCATGATTTGGCCTTTGTCCGGCGCGCCAGGTAATGTGGTTGTTCAGACTCTTCCAGCTTCCCATCTTGAAAAATGGCCTCACGCAAAGGTCGCAAAGGTCGCAAAGAAAGAATTAAGTCTGGCAACAATGCCGGTCCGTTTTTCGTCAGGCAATCCGTTGACGATCCGTTCGATGCCGTGTTTGAGCCGTGTTTCGCCAAAGTTAGGCAACAAACCCAGACGGTGGCCGCTCAAACGAAGCTGGGTGGCGCAAGCTGTTTTTCTTGAAAAGACCATCCTTTCCCATTTCTTCGCGGCCTTTGTGACCTTTGCGTGAGAACGTTCTTTTCCCCTTTTCCATTCGCGTCCATTCGCGGTTGCAACTACAGGTGGAGAAAATAATTTAACCGCCAATAAACGCCAATGAACAACTGCTGTTGAATATGAAGTCTCATCTTCTTCCACAATGATTTGACTGTGGTTTGCGGGAAAAATGGCAAACAGTATCCTATGTCAGTATCAGAATCTATCCCTTGTAGATGTCATGCGTGCCAATGGACACGGACCAAACGGTTTCGCCCTCCACGTAGAACGTCGCCCTCAAATCGCCCGCGATGTCCACGGCGTAGATTGCGCGGCCGTATTGGGCGGAAAGCCTGTGAATCTTGTGCGTCCGCAAGCGCGCATCAAATGGGTTGGCTTTGAAAATCGGAAACGTCTGCCCCGCCGCCCGCTGCTGCACTTCTGACAGCCTGCTCCAACTGCGCCAAAAGGACTTTGCAGCGCGAAAACGATACTTCATTAGTCGCCCGGATATGGCTCATTCAAAGCGGTATCCAAATCCACCACGCGACCTGCGGCAATGTCAGCCATGCCTTGTTTGAACTCTTCCGGAACCCATGAATCATCGGATTCGACTACGAATTTAGCCACCTGCGCCCGCTCGTCCGATGGCAACGCTTTAATTTGTTCAATGATTTCCAGTGCGCTCACGTTCCTAATTTTCCATAAAAATACGGGTCATGCAAGCTACAATCACCACGCCTGACAGGAAATGCTTATTTCATTCTGAAGGCAAGAACTGAAACAAGAGCCTTCCTTGTTTCAATCCAAAATCCGTCTCTGTCCGGCCCGTTGCTCGTGTCAAATTCGCGCGTGCCGGGCCGTAGCTCTGAGCGAAGACCGGTCCCTTCGTGTCAATCCGCGCGTGCCGGGTCGTAGCTTCTGAGCGAAGACCGGTCCATTCGCGGTTGTAACTACAGGTGGGCAAAGGGATCAACCCATGACTTTTCACCTCGCAAGTTCCCATCCGCATGATTTGGCCTTTGTCCGGCGCGCCAGGTAATGTGGTTGTTCAGACTCTTCCAGCTTCCCATCTTGAAAAATGGCCTCACGCAAAGTTCGCAAAGGTCGCAAAGAAAGAATTAAGTCTGGCAACAATGCCGGTCCGTTTTTCGTCAGGCAATCCGTTGACGATCCGTTCGATGCCGTGTTTGAGCCGTGTTTCGCCAAAGTTAAGCAACAAACCCAGACGGTGGCCGCTCAAACGAAGCTGGGTGAGGACCTGCTTGCTGTGGACCTTGGCGAGTTGTTCGATGGACTTCAATTCCACGATCACTTTGTCTTCGACCAGAAGGTCCGCGCGAAAGCCTTCGTCAAAAGTGAGGTCATCGTAGCGAATCGGGACGGGGACCTGACGCTCGACGTGAAGCCCCTGCTTGCGCAGTTCGTGCGCGAGCGTTACTTCATAAACGCTTTCAAACAATCCCGGACCGGTCCGGTTGTGAATTTTGAACGCGGCGTCGAGAATGATTTTGGAAAGTTCATTTTCATTGAGGGAAGGATTTTGAATTTGCATGGGGTTTGAGTCTGGATGTTCCTTTGGATTCATTCAAGCAGAGCCTCACACAAATGGCCAAAAAACCTCACCGATGGCGCAAGCTGTTTTTCTTGAAAAGACCATCCTTTCCCATTTCTTCGCGGCCTTTGCGATCGTTGCGTGAGAACGTTCTTTTCCCCTTTTCCATTCGCATCCATTCGCATTAATTCGCGGTTAAATCCCGTCTTCGTCGTTTCCTTCTTCATTCCTCATTCCTCAATCCCCATTCCTCAATCCCCAATCCTCATTCCTCATTCATTTGCGCCAGCGCCTTTTCCAAAGATTCCATCCGCACCGGCTTGGTCAAATGTTCCGCAAATCCCGCCGCCTCGCTCCGCGCCAGGTCCTGCTCCATCCCATATCCCGTCAGCGCAATCCCCTTGAGACCCTTATAATGCCGCCGCAATTCAACCATCAATTCGTAACCATTGCCATCAGGAAGCCCGATGTCCGTGATGAGCAGATCGAATTTTTTCCCGTTGGCACCCACCACCGCCCGCGCCTCCGCCACCGTCGCAGCCGTCGCCACCTGATATTGCCGGCGCCGAAGCAATTTCGCCAGCGTGGCCCGCGTCGGTTCGTGGTCTTCCACCAACAATATCGAAACCGATTGCCCCGGTGGTTTTGCCGCCCCATCCGTCAATGACTTTTCCGGCGGGACAACCGCCGGCGCGGCTTCGGCCCCGGCGGGAGATGGCGCGAGCGGCAATTCAATGACAAACGTCGAGCCTTTCCCGCGCCCGGCGCTTTCGGCGCGGATGGTCCCCTTGTGCATTTCCACCAGCATTCGCGATATGGCCAGACCCAGCCCCAAACCGCCAAAGCGATGCGAGCCGCCGCCGGTGGCATGGTCCCCCTGCGAAAAAGCGTCAAAAACCCGCGCGATCTCCCCGGCGTTAAGGCCGATTCCTGTGTCAATGATTTTTACCGCCATCGCGTGATTTTGGGTGGAAGTTTTGACCGTGATTTTGCCGCCTTCAGCCGTGAATTTCACGGCGTTCTTGAGGACATTCCAAAAAACCTGTTGCAACCGCACAGAATCACCCACCACCACTGATGGAGCAGCGCCAAAATCCAATGCCAATTCGATTTGTTTCCTCCCGGCATCGGCGCTCACGGTGGCCACGGCTTCGCGCAGAACATCGTGTACATTGATCCCCAGCCGCTCCAGCGCCAGCTTGCCCCGGGTGATCCGCGTGAGATCGAGCAAATCGTCAATCAACCGCGCCTCGAGTTCCACGTTCCGCCGAATCATCTCAAAGTCAGCCCGCGTCTCGGCGGACAATCGCGCATTGCCTGCCGCGTCGCTCGCCGCGAGCAGAACCGGGCTGAGCGGCGTGCGCAGTTCGTGCGAAAGCGCCGCCAGAAAATCGTCTTTCGCCCGCGATGCGGCCAGGGTCTCCTCGTGGCTCTTCTGGATTTGGTTCAGCATCGAATTGAAGGCGTCCGTCAATACCCCCAGTTCGCCACTGCTCGTTTTCAGGGCGCGGACGGAAAAATCTTTTTTCACGGAAATGGCCCTGGCGACGTCGGCCAGCGCCAGCAGCGGCTCGGAAATCTGCCGTTGAAAATATATGGAAAGCAGCCAGGCCACCGCGCCCGAGCCTGCCAAAACGATGAGCAGGACCACCGTATAAACCTTTAAGTGTTCCTTTAATTTCAAATTGCCCTTGAGATACAGCGTCCCCACCCGCGTCTGGCTCTGGAAAATTGGCGTGTAAAGCGTCAAATATTCACCCTTGAAACGAACGCCATTGGCGCTGACCGCCCCCGGAAAATCCCCGGGCGTCAGGCTCGCCGGATACGTGGCAAATAATTTCCCGTTGTTGTCGTACAGCGCCGCCGCCGTGATCTGCGGCTCAACCTGCAAATCTGAAAGAATCTCGCGGGCCAGTTTTTGATCGTTGAAAATTAAAATTTCAGAGCTGTTCGCGGCGATGACATCCGCCAAAGTGGACATGTTGCGCGCCATGACCTGCCGGTAGCTGTGAATTTCATAGTACAACAGCATCAGGCACGTCAAAAATAACACCGACAAACTGGTGAGAAATATGATTCCCGTCAGCTTCCGCTTAAGTGTTATATTTTGAAATCGCATCGTTTGCGGAACCGCCTGGTTTATCGCCCTTCCCCACCTCTCTATTGACACCCGGTCTTCTTGAACTGTTCAGCCGCCGATGGACCCGGTTCCGTCCCGTGAACCGTACCCCAGAACGACGAAACTGCAAGACCCGTCCCCTTCGTCTCCCTCCCCTCCAATTCCTATTGGAGGAGATTGTCCCTCGCCCGCGGGGAGCGGGAGAGGGTGGTCCCACAGCGGGACCGGGTGAGGGCCGAAGGGAAAAAACTAATCCATGCGGTCGGGGAGAGGAGGCGATCTAAAAAACACATGGCCTCGTAAATCACAAATCGCAAATCGTATATCGTAAATCCTCCGGATCGGCGCCCGCCTGCTGCCTGTCCCGTCGTAGCGCGCCTAAGACGGATCCCCTCTCCGCTCCCATCCGATGGGAGGGGAGAGGGTCAGGGTGAGGTGTGGGTCCCCTGAATTCATGGCGAGAAGGCGATTCTAAAAAACATGGCCCCGTAAATCATAAATCATAAATCGTAAATCATAAATCCTCCGGAAGCGTCTTGGAGTGCGGCGGCAAGCGAAGCGCGACGCCGCTTTTGGGAAGGCGCAGAATTTGGCGAAACCTTCCAAAACACGATCGGCGTCCCCTTCGTCTCCCTCTCCTCCAATTCGTATTGGAGGAGAGGGCTGGGGAGAGGAGGCGATTTTTAAATACTCTTAATTTCAAATCCAATCCTCGTACACACCGCGCGTTTCCGCTTTCCATTTCTAAAATCTGCTGACTACGAACTACTGACGACAGACGATTGTCCCTTTCCATCTCCCATCCTCAATCCTCCATCCTCGCCCACAATTCATTCTTCATTCATTAGTCGTTCCTTCGTTATTACGGTTTAGTCATCAGTCATTCAGCCCAATCGACAATCGGCAATCGGCATTTTTTCATTCTTCATTCTTCATTCTTCGTTTATTCAAGGCTCTCCCGCAAGGTGAAATAAAAGCGCGGACCCCCGCCGGCATCCTCTTCATACCCGCATTCGCCGTGCTGCAATGCCACCAGCCGTTGCACAACCGACAATCCCAGGCCCCGCGCGCTGTCGGACCGATGCATCGAATCGAACGGTTGAAACAACTGCCCCCGGCCCGGACCCGTGACACCCTTGCCGTTGTCGTGAATCCAGAACCGGAATCCGTCCTTTTCGCGCGCCCAGCCCAGTTCAATCTTCAATCCGCCGTACCGAAGGGCGTTGGCCAGGAAATTCCACCAGATAAACTCGAGCCACCCGGGGATTCCCGCCACCTCCGGCCAGGAATCCGGCGCGGTCACCGTGGCGCCACGGCTCGCGCGCTGCCGTTCCAATTGCTCCCTGACGCCCCAGACAATCTCGCCCATCGGGACTCGCTCCATCGGCGGCGGATTGGCCGTGGCTTTCGCCAGCACGCTGAAGGTTTTGATCAGACGGTTGAGTTCGTCCACGGATTGCGTCAACGCGTGGAAGGCTTCCATCGCCGTCTCGTCTTTGCCCATTGTTTCCTTGAGCAATTCCACCGAAACGGAGATGCCGCCGAGGGACGTGCGCAAATCGTGGCTCACCCTGCGCCCAATCGCCAGCAAATCGCCCCGTAATCGCGCGTTTTCGCGCTCAAGTCCTTCAAGATCATCTCTGGATTTCTTTTTCGGCGGCATTTATTCCAATCCAATTTTCTTCCGCTTGCGATAGAGTGTCGCCTGATCAATGCCCAGAATGTCCGCCGCCTCCGTCAGGCTCTTGCTCCGCTCCAAGATCTTCCGCAAATGCGCTTCCTCAAGCTGGTCAAGCGAGACGAGCGAGCCAACCTGCGGCACACCCCCGCCGTTGGAGGCGCCCGCGGACGTTTGTCCGCGCATCTCCGCGGAAAAATCGTCCGGCGCCAGCTTTTCACTCCGGGCCAGGATCACCGCCCGCTCGATGGCATTGCGCAATTCGCGCAGGTTCCCCGGCCAGGAATAATTCAGTATCAGCGACATCGCTTCGGGAGACAGCCCCTCCATCTTGCGGCCGCATTGTTCGGCAAAGAATTTTTCGTAGTGCTCGGCGAAATGCACCAGGTCGGCATCCCGCGCGCGGAGCGGCGGCATCTCCACGGAAATCACGTTCAGACGAAAATACAAATCTTCGCGAAAGGCGCCTTCCGCCACGCGCTTTTTCAAATCCCGGTTCGTCGCGGCAATCACTCGCACACTGGCGCCGCGCGTGACATTTTCCCCCAGCCGCTCGTATTCCCGTTCCTGCAGCAGGCGCAGCAGTTTGGGTTGAATTTCCATCGGCAGGTCCCCGATCTCATCCAGAAACAATGTCCCGCCTTCGGCGGCGCGCACCTTGCCCCAATGGTCCTTGATCGCCCCGGTGAACGACCCTTTGACGTGCCCGAATAGTTCACTCTCCAAAAGCTCCTTCGACAGGCTCGGACAACTCACCGTCACAAACGGCTTGTCCGCCAAATGGCTCTTCTCGTGAATCGCCCGCGCCGCCACGCTTTTGCCCGTCCCCGTTTCACCGAAAATCAGGATGGATGCCGGGGTCTTCGCCGCCCGCATCAGCGTGTCCATCACCGCCTGCATCACCGGCGTCGTGAAATCGAAAATCGGCTCCACACTTTGTGATTTCGTCTCCACCACTTCCTGTTCCAGCCGCTCGATGCGCTGGCTCATTTGACGGAGACGCTGCAATCGCGCCAGCACCGTGGTGAACTGTTCCCGCTGGAAGGGCTTTTCCAGGAAATCCACGGCGCCGCGCCGCATCGCTTCAACAGCATGTTTGATGCTTCCCTGTGCCGTGAACATCACCACCGGCATTTGCGGATATTTTTTCTGAATCTCCGTCAGCACGTCCAAACCGTTCTCTGCGCCGAGATTCAAATCCAGGAGCACGGCATCCCATTTTTCGTCCTTGAGCCATTCGATCGCCAATCTGCCCGACTCAACCCCCTCCGCGTAATGGTCCGCCTCCTCAATCAGAAAGCAGGTCGCGTCCCGAAATGTCTTGTCGTCGTCAATTACTAGAAAATCCATATATCATGTCGTTCATTTTGCTTTCGGGAGCCGTATCGCAAATGTGGCTCCCTTCCCCGGTTGGCTCTCGCAGGATACCTCTCCTCCCATCGCCCGCATCAGCTTGCGGACGATGCTCAATCCTAACCCAGTTGACGGCTCTCCGCCAGTCGGACGCGCCGAAAGCCGCGCGTAGCGCCGAAACATCTTGGCCTTGTCCGCCTCCGTAAATCCAGGCCCCTCGTCCCGAACGGTCCCCTCCACCTGGCCGTCGGCGGCGCGCACTGAAACCATTATCTTTTTGCCCGACGGCGAGAATTTGAGCGCGTTGGACAGCAAATTATCCAATACCTGCACCAGCGCCGAGGCGTCAGCCACCACCCGGGTCTCTTCCGGCGGAAAAAACGTCTGGAGCTTCAAGTCCTTTCGCCGCGCCGCTTCCTGATATTGCCGCACGACGCCTGCCGCCAGATCCGTGAAATTCACCACGCCCGGTTTGGCCACAAAGGCGTTGTCGGAGGCCGAATTGGCGAGAAACTCCTTCAAAAAATATAGCAGTTGCGCGCTCGATCGAAGGATATTATCGGATAGCCGCGTCAATCGCTCGTCGCCGAACCGCTCAACATGTCCGCGCATCACCTCAGC
The DNA here is from genome assembly GCA_963755515.1 of uncultured Verrucomicrobiae bacterium. Taxonomy (GTDB): domain Bacteria; phylum Verrucomicrobiota; class Verrucomicrobiia; order Limisphaerales; family UBA11358; genus UBA11358. The sequence goes on along the minus strand of CAVWKA010000020.1, from coordinate 133,096 downwards.
GCTCATATTCATGCCGCCAAGATGGTTCTTCAAGTCATGCGCCAGAATGCCCAGCAGTTCATCCTTGTCCTCGGCAAGCTGCTTGAGCCGGTCCCGCGCCGTCTTGAGCGAAAGTTGCGTATGCACGCGCGAAACCAATTCCGCGTGGTTGAACGGTTTGGTGATATAATCCACTCCCCCGGCGTTCAACGCCCGCACAATCAAATCCTTGTCGTCCGCTGCCGATAGAAAAATGATGGGAATGTCCTTCCAGTTGGCGTTGCCCTTCAACTGGCGGCAGACTTCGTAGCCGTCCATCTCCGGCATCAACACGTCGAGCAGAACAATGTCCGGCGGCCGCACCTCCATCCTTTTGAGCGCCGTTGGCCCGTCCGAGGCCGGAACAATCTCGTGGCCAAGGCCCCCAAGCACCGCACCGATGATTTGAATGTTCGCAGGCTGGTCATCCACGACGAGGACACGGGCCGCGGGAAAATTGGCAAATTGGCGGTAAATGCCCGCACCGGGGCCGTTCGCTTCGGAATCGCCTTTGCGTTCCGGCGCGTTCGTTGCCTCTGTCATGTTATTTGCCGCCTCCATTCAATCGTTCCACCAATGTGGAGAACTCCCCCAAATGTTGCTCCAAGTCAGTTACGGAGTAATTTCCCGCATCTTCCAGCAATTTTCTAGCATAATCTATCACCGGCTGGCACTGCCGCCTCCGCCCGATCTCTTCCAGCCGTTGCGCAAAGCGCTTGCTTTCGTTCACCGCCACACTGTCACGGATCGCCGGCCACGGCCCCGCCAGCAGTTCCCGCAATTCCGCCACCGTCTCCGGGGATGCCGACAACCTCGAAGGCCGAAGTCCGTTGAAATTCAGTTCGGGTACGGCTCCCTCTTTTCCGGAAGCCGCAAAACGCCCCGAAACCGGCACGTTCGGGAACCGCAAATGAAACACCGAACCCTCTCCCAGAACGCTCGCCACGGTGACCGTGCCGCCCAAAATCTCGGTGAGCCGCTTCACAATCGCCAGCCCGAGTCCGCTCCCTTGTTTTCCCTTCTTCTGATGCGCCCCGGATTGGACAAATGGCTTGAAAATGGCCGCCAATTTGTCCCGCGGTATGCCCACGCCCGTGTCCTGGATTTCGATGACCAGCGTAATTCGGTCGTCGGATTGTTTTTCCCAGGATACTGACAACTTCACCTCGCCCCGGTCGGTGAACTTTATGGCATTGCCGACCAGGTCCACGAGAATTTGCCTCAGCCGGAGGCGATCAATCAAAATGGCCGCCGGAAAATCCTCCCGCAAATGGCAGTCCAATTTAATGCCCTTTTTCGCCGCTGCCTGGGAAAAGAGCGTTTGGACAAACTCGGTTATTTCACGCAAATTCGTCGCCTCGGGCCGCAGTTCCGTCATGCCCGTTTCAATCCTCGACACGTCGAGGACGTCATTGATCAGTTGCAACAGCGAGTTGGCGCTCGTGCGAATGGATTGCAGGTATTGACGGTGCCGCGGGTTTTCCAGTTCCTGTCCAAGCAACTCGCTGAAGCCAAGGATCGCGTTCATCGGTGTGCGGATTTCGTGGCTCATATTGGCGAGAAATATCGTCTTCTCCTGGTTGCTGTGCTCGGCGTGGAGTTTGGCCTCTGTCAGGTCGCGTTCGCGCTTCCGGTGACCGGCCGCCATCTGACAAAACCATAGGGCCAAAATCCCCGCGCCAATCCCGAAGATACCCGCAAAAAGCATGGCCTCGTTCGAATGCGATTCAGCCATCCGGCGGCCGGCGCTGATGCCTGCCGAGAGGCGCGACCGGAAAATGAGCGCCAGGGCCACCCCGCCCAGTGAGAACGCGATCCATGCAATAAGCGCGACTTTGTAGAATTGCCGCCCGGCCTGCCTTTTCATTTTTCGTGCCCCAGTCAGGGGCAGTTCTTCAAGCAATACCCTAATGTTAAATAATTTTGATGATCTTTCGAGGATGGTTTAGCGGCGTGGGGAGCGCAGTGTGCGCCAAAGGAAAAGCCCCGTCCTCATGCCCCGAAATAAATTGGTCACGAAGGGATGATGAGAACGGTCATGGTCGGAATTTCCCGCGCGCCGGTCTTTCGGCCGAAACCGGCGCCAGAGAGAAAGGACAAGGCCGATTTTCGCCGCAGTCGAGGCGATGCCGGCGAGCGTCTTTAGCGGTTTGATCAAGGCCTGCGTCTCCTCTTTCATCTGGGCCAGTTCCCGAAGCAGATGGACGCGGTTGAGGTCGCTTTCGGCCAGCAAAATCCGGCGTTGCGCCTCCAGGGATTTTAAACGAGATTGGCAAGGCATTCGCGGTCTTTTCTTATTTGTTCCAGCGTCCCCGCCAGAAGTCGCCAGTCGCGTTGCCATCGCGCCAGGCGGACGTACAGCAAACCCGATGTTCCCCCATAAACCAACGTCAATATTCCCAGCACGATTAACGGCGACCAATGCCAGAAGGCAATGACAATAATCGCCGTCAAGGTGAACATGGACAGCGTTCCCAGAACCATTGCCGCAAAGGCCACTATGAGCGCTCCCATGAACCGCTCGCGCTCCTCCTCCAGCTCCACCAACAGCAGGTGGATCCGGTTCTCGCAAATCACCAGCAAGCGTTGGGCGACGCGTTTGGAGGCCTCCGCCGGGTGCGGGCTGAAATCCTGCGGCGTTTGCATAGGCCTACGTGCGGCGGCTCAACAAATATCCAATCACCGCGCCCAATCCAAACCCGATCCCGATGGATTGATAGGGATATTCCCGGATGGTCGCATCCGCCGCCCGCGCGCCGGCCACGGCTTTATCCTGCACATTGTCCCACGCCTCCGCTCCGGCGTCCCTGGCCCGTTCCAGGGCGGCCGCCAGACGGCGGCGGGCTTCAATTACTTTTTCCTCGGCCACACCGGCTGTGGCGTTCATCAACTCCTTCGCGTCGTCCACCAGATTTTGCGCGGCTCGGCGATTTCAGAAGGCACGGTTCCCATTGTCGTATTTCTTTTCATAAATTTATACCCGTTAAGTTTTTATCCCGATTGTTCCCAAATCAGAACAACGTTCCTATCCCCTCTCAAGCGGAAGTTATGCCGCGCCCGATAAGATTTTTTCAGGCGAAAATGAAAGCAAAAATGAAGCCCCATCCTCCGTGAAAGAGTCTTGCAGGATGCAAACTGCAAACGAGCCTGGGTTTCCTTTGCACTTTGCAACGTCCCCTGCCGTCCGCCGGGCATGGGTTCTCTCAATGGTTTCAATCGGCATTCCGGATTCTTTTCTGCTGAGTTCACCCCATTTTTCAGCTTCTTTCAGCTACTTTCATCGCCGTCGCATTTCAGCCATTTCAGCTTCTTTTCGCATTTTCAAATTCACCGCCTCCCCCAACGGCATGGCACTTGCAAGACTTTCAAAACGACTATGAGCATTCCGCTTTCAAACGATGAACGCGCCGTTCCGAAAACCAGCCGTGTGCCGGTTGAATTCTTCCAGTCCTTGCCGATCCAACTCGAAATTAAGAATCACCCCATGAGAACCTCCCTGCCGCCCAAACCCGCAATGCCGTCACTTTTTCACATCGCCGCCAGCCTGGATGACTTTCCTCCGGCGGCGGCGGGCAAAACGCCTTTTGTCCGCCTGCCGCTGGACGATTGGAACTTCAGCCGCGAAAAACTTGAGCGCGCGTTGAACGCCAGATTGTCGGAAATAAAGAAACGGCGGGCGTCTGCCGCCAAACGCGTGGCCAAACAACCGCTGCTCCAAATCGCCCGCCGGATCAAAAAAATTGGACGAGGGGCGCGTCCGGCGCAATATCATCCGTTCGGCACAGCCAATGCGGCGGCTGAAGCTGCTTAAAGCGATGAATTCTTCCGGGCAGATCGCCTTAAGACAACGACTGGGACACCTGTGCGTGCAGGTGACGGGACACGTGGCGACGTTCGTCCTCGCAGCCATATTGGTCCTGGCCTGGGTGTTGACGGGCCCGCTTTTTCAATTGAGCGACAGCGTGGCGGAAATTTGGAAACGAAGAAAATCGGCCGCCGGCAAAGGAGAATTATGAACAAAGGAATTGGACTGGCACTGTTGGCCGTGGGCATTGCGTTGATTGTCTATGGAGCACAATCATCAAGTTCCGCCGCCTCGCACGTTTCGAATTTTTTCACGGGTTCGCCGACGAATAAAACCATCTGGCTGCTTGCCGGCGGCATCGGCGCCGCCGTTGTCGGAGCGGTCATGTTGTTTTTGCCGTCGCGCAAAACGTAGGTTCAAGAAAGACAACAAAGGAGCAATAGGAGTAGTATATGAAAATGAGCGCCAGCACGTTAAATCTCGCCATCTGCCTGGGATTGTTGACCACCGCCGCCGTCACGGCAACCACCGGTTGCGCCGGGCGGCCAGTATAATCGCAGCACCGGCCAGTACATTGACGATTCGGCAACCAAAACCCGCGTTGAAGACGCGTTGCACAATAATCCGGAATACAAATTCAGCGGGGTGAACGTGGATGTCTTCCGCGGCACCGCGCAATTGAGCGGCTTTGTGGATACCGATGACCAGAAATCCAAGGCCGAAGACATCGCCAAGGGAGTTCAGGGCGTCCAGAATGTCGTCAACAACATCACGCTCAAACCGCAGCAGTAATATCAATAATATGAAAAACATAAAAAAACTCATTCCATTGCTTGCCGTGCCCATCTTCTTTGCCGGATGCAATAACCAGCCGAACACCGGCGCTGAATCCACAAACATGCCCGCGTCAAATGAAATGAACACAAACTCGTCCGGCGCCGGCATGTCAGCGAACACAAACGCGCCGACACCAAACATGGGTGCGACGAATTCGGCGGCGACCACCAATACGCCGCCGTAAGGTCACTTATCTTGCTTCAAAATGGCGACCGATTCCGGTGGCAGGGTGATCCTGCCGTCGGAAATCTTTGTTTCCGGTTTGGAAACGAGCAACGAATGGCATTCCCCGGCGCCGGGGAAGAGAGTCTGACGTTCGTTCGAGAAATTGCAGAGCGTGATGATGGAACCACGCTCAATCGTCATCCAACGTCTCATTTCATCCACGTTTGTCCGCACGGCATCCATTCGACCATCGCACAAATCCGGCTCGTTGCGGCGTAATTGAATCAACTGTTTGTGCCAGTCGAGCATTTCGGCGTGCGGCGGGCGGGAAACCTCAGTCCAGTTCAATTTGGATTTTTCGAATGTCCCGCCCGCCTGGGGATCCGCAGTGTCCCCGGGCTTCCAGCCAAAGGCGGCGAACTCGCGGCAACGGCCTTCACGGACCGACTGGGCCAATTCCAATTCTTGAAAATCCGTGAAATAACAGAAGGGCGTTTCGGCGCCCCACTCTTCGCCCTGAAAGAGCATCGGCACAAACGGCGCAGTCAGGACCAACGCCGCGGCAATTTTCAACTTGCCCACGCTCATCAGATGACTGCTGCGGTCGCCGCGAGCGCGGTTGCCGATTTGGTCGTGGTTTTGCAGATAGCCCAGAAAGCGATGGCCGCTCAAGCCATCCGCAGAACGCCCGTGAACGCGCCGTCGATGTTTTGAATACCGGCCGTCATACACAAACGCGTGGCGCAAAGCCCTGGCCAGGTCCTCAATTCTCCCGAAATCGGAATAATATCCCGCTCGCTCGCCGGTCAAAATGGTATGGAGCGAATGATGGAAATCGTCGCTCCATTGGGCGTCCAGTTGGAATCCGCCGCGCTCGCGCGACCAGAGCAGGCGGGGATTGTTCAGGTCACTTTCAGGGATCAGAACAAGATGACGGCCCATTTGCGCGGAGAGTCTCTCGACCTCGATCTCGAGCTGCTCGAGAACATGCGTCGCCGAGGTGTCGAAAATTCCATGCACGGCATCCAGGCGCAGACCGTCAAAATGAAAATCGCGCAGCCACATCAGGGCGTTGTCGCAAAAGAATCGCCGCACCTCCCCGCTGTCGGCGTCGTCGTAATTGACGCCTTCGCCCCAGAAAGTGCGGAATTTGCTGGTGAAGTAAGGCGCGAATTTGGCGAGGTAATTCCCCGCAGGGCCGAGATGGTTATAGACGACATCCAGAATCACGGCGAGACCGCGCGCATGGCAGGCATCCACCAATTTTTTCAGGTCGTCCGGCGCACCGTACGCATGGTGCGGGGCAAACAAATCCACCCCGTCATATCCCCAGCCGTGATTGCCGGAGAATTCGACAATGGGCATGAATTCCACGTGAGTGACGCCGAGGGCAACCAGGTGCTCGATCTTTTCGATCGCCGAAAGAAAAGTTCCCGCCGGCGTAAACGTGCCAATGTGCAATTCGTAAATGACGGCGAATGGAAATGGGGGGGCCTGAAATTTCCGGTCCATCCACGGATAGGCGCTCGGGTCCACCAACCGTGACAGTTTATGGACGCCATGGGGCTGTGACGGCGAGCGGGGATCGGGAAAAGGGCCGTCGCCGTCCAGCACAAAGCCGTAGTCGTCGCCGGCTTTTGCCGATTCGACTTCCCTGGACCACCAACCGTTGTCGTCGCGCGTCATTGGAAAATTTTTTCCGTTAAGATGAAGCTCGGCCTTTTGAGGCAACGGAGCCCAGACACGAAACAAGTGCATGATTCATTCTCCTTTAAGCAGCAGCGCGACCGGAAATTTTTGGAATAGGTCCGCGACGGCAACTTTGCCGGAAGCAATCTCATCCGTGAGCGTATTGCGCCAGTTTCCGTCCGGTAATTCCAGGGTTAAATCACTCCAGTCGCCGTTCAATTCCAACGTAAAGCGGGGAACCACGGTGATGGCGGCGCCGCGGAGAAATGCGACCAGGTGATTTGCTTTTTCGCCGCGCGCAAAGAGTGGCTGATAGTCCCCCTCGAAAACCGCCTTGAATCTCGCGCGGACCGACAGCGTTTTGTCCGTCAGCCAAAGTTTCGCCAGGCCACGGTCGCGTTCTTTCCATGCTTCGGCCGCAGAAAGGTTTTCCGCCTCATCCAGCAATGCGTTGCGGAATTCGAAATCCACGAGGCGCCGATTGTCCGGGTCAACGAGGCTGTAATCCAAAATCTCGTTGCCCTGATATATGTCCGGCACACCCGGCGCAGTGAGCTTGATCAATGTCTGTGACAATGAATTCATATGCGCGCCGTCAGCCAGCGGCGAGATGAACTCGGCCAAATCCCGGATAAACTCCTCGTCGGCCAGGGCGCCGGCGATGAAATGTTTCAGTGCCTGATCGTATTCGGCATGGCGATGATTCCAGCCGGTGTGCTGTTTGGCTTCACGGGACGCTTTTTGCATATTGGCGAGGGCGCGGTCAAGCGGAAGAGGCCATGCCCCGACGAGGGTCTGGTAAAAAAAATATTCGGCGTTGCGATCGGGAAAATTGTTTTGGCGATGGCGCCCGTTCATCGTTGACCAACGCAAAACAGCAGCCCGCCATTCGTTCGGAATTTCCGACAGCAGATTGATTCGCGCACGGACGTCTTCGCCGCGTTTTGTATCGTGCGTCGAGGAGGCGAGCATCGAGTGCGGCCACGCCGTCTGTTGGGCCTTGCAGAACTGATGAAATTCTTCCACGCCGACTCCAAACTTCCCCGGATCGCCGCCGACTTCATTCAACGAAATCAGGCGGTTGAGGCAATAGAACGCCGTGTCCTCGGCGCCTTTCGCCATCGCCGGTCCGGTCAATTGCTGGACGCGCGCGACAAAATCGCCTTCCCGTTCACCGCGAAAGAGCAACAGCATCAGGCCGCTGATAAAATCAAAAAGCTCCGGGGAAAGGTTCGGGCGCGACGCCTTTGCTTTTGCGGCGGCCTGTTCGACAAAATGAAAATCATCCTCTTCAACGACATTTTCGGCGGGGCGGATGTAAGTGCGGTAGATCGGAAAGCTCGCGATAAACTCGATCAGGGTCTCGCGCCAATGCTCGCGCGGAACTTTTTGACACGAATGGCATGGGGCAATTTGGAGCAGAATGTCAACGAGCCGGTTGACTTCAGTGGTAAAGAGCGTTTGCAGGACCAGCCGTTTCTTTTCCTGAACAGCCTCTTTTGAGTCGGACGGTTGGCCGGTGAACTCCGCATAAAAATCCGTCAAGACCCGCGCGTTTTTCGATTGGACGAAAAGCCCATTGACTTGATTCAGAAAGTCGTAGCCGACGGTACCCTGGATCGGCCAATTGGCCGGCAACATTTCATTTGGCTGCAAAATCTTTTCGACCACGATCCATTTATCCGGCGCGAGTGAGCGCAAGCGCTCCAGATATTGTTTCGGGTCGCGCAAGCCATCGGGATGGTCCACACGAAGGCCATCCAGCAACTTGCTTTCCAGCCACTTACGCAGAAGGGCATGCGCATCGTTGAAGACTTGTTCTTCCTCAATCCGCAGTCCGGCCAGAGTGTTGATGGCGAAGAAACGGCGGTAATTCAGTTGTTCGTCAGCGTGACGCCAGCAGACGAGGCGATAATGTTGCTTTTGAACAAGCTCATCCACCGCGGCGTCCGATTTCACAACAACGTCAGCTTTTGGAACAGTTCCCGGCGCAAGAGGTAATTTATTTTCGAAATAAACCAGCACCGGCTCTCCCTGGTCTTCTTCGATTTTCAACTCGCCGCGTTTAAGGACGCGCTCGTACTCGTCACCGAGGACAGGCAGAAGAATTTTTCCAGGTGAGTTCGCTCCGTTTGCGCGCCAATTAATGTCGAAATAGTTGGCGAACCGGCTGGCACGGCCGTTTTTCAACACATCCCACCACCAGCGGTTCTCCGGCGGACCGATACCCATATGGTTCGGAACGACATCGAGAACCAGTCCCATGCCGTGTTCCCGCAGTGCAGTGGACAGTTTTTCCAAATCCGCCTCCGAACCCAGTTCAGGGTTCAATTCGCCGAAATCGCACACGTCATAGCCATGGCCACTGTGAGGACGGGCCTTGAACAGCGGCGAAGCGTAGAGGTGGGAAATACCCAGCCGGAAGAAATAAGGTACGAGCCGGAGGGCGTCCACGAGCTGGAAGCGCTCGTTGAATTGCAGCCGGTAGGTCGCCCGGGGAACTTCCATGTTTAGTTCTGTTGGACGTGAAACCCAAGTTGTTCGCCAAGCTTGATAAATTTTTCCGCCCACAATTTTGATTTCTCATCCGGGCGCTCTTTTATCTCCGGAAGCACCTTGGCGCGCAGTTGGTCATAAACATTTTGCGCCTTCCAAAGATTGACCGTAAGCGGTAGCGACGGCAGCAACGCGGCGGAATTGGAAAACCGTTGCAATAATTCGAAGTCGTCCGGGGACTTGATGAGTTCGTCGCTTAGACGGTCGAGATGTTTTTTGACGGCGAAAGCGAGCGCGTTTTCCTCGAGGCTGGCATGGGCTTCCGTAACCTGGGCGATCAAAGAGCGGACCTTTTCGGGATCGGGCGGACCGTTCTCAAATTGCCGTTGGAGTTCGGCGTTCAGGACAAACTCCGCCGCGGGAGCCAGCGCATTAAGCGGGGGCACGTGGATGTCATTGAGGAAGCGTATCAGCGGCGCATAGCGGTCGGTCAACGATTTGTAAGTGTTGTAAATGTCCTCGCGAGTGGCACCGAGAATCTGGTGGAGCACCTTGAATTGTTCGTCCCGAAAGAGGTTCTTCAAGGAGTAGTGCGATTCGCCAAAGTGGCGGTCAAGCGCCCTGATGGTTTCAGGAAAATCAGCCCGTTCAAACGCGGCGCGGGCTTCGTTCACAAGGGCATTGTATTTTTCCGCCGACTCAAAATAGCGCACGCCGCAATTCAGATTATGCTCGCCCATATACAATACGCCGTAGGTGATGATGTCCGAGTTGCGGGTGACCCCGAAGGTGACCTTGATGCGTCCCACCGCCAGGCGCGCGTTACCGGCGGTCCAGAGTTGCCGGTCTTCCTGCTTGATGAGATAGGCATAAATCCTGGCTTCCTCTGGATAGGATTCAAACAGCGAACTGATGGCATAATGGGCGCCGACCGTTTCGCGCGTCATGATGGCTGGCTTGACAAACCGTTCGTACACGACGCGACCGTTTTGGTTTGCGGAAATATTGCTTTTGGCCTGCTCTAAGATCCGAACGAACTGCGGTTCCAGGTCTTCTCCGCCAAGGTCCCCGGCCAACTGGAGCGCACGCGCGGCATATTGGATCACCTGGGTCGTTTCGAGGCCGGAAATTTCATCAAAGAACCAGCCGCAACTGGTGTACATCAACATTGCGTGCCGTTGCATTTCAAGAAGGCGAATGGCGATGGTTTGTTCCGCCTCGCTCAACTCCCGCGCGCCATACGCGGCGAAAAATTTGCGGATATTTTCCGGCGACCGCTCCAGAATCACCGAGATATAGCCATCGCGAGCCACCCATGGGTCTTTCAAGAATCCCCCGGCCTTGGTTTCATAAAGCGGGGCGAGTTTGTCCCGCAGCCAATCCATCGCCTGGCGCAGAGGCGCACGCCATTGCTGGTTCCAGCCACCGTGGCCGCCGGCACAACAGCCGCAATCCTCTTTCCAGCGCCCGACGCCATGAGGACAACTCCACGCGCTGCCCTGGTGAATCTCCACTTCGTGGGTCGGCGGAACTTTCTCAAGATATTCCGCATAGATTGTCAGTCTGGTGTCATCACTGGCTTCGATTTGATGCAGCGCATAGGCCAGCGCCATGTCGCCGTATCGAAAATGATGACCGTAAGATTCACCATCCGTGGCAATATGGACCAACTGAGTCCGTTCAAGACCTTGGTCAAAAGCAGCCCGCAATCGTCCGGAAAAGGATTCTCCGTTAACGAGCAATTTTTCAAAAGCCACCGCCTGGGAAACGGGCGCGTCGTAAAAGAAAACGACGATCGAACGGCCTTCGGGAAGCTTAACCAAATAGGGATTTTTAGGGTCAATTTTTGCGCCGTTCACGTCCTGCCAATCGCCCTCGCCCTCCAACGGACGGACACGGCTGGCCTGATAGGGCGAAAGAATGGTGAACTTGATGCCATGTTTCGCCAGAACATCGAGCGTTTCGTTGTCCGCCGCCGTCTCTGGAAGCCACATCCCCTCCGGCTCGCGACCGAAGCGCGATTTGAAATCGCAAATGCCCCAGACCACCTGGGTATGCTTGTCACGCGTATTGGCGAGCGGCAAAATCATGTGATTATAGGCCTGCGCCAACGCCGAACCATGGCCTGAAAACCTTTCGAGACTTTTCTTGTCGGCGTCCACAATGGACTGGTGGATTTCGGGCTGTTTGTCCTTCATCCATGAAAGCAGCGTTGGACCGAAATTGAAGCTCATCCGCGAATAATTGCTGACGATTTTTTCAATGCGTCCGTCGCCATCGAGGAGTCGCGCCCGGGCATTTGGCGCATAGCATTCGAAGCAGACGCGTTCGTTCCAATCGTGGTAAGGATAGGCGGAATCCTGGAGTTCGACGGTTTCCAGCCAGGGATTTTCGCGCGGGGGTTGGTAAAAATGCCCATGAACGCAGATGAATTTTTCCATAGCTCCTTTTGTAACCGTTACACTAATCCGATGAAAATGGTGTTTTGTCAAATTGGAGTGAGTGAAATCCACTCGACAAAAGGCGGGCCGGGATTGAAAATCGTGGGGTAAATGAAAATCCTCTTTCTGAACGGTCCAAACCTGAACCTGCTGGGCCAACGCGAGCCGGAAGTCTATGGCTGGGAGACGCTGGGAGAGATCGAGGCGAACGTGCGCGAACGGGCCAAAGAATTGAAGGCGGAAATTGACTTCCGTCAGTCCAATTTGGAAGGTGAATTGGTGGGCTGGATTCAAGTTGCCCGGGGGAAGTTCGATGTGATTGTCATCAACGCCGCCGCCTACACGCACACGAGTATCGCCCTGCGGGATGCCATTGCCGCCGTCGGAGTTCCCACAATTGAAATTCATCTTTCCAACGTCCATGCGCGGGAGGAATTCCGCCAAAAGTCATTGATTGCCCCAGTGTGCTGCGGCCAAATCAGCGGCTTCGGACCGAAATCCTACGTTTTGGCCGTGGAAGCTTCCGTTTTCGTTAAAGAATCTAAAAAGTCGCATTAGTTTGAGGTTTTTTGGCGCTTTTTCTGATGGCCAAAAGATTCTGACTTTGAGGCTTGACTCCAATTCCGTTCCCGGATACTGTCACAGAAATTTAACAATACGTTACAAAGCAGGGTCAATCTGACTGCTGCTTTTTTGGTTACAAGCTCAAAACCTATTTCTTTAACGAAAACGACCTGTGGACCTCAAAGACATCAAAGCCATCATTGATTTGATGAAGAAAAACTCGATTACCGAGTTTGAATTGGAACGACAGGATTCAAAAATCAGGCTTAAACGGGGATCGAACGGCGGCGCTGCCCCAATCCAACAGGCGGATGAACCTTTCCCCGCCCAGCCGGTGGCCCTTCCGCCGGTTTCCGGCTCAGCCGCTATCCCCGCCCCGACATCGGTGTCAAACGGCGAAATCGAAATCAAATCTCCCATGATAGGCACCTTTTATCGGTCCCCATCCCCGGAAGCGGCGCCTTATATCGAGATCGGCGGCGAAGTTGGTCTCGATACCGTCGTCTGCATCATCGAAGCGATGAAGGTGATGAATGAAATCAAAGCCGAAGTCAAAGGCGCCATTACCCAAGTGCTGGTGGAGAATGGAAAGCCAGTCGAATTCGGCCAGCCCCTCTTTAAGGTTCGTCCCAATTGACTTTCAAGCATTCAAACGAGCCAATTCGCGGTCAAAGTCTAAATAAAAATGTTTGAAAAAATCCTGGTCGCCAATCGCGGTGAAATCGCGGTCCGCATCATTCGCGCGTGCAAGGAACTGAATATTCGCACCGTGGCGGTCTATTCCGAGGCCGACGCGAATTCGATGCACGTGCAAATTGCCGATGAGGCCATCTGTATCGGCAAAGCCGCCGCCTCGGAAAGTTATTTGCGGATCGACCGAATCATTAGCGCCGCCGAGGTAATGGATGTGGACGCTATTCATCCCGGCTACGGCTTTCTTGCTGAAAACGCGCATTTTGCCGAGGTTTGTGAGAGCTGCAACATTCGATTTATCGGCCCCAGCCCGCGAGCAATGCAGGCATTAAACGACAAGGCGATCAGTCGCGCTTTGGCAAAAAAGGCTGGCGTGGCCATTCCGCCAGGCTCGGATGGCGCAGTTGAAAACGAAAAGGACGCGCGGGAAATTGCCAAGCGTATCGGCTATCCGGTGATGATCAAGGCCATTGCCGGGGGTGGCGGACGGGGGATGCGAGTGGCGCACAACGACCCGGCGCTTGTCAAAGGCTTCCACACCGCGCGGACCGAAGCGGAAAAGGCTTTTGGCAATTCCGGTGTCTATATCGAAAAATTCATTGAAAACCCGCATCATATTGAAATTCAGATTTTAGGAGATCAGAAAGGCCACATCATCCATTTGGGGGAGCGTGATTGCTCGGTGCAGCGGCGCAACCAGAAATTGATTGAAGAGGCCCCTTCCCCGCTGCTCGAGCACAAATTCCGCAAACTCCGCGATAAAATCGGTCGTGACGCCGTGCGAATCGCCGAGGCGGCGCATTACGTCAACGCCGGCACGGTCGAGTTCATCGTGGACAACCAGGGCAATTATTATTTTCTGGAAGTCAACAAGCGCATCCAGGTTGAGCATCCCGTAACCGAGGAAGTCACCGGCATTGATTTGGTTCGCTACCAAATCATGATCGCCGCGGGCGAAATGCTGCAGCATTCGCAGCGCGATATCGAAATGAAGGGCCACGCCATCGAATGCCGCATCAACGCCGAAGACCCTTTTGATGATTTTCGTCCCAGCCCGGGCCGCATTGAAATGTATTACCAGCCAGGCGGGCGCGGCGTTCGCATGGACACTCACGCCTACGCTGGATATACCATTCCTTCAACCTACGATTCGATGATTGGCAAGCTCATCGTCACCGGCAAGGACCGGCGGGAGGCGATTGACCGCATGAACCGCGCGCTGTCGGAATTCATCATCTCCGGGGTGAAGACGACCATCGCCTTTCAGCAAGCCATCATGCAGGACCCGAATTTCCGGCGCGGGGTCTATTCTACAGCCTTTGTGGAGCAATTGCTGGGCGGCGCCAGAATGGAGTTGATTGAGGAGAAAACTTGAAAATTAGGAATTGAATTCAGGGCGCGCAATGAAGGGATTTCGGCTCGCACGGAATGGTTCCAAATTAACCGCCCAAACCTTGATTCTTCTTAAATAAACCTGCACTCTTTCATTGTTTGAGCATTCCCGAACATCGTAAAGCCATTGATAAATTGGACGGGCAATTGGTGCGGCTCCTGAACAATCGCACCCGCCACGTCCTGGCCATTGGCGACATCAAACGCAAGGCCGGCGAGGAAATCTACGCGCCCCACCGCGAGCGCGCGGTGCTTGACCGAATCTCCCGCCTGAACTCCGGACCCATTACTGCCGACCAGCTTCGCGCCATTTACCGGGAAATCATGTCCAGCGCCCTGGCGCTCGAAAAGGCCATGAGCATCGCCTATCTCGGCCCGGAGGCCACCTTTACGCATCAGGCGGCCATCCGCCGGTTCGGTTCCAGCCTGAAATACGCGCCGCAAAAGACCGTTGCGGATGTCTTTACCGAAGTCAGCAAGGGCCGTGCTGATTACGGCGTGGTGCCGGTGGAAAATTCCACCGAAGGCGTTGTCACCCACACCCTCGATATGTTTGTGGACAGCGATTTGAAAATCGTTTCGCAGATTGTTCTGCCGGTGCAACACTGTCTGGTCAGCAATTCGCCGCGAGCCAAAATCAAGAAGCTTTACGCGCATCCGCAATCACTCGCCCAGTGCCGCGGCTGGATCCAAAACAATCTGCCGGGCGTGGAAATCGTCGAAACGTCCTCCAACGCCCGCTCGGCGGAATTGGCGGCGAAGGAAAAAGGAACCGCAGCCGTGGCGGGAATCATCGCCGCCGAAAAATACGGGCTGGCAGTTTTGGAAGAGGACATCCAGGACAACGCGGCCAACGCGACGCGTTTTCTGGTGTTGGGCCGGCAATGCAGCCCGCCCACGGGCCACGACCGCACCAGCCTGATGATCAGTGTAATGGACAAAGTGGGCGCGCTGCACCAGGCAATCGCGGCGTTCCGCCGTTACAACATTAACATGACCAAAATCGAATCGCGCCCGAGCAAACGCAAGGCGTGGGAGTATTTCTTCTTCATTGATTGCGATGGTCACGCGCGGGACAAAGAGGTGTCCCGCGCGATCCAGCGCCTCGGCGAGCACTGTAATTTTATAAAAATCCTCGGATCATATCCGAACGCGGAATAGTTTTCCGGGTCAAAATCCCCTGTTGAGATATGGACATAATGTTGTATCTATAATTATATCAGTACCCATATGCCGCACCATATACCGAACCATGTTGGAAGCGCCTTAAGGCCGTCTCAAAGGGCCGGGACGCATGTCCATGCCCCCAAACCCTCGGAGCGCAGACAAACCTACAGCAAAACCTTCCGTTGGACTCTGCCGTCTGGCCAAACTGAAGTCCCGCACAAAGTTGAGGTGGCCGGCACCTTTAGCGACTGGAAAAAACTGCCGATGAGCCGCGACGTCTCGGGCGCCTGGCACCTCGCCATGCACCATATTCCCGGACATCGCACGCATCATTACATGTTTTTCGCCGATGACAAGCCTGTGCAAGACAAGCATTGTGACGGCTTGGCGACGCCGCACAGCCATGAAGAGGAAAAATTCGCCATCGGCACCCCGCGCGGCCCGCGCGTCTTTATGCTATTTGCGCAATCGAAGTAGAGATTGAAATCAGCCGCGCTTCCGAGCATTCTCGACGTGTGAATCATCTCTCCAGAGCCGCAAACGTCTTTGACATCGAGATCGCCGCGCTGAGAAAGGTCCGGACCCAGTTGGACAAGTCCTTTGACCTGGCGGTGGAAACCATAATTGCCGCGCTCAAAAATCGCGGAAAAGTCGTCGTCGTCGGCATCGGCAAATCGGGCAATGTGGGCGCGAAAATCGCCGCGACGCTGACAAGCACCGGCACCACGAGCGTCGTCCTCAACAGCGTGGACGCCCTGCATGGCGATCTGGGAATCGTCAACGACGGAGACGTGATTCTGGCCTTGAGCTATACCGGCGAATCGGAAGAGTTGCTGAATTTACTGCCGCCCTTGAAACGATTTGTCGTCAAAATCATTTCGATCACGGGAAATTTGAAATCGTCCCTCGCCAAGCATTCCGAAATTTCGCTCAACATCAAAGTTCCCAAAGAAGCCTGTCCATTCAATCTGGCGCCCACCAGCAGCACCACGGCGACGCTGGTCATGGGTGACGCGCTGGCAATGGCGATTCTGCAAGCGCGGGGTTTCAAGCAAAAAGATTATGCGCGGCTGCATCCCAGCGGTGCGATCGGCCGCGCGATGCTGCTCAAGGTGGGCGATATCATGCGCCGCGGCGAGCGCAATGCGGTGGCCGGGGAAAGTCTCCTGGTCAAGGAGGCGCTGCTCGTGATGACCCGCGCCCGCTCCGGCAGCTTGAGCGTCGTGGACGGGCGCCGCAAGCTTGTCGGCGTTTTCACCGACGGCGATTTTCGCCGCCACATGACTTCCGACGAAGACCTCCTATCACGGCCTGTGGCGGATTTCATGACCCGCAATCCGGTTCGCATTGGGGAGGACGCGCTGGCTGTGGACGCGCTGAAAATTTTTAACGAACGCGACATTGACGATTTGATCGTTGTGAATTCCAAAAACGAGCCGGTCGGCCTGATTGACTCGCAGGACCTTCCCAAATTGAAAATCATGTAACTCATGTAACGTATGCGGCTGAAGACTGTGTTGGCGGGGTTATTGTTGCTGGGGAACACGGCGCGGGCCGCAAATTCTCCGCGCCTGGTTGAAAATTTCGATTTTGCCTGGCGCTTCCATTTGGGAGACGTGCCGGCGGCATCGGCTCCGCAATTTTACGACGCCGATTGGCGGCGGATAAATTTGCCGCACGATTTCAGCCGCGAGGGCGATTTCTCCCGGACCAATGCCAGTTGCACTGCATTTTTGCCGGGTGGAATCGGCTGGTACCGCAAAACCTTCGTCGCCCCTGCGGCGTGGCGGGACAAGCTTGTCAGCATTCGATTTGATGGCGTTTCACTGAAAAGCCAGGTCTGGATCAACGGGCATCCTCTCGGCGGCTGGCCCTACGCTTATTCCACATTCGATCTCGACCTCACGCCATTCCTGGACATTGGCGGAACGAACGTGATTGCCGTCCGCGCCGACCGCTCGGCGATTGACGATTCGCGCTGGTATCCTGGATCGGGAATCGACCGTCATGTCTGGCTGATTGCGACGGAAAAAACACGCGTGGCGCAGAATGGAATCTATATCACCACGCCGGAAGTGGCGGTGGACCAGGCGCGGGTGGCCATTCAAACGCTGATTCAAAATGAAACCGGCGACAGCGCCCAGGCCCAATTGCTGACGGAGATTTTTGCGCCAAATCGGAAAAGAGTTTCAATTTTAACCAACGACGCCGCCATCGCCGCCGATGGTGAAAATAATTTCAGCCAAAGCGCCGAAATCACCAATCCCCGGCTCTGGTCGCCGAATACTCCCTGGCTTTACACCGCTGTCACCAAAGTTTGGGTCAGCGGCAAAGTCGTTGACGAGGTCCAAACCAAATTTGGAATCCGTTCCGCCATTTTTGACGCCCAAAGGGGACTCATCTTAAATGGTGTTCCATTGAAAATAAAAGGCATTTGTCTCCACGACGATGCCGGGGCGCTCGGCACCGCTGTGCCGGATAAAACGCTTGAACGGCGGCTGATATTGCTGAAGGCGATTGGTTGCAATGCCATCCGCTGCTCGCATAATCCAAAGGCGCCTGAATTTTACGATATGTGCGACCGCCTGGGTCTGCTGGTCATGGACGAGGCATTCGACGAATGGAGCGGCGCCAAGAAAAAATGGATTGAGGGCTGGAACCTGGGCACGCCGTCGCATCATCCGGGTTATTCGGAATTTTTCGCCCAATGGTCCGACCGCGATTTGCGGGAAATGGTCTTGCGCGACCGCAATCATCCCTGTGTGATTCTCTGGAGCATCGGCAACGAAATTGATTATCCTGGCGATCCTTTCAGCTATCCCACGGACAAGGATTACGGCACCAACAAGCCGTCGGCAAAAATTCTAGCAGAAATCGCGCCCCGGCTTGTCGAGGATGTGCGTGAATGCGACCGTACGCGTCCCGTGACCGCCGCCCTCGCCAACATTCCCGCCTCAGACGCGACCGGCCTGGCCGATGAACTGGACGTTGTCGGTTACAATTATCAATTGGACCAATACGCGAGGGACTTGGCGCGGTACCCGGACCGGAAATTTTTTGCAAGCGAGACGGGCATGGAAGCGGGCTACGCCGAACTATGCGCCACCAACCCGCGTGTGGCCGGTCAATTTTTATGGACCGGTTTCGATTATCTCGGTGAGGCCAGACGCTGGCCGTCGCACGGCTACGCCGGCGGCCTGTTCGATACGTGCGGTTTTGAGAAGCCGCAGGGTTTTTTCCGTGAATCGCTTTGGTCGGACAGACCGATGGTCTATGCCGCCGTTTTGCCACCAGGGGGCGAACGCCGCCTCGCCTTCATGCCTGAAAGTCATTGGAATTGGGCCGATGACCGGCGTCCACGCCTGCCCGTCGTGGTTTATTCCAATTGCAAAACCGTCGAGCTGTTCCTCAACGGACGTTCGCTTGGAAAGGAAATGCCGTTGGAACAACCTGGACGGATTTGTCGCTGGGCGGTGGCCTTTCAACCCGGCGAACTTAAAGCCGTGGGCACCACGGACACCGGAAAAACTGTCAAATATCGGCTCCAAACAGCAGGGCCGCCGGCGCGCCTCGAGCTGATTGCGGACCACGTTCGGCTGACGGCCGATGGCCAGGACGTGGCCCATGTTGAAGTGCGGTTGGTGGATAAACGAGGCGTATTAGTTCCCAATGACGATGCCATCTGCGCATGTGAAGTTTCCGGGGCAGGACAGTTGCTGGCGGTGGATAATGGGAACGAATCGGACGACTCCCCGCTCTCCTCATCTTCTCGAATGCTGTATCATGGCCGCGCATTGGCCATCGTCCAGAGCCTGCGCCAAGGCGGCAGCATCGTGCTGACAGTATCCGCGCCCGGCTTGCCGGAGGCGAAATTGAAATTGGGATCGGAATAAAAAATTGAACATAGCTGGAACAGTCGCATCCCTGACCGAGAGCAAACCGGGCGTGCTGAGATGAAACATACTCGTCAAACCAAGCCTCTGTGTTGACCGGGACACCAGTGCGAGGCGGGCAAGCTGGTGGGATGTTCAGTAGATGTAGGTGAACTTTACTTCCTTGTGTCGCGTTCATAACCGAGAAGCTGTTTCAGCGTTTATTTCCCATTGGCACCAAGGGTGCTTTGGTTGGCTCGTAGGTTCATTTAAAGCGCGGAAGCCAAGGCGCAACGGATTATCGCTGGGGAACTGCGGCGGTTGGGCTGGCACAAAATCGAATTAAGCCGCCGGCGCAAGAGTGATCCAGTGAAATTGGCGATCGCGGCGCGGCTGCGCAAGGAAACAACGCTCTCGCTCAAACACATCGCCCAGCGGATGTACTTGGGCACGTCCAAAAGCGCCAACGCCCGGCTGCACGAATGGATGAAAAGAAATGATCCAACACGACCAACACGAATCAAGCCAGCGAAATGAAGAAAAACGAGCCAAGCTATGGGTTGACCCGAATGGCGCTTAGATAAGGTCACGATTTTTGCGATACTTGCTGCGGTGCTGCATTTCTTTCATTAGGTGGCGAGGACGATTTAACTTCTGGTAAGGCTTGGGACGGCGCTTGACGGCGCGTGGCTCTCGGCGGCCAGGTCGCTCCGGGACTTGATCGCTGGCGATCAGTTCCAAGAGCCTGCCAATCAGCTGGTTCTTTTTCTTGCGGGACCGCGCCTGTGCGATCGCGGCACTAAACTGCCGCAGGGCATCGACGGTGCCTTTGAAGCTGAGGCGCTGGATCTCGACATTGTAAGTTTGGGCCGCGTCGGCCATGAGACAACGGATTAAATTGTAGGCAATGAAGAACATTTCCAGTTCCTTATGAATCATCTCTGGACTTTGGCAGCGTAAAGTTTCCATCCCCATCGAGGTCTTGATATCACGAAACCACAGTTCAATGCGCCAGCGACGCGCATACAGTTGGGCCAGTTCTGCGGCCGGGTAGAGTTTCGGGTCCAGCAACGTGGTGATCAGGGTCACCGATTGGGTCCGGTAGCCGGGGATCTCCAAGGTGAATCGGACCATCCGGACGGCCAGGGTTTGCGGCAGGCATTGCCAGAGGCGCTTGGGAATAAAGCGGGGTTTCTGCCAGTTGTCGGGCTTGGGCCAGACCAGCAGGCGGTCGTCTTTGCCCAAGCGCTTGCCTTTGCGGAAATCCCCGGGGCGGGCGTGATGCAGGCGGAAGAGGCTGTGGACCCGGCGTTGCCAGAGCAGCGCCATCAGCGCGTAGGTGCTGAAGCCGCGATCGGCCAGGACGAGATCCCCTGGCCGGAAGGTGTCGAGCAATCGCTGGAGCAGGCCCAGTTCGTGTTGGTGCTTATTGCCTTTGGCATAGTCGAGCAAGGCTCCGGTGGCCAAACTGAACACGCCGACCAGCTTCAGGAGGGGAAATCCGCACCCCGGCTTCTGGCCTCCGGGCTGGGGATAGGCGCGCTGATTCTTTTCGGTATCGGGCATACTCACGCCGGTGCCATCAATGACTTTGACGCAGAACTCCTTCCAAAGTTCGGCGCCACGTTCGGCGCGCGCGGCCAGGGCGCGACGCAAACGCGAGAAGAGCTCCATTGGCAGCCGCA
Source organism: uncultured Verrucomicrobiae bacterium (assembly GCA_963755515.1). Classification (GTDB taxonomy): domain Bacteria; phylum Verrucomicrobiota; class Verrucomicrobiia; order Limisphaerales; family UBA11358; genus UBA11358. The sequence goes on along the minus strand of CAVWKA010000020.1, from coordinate 112,272 downwards.
GCCGCGCTTGGCAATAGGCACTGGTGCCCGGCCTGGAAGCATCCGCTGGGCAGTCCAGGGCGCGCAAAGCCAGGATTTGACAGACGATTTCCCGACAGGCGCAGGCGGGTTTGAGGACCTGAAACAAGAACCCGAAAAGGGTGCGACGCACCGTATAGACGCGTTCGCGGCTGTTGGGCCCCTCGTCGGTCTGGGAGAGCAGTCCGGCCGGCAAGAGCGGAGCCAGCAGCAAGTCCAGTTGCAGGAGGCTGTGCTGCCGGAGTTGTTGGGCGTGCCGGCCGAGGTTGGCGAAGCGGGCGCGCCAGGCGGGAAACAATGGAGTGCTAGGCATGACAAGTATATATACTTGTCAATGGCTTGACGTCAATGTTAAAATGCCGTCATGAAGCCTGTTCCGGCAGTTCCGCCCCAATGGCTCCAGCAGTACGCCGCACTCCGGCGGACGCTGGCGCGCCTCGGTTATATCAGCGATGGCTCGGTCTTGGATCGCGCCACCCTCACCCCCCCACGCACGGGTTACCAGTGGACGCGCAAAGTGGGACGGAAGACCGTAACCGTGGCCCTGTCGGCGGACCAATTTGAAGAAATGAAACAGGCCGTACAAAACGGGCGTCGCTTGCGTAAGACCATCCACGACATGGAGGTTCTATCTCGCCAGATATTATTCGCAACAACGCCTGACACGCAACGCCTCAAGCCGTTAAAGACAAGAGACTTACGCATTATCTAAGCGCCATTCTGGGTTGACCCCTCCTAGCCAAGCTATGGGTTGACCCCTCCTAGCCAAACTATGGGTTGACCCGAATGGCGCTTAGATAGCGGTCCATTTTTGCGATATTTGCTGCGGTGCAGCATTTCCTTCATCAGGTGGCGCGGGCGATTTAACTTTTGGAAAGGTTTAGGGCGGCGCTTGACCGCGCGAGGTTCGCGGCGGCCAGGCCGCTCAGGGACTCGGTCGCGGCAATCAGTTCCAAGAGCCGCGCCAATCAGTTTTTTCCTTTTCTTGCCGGAGCGCGCCTGTGCGATGGCCGCGCTAAACTGCCGCACCGAATCGACCGTGCCTTTGAAACTGAGCCGCTCGATAACAACGTCATAAGTCTCGGCGGCTTCGGCCATGAGGCAACGGATGGCGTTGTAGGCAATGAAGAACATCTCCAGTTCCTTGTGGACCATCTTGGGGCTTTGGCAGCGCAGGGTTTCCATGCCCATGGAAGTTTTAATATCACGAAACCACAACTCAATGCGCCAGCGCCGCGCGTAAAGCTGGGCCAGTTCTGCCGCCGGATAGAGCACCGGATCGACCAAAGTAGTGATGAGGGTGACCGATCGGGTGCGGTAGCCAGGAACGGCCAATGTGAACCGGACCATCCGAACCGAGAGTTTTTGCGGCAGACGCCGCCAAAGGCACTGCGGAATAAAGCGGGGTTTCTGCCAGTGATCCGGTTTGCTCCAAACCAGCAGGCGGTCGTTCTTGCCCAGGCGTTTACCTTGGCGGAAGTCCCGCCGCCGGGCGTGGTGCAAACGCAACAGGCTATGGACGTTGCGCAACCAGAGCAGCGCCATCAGCGCGTAGGTGCTGAAGCCCCGATCGGCCAGCACGAGATCCCCCGGCTTGAACGTGTCGAGCAGCCGTTGGAGCAAGCCCAGTTCGTGCCGGTGTTTGTTGCCTTTGGCATAGTCCAGCAAGGCCCCGCTGGCCAGGCTGAACACGCCGACCAGCTTGAGCAGTGGAAAACCGCAGCCAGGCTTCTGTCCTGCGGACTGGGGATAAGCCCGCTGATTCTTCTTGGTATCGGGCAGGCTGATGCCGGTGCCGTCCACCACTTTGACGCAAAACCCCTTCCACCGTTGGCCAGCACGGTCGGCGCGCGCGGCCAAGGCGCAACGCAAGCGCGGCAGGATATCCCAGGGCAACCGCTGGCGCGCCTGGCAATAGGCACTGGTGCCCGGGCTGGAGCAGTCGCTCGGTATGCAGGGCGCACAAGGCCAGGATTTGGCGGACGACCTCCCGGCAGGCGCAATCGGGCTTGAGCACCTGAAACAAGAAGCCAAAGAACGTGCGGCGCACGGTATAAACGCGTTCGCGGCTGTTGGGCCCCTCGTCGGCTTGGGACAGGAGTCCGGCCGGCAGGAGCGGAGCAAACAGCAGGTCCAACTGGAGCAGGCTGTGCTGGCGGATTTGCCGGACGCGCTGGCCGAGGCTGGCGAAGCGGGCGCGCCAGGCGGGAAACAATGGAGTGCTGGCATGACAAGTATATATACTTGTCAATGGCTTGACGTCAATGTTAAAATGCCGTCATGAAGCCTGTTCCGGCAGTTCCGCCCCAATGGCTCCAGCAGTACGCCGCACTCCGGCGGACGCTGGCGCGCCTCGGTTATATCAGCGATGGCTCGGTCTTGGATCGCGCCACCCTCACCCCCCCACGCACGGGTTACCAGTGGACGCGCAAAGTGGGACGGAAGACCGTAACCGTGGCCCTGTCGGCGGACCAATTTGAAGAAATGAAACAGGCCGTACAAAACGGGCGTCGCTTGCGTAAGACCATCCACGACATGGAGGTTCTATCTCGCCAGATATTATTCGCAACAACGCCTGACACGCAACGCCTCAAGCCGTTAAAGACAAGAGACTTACGCATTATCTAAGCGCCATTCAGGCCTGACCCCCGCTCAGGGCGGCGCTCGCAGACTCGCTTGCCCTGGGCTAATATCGGTCACCCTTTCAGGGTTTTATTCGGCGGCTGCGCCGGAGGTTTTGTTGGAGTCAAAGCGAACCAGAAGGAAAGGACGCGGCTACAGTTTTTCTTGAAACGCTATAAAGGCTAAGGGCTGAAGAATGGATAGGATGGCGCAAGGGGGCGCATCGGGGCCGTGAACTTGCCGCCTCTTTTCAGGCCGGGCCGCGTAAACGCGGAACTCCAAACCAGCCGACAAAATCATGCTCGCATTCGGAGACGTGTGCCGATCTCAAGCCGGACAAACGCTTCGTCGTTTATTCGGGTAATGAGCGCTTCCCCCTCAATGCCGACACGGATGCCATTGGACTTTGTGAACTTGGCCGGGCATTAGCGGCAAAGGCTAAAGGCTGAAGGATGAAGGCTGGATAGGAAGGCGCATCGGGGCCGTGAACTTGCCGCCTCTTTTCAGGCCGGGCCGCGTAAACGCGGAACTCCAAACCAGCCGACAAAATCATGCTCGCATTCGGAGACGTGTGCCGATCTCAAGCCGGACAAACGCTTCGTCGTTTATTCGGGTAACGAGCGCTTCCCCCTCAATGCCGACACGGATGCCATTGGACTTTGTGAACTTGGCCGGGCATTAGCGGCAAAGGCTAAAGGCTGAAGGATGAAGGCTGGATAGGAAGGCGCATCGGGGCCGTGAACTTGCCGCCTCTTTTCAGGCCGGGCCGCGTAAACGCGGAACTCCAAACCAGCCGACAAAATCATGCTCGCATTCGGAGACGTGTGCCGATCTCAAGCCGGAGAAACGCTTCGTGGTTTATTCGGGTAACGAGCGCTTCCCCTTCAATGCCGACACAGATGCCATTGGACTTTGTGAACTTGGCCGGGCATTAGCGGCAAAGGCTAAAGGCTGAAGGATGAAGGCTGGATAGGAAGGCGCATCGGGGCCGTGAACTTGCCGCCTCTTTTCAGGCCGGGCCGCGTAAACGCGGAACTCCAAACCAGCCGACAAAATCATGCTCGCATTCGGAGACGTGTGCCGATCTCAAGCCGGACAAACGCTTCGTCGTTTATTCGGGTAACGAGCGCTTCCCCCTCAATGCCGACACGGATGCCATTGGACTTTGTGAACTTGGCCGGGCATTATACCGTATCGATAAAAACTGTGGCCGGAGACCCAGGGCGGCGCTCGCAGACTCGCTTGCCCTGGGCTAATATCGGTCACCCTTTCAGGGTTTTATTCGGCGGCTGCGCCGGAGGTTTTGTTGGAGTCAAAGCGAACCAGAAGGAAAGGACGCGGCTACAGTTTTTCTTGAAACGCTATAAAGGCTAAGGGCTGAAGAATGGATAGGATGGCGCAAGGGGGCGCATCGGGGCCGTGAACTTGCCGCCTCTTTTCAGGCCGGGCCGCGTAAACGCGGAACTCCAAACCAGCCGGCGTCCGGCTCAACCCGCGGGAGGCGGGTGCTACAACGTCCGGCGGAACAGGAGGGTGGCGATACCCATGGCCAGCGCGGTGAAGCAGAAAAGGAAGAGTAAATCGCCGCTGATGGCCATGAGGCCGGTGTTTTTCAAGACGAGTTGCTTGAAGCCATGCACGGCGTAGGTGAAGGGGTCAACAATGGCAATCGCTTTCATCCAATCGGGAAATGATTGCGTCGGGTAAACCGCGCCGCTGGGGAAATAGAGGACGGTGTTGAGCATTCCGAATATCGCGCGGGGCACCAGCGGATCGCTGACGCGGACCATGATGAGGAACATCATGCTGATGAGCGCCAGGGCGGTGGCAACCACCAGAACAAACATCCTTAACATACGCAGTGGATCCAGAGGGTCGGGAATTCCGGCAATGACGGAGCCGAGGGTGATTAAAACCGTTCCGCTAATGATGGCCTTGACCGCGCCGGCCAGCGTGAATCCGAGAATCAATTCAAATTTGCGTATTGGCGTCACGAGATAGCCCTCGTGCAGTCCGCGCGCCTTGTCATCAATGAAGATGATGCCGCCGCCAATCATCGCGGAAATGAAAACCGCCAGCACGATGACGCCCGGCAGGAGAAACTGGATGTAAGGCACATACGGGTAGATTTCGACCACGTCCAAAGTCACGTCACTGGTGGTGCGTGGCGGGACGGGCGACGAATTATATGAGGGCACGAGGCTGTCCAATACTCCTTCGAGGGCGGAGGCGGAGAATTGGTCCGAATTGTCCTCCATCAGGGCGATGCTGGGGTTGATGCCCGCGAGGACCTTGCGTGAAAATTGAGGCGGAATGTCGAGCACGCCGTTGATTTTTCCGATCCGCAAATCGTGGATGGCTAGGGCGCGGTCGTCATAATAGATGGGGGTGAAGGTTTTGGCGTTGGCGGCGACGGCCTGGAACATTTCGTGCAGTTTGATGGCGGGAACGCCGTGGTCCTCATCCACGACGCCGACCTGGAGGTTTTTTATTTTTCCACCGAAGGCGTAGCCGAGCACGACCAATTGCACGAGCGGCATGATCATGGAAACGAACATAAGCGCCGGGCTGCGCCGGAAGCGGCGCAGGTCGCGTTCAATGATGGCCCAGACCCGGTGCATAAAATCAACGTCGCATGATAAAGGGGCTTTCGGCGGCTGACGGCGCCTGGAGGGCATCGCGGAGTTGATGGCCGGTGTAATGGGCAAACACGTCGTCGAGGGTGGTGCTTTGGACCGAGAGCGAGGTGACGGCGATGTTTGCGGCGCGGGCCTTTTCAAGCAATTCGACCGTGGTGCGGGGGCCGTTATTGGTGGAGATGCGGAAGACATTCTCCTGGTTTTTCACTTCGGCCACTTCAGGGAGCCTCCGCAAGGTTTCGGCCCAGTTGGCCGGCGGGCCGGAGAAGCTCGCTTCGAGGATGTTTTTTCCGGGAATGGAGGCCTTTAATTTCAGCGGGGAATCGAGGGCGGCGAGCCTGCCCTGGTCAATGATGGCGATGCGGTCGCACAATTTATCGGCTTCATCCATGTAGTGGGTGGTGACGATGATGGTCAAATCGCGTTCGCGTTTCAGGCGGGCGAGCATTTCCCAGACGGAGACGCGGGAGACGGGGTCCAGGCCGGTGGTGGGTTCGTCGAGGAAGAAGATTTTGGGTTCATGGACGAGGCCGCGCGCGATTTCCATGCGGCGCCTCATACCGCCGGAAAACATTTTAACGGGTTTGTCCGCCCATTGGGTCAAATCCACTTCCTTGAGGAGTTGCGGGATGGCGCGTTTGCGCTGCTCGTGGGGGATTCCGTAAAGTTTGGCGAAGATGATGAGATTTTCCTCGGCGCTCAATTCGAGGTCGCTGGTCATGGCCTGGGGGATGACGCCAATGGATTGCCGGACGTTGTTGGGCTGGCGGACGATGTCGAAGTGATTGACGCGGGCGGCGCCGGAAGTGGGCGGCACGAGGGTGGTCAACATGCGGATGAGGGTGGATTTTCCCGCGCCGTTGGGGCCGAGCAACCCGAAAATCTCGCCATGTTCGACGGAAAAATTCAAGGCGTCCACGGCGATGAAATCGCCGAAGCGCTTGGTGAGATTTTCGACTTCAACGTCGGCATTCATTTCAGCGGCAGGGTAACATAAGCCGTCATGCCCACGGCCAGGGCGCGGTCAGAATTATCGCAGCGGAGGCGGATTTCAAAGGTCTTGATGTCGCGTTTGGTGCGGCTGACGTCGCGCTGGGTGGCGTAATCGGCGTCCACGCTGCGATAAAAGACCGTGCCTTCACGGGTGGCGCCGGAGGGGAGGCGGACTTGAAATTGGTCGCCGAGACGGATGCGGTCAATGTAGGTTTCCTCGACATCGGCGCGGACCCAGAGGTCATCGGGATTGATAATGGTGACGATGGGCTGGCCGGGATTGACCATTTCGCCCTCCAAGGCGACGCGTTTGTCAATGATGCCATTGGTGGGCGCGAAAATTTGCGTATAGCCCAGGACGATCTGGGCCTTTTGTTTTTGGGCCGAGGCGGCCTGGATTTGCCTTTTGACGGCATCCACATGGGCTTTGGCGGAATCGTAGGTCGTCCGGGCGGCATCATAATCCTGGGCGGATTCGACGTTGTTTGAATAAAGGCCGGCGATACGGGCGAAATTGAGGCGGGCGTTCTCCAAATCGGCCTGGGCCTGGGCGAGGTTGGCGGTGGTTTGCTGTTCGCTGTGGACATAAAATTCCGCGTCGGCCTGCCATTCCGCGGGGAGGATTTGAGCGAGCATTTCGCCGTTGGTCACGATGTCGCCTTCCTCGACAAGCAACTTTTGCAAACGACCCTGGATTTCCGGCGCGACGATGACGGTATCCGTGGTGACGGTGCCGGTGAGGACAATTTCACGAGTCGGCCGGGTGAAGGCGTAGGCGAGCGCGCCGGCGGCCACGGCCAGGAGCGCCAGGAACAAAATGAATCTTTTCTTCATTGCATTACTCAAGCTTTCAGGGGCGACTTTCGACTCAACGAAAAATAAAGATTTTCATTGACGTGTCAAACAAATGTTTTAATTATTTGTTTGAAATGAAGCCGCGCGCCCGCGCCCCGGCGAAAAGCCTGGATGAAACCCGCCAGCAGTTATTGCAGGCGGCGGGGGAAGTGTTTGCCGAGACGGGATTTCGCGCTGCGACCATACGGGAAATCTGCGGCCGCGCCGGGGCGAATGTAGCCGCGGTGAATTACCATTTTGGCGACAAGGAAACGCTGTACCTGGAAGCGCTGCGTTACGCTCACGGAAAGTCGCTGGAGAAGCATCCGCCGCTGCAGGGGCTGGCGGAAGACGCGCCGGCGGAGCAAAAATTGCGCGCGTTTATTCACTCCTTCCTGCTCCGGATATTTGACAAGGGGCCGACGTCCTGGCATGGGAAGCTGATTTCGCGCGAGATGATCGAGCCGACGGGCGCGCTGGATTCGCTGGTGGAGGAACGCATCCGCCCGATGGCCACGCAGCTCTGGAAAATCATCGCGGAGATTCTCGACTGCCCGATGAACGACGAGCGGGTTTGGTGTTATGGTTTCAGCGTTGTGAGCCAGTGTGTTTTTTTCCATCATTGCCGCCCCGTGGTTTCGCGGCTGTTTCCCAAGCAAGTGCCGCAGGACGTTGCCGGCATTGAGCGGCTGGCGAAGCACATAGCCGATTTTTCACTGGCGGCGATGAAATCGCGGCCGGCGGGCGCGACCAAGCGATGAGGATTTTTGAAATGAAAGAAATGAAAACGATTCTGCCATTGGCGATAGTTCTTTTCGGTGTGACCGGAAGCATTTCCGCGCAAGGCGCCGACACCAATTTACCGGCTTATGCCCAGGAAACGGCGACGAATTGGATTGCATGGAGCGCTCAGCCGCTGTCGCTGGTGAATGCGCTGAACCTGTCACTCCAGCAAAATGCGACGATTCTCGAAGCGCGGAATGATCTGCGCTCGTCGCAGGGGGTGGTGATTCAGACGCGGGCGGTGGCGCTGCCGCAGTTGACCGCCGGCGGGCAGTATAAATATACGCAGCCGACTGCGGAGGAGAACTTTTTCGGCATTACGGAGCCAAACCAGAACTGGAACGCCGACGTGCAAATCGTCCAGACGATCTACGAAGGCGGCAAGCTGGTGGCGGCGATTCGGGCGGCGGGCGCCACGAAGCGGCAGGCGATTGCGCAATTTGAGACCGTGGTGGCCGACACGCTGCTCAACACGCGCGTGGCTTATTACGACGTATTGCTGGCCGGGCAACAAATCACCGTCCATGAGGCTTCGGTGAACCTGTTGCAGAAGGAATTGCAAGACCAGGAGAGCCGATACAAAGCGGGGACCGTGCCTCATTTCAACGTTTTGCAGGCCGACGTGGCCCTGGCCAATGAACGGCCGAATCTTATCCAGGCGCGCAACAATTATCGCATTGCCAAAAATAATCTCTCGAATCTGCTTGGCTACAATTTACCGCGGGACATCTGGGAGGACATTCCCATGCATTTGTCCGATACGCTGGACGAGAAGCCATTTGACGTGAACTTGCCGGACGCCATCCAGGCGGCGATGGCGCGGCGGACGGAACTGATTGCGCTGCGGGAGGGTGAAGAATTGGAAAAGCTGAGCCTGGTAAACGCCAGTTCCGGTTACAAGCCCACGTTGCAGGTGTTTGCCGGTTACGGGTGGAACAACGCGCAATTCACGCCGCCGGTCACGCTGAACCACGACCTTTACGGCTACAACGCCGGCGCGCAATTGCAATGGGACATTTTCGACGGGCTGTTGACCCGGGGCAAAGTGGTCCAGGCCAAGGCGCTGTACGAAAAATCCCAAAACACGCTGGCCGACGAGTCGCGGCAGATTGAATTGGAAGTGCGCACGGCCTACTCGGATTTTGTGGAGGCCCGGGAAGTTTTGGTGTCGCAGCAGGAAGTTCAAGCGGAGGCCGAGGAAGCCTTGCGCGAGGCGCGGGCGCGGTCCGGGGCGGGGACGGGCACGCAATTGGACGTGTTGAACGCCGAAACGGCGCTGACCCAGGCGCGGACGACGCAAATTCAGGCGCTGCACGATTATGACGTGGCGCGCGCCCGGTTGGAGCGCGCGATGGGCGAGAATATGACAATGGGGGGGTGATGTTGGGAATGTTATGAGCGCGCTCCTCGTGAACCCAGCGGATCCTCACCTCTCCCTGACCCTCTCCCCTCCCATCGGATGGGAGCGGAGAGGGAACAGCAAGTGAATGCGGGCGGTCGCTTGAACGGCCAGCCATCGGCGGCGGGTTCAGGCACCCAAGGGACGGATTGAACAAAAGGCGCTCTTTATCCCCCAAATGCGGACGCACGATGGGCGAGAATATGACGATGGGGAGTGATAGTTGGGAATTTTGCGCGCGTGCTCCCCGCGAACCCAGCGGACCCACACCTCTCCCTGACCCTCTCCCCTCCCATCGGATGGGAGCGGAGAGGGAACAGCAAGTGAATGCGGGCGGTCGCTTGAACGGCCAGCCATCGGCGGCGGGTTCAGGGACCCAAGGGACGGATTGAACAAAAGGCGCTCTTGGATGGGAGCGGAGAGGGGATCCGCGTTCGGCGGGCTACGACGGGACAGGAAGGAGGTGGACGCTGGTCCCGCTTTGGAAGGGGCGGCGATTTCCAAGAGTCAGATGGCTGGGCAAACGGATGTGCCGTGCCAAAGCGGCGTCGCGCTTCGCTTGCAGCCGCACTCCAAGACGCTGGCGCGCAGTTTGAATAGTCCCGGTAAAGACGGCGGATCCTCACCTCTCCCTGACCCTCTCCCCTCCCATCGGATGGGAGCGGAGAGGGAATAGCAAGCGAATGCGGGCGGTCGCTTGAACGGCTAGCCATCGGCGGCGGGTTCAGGGACCCAAGGGACGGATTGAACAAAAAGGCGCGTCTCTTTATCCCCCAAATGCGGAGTATTTCCTTACGCCGCGGCGCCACATGAACCGCGCGAAGCCATAGCCCAGGATCACCCAGAGCACCTGCATCGCCAAGCCGCCCCATAATTCCGCCCCGGAAGTTTTGCCCATGTAAATACTGACGGGGAGATACATTTGATACGGAAAGGGCGTGAACATCAGCGCGTGAAAAATCGGCGGCGGGAAAAGATTCAATGGAAACAAATGCCCGCTGGCGATGTATTCAAAGGCGAAGAGGATGAAAATGAACGTGGAAATTTCGAGGAGCCAAAAGGCCAGCATGGCCATGGAATAGGAAATAAAAAATTGCAGCAGCGCGGTCAACAGAACGGAAAAGGGAAAGACCACCGCCGCCAGGGAATTTGCCGGCAGCACCACGTAGCCCCGGAAGAGGAGGATAAACGCCGCGAGCGGAACGGCAGCCATCATGACAAAGGTCAGCCCGGCCGGAAAAAAACAGGCAAAGCCGGTACCAAAGGTAATCAATCGGCTTGAGGAGAAACTGGCTGATGGCGCCTTCGCGGATGTCAGCGGCGATCTGCCAGTCGTCTTCGTTCACGGCGGTGAAGACGTCCATGACGGCAACCAACAGGTAATAAAAAATCATTTCCGCCCGGGTCCATCCCCCATGCTGGGCGTTACCGCCGGAATAAATCTTTTGCCAGAGCGACAGCATGGCGAACAGCGGGATGAAACTGAACAGCGTCCGCGTCAAATAATTGAAGCGGTAGGTCAGGTTGTTCTGAATGCCGATGGCGATAACGTGCCAGTATTTTTTCATTTTTTGCAACAAGCAAACAAACGCTCGCGTCAACTTCTCCCTGTCTCCGGAGCGCGGCTCTGTGAGCCGCAGCAGCTTCCTCAGACGCAAGAGAGAGGAGACAACCGGCGGCGTGTTGAAAACGCGGACGGTGCCGCGGCTGACAGAGCCGCGCTCCGACCGATTCAGCAATTGCGCCAATCTCCCACAATGGGTAACTTGCCGCGACCATGAATAGTCCGGCCAACCAACGCATCGCCGCCAATCTCGCCGGTTTGGGGCAAATCACGCTGCTCGCGCGCGATGTCCTGGCCTCGCTCTTCAAGCTCAGGATCACCTGGCGCGATTTGTTGTATCAAGTTTATTTCATCGGCGTGAAATCGCAGCTGGTCGTGCTGGTCACCGGCGCGTTCACCGGGATGGTACTTGGCGCGCAAACCTATTTTCAATTCCATAAAGTGAAGATGGACACCGCCACGCTGGCGGTGGTGAGCGTATCCATGTGCGACGAACTGGGGCCGGTGCTGACGGCGCTGATGGTGGCCGGGCGGGTGGGGGCGGCCATCGCCGCCGAAATCGGCACGATGCGCGTGACGGAGCAGATTGACGCGCTACGGACGCTGGCAACGCATCCGGTGGATTATCTGGTCGTGCCGCGAATTGTGGCAGGGCACATCGCCCTGCCCGTGCTGACCATCGAATCCATTTCCATCGGCATTGGCAGCAGTTATCTGGTGGGCGTGTATTTGCTCGGGATAGACCCGGTGTATTCGTGGTATAACATGCTGCATTTCACGCACGACATTGACGTGATCATTGGTTTGACGAAGGGGTTCGTTTATGGCGGGATGATCGCGCTGATCGGGTGTTACAAGGGGATGACCTGCGGGTTGGGCGCGGAAGGCGTGGGCCGCGCCACGACGGAGGCCGTGGTGTATTCGTCCATCTCGATACTGATCACGAATTTTTTCCTGACGCTGCTGTTGGGCAAACTGATCGGGCAGCTGTAAGATCGCCGTTCACACGTCAATGCCATACGCCTTGATTTTGTTGTAAAGCGTCTGGCGTCCGATGCCGAGGCGTTTGGCGGCTTCCAGTTTGTTTCCGTTGCTTTGCTTGAGCATCTGGACGATGGCGTTGCGCTCGACGCCTTCGAGCAGGGTGAAATTGGCGTCCATTTCCTCCGACGTTTCCACCGCCGGGGCGGCGGCCACCGAAAGGTCGCTGGCGTCAATTTCCGCGCCTTCGCACAACAGCACGGCGCGCTGGATTTCATTCTGCAACTGCCGGACGTTGCCGGGCCAGTCGAAGGCTGTCAACCGCTCCATTGCGGCGGGCTTGAAGCCCCGGATATCGCGATTGGCCTGGGCCGCAAATTTTTTCAGGAACGAATTTGCCAGCGGCACAATGTCATCGCGGCGTTCGCGCAACGGCGGCAGATGGACCGAAATCGCGCTGATGCGATAAAACAGATCCTCGCGCAACTTGCCGTCCTTGATGGCCAATTGGGGCCTGCGGTTGGTGGCGGCGAGAATCCGGCAATTGGTTCGATACGTCGTCTTGCCGCCGACCGGACGCACCTCCTGGTCCTGCAACACCCGGAGCAACTTGCTTTGGGTGTCAATGGGCATCTCGGAAATTTCATCGAGCAGCAACGTGCCGTCTTCAGCCTGGCGGAAGAGGCCCTCGCGGTCGGAGGTCGCGCCGGTGAACGCGCCTTTTACCGAACCGAACAGCTCACTTTCAATCAATTCGCGCGGCAGGGCGGCGCAATTGATTTTGATGATCCGGCCCTTGCTGCGGGCGCTCAGCGAATGAACCAGGTCGGCGATGACTTCCTTGCCCGTGCCGCTCTCGCCGGTAACAAGAATGGGGGCGTCGCTCGGCGCGATGCGTTCGACGGTGCGGATGACGTCCTGCATGGCCGGGCTGCGGAAAATCGGCGAATTGGCGCCGCTCATGGTTTCCAGCGCCCGTCGCAGCGTAACGTTTTCCTCGCCTTGCCGCTTGCGGTCAACGGCGCATTTGACGTCCGCCAGCAATTTTTCATTCTCGAACGGTTTGGTAAGGAAATTGTAGGCGCCGCGGCGGCCGGCTTCCACGGCCATGGTCACGGTGCCGTGGCCGCTCAAGACAATGACTTCCGTCTCCGGCCAGGACTTTTTGATCTGGGGCAGCAGGTCGAGGCCGTCGGCGTCGGGCAATTTGACATCGAGGAGGACGACATCCGGCGGATCCTGGGACAAGGACTGCCGCAAGGAGGCGCCGCTGGCGGCTTGCGCCACGTCATAATAATCCTCGAGCACGGACGCCAGCAGTTCGCGCAAATCCCTTTCATCATCCACAATTAGAATTTTCGCTTTCATTTCTTTTGTTTCCGTGCGCAGGCGGCGACAAACCGTGCAAAGATCGCGCGGTGTTCCGCGCGCCGGTCAGTCAACCGTTCGGGATGGAACTGCACGCTCAATAAAAACGGCAACAATCGCGCGGCTTCGGGTCTCAGTTCCATCGCTTCAATTATTCCGTCCCGGGTGGACGCCGTGGCCATCAGCAACTCCGCCGGTTTGACGACGGCCTGATGGTGCGAGCTGTTCACACCGAGAATACGCCTTCCGGTGATTTTGGCCAGCAATGAACCCGGTGTCAATGGAACTTCGTGGACGATTTCGTTGGCCATGTCCAGGCGCTGGTGGTTGAGGGCGCCTGGGAGTTGACGCCGGATGTCAGCATACAACGCGCCCCCCAATGCCACATTCAGCAATTGGTGCCCGCGGCAAATCGCCAACAATGGTTTCCGCCGCCGAAAAACTTCGTCAATCAAAATCAATTCGCGCAAATCGCGGCAACCACCGTCGGGGGTGCATGAGACGGTCTTGCGAATCGCAACGGGCAAATGGTTTTCGTAAAGCTCGGGAGTCACATCGTCGCCGCCGGTGAGCATCACCCCATCCGAACGGCGGACGATTTCGGCGAGCAACGTGCGGTTGGTGGTGGTGGGCACGGTGATGGGAATGCCGCCGGCTTGGGTGATGGAACGCTCATACTTGACCGATAGGCTGACAGACATGTCATGAAATTCGACACCGCGCTTTTCGATGCCGGGAGTCACGAGAATCAGGGGTGGCGGATTGGCCATTGGCAGAACATAGGGTCTTGGCCCCAATTTTCCAGCAAAAAGGGGGCTGGCGCGATTTGTGCTGATAAACCATTATGCGAAAACGCAAGATAAGACGGAGCGGGGTTTATCATTCAATAAACCCGATTGCTCCCTGCAATCACGTGCTTCGCGCCAAACACGATATTATTGGCTCGATGGTGATTGTGGGATTGACGCTTGTCTGTCTATCAGCAATGCGGCTGCTTCTCAGCCACTCGTAAGAAAGTCTGTCAGATTCGGGGCTGGCGGGCCACTTATGGGGTGGTATGATAACGGCCAATATGACAGCGGCGGCGGAGCAATCAGATGCCGACCTTGTAAATGAGAGCCGGAACGGAAACCGGGATGCTTTTGCCCGGATAGTTGGGCGTTATCAATCGCTGATTTGCTCGGTGGCCTACAGCACCGCCGGCAATTTGAGCCAGAGCGAAGATTTAGCCCAGGACACTTTTCTCACTGCTTGGAAACAACTCGGCACGTTACATGAGCCGGAGAAATTGCGCGCCTGGCTGTGCGCGATTGCCCGCAACCTCGTTAATAATTCGCTGCGCAAACAGGGGCGCGAACCAACCTATCGCGCCGAGACCCTGGAGGAAATTTCCGAACCCACATCGTCCGGACCATGGCCGCGCGAGGAGACCATCAGCCGGGAGGAGGAGGCGCTCCTGTGGCGATCCCTGGAACAAATTCCTAAAATTTACCGCGAACCGTTGATTTTATTCTACCGTGAGCATCAATCGGTTGACGCCGTGGCGCGGAGTCTGGATTTGAGTGAAAACGCAGTGCATCAGCGGCTATCGCGCGGGCGGAAAATGTTGCAGGAACAGTTTCTTGCATTTGTGGGAGGGGCGCTGGCGAGGACTGCGCCGCGCGAGGCGTTCACGATGAGCGTGCTGGCGGCGCTGCCGGTGGCATCGGCGACGGCCAAAGCCGCGACGGCCTGGACGGCTGCAGCCAAGAGCGGGCTCCTGGCATCGGCGGCCGGGGCCGTTAGCCAGGCCATCCTCAAAGTGATCGTGCCGGTCGGCGCGTTCGTTTCCCTGGGCGGCTGGCTCGGCTACAAAACGGGCGGCGACGCCGGACAATCGCCGCGGCAACGCGAATCCGCGGCACGGTTCTGGGAGATTCTGTTCGGGTGTTTGACTTTATTCGTGCTGTTGCCGGTGCTGTTCTGGTTGCCGCTGATGATGCTGTCCGGCTCAAAGGAAAATTTTCTCGCGGGAATGAAAATCGGGCTGGACGTGATGTACGCGATCCTCACCGGCGCGATGGCGTTTTGGATACTGGCAACGGCGAAGGTCCCGCCGTTTGATTTCGTTTGCCCCCGCCGTGGAAGCAAAGATCAAAACGGTTTTCGTGTGGTCGGTGGCCCTGGCAATGATTATTGCCGCATCGTTCTTCGCGCTCGGCATATCCGACACGAATGCGAGCATCCAACAGCTTTCCCCGGCAGAGGCACAGAAGATCATTAATTCGCCGCACCAGGACGCCCAATATTTCATCATGCGTTTTCATTACGGCCCGGCCTTTCATCAGTCGGCCGATACTTTTGACCAACTTTGGATCCGTCTGCAAGACAACGGAAAATTTTCCAAATTTATCGCGCCGGGGGACAAAGCGACGCTGGCGTTGCTCGCCGCAAAAGGGATTGATTGTCCCACCTATGTCCAGGGTCGTGATTTCGAGATTTTCGGATGGCAGGGCAAACTG
Organism: uncultured Verrucomicrobiae bacterium; assembly: GCA_963755515.1. Lineage (GTDB taxonomy): Bacteria > Verrucomicrobiota > Verrucomicrobiia > Limisphaerales > UBA11358 > UBA11358. The sequence continues at coordinate 96,570 of CAVWKA010000020.1, read as the reverse complement.
CTGCTGGGTTTGTTCATGGTCATCCTCGCCGCCGGGGCTGCATTTTTCCTCACCGTATTGATCAAAAACAAATCAAGAACACCCATTATGACAAAAAACACCGCCATCAGTATCGCCGCCGTGGCCGTTGTGGCCGCCATCATAGTCACGCCGCTGGCCTGGCTGAATCATCGGAAGGCCAACACGGTTCATCACCAAGCGCAAAGCTCCCCAATGACCTCGCCGGCTTTGACCCCGGAACGTTCGGCGCAGGCCAAACAGGCTGCGCAGGATTTTTTCAGCGCGATGGGCAAAGGAGACTGGAAAAACGTGGATGCACTTTGTCCGCCCGGGTTCCCGCTGAGCGCCGAGTTGAACGACCAACATAAAGAGATGCTGAACGGTTTGGAAATTGTCACGTTGGGCGATCCCTATACCAAGCCCGGTTACCCGCAGGTTTGGGTGCCTTACGAAATCCGGTTCAAGAGCGGAGACAACAAGCAATTCAACCTGGCGTTAAGACAGGACAACCCGGAACGCAAGTGGTATTTCGACGGCGGGTTTTAGATTTTGTCAGCCAATTCCTCCGCTGGATAGGTCCAGATTTCCGCCAGTGTCGGATGGTAATGCGGCATTGCTGCCAGTTCGCGCACGGTCATGCGTTTGGCCATCGCCGTGACGATTTCGTGAATCAATTCGCCGCCGAGCGGGCCGGCGCATTCGCCGCCGAGAATTTCGCCTGACCGGGGGTGGGCCAGCAATTTCACAAAGCCGTCGGTGGCGTTCATAATAAGCGATTTGCCGTGGTCGGCGAAGGGATGGCTGGCGGAAATGAATTTCACGCCGCGGGCCGCCGCCGCCTTTTCGGTCAGCCCGACAAAGGCGAGTTGCGGCTCGGTGAAGACGGTCGAAATCAACAGGCGGTAATCCGCGCGCGCCGAGTTTGGCGCGGCGATGTTGCGCGCGGCAATTTCCCCTTGTTGCACGGCGATGTGGACAATTTCATGCGGGCTGGCGCAGTCACCCGCCGCAAAAATGTGCGGCGCGCTCGTCTGCATGAATTCATTGGTCAGAATCCGCCCCCATTCCGTTTTGACGCCGGCATTTTCCAGATTCAGCGACGCCGTGTTTGGGATTCTGCCCAAGGCGAATAATATTTCTTCAGCCGAAACCGAAATGGTTTTGCCTTTGTGTTCAAAGGAAACCGATTTCATTTTTCCCTTTCGCCGGGCGTTCAATAATTTTGTCCCGGTAAAAAGCCTGATGCCTTCGCGCCGGAAGACGGCCTCCACCACGGCCGCGGCGTCCGCGTCGAAATCGTGGAGAATGTGCGGGCTGCGCTGGATCACGGTGATTTTGACGCCGAACCGGGAAAGGAATTGCGCAAACTCGCACGCGGTCGGGCCGCCGCCGAGGACGATGAGGGACTTGGGCAATTTCTTCAATGCCAGCGCGCTGTCGCTGTCCAGGCAATCCAAATCATTCAGTTGGCAGAGCGGCGACGGCGCCACGACCGAGCCCGTGGTGATGACGAAATTCCCGGCCGACAATCGTTTGCCGTTGCTCAATTTCAGCGTGTGCGGGCCGAGAAATTTTGCCCGGGCGCGGATGAATTGAAATTTTTTGCCGTTCAATTGCCGGACGCGATAGTCAGCGAAGTCTTTGATCAGGGCGTTTTTTCGGACCATGACCTTTTGGAAATTGAAGGAGGTCTTTGGGGCGTGGATACCGAACGGTTTGGAATTTTTCACGAGATGCGCGACCTCGGCCATGTAAAGCAATGCCTTGGTGGGCATGCAACCGCGCAAGATGCACAAGCCGCCGACTTCTTCGCCGCCCTCGATGACCGCCGTTTTCAGACGCGCCGCCGCCGCGGTCCGCGCCGCCGCATAACCGGCGCTGCCGCCGCCGACAATTGCCACGTCAAAATCAAATTGCTGCATTCATTAAAAATGCGCTTTTCAATTTTTTTTTGAAGTATTTTCCGTGAATTCCCGTCTATCCAAATGTGGTGCCAATACCATGCCAACTATCAATAGAAATAAATTATGAAACTGATTTCGGTTTTTCTTCTCTCCATCGTTTCGCTCGCGGCCTCCGCCCAGCCGGCTCTCACCATTTATAACCAGAACTTCGCCGTCGTTCGCGACACCGTCCCCCTCGATCTGAAGGCCGGCGTCAACGACGTGAGTTATTCGGACGCCACCGCGCATGTCGAGCCCGATTCGGTGATTCTACGCGACCCCTCCGGCCGGCACGCCGTGGACATCCTCGAGCAGAATTACCGGAACGACCCCGTCTCGCAGGATTTGTTGCTGTCACTCTTTGAAGGCAAGACGATTGGTTTTGAAATTTCCCCGGACAAAATCGTCGAGGGCAAAATCATCCGCAGCGGTTATGTGCCGCATTATCCGGCCATGGACAGTTTCGGTGACGAATATCAGCAGCAGCAAATGACCCTGGCATCCGAGGCCGGGCAGGCCATCGTCGAAGTGGACGGCAAGGCACAGTTTGGTTTGCCCGGCAAGCCCTTGTTCCCCGACCTGGGCAACGACACCATTCTCAAGCCGACGTTGAACTGGCTCATTGAATCGGACGATGCCGCCCGGTTCGACGCGGAAATCAGCTACATCACCGGCGGGTTTTCCTGGCAGGCGGATTACAATCTGGTTTCGCCCGAAAACGGCGATACGGTGGATTTGGTTGGTTGGGTCACGCTGGACAATCAAAGCGGAAAGGCATTTGAAAACGCCAAAATCAAGTTGATGGCCGGCGAAGTGAACCGCGTTCAGCCGCCGCGACCGATTTTTGCGCACGAGTCTGTTGGAGGCATGGCGCCGTTCACCCCGCCCGTTTCCGAAAAGGCCTTTGACGAGTACCATCTTTACACGCTTGACCGGCCGACGACGCTTCGCGATCGCGAAACCAAGCAGGTGGAATTTGTCCATGCCGAAGGCGTCCAATCCAAAACGATTTACATCTATGACGGCGCGGACTTGTCTCAATACCAGGACTGGGACCCTGAGACCATCCGGGAAAATCCCGATTACGGCACGCAGTCAAACAGGAAAATCTGGGTCACGCGCGAGTTTGTGAACTCGAAGACCAACCACCTGGGCATGCCGTTGCCGGCGGGAAAAGTGCGCTTCTATCGCCGCGACAGCGACGGTCAATTGGAATTTGTCGGCGAAGACCAAATTGACCATACGCCGGCCGATGAAACCATCCGCCTGAAAACAGGCAACGCCTTCGACCTCGTCGGCGAGCGCCGCCGGACGAATTTTCGCGTGGACACAAACAATCACCGGGCGGACGAGTCGTTCGAAATTAAATTGCGCAACCACAAGACCGAGGCTGTGGAAATCCGCGTCGTCGAGCATTTATATCGCTGGAACAATTGGGACATTACCTCATTTTCGGACCCGTTCACCAAGACCGACGCGCGGACGATTGAATTTCGCGCGCAAGTGGAACCGAATGCCGAAAAAGTCGTCACCTATACAGTACACTACTCCTGGTGACATTTAAAACCGGTTGAACTATTATACCGGCCATGAGCGACATTATCTATCCCCGCAGCCCGCGCGAGATGATGGACGGTTGGCACCATCTGCCGCGTTACGTTGACAAAATCCGCCTGCATCTGGCGGGCAAATTGCATTCCGATTACACGGGAAATCTCGGCACAGGCTTTGACGGTTTCTGGCTCAAGAATGCGGGCGTCACGCACGAGCAAATGGTTGACGTGGTGAAAGACTCGCTCACCGACGGCCAGGTCTGCGATTGGGCGCGCCGCAACGTTAAAAAAACAGCGGCCGAAAAAGAAGCGCATTGGCAGGACATGTTGAACCGCCCGCGCCCCGGCGACGCCGAGGCGGCGGCGCGATTGAAAATGCGCAAGGAACAGGCCGGCATGGCCCACCGGGCGGACATCACGAATTTCGTGGACTTTATTGACGCCGATGAGAAGCGGATTTGATGGATTTTGCCTCTTGCCTGAAACGAATTGCGGATTAAATTCCCTTCATGCCACCGGAGACGTTTCAGGCCAGCCGCTGGACACGCGGGAATTTCCTGTTTCCCACGGTCATCGAAATCACGGACAAGGCGATCATCCGGCGTAAACGCTCGTGGTTCAGCAAGGATGAAATGAGCATCAGCCTGTCCAAGGTGGCGTCGGTCCATATCAAAACCGGCATCTTCTGGTCGGATATTATAATTGAATCATCCGGCGGCACGGACCCACTATCCAGTCACGGCCATCGGAAAGCCGACGCGCAATGCATCCGGGAATTGATTGAAACCATCCAAGGGACATTGGATGATGAAAAAATCAAACTTGTCTGAGAGGAGTGAAGCGCCGGAAATGAAAGCGCAGTGGGGAAGGCACCTGTAAATTTCGGCAAACTCTGAAGTGCGGCAGCGGGTCGCATCTCGAAAGCGGTGTCAGCCCTGTTCTCCGCCAGCCACCGCACTCCAAGACGCAAAGCGAGAGCGGAAGCGCCCGAAATGACATTGAATTGCCGGCATTAAAGCGTTTTGATTTTTCCCGATCTTCTTTAGCTGCTAAGATAACCGCTCCAATGGCTGAACGTCTGCCCATTTACGAAATCGAAGGCGAAATCATTTCGCGCGTGAAATCCGACCGGCGATTGATTTTGTCCGCGCCGACCGGATCGGGAAAGTCCACGCAGGTCCCGCAGATGCTGTTGCGGCACGGTTTTCTGGGCGAGGGCCAGGTGGCCATCCTGCAGCCGCGCCGCCTGGCGGCCCGCCTGCTGGCCGCGCGTGTCGCGCAGGAGCTTGGCGTCAAGCTGGGCGAGGAAGTCGGCTATCAAATCCGGTTTGAAAATGTCACGTCGGCCAAAACAAAAATCCGGTTCGTTACGGAAGGCGTCCTGCTGCGCCAGATGATTGAAGACCCTAAACTGCGCGGCGTTTCGGTTTTGATTTTTGATGAATTTCACGAACGGCATCTCTACGGCGATATCACCCTGGCCCGCGCGCTCGATCTGCAGGAGCAGTTTCGCGCCGACTTGCATCTCGTCGTCATGTCCGCGACGCTGAATGCCGGCGAACTGGAAAATTACTTAAAGCCATGCGTCACGCTTTCATCCGAGGGCCGCGTATTCCCGGTCGAAATCGAGTACACGGCGCAGCCATCTTACAACGATAAGCGTCCGATCTGGGAACAAGCCGCCGAGGCATTTTCCAGCTATGTGAATTCAGGCGGTGAAGGGGATGCCCTGGTATTCATGCCCGGCGGATTTGAGATTTCACAGACGATTGAGGCCATCCGCCACACCTCAGAATCCAAGGGATTTATCCTGCTGCCGTTGCACGGTGAACTGGAGCCGAAGTTGCAAGACGCCGCCGTGGCGCGTTATGAGCAGCGCAAGGTCGTGGTTGCGACAAATGTCGCCGAAACGTCGCTGACGATTGACGGGGTCCGGCTGGTGATTGATTCCGGCCTGGCGCGGATCGCGCGATACGATGCCCACCGCGGCATCAACACCCTGATGATCGAGCGCGTTTCGCAGTCCTCCGCCGACCAGCGCACCGGGCGCGCGGGACGGACGGCGCCGGGCATTTGCATGCGATTATGGTCGCGCGAGGAGCATTCGCATCGGCCGCCGCAGGAACTGCCGGAAATCCGGCGGCTCGATTTGGCGGAGGTGGTGCTGACGCTCAAAGCGGCCGGGATCGCCGATTTGCGGAAGTTCCGGTGGCTGGAAAAGCCGGATGAAATTTCGCTGACCCACGCGGAAGAATTGCTGCATGACCTCGGCGCGCTCGACAAGCACGGCGCCATCGCCGCGGTCGGCCGCAAGATGCTGGCGTTTCCGCTCCATCCCCGGTATTCGCGGATGTTGCTGGCCGCCCGGGAATACGGTTGCGTGTATCAGGCCGCCCTGGTCGCCGCCCTGACCCAGGGGCGCGACCTGCTGTTGCGAAACGTGGACAAGGCCACCGCCGGTCTCAGGGAAGATTTGCTCGGCGAAAAAGCCTCCTCGGATTTTTGGATCCTGATGCGCGCATGGAGCTACGCCGCCAAAAATCAATTTCGCATGGACGCCTGCCGCAAACTAGGCATCCACGCCGTCACCGCGCGGCAGGTGGGGCCGTTGCTCGAACAATTTCTTCGGATCGCCGAACGCGAGGGCCTCGACGCCCAGCCGCACGAGGTCAAAGACGAGGCATTGCAGAAGTGCGTTCTTATTGGTTTTTCCGACCGCGTCGCCCGCCGCCTGGACCAGGGAACTTTGCGGTGCGAATTGGTCCACAACCGGCGCGGTGTCCTGGCGCGCGAAAGCGTCGTGCAACAAAAGGATTTATTGGTTGCCGCCGAGATCCGCGAGGTGGAAGGGCGGGACAAGGAGGTAAACACCATTCTCTCATTGGCGACCGCGATTGAGCAGGACTGGTTGCGCGAATTATTCCCGGAAGATTTGGAATCCGAATTGCGCGTGCAATTTGATTCCACGCAAAAGCGCGTGGTTGCCGCGGAACTTTTGAAATTTCGGGGCCTGGCTCTTTCGGCGAAGCGCGTTGACCCGGCGCCGGCGGATGCCGCCGCGAGAATATTGTCCGAAGAAATCCTGGCGGGCCACTTGCCGCTGCCGAATTGGGACCATTCGGTTGAGCAATGGCTCGCCCGCCTGAATTTTCTCTGCACGAACTGTCCTGAATTGCAATTGCCGCCGTTTACCGATGACGACAAAGCTCACGTGATCGGACAACTTTGTCATGGGGCGGTAAGTTACAAAGATATCAAGGAACGGGAGATCAAACCACTCGTTATGTCCTGGTTATCCCAATTGCAAGGCGAATTGTTGGACAAGCACGCGCCAGAAAGACTGTTGCTGCCGAATGGCCGCACGCCGAAGGTCAGTTACGAAACGGGCAAATCGCCTTTCATCTCATTGCGGATTCAGGAGCTTTACGACGTGAACCAGACGCCGCGCATCGCCATGGGGCGCGTGCCGGTTACCGCGCATATTTTGACACCGGGAATGAAACCGATCCAGGTAACGCAGGACCTGGCGAATTTCTGGCGCGAACATTACCCCAAAATCAAATCCGAATTGCAGCGGAAATATCCGAAACATTTGTGGCGATGAACGGCGTGGACCAACTCTGTCCAAACTGCGGCCTGTGCTGCGACAGCACACTGTTCGCGGACGTTGAATTACGCGCGGGCGACGATGCCAAGCGGCTTGAAAAGCTTGGATTGTCCCTTCACAAAAAGGGCAAAACCAAGATTGCCTTTGCGCAGCCATGCGCCTGCTTTGACGGGACGCTGTGCCAGATTTACGAAGGCCGGCCCAAACGCTGCCGTTTATTCGAATGCGGGCTGTTGAAGAAAGTTGAGGCACGTGAAATGGGGGCGGATACGGCGTTAAGAAAGATTTCCGCCGCCAAGGTCCTTGCTGGAAGGGTGAAAGAGTTGCTGCGCTTATCCGGGGAGCGGAACGAGGATCCTGGCGTTGACCAAACGTTACGCCCAAACGATGAGCGGTCCCATTGAGCTGACCGACGAAACCGGAGCCGAACGGCGCGGGGAATTGATGCTGGCGGTCAACGATTTGATGCGGGTACTGCAAGGGGATTTTTTGCAATGATGCGCAGCGCGCGGGACGCGATGGCGTCGCGGACAAGATGCGTTGCCCATCTGTCATTTGTTCAAAATTGGACAAATAGCAGAGATTTAGTGTGATTTCGCCATTGCCGATGACGATAGTTTTGACCAGGAGTTCGATGATCTTACGGGCAAAGATACCTTCCTTCCGGAAAAATGGGAGACCTGATCCGAAAAGACAGCAAACCCTTTCGGATATCGCCCTCCGTTACACAAAATTAACCGCTTAATCACTACAAATATGAATCAATCTACGTCACAACACGTCCGCATTCTTGCCATCGCGCTCACGTCGAGGGGCTTCGGTTATAAAGGGGTCAGTTAATGATATTGTCATATTTTCAACATGGCTTGATCATTTGATTGCGGGCGTTTGGTCTTTGCGCCCTGTCCCAGTAGCCAGGCTAGATATCCGCGACCACCCATGTTCAGCCGCTCCGCAATCCATGCCAGCGGCATCGTCGTGTTTGCCCGCAAGGCGCGCGCCAACTTCACCTTCCCCGGTTCGCCCTTGCGCCGCCCCCTCAAATCGGCCTCGCTCCACCTTAAACGCTGGAGTCCCTCCTTCACCATCCGCTCCGCCCGGGCCTGCGCCGCCTCCTGCATCGCCTCGCCGAAATGGCTCGGACCGGCCGGCGTGCTCACCTGCTCCAGCAACTCCCGCCGAAACTCCTCCCGCCCCAGGCACCAGCCCCGCTTCATCGGCTTGAATTCCTCCCCTGCGTTCTCCCCCCGCCGCCACTCCATCCGCTCCGCAAACTCACGCCTCCCCGCAATGCAGTCCTTGGAACTCACGCCTCCCCGCAATGCTGTCCTTGGGAACGCCCCACTCCCCCAGCAGCCGGTCCACCCGCAGCCAGGACGGTCGGCGCGAGGGCCCACTCAGATACCACCGATAGCTGCTCCAGGCAAATGCCTCCAAAGCTTGATCCGCCTTCATCAATTTGGCCCGCACCGGGTTCAAATGCACGTAGTCACAGGCCGTCTTGAGATAACCGTCCCCGCTCCCGTCCACCACCAGGGCCTTGTACCGACCGCTGAACAAGTGTCCGAATTCCTTGTGCCGCCGGTTGTACCGGCTGGTATAAGTGCCCAGCAACCACTTCATTCCGAGCACCAAATTGGGCTGGGGGGTTTCCACCACCAAGTGAAAGTGGTTGCTCATCAGGCAATAGGCATGCACCTGCCAGCCGGTCTTCTGGCACGCCTCCGCGAGGGTCTCCAAAAACCTCCGCCGATCCGCCTCGTCGGCAAAGATGGCCTCGCGCCGGTCACCGCGATTCATCATCCGGCTTCGCCGAGGCTACGACCGGACAGGCGTGATAAATCGCCCCGGGATATTGAATGCGCAGTTTCCGAGCCACGCCCATATCCTATCCCGCCCCCTCCCCAATCCGTCAATAAAATAATACAATATCATTAACTGACCCCTTCACCTTCACGCAACCTCTGCCTGGGTTCACTCATCGAGGCCGTCCGCGACCAGACCCGCTTCGTGGATCTCAAGCAGGTCAACCACGTCCTCATCCAACCCCACTGGCGAAAAGATTATGACAACCCCCTCCCCGAATCGCACTCGGTGGTCGCGTGAGCAAATCCGCGCCGCCCGGCTCGCCCCGCTGGTTCCGTTGCTCGAAAAGCGCGGTCTCCAACTCGTGGAGCGGGAGGCGGGCAATTTTAGCTTGCCCGCCTATCCTGGTCTCATCGTCAAGGACAGTTACTGGCGCTGGCCCCAACGCAATCTGGCCGGCAACGCCATTGACTTCCACGTCCAGGTCCTCGGCCTGTCTTTCCATGATGCCATGCGCCACATCACCGGCACTTGATAACACCGCTGGCGTCGTCACCTTACGATGTCAGTCCGGCCAAAAGCCGCTGCAACGGCAAAAATCGGCCCTTACGATGCCAGTGTGGGAATCCAGCCGGAAGCCGCCGCTTGCGATGTCAGTGTGGTGAAAAAATCCCGGAACGCCTGAAAATCCGAAAATGAACCAGCCGGATCACAACCTTACGATCAGAGCGTGGCTATTCGGCCACAAATTACGATGTCAGTGTGGAAAAAGTTCCAAAAAACCTACGACCCCAATTTGGCCGTTTTTACGATGTCAAAAAAGTGCGTAACAGCTGGCGCCTCAGCCCCCTGGCCGACCGGCTCCAGGAAAACAACCTCGCCGCCGTCCGCATCCTGCCCAAACGCTACGCCGAACTGGAGCGCAAACAGCCCTACGTCGCCTTCATCGGCATCACGCCCATCGCCAAGGGATGACGCGATTAACCTGGAAAAGGCTGGAAAAGCCTGGAATAAACCAAAAATCAAGGGTTTACGACGCCGCTTTCGGACCCGGATACTGATAGAAGGTCAACTCAAGATCGGTCAGATTTTCAGCGTCCGAGAAAAAAGGAACTTCAAAACGCCTGGTTGGGAAGTCCCGTGCAAGTTTGCAGGACCACGCCTCTTTCATGATCTGCCCTAAACGCAAAAGCAACGCCCTGTTTGGTTGGTGCTCTGAACCGGTGAACAAGTCAATCAGATGCACATGATTCATCGCTGGCCTCCACTTTTGTGCGCTCTCCGTCCGTGCTTTTCATCCATTGTTGGTATGCTTCACGATCAGGAATCGCGCGAAAAACGCAGGATTCGTACTCGATAAAACTCGGCCAGAAGATAGTAGAATAGCCGAGTGCGTGATCGAATCTGCCGACGCCGCTTATCCACGCCTCCAGAGTGATTCCGGTGCCGCCATTCCAATCGGCAAGTTCCGGTATCAACTTCGATGTCTTCGTCGTTCATGATTGGATTACGGGCAAGCAGCAGAAAGCGCGCCTCTGCACAATGCGTTAATTAGCTGGTCCTCCGCCACCGGGCGGATTAGGAAATTGAGACAAAGGCGGCAAGGAAGGAACACCCGGCACTACAGCCGGATTAGCGTCATTCCAGAAGCATTTGCAGGCTGGATAAGGTGATTGGTTTACTTGCACTATGTGGCTATGAGGTGTCGGGATCGGGCCGTGCGGTTTGCTGGGCGGGTAATCCGTTCGCTTGATCGCTTTGGTTCCAGTGGGTGGAATACATGGCTTGCACGTCCCGCATTTCGGTTTATGGCAAATTTCGTATGTGATGACGGCGCCTTCGCCAACTATCACAACCCCTAAAACAATCGCCTCGACAGGCAAAGCAGCAATTGCCGCCCCCACTCCGGCTGCTCCTCCGACCACAACCACGGTTCCTTTGACGCACGTTCCGGGATCCAACAGTCCATTAACGTCATAATTGTCAATAGGGTCGTTTTGAACCAAAACGAATTCGTTGCCATCGGGCATCTGGACTTCCAACCAATTTCGCTCATCAGTACTCACTGTCTTCAAGTAGCTTTGGCGGAAGCTGGCCTCGTCAATCGGGTCCCGGCTCAACCATCTCCCTGTTGATGGGTTGTAGAACCGATACCCATAGTAAGCCATGTCGGTCTCCTCATCGTAAAATTTGGTGCCTTCACGGAACGGATTCACCTTCGCCATCGGCCCAGTGGCACGGATGAGTTCACCGAAGGGGCCGAAATCGTAATTGGCCGCGAGTGTTCCATCCGCCGCATTGACCAGGGCCATGACATTCCCGTTGCCATCATAAACAGGGAAACAATTCGTCGTCGTTGAGCTGCCGTGATAGCTTACCTCCAAAAGGCCGCCCACTCCCCCGGCGCCCTGAGGCGAACCGCTCAAATCATTGCCCCACAGAAACGAATTCTGAAGGCTAAAGGAAGAATTCAAAACGGCGATCAGGTTCCATCCATCATAAAGGAAATTGTCCGTGTAGATCGTCACTCCGTTCGTAACCACCACCTTCTGGATTCTCCGGCCTTTGGGATCATACGCAAACGTCAGGGTGTATTGCGGCCCCACGTTTGTGTTGACCGTCATTTTCGTCAGCCGATTCTCGCCATCCCATGTGTAGCCCAGCGCCCGTCATTCGTCAGGTTCCCATCCGCGTCGTATTTGAACACCTCCGGCTCCCGCGCCACATACACGTTCCCCGTCACAGCCAACCCGCCAGCCACAATGATGTTCGTCCATAGTGCGGAAGAACTGTTGTTCGCCGGCAGCTGCTGCCGGAAATACTCCTGGTTGCGATATGCAGTCTGACCATTGACCGTCACCGTGTTGGTCAGAATGCTTGCGCCCATAATGTCCGCATAAGCCGGAACGTCTCGATTTGTGATTTGGTTCAGGTTATTCGCGTAATAATTGGCCACACGAAGGTTTGCTCCATTCGTGTCGCCACCAGACATGGTCTGAGTCCGGTTGCCAATGGTGTCGAACGTGTAATCAAATTGCTGGCCGGGAACCGGCGTGCCCGTGGAGAAATATTTGCAGCCATTGGTCACTTGGCCCAAGGAATCGTAGGCATAAATCCAATAGGAACCATCGGCCAGCGTGTCCTTTGTGCGCTGGTTTGCCGGGTTGTAATTGTAATTGAACGTCAGCGGCGAAGTGTACGCAGCACTCGGCGCAGAGGAAATCTGCGTCAGCCGGTTCAGATAATCCCATTGTTTTGTCGTCGTCATCCGCGTCAATCCGCTTTGTTTGAACACAATCTGGCTCACCAATGGCGAATTGGCAACATAAGAATATGTCGCCGAATTGTTGTTGCCATCGCTCACCATTTGCAAGCGGGAAGCGTTGTCGTAGCCGAAGGATTGCTGGAGCAAAGGGCTGCTGGAATCCAACGCCACGAGATTCGTCCGGCGCATGAATTGGTCGTAGCCGTTGGTCACAGAAAGGCCGTTTAACGGCCCGCCCGGCGAACGATTCGACCTGCAATTGGCCGGCCAGATTATAGGTCATAAAGGGGTCAGTTAAGAATGGCCCTTAGATAAGGCTCAACAAAATGGCGGTTTTCATTGAAAACCGCGGGAATCGGAAAGCTTTTACCGCAATGGATGTCGGCAAAGCCAGCAAAATCAAACGCTTTCTTGCTCCGCGCTCAGTCCGACCGGCCGCAGGCGGCACATGAAGGAGCGAGTTTTAAGTGCGATTGTAACTGGCTGTATTTCATTGATTTACGCCTTATCTAAGGGCCATTCGGGTCAGTTAATGATATTGTCATATTTTCAACATGGCTTGATCATTTGATTGCGGGCGTTTGGTTTTTGCGCCCTGTCCCAGTAGCCAGGCTAGATATCCGCGACCACCCATGTTCAGCCGCTCCGCAATCCATGCCAGCGGCATCGTCGTGTTTGCCCGCAAGGCGCGCGCCAACTTCACCTTCCCCGGTTCGCCCTTGCGCCGCCCCCTCAAATCGGCCTCGCTCCACCTTAAACGCTGGAGTCCCTCCTTCACCATCCGCTCCGCCCGGGCCTGCGCCGCCTCCTGCATCGCCTCGCCGAAATGGCTCGGACCGGCCGGCGTGCTCACCTGCTCCAGCAACTCCCGCCGAAACTCCTCCCGCCCCAGGCACCAGCCCCGCTTCATCGGCTTGAATTCCTCCCCTGCGTTCTCCCCCCGCCGCCACTCCATCCGCTCCGCAAACTCACGCCTCCCCGCAATGCTGTCCTTGGGAACGCCCCACTCCCCCAGCAGCCGGTCCACCCGCAGCCAGGACGGTCGGCGCGAGGGCCCACTCAGATACCACCGATAGCTGCTCCAGGCAAATGCCTCCAAAGCTTGATCCGCCTTCATCAATTTGGCCCGCACCGGGTTCAAATGCACGTAGTCACAGGCCGTCTTGAGATAACCGTCCCCGCTCCCGTCCACCACCAGGGCCTTGTACCGACCGCTGAACAAGTGTCCGAATTCCTTGTGCCGCCGGTTGTACCGGCTGGTATAAGTGCCCAGCAACCACTTCATTCCGAGCACCAAATTGGGCTGGGGGGTTTCCACCACCAAGTGAAAGTGGTTGCTCATCAGGCAATAGGCATGCACCTGCCAGCCGGTCTTCTGGCACGCCTCCGCGAGGGTCTCCAAAAACCTCCGCCGATCCGCCTCGTCGGCAAAGATGGCCTCGCGCCGGTCACCGCGATTCATCATCCGGCTTCGCCGAGGCTACGACCGGACAGCATGATAAATCGCCCCGGGATATTGAATGCGCAGTTTCCGAGCCACGCCCAGATCCTATCCCGCCCCTCCCCAATCCGTCAATAAAATAATACAATATCATTAACTGACCCCTTCACGCTTCAATCGTCAATCGTAAATCCCAAATCGTAAATCCTATGATCCGCTCCCACTTTGGCCTCCAACGCAATCCTTTCGACCCTGAAGCCGTCACGCTGCTGGCCCACCAGCAGGAAATCTTCGACATCCTCCGCGTCCACGCCCAGCAAGGCGGCTTGTGTCTGGTGCTGGGTGAACCGGGCACCGGCAAAAGCGTTTTGAAACAGGCGCTGCTCCAGCACGACCCCAAACGCATGATCACGCCGGTCGTCAACCGCACGCTGCACACTTACCACAATACCCTCCGTATTTTGTGTGAAGCCTTTCAGATCGAGTTTGAAGGTCGCGACCATCACTGCGAACGCCTCCTGGTGCAACAGGCCTTCAGCGTCCATCGCGCCGGCAAAATGCTCGTGCCCATCATTGACGACGCCCACCTCATGCCACCGGACTCTCTGCGCAAACTCCGCCTGCTCTGCGAAGACTTCCCGCGCTCGCACTGTCTGGCGCTCATCGGCCAGCCGCCGCTGTTGCAATCACTCTCGCTGTCCATCAATGAGGAAATCCGCTCCCGTGTCACTTACTCGGCGCTGCTCTCACGCCTGGCTCCCGAAACCGTTGAACAATTTATCCTGGATCAACTGGATCGCGCCGGCCTGGGTCATAACACTTTCACCCCGGAAGCGCTGGCGCTCATCGTCCGCTCCGGCGAAGGTCTCCTGCGCCGCACCCGCAACCTCTGCCTGGGTTCACTCATCGAGGCCGTCCGCGACCAGACCCGCTTCGTGGATCTCAAGCAGGTCAACCACGTCCTCATCCAACCCCACTGGCGAAAAGATTATGACAACCCCCTCCCCGAATCGCACTCGGTGGTCGCGTGAGCAAATCCGCGCCGCCCGGCTCGCCCCGCTGGTTCCGTTGCTCGAAAAGCGCGGTCTCCAACTCGTGGAGCGGGAGGCGGGCAATTTTAGCTTGCCCGCCTATCCTGGTCTCATCGTCAAGGACAGTTACTGGCGCTGGCCCCAACGCAATCTGGCCGGCAACGCCATTGACTTCCACGTCCAGGTCCTCGGCCTGTCTTTCCATGATGCCATGCGCCACATCACCGGCACTTGATAACACCGCTGGCGTCGTCACCTTACGATGTCAGTCCGGCCAAAAGCCGCTGCAACGGCAAAAATCGGCCCTTACGATGCCAGTGTGGGAATCCAGCCGGAAGCCGCCGCTTGCGATGTCAGTGTGGTGAAAAAATCCCGGAACGCCTGAAAATCCGAAAATGAACCAGCCGGATCACAACCTTACGATCAGAGCGTGGCTATTCGGCCACAAATTACGATGTCAGTGTGGAAAAAGTTCCAAAAAACCTACGACCCCAATTTGGCCGTTTTTACGATGTCAAAAAAGTGCGTAACATGTAATCAAACTGCTGTCCGGGAACCGGCGTGCCCGTGGAGAAATATTTGCAACCATTGGTCACTTGGCCCAAGGAATCGTAGCCATAAATCCAATAGGAACCATCGGCCAGCGTGTCCTTCGTGCGTTGATTGGCAGAATTATAGTTGTAATTGTACGTCAATGGGGAAGTGTAGGCGGCGCTTGGCGCAGAGGAAATCTGCGTCAACCGGTTCAGATAATCCCATTGTTTTGTCGTCGTCATCCGCGTCAGGCCGCTTTGTTTGAACGTAATCTGGCTCACCAATGGCGAATTGGCAAGATACGAATACGTTGCGGGATTGTTGTTCCCATCACTCACATTCGGCAATCGCCAATCGTAATTCGTAAATCCCAGCGCGTTGGTCGGCGTGTAAAGTTCACTAGTTCAATTATTTATTTTCTACACTTATAGCGCCATCAGAAAATGCCATTACTCTATTCTTTGCATTAACATTATCAGTCTCTTCAATAATTATTGTAGCAGCATCATTTAAATTTACGCTGCTTGCCGCAACTTTATAACATGGTAAATGTCTATTTAATGGTATTGGATTGTTTAGCTTAAACCCTCGTCGATTAATTTCCGAAATTAAATCATCCATTGTCAGTGATTGATTTGATATTGATAAAGTCTTGTAGGCGTTAGCTAGCATTTCCACATCTTCGAAGCGCATTTGCAATGCTCTTTTTTGAACATAGCCAACGCTGATTCCATAACAGGCATAAATAACAATTACCAGTATGGCAATCCATATTGCTGCGCGGAGATATTTCATTTACATCCTGAAATTAATTTGCTTGTGCCGGTCGAAACCCACCAGTAACCATATCCTCCGCCTACGGCAGTTCCCTTGGAACACTTAAATTGACATGCGAAGTGCAATGTTTTCTTTGAACAATTATAACACCAGCCAAAAATCCATGGCTGGTTTGCGCAAGCCGAAGTATGTGTCACCCAAGCCGTGGTTCCCAGAGTGCTGGCACCACAGATTGCCCCTCCGTCCATATTGGGCTTGCCAGAGGTGTTATAGTTACTAATTGGCCTATTCTTCTGACAGTTATATGATGAGTAACAGGTAAATCCATTCCATACATCATCACCAAGTAAATCAATATTATATATAGAATTATCCTTTGCGAACAAATACTCACTTGTGTCATTATCCGCACCAAACAAATTATTAAGGGCGGCAAATGCACTTTCACGTAATGGATCCCTGCTTGGCCACGTCCCAGTTGACGGCTTGTAATAGCGATACCCATAATACAGCAAATCCGATTCGTCATCATCATATTTAGTTGAGAACCGGAAGGGATTCGATTTCGCCATTGCTCCAGTCATGCGTATCGGCTCGCCAAAGGGGCCGTAATCATAATTGGCCGCCGGTGTTCCATCCGCCGCATTCACCAGTGCCATCACGTTCCCGTTGCCGTCAAACGCCGGAAAACAATTCGTCGTTGACGATCCATGATAGGAGACTTCCAACAATCCGCCCACGCCGCCAGCCCCCTGTTGCGAACTGCTCAAATCATTGCCCCACAGAAACGAATTCTGAAGGCTAAAGGCTGAATTCAAAATGGCGATCAGATTCCATCCGTCGTAAAGGAAATTGTCCGTATAAATCGTGACGCCATTGGTCGCCGCGACCTTCTGGATTCTCCGGCTCTTCGGGTCATACGCAAAGGTCAGCGTGTATTGCGGCCCCACATTCGTGTTGACAACCATCTTTGTCAGCCGATTCTCTCCGTCCCAAGTGTAGGCCCAGCGGCCGTCATTCGTCAGGTTCCCGTCCGCATCGTAAGCGAACACTTCAGGTTCCCTTGCGACATACACGTTCCCAGTCACATTTTGCCCGCCAGAAACCATGATATTCGTCCACAACGCCGACGCGCTGTTGTTCGCCGGCAACTGTTCTCGGAAATACTCCTGGTTCCGATATGCCGTCTGCCCATTGACGGTCACAGTGTTGGTCAGGATGCTCGCGCCCATGATGTCCACATACGGCGGAATGTCCCGATTGGTGATTTGGTTCAGGTTATTCGCGTAATAATTGGCCACGCGCAGGTTCGCGCCATTCGTGTCGCCGCCGGCCTCCGTCTGCGTCCGGTTGCCAATGGTGTCGAACGTGTAATCAAATTGCTGGCCGGGAACCGGCGTGCCCGTGGAGAAATATTTGCAGCCATTGGTCACTTGGCCCAAGGAATCGTAGGCATAAATCCAATAGGAACCATCGGCCAGCGTGTCCTTCGTGCGTTGATTGGCAGAATTATAGTTGTAATTGTACGTCAATGGGGAAGTGTAGGCGGCACCTGGCGCAGAGGAAATCTGCGTCAACCGGTTCAGATAATCCCATTGTTTGGTCGTTGTCATCCGCGTCAGGCCGCTTTCTTTGAACGTAATCTGGCTCACCAATGGCGAATTGGCAACATAAGAATATGTCGCCGAATTGTCGTTCCCATCCGTGACGCTCGCCAGGCGCGAGGCATTGTCGTAACCGTATGTCGCGGAGAGAAGTTGGGAACTGCCGGACAACGCGGCCAACTCCGTGCGCCGCAAATCGGAATCGTAGCCGCAGTTTCCGAGCCACGCCCATATCCTATCCCGCCCCCTCCCCAATCCGTCAATAAAATAATACAATATCATTAACTGACCCCTTCAACGTAAGATAAGAACACATTGTGCATCATAAAACGGTGGCAGCGGGGTCTCGCGGGGTCCCCCGCTGCCAGGCCGCCCGTTGCCTTTTCCTCGCGGCCAGTTTTATGTTGCACAATGTGACTCTTATCTGAGCAAGCAAACCTGTTTTTTATTTCGAGCGGTAGGGCGCATTCCCGCACAGGACGTGCCGACGCGACCCTGGCCGACACCACGACTCGCCTCGCCGTAGCTCCGAGCGAAGGCGGGAGCACGTCCTCCCTTGCGCGCGATTCGTAATTTCCTTTGAGCGATAGCGAACCAATTTTAGCAGTCACCGCAGAGCGGGACGGTCGTTGCCTGTGCTGCCGGTGGGGGCGGCTCGGCGCGATGACCGGGTGAGACATTCCAATTAGAAAGCGTCCCGTCTCGCCCGGACAGCGCGACGAACGACGCCACGGGCAGACTGATTTTGTCTTTGGGGCGAAGCTGGGGCGTGATGGCGTGGCGGCTGGCCTTCTTGTCGCGCCGTAGCGCAGCGAAGGCGGATCGCAGCCGCCATGTCAGCACGCGCCAGCGTAGGGGGAAGTTCAGTTGCCAATTTCAAGAACCGTTTATGTTTATTTTTCCGTTTTTTTATCTTTCCTCCTTAAAATTAGCTTTGAAAAACACCTGTAAACTGGCGCGAAAATTATAATATTTAACAAGAGTGCCAACACATAAACAGCTAAACATAAGGCAAGCCAAAATAGAATCAACTCGATCATCCCTTGTGCATGTTTGCCAAAGCATTTGAACACATAAATGCCAACCCCTACTGCGATGATGATGCCTGGAATAAAGAGTGTGCCCAGTTTATTCATAAACGCATACTTCCAAAACATGGCGCAAGATAAATTTCCAAGCGTCTTGCCTCATATACAGACAATCGGACATGGCACAAAAACATAGATATAGGGGATTATAGTTGGCACAGGCCCAACGTATATCCATCCTGATCGAGAGCAATAGTTACAGTTGTTCGCCATAATTAAAACACCCCAGTAATAACCGTTAGACAATGGCCAACCCAGGTTTGCGCACAGGTATTCGCAGTAGCCGTTTTTGAGGTCCGCCCAACGTTGACCGTCAGGGTCAAAATGTGCCAATGGATCATTACCAACAAATGCGTAGAGATTGCTGTTATCTCCTTCATCTGATTGATTGTCGTTTCGTGAGTTACCGGCTAAGACGTTTAGCAAATTTTGATCATTGCCAGAAAGAGAATCTCCGAACGCTGAAAAATTGTTCATCGCCCATATCTTTGTCGGTGAGCCTGGTTTGCTCATCATTTCACCCCGGGTAGCATCGGCCAAAGCAGGCCGCATTTCAATCTCTCGCAAAAGGAGATTAAACAGATATTGTGGCATATAGCGGGGCACATATACTGGGTGAAGCGCCTTGTTTCCGAGTTCATCCTTCGGGTCTTTATTTGGCCATGTTCCCGTTGCCGGCTTGTAATACCGATACCCATAATAGAGCAAATCCGATTCGTCATCATCATATTTAGTTGAGAACCGGAAGGGATTCGATTTCGCCATTGCTCCAGTCATGCGTATCGGCTCGCCAAAGGGGCCGTAATCATAATTGGCCGCCGGTGTTCCATCCGCTGCATTCACCAGTGCCATCACGTTCCCGTTGCCGTCAAACGCCGGAAAACAATTCGTCGTTGACGATCCATGATAGGAGACTTCCAACAATCCGCCCACGCCGCCAGCCCCCTGTTGCGAACTGCTCAAATCATTGCCCCACAGAAACGAATTCTGAAGGCTAAAGGCTGAATTCAAAATGGCGATCAGATTCCATCCGTCGTAAAGGAAGTTGTCCGTATAAATCGTGACGCCATTGGTCGCCGCGACCTTCTGGATTCTCCGGCTCTTCGGGTCATACGCAAAGGTCAGCGTGTATTGCGGCCCCACATTCGTGTTGACAACCATCTTTGTCAGCCGATTCTCTCCGTCCCAAGTGTAGGCCCAGCGGCCGTCATTCGTCAGGTTCCCGTCCGCATCGTAAGCGAACACTTCAGGTTCCCTTGCGACATACACGTTCCCCGTTATCGTCTGGCCTCCCGTTACCGTGATGTTCGTCCAAAGTGCCGAAGCACTGTTGTTGGCCGTTATCTGCTGCCGGAAATATTCCTGGTTGCGGTAGGCGGCCTGGCCGTTCACGGTCGGCACATTGGTAAACGGCAAATCGCTCGCACCCATCACGTCCACGTATCCAGGCACGTCCCGATTCGTGATCTGATTGAGATTGTTCGCGTAATAATTGGCCACGCGCAGGTTCGCGCCATTGGTGTCGCCACCGGCCTCCGTCTGCGTCCGGTTGCCAATCGTGTCAAACGTGTAATCAAATTGCTGTCCGGGAACCGGGGTGCCCGTGGAGAAATACTTGCAACCATTGGTGACCTGTCCCAAAGAATCGTAGCCGTAAATCCAATAGCTCCCGTCGGCCAGCGTGTCCTTTGTGCGCTGGTTTGCCGGGTTGTAATTGTAATTGAACGTCAGCGGCGAAGTGTACGCAGCACTCGGCGCAGAGGAAATCTGCGTCAACCGGTTCAGATAATCCCATTGTTTTGTCGTCGTCATCCGCGTCAATCCGCTTTGTTTGAACGTAATCTGGCTCACCAATGGCGAATTGGCAAGATACGAATACGTGGCTGAGTTGTTGTTGCCATCCGTCACGCTCGCCAGGCGCGAGGCATTGTCGTAACCGTATGTCGCGGAGAGAAGTTGGGAACTGCCGGACAACGCGGCCAGCATCGTGCGCCGCAAGTAAGAATCGTAGCCGTTGGTCACCGACAAGCCGTTCAAGATGCCCCCGGAGAACGATTCAATCTGTAATTGATTGGCCAGATTATAGGTCAGGGCATCGGTGATGTTGGTCCAAGTGATCGAGTTTTGCCGGTCCAGCCGGTCGTAGGCATACCCGACGGAGGGCGTCACCCCGTCGCTGTAGCTGACATTCGTCAAATCGCCGCCCGTCCCGTAAGAATATGTGGTGGTGATGCCGCGCGCCCAAACGCGCGTCTTCAAACGGCCCGCCCCCGTGTACGTGTAGGATGGCCCGTCAGTGCCGCCAGCGTAGGTTTTGTTGGTCAGGAAGCCGCGATACGGATCATACGTCCAGGTGGTCACCCGCGCGCCGGAATTGCCGGCGTAATCGCTCCAATTGGTCATCGTCTGCATCCGCCCGGCATAATCGTAGCTGTATGCCACCGGATAGGTGCGGGAGCCGTATTGGAGTCCCAATTCGCCGGTGAGCAAATAAACGCTGTTGACCACTGTGGCATCGGGTTGGGTCACGCCGGTTGTCTGGAGCATGTTGTTGTAGGTTGTCACCGTTGATTCCGGCGAACCGTCGCCGGGATTGGGCGTGGTATTTGTCGCCACCAAGTCGGCGTTGTTATACACCAGGGTGGTCGTGCCGTTTCGGGCATCGGTCATGGTGTTCTGCCTGCCCTGTGGATCGTAACCGTACGTCGTTCCGCCAATCTGCACGCCCGTGGAATCGAAGTGCGTGCTCGAAACCAGCCGGCCAAAAGAATAATCATTGATCATGTAAGAATTGTCGGGCGCAACGGTAATGGCCGTGCGGCTGTCGGCGCCATAGGAAGTCGTGGATTCCGTCGTGACGGGCGTGCTGGTGTCCCGGAATCGAGTTTGCCAATTGGTCAGGCCATTGGCCGAACTTTCAGCCATTGAAACCAGCGTGCCAGTGGATTGGCCGTCCAGCCAAACGTAGGTGCGGCTGCGGGTGACAGTCGCGCCGTGGTCCGTGGTCACGTCGTTGGTTGTTTGCGTGATTCGGTCTGAGCCGCTGAAATCAATAATCCCATTTTGATTCATGTCGGCGGCGGTATAAGCCAAATTGCCTTTGGCGTCATATTGAAAAAGGGTGGTCACGCCATCTGGATCAATCTGTTTGGCAAGCTGGCCCTGGGCGTTGTAAAACGACTGGCTGTAATGGCCGTCCGCGTAAAGGATTTCCGTCGTTCGCCCCGCCATGTCACTGAATGTTTCCGTCCATTCAGCGGTCAAGCTGCCCGTTGCGCTCAAGTTGGTTTCAACTGTATAAGAGCACGTATTGCCGTTGACATCCGTGCCATAGCCATAACCGTATGCTTTGCCATGCGCCCCTGTTCCAAATGTCTCTTTCAACGAACCATCAACATAATACAGGTTGGTAATAACACCGCCATCTGGATAGACCGTTGAACGAACGAGCGCCCCGGTTGAACCGTTATTGGCATGGGTATAAATTGTCGCGCCCCCCAACGCGTTGGTTCGCGCCACCAGTTCGCCAGCGGTATCATAAGCCGACCGGCTGATGGTGACAACCGAATTGTCCGAGCCGACACGATAGGAGCCGACGGCGCGGCTGGCTGCGTCCAGCAGGTTTGTATAGGCAATCCAACCGGCATTGTTATCCCTTTCATACCCGATTTGACGTTTGTCCGGGTCGTATAGGTATTCGGTGGTGACGCCGTCCTTGTCCAGCGTATAGTCCAAACCACAGCACGCATAGTAGGTATATTCAGTCGTTCCATCCAGATGCGTCACCTGTTGGGGGCGGTCAAAACTGTCAAAATTTGAATAAAGGTCCCGCGAAAGCGTCAGCCCGGACCGGACATCGTAGTCGGCGGAGGAAACATTCTGGCCAAAAATATTCACGGCCGCCGCATTGGAAACTCCATCGAGCACGTAAGCGCCGGTCGGATCCGGTTGGCCGCTGACAACAATGTTGGTCTGGCAGATGGCATTGGTGATGTAGTTGCAGGCCGTCATGGTGCCATCCGGCCGCAGGACGGATTGCAATAAAAATTGGTCAGGGCCATTGGTGTAAAAAACGTTCGTCGTGATCAAATTGCCGGACGCATTCCATGCCGCGCCCACGGCAGTGCATTGAATGTCCAGTCGTTCGTATTCCGATGGGAACACCGTATAACTGCGGGACACCTCGTTGCCGTTCATTTCCTGAATGGTCCGCCGCGGCACGTACGGATCAGCGGTTCCATTATCACCCGAAGCCGAAACGCCGGCGCTATTGGGATCGTATGTGTACGTTGTCTCCCTGCCACTGGAATAGCCGGATAATGGAACGTCGCCAAACGAGGAATAAACGTCTGTCGGGTTACCGTTCGTATCATACCCTGCATAGTACACCCATGAGCCGTCGGAATGGACGATAGACTGGACCAAGGTCATGGAACCGGCTCCGAAGGTCGCCGGATCCCAGTAGGTATAGGTGGTCGTTTCGGCGGCAGTGCCGGTGCCAACGGTGTTCGTCACCAGCACCACATTGGTCCACGCGCTCCAATCCATCGTTTCATACGTGTTCACAACCTGATATGCCAGCGGGGCGTTTGAATATTGGAACGTATTGATGACCTGGTAATTGGTTGCGCTTAAATTGGTGATCTGTTCCGTTTCCTCGATGCCAGCCAGGTCGCCAACCGTCCAGGCCCCGATATTCGTGGAATAGGTGTAGGTCCATTGTTTGGTCATGGCGTAAGCCGACGAGTTTGTCAAGCCGCTCCAATATTCGGAGATTTGCATCTGATTGATCCCCGGCGGACTGGAATTGGTGATAACCCAAAAAAGGAACGGCGACTGACCGGTGAACTGGTCCAGTCCGCCCGATTGGCCGGTCACCTGGGAAGCGTAATAAAAATTGATGACGTAGCCATTGGTTGTCGGCGGAATGGGAATATCCGCCACCATCTGAGGGGCTTGAACCTGACGGATGACGATATTCGTGAGGGGGGTGACTACAATGTTTGTGACATTGACGATGTCCTGGCCCAAAGCCGTATTCGTTACCAAAACGTTAATGATATTGGTGCCGGTTTCATCATAAGTCTGGTTGGTCGTGTAATAGACATTGGTGAATAGGGTCACTTCATAAGCCGTGTTCGTGTCGAAAATGGAGTCCACGGACAACAAATTGGTAGTGACGACAACCACGCCCGTCAAAGAGCCGGACGTAAATTGGAGGGCGGCGGGCGTGAACAGGATGGGATCCGGCACAGACCCGTTGAAAGCGAGAAAGCCGGCCGATTCACCATAAGACATGGCACCCATGGAAACCTGAAAATCAGGGCCGACCTCGGCACCGTTCACACTGGGTGCTTTGACACCTCCACAGCTGGGGCAACTTTGACTTTTGGCGTTCGTGATTGACGCCAAAACTAAAAAAATGGAAAAGATTTTTTTCATATGCGGCCTTCTCGATTATCGATTCTCACTGGTGATTGGGCCACCCCCGGCACCACCAGCGCCAGTGCCACCACCACCTGTGCTCCCACCAGTGCCACCGGTGCCGCCGCCGGACGGAATCACAGTCACAGTGTAAGAAGTTTCGGTAACAGTGCTGGGAGTCAGCGGGATTTCCGGATCCCGGCACCCGGCACAGCGTTGGTAACCCCGGGAACGATCGGAACGTTCGCCTCATGTATTGCGCCATAGGCGCCATTCACCGGGTCGCCCGTGTTGGGGATCGCTTCTTGCAGATGCTGGATGTTTGGCGATTGGTTAGTATCGTCATAGGTTGTCACCTGGTCCCACTTGACCAAATAACTCACGTTGGGCGAAGGAACGCAATCGGTGATATGAAACCGGTACAGCATTTTACCACCGGATGCCGCTGTATGGTTAGAATTAAGGTGATAATAGGCCGAACTGTTTTGATTGGTAGCCCAAGCTGGATCTACCAGCGCAGAAATCAGTTTATTACGCAGCATTTCATCGGTAAATTCCAATGATAGTGTCGTAGTGATGGTCGAATCAACAGATTCTGCGGTACCGCCGGGCCAAGTATCGGAACCTTCTTCAGTGGAGACGTACTCAGCCAGCGACCATTCATCGCTGCTCATTAGAGCACCAGCACGACCGAGGGCGTATTGGGCGTCATCCACAGCAGTTCCAGCAACGCCGACTGCTGTGCCCCCGTCCGACCATTGATCCGTGGCCTGATTTGTTACGTTGTCGGATTCACTGGTCGGAGGACTGCCATATGATTCAGCATCATAGCTGGCAGTACCCGTATAGGAAGTATAATTCGTGCCACTCGTGAGATCGTAGGTCTTTGTGCTTGTTGTTGAGATCTTTGCATGTGCCTCGCCGCCAAATATGGTATAGTTCATCGAGGCAGTTTCACAGGTTTTCTCTATAAGATAGATTTCCTGCGGCGGATCGTTGGTTAAATCCCAGATTCCGAACTTGTTGGTTGTCGCTGAGTCCGATTGCGTGTCTATCTGACAATTGGGACAACTTTGGGCGTGAACCTGAGGACCTATTAGTGCCACGGCAATTGTTATCAGAAGAAGCCCGACATGGGATGAGATGATAGATTCCTTCATATTTCTTTAATGGGTTTGACTCAAATTTTATTTTAATGGCGTGAACACCTGAAAGTCACCGCCGTTGGCGCCGGACAGCCCGTATGGTGAAATTTGCCAATCAGCCAGATCCCCGGCATCGAAGATCCCGTCACCATTGGCGTCCTCCAAATAATCCGGAATCTCGTCCCCGTTGCTGTCCAGCGGATTGCCGTATTGGTCCGTGGCAACGTAGTGGTAGCCGATGCTCACGATGTTGGTGCCCTCAACGACCTGGTTGGTTGTGATGGTGAAATGGTATAATCCAAGCAGGTTGGCATACGTGCTGCCTGCATGGATGAGGGGGCTATTCGTCGGAAGGTAATAATTTCCGAACCAACTGCTCTCCCAGTTGTAACCCCCAACTTCCATATCTTTCGGTCCCACCGTTTCCAACGTTCCAATCGGCGTTCCATAACCATAAGGATACGTCTTCCAGCTAAGATTATTGGTATTGTAGGCGTTATAATTGAACGTTGTGTAGCTGGTGTTGGCGCTCAGATAATCGTTGAAGAAAAACGCCGTTCCGTCAAACGCGTTGTTTTCAGCCACCCAATACGCCGGGCCATACGGCGAGGTGCGGACAAAAACAAATATTCCATCATAAGCCGTGCAGTTCACCAGGTTAAGGTTTGGATTGGAATCCTGGTCAAAGAAATATGTTTGTCCCCTGAAAAACATGCAGTTGGTGAACACGACCGACTGCATGTCGTAAGCCGCCTCGTCGCTGCCGTAAAATTCTGAATCCAAAAACATGCATTCACCACGGGCCCAATTGTCACGGAAAACATTGGCAAGGCCGTATTGATCTGAAAACCTTGTAAAGGTGGCATTTAATTGCGGCTCGCCCGAACCGCTGCCGTCGAACATGAATCCCCCCATCCAGCCGGTGGTCGTCCACAGCCCGTTGCATCCCTCTTGCACCAAAGCAGTGAAAGGAATCCAAACGGGCGCGGTGGCGGTGCCGGTCGCGGTGAAGTTCGCCCCGTTGTTCAAGGACAGGCTGTAAGGCTCTCCGTCGGAACTCACGTGGCCACTGGTCTGAAAAAATCCAATCGCGGTGCCGGCCGTAACGTTCAAATTGCTGTACAGGTCACAACCGCCAAACACATAATCCAAGACGTCATAGTGATAGCCCAAATCTGGATCGCCCGTGTTGTCGCGTTGGGCCTGGGGCGAAAGGGTGGGAACGGAAATACTCACATTCGAATAGACAATGGGCGGGTACGTGGTTTCGGTAGCGATATCCGCCAGCAAATCGGGGTCAATGTTCGTCGTGCCAGCGTTGTGAAAGACGCATCCATTGGTCAAATAATGGCTGCCGCCGCCAACCGTCTGGAAAGGGTTGACGGCGCTTGTCTGTTCGTTGGCTCCGAATGCCGTGCTGTTGTAAAAGCCGTTGTAGCCGCCCGTCATTGAGGCCGAACCATAATTGGTCACGCCCGCAAAAACGCAGTTCGTGAAAAACAGGCTCGGCGCGCCGGCGGAAACCCGCGCCAGCGTTGCAATGTTGTTGAAGGTCGCATTCTGTATATCAACGTTGGTGGCGCCAAGATTGACAAAATTGGTTTGCACATTGGCAAACAGGACGTTTCTCAAATAAACGGCGCTGCCGCTGAATTGCCCCGCATATTGGCATTTGATGAACTGATCATCATAAAAATACGGCTCCGAGTTTCCAGCCGCCGTTATCACACCCGTCTGGGCGTAGGCAATGCGAGCATCCGAAATCGTCGGAATGTTCGTGCCCGAAAAATCCAAAGCGGCATTGGCGTAATATCCTGAAGGACTTCCGCTTGAACCGGAAATGGTGACCCCAACAGTATTATCATCCACGGCTGTGAAATTGACTGGCCTGTAAGCTCCGACAATCCAATTAGCCGTGGCGGCAGGTGCAAGGGTAATTCCACAACCGCGGGCGAATTTGATGACGGTGTCGCCCTCAAACGTGTTTGTGCCGGATAATGTGACATTTCCGCTGATATAAAATGTATTATCCGCAGTGAAATCATAGTTCGTTATGCTGCCCGACAGGGCATTGTAATCGATCACAAGCCCCTTGGAAGGGACTGCACTTCGGCTGATTTGCATCCGATGAACGCCGGCGTTGGCCTTCGCCAGATGTTGCGGCGGCAACCGCAATACGTGAGATGCCACACTGGGGAGCCTTCCGGTTTTCGCGGTCAGTTGCGGGAGGGTCGCGAGTTGATCCGCGATGGCCGAAAGCGGAACCTGTTCGACCAAAATCGTCCTTCCAGTGTTGGGATCCTGGATCCAGCTTTTTGATACCCAAACCCCTGTGTCCGTGGCGTCTGTGCCCAGCAGGAATGCCCGCCCTTGTAGCATCTTGATTTCCCCAAAATCCAGGCTTTCGTCGCTCATACTCGCTTCCGCTTGCGTCGGCAAGGGAGCCGTGCTGATCGCCGGCTGCGGTGAGCCAAAGAATTCTGTCAGCATTTGCAGTCGAGTATTTTGGGAAAGTCCCCACTTTGCGGGGTCCGGTAATTGGCTCCGAATGATGATATTTTGTTCCAGCCCGGACTTTGTGTACGAGAATAAAACGTCGGCAGTAATTCCAACAAACGAATTGGCATAGATCCATTGGTCGCTGCTGATCAATTGCCCGGTGGAGTTCGTTAAAACCGCGATAATGACGGAATTGCTCTCATCCGAGTAAGCCAGCGCAATGGGCTGGGATATTAGCGGATTGCTTCCACTTGGGGGCGTTAGCGTGATTTTCCCGTTATAAATGTCAGACGGAAAGCTCACCGTGTAGGCGCAGTTGGATCCGATGGCCGAGCCATCCGGAAGGGCGTCAATCTCTTCGACCGACCGAACCCATTGTCCATCGACTGTTTGGTGATTTAATCCAGAAGCCGTCTCGATGTAGGAGTCCTGCTTGGCTACAACCTGGCCATTAGGCCCTTGTTCATACTCCGTGCGTTGGTAGCTCGTGCTATTTCCATCTATAATCGTCGCCGACCACGCGGTGGGCGGCGGCGCGGAGGATTGGCTGGTGATCGCCTGCTGTGCCCGGCATAAATGGATGCCCAGTAGTAACGCTATCAAAATACGGAAGTTGGAAATAGCTTTCATAAGAAAAACACGCCGAACTTTGGAACTTATCGGGGCAAAACAATACCGGGAAGGGAATTGACCCCACTGCATACCTGCAATATTGATCCTGGAAACCCGCCTCATACCGGTCCTTTGCTTGGAAGCGAAGCCTCTTCTTGATTACTTCACTTCTCTTTGACTGTCGCTATTGGTACCCCGCTTACACACGTCACGTCAATAGCTAATTTAAAATAGTTATTCACAAAATGTCCGTTTTAGATAACTGATTTAAATGTCGTTAGCTCGTCAGATTGCCGCAATGAATTGAACCTAATTGTGTTTTAACTGGTCTAATTCAATTATGAGTTCTTTTATCTGGTCTAATTTACGTCTTTTGCTCGATCCGCTGGAGACCTCTGTTCGCTCCGAGCCAAAAATGCGGCAGGGGAAAGTCCGTAATATTTTTTGAATTCTCGTGAGAAATGCGAAAGTTGTTTGAATCCCAAGCAAATGCAGACGTCTGTGGGTGATCGAAGTTCTTTAAGCAAATCGCCGGCTGGTTGTAACCGCTGTGAATTCAACCATTTCCGAGGACTGCAACCAAACAGTCGTTTGGTGTGACGCCGCAACTGCCGTTGAGAAACTCTCAGCGCGAGACACAGCGAATCGACCCTGTAATGTGCTTGCATGGCCAATTCAGACCATCTCTGCGCCTCATAAAGGTCTTTTTGGGCCATATTGTTAAGTGAACAATGACAACTTCCTACCAATACGCAGCGGAAAGGCAAATCTGTCAGATTATTTTAAAAATTTAATGTCCGTTTCAGATAACTCAATTGTTAATAACTTGAGAAGCACGGATTCATTTAATACGGCATTTTGCTCAAGCTAACCTCACTCAAAAAAGACGACCGCTTTTTTAAAAAAATCAAAGGAATGGCGATCGGTCGCTGTCATATATGACAAAAGCAATGATTTTATGAAGAAAATCAAAGGGACCGCGATGAATGACCGTGAACTGGATTGTCTGCTTAAAGCGGCGAAGATTCCAGTGACAGATGCCGATTACTGGAAACGTCTGCCACGAAAAATAATAGGAAAATTAAAGAACAGGCATCGCGTAAAGCGCTCAGTTTAACCGGGATGCCTTTTGGGGGGCGTTTGCAAACAAAATTCAAAATTAGTTATTCACCGCGATACGGTTGCGACAGCATTCGTCGCGGGACCTGCATTTCTCCCCGTTGTTTCAAGGATTTGCTTCGCCAATTGCGCCGTGCATTGGTTCTGCACGTCTGTTTCTCCCTCCAGCTTTATATTCATCACGTCCTGCCAGATGACGCCGTTCTTGTTTGATTGTGAGTTGGCAAAATGACAACGGATGGCACTAGGCGCGTTGCCCCGGCCAGGGCGGATCAAGCAAATCTGCAGCCGTCAGATTAGGGCGTTTGCGGCGCGGACGCCTACGAATTGACGACATCGAGTGGCGGGCGCTCCTGAAACAACTGCGGGATCGGCGAATCAAATCCGTGCCTGGCGCTCTTCGGCGCCCCGGCGAAATCGCGGTAGAGGGTGATGGCCACGTGCTCGTTCCGGCGGATGCAGTCCTTGATCGCTTCGTAGTCCTTTTCGCAATGGATCAGCGTTTTCCAGGAATAAACATGCTTGGGCTTGTGAAAATCGCTGTTGGCGATGAAGGGCAATCGCTTGAGGCCGATGTCATTGAAAATGTTATTCCGGTTCGCGATTTCCCAGGCGTCCAGCATCGGCGCGAATTTTTCCTGGTTTTCCCACAGATAGAGCGTGTTCTTGCCCCACTCGCTTTTCATGATGTGCGGATGCGAGGCGACAGCGAGGGCGCCCTGCTCGTGGATTTTCTCGATGATTTCCGGAATCTCCAACGACGCGGAAATCGGGGCCTTCAAATCAATGCCCAACAAATGGGCGGAAGTCTTTCGCGTATAACCATCCTTGTTGAATTCGATGCCGGTCATCACGAGCATTTTGTAACGGCGCCAGGCGCGCTGGCGTTCGCGCTCGATGATGGCGAAGTATTCGCCAATCTGCTCCTGTGCCAGCGTCATGTTAGCCAGCTCGGACAATTTCCCGAGCAACCGCTTGGGGTCAGCCAGGTGGTCGGTGATGCAAACGCAGTCGAACCCGCGTTCGCCGTAGAAATCAATGATCTCCGGCACGGACAATTTGCCGTCGGAATAATTCGTGTGGATGTGAAAATCGCAGAGCAGCATTTGCGCGGAATGGCTGCTCCCGTTGCGATCTCGGACCGGCACGGAACGCATCACCCGTTCCGGCTCGGTGTCGAACAGTTTAACCGCGCGGCGGGGAAAATCGTTATCGGATTCCTCCAAAACCAATTCGGCGATCTTCATCGCGGCGTCGGGGCGGGAAATCTTCCTCAAATTTTTCCGCCATTCACTCCAAAGCGCGGCGCGTTTTTCAAAAGCCAATTCAACGGCTTCGGCCACTTCCTTGTTCTTCTCCACCACGGCGCCCAGGTTGAATTTTTGGATCAACTCCGCGTTGCCCTCTTCCTGGCCGGGGATGACCTGGTTGACAATCATCGGGCAACGCGCAGCAATCGCCTCCTGCACTGTCGCGCCGCCGGCCTTGCTGATGACCAGGTGGTGCGACATCATCAGTTCCGGCAATTGGTTGGTCCAGCCGAGGACTTTGACGCGATGCTCCTGGTCGCGGGTGCGTTCGATGAGTTTCGCGCGCAGGTCCGGATCGCGCCCGGCGGTGATCGTCAAATGCACGTCCTCAATTTCCAACAAGCGGTCAATGGCCTTGCCGGCCTTTTTCTTGCCGGTATTGATGATGTAAAGGACCCGGCGCGGTTCTTCGCCGATGGGTTCGGGCAAGACAACGGAATTGTCTGCGAACACCGGGCTGACGGGGAAGCCCAACACCTTGATTTGATCTTCCGCGACGCCGCCTTGCTTTAAAACTTCGGCGGTGGCGTCGTTGGCGACGCAAAAATAATCGCATGGCACGCGGAACCACGCGGAATTGACGGTGATGGAATCCGTGACGACGGTGATGAACCTGAAGGGCCGCTCGTGGTGGCTGGCGTAAATTTTTTTGATGACATGCCCATAGACCGGATAGACCGACACCACGCAATCCGGCTGCGTCTGGGCCAGGATTTTTTCCAGCACTGCCTGCAGCCGGGTAAAACCGCCGAGTTGTTTTTCCACCAGCGGGTTTTCCAGGAGTGAATAAAATTGACCCCAAAGCTTCGGCGCGTAGGCGACCATTCCCAGGTAGGTCTTCCGAGCGAGCGTGTTGAAGGCGCCGTAGCTGTCGGCAAACAAATCGAGCACCTCGGCGCGCGCGTCTTCGTCGGCCTGTTCAATCGCGTCGCGCAAGTTGCGCGCGGCGGCGTTGTGTCCGTCTCCGAATCCGGCGGTGAGAATTAGAATTTTTTTCATGCCGCATGGTAACCCTATTTCATCCTTGTTACGGCCATGTGTCGGTAACGTGAACTTTTATTCACATTTTTATTCACAATTTGGCAACAAAAAGGGCCGCAATTGCTTGCGGCCCGCGCAAATTGTGAATAAATCACGCCAAACTCCGACAAAACCGCTCGATCCGCTCCAATCCCTTTTGGATGTTTGCCATGCTGGTGGCATAGCTCAAACGAAAGTAATCGTCCGCGCCGAACGCGATGCCGGGCACAGCGGCGACTTTCTCCGCCTCCAGAAGTTTCGCGCAGAAATCGGACGACTTGAGCCTGGTCCCGGAAATATTCGGGAACAGATAGAACGCGCCCCTGGCGTTCACGCAGGAAATTCCGGGAATGGAATTCAACTTCTGGCGCGCGTAACGGCGGCGCTGGTCGATATTCCGCCAGCCACTTCGGCAGATGGTCCTGGGGGCCGGTGAGCGCGGCGACGCCGCCTTTTTGCGCGAAGGACGTCGGATTGCTGGTGCTGTGGCTTTGCACGGCGTCAATCGCCCTGGCAATCGGTTCCGGCGCGGCAAGAAAACCCAACCGCCAGCCGGTCATGCTCCAGGCCTTTGCAAAGCCGTGGACGATGATGGTGCGCGCCTGGTGTTCGGGCGAAAAGGCGGCCACGCTCCTGACCTTCGCGTTATCGTAAAGCAAATGCTCGTAGATTTCGTCGCTCATGATGAGCAGATTTTTCTCGACGCAAATGTCGCCGAGCGCCTTGACTTCCTCCGGTGAATAGACCGAGCCGGTCGGATTGCTGGGCGAGTTCAGGATGAACAAGCGCGTATTTGGCGTAATGGCCGCGCGCAATTGTTGCGGGGTGACTTTGAACTCGGTCTTGTCGGATGTTTCCAAAACCACCGGTTTGGCGCCCGCCAGCTTGACCATTTCCGGATAACTCAACCAATACGGCGCGGGGATGATGACTTCATCGCCCGCTTCGCAGGTAGCCATGATGACGTTGAAACAGGAATGCTTTCCCCCGCAGGAGACGATGACCTGCGACGGCTTATAAGTCAGGCCGTTTTCGCGCTTAAACTTTTCGGCGATGGCTTCGCGGAGTTCGGGAATGCCGCTGCTGGGCGTGTATTTGGTGAAACCGGCGGCCAACGCTTTGGCGGCGGCGTCCTTGATATGCTGCGGTGTGTCAAAATCCGGTTCGCCCGCGCCAAATCCGACGACGTCCTCGCCGGCGGCCTTCATGGCCTTGGCCTTGGCGTCAATGGCCAGGGTGAGCGAGGGCGAGAGCGACGCGGCGGCTTTAGAAATTTTATAATTCATAATTTAAGCGCGGAGAATTTACGGAATAAACGGTGAAATTCAAGAAAGGAAATTATTGGAGGGGACGGCAGACCGATTTGAGGCAAACGAATGTTTCGAGATTTGACGAGCACGTTTATTTCCCGGCCGTTTTGTTTTATGACGGGCTTAACGGTTGTTCGGTTTTGGCGGTTTCGGGCGCCTTGTTTTCCAGGTTTAATTGCACCGGCGGGTTGGTGGCCAGTCCGGGTTCAACGGTCACGGGTCCCGGCGGTTTCTCAAGCGGGACGCGCCGGAGTTCGTCCGCGGCCGGCAAATCTTCCAAACTGCGCAGGCCGAAATATTCCAGGAACAGCGGCGTCGTGCCGTAGGTCTGCGGGCGTCCGACCACTTCGGCCCGGCCGACCGACTCGACGAGACCGCGTTCGGTGAGCGTCTGCATGACGCCGTCCACGTTCACGCCGCGAATCTGCTCGACCTCGGCGCGGGTAATCGGCTGGCGATAGGCGATAATGGCGAGCGTTTCCAACGCGGGCTGCGAGAGGCGGGCCGGCCGGATTTTTTGGCCGACCAATGCTTTCAGCCAGGGCGCAAATTCCGGTTGAGTAACGAACTGCCATGCGCCGGCGACACAGGCCAACCGATAGCTGCGGGCCGCGGCTTCGTGCTCGCCCGCGAGTTGCTCCAGCGCGGCGATCAGTTCGCCTTCCCGGGTTTTGGCCAATGACTTTGCGGTCGCATCGGCATCATCGGCTTCGGCGGCGCCGGCGAGGATTTCGCGAAGCTCCTTGACCGAGAGCGGTTTCTGCGCGGAGAACAGCAATGATTCGAGAATGAATTTAAGTTCCATGAGTTGGTTGCGGGCTTGAAATTTCAGATTGTGAAGCTGCGGCTGGTTCAGCAGCGGCCACCGGCGCGGCCGGGGCCGTCACCGGCTGCGCCCGGCTGACTTCAATTTCGCCAAACGGCTCCCGCTGCGCGCAGACCAGTTGTTTCAGACGGATCAATTCCAGCAGCGCCAGAAACGTGCAGACGACCTCGGACCGGCCCGCGGCATTTTCAAACAGTTCGGAAAACTTGATTGCGCCGCGCTCGGAAATGATTTTAAGGATGAATTCGATTTTTTCGCCTACGGTCCATTGGTCTTCGAAAATATCACGGCCGGCGCCTTGCCGTTGCTCGAAACGCTTGAGGACGGTATTGACGGCGTTCAGGAGGTCGAAGATCGAGACGTCCGGCCTGGGCGCAGGCGCGGCGGATTCAAAGTCCAATTTCGCCGGCAGGCGGGGGAAGATATTTTCCTGGCGCGCCTCGAGGGTTTGCAGTTGCGCGGCGGCGTCCTTGAATTTTTTATATTCGACGAGTTGCCGGATGAGTTCCCAGCGCGGGTCTTCGCCATCCTCCTCGCCTTCGATTTGCGCCTGTTGGTCCACCGGAAGCAATTCGCGGCTCTTGATATACATGAGTGTTGAAGCCATGACCAGGAACTCGCCGGCAATTTCGAGGTCGAGCAGCCGCATGGTGTCAATGTATTCGATGAATTGGGTGGCGAGCTTTGTGAGGTTGACCTCGTAAATGTCCACCTCCTCTTTTTTGATGAGGTAAAGCAGCAAATCGAGCGGGCCTTCAAAGACCTCGAATTGGACTTTGTATTGTTTGTATGCGGACATGGACCTGGGGGGATTGTAAAATGCGAGGACAGCGTTGGCAATCATGGAGCGTGGCCATATATGACCTTTCGCAAATCTTGACGCGGGGCCTTGTAAAAATTATCCTCAAAAACTGGCTGGTGGCCGTAGCTCAATGGTAGAGCCCCAGATTGTGGTTCTGGATGTTGCGGGTTCGAGTCCCGTCGGCCACCCCATTTTTTCAAATTTCAAACGTGGGTTTGTCCTTTGGCTCCTCGACTCGTCCCAACGGGATTTTATTCCAGAGCCGTTCATGGACATAGAACAGAAAGACCTTGGTGAACAGCTCGACGCCGCTGATGCTCAGCGCCCATTTGATTCTGCCCGTGATGATCAACGAAATGATCATCGTGTCCACGCTGCCGGCGAGACGCCACGAAACGGCCTTGACGAGACTGCGGTAATGTTTTTCAACCATAGAGAAAGCTAAAAAAACACAGGCCCGAATTCAAACAAAGTCCGCGCTTTCTGTTTGACCGCCTTTCCCCGGGAGGCGCAACCTGAACGCATGGTTTTGCCCAACGTCTGGATGGTGCTGCCGTTCGTGTTGCTGCTGCTTTCCATGGCGGCGGCGCCCGTGCTGGCGCCTGATTGGTGGCGGCGCCATTATCCCCTGATCGCCCTGGGGTTGGGCGCCATCACCGTCGCCTATTATCTTCTGGAAATGCGCGCATTGGCGGAAATTCTTGATCTGGGGCGCGAATATGTGAGTTTTATCGTGCTGATTGGCTCGCTTTATGTCGTCAGCGGGGGCATTCACCTGCGTTTTTCCGGCAACGCGACGCCGCTGGCGAATACAGTCTTTCTGCTGGCCGGGGCGCTCGCGGCAAATGTTCTGGGGAGCACCGGCGCGGCCATGCTGCTCATTCGCCCGTGGATTCATGCCAATAAACAAGATTTCCGCGCCCATCATATCGCGTTTTTTATTTTTATCATCGCCAACGTCGGCGGTTGCCTCACGCCGATCGGAAACGCGCCGCTCTTTCTGGGCTATTTGCAAGGCGTGCCGTTTTGGTGGGTGACGGAGCATTGCTGGCCGGCGTGGGTGGTTGGCGCCGGCCTTTTGCTGGGAATCTTTTATTTGGTGGATAAGTTCCATTATTCCGGCGCGCCAAAGGCCGCCCGCGAAGCCGAAAAATGGAAATTCAGCGGTCTTTTCAACCTGTTCTTTATCGCAGTGATCATCGGCGCGGTATTCATCGAGAAGCCGGTGTTTTTGCGGGAAGCCATCATGGTGGTTGCCGCCCTGGGTTCTTATTTGATAACGCGGCGGCATTTTCGCCACGTTCACGAAAAGAATGAATTTGACTTTCATCCCCTCAATGAAGTTGCCGTTTTATTTGCCGGAATCTTTGCAACGATGATGCCGGCGCTGGATTTGTTGCAGGCTCACGCGCGCGATCTATTGGGCGCGAACCCGCAACCCGGGGTCTTTTATTGGAGCACCGGCGGGCTGTCGGCGGTCCTGGACAATGCGCCCACCTATTTGGGATTTTTCACCGCGCTCCAGGGAATTGGCGGCGCGGAAAACGTCTCCGGTCTGCTCGCGCGAAACGGTTCGGACGTCCTGGCGGTCAGCGTCGGCGCCGTCTTCTTTGGCGCGGCAACTTATATCGGCAACAATCCGAATTTCATGATCAAAGCCATCGCCGACCGCCAAAAAGTCCCCGCGCCCGGCTTTTTGGAATTTATCTGGAAATTCACCCTGCCGTTCCTGTTGCCTGTGCTGGCAGTCGTCTGGCTGGTATTCTTCCGTTGATTTTTTGTTACAAATGTGAAACATTCCCGCGTATCGGGCGTCTCAATCCAGGCACCTTATCGAGGGTTTGATCGGAGTGCGCACACTATACAACATTTTGTTCGCGTTTTTTTTTGTGCTGTCGTCGCCGTATTACTTTCGGCGGATGTGGCGGCGCGGCAACTGGCGTCCCGGCTTTCCTGAACGGTTTGCACGTTATAATCCGAATCTCAAACAGGCGCTGACCAATCGCCACGTTCTCTGGATGCACGCGGTCAGCGTCGGCGAGGTCAACCTCTGCACTCAATTGATTCGGGCGCTGGAAGCGCGCATGCCCAACGTCAAATTCGTCGTGTCCACCACCACCACCACGGGCATGGCCGAATTGAAAAAGCATCTGCCGACGCATATCAGCAAAATTTATTATCCGATTGACCGCCGGAAGTGGGTCCGGCATGCGCTGGCGGTGATTAATCCCGAAGCCGTCATTCTGGCCGAAGCGGAAATCTGGCCCAATTTTCTCTGGCGCGCGCAAGACGTGAAGATTCCGGTTTTTCTGGCAAATGCGCGTCTCTCTGACCGCTCCTTTCGCGGCTATAAACGGTTTGGATTTTTGTTCCGGCCGCTGTTCGCGTCGTTGGCCGGCGTGGGCGCGCAAAATGAAACGGACGCGGAGCGGCTGCGCAAACTCGGCTGCCGTCCCGAAGCCATTCACGTGGTCGGCAATTTGAAATTCGACGCCGCGCGGCTGGACGAGCGGTGGCCGCTGGACGTGCCGGCGTTGTTTCGGCAAATCGGAGTGCCGCCCGACGCGCCGATTTTGGTGGGTGGCAGCACGCATAACGGCGAGGAAATCATTTTGGCGGAAATCGCGCAACGGTTGCGCGGGCAGTTCCCGAAATTGTTTCTCGTTCTGGTGCCGCGGCATTTTGAGCGTTGCGTGGAAGTGGGCCGGCAACTGCGCGCCCGCGGCGTCAATTTCGTCTATCGCAACCAGGTCGGCGCCGATTCGACACATTTAGACGGCAAGGCGGAATGTTTGCTGGTGAACACGACCGGCGAGTTGCGATTCTTCTACGAATGTGCGACAATAGTCTTCGTCGGCAAAAGCGTAACGGCGATGGGCGGACAAAATCCGATTGAGCCCGGCGCCTTGGGCAAAGCGATGGTGTTTGGGCAGAACATGCAGAACTTCGCGGAAATTGCGCGGAACTTCGTGTCGGAGAATGGGGCGGCGCAGGCGCGCGACCCGGAAATGCTGGAAAAAATCATTGGCAGATTGCTCGCGGATGAAAGCTATCGCGAGGAGATGGGGCGCAACGCGCGCCGGGTGGTGGACCAAAACCTGGGCGCGGTGCATCGGACGGTGGATATGATCGTGGAGCAATTGAAAGGGCGGGACATTTTCATCGCGCCGGGAACGGGCTGAAAAAAAAATTCGTTCGCGGCTTGACGAAGGCGGAATGAATTTTCATATTGCCGCTCGCATTCGGCCGGCGCCGGAAGTTTAAGCGTAAGTGTATGTTAAAATCGAAGCGTGAACCCCAAGCAGCCGGTGGAGTGTCCCGCGCCGGCGTGGTGAACGGCGCGGAAACCACTTTTGACCTTCCCGAAAAAATCAAGGAACTCGTCCGTCTGGCCCAGGAGCAGGGACATCTGACCTATAACGACATCAACGAGCTTCTGCCGGAGAACGGCGTCAATCCTGAGATTCTGGACGAAGTGTTTTCAAAATTGCGGGCGTTGGAAATTGACGTCGTGGACCAGGCGGAAATTGACCGGGTCAAGGCGCCCGACGTGGATGAGGATGACACGACTCATTTGGACGCGCTGGATGATCCGGTGCGGATGTATCTAAAGCAAATGGGGCAGGTGCCCCTGCTGACACGCGAGCAGGAAGTGGAAATTTCCAAGCGTATCGAGGCCGCGGAGAACGAGGTCCGCAAGATTGTTTGCGCGCTTGGCTTTGCCGGCAAGGAGCACATCGCCCTGGCGGAAAAATTGATTGCCGACCCGCCGCGCGAGCGTTTCGACCGCGTGGTTCTCGATAAAAAGGTGGACAGCCGCAATACCCACGTCACCGTGCTGGCCCGGCTGATGGCGCGCATCCGTGAATTGGACAAGGACGCTGACCTGAAATACAACACCTGGCGCGACGCTCACGGCAAGGACCCCGGCCATCGCGCCTGGGGCGTCTTTAAACGCGCCGACCAAAAATTGCAGGCCGTATTCCCCAAATTTTGTTTCAAGCACAAAGTCATCGAAGAAATGGCGCTGGTCGCGGAAAATATCCATGACAAGCTGCAATACAGCCTGCGCGCGCTGGCGGATGCCGAGGCGCAGCGCCAGTCCAGCGCTCAACAACATCTGGTCGAGGCCGAAAAGCATAAAATCCGCGCCCTGGAAGAATTTGTTCGGATGCCTCATGAGGTTTTTTTGGCCGTTTTTGACCGGCTCGGTGAATCTTCCACGAAAGCCCTCCAGGCGAAAACGGAGATGGTGGAGGCCAACCTGCGCCTGGTGATATCCATCGCGAAAAAATACACGAACCGCGGCCTGTCCTTTCTCGATTTGATCCAGGAAGGCAATATCGGCCTGATGAAGGCCGTGGAAAAATTCGAATACCGCCGCGGCTACAAATTTTCGACGTATTCCACCTGGTGGATCCGGCAGGCCATCACCCGCGCCATCGCCGACCAGGCCCGGACCATCCGCATTCCGGTCCACATGATTGACGTGATTAACAAGCTGATGCGGTCGCAAAAGCGGTTGATCCAGGACTTCGGACGCGAGCCCTCACCGGACGAGATCGCCGAGGATATGCAGATGCCGGTGGACCGCGTGCGCGCGGTTCTGAAAATGGCACAACAGCCGATTTCGCTGCAATCGCCCGTCGGCGACACGGAAGACGCCAATTTCGGCGATTTTATCGAAGACAAGGGCGCCGAAAGCCCGCTCGACATGACGAGTTTCAGTTTATTGAAGGAAAAGCTGGGCGACGTGCTCTGCAGCCTCACCGAGCGGGAGCGAAAGGTTCTGGAACTGCGTTTTGGGCTGGGTGACGGATGCGCCCGCACTCTCGAAGAAGTCGGCTCGCAATTCAAAGTCACGCGCGAACGCATCCGGCAAATCGAGGCCAAGGCGCTCCGCAAAATGCGCCACCCGACGCGCATCCGGCAATTGCACGGTTTCCTGGAAATCGAAAAGCGCGCGGTGGCTGAATAGAAAATTCTACGCGGGTTGCTGCTGGGTCAGACAATGCAGCGAGCCGAAGCCCCAGACCAGATCCACGGCATGAATGCCCACCACCGGCCGGTCGCCGAATAATTCACCCAGAATTCCGAGGGCCACCCGGTCATTCGGGTCGTTGAAGGTGGGAACGATGACGGCGGCGTTAGCGATGTAGAAATTGGCATAGCTCGCCGGCAGGCGCTGGCCGTCAAGATAGAGCGGCGCGGGCATTGGCAACTCGACGACGCGCGGCCGGGCGCCGTCTTCCAAACGCAAATCACCGATGCGTTCCCAGTTTTCCGCAAGCGGACGATAATTTTCGTCGCGCGGATTTTTTTCGCGGACCAGCACGAGCGTTTTGGCGTTCACAAACCGGCAAATATCGTCAATGTGGCCATGCGTATCATCGCCGGCCGGACCCTTTGCCAGCCAGAAAATATTTTTTACCCCGAGATAATTTTTCAGCGCCGTCTCGATTTCGATTTTGCCCAGGCCGGGATTCCGGACCTGGATTTTCGGATGCAGGTAACATTCCTCCGTGGAAATCAACGTGCCACGGCCGTTTAATTCAACGCCGCCGCCTTCGATGACGAGCGGACGGCCATTGGAATCGGCATGAAAAAGCCTTTTGCGCAGCAGCCGCGCCGCGGTTTCAGGAACCCGGGTATCCTGGCGCCAGTTATTGTATTTGGCCCAACCATTGAAATGAAAATGGACGATGGCAGTTTCCGTGTTTTTGACAAAAATCGGTCCGGTGTCGCGCGTCCATCCCCGATTGGTGGGATGGGTGGCAAAGCGGATTTTTCGCAAGTTTATCCCCACCCGCTTAAAGATGCGGCGCGCGAAATTTTCATCGGCTTTGTGGCGGACCAGCAGATAAATCCTCTCGCCTTCGGCAATTTTTCGCGCCATTTCGCCATAGACCCAGGGAATCGTTTCAAATTTTCCAGGCCAATCGCTGGCGTTATGCGGCCAGCCCAGCCAGGTGGCTTGGTGCTTTTCCCATTCGGCAGGCATGGAAAAGCCGAGCTGTGCCGGGGTAACCGCCTTGGAAATCGGTTGCGGCATGGCGAATCACCACCCCAAGACGCGCGCAAAAACCAGCGGCGCGACAATGGTCGCATCGGATTCGATGATGAACCTGGGCGTATTCACGCCGAGCTTGCCCCAGGTGATTTTTTCATTCGGCACCGCGCCGGTATAACTGCCATAGCTGGTGGTCGAATCGCTGATCTGGCAGAAATAACCCCAGAGCGGCACCGAGGTGCGGCGCAAATCCTGGTGCAACATCGGCACGACGCAGATCGGGAAATCGCCGGCAATGCCGCCGCCGATCTGGAACATTCCGAGCGGGCTTTTTTTCGTCGTCCGCGTGTAAAAATCGGCGAGCCAGGTCATGTATTCAATGCCGGTGCGGACGGTGTGGACATTTTTAATTGCGTCCTTTCCATTCGTCAGACCGCGGATGACGGCGGCGGCGTACATGTTGCCGAGGGTCGAATCCTCCCAGCCGGGCACGACGATGGGCAGATTTTTTTCAGCGGCGGCGAGCATCCAGGAATCTTTCGGGTCAATCTGGTAATACTTTTCGTATTTGCCGCTCACGCAGCACCTTGGTAGAAAAATTCGTGCGGGAAAAACCGTTCGCCCGCTGTCGGCGGCGGTCCAGACTTCGAGCATGGCTTTTTCCATGCGGCGCATCGCTTCGCCTTCGGGAATGCAGGTGTCCGTCACGCGGTTCATGTGGCGGTTGAGCAGGCCCTGCTCTTCCTCGGGCGAAAGATGCCGGTAATGCGGCACGCGCTCGTAATAATCGTGCGCCACCAGATTAAAAACGTCCTCCTCCAGATTCGCGCCGGTGCAGGTGATGAGATGCACCTTGTCGCGCCGGATCATCTCGGCGAGCGAAAGCCCCAGTTCGGCGGTGCTCATTGCGCCGGCGAGGCAAATCATCATCCGTCCGCCGGCGTCCAGGTGCGCCACGTAGGCATCCGCGGCGTCCACCAGCGCAGCGGCGTTGAAATGCCGGTAATGATGCTGGATAAATTGGGAAATCGGTCCGCTTTTCGTCTGTTTTATGTTGGCCATAATAGGAAAGCCAGAGTCGCAGACTTGCGGGGAAAATTGAAGAAGATTTTATTTCAGCAACAACAATCCCGGCAGCGCCAGCGAAAGTTCGCCGCGAACATTGGGGTATTTCACCCCGGTGGCCACGTTGTTCGTGCAGGTGACGTCATTGACACGGAAGAGCGCCTCGCCGCATTGATTGCCGCTGATGTTCTCGAAGGAATTGTCAACGCAATCGGTCTGCGATTGCCCGACGCTGCTTTCCCCGACGTTTTCGGCCATGAACACCCCGTAAGTGTGGCTGCCCCGGATGGAAATATTGCGAAATTGGTTGTTGTGGCTCCAACGCATGAAAATCCCCAGGTCATTGTCCGAGAGCACGGCGGTATCAATGACGTTATGGCCGAAATTGCCGTCGAGCGAAATGCCGGCGCCGTCGGTATTGTTGTGCAGGTTAAGGTGTAAAAAGGTGCAATCGGCCGTCATAAAGCAGGCGAGGCCGTCGAATTCGTTGTCGAAGGAATTCAAATTCCGCACCAGGAGCCGGCGCGTATTGAGCGTGGATACCAATCCCCCCGAACGGCAACGCGCTGTGGTTACATTTTCGATAATTGAATCACTGACGTTTTGCACCGTGATGCCGTTGTTTCGGATTTCGGAGCCTTCG
Source organism: uncultured Verrucomicrobiae bacterium (assembly GCA_963755515.1). Classification (GTDB taxonomy): domain Bacteria; phylum Verrucomicrobiota; class Verrucomicrobiia; order Limisphaerales; family UBA11358; genus UBA11358. The sequence goes on along the minus strand of CAVWKA010000020.1, from coordinate 54,136 downwards.
CCTTCCACCCGCCATGTTTCGCGCTGCTGATGCGCGCGGTTGCCATCAATGAACAGGTCGCTCACCCGCAAATGGCTCACATGCCGGGGATCGTTCACGGGTTCGCCCATGATAATCACCGGGCAATTGGCATCGTCCGCCAGAAATAATATGGTGGTATCGCCGGCGCCGCGGAGGGCCAGGCCGTTGCGGTTCAACATAATCGGTCGCGTCACGATAATTTTCCCGGCCGGGAAATCCACTTCGCCCCCGGCTGCGGGCAGCGAATCCAAGGCCTCCTGGATTTTGGCGACCGTCGCGCCCGCCGAAAGCGTGACGAGCGCCGAAGATGGGTCCGCCGCCCCTGCTGCCGTGCCAAACGCGAGTAAAAACGCGACGGGCAAAATACGCCACCGCGACATACGACTCAACTGATGAACTACTTTTTGAAACTGCCTGTTAATCATGTTCTCATTCGCAGGGCCACTACCTGTGTGAACCCCGCACTCCAAGTTCGCCCATGCCGCCAAAAATTGCGAAACTTTTTTTCAGATTTTTGAGAATTTTTTGTCGGAAATACTTACAGTTGCGGCGTATCTTTTTAGTTATGCGGGAAAGACACGTCTCTAAACTTCCCGACCGCGTTTTTCCGCTTTCGCTTTTTTGTCTCCGCGTCCGCCATTTTCCATCCCCGATTTTCAACTTCTATTTTGGCTCGACCGCCGTTATCACGACATAATTTTTTTTGCCCTTCCGCAACAGCAAATGCCTGCCAAACATCAGATCACTTATTGTCACCGCCCGCTGAAAACGGGTTTCCCTGACGTTGTTGATGTTCACCCCGCCGCCTTCGATGTCCTTTCGCGCCTGGCCTTTGGAAGGGGAAAGGCCCGCGGACACGAGGAGTTCGACCAGCGGCATTCCGGCACCGTTCAATTTCTGTTTTTCAATTTGTTTTGTCGGCGCCTCACCGACAATTTCATTGAAGGTGGCCTCGGAAAAGCCTTTCAAATCGCCGCCGAATAGAATCTCGGTGGCGCGCATGGCTTCCTGGGTGGCGCTCGCGCCGTGAATCAAATCCGTCACGGATTTCGCCAGCGCCTTGTGCGCCTCGCGCGCGCCGGGATTTTCCGTGTGCCCTTTCTCCAATGTTTCGATTTCCTCCCGGGACAGGAACGTGAAGAATTTCAAATAGCGGACGACGTCGCGGTCGGCAGTATTGATCCAAAACTGGTAAAAGCGGTAAACGCTGGCGCGCTTCGGATCCAGCCAGAGCGCGCCCGCCTCGGTCTTGCCGAATTTTGTCCCGTCGGCGTTGGTGATGAGCGGCAGGGTGAGGCCAAAAACGGTCTTCGCCAATTTTTTCCGGCACAGATCGATGCCGGCGGTGATGTTGCCCCACTGGTCGCTGCCGCCGATTTGCAATTCGCAGTTGTGGTCCCGGGCCAGCACCATGAAATCGAACGCCTGCAAGAGCATGTAGCTGAATTCGGTGTAGCTGATGCCCGCCTCACGGTCTTCCATCCGCGCCCGGATGCTTTCCTTGGCCACCATCTGGTTGACGGAAAAATATTTTCCAATGTCCCGCAGAAAATCCAGGAACAGAACGTCCCGCGTCCAGGCGGCGTTGTCCACGAGTTGCGCCGGATTTGTTTTGGTCTCGAAATCCAGGAGCCTGGCCAGTTGCACTTTCACGCCGGCGATATTGCGCTTCAATAATTCCTGCGTGAGCAATTGCCGCTCCTGCGTTTTGCCGCTGGGATCGCCAATCGAACCCGTGGCGCCCCCGGCGACGGCGATGGGAGAATGCCCGAGCAACTGAAACCGCCGCAAGGTCAGGAGCGGGACCAGATTCCCGACGTGAAGACTGTCCGCGGTGGGATCAAAACCGCAATAAAGGGTGATGGGCGCAGAGGTTTTCTTTTCCAATTCCGCCGCGTCGGTGCAATCGGCGACGAGGCCGCGCCACTCGAGTTCTTCCAGGATGCTCACCGGCGCAGCATAGATTGCCAGGGGGCGATTGCCAATTTGAATTCACTCGCCTCACGTTTGCGGAGAGCGGGCCTGCCTGCCGCGCCCAAGCGCAGCGACGGACATTTTGGAGGAATCTTAATATGGCCTCGTGTCAGGAACCGTCCAACCGTAGCACCAGAAATAGTCCCAGAGGTTTTCCAATCGTGACAGTTCGGCGTGATCATCGAACAGCACAAGGTTGATGGCGCCGGGCAGGGGTTTGGTGATGTCCACGTTCCTTGGCGCGGCTGAAGCGGGGCGGCCACCGTGGCGGGCGATTGTCACCCGCATCATCATGACTTCCAACGCGTCGGAGAGGACTGCTGTTTGCCCATCGTACAAATCTGTGGAGGGTAAATCAGTGGGGAGAGGCCAGGTTTGGGGTATCATGGCGTCGGCGAAGATGGGAGTTTGCGAGGGGTACCGGACCCTATTGTCGCTGGCGAAATGATTGGTGGGGTCATTGACCTCGACGTTGTATTGCAGATCGCCGGTGTAGAACCAGCCGTTGAAGGCATAACTGCCCTGGAAAGGCGGGGTGCTGCGCAGGGAAAATTGGCTCTCGCCGCCATAATAGATGCACGCCGCACGATCAGAGGCGCCAACGTAGATACCGGGCGGCGACGGAGTCGGCGTTGGCGGCGGAGCGGACGGGCACAACTGAATGCTGGCGGCGTTGGTTGCATACGGGATCAAGAGGTTGGCCCAGCCAAAATAATACGGCGTCGAATCCTGATACGCAAAATCCCTGCCGTAATCGAGAATATACATGGAATGGGCAACCCCCAATTGCTTGAGATTGCCGAGGCATACCGTCTCCTGCGCCCTTAATTTGGCACCGGCCAACGCGGGCAATAATACCGCCATCAAGGTGGCAATGATGGCAATCACCACCAGCAGTTCAATCAACGTGAAACCTCCGGTGCGGCGCGAAGAATTGATTTTCATAAGGTAAAAACGAACCTTCCTCTCAACATTGGGTCGCGGCCTATTGCTTTGGGTCATTCTACCTGCGCTGCCATCCTCTGCAAGCGCGCGTTTGAGCGCACATCGGTTTTCTTTTGATAGCCGATTGCCGGCCGGTCATGGAGGGTTGAATCAGACCGATGCACCTGAGAGGCGAAGAGAGAGGATGACGAGGATTTCACCACTTTATCCTTTAGACTTCAGTCTCCGGACTTTAGTTTGGCGCGATGTCACAGATGCTCAAATCGTCCGGCGCCATGGCCACCGCCACGCTTACGAGCCGCGTCTTGGGCATGGTGCGCGAGATGGTTTATTCCCGGTTCATGGGCGTCAGTTGGGTGGCGGGTGCGTTCGTTTTTGCCTTTCTCGTTCCGAATCTGTTCAGGCGGTTGCTCGGCGAAGGAGCGTTGACGGCGGCCTTCATTCCGATTTTCAAGGAAAAAGAAAAAATACACGGTGAACGTGAAATGTGGCGCGCGGCCAATGCCGTCATTTCGGGCCTTGTCATATCGGCCTCGGTCATCATCGCCCTTTCCATGCTGGGGATTTCGCTGGCGCTGGCGGGCCATCATTTCGCCGAAAAGACCGAACTCATGTTGCGGCTGCTGCGCGTCATGTTTCCCTACGTGCTGCTGGTTTGCCTGGCGGCCGCGTTCATGGGCATGCTCAACGCGCGCGGCCATTTTTTCATTCCCGCCATGGGTGCGACCATGCTCAACGTGGTGATGATCGCGTCGGTGCTTTGGTTGGCGCCAAAATTCGGCGTGGCCCTGCCAAAAGATCAAAGATTGCCCGTGCAAATTTTTGCCCTGGCCTACGGCGTATTGGCCGCGGGGGTCGCGCAGGCGGCATTTCAATTGCCCACGCTGTGGCATGACGGCTTTCGTCTTCAATGGGTGGCGCCCTGGCACGACGAAACGGTGCGCCGCGTCATCGTCAAAATGATCCCCGGCGCCATCGGCGTGGCCGCCTTTCAAATTAACGTCACCCTCGTGCAGGTGATTGCATTTTACATTGATCCGACGATTAACGCGTCGTTCAACTATGCGGTGCGGCTGATGGAATTGCCGCAGGGAATGTTTGGCATTTCCCTGGCGACCTATCTTCTGACGACGTTGAGCGCCCTGGCGGTGGAAAAGGATTACGACGGTTTTCGCGTCACTTTGGGCAGCGGCCTGGGAACGATGCTGTTTGCCAACCTGATTGCAAGCGTCCTGCTGCTGGCGCTGGCCGAACCGATTGTGCGCCTGCTTTTTCAAGGCGGAGATTTCGGGGCGCAGGCGACGCGGGAAACCACGCTTGCGCTGGCCTGCCTGGCGCCGGGACTGGCGGCCTTTTCCAGCGTCAACATCCTGGCACGCGCCTTTTATGCCCTGGGCGACACCAAGATGCCGATGATGATCAGCATCGCCTGCCTCGTCCTGAATCTGGTCTTGTCGTCCCTGCTTGTGGTTCAATTGCGGCAAGGGGGCCTTGGAATTGCCAACACCGTGACCTCCGGTTGCAACGTTCTTTTGCTGCTGTTCGCGTTGAGAAAAAAATTGGGCAAACTGGAAATGGGCGCGTTGCGGAAAGATTTGCCATGGCTGGTTGGGATTGCCGCGCTCTCGGGAATGGTGGCCTGGTTCGGCTGGCGCTATTGGGAAGACATGCTGGGTCACGCGACCATTCCATTAAGGATTGGCGCCGTCTTTGTGCCGGCCATCGCCGCGGGAGTCATTTATTGGGGCGCCGCGCTGGCCCTTAAAATTCCCGCAGCCGGTGAAATGATGGCGTTTGTGCTGGCAAAATTCAGGAAAAGTTGAGGAAATTCGAGTTGAGAGTTGAGACCGACGCGGCTAGCGCCGCAGGCGCGACATATTGGTAGAATCGTCGTCAAAAAGAGCATTCCAAGCTCCGTCAGGAGCGGCATAGTCCGCGCATGGCCAACACCTATACTCAACTCGCCACCACCGCCATCCATCCGTTCTGACCGAATTTCGATTTGAATTTTTCGGCGAGTGATTCGGCCGCCGTCATGCTTTCGGCAATGGCAAACGTCGTGGAACCGCTGCCGGACATCAGCGTGGCCAGCGCGCCGTTCGCCGCAAAAAACTCCTGATAGAGCTTCAAAACAGGAAATTTTTCAAACGCCGGCGCTTCGAGCGAATTGAAAAAGCTGCCGGCGGCGCCAGGCCAGTCCCCGGCGCGCAGTTTTGCAATCAACTCTTCCGCCCGTCCGGGCCGTCCATTCAGCGCTTCGGGGAACCGCGCCAGATTTTGATATGCCCATGGCGTGGAGATGCCAAAGCCGGGATGAATCAGCAGAATCGCCTTGTCGTCCAAGGCTGGCAATTCGCCAAGCGGCTGGATTTTTTCGCCGCGGCCCAGGGCCAGCGCCGGCTTGCCTTGCAGAAAGAAAGGAACGTCCGAGCCGAGCGTGGCGGCGATTTCCTGAAGTTTCCCCGACGCGATCGGCGCATCAAACAATTCATTGAGCGCCAGCAAGGTGGCGGCCGCATTGCCGCTGCCGCCGCCAAGCCCGGCCGCCAGCGGGATTTTTTTCCGCAAATGGATTTTGACGCCGTCGGAAATCTTCGCCGCCGCGAAAAATTTCTCCGCCGCGCGAAAAACCAGATTACGCGAATCGGTCGGCAGGCCTTTCTCGCCACATGTCAGGCGGATTCCGTTTCCGCCGCGCTCGAACGCCAGTTCATCGCAGAGATTCACCGGTTGCATGACGGTTTCGAGATCGTGGAACCCGTCGCCGCGCCGGCCGAGGATGTTGAGCAGCAGGTTGACCTTGCAGGGTGATTTTTTATTCAGCGGCACGTTGGCGCATCAATAAACAAGGCGTTGGAGCGAAATTCCGGCGCTCCAACGCCTTAACGGTTCAACCATGCAAATCAATTGTTAAACACATTGAAACGGCTGCCGGGGAACCACGGGGCGGCGTCGCCGTCGGGGAAGCCCATAAACGTGTCGGTGTCGAAGGTGCTGTCTGAAATCAAGCGGGGCTTGTAGCTATCCGGATAAACCGGCCAGGGCGCGAAGTAATTGGTGAAGACGGGGCCGTAGGGGGGAATGGGCGCGGTGACTAATTCATAAACGCCCATTCCGGTGCGCGCCAGCGAGCGGTTCAAGCCGCGGATAAATCCCACGGTATAACCTTCGCCGGGGGAATCGAAGATGGACGTTTGTTCGATGCTCCGCCGCATTTCACCCATGCGGACGACTTCAAAGGTGTTGTCCATGCCAAGGCCGAATTTTTCTTCCGGCCCGGCGCAGCCGGCTGTGAACATGGCGGCGATGGAAAGAACGGAAAGAAAGACAGTGGCGCTTCGCATAATCTTAATCGTTAAGATGAGCCTACCCGGATTTTTGATTTTGTAAAGCGCGTTTTTGGGGAAAATGAAAATTGAAAATCAAGGGGTGGCCGCTCCTGGTCAAAAGGCGCCGGCGTGGCGCCCGGCGCAACCCGCGGCGACGCCGGTGCCACGAGAGGCCTCACTGCCAGTGCATTCTTGGCCAGGCATATTCCCAGGCCATCCAGAGTAAAACGGCCACCGCCAGAAGGATGGCCAGGCCGAGCCAAAGGGTGCGCCGCGCCTTGCCCCGGTCGGGCTGGTCCCAATACCAGGCCACCCAAACGGTGGCTTCATACAGCAAATAAAGGGGGATTGCCATGGTGATTTGCGTAAAGACCTCGGGCGAGGTAAGGAGCGCACCCAGGACGAGGTTAATCACCACCATGTAACGCCACATCCCTCGGAGGCTCCGATAACTCAAAATCCCCAGCTTGACCAGGGTCAAAAGGACCACCGGCAGTTCAAAGCCGATTCCCATTCCGAGCATGAATCGGCAGACGAAACTGATGTAATCCTCCGCCTGCCATTGGAAGGCGCCGAAACCGAGCCAGTTGGAATACATCTGCGACGCCGCCAGCGCCAGCGGCATCAGAACAAAATAACAAAAGGACACGCCCGCGACGAAAAGGCCGCCGCCGATCAAAACCGCCCGATAGACGTATTTGCGCTCCCGGAATTTCAAGGCGGGAAAGACAAAGGACGCCACAAAATAAAAGATGAAAGGCCCCGCCAATACGATTCCGGCGTAAAACGCCACTTGAACCGCCACAAAAAAGCCGGCCGCAGGGCTTAGATTGATCAAATTAATGTCCATCCGCTGGGCCGCGGCAATCGCCTGGGCGTCATTCGTGACGCGCCAGCCGAGAATTTGATTGGTGCCCAGCGTCATCGGCTCAATTTCCACGGAGACAAACCGGTTGGTGCCGAGGTTCACCACTTTCTGTTGCTCCGGGGAAAGCTGAAAATTGCCGAGGTGATTGGTGCCGAAACTGACGACGGCGATTTGATTGGTGCCGCCAAAATGCATCGGCGCGCGCGTTAGCGGCCATCTAAGGATTTTGACGACGTAATTTCCGCCTGCGAGGCAGACCAACATCGCCAAGCCGAGCGTCACGAGGCTCTTGATGAGGACCCAGCGAAAATCTTCGAGATGTTCGAGAAAGCCTTTGACCGGCCCGCCTTCGGACTCGTCTTCCTTATCAACAGGATCGGCGGCCATGCGGGATTGATTTCGCCGTCAGGCTTTGGGCGGATTGGCTGCTTGGGGAACGGTTTGGGCGGGCTGGCTGGCGGCGATCTTATTTTGCTGCGCCGGCTTGTCTTCAGCGGCGTTTTGAATTTCCTCGGTCACTTCCCGGGTGGCCTTCTTGAATTCCTTCACACCCGTGCCCAGGCCCTTCATAAATTCCGGAATTTTCTTCGCGCCGAACAAAACCAATACCGCCGCGCAAATCACAATGATTTCCGTGGGGCCAAAGAATGCTGCAAGCATTGTATTCATAACTCTTAATTTTCTTAATTTTTATTGAGCCTTAATAACGTTACGCCCGTTCCTAAAAATAGTAAAGCGCTAAAATTCACAGGTAGTGTCAGGCGTCTCTGCCTGACGTAGAGGGCGGCATCCTGCCGCCCGGATCGGCGTTCGAATCATCAGTGTCCTTTAATATGGCGAACGCCTCTTCCGCCGGGCTGGAAGCCCCGGCTCTACGGCAGGCTGCGAAGCCTGCCGCTACGGTATTTTACATTGCGGCTTTGGGATGCAAAAGCACGAAATCGTCACGGCGGTTCTTGGCCCAGGCCTGTTCATCATGGCCGGGGTCCACCGGTTTGTCCTTGCCATAACTGATGGTGCGGACGCGCATCGGGTCAACACCCAGTTTGGACAGCGCTTCGCGCGCGGCCAGTGAGCGGCGTTCGCCGAGTGACCGGTTGTATTCCTCGGTGCCGCGCTCGTCGCAATTGCCTTCGATGAGGAGTTTGGCGTTCGGGTCGGCAGCCATCGCTTCGGCCACGGCCTGCAACTTCGGCTGGTCATCGTCACGAATCACCGCGCTGTCAAAGGCAAAATGAATCGTGTCCGCCGCCAGCGCGTCGCGGTCTTCGTTATACTGGCTCAGGTCCCAACTGTTGGCAGTGGGGATCGTTCCGGGCGGCATTGGGTTTTCGCCAACTTGTTCGCCTTGATTCAACGTTGGTCCAGTTCCCGGGTTCGAAATTGGCGGGGGCGTTGTGCTGGGAATGTGAGTGATGCCAACCGGTTGATGCCGGCAGCCGGTTGAGGCGAGGGTAATCGCGAGTGTGAACGCCAGCGCGTAAATCAATTTATTTATTTTCATATTTTTGTCTCGGGTTAATTTTTGGTTACAAATTCAGTTTATTGCTGCCATGCCGGCTCGGAATCGCTTCCGGAAATTCGGGTAATATCCTTGTATTGTTTGGTAAATACGTCAAGCACAGACAACACTTGCTCGTAATCAATGCCCTGGCTGTAAATCAGCGTCCTGGAATTGGGCGACCATGACGGGGCCTGCCCTCGCACCAGCACGATTGGCGGCGCGCTGCCGTCGGCCGGCATGACGCAAATGTCGAATTCACCCATTTGCGACGTGAACGCGATCCATTTGCCATCCGGCGACCAGTCCGGCTCCGTGGGATTCAGCGCTCCGGGCGTCGGCACGCGCTGGATCGGTCCGCCTTCGGCCGGCACCTTGGCCAACGTGCGCCGTCCGTTAATCTTGGTCGCAAATAAAATCCACTGGCCGTCCGGCGACCAGCATGGCGAGGAATCTTCGATGTCCGAGGTCATCCGCTTGAAATTCGAGCCGTCGGAGTTGCAGGTCCAAACTTCCGGCCAGCCGCTGCGGCTCAAAATCATCGCCACCCGCGAGCCATTTGGCGACGGCGTTGCCTTGTCGTTCAAGCCGGAAAATCCGGCGAACACCCGCCGTTCGCCCGTGCTCAGGTTGTGATAAAAAATGTCCGGGTTGCCGAGCTTATAGGACGTGTAATACAGCGCCAACCGGTCCGGGACCCACGCGGGAGCGGCCACAATCGCGTCGTCTGAAGTCACCGCCTGCGCATCGTAACCGTCGTAATCGGAAACGTAGATTTCGCCGTTGCCGTTGGGCCTTTGGGCCTTGAAGGTGATTTTCGTTTGCGCGATTCCATTATGGCCGGTGATGGTTTTCACGATGTCATCGGCAAACGCATGGGCCTGGCGGCGCATGCTCGAACCGACGTAACTGCGTGAGAGGAGGTTCTTCTTCGCAAAATTATCAGTGACATACCCGATGACATTTCCTGAATTGCTGCCGCTGATTGTATATTGCGCGGCGTCCGGTGACACAAAACTGAAGCCCTGGACGTAAAGGTCGAATTTCAGAACGCTCTCGGTCTCGCCGTTGAAGCCCTCCAACGCGACCGGAATTGGTTTGGTCAAGCCGACGACATTGATTTCGTTTTGAATGTTGATTTCCTGCTGGCCGCGCGAACATTGAATCGCAATGGCCAATAAAAAGACCGGCAAATAAATTTTCAAAGAGGCATGATTTTTCATTCGAGCATTCGTTTGGCTTTGAGGTTGAAGTTGATGATATAATTGCGCGGGTTCTCCTTCGTTCCCTCCGGGAACGGCGCGATAAACGTGACGCGGTCCAAAGTTCTCTGCACGGAATCGTCGGTATTGGCGTCACCGGACGGGGCAATGATTTGCGCGGAGATGACCGTGCCGTCGCTGGCAATGGTCACGCTGACCTTGGTATTGGCTTCATCGCTGGCGGTGTTATCGGGTGGAATCCATGCCTGCTCATACACGCTTTTCACCACGGCGGCATAATTGGCATAGGCCACGCTGCTGGTGCCCGGCATGTCAATTTTTGTTGCCGGGGATAAACCATGGCTCAAGCTGGTGATTGCCTGGTTAAGCGCCTTGGCGTCGTTCCGCGTATTCTCCGGACGGGAGTACCGCGGCGCGGCGCGCGTCACCAAATGCGTATTGACGACAATTTTGTGCGGCTGGCTTTCGTCCGCCTGTGGCGCGGGTTGGACAGGCTCGGGTTTTGGCGCGGGGGTGAAAAACTTTTTCAATTCATTTTCGAACGTCGGCTTTGGCGCCGGGGCCGGCGCCGGTGGCACGGGCTTCGGCACGGGCTGGACCGGCTGCGGCGGCGGCGGCGGCGGTTGGGGAACGGTCACCGGCTGCGGCGGCGGCGGCGCGGCCCCCTTGACCCCGCTCATGAATGCCGCGTCAATCAAATTGGCGGGAATCATATCGAGCACGGGCAAATTATCGTTCTTCGGTTCCCGATTAAAAAATGCCGGGCCAAGCACCAAAATCGCCAGCAGCAACAGGTGAAGACCCGCCGTGGCGATGACACATTTTTTTTGCAGGCGATTCATGGTTGCACGGGAGCGGTTCGGAGGGAATAATGGGTGATCCCGTTGCGCTGGCAGCCGTCCATCACCGCCGCGACATTCCGGTAAGGCCCATCTCCATCCGCGCGGATATAAACGATGATGTTCGGGTTTTCCCGATAGTCCGCAGCCAACTGCGCCGTCAACTGCCCCAGGCTCATCCGCCTTTTATTGAGCATATAAACGCCCGTTTCGCTGATTTCCACGGTGCGGATATTGCGGGGATTGATGGTTTTGTCGGGCGTGCCGTTGGCCTTGGGCAGTTTCAAATCCAGTCCCTTTTCCAACAGCGGCGTGGTGATGACGAAAATGATCAACAGCACGAACGCCAGGTCCAACAGCGGCGTGATGTTGATTTCACTCAACGTCACCAGATGACTTCGTTGTGAAAATCGTCGCATGGCAATCATTCATCCTGCAAAAATTCCGATTCCATTTTTGAAACCAGTTCCTGCGCGAAATTGTCCAGGCCCACCGTGAATGCGCGCAGGTTATGCACCAGCCAATTGTAGCCGAACATCGAGGGAATCGCCACCAGCAGTCCGGCCACCGTGGTGATGAGGGCGGCGGAAACGCCCGGCGCCATCGCGGCCATCGTGGCCGCGCCTTGCTGGGCAATCCCCGCAAAGGTGCTCATCACGCCCCACACCGTTCCCAGCAGGCCCAGGAAGGGCGCGCCGCTCACGGCGATCGCCAGCAAAATCAAACCCGATTCGAGTTCCAGCGATTCCTGCGCCACGACGTTCTCAATTGAGCGTTTTACGTGCTCCATGTTTTTGAGCGAGATGCTTTGTTTGCGCCGTTCGCCGCCGGGACCGCGCAGCCGCGCGTCCAAATTCGTGCAACCGGCCTGATAGACCTCGTAGAGCGGGCAGCCTTCCACCTTCAGCTTGCGGTCGTAAATCTCCAGGACGGATTTTTGCGAACGGAATTCCTCGTTGAAATAATAATTCAACTTGCGGGCGCGGCGCATCTGTGTGGCTTTGTAGAACATGGTGGACCAGGCGACGATGGAGAAAATGATGAGGCAGACGATGATCGCCTTGCCTTCCGGCGTCGCCTTGTCCCAAACGTAAAGGAGTTCCGCCTGATTCGAAGCGGCTCCCACGACAATAGCAATGACACAGCTCATAACAACTTTCTTGGTCGTGAGGAACCGATGATGCGTCCAAGCCGCGGAAGGTCGAGCACTCTCCGCTGGAGTCATTTTGCCGAATTCAATGAATATGGCAAGCATTTCCGTAAAAAAAATTCGCAGGAAATTTGCCCGCCAGCGACAGCGGAACAGGCAAATAAAATTCTCCGGAAAGGACAATGCACGCGACCTATTTTAGGGTGTTTCCTCCTCCCTGCCGGGAGGGGAAAATTGCCATTACGGTATCAACGGTGAAATCTCTCCCGGCCGTTCAAAATTGTTTCACAGGATCAATTGAATTGTTCACGTCGTCCGTGTGAATACGATTACCGACTGAATCAACCAACGTTACGGTGATAAAGACAAGCGTTTCCAGTCCGGCCAATTCGTCGGCCTCGGTTTTACCCTTCGTAAAATATTCCGGCTCGGCGCTTAATTCGGTTCCACTTTCATAAAATTGCTTTTTCAATTTCAGGACAACGGTTTGGCCATCGGCGATTTTCAATTCCGCACTGGCTCTTTGAACGCACAGGGCGGGCAAAACTGTCGGCAAACTTATTTTTTCGCCAGCCTTGTCATAGGCATACAATTGATTGGTGGGTTCAGCATAGCCTAAAAACCTCGTCAGTGAGGCCGAGGCCTTCAAATCAATCGTATATCCGTCGGATAAAAGAATGGGAGCAAGGTCCACAACCGGGCCGGTCTCAATTTTTCCAGTTTGCGCGACGATGAGGGTCCTATTGCTGATTTCCTGGAGGTCATAATTGGTCAAGATCTGCTGAATTTGTGTGGCGCGCAGTTCTGTTTGCCGGCCGCTAATGGTGAGAACCTCCGACTCGGCCAACTCCACGACCCCGGGGCGTGATTCCAACGCTCGTAGAATGGTTTTCATATTTTTATCGGCCAAAATCCCGGTAAATTGGCCCAACTGGTTTGTCAGGGCAACGATGCTGTCTTTGGGCACTTCAATGAACCTCGCTTTCATGTGGATTTCGATTTGCGGAGGAACTGGATCCACGGCCTGCGCAACGCGCTCAACAGCGCCGGCGTTGCTGAGTTTCTTTTGAAATGGAAGAACTTCACCATTCGTGACGACCTGGAGGCCGATGACCATCACCAGATTGGTTGGCGAGCCATCGGGATTTTCCGCGCGAATCACAATTGCACCGTGGTCTTCCGCCGCCACCGTGCCATGAACTTGATAACGGTTTGTCCCGATCAGAATTTGGTTCCTGCCCTCCGGATTGCCAACGACTTCGGTCTTGAAAGCCAGTTGAACTCCTCCATCAATTGCCACTGGCTGGCAATAAAGATCCACGCCGTTTGTCATGGTGCCGACATAAAAGTCCGCCTCCATGCCGGAAAGCGTCACCACTCGCGGCGCCACAATTGGTTTCAAACCGAGCGAGTTCACCGTCTGATTAAATTCTCCGATTTTATCCGGGGCCACGGACCACCAGGGAGTGCTCCACTGCCGGCCACGGTAAGCCTGCAACCCCTGGATCAATCTTTGAAAATCCGCGGATTGCATCCAAAAGAATCGCGTTTTGATTAAAATGCTCTGCCGATGAATCGGCGAGTTGCGCAAAGGCAGCTCGCATTTTCCGTCGGGGCGATTGAGTTGTTCGATCACCTGCCGAAAGGCCTCCAATTGGTCGGGCGTATTTTGCATCGTCATATTACCTGTCCTGGTATTGAAGGCGATACCATGAGGCGGATTGCAATTCACGCCCTCATTCCGCATGATGCCCAAGAGGATTTCGGTGTAGTCATTGGTATCTGATTCCATGGTCCAATCCGCGTGCGCCTTCACGTTTCGGATAAACACTGCCGGATCCACCTTCACGGTCAATGTCTGTTCCACGGCCGCCGCATCTGGAGAAAACGAATCAGGCGTTGTCGCCGGCGCCTGCCCCATCGGCAAAGCCACGGCGCTGAAAGCAAAAATTCCCGCGAGCGATAAGAATGTCAGGCCGGTTTTGCGCGGCGCGCGGAAATTTACCAGGCGTTCGATGCGCCGGCGAAGGGCGCTGCGGGATTCCATGATGCCGACCAGGCCCAGGCTCAGGAGCGGACGGCGCAGCGCGTGCCGCGCCACTTCCAAAAGGGTGGGGGCGTAAACGTCCCGCTCGTGGCGCAGGGCCAGCATCACGGCGTCGTCCACCGCCTCTTCACGCGCGCGGCGGATTCGGGAATTGGCCAGCCACAACAATGGATGCCACCAATAAAAAATCTGCAACAGAGCCTGCGCGCAATTCACCCAGACGTCTTTTCGCCGGAGATGAAACAGTTCGTGCAGCAGCACCGCGCGCAATTGACCGGAAGAAAGGCTGCCGGCCAACGCTCGCGGCAGCAAAATTATCGGGCGGAACAGTCCGCAGACCGCGGGCGACATTCGCCCTTCGACCAGTTTCAACCGCACGGTTGAACGCACGCCGGCCAATCGCCGCGCGGCGGCGAGTTCTTCGGCGAATCGTTCCGAGGCGGCGACACACGCGACCCTTCGGGTCACCTGCCACCAACGAAACGCCAACCACATCAATAACCCGGCGCTCACCGTCACGGACGCCAGCAACGTCTCACCGGCCCAGTTCAATGCCGGCTTCGGTGCGATGAGCGGCACGGATTGTGAAACGCCAGGAGGCTGGGCGGCGGTGTTGTAAGTGACGGTATAACTTTTGATGGCTGGCGCCTGGGGATTCGGTCTGCACAGCCACCATGCGGCGCCAGTCGGCAATGCCAGCGTCGGCGGCAGCAGCAGTTTTACCAGCACCATCAGCCATAAGGCATACCGGACGGCGGCCCGGATTTTCCGGGCCAACAATAAATCCAATGCGAAGATGAAAGCGATGAGCAGGCTGGACTGCCAAAGCATGGGCCAGGCAAATTCCAAAAAACGCCCGCCCCATTCGTTCAGGGTTTCGATGTTGGAATTCATAAAAACGGGTTTGCGATTATTTTTTTGCCGACTTCCTTTTTTCCCTGATGAGCGATTCCAGTTGGGCCAATTCGTCCGCGTCCAGATCGCCCGTTTCCAGCAGGCACTGGACCATGGGCGTGAGCGCGCCGTTGAAGGCGTGCTTCAACGCATACAGCAATTCGCTCCGTTGGGCCTGCGCGCGGGTCACGGCGGAACCGTAGATGGTCAGCTTGCCTTCTTTTTTCGCCTTGAGAATGCCTTTGGCCGCCATCCGGTCCATGAGGGTGCGGACGGTGGAGTAGGTCCAGCGGGTGAAGGGAAACAATTTCTCGCGGACGACGGGCGCGGTGCAGGGTTCGGTTTCCCATACGGCCTTAAGAACGGGCCATTCGGCTTCGGTGAGTTCGACTTTGGGGCTGGACATGCCGGGATATTCTCTACATTCGTAGAGGATGTCAAGCGAATTATTTACATTTGTAGAGGTTCTTGAAGCGCGGGTCCGCCTGCCCCGCCGGAGCGCAGCGACGGCGGGTGACTCGCAGCAGCTTCCTCAAGCAGAAGACCTTGGAAACAACCAGTGACGTCTCGAAAACTGGACATCGCTGCGGCTCACAGAGCCGCGGTCCGCCAGCGCATCATTCCGCCGAATTCCAGCGCATGCGATTCAGCATCAAGCGCATAATATAATAAACTATGGCCGCGGCGACGGTTTCCACCGCCAACAAATCCCAAAACCAACCATGGTCCCAGGCGAAGGACGCCAGGCCAGACAAGCCGATGGCAAAAAACATCACCAGGACCATGTTCAGGCCGCGCCCGGCGGACTTCGCCTCTTCCGTCGGCACGGACAGCGGTACCGACCGGCCCAGCGCCGCGGGGACCAGCGCATAAACCGGCAGCGCGACAATTCCGGGGAGCAGCAGGCATAATTGCGCGCCGCCGCCGTGAATCAGCCAGACAATAATCACGAAAAGGGCGAGCATTGGCAGCGTCAACAGGCAAAGCACCGCCCGCCGCGCGCCGTGGCACAAGGGAGCGGGTCCGGGGATGGGCGCCACACGGAAAATGTCGGCGGCCTGCCATTGCTGCGAGTATTGAAGCATTCCCAGGCTCAACAACGGAATCAGGCCGAGATAACCTCCTGCAAACGCCACGCCAAAACTGCCGCCCAAACCGCTGCGCCCTTGAAGCAAAAATATAAACGGGATGATGAGCATGGGCGCGATACCCGGATAAATCCGCAGTTTCACATCGCGGTCGCGCAGCAGATAAGCGGCCGTCAAACGAAATGACGCGCGTTCCACCGGATGACGCAGCCACCAGCACAGCGGCGGGGCGGCGATGAGCCAATCGAGCCAGCGGCGTCCCTGCCGTTTGGGCTTTCGCGCGGTTTCATTGAGCAATTGAAGTCCAATTTCGTAGTTCTGCGCCAGTTTTCCGAAAGCCAGCCAGAGCACGGCCGCGGTGACGCCCGCGGCCAGCGCGGCCAACAGCCAGGACGCGGCCATGCCGCTGCCGGCGACGGCGTCGTCGAATCCCGCGAACCACGCCGGCGGCAACAGGACAATCCAGCGTGAACTTTCGCTGGCGGTCAGCACATGATTAATCTGCATGGTGAACCGCGGCAGGATTTGCGCGGTCATGACGGCGGCGACGGAAACGAGGACCTGCGCGGTGGTCATCAAGCCTTCCAAGCGCTCGCGTCCGAACCAGCGGAGGCAGAGTTGATAGACCAGGACGACGCAAGCGGTGCAAAACAGCGCTTCGAGGACGGTGGAAACGGCGTGGGCAACCGGGAAACGCCAGCCGCCGTCCGGCGAGGCGAATCCGGCGAAAAAGCCGGCCAGGTTGAACGCGCCGGCAATCCAGAGCGAGACCTCCACCAACACGCGGATTTTTGCCCAAAGCATGGTCCTGGGGTCAATCGGACGGTGCAGCAAAATGTCCGCTTCCTCCTTGTTGAAGAGGATTTCGCCGGCCGAGGACGCGACGAACATGGCCAGAAAGGCGAAGGTCATGGCGTGCAGATAAACGGCAAGCGCAAAGACCGGCTGGCGAATCATCGTCAGCGCGACGCAGCCGACGGCCGCATAGACGGCCAGCGTCAACGCGAGTTTTTGGCCGACGGATTTCGGCGCGGTGCTTCGGTTCAATCCGCGCGCGCCGCGTCCACGGAGAAACAGCGTCAGGAAGAGCCGTCGCAGGGCCTGCCGGGGCGTGGGCGCGGTGAGGCGCGAGGGGAGCAAGGGCGGCTTGGCGGCGGAGACGGTCATGCGCGGAAGGTCTTGGCAAAATCCTCGGCGCGGCGTTCCAGTTCCTCGCCACCCGTCAGTTGGGTGAAGAGTTTTTCGAGCGTGCCGCTATGGTGGGCGGCCACCAACTCGTCCGGCTTGCCGTCCAGCAGCAGTTTGCCCTTGTCAATGATGATGACCCGGTGGCAGACCCGCTCGACCACGTCCAAAATATGCGAGCTATAAACGATGGTTTTTCCCTCGCGCGCCAATGTTTGAATCAACGCCTTGAAACCGACCGCCGCGTTGGCGTCCAGGCCATCCAGGGGCTCGTCAAAAAAGACGACCGGCGGATTGTGCAGGAGGGCCGAGGTGATGACGACCTTGCGCCGCATGCCTTTCGAATACGCGCCGAGGAGCTTGTCGGTAAGCGTTTCGAAGCTCAAATCGAAGAAGGCGATGAACTGTTCGATGCGACGGCGCGCCGCCTCCGCCGGAATGCCGTAAAGCGCCGCGACCATTTCCAAATATTCCAGGCCGGTGAGCGATTCAAAAACGGCGCCGGATTCGGGCACAAATCCCACGTGCCGTTTGACCTCGATTGGTTCGCGCTTCAAATCGAACCCGCAGATCGTCGCGCTTCCGGTGGTGGGTTCGATCATCCCGGTCAGCATTTTCAACGTGGTGGATTTGCCCGCTCCGTTCGGGCCGAGAAAGCCGACGATTTGTCCCGCTGGGATTTCAAGTGAAAGCGCGTCCACGGCCGTCTGCGCGCCGAACTGTTTCGTCAGTTGATTGATGGAGATCATTCGGCTTCCCTGGGATGCAGTCCGAATTGCACCAACTTGGCTTTCATGGTGATGCGCGAAATGCCCAACCAACGCGCGGCCCTGGCCTGGTTGCCCTGGGACAAGTCAATCGCCCGTCGGAACAATTCCCGTTCGGTAAATTCCATCACGCGGGCATGGACACCGGCTGATTCGCCGCGCCGGGCGGCGGCCAGCAAGTCGTCAATGAATTCGCCCAGAGGCCGGCTGACGGAACCGGCCGGCGCCATGTCTTTGTTGAGCGCCGCGCGGACGTGGTCGGCGTTGATGGTGTAGTCCTGCGCGAGGAGCAGCGATTTGCGGATGACGTTTTCCAATTCGCGCACATTGCCCGGCCAGGAGTGCGACTGGAGAAATTCCAGGGCCTCGGGGCGGATGGACGGCGAGGCGTTGCCGAATTCACGGCCATATTTTGCCAGAAAATAATTGACGAGCCCGGGAATATCCTCCTTGCGCTGGCGCAGCGGCGGCAAGGTGATGGAGACGACGTTGAGCCGGTAATACAAGTCTTCGCGAAACGATTTGTCCTGAACGGCGGTTTCCAAATCGTGATTGGTGGCGGCCAGCACGCGCACGTCCACGGGAATTTTTTCCTGTCCGCCGAGCCGTTGCAGGCACTTTTCCTGGAGCACGCGCAACAACTTCACCTGCGTGCCGGGCGTCATGTCGCCGATTTCATCCAGAAAAATCGTGCCGCCATCGGCCTGCTCAAACCGCCCGATGCGTTGCCGCTGCGCGCCGGTGAACGCGCCGCGTTCGTGGCCGAACAATTCGCTTTCGAGCAGCGTTTCGGGAATGGCGGCGCAATTGATGGCGATGAACGGCGCGTCGGCGCGGTCGCTGTGCTGGTAAATCGCGCGGGCGATCAGCTCCTTGCCGGTGCCGGTTTCGCCGCGGATGAGCACGTTCACCGGCTTGGCGGCGACGCGGCCGATCTCCTTGTAAATTTCCTGCATCGCGGCGCTTTCGCCGATCGAGCGCATCCCGCCCGGCAGCGGATTCGCCGAGCGCCACCGGCTCGGACATCAAGCGGTTGCTGTCCACCGCCCGGCGGATCAGTTCGAGCAATTGCGGGATTTCAAAGGGCTTGAGCAAATAATCGTAAGCGCCGAATTTGGTCGCCTCGATGGCGGTTTGCGTGGTGCCAAAGGCGGTGATGAGAATGATGGGCAGATGCGGCGCGCGGCGTGCAATTGGCGGACCAGGTCCAGCCCGTTCAAGCCCGGCAACTTCAAATCGGTGATGACGACATTAAATGGCCGCGGCCGGCGCGGGCCAACCCCTCGTCGCCGCGGTCTTCCACCGTCACACTTCGCAACCTTCGCCGGCCAACACCCGCTGCAGCGTGTCGCGAATGCCGAGGTCGTCGTCAATCAGCAGTATTTTTGCAGCGGCTTCATTCAATGACTCGCGGCAGGATGATGCCAAAAGTCGTGCCGCGATTCACCTGCGTTTGATACTGCAATTCGCCGCCGTGCTTTTGCACGATCCGCGCGGCGATGGACAGGCCCAAGCCGGTGCCGTTTTCCTTGGTGGTGAAAAATGGATCGAACAGCCGCTTCCCACCTCCGGCGGAATGCCTTTGCCGGTATCGCTGACTTCCAAAATCACCACCGGCTTTTCGCCATTGCCCAGGCTCTTCCGGTCCGGGCGGGCGCGCAAGGTGATGGTGCCGTCCCGGCCGATGCTGTCCGCGGCGTTTTGGATCAGATTGATGAGCACTTGCTTGCATTGCGCGGGGTCGACGCGGATGCGCATGGGTTCGGATGGCTCCAAATTCATTTCGGATATTGCTTCTCTCCATTTGTGGCGCGCAAAAAATCCTGCGCTTCCAGCAACAGCAAATCCGCTGAAATCGCAGTGAATTCCGGCTCGGCGGGCCGGGCGAATTGCAGAAAGTCATTCACAATCCGTTCCAGGCGCACGATTTCGCGCTCCACGGCTTCCACGTCATCGCGTTCCGGCGAACCGGCCGGGAATCGTTTCTTTTGGATGAACAGCGCGGCCTTGATGGCCGTGAGAGGGTTGCGAATTTCGTGCGCCACGCCGGCGGCGAGCAGCCCCAGCGCGGCCAGTTTCTCGCGGCGTTCAGCCATTGCCTCGCTCTCCACGAGCCTGACCTGCAAGGGGCGTGATCATGTCCCGATACACCATCATGGCCAGAGTGACGGCGAACAAAAACAACAATCCGAGCAAGCTCAAAACCGACACGCGCAGTCGAATGAGCGCTTCCTGCGCATTGTTCAGGAGCTGGTTCTGCAAATCCATGTGCGCCGCGGCCAGTTCCTGTCCCAAGTCCGAAACCCGGCGATAGGCCTGCATGGTGGAACTCGACGGCACCAGAAGCGACTCGTTTGTCTCGCCGGAGGAAACCGCCGCGGCGTGGAGGGCCTGCACATTGTCCAGGTAAGAATCCAACGCGGAATCAATTTGTTGCAGGAGGCTTTGCTCATGTTTCGTGTCCTGCGCGTTATTCTGGCTGTTGATCCAGGCTTCCAGATTATGACCAGCCGTCAGGAATTCGTTCCAATTGGTCCCGGTCGGCTCCGTGCGATAGCGCAGCAATCGGTCGCTGACTCCGCGGAGACGGTCCTTGAATTGTTCCGAAATATTGTAGCTTTCCGAATCAAGCTGGTTCAACCGCGAGCGCAATTCGGCCTCCTGTCGCTCGAAATTGATTGTCACCAGGGCAATCAGCGCGGCGATCAACACCATGACCAGAACCAGGGCGGCCAGGCGGAATTTTATTCCAAAATTCATCCGGATGCCTCCGCATTTAACAGAAAAGGGCCGGGTTTGCCACCAAGAAGCAGTTGTCTATTTCGCCGGCGCAATTTTCACGCGGCCCCGGAGCAGGTTTTTCAAATCGGTCATCCGGCCAAAGGCGAAACGGAAAAAGTGGCGGACGAACCACAAGTCGCCGTGGCGGCGCAAGGCGCGGTTGCGCTGGCGTTGATCCAAGACATGCCGCCGCAACCGCCAGCACTCGGCCAGCGGCTTCAGCAGCGCCCACCGCGCAAACGAAAGCCGCCGCGAAACGATGACGCCGGCGGCGGCTTCGGCGGCAATCAGCGCCAGTTGCGTCAGCACCAATATCAGCAACGGACCGCGGGCATTTTTCAAAAGGGTCAGGAGTTGATTGCGATTGGAATAAAACCGCCGCCCCTCGCTCGTGCGGGCTTCCACGAACCGGTCGCCTGCGGTCACGGCTTGATGGTGGATGCGCGCGGTGGAAAATAAAACGACCGGATCGTCCGCCAGCCAGGCCCGCCAGGACAAATCCATTTCCTCATTGTACAGAAAAAATTCCTCGTCAAAGCCGCCGAGCTTTTCAAACAGTTGCCGTTCGATAAAAAAGAAGGTGCCCACGCAAAACAGGCGTTCCGGCGTTTCATCCGGCTTCACCGGAACGACGTTGCCGAACAAATCAAACCCCGAGCTGCCCTGCGTCTGGATGGCCTGGGTGTCGTAGTCCAGCACCAGCGGGCAGCCCACGCGCGCCGGGATCGCTTCCGCCCGGGAGCACAGTTCCTCGAGGCAGTTGTTTTCCAGCCAGACATCGGGGTTTAGAAACAGAAGATATTTCCCGCGCGCGATTTTTGCGCCGCGATTGCCGCCGCCGCCAAACCCGTAATTGCCGCCGGTCTGCAAAAACACGCCGTTCGGCCATGACCCCATTTTCTTTTCACAAATTTCCGCCGAGCCGTCTTTGGAAGTATTGTCCACCACGATAATTTCGGTCCGGCTGAAAATGGTTTGTTGCTCCAGCGACGGGAAGAAACGGTCGAACCATTTCAGGCAGTTGTAATTGACCACGACGACGGAAACCAACGGGGACACGGGCTGGTCTGCCGGAGGCGATGCTGGCGCGGGCGGCCTCATCCGAACGGGATGATTTTCGGTTCGGGCACCGGCACGATGAACCGCCCGCCGCGCTTTTGGAAGCCGGTTTCGCGGCGGATGATTTCCGGCGCAAAATTCCAGGCCAGGAGCAGGGCGTAATCGGGCTGATCTTTCAACAGCATTTCCGGCGGGCGGATGGGAATCCAGGAGCCGGGGGCGACTTTGTTCTGCTTAAAAGGCGTGTTGTCAATAATGTAGTCCAGTTCCTTGGTGCTCAGGCCGCAGGTATTGAGGAGCGTGTTGCCCTTGGCCGAAGCGCCGTAGCCGATGACGCGTTTTCCACCCGCCCTGAGCCTGCCCAACAAGGCGGGCAATTCCGCGCGGATGTGATTGACCCGCGCGGCGAAAGCCTCCCACGTGGACGGTTCAGCCAGCTTCATCTGCCGTTCCAGTTCCAGCGCAATGGGAACGCTCGAGTGAACGGCGATTTTCGACGACCGGTGGCGCAGGTGAAACAAAATCGAACCGCCATGAATCGGATAATGGTCCACGCGCGCCAGCGTGAACGGCGTGTCCCTGACCAGCGCCTCAATCGAGCGCACGGAGATGTAGGAAAGATGTTCGTGATAGATCGTGTCATATTCCGTGTGCTCGAAGAAATCCACGAGATAAGGCACTTCGAACGCAATCAAAGTTTCCTGATGCGAGACCGTCTCGAGTCCCGCCATCAAGTCCCGCAGGTCGTCAATATGGGCGAAAACGTGACGGCCGAGAATCAAATCAGCGGCGCCCCACTCCGCCTTTAATTTTCCGGCGTTTTCCGCGTTAAAAAATTCCTTGCGCGTGGGGATGGCGGTGGCAATGGCGATGTCGGCGATATTGGCGGCGGGTTCAATGCCCAAGACCTCGCAGCCCTGCTCTTTAAACTTTTTCAGGAACACCCCGGTGTTGGAGGCAATTTCCAGGACATTGGAGCCGGCGCCGAGATGTCCCGTGGCCAGCAGATGCCGCGCCTGATTGTTCAG
Organism: uncultured Verrucomicrobiae bacterium; assembly: GCA_963755515.1. GTDB lineage: Bacteria > Verrucomicrobiota > Verrucomicrobiia > Limisphaerales > UBA11358 > UBA11358. The sequence goes on along the minus strand of CAVWKA010000020.1, from coordinate 31,437 downwards.
ATGGGCCTCCATGGTGGACGAGGTGGACGTGACGTAGGCGTAATGGGAATAGAGAATTCTCGGATCCACCGTGTCGGCCAGTTGGACCAGCGAGCAGTCCGGACAGAGCACGACGCGCAACGGCAGGCAGGTGTGGTAACTTTGCACTTCCTCCGGCTGCAAAAAATCGTTGGCCAAGGCGGTTTTTCCCAGGTCAAGGATCAGCTTGAAATTTTTTGAGCCGCACGCGCGGCAGGTGGTGCGTTCTTGAATCATGGCAAAGGCGGGCGATAAGGTGATTCGGGGTCCAATTCGTGGCGGATTTCGTCCACAGGGTCGCGGCGGTTTTCGCCCTTGAATAACAAGCTGGTCACGGTGACGACCAACCCCGGCGCGTTGCCGGTATTCCGATAAGCGTGAACCACGCCGCGCGGAACATAAATCCTGGAAGGCGCCGCTGCGCCCGTCTGGATGAACCAACCGCGCGCGGCCTTCCCTGAACCCGGACGGCCGTCCCAGAGATAAACTGTGAAATCCGACGGGCCGGCAAACGTGAAATAATCATCCTGCCCCACGTGTTGATGCGGCCCGCGCGTGACGCCCGGCGCCGACCAGGACGAACAGGCCATCAAGGGTTTGAACCCGGCCGGGATTTCATCGGCGCGGAACAATTCATGGAGGGTGCCACGGGGATCGCGAAAAATGGGCAATGCTTCGACGCGCACACCGGGCAACCCGGGCGCCTCGACAATTCCGCGCACTTCAACTTGTTGCCAGACAGTGGACACGGGCGGGCAAACTAGCCGAAACATTTCATCTGCGCGAGCATTTTCCGGAGCCCCTCACGCCAGGAACCGGCGGAATGGCCGATTTTCGCGGACAATTTTTGATTGTCCAACACGGTGTAATCGGGCCGCCGCATGGTGGAACTGAAATAGGAACTCAATACCGGTTCAACGGGCGGCGGCGCCGGGATCAATAGCTGGCGGGCCGCCTCATCCAAAATCGCCTTTGCCCAGTCAAAGCGGCTGACGCCTTCGTCGTTCACGGCATGAAACAGCCCGCAAGCGCCGGCTCCAAGCAGTTCCAGCGTCCATTGCGCGAGGTCTCCGGCAAAAGTCGGAACAGAAACCTGGTCGGTGGCCGCCTTCAATGGCCGCCCTTCCCGGGCCGCCTTCATAATCGTATAAACAAAGCTCTTGGATTGCGTCGGATGCCACCCAAACACCCAACTGGTGCGCAAGACCAGATTTCCGGGAGAAGCCGCGAGCACGGCGCGCTCCCCGGCCAGTTTCCCCGCGCCATAATGGTTCAAAGGATTGGGCGCGTCCGTTTCGACGAGAGCCGACTTCTTCTTCCCGTCAAAGACGTAGTCCGTTCCATAGTGAACCAGACGGATGTTTTTTGACGCGCATAATTTGGCAAGAGTTTCCGGCCCCGTGGCATTGACTGCCCAGGAAAGATCGCGTTCCTGTTCGCAGCGGTCCACCAGATTATACGCGGCGGTGTTGATGACAATTTCCGGGGCCAGTGAATCCAGCTGACGCCGCATTTGGCCGGCATCCGTCAGGTCAAATTCGCGCCGCGAGAGAAAACGGGCAGAGCCATTTGCCAGGAGCCGGCGCAACGGGTACGCCAGCAACCCGTCTCCGCCGGTTGCCAGAATTTTAGTCATCGAGTTCTCACGGCAGTGGCGGTTCATCCGGCAGCGGCGGGTTCCGGTGTTGTTTAATGGACACCAGCCAGGTCACGAATAAAATGGAAAAGGCGACGCCGGCGGCGACGGGCATGACATGCACGAGGACATCCGGCGTTTTTCCGACCTGGAACAACACCAGCCAATAACCGAGTCCCAGCGCCCCGTATAAAACGGCAATTTTTGTCCAGCGGCTTGCCAGCGCCCACATGGCCAGCGCCTGCGACAAACCGAAGAAGGCCATGGTGATGGAAAACGGCCCCAGCATGGCGGCGGCTTCCGGTGTGTATTTGCCGAGAATTTTCAGGCAAAGCGTTCGAAAGATCAACAGGCAGGCCACGCCGCATCCGAGGACCACGGCATAGAGGCCGAGTAATTTTAACTGCTCGCGCAACGCATCCTCGTGATGATGATGGGTGCGCGAACGGTGCGTGAAGAGCACCGTGAGCAAGGGGCCGACCGCCAGCGGCAGGTTGCGGGCAAAGACGCCGGCCGTAACAAACGCTGCGAGGTCATCGGGAAGCATGGCAAAGCGGCGCTGCGCCACGAGCAAATCGCCCTGGCTTAAAAAATAATTGCCGACCGAAAATGCCGCGGCGACGGTGAGGAATTGGACAAATTCAGCGCTCCAGGGCGAGACCGGTTCGGCCTTTCGTGACAACTCTTTTCTCCAGACCAGCAGGACCAGATTGGACAGGAGCATAAATGCGGAAGCCAGGACGCCCACCACAGCGAGCGGGACGAGGGCCGTCAATCCCCCAAAGGAGAGCCGCAGGCAAACCGAGAGGATGCCAATGGCGGCGAGACGGTTGAACCATCCGAGTCCCTGGCACAGCGAATTCACGAAGGCGCCCCAGCACGTCATCAACACCACGCCGAACGCGGCGAACGCCAGGACGGTGGGATAATGGAAAAAATTGCTCAACGGCGCCAATAAAAGGGCCGCCAGAACACACGCGCCAATCGTCAAATGGAAAAGAAATTTGCGGCACCCGGCAAAGAGGCCCAACAGCCGCGCATCATCGCCGCTGTAATGAAAGCGGGCGATGTAGTGGGTGATGGAATAGGTGGCGCAGTTCATCGGCAGACTGAGCAACAGCACGAAGCCGAGGGTGGTTTGCACCAGGGCGAATTGTTTCGGGTCCAACTGGTGGCCGACGATGATTTGAAACGTGAAATTGCCGGCGGCCACAAACACGTTGGCGGCGGAGAAGATGATGCCGCTTTTTAAGAGACTACGCTGCAACGGGCGATCTCTCGACGCCTCTTCTGCAATATCCGCGCTCATGGATTGGCCTGCCGGTTCATAAAAGTTGAACGCATAGCTTCACTGTGATTGGGGCCGCTGCGCAAGCCGAATTTGAGGCCAAAGGGCGACTGCAAGCGCATTTTGACACTGTTCCTGATTTAAAATCGCAGTGTGGTGTCCACTTGCAGGAGGTAGTCGTGGTTGATGGGGTTCATTTGCGGGATGTCCTGATTATCGCCGCCGGTGCCGAGCAAGTTGTTAATGCGCATGGCATAGCCGTAACGAATGGTGCCGATGAAATCGCCGGTGAAGGCGTAAGCGAACGAGGCGTAAACGCCTTGCAAATTCTCGCGGCCTTCGAAGAAGTCCGAGTCAATGATGTTGGGGTCCAGCGCGTATTGTTCAATGTGCTGCCAGTAAGTCCTGAATTCCCAGTCGTGTTTGTGGGCGGCGGTGCCATAGACCAAGCCCTCCGTCGGACCATAGACCAGATCGTCGCTGCCGAAGCCAATGCCGATTTGGTAGGCTTTGACGTCGTCTGTTTGCGCGGGAAAAGAATGCGTGAGGGCTTCACCTTCGGGAGGCATGTAGGAGGCCAGGACGGCCGAATAGGCGGTGGCGGCCTCTTCCGCGCGCTGGCGGCCGTCCAGGTTGTAGGCGAAATCGCCGAACAGGCGCGCCGCCAGTTTTTTGATTCTGAAATTGAATTCAAAGGGAATTTCCACGACCAGCAAATCATTGAGGCCGACCTGATTGAAGGGGTAGCTCAAGCTGCCGTAACCGGGGAGGAAGCCGCCCTGCGCTCCGCCCACTGCCCCCGGATTGTATCCGGCGTAGCCAGGAGCGTTGCCAAAAGCAGAACCGCCGCCGGAATAATAGGCGCCTTCACCAATGTAGGGATCGCTAAAATAAGGTTGGGAGGAGGACTCTGTGCCGCTCGTGCTGCGTTGGAGGCCGGCGTATTTGTAGAGCGTGGCCGCGACCTTGGCCGAATCGTTGGCGGTAAAGTGATAATTGAACCCACCCTGCCAGGCGAACATGAAGATGCCCTGGTCGTTTTCTCCAGTGCCCGGGAACCCGTTAAATCCGAGGCCTGAGCTGGCCGTGTTCGGATTGAAATCGGCGTAAATGAACTGGGCGAAATTGGCGAACAAATCGGCCTGACCGACGCTGTATTTAAGATGCTCTGCCGCGCCCATTGGATTGATGTCGCTGTCCCAGACCATCGGTGTGGTATAAAGCGGCATCGGCATCTGGCCCAGGGTGACGTCCACCCAATCCCTGTAATGCCAGCCCAGATAAATCTGCCCGACGTTGATGCCGCCGGCGGATTTGCCAAACGGCCCCTGGTAAGGCGAACTGCTCGCGGACTGGCCCATGGTGACCCACGGTGAGCGCGGATTGGCGGCCGTTTCCAGCCTGAAACCGTAATAGAAATTATCGAACAAATCGCCGCGCAGCCCGAACCTCAATGCATAGCGCAACCGCTCCAGCTCAATCTCATTGCCGACCGGGTCGGTCGCCGTGCGGCTTTCGTAGCGCAACCGGACATCGCCGTAGATTTCCGTGTCCTTGACCGCGTCGCTGATTCTCCAATTGGATTGTCCGGGCAGGAGATAGGCGCCGTTGTTGGTCTGCATCGCCTCGGCCTCGCTTTTCACCTGATCGGCTTCCTGCTGGGTCACGTAGCCCTTTTTGACGAATAAATCGAGCAGGGGGCCGGTCATGTTGACCGGTGCGTTGGTCATGCTGTCGCACGATGCCTGATGCGCCCCCAGCACAGCCGATAAGACAGTGAGATGGATCCAACCCGCGCCACGGCGGCTTCTTCCGAGCAATCGCATTCGCGGCAGCGTGCAGAATCAAAACGGCGGAATTATGTCGCGTAGGTTACAATTTTGTTACAAACGATGCGGTAAAACAGAGAGTTTTAATAAAAACAGCTTCTTCGACGTTTTCAGTGGGTAATGGGGAAGATGTCACGGAGTGTCCATCCATGGTTTAAATCAGGCTCACCACCGCAGCACCCGATAAAACCGTTGGGTGGCGACGACGGGATCGCGGAGCGTGAGTTTCCCGCCGGTGCCGGCGTACAACGGGAGGGATTGCCAGGCGCTATCGGTGAGGGAATTTTTATATTGCAATTGATAGACTCGCCCGTTTTGGGTGGAAAGGGAAACTCTGAATCCATTGGCGCCGGGAGTTGGCTGGACGAGAGTGGCGTAGGCGGGCGGCGGTCCGTTTCCGACCAGGGCCAGACTGTGGTCGTCGCCGCCAGAAATTTGCACCACGTTTGTCAAATTGACGGGAACATTGGTGTCGCCCTCGGTGTCAAGTCCCCAGGAGACGACGGTGCCATTGCTCTTGAGAGCCAGAACGTGCAAATTGTCCGCGCTGATCGCCACGACATTGCTCAAGCCCGCGGGAATGTTTGTCTCGCCATCATCGTCCAATCCCCAAGCAAACAAAGTTCCATTCGTTTTGAGCACCACAAAATAAGAAGTGCCGGCGGCAATCGCGACGACATTGCTCAAACCGGGAAGAATATTCGTCTCATTGTAAGTGTTGTCTCCCCATGCAAACACAGTGCCGTCCGATTTCAACACCAGATTGTCGAAGCCTCCGGCGGCAACGGCCACCACGTTCGACAGACCCGCTGGAACGGTCCCCTGTCCCTCATCCACATCACCGACGGCGCCCCATGCGGCAACGGTGCCATCCGATTTCAAAACCAGGCAATGATAGAATCCGCAGGCGACGGCCACCAAATTCGACAAACCGGAGGGAACATCCGTCTGCCCGTACGTATCGTCTCCCACCGCCGCGACGGTTCCATCCGATTGCAAGGCGAGCGAATGCCATTCGCCGCAGGCAACGGCCTCGTAATTGGTGGCTGCTGGAAAATCAGTCTGGCCCAATTCGTCGTCGCCCCAACCCAGCAGCGTACCGTCGGCTTTCACGGCCACGCTGTGCCATTCGCCCCCGGCCACCTGGACCGCGTTGGTCAAATTCGCCGGCACGATGGACTGGCCGTAATTAATGCCATCCGGCGGGTTGGCAACATTCGTTCCGGCACCCCAGGCAATCACCTGTGTTCCTGAGCAGATATTTCCAATCGAGGCGACTAAAGCGAATGTCAAAACCAACGGAAACAATTTTCCCTGAAATTGAAGCGCAGCTTGAATCTTTCCGATCAACGACATCGTTTTATCTTTGGTTGGCGGCCTGATTTTGTCAAACCGGGCGGATGGATTTGGTGTTACAAATGGGTGACGACCCGGTCACAAACTGGCCGATACAGGAGCCTTTCCCGCGTTTGGACGAAAACGGAGCGAAAATGTTTAAAGGGACAAAGTTACCTTCTTGCGACAAAGAGGGGTTGGCCTCAATAAATGACGGCATGATATGCGTGTAAACAACACGAATTAAACGATTTATATCGTTTTTTTGTCACGTCATAAAATAGAAGCGGCATGTCCTCGAACATGAAGCGAAAGGGAGCTGACCCTGATAGAATTTTGAGCGTCACAAATTTTTGTGTGGAGATCAAGAGCAAATTAAACGTCAACACTACGGACAAAATTATGAAAAAATTATCCAGTGCAGTACTACTCATTGCGGGCGCCATTTTCGCGTCCCAATCCGCCAGGGCGCAATTCACGGCGGACGACCTTTATATGGGTTTCGAAAATGCCGCGGGCGGCGGGACTTCGGATTACATCTTCAACCTCGGCGCGGCCTCGAGCATCATCGGGGGTTCCTCAGTGGTCAGCATAACCGGTTTCAACCTTAGCGACTTCGACTCCGTGTTGGGATCATCATCCAGCGTCATGGCTGGCGTGGTTGGCGGAAATGGCGCCGGCAGCCCGACCTCCGACCTTTATGTGACGCAGTTGCGCACCGGCGAAGTCGGAATGCCATCGCTGGCCGGTTCCTCTCTGACCACGACCCTGAGCCGTGCTCAGGATAGTGAAGCGGCGGACGCTCTCTCAAATTTGGGTGGTCCGCCCGAGACCCTTCCAGGCGTTGGCGGCAGCCTTCTGGACACCAACAAAACGTGGGAAACCTATGTGGAGCCAAGCGCCAGCGGCAGTCCGCAGAGTGAGTTGAGCATTTCGGGAATCAACCCGGATTCATCGGTCAGCTCTTCCGGTACGCTCTATGAAGATCTCTGGTCCACCACCAGCAGCACGCTCACGGGCCAGCAGCCTTTCACTTATTTGGGCTACTTCACCGTGAATCCGAGCGACAGCACCGTCACCTTCACGCCGGAAGCCGTGCCCGAGCCGGGAACGGCTGTCATTGCCGGCGTTGCAGGGCTTTCACTTTTGATCCTTCGCCGCCGGTATGGCAAAAACGCCTGATTCAACCAACCACCAAATCTCAAAATCAACACAAACAAACAACAACCATAATATAATATGAAAATTAGCACAAAAATCACCGCCGCCTTGCTCGCCATGGGAATGGTTTCCCAGCTTAAAGCGGCTGACCCGGTGGTCTATCTGACCGGCTCGACGGCCTTCCGCTCAACAATCGAACTGGCGCTGAAAAATAACTCAGGCCCTTCGAGCGGCGGCGTGTTTGACAGCGGCTCCGTGACGTATGAGACTTGGGGCAATTCCGCCGAAGGCAGCGCCAACTACATGGTGTTCCATGGCACAATCAGCGGCTCGCCAGTTTATATCAATTGCGCCTGGAGCGGCTCGGAGGCGGGCATTGCTTCTGCCTGTAACACCACCCTAGGGAATACCGACCGCAACGGCAATCCAATCACCCTGAACGGTTCACCGGAAACCTGGGTGAATGCGACGAATGCGACGCTCACCCTCACATATCCCGGCACAGTCGTTACGGCAAGTCCGTCGGGTTCAATTTTGGAAAGTTCGAGCCACGGGGCGGACCTGGCGCAGGCGGACACCTCGCAGACGGTTTCCTGGACTCCTTATGTGGCTGGCACTCAAACGGCCCTCAAGGACTACGGCACTGAAGGCGTCGTCACCTTCACCATGTCGCGCAACGTCCAGCCCAATCCCTCAAATGAATGGGTGCATTGCTCGAACATCACCCTTCCTCAACTGAACATATTGTTCTCCGCCGGCGCGGTTCCGGCCGGCTTCATCAGCGGCAATACCAATGACAATGATTTCGTGGTTTATCTGGTTGGCCGCAACAAAGGCTCCGGCACGCGCATGAACATGCTGGGAGACAGCCTTTACGGAACCCATACCACCGTGCATCAATTTTCCATCGGCTATGGCATTGAAGCCACTGAACCGCAGAACGTGGATACGTTGTGGCTCACCAACGAGGCCAACGGCGGTTATGAAAGCGGCGGCGGCGTGGCCAAGGCGCTGGCTGACACGGGTACCAGCACCACCACCGGCAGTTGCCAACAGGCCGATCCATTCAATGGCGGCGTGGGCTGGTTTGCCATCGGCTATCTCAGCCCGTCCGACGCGCTTTCCACTGGAAACGCCGGCGCGTTCGATTACCCTAGAACCAATTACTGGGTGACGGTGGACGGCGTCCTTTCAAGCAACGGCGCCATTGAAAACGGAGCCTGGTGGTATTGGGGCCATGAGCATCTGTATGGCAAATATCAAATCAGCGGCATTCAGGACACTGTGGGGACCGCCCTCTTCAATGGGGCGTCGCAAACACTGATCTCGCAGGGTTTCGGAACCAATCCGGCGGGACATGATGCTGGTATCCCCTACGCCCTCATGAACGTGAGCAAAGGCAGCGATACATCCTTCCCGTCGTTCTAATCCGTTTTATGAGTTGAGAAGCGTTTGAATACACGGCCAGCGCGGAGATTCTCCGCGCTGGCCTTTGGGTTTTTTGGATAAGTCTGGAAAAGAATGTGATGTTGAAGATTTCCATCTGGCTGAATTTGATTTTGCTTGGCGGCTTGGTTTTTCTGCTGGCGCAGCGGCGCGCTGATAAGACAATTCCCACGCCGGCGGCCAACCCGGTCGCCATGTCTTCGACCCGGCCGGAAACCCGTCCCGCATCGCCGGAACCACCGGAAGTGGAGGCGCAACCCTTCCGCTGGCAGCAGCTTGAGTCACGAACGGATTACCGGACGTATATCGCCAATTTGCGCGCCATCGGATGTCCCGAGCCTACCCTTGGAGACATTGTCCGGGGCGATACCGAACGCGCCTTTGTGTTTGAGCGCGCCCAGTTGGAACTGGACGGCTCCGGCAGCGGTCCCTGGTCGCAATACCGCGAAGCGCAACTGATCGCCAGTCTTTTGGAAGAACCGTCAGCGCACTCCTCTTCTGCTCAAGATATGGCCGGCCAGACGGGGACTGGCCAAGCCACTGCCCAAGCCACCGGCGGCGGCAATCAGATGCAACCGATGGACACCGGGATTGGAATTCCGGCGCAAAACACAGGGGCAACGCGCGCGTATCCGTTGTTTCTTCAGAACGTGAATTGGGGCGCGTTGGGTTTCAATGCCGACCAGCAGGCGGCCATTGCGCAGGTGCGGCAACAGTTTCAAAACGAAGCGGCCGGATTGAATCAAAATGCGGACAATGCGTCCGCCCAAAATCCCGGTGCCACCACGCCCAATGCGACGGCGGCAGGTTCCAATCCGGCGGGTTCAACACCAACCACCCAAGTGCAGACGGCATTACAGGACGCCGATGAACAGTTGCGCGATTTGCTTGGCGCGCAGGCTTACGCGGCGTATGAACAGCAGCAATATTATGCCTGGTTCCAGCCGCAGGCGGAAGCCAACGTGGGCGGGGGGACTCTGGCCATTAATCCTGATGCGTTTTCGATGAAATAAGGGGCAGAGCTGCGTGAAAACACCGTTTTTCAGGGCACGTTACCTTTCAGTGACAAAGGCTGCCGTTTCTTGTCAGGAATCGGTGTATAGGACGCAACTATTTAATATACAATATGTTGTGATAATTATATTCATGTCCTAAAACAAGTTTTTTATGTCCTAAATCTTGAAGCCAAGTGGTCTGGTGGAGAGATATAGTTTTTCCAGTCTATTCCGCAGTGCGCGAGGCAGAAGGCAAGACCCTGATAAGCTTCGTTGGACAATGGCCCGCCAGGAAATCGCGTTTTCGCGCGCGTTGATCCGGGGAACATAAGGATTTGAAGCGCCGGTAATGGCGATGGAACAATTTACGAAATACAAATATGAAAAGAAACATTAAACAATTGGCAACGATGGCAATGTTTGGAGCGGGAGTCATGATGGCGTCCCAATCGGCATGGGGGCAAACCTTTGTCGCCGACGATCTTTATTTTGGCTTCGAGAACCAGGCGGGGGGAGGCAAGGAGGATTACATTATCAATCTTGGCCCGGCCTCCGGCATCGTGGGCGGATCTTCGGTGCTCACTTTCAGCAGTGACGTTTCTCAGACTTACATCAATGTGGTCCTCGGCGCCTCGTCCAAACTGATGGGGGGCGTGGTCGGCGCCAATGGCGGGGGCAATCCAACCTCCGACTTCTACGTGACCCAGTTGCGCACCAGCAATATTGGAAACCCGGCGGTGGCCGGGTCCACTTTGACGGCCACCATGACCCGAACTCAGGATAGTTCAACGGCGAGCGCCCTTTCGAATTTGGGCGGTCCCCCCGAGACCCTTCCGGGGCCTGGCGGCGGCCTGCTGGACACCAACAAAACCTGGGAAACCTATGTGGAGCCGAATAGCAGCGGCAGTCCGCAGAGTGAACTGAGCATTTCCGGCATCAACCCGGATTCATCCATCACCAAAACCGCCGTCCTTTACGAGGACCTCTGGCACACCACCAGCAGCTCACTGACGGGTGGCAAACCATTTACTTATGAGGGTTATTTCACCCTCAACCTGACCGGAAGCAGTCCGGCATTGACCTTTACACCAATCAATGCAACCGTGTCATTGCAGCAGCCGGTCATCAAATCAATCAACGTAACGGGGAGCACGGCCACGTTGATCTCTACCAATGCCGTGGCGACACATACTTATCAATTGCAATACACCGCCAGTTTATCGCCTGTCAGTTGGCAAAACGTTGGCAGCGCGGTGACGGCCAACGGCGCCACGGTGACCAATACCGATACCACCGCGACGGCCACGCAACGTTTCTATCAGATTCAGGCGCAATAACGCGCTCCAGGACGGCGGGCGTTTTCAGTTCGAATTTACGGCGGGACCATTGGTGCGAAACTCGGCCGCCAATTGTTTGGCCTCGGCGGTTTGTTCAGGCGTGAGGGCATGGTGCCAATCCATCTCCATGAGGTCATGCCGGCCTCCCGCATCTTCTTGCCCCGCGCTTAAGAGAAACCACTTGTAAGCCTGCACTAGGTCGCGGGGAAGTCCGCCGTCCCCGTCCTCGTACATCAGTCCCAAATCGTCCTCGGCTGCGGCGTCGCCCTGTTCGGCTGCGGGACGGGTCCAGCGAATGGCTTGCCGCCAGTCGTGCCGGACTCCGATTCCGAATTGATACATATATCCCAGCCGCCCCATGGCCGGCGCAAACCCCTGGCTGGCCGCCTTGCCAAACCACCCGGCAGCGGCGGCAAAATTGACGTGGTTGGTATCGCCCGGATTTTCGCCGTACAAATAAAACTGGCCCAAGGCATTTTGGGCATAAACCTGGCCTTGTTCGGCGGACTTTTGCCACCATTGGATCGCTTCCTCATAATTGGTGGCGACTCCTTTGCCGAATGCGCAGGCGTAGCCCAGGCAATATTCCGCAAGCGGTTCACCCTGGGCGGCGGCCCGGCGATACCATTGGAGCGCCTCGGCAAGGTCCTGGGTCACGCCCAAGCCATGCGCGTAACAGGAACCCAGGCCCGTTTGCGCCGGCGCATAGCCTTGTTCGGCGGCCCGGCGAAGGTAGCCCACCGCCGAGGCGCCATCGCGGGCGACGCCAATGCTATCGGCATAATGTTTGGCCAGAAAATACTCCGCGGCGGGATTGTTGGTTGCGGCCGCGGCGCGGGCGGTGTCCAGGGTAAATTCGCCGGCGGCCAGCCGGGATGTTACCAACGGCAAAATCCCGGAAAGGACGATGGCCAGGCGACAAATTTTACGAGATTTTCTCATGACGAAAATTTTTCCAGCAAACCGGCCGGACGATTGCCACGTTACAACATTGAAACGAGCCTAACGTTTTGGGACGGTGGCGGCGAGGATGACCGTCACCCGCCCGACCTTGCGAATTTCAGGTCCTTTCTTCTTTTTCTTGTTGTCCTGATCGCCGGCGCCGGTGTCGGCGACCTGGGCGGTGGCGGACTGGGTGGATTGCTGCGCGGCGGACTGGCTGGAGGCGGAGGCGTTGGCGCTGGTACCGAGCGTATTTTGGGCCGAGCCGCCGTTGACCGAAACATTCTGTCCCAGAAGCGTGGCTCCTGTGATGCCGCTGGCGGTGACACCTTGTCCGCCGATAATGGTAATGCCGGGACCGCTGCCGGCGCCGGAAACGTTGGCCGTGCCTACCGCAAATACAGTCAAACTGCCGATGGTTTGGCTGGTAACGTTGGCATTTTGTTGAGAGATCAACAGCCCGGAGACTTTGCCGGTGGCCCGGACATTGACCGTTCCACCGATGACACCGGCATTCCCCAGATCAACGTTGCCGACATACTCCGGACTGGCCGTCGAACTCCAATCGTCATTGGCCGGTGTGCCGGCGGTCAGATTGACAGTTGGTCCCGGTGGGAGAGCGCCGCCGAGCGATTCCTGCAAAATGCCGCCAATATCGGCCACAATATCACCTTCCGGAGTGTTTACCGTGATATTTCCGGGAATCGAAGCGGATCCGGGAACAGGCACGCCGTTCGGATAGGCTTCGGTTGCCGGTTCCGGTTGCAACGTGTCCGCCACAATACCATTGGCGTAGGCATATTCATAAGGCGTGGGAAGTGTGGTGGTGAGAGGAAAGACATTAATGGGGATGGGCGTTGTGCCGCCGCTGCCGGCATCCACGTCGCCCGTGAGCGAGGTAATGACGATGTTGCCGCCGTTCAAGGTAGCCACGCGGGAACTGTCAATATTAATGGCGCCCAGCGCCAGGAGATTGATGTTGCCGCCGCCGGTCGTGTAAATGCCTTCGCCCAGGTCGCTGGCCGCCATGATTTGCGCGTCGAAATCGGCCAAAGCCTCCGAACCTAAATCCATCGAGCCGTTCGGGGTGGAGACATTGACATCCCCGCCGCCAAGCGCCGCAATGGCGGAACTGGGCATTTCCAAACTGGACACCGTAGGCCCGAGATCCGCTCCTGTCACAGTGACATTGATGGTTGCCCCGGACGTTATATACGGGGTCAAATAGGAATAGCTCACGTCGCCCAGGAAGGGATTGGCCGGCGTGCCGCCATTGCCCACGGAAAGGATGCCGTCCGAGATGCCCAGGTTGATGGAATCGGCGGTAATATCAAATTGGCCGGTGCCACCCACGATGAGCGCTCCGCTGCTGACCAGCGGCGGTTTGCCCTGGCTTTCGGTCAAAAGAGTTTGCAGGTCGGCGAGATCCGGATCGGTGTAGGTGGTCGTGTTCGGCTGCAACCAGGTTACCGGCGCGATTTCAAAGTGGCCGTAATTGGGATTTGGCTGGCCGTCCGCAAGCGTTGCGGTGGTATCAACCACCGGATATCCGTTCGGAGCATAGACGGGCAAATACAGCGTTCCAGAGGTCAGCACGCTGTAAAGCGTGTCAGATAAGGTGTCCGCCGAGACCGCCAGGGGGCCAGCCACGGTAAGCGTTCTGGTGCTTGGATCATATTCCAGAACATTTGGACCGAGATTGAGGCTGGGAAATAGAGCATCCAGGCTCAGATAACCCGCCAGGCTCTTGAACGGCACGCCCAGAAGGGACGTTTGGCTGTTGACGGCGCTTTGGCTGACCGCCAGTTGGAGGATTTCGTACCAATTATCCTGGGTTCCCGGGGGCAGGAAGCTATCGCCGGCGGAGAGCAGGCTCTCCTGCAATTGAAGAAGGTCGGGGAAAGCTTGGTCCAAAGTAATGGAAGTCAATGCCGTCGCGTCGAAAATTTGGCCGCCGACCGTGATGGAAGTAACGTCCCAGGCATTCAAATTCACCCCGTAAAAACTGCAATTGTTCATGTCCTGGTCCACGGTGATGTCCGCCAGCTTGGGAACTTGCAGAATGACATCGTTCATGCTGCCCGAGATATTGAGGATGACCGGATTATCGTTTTCGAAGGGAACGCTGGCGTGGTCCTGCGGCCCGAATGGCACTGGGCCGCTGTAGCCACCGGACGCGGTGTTGAACCACTGCGTCAAACCGCTGTCCGACATCAGCAGGTAGGCGCCCGTCCCGCCATCAAAGTCGCCTCCGTCCGTCGTCGTGATTTCCAGGTTGCCGTCCGGTGATGGAAACAAGACCGTATTATCATCGCCCTGCAAACTGACGTCGTTGGGGTTGCCATCCGAGGTCGCGGTGGGAGCATCCAGCGTGACGCCACCCTGCCCGGCGTCAATGATCAATGTCGGCGGCAAAATCACCGGGATGGCGCCATCGGGCCGCGGAACTTCATCACCCGTCAGATAAACTCCGTCGCCCGCCGACAAGGTCACCGATGCATCCTGGGAATAGTCAAAGCGATGGTTGCCGGCGGAAGCCTTTTTGTTGAAGCCGAATCCCGTGGTGGTGGTGTTGTAAAGGCCATTGGGGTTCCGCACTTCCTGCAAATAAATATCCTGTTGCGCGTTCAAAATCCAACTGCCGCTGACCAGGCTCAAAGCCACATTATCGTCCGAAGTGCCGATGTCCTGGCCGGCGTTGATGGTTCCCGTGCCGTCGGCCACCACGAAGTGGCCATAAACGTTGCCGCCGGCATTGATGGTCACATTCCCCGGCTCGGAACCAAAAGCGCCGCTTCCGGCATCGGTATCAACCGGGGATGACTGTGTGGGATCAAGGGCGACCGTGGTTGCCGCCAGACTGGTCACGTCGCCGCCGGCATTAATCGTCACGTTTCCTCCATCGGCGGTGCTGATACCGCCCAGGCTCGTGGAGGCGCTCAAATACGGCGCGGCGGGCGAGTAATCAAACCCGAACACGCTGCTGCCCGTGTTGACATCGCCGGATTCCGCCGTAACGCTGATATTGCCTCCGGCAGTGGTGGTAACGGATCCCGCACCCGCATTGGCCTGGCCGATTTGTTCGCTGCCATTCCAGCCGACCTGAACTTCGTTCCCGGCCCAAAGAGTGATGTCCCCGCCAGCGCTCTGGATGGTCGAGTTGCCCCAAAGATAAATGCCGTTGCCGGCGGTGAGGGCGATGCTGCAATTATTTCCAGCCCCGATTCCGGAAGCGTCTCCCAGGAAATCAACCGGGAAATTGATGTTATGCCCCGCGTTCAGGCTCAGGCTCGCGTTGGGAACAGTCGAATTGAGCGATAACACAGCGCTGATGCCATCCAACGACGACTGAAAGTCAATATCGTCCAGCGCCTGCAAATCCACCTGCGAATAAGCCGCCAAGTCATCCACGTAAAAGTCAGGGTCTGAAGAGGGAGTGGTGGAAACAGCCGTGCTGTCGTCCGACAAAGTCATGTCGTGAGGATTGACCAGATAGGCGAAATAAGCGCCCTCGATCTTCGTTTGGATTGGATTAACGCCGACGCCCGGGTCAAAAAGTTCAACGACGCCAGCCTGCCCGCCGTCATTGCCTGAAACTGAAATCGTGGAACCGGAAGTATCGGCAAAGGAATTGCCCGCTTTCAAAACCACAAATCCGCCGGGACTGGTGGTGGCGGGATCGCCGGTGGCGGTGATGTCGGAATTGGCGCCCAGGGTCAGGCTTTGGCTGGCGTCAATCTCCACCACGCCGTTGGCGTCACCGATGGAATCCGCGTCCAGCGTCGCGTCCTCAATTACGGCCGGCGCGTTCAGCGTAATGCTGCCACCCTCGGCCTCGATCTCCGAGCCGGCAGCCAGGCTTATTTCATTTCCTGCCTGCAGGGACACAGCGGTGGGATAGCCGCCATTGGGCGCGAATCCATGGCGCCGCCAATGTGATGTCATCGGACGCCTGAAGATTGATTTGGGAAAAGCCGGATGATAACGAATTGACATTGAGAGCGAGCGCGCCCGCCACCGGGCTGCCGTCGGAATTCAGCGCAATGTCGCCGGTGTCAATGGACAGCGTGCCGTTGGCATACCCTGCGGAAGCCTGGCCGCTCAAGGCGGATTGGATGGCGCTCATCTGAGGCGCGGAAATCGAGATTTGCCCGCCATTTCCTCCCTGCGTGGCTCCGGAGACATTGATGGAGGATGCGGCTTGATCGGAGAAACTGTTGCCGGAATGGATTGTCACCGAACCGCCGGAACTGGGACTGGCGGCGGTCGAATCACCAGTGGCGGAAATGGCGGAGTTGGCGCCCAGGGTGACGCTGCTGCTGCCCAGCAATTCAATCGTCCCGTTGACATTTTCGGCGGAATTGGCCTGGACGATTCCGTTTTGATTCACGAATTGGGCTTGGGCAACAATGCTCCCGCCATTGGCGGTCAAATTGCCCTCATTGTCCACCGAACCTTGCGGCAGTGTGACTTCGGCGCTCAAGCCCTGGCCGGTCGGGCGACATGGAAACCAGGACCTTTTCGCCGGCGTAAAGGCCAATGCTGCCGCCGTTCGCCGAAATCGTACCGTCGTTTTCAATATCGCTGGCAATCAGATACGCCGACCCGCCGCCGTCAATGGTGATCTTCCCGTAATTGACGATTTTGGCGGAAGGCGGCGGCGCGTTAAAGGTCCAGGCGCCGCCGCTGGAGAGATTCAAGTTCGGAGTTGAAGCGGTGGTCATGACCAGTCCGTGGGCGGCGATGGCGGCCGGACCGCCGACGGTGAATCCGTTGGGATTTTGCAGGATGACGTAGCCGTTGGCGTTGATATTGCCATCAATGGTCGAAGCCTGGGATTCATTGATTTGGTTCCAAGTCACCGAAGTGGACGACGGCTGGTTGAAATTCACGGTCTCGCCCGCGTTGATGTTGAAAGTCGGCCAATTGATGAAAGCGGTGGCGGAAGTCTGGTTGATGTTCATCTGCGTCCCGGAAGAACTGATGGTCGCCGTGCCCTGCGTCACTGTGCCGCCGGTCGGATTGGCCAAAACTCGAAAGCCGCATGAATAACACCAGCAACCCAATTCCCCACGGTGTTCGGCGAAAATAACAAGCAATAGCATGAGCCATCTCTTCAGCGCCCCAGCATACCATATCGAAACTTTTGGCGATTGTTTTTTCAGGTGACATTTATGTTAAATTAAAACTGCGCGGTCAGTGAAAAATTAAAATACGGCTGGTCGCGTGATACCAGCGCCGTGCTGATCAAGGGCAGCGAAAACAGAAGACGCGCCTGCCAGATACGAGCCGACGGAGGCGGCGAACCCAAACCCCGTGCCCCAGAATTCCACGCTGCCCGGACGAAGTTTGGGGTCAATCAGATAGGCCGTGGCCCAGTCCATATAAACGGAACCGCGCACGGTCACCGGGATGTCTCCGTGAATCATGCCCACCATGTGCGGCGGCGTCTGTTGTTCCAGCGACAGTGCCAGCCGGTCGTCGCCGAAAACCTCGCCTTCGTGATAACCCCGCACGCTGTTGACGCCGCCGATGCCGAATTGTTCGTTGCTGATCAGCGGCTCGCTGGCCCATTGGCCATCGGCGCGAAAGGTCGTGATCCAGTTGGTGTGAATGATGATTCCTGCGAATAACTTGGACGCAGAATCAACCAGTAACCGGTGGATTCCGTGGAACCGGTGATGCCATGCGAGATTTTGCCTGCCGGAAAACTCGGTGGCGCCATTGGTGGGTGGTGAAGCCGCTGAATACAAAGATTGGCGCTCAAGCCCAACCCCAACGTGGCGGGCCCGATGAAATTGTTCATGTTGCCGTTGAAGGCGATTTCCAGCGGCAGATAATTAAATGCTCTAGCGTCACGGGCGTCGCGATGCTGGTCAACGCTCGTTCGTTCAATGGTCTGGCCGGCCGCGTTTTTGGTATATTCATTGAAAATAAAACTGTTCGTATTGTAATTGTCCTGCTCATAAATCTTGTAATCCAATCCTCCGGACAGCGTCGAAACCAGGCTGTTGACCTGCGGCAGCGGCTTGGTGAACTGAAAGCCCATCACGTCATTGATGGTCAAGCCCTGTGCGTCAGTTTGCTGGTCAATTTCGCGCACAAAGGGAATGTCTAAAATCGTCTTGCTCGAAAGGGTTTGCCACGCCGGTGTCAATGGTGGCGCGACTGGCATAAATATTCAGTTCCGGCTGGCCGGAAGGCGGCGGCAGGTTGAATTGACGCGTGGCTTCATTGTAACCAAAACGCCGGGATTGTTCGCGATCGTCTCCCCGATCGGCTTCGGGACTGCCCAGCGGCAGGCGGTAGAAGGCGCTGTAATAGGCCACCGATCGGCTGGTCGTAAAAGTTCCATTGGTCTGCCGGCCTTGTAATCCTCGGGCGAAAATCCGTATTGCACGCCGAGCGGATTGGTCCAATTGCCAGAGATTGTCGTAGCCACCGCCGAACTGTTCACCCGCAGGTCCGGCGTGCCGGGCGAGTTTTCATTGTTGAATTCCAGTTTGGCGTGAAGCGGCAAGTGGTCCTTGACCTTGAGCGTGAGTTCGCTGGTGCCCGGCTCGGGGCCGGGACCGATGACCGGATAGATTTGCCGGTCCTGATTGGCATTGGCCCGGTTCAACTCGGCCTTGAAGATCGGCCCGTTGAGCACCATGTTCGTGTGCAGGCTGGGCAACGCGCGCATCACATTGTTGGAGCTGAAGTAGTGGTTGCCGGTGACTTTGATGTCCGCCAAGCCGGCCTTCCAGCACCTGCAACTTTCACCGTGGCATTGGTGAGTTTCTGCTGGGGCAAAGTCACGGCCACCGTCACATAACCGCGATCATGGTACGCCGCTCGCAGTTGGTCCACCACCGTCTCAATGCCCTCAAAACCGACATTGGTGCCGAAGGCGCCATCAATGTTGGCGAGGGTGCCGCCGATCGCCTGCGGCGGGAGAATGGAATTTCCGATGACGACGTAATGTTCCACCTCAAACCTTGGACCGGCATTGGTGGAAACCACGTGAATGCGGTGGTCCTTTTGCTCCGCATTCAACTTCACCATTTCCAGCGCCAGGGCCGCGCGAGCGGCGGCCATTTGTTCGGGCGTGGCCGGTTTGGACGTGTAATTGGCTGGTGGCGGAGCATTTGTCGTGGCAACCACGAGAGGGGGAACGGCTTCGACCGGCGGCGCATAGGCGGGAAGTTCCGCATTATTCGTGGGACTGAAGTAACGGACACCGGAAACGACGATTTGCGGCAACGCGGCCTGGAACACATTCATCGTGACGATGCCATTGGTGATTTGCTCTTTCGCAATGGCAATGCTCGTCTGCGGATAGCCCTCATCCCGGAAAACCGTCTGCAAATCCTCGGCCGCCTTCACAATTTCCCCGAGGCTCACGTTCGTGCCGGTGAAACCGGAGAGTGTGGAATTCACCAGATTGGTCGGCAGCACCGTGTTTCCTTCGACGTCATAAGCCGAGACGATAAAGCCGGTCGCGGGCGGGGTTTGTGACAAGGCCGTTTGGATAGCCACCAAAAAGCAGAGGAGAAAAACCACTGAATTCGAGCGCGTCGAATTCATAAAGCGGGCAGACCACGTTTCGGCGGTTTCCTTCGAGCCATGACCATCCAACCAAATTGGGCAAAATGTATTACGGATTGCAGTCGGAATTGTGACAATACGGAAACAAAGAACTGGATGAAGGCCGGGGGGCGGCGGAAACGCGAGTTCCAACCATCACCAACGCCTCAAGCGTCTTTTTCGCCGCCAACATTGGAAAATTTTGAATAAACGTTTGGCAACCACGGACGCGCGCCTGGTTTTGTCCGCGCCAAAATTTTAAGGCAAAGAATCTTTTAAACAGTTTCCATTCTTTTTCAAAATCGTCATCGGTTCGTAACACATGCGGGTTATGGTAGTGCCCCGTTTTATTTAGGATTGGAATTGAATTGAACAGCGCCGGAAAATCCGGCGCTATTTTGTCATCAGCGCGGAGCGCGGCGGTCCCAGCCGCACCGCATGTGTGACTACCCGACATCCCTGTGCCGGGTGGGGAAAATGCTTGCGAAGAAACGATGTCTGCCGCCACGGCATTCAGTGTCATCTGCGGGTCTGCGGCGCCGGCTTCCAAGCGCGTTGAACCAGCCAAAGCGCGAGCAGACCCAACGCCCCGCCTGTAGTGTCAATCAACACGTCGGTAAAGCGCGCGGTCCGCGTGGGTACGAATCGCTGATGGAATTCGTCGCTGCCCGCATAGACAAAAACGATAAACAATACGGTTCCCAGCTTCTGGGCCGGCCAGGCGCGCCAGCTTCCCGGCTCCCTGCTAAAGGCGCGCCAAAGGAGCAGCGCAAAAATGGAATATTCGGTCAGATGACAACATTTCCGGGCGATTTCGTGAATCTGTTCGATGGTTTGCTGCGGCATTGTCGGAAAAAGCCAGCGCAGCAGCGGTTCGACGATACGGGAGGAATGTTGATAGGAATGGGTATCGGCCGATGCGGTAAAAATCACCGCCATCCACACGAAAACCGGCGCCCAATATTTGCAAAAGTCCCACTTTGACACGCCGATAAATGTCGGTGAGGATGCGGAAAGTTTCAAGGAAGAAGCGGAAGAAACTTGAAACAGGACTGTGTCCTTGGCACACCAACGAAGAAAATGAAAAAAACAGCCAAATCCGGGATGGCGATTGTTGCGCTCGGCTCGAATCTTGGCGATTCGCGAAAAATTATTCTGGCGGCCATGGCGGCACTTCGGGAATTGTCGGTTGGACCGGTTTTGACCTCTTCACTCTGGAAAACATCGCCGGTGGATTGCCCGGCAGGCTCGCCCTCATTCATCAATGCCGTCGCCGGATTTGTTCCCCAAAGGGGAGAAACCCCGGAATCGTTGCTGATGAAATTATGCGCCCTGGAAAACAAATTTGGACGCGCGCAAAAAAAAATCGCGAATGAACCGCGCCCGTTGGATTTGGATTTAATTGCATTCGGGAATGAAATCCGCCATTCGCCGGCGTTGACATTGCCCCATCCGCGCGCGCACCTGCGCAAATTTGTGCTGCAACCCTTGAGCGAAATTGCGCCGGGCCTGATTTTGCCGGGCCAGGGCAAAACGGTTTCGCAATTGCTGGAGGAAATTTCCTCGGAGGAGGTCCTTAAAAAACTTCGTGTCCTACGCGGATGATCTTCCGAAAATTCGCTGGTGTTCGAGCAGGACGTAACGGTCGGTCATTCCGGCAAGGTAATCGCAGACCGCGCGGTGGAGACCGGATTTTTTGACGCGCCGTTGCGCGCCTTCGCCGATTTCCCCCGGGTGCTTCAAAAAATAACCGAACAACTCCTCCAGCATCTTCACCGCGCGCAAATTGGGTTGGTGAACGACAGGATTGAAATAGAGATTTTTGTAGAGGTAATCGCGTAATTCCAAATTCAGCTCGCGGCGGTGCGGGCTGTGCCGAATCAAGGCCCGCGAATATCGGCGCACCTCGTCGGCTGAATTGACCCCCGCGGCGAGAATCAATCGCTCGCTGTTTTCCACGACGTCATGGATTTGCATGTCAATGATCGTGCGGATGATGAAGTAGCGCCGGCATTCGTCCGGCAGAATGCCGTGCCGTTTTCTCACGAGCCGCGCGGCCTGGGCAAAAATGCGGACGTCGCGGATGAGATTTTTTTCGGAAAGCAGCCCGGAATCGAGGCCGTCGTCAAGGTCATGGCTGTAATACGTGATTTCATCGGAAAGATTGGCGATTTGCGCTTCCAGCGAAGAGCATTTGGCGTCGAAACCCTTGCGTCGCCCCGGATGGTCGTAGGAGGTCTGGTGTTTGGCCAGCCCTTCGCGGACTTCCCAGGTCAGGTTGAGGCCGGGGAAATCGGGATATTTCTGCTCCAGCAATTCGGTGATGCGCAGGCTGTGCTGGTTGTGTTCAAAGCCGCCATGCCCGTTCATCAAGCGGGCCAGGGCCTTCTCGCCTTTGTGGCCAAACGGCGAATGGCCGAGGTCATGGGCCAGCGCGATGGTTTCGGCGAGATCCGTGTTTAATTTCAGGGCGCTGGCGATATTGCGCGAAACCGCGGCGACTTCGATGGTGTGGGTCAACCGGGTGCGCAAGTGGTCGCCGGTGCCGTTGAGAAAGACCTGGGTCTTGTATTCCAGCCGGCGGAAGGCGCGGGAATGAATCACGCGATCGCGATCGCGCTGGTAGTGGGTGCGCCAAAGCGGCGGCGGCTCGTCATAATCGCGTCCGCGGGTGTCGCCGCTGAACTGCGCGTACGGCGCGAGAATTTGCCGTTCGATCTGTTCGAGTTCCTGTCGCGTGCGCGGCATGGGCCAATTAAAAGCCAAAATTCACCCGCACGAAAGGCAAAAGGAAGCGTGTTGCCTCAGTTGGACAACAATTCCTGGACGGAGATGCCGCGAAGCTCGAATAGCCGGCGGATGGTGTCTTCGATGAGATTGTTCGGGCAACTCGCGCCGGCGGTGACGCCCACGGTGATTTTGCCGGAGGGCAGCCAATCCGGGGTTTCGATCTCCTGCCGCCGATGCAGATCAAAATGGCGGATGAGTTTGTCCGATTCCATCTTGGCCGCATTTTTGATGAAAAAGGTCGGCAATTTGGCTTCGCCCATTTCGGCGAGATGCGAGGTGTTTGACGAATTATAGCCGCCCACGACGATGAGCAGGTTCATCGGTTCGCGCAAAAGTTTTTCCAGCGCGTCCTGCCGGTCCTGCGTCGCGCCGCAGATGGTGTCGAAAAAGCGGAAATGATTTTCAATTTCCGACTCGCCGTATTTTTTAATCATCACGGCTTTGATGCGGCGCTGGACTTCCTCGGTTTCGCCCCGGAGCATCGTGGTCTGATTGGCCACGCCGACCGCGCGCAAATGGGTATCGGGATCGAAACCGGCGGAATAGGCCCCCTTGAATTTCTCGAGAAATTCCTCCTTGTTGCCGCCATTTAAAATGTAATCGCAAACAGAATCGGTTTCGGCGAGATTGAAAACCACGAGATAGTGGCCGCTGCCGTAGGCGCGGGCCTGCGAGGTGGTGGCTTTGGTTTCCTCATGTTTGGCCTTGCCGTGGATGATGCTGGTGACGTTTTCCTTGGAGTATTGGCGCACCCGTTTCCAAACACTCATCACGTCGCCGCAGGTGGTGTCCACCAGCACGCAGCCTTTTGCCTCCAGTTTTTGCCGCGTTCCCACTTCGGTGCCGAAGGCCGGAATGATGACGGCGTCGCCGGTTTCCAATTGAGACAATTCCCCATCCGTCGGCTTGGGTGAAATGATTTTGATGCCCATCCGGCGAATCTGGTCGTTGACTTCCGGATTGTGGATGATTTCGCCGAGCAGATAAATCGGCGTATGCGGCGACACCTCGGAGAAATACTTTTTGGCGGCGTAGGCCAGGTCAATGGCCCGCTCGACGCCGTAGCAGAAGCCGAATTCCTTGGCGAGCTTGACGGTGAGATCGCCGGAGGAAAGGACACCGCCATTGGCGCGGATGCGCTCAACCAGGACGCTGCGATAATGCGACAGGACCTGGGCCTGCACCGCCTCCATGATGTCGGGGCGGCGAAGGTTGATTTTCTTTTGCGCGGCTGGCGCCTCAATTGACATGCAAAGATAATCTATCAGGAATACGAGAAGCGTCCAGTTTCATTTATAGGTTCAAATCCGCCCGAGCGTTAATCGGGAGCAACGGCGGGCAGTGCGCCGCGCACGCTGCCGAAATGACGGCGGAGTGACGCAAACCCCGGCGCACTCGCGTTGGGAGACACGGCGCGTCCCTGGTCGTCCAAGTAAAGGCAACCAATTTCTTCCGGCGGAAGTTTCAGGAACAGGGCGTTGGCTTCGGCCACCGCCGCCCGCCACTGGCGTTTGCATTCTACCATATCCACCGGCTCGCGCAGCAGCAGTGTCTTCAGCCGGACGGCGGGATAATGGGCGAGGCGTTGCGCCTCTTCGATCAAAAATTGCGGGGTGAAGCCGGCATCTTTGCCGCAGGCCGCCCACGCCAGCGCGCCCAAGTTCAAAACGTTCCGGTGCAGAAACAGCACATCCAGATAATCGCGCAGTTCGCCGCGCCCGGCCAAAGCCAGCACCTTGTTGGTCGCCCCGTCCATCGGATGCAGCACAAAACCAAAATCGGCGTCCGGTTGCGCCGGGAAAAACCGGAAGGCGGAATCGTACGCCCAGTTCACTTTGGTGGAACAACCGCCCTTGGAGACGGTTGCCCGCCGCAGGGTTTCCAGGGTGTCGATCCATTCCAGTGTGTATCCGTTCGATTGCAGCACTGCAGCATCCTGGGTCACCGCTTGTTTGAGGCTTTGGATGGTGTCATGAAAGACGTCAATGTCTTGCGACTGCCGGTGAGAATCTTCCCGCCGCAAAAAAATGGTGGCACCGGCGACATAGCTTTCGGGATTGCGGTTGGCCGCCAGCAGGCGCAGCACCGCTTTCTCAAAATCCCCTAGCGGCATAAATCAGCGGCCAGATAGAAGCCGCGCCTTCCGCCGTCTGCGCGCAGCCGTTCGCAAATGTAAGGGACTTCCTCCGCCACAATCTCCGCGTCAGGCCGCATGAACCAGAAGCAGCGGGCATGGAACTCCCGGAACGCCGCTTGCGCTAGGGCGAGCTTTTCCGCCGGGCGCGGCATTGGGGTCCGGATGTCCGTTTCGTTCATGCTGATTAAATAGCATAAATGAACAGATTCGGCAATCACTGAAAAGCGCTCGCGTCATGAAATGGACAATCCCAATACGCCTTCTCCGTGCGCAGCGAAAGTTGTTTGAAGCGGGCCACCTCATGGACCTGGTCGCGCAACCGTGCCTGGGGATTGGGCGTCAACGACTTTCGGTGGCGCGGGGGAAATGAAGCCGCATTCGCCATAAATGAATCTGAATTTGCTTGCAACGACCTAACCACGAGAATATTGAAAGTCCAGATTGCAGTCGAAGCCTGGCCGCCAGTGGCCGTGGCTCAACTCGTTAGGCCACTAAACCATGCCACTATCACCAAAAGACATTCCTGAAATGCTTGAAGTGCTCCGGCAGGGGACAGAGCACCTCACCGCTATGGCCAAGAGCATGGAGTGCCATTGGGATCCCACCAGCTCCGATCCGCGCCGACTGCACAACATGTTCGCGCGAAGCTTGATTTCGTCCTATGCAAGCAAGTTTGCTGACTTTTCTTCTGGGATATTGTATGCCGTCGAGCACTCGCATTTTTTGATTTACGCTCTTTGTAGGCATGCACTTATCGAGACGACGGCAACTCTGCGCTATTACGTTCTTCACGAGTATAAACCACTGTTGTAGAAAGACCCTCCCGATCCAGAAGGTTTTCAACATCTCATCAAGATTGATGATCGGCATCTTCGGGGAAGTCGGTTTGATTGGGATTCATTCTTTTTCCGCCGTTACTCCAAGCTCAAGGAGGACGCAATTGCGCACCTGAGAGACAAAAACAAGAAGGCAAAGTCTCCAACGATTCCGGACACGATAACGGCCCCGCAGGTAAATGTGCTGACTTGCATAGAAAAGTGGGCCATAGAGACGCCCGAAGCCCTTGTTGCATACAATTTGTTCTGCGATCTGGTGCATCCGAATATAGGAAGCACTTTTCTGGTGACATCCAGAGTGGATGACCGTTTTTATTTCTCCCGGTTCATTGGTGAGCCGCTTGGTCGTGATATTTTCGAGCAGTCGTTCCTGATATTGATGTCGCTCACACACAAACCGTTTGGCGATCACTTGCTACGCTTGATGAGCACTATAACGCCGGAGGACGAGCTTTGAAACCATGGCCTAACGATGATGATATGAAATTTGATTGTCACGGTTGCATTTCGGAGTCACAAACATTGTGCGCGGGTGATGCGGCTCGCGTTTGACGCGGCGAGTTCCGGCCAGGATTTCAAGGGCCAGGATCAGGTAGCGATAGTATTCTTTGGTGTTGGGTTTTGCCGCCGGATTGTTTGCCATTCGTGTTTTGAACACCTCAAGGCAATCTCCAAAAGTCATTTTGCCTTCACTACCGATGCCCGGTGCCGCGCAAATCCGTATTCCATTTTTTCGGGGTCGGCGAGCCGAAGCTTGGCAACGGAAAGGCTGGTGGTTTTGAGGCTGGCCGAATTAGTTTGCACTTCACTTTCAATCAGGCAAAATACATCTGCGCTGGTTGGTAACGCAGCAAGTTTGCAAACGGTGTCTTCATCCAGTCGAAAGACTTTTCGGCCTGGTGCCGCCCGGTTTTCATGCAAACAGTATCAGATTGCGGTAATTCAATTGGTATTATTGAGTCGGAGCGTAGCTCAGCCTGGCTAGAGCACTTGCTTTGGGAGCAAGACGTCGCAGGTTCAAATCCTGTCGCTCCGACCATTTTTCGGACGCTTCTTTGAAGGCTCCCGGCTTTGGGAAATCCGCCGCTTATAAAGCACCGGCAAACAATGGCCGCTTCGCCGATTGGCTGCAATTCGCGTCAGATGGAATAATCGCTTGGAGAATTGCCCGATAAAAACGCGCGCGCTGCGTTCGTCTAAAGCGGCTTGACTGCATTCGCGCAATGTGGGATTATCCCATTATGAAACTGGTAGCTGATTCACGCGGGCGGTTGACGGCGGCGGATTTGTTCCGTCCGAACACCGCCTTTGACGCCACGCCGCAGTCGGACGGCAGCATCCGCATCATTGAGCTTGTCGAAAAGAAAGTGCCGGTTGTCCGGGCCGTGAAAATTAAAGGACGTTGGATCGGCAACCCATCCGTAAAAATTGACCGGCAGGCTGTCATTGAATCCATCCGGCAGGATCGTGAACGATGAAAACCTACTGGGATTCATCGGCATTGATTGACGCATTGCACAGCCAAAATCTCCGCGACAAAATCCGCCCTAAAACCGCCGTTACGCGGCCACACTCTTTGGCGGAAGTTTTTTCAGCGCTCACCAAAGGCGTCAACTTTCGTTATCCCGCCGAGGACGCGGCAAAAATGCTTGAAGATTTGGAAACAGACATCTCTTTCGTCGAATTAAATGCCGAGGAAACCCAAGATGCAATCAATCAGGCCAGCAAACGAGGCGTCCGGGGCGGGCGGATTCACGATTTGATGCATGCGGCGGCGGCAATAAAGTCTGGCGCAAAAATTTTGCTAACTTTGGACACGGCTGGATTTTCGGACTTGGACGTTTCCGTTCAAATCCAAGCGCCTTAAACGATTTTCCACCGGAATTTCGCAGAGCCGCATTTTAGCGAGTCCTTCAAATCCTGTCGGTCCGACCATCAATTCATTGGCAAAAATGCAAGATCAGTCGCATTTACCTTCGTTAACCTGTCACTTTTCCTTTCGTGCCCGCGTCTTTAATCACCTCCCGACTGTTTTACTCTTCATTCAGCCCTCGGCACTCCGCATCCTGCGGCCGGGTCCTGCTGATAATACCATTTCATCTGTTCGTACAACTCCGGGTGGTTCCGTTGCAGCTCCTGCGGCCTGCCAAAAAAGCATTCGGTCGCCACCGCAAAAAACTCGGCCGGATTGGTGGCGCCATAATCCCGCAATACGGAACTTTGGCCCCGCTGCACCCTCGCGCGAAGCTGTTCAAACCCGGCCCGCATCACCCGCGACCAGTCGGCAGAACGCCGTTTCTGTTCCGCGAGAGATTCGCCGCGGCCAAGCAACGGCGCCCCGTCGGCCCGGCCGTCCTCGTAATCCAGTTGATGCGCAAATTCGTGGAGAATCACATTGCATCCGGCTTCGGGGTGGTGAATGCCACTCAAGACCGCGTCCCAGGCCAGCACCACCGCCCCTTCCCGCCACGATTCACCCGCCCGTGTCTGCTCGGCTTCTTCATAAACGCCCCAACCGACATGCCGGGTCGTGGGCGCCACGTAGGCGCCCGGATACACCAGCACCGTCTTCAAGTCGGGATAATAATCCGTGTTACGGTGCAGCAGAAGCAGGCACGCGTAGGCGGCGATGCAGACCCTCATCTCTTCGGTCACCTCCAGGCCGCCACAACCCTCGAATTGTTTTTCCGCCAGAAAAACCTGGATATTCCCCTCGAGTTCCCCGCGTTCCGTTTCCGGCAACCGGGCATAAAACGGGCAGCAGGACTCGACAATCCGCCGCCACTCCCGCGGGAACGGAGCCGAGCGCAATTTTTTTCGTCGCAGTCCTTTCCACATGGTTTGATAAACCAATCTTTCCCGCAGCCCGGACGCTTGTCGAGTCTGGAAGCAGTTTCAGAGCCGTGATGGCTCCATTTGGACACTGAAGTGAAAACCCGCATTTGATTGGCGCCGCCGTGGTTTCCCTGCGTTCTTTCGCCGCCGCTGCTTCTCAACCCCCAACTCAAAACTCCTCTCAAGTGTTTTTCAATCCGGCTTCTGCAGCGAAAGTTCGCCTGCCTTTTGTTCCAGCGATTCCGTCAATGGCTCCGGCTCCGCACCTGGAGTTTTCACCCGCACCAGCGCCGGACGCAGCAATTTGCCCTGGAACGTAAAGCCCGCACCCACCGTCTCGGCCACAACGGCGCCGTGGCCGGGTTCCATTTTCTCGTCAGCGTTTTGATGCTTCTGGGGATCAAACGGGTCGTCTGGATTGGGCGAAAACGGCGCCAGACCGATGCGGCGAGCGGCATCGCGGCACGCATTTTGAAAACTGGAAATTTGTTCCGCCAGTTTCGGCTGCCTGGAACGCGCCGCCGCGGCATTCAGGAGATGCACATGGTCCAGGATTCTCACCAGCACTTGCAGCCATTCCGCCTCGCCGCGTCGAAGTTTTTCCACTTCCAACCGCAACGCGGATTTTTCACTGTCGTTCATTTTTTGCATGAACCCGGAGAATTGCCGGACCTCGGCCGCCATGTTGTCGGCAATTTCCTTGGCGAAGGCGGCGGTCCTTTCCGCCTGCGTCTGCGCATTGGTCCATTCGTTCGTCGCGGCGGAAATCCGGGCGGCCAGCTTTTCCAAATTTTGAATTTTTTCAGCCACGGAGCCGAGGCCGGCAGCCTCGATCGCCTTCACCGCCGCGCGATAATCCAGAATAAAAGGCAGGCAGCCGACCAGGGCGCCCAGCGCCACGCAGCCGGACGCGACGGCGATTTCGAATTGTCCAATCGGGTGCTCCGCGCGCTGGACAAAAATCCACGCGATCGCCAGCAACGTGGCGTCGCCCAGCAGAAACGGCCATTTGGAACTCTTCCAAAGCTTCGATTCGTTCACCCGTTCAGTTTCGGAAAAAATCAACTCCAATGCAAGCGCGCGCGTTTTACGGGGACTTTCTGCTCGACTAACACTCCCCGCGCCAAAATCATCAGTCGGTGCGCATTTGCGTCATCTTCAATCCAGCAGCCCGCGGCAACAAGGCGCGACATTTTCGCCGTCATTTGGCGATGATTGGCGGACAAAGCGCCTTGAAAGCCACCGCCGCCCCGGGCGACGCCCGACGGCTGGCGGCCGAAGCGATCAAAGACGGATTCGACGTCATTGTCGCCGCCGGCGGTGATGGCACGGTCAACGAGGTGCTGAACGGCATTGGGGACGCTCCGGCAGGTTTTGAACGCGCGCGGTTGGGGATTTTGCCCCTGGGCACCGTGAACGTCTTCGCCCGCGAATTGGGAACTCCGCTGCGACTGGAACCTGCCTGGGAAGTGCTTCGCCGCGGGCGCGAGCGGAAAATTGATTTGCCGCACGCGGAATTTCCAGCCACGGGAAAGAAAGTGTACTTTGCGCAATTGGCGGGCGCGGGTCTGGATGCGCGGGCCATCGAGTTGGTGGATTTTTCGGTGAAAAAGAAAGTCGGCCCGCTCGCTTATGTCATGGCCGGCCTGCGCGCATTGGTTGAAAAAAAGCCGCAGGTGAAAGCTTCGGCGAATGGCTCCAGTTTCTCCGGTGAATTGGTATTGATTGGCAACGGAAAACTTTACGGCGGGCCGTTCGAGATTTTTCCAGCCGCCGACCTGCGCGACGGTCTGCTCGATGTTTGCGTTTTTCCGCGGGTGGATTGGCCTACGTTGATCCGATGCGCGCCGGATTTTCTTCTGCGCCGGAGGCTGCCGGAAACGACCGTAAGACGGTTTCGAGTGGCGAGTTTCGAACTTACTGCTGAGCGCGCGAAATTTGAGCTGGACGGCGAATTGATGGGCTTCTTGCCGGCGCGGTTTTCGATTGAGCGCGAACGGCTGCGGGTGATTTGCTAATTGAATATCCTTGGTGAGCGTTTAGCTTCCATCATCTCTTGCAACTTGAACACCCGATTCACGCGCGCGACTCAAGCAGATGTGCTGTTGACCGCTTCAGGATTGAACCTTCGGCTCAAGCAATCGGTAGCTGGTATTCCGGCCTCCACCTTCGTCTTGGATGAGGATGCCCCGGTCGAGCAAAATTTTAATATCCCTCAACGCCGTGTCCCCGGAACATTTGGCGAGTTTGGCATATTTCGATGTAGAGAGCTTGCCTTCAAAACCATCCAGCAACCGGTTGATTACCTTGCGCTGCCTTTCATTGACCTGTGACTGGCTGTTGACTTGCTCCCAGACTTTTGCTTTTCGCAGAACGCTCGCCAGACCAGCTTCCGCCCCGGCAACAGCGCGACCAAGGCAACCCAGGAACCATTCCAGCCAAGAAGTAATGTCCACTCCACCTTTTTGGCTTCGCTCCAGGTTTAAGTAATGCTCGTTTTTTTCGGCTTCAATCTGCGTGGACATGCTGTAAAACCGTTCAATCGTGCCTTCCGCCCGCGCCAGGGCCATGTCCGCTATCGCCCGGCTGATGCGCCCGTTGCCATCCTCAAACGGATGGATGGTCACGAACCAAAAATGAGCAATACCTGCCTTCAGCACCGGATCAATTCCGTTCGCCGCTTCAAACCATTCAAGAAATGCCGACACTTCACGCTCAAGCCGGTCTGACGCCGGTGCTTCAAAATGAATTCGTTCGCGACCCATTGGGCCGGACACAACCTGCATCGCGCCAATGTCAGCCGGACGCCACGCACCGACTGTGATTCGCCGCATACCGCTGCGTCCCGTCGGAAATAACGAGGCGTGCCAGCCAAACAATCGTTCAGCAGTCAACGGCTCGGCGTATTTTTGGGTGGCGTCCAGCATCATCTCGACCACGCCTTCCACGTCACTGCTGGCCTTTGCGTTGCCTCCAAAATCAAGACCCAACCGGCGCGCGATGGAAGACCGCACTTGGGCGGCGTCCAGCAGCGAACCTTCGATGGCGCTGGACTTGATGACATCGGAAGTGAGCGTTGTCAGACTGGCCTCTGCTCGCAGCCGAAAACCAAGACCTTCCATTCGTCCGAGCAGACGCCCTTGCCGATGCCGGACATCCGCCAGCAACGGCAAAAGCTTGGCGTTGTCCCATCGTAAATTCGGCCAGTCTGGATTTTGGTGAATGTAGCTCACGGCTTTATTCTCCGCTTAATCTGCGGCGATTGCAACAACTATTCACCGCA
>CAVWKA010000019.1:0-139765 GCA_963755515.1 uncultured Verrucomicrobiae bacterium | reverse complement strand
ACCGGGACAACGCTTCTTCCGCGCTTCGCGCCGTATCCACGATGTATCCCAGGCTGTCAAAAAACCATTTTGTCAAAACCCGGACGTCGTCGTTGTCATCCACCACGAGCATGGTTTTCACCTGTTTTGGCGGCTGGTTTTTCATAAAAAACAAATAGTTTAAAATGCTTTTCTACTTTTACCTAAGCCCGAACGATTAACGTTGAAAAATGGCCTCACGGAAGAAGGTCGCGAAGGATATCATGCGGCGGCGGAACAATTCTGATGACTAAACCGAGGAAAAGTGAGTCAACCTGAGTAAAATAAGGGGAAACGATGGTAAAATTTTACTCGCATTGACGTAAATTTGACAAAACATTAACCACGGATGAACACTGACAGGCACTATAGAGAATAGCGGAGGGCGACCGGAACGGTCGCGCTCCCCGAAAACGGCGCGCACGATATTGCGTCCATGCGACGAGTTGAACAGGAAAAGGGAAAATTGTCATGTTGCCCCGGAACGTCGTTTCAAGAGGAAAGGCTGAAGGCTAAACAGCCCGCTTTCCTTTTGGGCCTTTTGTGCGAAGGCCGGACTTAACCGCGAATTGACGCGAATTGACGCGAATTTGAAAAACCTTCACCGCAGATACCGCAGATACCGCAGATGGGCGCAGATCACGGAAAAGTGGGACGGGTTTTAAGCCGCAAAAATGCAATCCGTGCCTGTCCGCCGTAGGCCAGGCGAAGACGGATCCATCCGTGCCCATCCGTGGTTTAACCCGTCTTAGTTCCCTCCTCTTAAAGTTGGATATTTGAGCCATGAAGTTTCTCTGATGCTTGGACGTTGGAATTTGGATATTTTTCTCCATCCGCGCCTATCCGCGTCATCTGCGGTCAAAATGTTTTTTATTTCGTGTTGCGGCTCCGTCGCGCTGTGAGCTTTGCGTGAGATTGAACCGCATCGTTCCGGCTAACCACAAACCATTTTCCGGACATATAACGCTTCGGCATATTTTGCGCAACATTCCATCCCGCGCAGGCGCATCAGGGCGAGAAACGTGTCCCGGCCAAACCAATGTTTGTCGCTTTGCGTGGTGAAATAACGGCATAAGTTGTCCGCCTTTTCCTTTGCCAGCTGCTCGCTGACCTGCACGAAGAAATTTGGCGAAGCCAAGTCGCCGTCATATTTTGGAATTTCGTATTCGAGTATCAGGTGGTTTCGGAATGTGTTCCACGTCAAATCGGAAACCAGCCGGTGGTCCTGGTGCCGGTCGTTCCGATAATGCGTGAAGACCAGATCAGGCTTTACGCGCGATTTCAGTGACTCGAAAAAATCCTTGATCACGGCCCCCTGGAAAGGAAAGTAGCCGTTTCGGAATTGCTTGATGATCACCTGCGACTTGCCGGCATCACGGAGGAACGCCCGCGCGCTGTTCTTCGCTTCGGCCTGTCGCTTGCCATCGGCGGTGAAGACCACCCACCACACGGCAAGTCCGGGCCGTTCCCGGGTTAGCTTCCGAATCGTGGCGCCACAGCCGATTTCAATGTCATCGCTATGCGCCCCCAGACAGAGCACCGTCTCCATTGTCCAACGAACCTGATCATGCTTCGTTTCTGTTTCAAATCTGCTCCTGGAGTCTGACAGACGCTGCGCGCCCGCGCCCATTTGCCGGACGGCGGTTTATGTCATCCCCGCTACTGGGTGTTCTGCTTCCGTTTAGCCAAACGGCCCACGGCGCCTTGCCCTGCCCATAGATGTCTTCGAGTTCCTGTTTTTCCTTGAAAGTGTCCATGCACGCCCAGTAGCCGTCATGCGGGTAAGGCCATCAATTTGCCTTCGGCGATGAGACGCCGAAACGGTTCCTCGACCAATTCTTCTCCGTCGCGCATATAATTGAAAATTTCCTGCCGCAAGACCATGAACCCGCCGTTGATCCGCGCGCCGGATTTCCCGATATGCTTGATGCTCTTCACCACTCCGCCGGAATCCGAGGTCAATCAGATGGAAAGCTCGCCCGGGGCTTCACGCTGACAAAACAGGCGATGTTTCCGCTCCGCTTGAATGACTCAATCATCGAAGGGAGCGGCACATCCGAAAGTCCGTCGGTGTAATTGGCCAG
The DNA here is from genome assembly GCA_963755515.1 of uncultured Verrucomicrobiae bacterium. GTDB lineage: Bacteria > Verrucomicrobiota > Verrucomicrobiia > Limisphaerales > UBA11358 > UBA11358. The sequence continues at coordinate 137,663 of CAVWKA010000019.1, read as the reverse complement.
AAACATCTCCTCCCCTTTCAAATGTTTCTGGACCGCCTTCAAACGCTGCCCGATGTTCGAACATGAGGCCGGTGTCCACAAACGTGATGTTCCAATCGTGGATGTCGCTGCCAGCAACTCCACATTCTTGCCTCCCTTGGAAAGAACGAAATCGTTCGTCACGCACTCGTCGTATTCAAGAAAGTATTTCTTGATGACGTCGGCCTTGTAACCCAGGCACAGAATGAAATCCTTGTGCCCGAATGGGCGTAATATTTCATCACGTGCCAGAGGATGGGCCGGTAGCCGATGGGCACCATGGGCTTTGGGAAGGTTTCCGAATATTCGCGCATGCGCATCCCCATCCGCCGCAAAATAAAACTACTTTCATAAGGTCCTTTCGCTGTTTTTTAACCGTCTCGTCTTTCTTTTCTCATTCAGGGAATGACCTGCACGCTGGGAATCGGCACGACGAACTTGCCGCCCCACTCGCGAATGCGCGCCATCTGCTTGATGATCTCGTCCTTGAAATTCCAGGGAGAATCAGCACGTAATCCGGCTTCACTTCGCCAATTTTTTCCGGCGGAAAAAATCGGAATGTGCGTTCCCGGCAGGAATTTGCCCTGCTTGTATGGATTGCGATCCACCGTAAAATCCAGGAAATCCGTCCGGATACCGCAATAGTTCAACAGCGTGTTGCCTTTGCCGGGCGCGCCGTAGCCGGCAATCCGTTTTGCCTGACCGTTTGGCCTGAATCAAAAAATCCAGCAAGCTTGCGCTTAGTCTCCTTTACCTTTTCGCCAAACGTGGAATACGTTTCCATGCGGTCAAAGTCCGGCGGACAACTCGCGGTTCCGCAATTCAAGCACCCGCCTGCTCAACCGGCTTGGAATCGTCCTCCGCGTGGCGCGCATAAATCCGGATGGAGCCCCCATGGGTCGGCATTTCCTCCACATCGAACAAAATCAATTCATGCGCGGCAAATATTTTTTCCGCCGTGATAAAGGAGAAATAGGAAAAATGCTCGTGGTAAATCGTGTCGAATTGATTTTCCTCCATCATCTCGCATCAGGTGCGGAAATTCCAACGTGGCCACGCCCTGTGGTTTCAACACAATCCGAATGCCGCCGACGAAATCATTCAAATCCGGCACCTGCGCCAGCACGTTGTTGCCAATGACCAGATCGGCGCTCCTGCCCTGCCGCCACCATCTCTTGAGCCGTTTCGCGGCCGAAAAACTTCACCAGCGTCGGCACCCCTTTTTCAACCGCGACCTTTGCCACGTTGGCGGCCGGCTCCACCCCCAGCGCGGGAATGCCTCTTTTTACGAAATTCTGCAGCAGATAGCCGTCGTTGCTGGCCAGCTCAACCGCCAGACTCGCTTTGCCGAGATTGAACCGCCCGACAATCATATCCACGTAGTCCGCCGCGTGTTTCAGCCAGGTGTCGGAATAAGAGGAAAAATAAGCGTATTCGGTGAAAATGTGTTCCGGGCTGACATAATTCCTCGAGCTGAGCCAGAAAGCACTTGTCGCACACCCGCGACGTGGAGCGGATAAAATGGCTCCATCCGGTTCAGATTCTTCGCAGGCTCACGTAACTCTCGCACAGCGGCGACATTCCCAAGATCCACAAGAGTCTGCCGAAGCGGGGCGTGGCAGAAGCGACAGAAATTGGGGGTGTCGCCGCGTGAAGACATCGCTTCCGACGACGCGGCGCTCATGTTTTCTGCATCCATACATTTATGAACGGTGTCGCTCGAACTCTCGCTGGTTGTTTTCATATCAATTTTCATTGGAAATCATATTATCGGTGCATTTTGGTATGGAAATTATTCTCATCTGGCCCCGGACTTCCGCATGGGAGTCTCCGGCTTCAGCATCGGCCGCATCCGGATGTCCGTAACCTCCGCTTCCCGGCCCAACGTCAACGCAGCCACCACACGTTTCAGCCACCTGCTCCGGCTGAATGAGGAGTTCGGGGTGGTAGTCTCGCCCCTCCTCGGCATGCAGCTTCGCCTGCATTGGCTCGCCGTCGCCCCAAATAAACGCTTAACACCCGCACTCCCGATGAATTAAGCTCCTCGCGAAAGCTATCAGCCAGAGCTTTCAGCGCGTGCTTCGTGGCGGAATACTGCGAGACGCCCGCCGCCGCCACCAAGCCTGCGGTGGAATTGACGAACACAATCTGGCCGCGCCGCTCGATCAGGCTGGGAAGAAAAAGTTGCGTCAAGGCAAATGGCGCGCGCACGTTGCAGTGATATTGCCGGTCAAAATCGGACAACGAGGCCGCGGCAACGCTCCTACCGCATAATGACCCCGGCACTGTGAACGAGAATGTCCACTCCCCCGAAATCCCGGATGACTTTCTGCTTCAGTTGGCGAACCTCTCTGTCCTTGAGCAAATCAACTGTGTAGGGAATGGCCTTGGCGCCTGATGCCGCGCATTCCCGGGCCACCACGCGAAGAAACCCCGGCCCTCCGCCCGAGCAACGCCACGCCGACACCTTCGCCGGCCAATGCAAGCGCGATGCTTCGCCCCACACCGCCGGTGGCTCCGTGACGACCGCTATTTTTCCTCGTAATCGCATGTGCCTCCAAATGTCCTGTGATCCCGCAGGACCGCGACATTCATTCCGCTTTCCTCAAGAGTCCGCTGTTCAGCAGCGCATCGGCGGCCTCGCTGATACTGCCGAAGTCCAGCTTCGAGCATTCGGCAATATCCAGCAACGTATGGTTGCCATCCGCTTGATTCAACACCCACAGGATTGCTTCCTCCAATCCGCTGCTGCTCGTGCCGCCCATCAGACGATAAAGGCCCCGGCGCCCCAGTTGCGGTTCGCATTTTGGATTCAGATTCAGATACCGCTGGTTTTTCTCCAAAGCTTCACGATGGCCATCATAGCGATGCAGCGATTCGGCCAGCGCCTCCGGTTTGACGAGGCTCAAATCGTCCGCCGAGGTGTGATATTGTGGGTACTTGCCATTGGGTGTCCGCATAAAACACCCGACCGGAAGGTTGATGCCGGGCGAACAATATTGACGCTCGTCATATCCGTACGGCGAGAAATCCGACACAGCGAAATCGTCTCCCGCGTGCCGCAGGACGTGCTCCACAACGCGATCAATTTCCGCGTTCCCCTGGCGGCTTCTTTTGTAATTGAATCGGCCGGGGTCGCCAATGCACGAAAGCACAAGACCGTGCTTGATCCGCGGGAGGGTTGATTCGTTCAGGGCCAGCCACGTAATCGCTCCAATCGTTCCCGGAATCCATAAAAACCGGTAAGAATAACGCAAATGCATCCCGGACAATCGCTGCGCCAATTTTGTCGCGACACTCATTCCGGAAAGATTGTCATTGCAGAGCGAAGGATGGCACGAATGGCACGAAATCAGCACTTCATCGTTGGTGGCGCCCCGAATTCGGAATTCTCCATAACTCAAACTACCGGGCTCAAGGGTCGAATCAATGCAAACCTCATACTCCTCGTCCGGCAATGCGTCCAACTGCCGCTGAGTTAGGCAAAAACCCCAGGTTTCCTTGTAGTACGTCGTGCGGTAAGGAATCCAATCGGGGGTTTCCGGCAAAGCAAACAGGTGCTTCCGGAGTTCTGAAAGATGCATCCTCTGTCTTACCGGGACGCTGTAGTTCACCACGTGCAAATTGCTCCTTCGGAAATTAACAACTCTTGTGCCGCGGCTGTCCTTGATGTAAGCGTCACGTATGTTCCATTCTTTCGGCACCACCCAGTCGAAAACCTGGTTCCGTCGGCACCTCGTGTAACGATAACCCGACATGCCTCTGAAGTTGTCGCAAACTCTCCCTCAGTCCATTTCCCGTGATGCTTCGACAAATTGGGTAGAGCGCAGAAACCATCTCAAACAATTCGGCACCGTCACAGTCCGCCTGGCAAACCTCTGCGTCACTGATTTCCTTGTCGGTTGTCACCATGTTTTGTCCCGGATATTTGGTGTATTTCGTGTCAATTCGCGCCAATTTGCGTCAAGTCTTTCCCGTCTTTGCGTGCTTTGTGTGAGATTGAACCGCATGGTTTCAGCTCAACAACGGCCATTGCCGGTCCTTTTCCGACATTGTCGCGACGGGAAGCGGCCACGTGATGCCGAGTTTTGGATCGTCGAATCGCAGGCCTCTGCCCAGGCCCGGCGCAAAATACTCGCTGATCTGATAGAAAACGTCGGTGTCGCCTTCCAGTGTCTGAAAACCGTGTGCAAACATCTTGGGAACATAAAGCGCGCGCCGGTTCCGGGCCGTCAATTCCGCGCCCACGTGTTGGAGATAAGTTTTGGAGTTCGGACGCAGGTCAACGATCACGTCGTACAACGCGCCCGCAGTGCATCGCACCAATTTGGCCTCAGCTGCCGGGGCAACCTGAAAATGAGACCGCGAATCGTGCCGCGCTCGCGGCTCATGGAAACACTGCATTGAACAAAGACACCGGCAAGGCCTTTCTCTCCAAATTCTCTGGCGCAGAACGTGCGCGCGAAAAATCCACGGGCATCTTCGTGCGGCTCCGGTTCCACAATATACGCGCCCGCCAGCTTCGTTTCTGTAAATTTCATGAGGGAGCGCACGCGCCTCGCGTGCAGTTTCACGCGCCCTCGCGTGAAACATCTGCCCGTTTTCAGCAGTTATCTGATTTCAAATTAAAACACGACCGGGGCGTGACCTCCGACCTTTGACCTCCGACCTTTGACCTCCGACCTTTGACCTCCGACCTTTGACCTCCGACCTTTGACCTCTGACCTCTGACCTCTGACCTCTGACCTCTGACTCCTTCGCCTCAATCGCCAATCGGCAATTTTTAGGTCATTCGTGCTTCGTCATTAATTAGTCATTATGGTTTAGGAATTAGTCATTCCAGAATATCATTCCTTCCAGAAAAACTGGTCGTCAATCTGCTTGGTGCGAATCAGATATTCAAGCTGCTTCAGCCGGGTAAAGGTTCGGTGCTGGAAAACTTCCGGCGGCATGTCAATTTTCCTGAATAATTCGTAAAGTTGTTGCGCGCCCTGCCGCGCGTCCCACGCGCACTGGAAGCCCGGCAAATGTTTTCGGATTTTTTCAAAGGAAACCCGGTAGCTGCGATTGTCCGGGCCCGGAGCGCCGAACGAGAGCTCGCAGCCGGGGAAGGTTTCCGCCACGACTTCCGCAATCTCCTTCACCCGATAATTGTGCTTTGTGTCGCCGACATTGAAAATCTCGTTATGAACCGCCTCCCGCGGCGCCTCCAGCACTGCAATGATGGCGCGGCAAATGTCCAGACCGTGAACCAACGGACGCCAGGGCGTGCCATCACTGGTCATCCGGATTTCCTTTGTCGTCCAAGCCAGTCCGGAGAGATTATTCAGCACAATGTCAAACCGCATGTGCGGCGAAGCCCCATAAGCGGTGGCGTTTCTGAGAAAAGTGGGAGAGAACTGGTCGCTGGCCATTGGTTTCAGATCCCGCTCAACCAGCGTCTTACATATCGCGTAGGCGGTTTGTGGATTCACCGGTGATGTTTCATCCACGTAATCGCTTTCAGCCACTCCATACACGCTGCAGGATGACATATAAACAAATCGCTTTACCCCGGCCTTGCGGGCAATTTCCGCAAGTCGAACCGACCCTTTGTGATTGATGTCATACGTGATGTTTGGCGCCAATTGTCCCAGTGGATCGTTGGAAAGTTCAGCCATGTGGACCACCGCATCCATGCCCCGGAGATCGGCCACCTCAACCTGGCGCAAATCTTTGAGAGAGTCAGCGGCGTGCCATCTCCGCTGCGATAAAGCGTTCCCTCTCTGTAAAATCCCGTGTCCAGACCAATCACTTCGTGGCCGCGTCGGAGCAATTCCGGCGCGAGCAATGATCCCAGATACCCTTCACTCCCTGTAACGCAAATGCGCATGATGATTCTTTGTCTATTGGTGAATTGGCTAAGTCTAGCCCAAATTCGCGCAGGATTGCCGGCCATTCTGTTTCCTTGCCGCCGGGAGATTCCCATTATGCTTGCCCCCTGCCTGGAAAACCGCCGCATATCGCAGTTGCCAGTCAGGCCGCCACCGGTCAAGCGGCTCCAATCCCCACCAATGCCACGGCCAGTCGTTGCGGATGGACGGGTCGCCGTCGTGGATTTCCGCCATCAACTCCGGCACCGGTTTCCAGCCGAGGTCAACTGCAACTTTGGTTCGAACGTCCAAATCAACACCTGTAACAAAGAGATGACCGTCAGGGCCAACCAGCCGCGCCATGTTGCGGAGGCATTTCTCGGCATCTATTGGGGTCAGGTGGCAAAGAAAATTGCTCGCGACGACCATATCCTGAATCCCGAGAACGTTATTTATTTCCGGATCGCTGGCATCACCGCACTGCCAGGCGATCCCTTCCCGTAGCCACGATTTGACCTTGGCCTGATCGCCCTCCCAATCGAACATGTCCCGCCTTTCCTGCTCGGTCAAGCGCTCAAAGATCGGGGCCCGGACCATCTTGGAGGTTTGGGGACCGTAAATTCCCTTTTCGGCGAAGTTCAAGATTTCCCTTGAAATATCCACGGCCTGCAGGACGACTTTCAGGTCCGGTCGCGCCGAGCGGATGGTCCAGAGCATTGAATAAACCTCGGCTCCGGTGCTGCAGCCGAGCACGGCAATTCTCAAAGTCTCACCGCGGGCTTTCTGTTCGCCCAAGCGCCGCATCAACTCGAGCGCCGGGCGGTTCCGAAGAAAGAACGTGCCGAAATACTTCTCCCGGTTGGCTCGAAGGCAAACCAAAGTGTGCAACCACCCCTCATAGGATCGGAAAAGATGCAAATCGCGCACGCATGAAGGGAGCCGCTGCCAAATCCACTGATTCAGCCACAAGTAAAGGCTCGCGGGGGACTTTCCCAAAACCTGCACGCGTGCCGCCTTTGCCAGGATCGGATGAGACATTTGGTTTACTCCGACCGGAAACCGCCCCGTTCCATACAGGAAATCTACAACACTCTTGCTCTCGGCCTTCACGAATTGTTCTCGGACAAGGTTCACTACAACTGGTCCCAATTAAAGGCCGGCTTCCACCCGGTAAAATTGCTGGGGTTGGCTCACTGCATTAGTGTCCACGAGCTGGACAATCCCTCCCGTGCCGGGAATATTTGTGCCAATAGAGATCCACGACCCGCTCTCCAGATTAGTCGTGCCTTGGAGCTGATAGTTCGGCCCCAAAACCGTGTTTAAGCTGACGACGAAATTATTGTTGCTGAACGCCAACGCTGTGATTTGCAGCGCGATGATGTTCTGGGAATCGGCAGCGTTGAACGCAATGGCAACCCCAGCCGAGACCTCTGGGACGTAACTGTCATTCTGCTTCCAATCAAAACCGACTTTCCCGGCGGTGGCATTAAAATAATGTGCATAACCGTCAGAATTGTCCACTGTGTCAGAATCTACCTGGCCGCCATAAGTCACAGTATCGAGAATTTGTCCTGCACCGGCCATGTTGGTTGACGGCCCAAACGTATTCGACATCACTGCAATTACGATACCGTTTGTCACCGGCGTAATGCTCGGTATGTTCATCAATATGTTCTGTGAATTGTCATTGTTAGTGCTCACCTCTGGAAAATCAGCCGACGAATCATAAGGATAAGCAGTCACACCCGCCACATCATATAAAACAAGCGTAAGGGGTGGGTTAAAACTCGATATAGTAGGGGTAAGGGTCAAGGTGGAACTGGTGGCTGCATTTGTGGCAAAACAAATTTGTGGCCCGTTATTATTTGCTTCCATTCTCGTCCACGTATTGTTCGGATGCGAGGCTATGGATGATATGGTAGTTTCATTCGTCGGAAAAGCAGTATTGACCAGCAAGAGGTTGCCGCTGGTCGGAAATTGAAGCGGAACATTGCGCTGATAATATACGTGATACACATGGATGATATGGACGCCAGAGGGCGCGGTTCCTTGATTTGCCGCTTTGAAGGCCATGGCGACTGCGTTAAACGCATCCGAGCCAGCGGTCGCCGATACTTGCATGTTGGTTGCTGCCGCCAAAGCCTGTATCGCATATTCGGCGGCTGACCCCCATTGATTGTCTGCACTCAGCAACGTACATCCAGAACCCGGATTAAAATTAGTCAGCGAACCGCCTTGCGTGGTGTCAAATCCATAAAAATACAAGAGGTCGCCAGGCGTTGTTGTCGTAAAGCTGCCAGCAGTGATTGTCGGAGCAGTTGAGGACGTACTATCGCTGCTTCCGTCTGCAGGACTGGCCGGAGCAATGTTGTAAAACTCGCTCACAACAGCTTGAAAATAGGCAGCATTTTCACCCCCAAATGTGACTGTAATTTTGTCAGTCCCGGCCAGCACATTCGTAGCGTAATAGAGGCGCGTAACGAATGACCCGCTGCTTGGAGTTGACGGCCCCACCGTCCATTTGTTCGTCATGTCATCGCTTACCGTCACAGTTTGACCATTCCAATTAAAACTCATCCCCAAAATCAGCGTATTGCCCGCGCCGGCCAGATTCGGAAGATTGATGTAAAACGGATTGCCCCCGTATCCGTCATCTTCCGATGTGCATACATGCTGAACGAGCATGGGATTTGCGGCGCGAACTGAATTTACGCCGCTCACGCATAGCAACACAATGCATGCTAATTGTTTGCCCATATTTGAATCCAACTCATATACTTTTAAAGACAAGGTTGTACTGGTCGTCCAACGCCTTCCGTGATTGTTCGGCCCTTTGGCGGAGGACCGGTTTCAACTCCTCCGCGTTTTTCTCCAAGTCCTGGAATTGCTCGATTAATCTGGCAGCGCTCATGCGATTGATGTCGTGGCAGTATTTGCCAGACCCATCTGGCTCATCAAAGAAGCACATTTATTATGAAATGAAATCGCAACCACCGGCTTGTTGAGAAGCAATGCCAGAAGAATATTGTGAAACCGGGTTGCCACCACCATGTCCGTCGCCGCAATCTGTGGCAGCAATTTCTCTACACAAAGTGTTGGTTCGTTGATAATGCGCTTCTCATCGTATGGCCCAAGGCGTCTGTCCAGCAAACTTTTAAACTCGTCTATTACAGGTGTGTCGTATCTGTCGCCGATCAGCAACCGGATGTCGTAATCGCGCTCCAGCAGCCATTGCGCAAAAATAACCAAATTCTCAAGATAATGCCGATAAATGGCATCATTGGGCTTGGCCACGCTATACTTTCCGGCATACGCCATCAAGCCGAAACCGACGACGCGTCTGCGCCGTCCTCCATTTTCATTGTGCGGCATCAAAGTTTCGGGAAGGCTAAATGCCAGGTCTGGATAAACCCGGTCGCCATTGGTAGAAAACCGGTTCTCTTTCAGGCAATTCAGGCTGGCGTCGTCCCGATAGGACCTGAAATCCGCCATGGAAAGGGCTGATTTAACAAAGTATCTCCCGAGCACGCTGTAAATCGGACCCGCTCCCACGCTCAGAAAGAGCAGCTTGCAACCGCGCAGCCTTGCCATCAGTGACCATTTGAACAAATTATATGGCCCCCAATTCTGAAGGCCGTAAGCGTCGGTCAGCAACCCCGTTCCCGGGACGATGAGCATATCCGCGCCCCTGAGTATCCTAAACGCCTCAAGCCATCGGAATAGCTCGCGCGGCACCCCGATGAAAATCTTTCTCAGCAATCCCGCCAATCCAGTGCGGCGCTTCCTGCCTCCGCTGAACTCGCGGCTAATCGGAACGGACTCGATTTTTTGAGCCGCTGCCAGGCCCTGAGGGTTTGTGCAGATACACGCAACCTCAGCCTCCGGCAACCGCCGGCGAACGTGATAAAGGACTGTTTGAAAAATGATGTCATCGCCGAAGTTGCCCGAATCCAAAGTGCCCGAAAAAATAAATTTTCCTGCCCTTCCCGTTGGCCTCTTTCGGATTTTTTTCCATCTCCATTTTACCTCCTCTTCCGCCGGGCGGAACGCCCCGCATAGGGGCTAACCCATTCAAAGCAGCGCTCTTGCGCCCTGGCGCCCTTTGAAGGTGTGATTGCATCATGCTTCCCGATTGGTCGTTGTTTGCCATTTATTGGGGAATTTTCGAACCAACTTTGGAAACCACTTGTTTAATTTGTCTCTCAGGGCAATCGTAGCCCTGAAAGCCTGCATCATGCGCACACACGCGAACCATGATACGATGGCACGGCAAATCAGCCGTTCCGTTACTGAAAGGGGAATATGGCGAACAACTCGAAAATACTCCAAGTCGTGTTCAAACCATGTCGGCAGGACAATCTTGTTGTTTGCCTGGCTCGGGTCATGCCAAGCCAGCAATTGACGCGACGTTCGATAGACTTCTCCCGCGTTTCCAGGATGCATTCTCCACATTTGCAGTCCCTCTGGAATCTCGACAAAATTCCCCAACAAAGCCAGTTCGCACAATAATATCTCATCTGCGTGTACGACTCCCATTAATCGAGTCTGACGAAGCGTCCTTGTTCGGATCAAGCCCCAAATGGGATGGGGATTGGCGCGGTCGATTGTGGAGAGGAGTGATGCCAGCCGACAGGAAGGCTTCGGCGACGATTTCATCCCCAGTCGGCGACGCCAGAGCACGTGTCCAGTCTCATTAATCGCTTCACTGCAGCAGCAGACCAGCACGGTATCACCGGGAACATCATGGAAGGTTTCGACGCAGCGCCTTAGAAATGACGGGGCAATTTCATCATCGTATGTAATCCACTTGAAGAATTCACCACACGCCAATTCACACACGCGATTGAAGTTGCCTTTGGCGCCAATGTTCTTTTCATTTCGATAATACCGGATTCGACGGTCCTTCGCGGCATACTCCCGACAGATAGCCTCCGTGCCATCCGTGGACGCATTGTCGGAAATAATCAGTTCAAAGTCGGTATAATCCTGCCGTAAAACAGAGTCCAAGGCCAAACGAATATACTTTTCGCCGTTCCAGACGGGCAGACCAATACTCACTTTTGGAACACTCATAATAATAGGCCTAAGGATCGAATTTTCTAAATGCCTTTTGATCAGAGTTAAATCACGGCGCAAAGTCAATCCGCCAGGTCACCCGGCGACTTGGTCTTCCCTGCCGTCCGTTTGCCCTTCTTCCAGACTTCGCACCGGATTCTTCAACTCTTGCAAGAGGGAAAACAGATTGGCCGCCACCCGGCGCGACGGGCTATAGACAAATACAAAAGCGGCTCCAGCCAGCAGGCTGGCAGGGATGCAGATTGCCAGTTGAGCCAGTGGGGAAAAGTTCATAACTGCCGTGCGCGTCACCCAGGCCACACCACGGTACGATTACCCACACAGGCAGATGTTTCAGAAGTCCGATCCACAAATCACCCGTGCTCACCGGACCACTCCGTCCCGCCAGGAAATAATAAATGGGCAACTGGATCAGCAGACAGGAGATGGAATAGGCAATCGCTACCCCGACCGGCCCGTATGGCAGGCCGGCGATGAAAGAGCTGGCCACGATGATTGAGACAATGGAACTCGCAACAAATGAATCCCTGCCCGCGGCCCTGGCTCGTAAAGAGCCAGCTGGCGCACGATCCCAGCGGAAATTGCAGAGCGGCAAATGATAGGGCGGCAAATATGACCGTCGCCTTTTCCCATTTTGGCCCCAGCACAACCAGTGTCAACGGATGCGCCAGCGCGAAGAACATCCCCGTAAAAAAGAAGCTGGTCAGCGCTATGGCCTCGAATCCCTTAAAAAGGTCTCGCCGAAAACGCTGCGGTTGCGTTTGCAACCTCGAAAATGCCGGGAGACACACCGCCTCGATGGGACTACATCAATTGTTCCAAAGGCCGTGAGAGCATGGCCCCTGCCCTGGAATACAGACCCAGCGAATGGGCTCCGAAAAACCGGCCAATCAAAAGTCCGTCCAATCCCCGGGCCAGCGAATATAAAAAACCTCCGGCGGTAAGATTCGCGCCGAAATGGACCAACGACCGGGTGCCGCTGTGCCGTCTAAGAAATTTCGGCCGCCACCGGCATACGCTCCAGGTCAGTAAAAGCGCAACCGCGCTTGTCGTTACGTTCAGCCCCACGAGTGACCAATAGCCGCATCCCTGCCAGGCCATGCCGATGCCAGCCAAAACCCCGGCCAGGACCGAACCAATCTGGATTAGCGCGATGGCCTTAAAGCGCATCTGCCGGTTCAGCAGGGCCATATGCTGGACAGCCAGACCCGTTAGCAGAAACGTGGGCGACAGCGCGAGAGTTATCCCGACCAGTCGCGGCTCCCGGAAAAACCAGGCAATCACCGGCGCCATGGCCGCCACTAGCACGCTGACCAGGCCGCTCACCGCAACGTTGATCCAGAAAAGATTGGAAACTTGGGCGTGAGTGATGCCTTCCCGCTGCACCGTCGCCGTGGAAAGGCCGGCTTCCTTGAAAACCCTCAAAAAACCCATGATCGTGAACACCATCGCTAAAAGGCCGAAATCCCGGGGAATCAATAATCGCGCCAGGACCATGGTGGAAGCCAGGGTCAGCGCAAACTGGACGCCTTGTGATGTCATTGTGATGAACCCGCTGGATACCGTGCGGCCCTTGAGATTGGCCAGCAAATGATCGGTTCGAAAATGCCGGTCATTGACAACATCCCTTCCACTGGGTCTCACCGCCGGCAGGGACGGGGACAACTCGGCCTCGGCCGCTTCGCAGCTTTTCTGTGGAACTGTTATATTTCATTTACTCCGTAAGTAAGAATGGAAACCAAAGGCTTCATTTGTTGCATCGCAACCCTGCGTTAACCGCGGGGATTGTCATCGGTCCCGTCGGAACAGTTGCGGAAGGATGGTCCACTTTGGAGTCCGAACCGCGCCAAAGCAGCTTCATGCGCTCCGCCTGGATCACCAGACGCCAAAGAAGACTCCGGGTTGGCCAGGGACGGCGCAACTCTTCCAGCAGTTCTGGCTCCGCCTCCGGGATATCATGAAAGCTGGACTCAAGGAACTCGCTCCTGGAGTCCCAAGCGTCCGGGAAATAAGCGATCATTCTGTTTTGAGTAAGGGGTGGGACGTCCCTGATTGGCCGATTTGAGAGTTGTGCAAACAGTGCTCCAACCTCATCGCGTCCCTTCCCGAGTTGGAGCCGGCAAACCCGCGTGGGACGCGGGTTCATTTCGATGAGATAAGTTAAACCACTCCCCTCTTCGATCATGAAATCCAATCCAATGAATCCAGACAGGCCCAGCCTGCCCGCAATCCGTTCCGCGCAAAGCATCATCTCCGGGTTGTCCACCACCCGCACCACAGCGGAAGGGCCAGTCGCTCCCGCTGCGCCGACCACCTCGACGCCGATGCCCGGCCAACACCTTTCCGTTCCAGCACACAACACCGCAGTTCGCCGGACGGCCATGAATAAAAGACTGAACACTGATCGCTGGCCTGGCGCTGTTCCACCAGGGCCGCAGCCAGAAAGGGTCCCGGTTCACGCATAGCCGTTTTATCGCTCGTCCGGCCCCATAATACCGGGTCAATTCCAACAGGAATCTCGCGGCCTGCCTCGGGGTATGCGCGATCTTCACCCCACGGCCGCCAAACGTGCAATCGGCCTTCAGCACCCAGGGAAATTGCTTTCGCCCTTGCCAGAATTTTAAATCGGATTCTGAATTAATCTGTTCTGTGTCCGGCACGCGAAGACCCTCCTCACGGGCAATCCTCAGAAGATCGTACCGGGCGCTTACGATGGGATAGCTTTCAGGCGGGCCAAGCGATTTCTCAATCAAGGCCGCGATTTTGTCCCCCAATCTGCCCGCGCCGCGCGCCCAGGCGTGCAACTCATGCAAATGTTCAACAGCCCGGTCATCACATGGAATAATAAAATCCGGATGGGTGGCTTCAATGGCGTCGGACAACGATTTAAGGGGACGAAAGCTACTGTAGTGAAACGTTTGCCGAAGGATTCCCGTCTTCAGAATCGGGTGGCGAGTTGGACAAACGGCCGAAACGTCGCTGCCGGCCTTTGCAAGGTCGAGCGCAAGTAACGCAGTAGACGGCCACCTGGAGGTTTCCGTTAGTAGGACCCTGGGGGCCGTCGTCTCCGCCGAATTGTGATGGTGATTGAGGTTCATTTTGACGTTGTCATTGGGTCCTTGGGGACGGTTGCCGGCGGACGATCCACGTCTTTGCGGGACGGTACATTATCCACCGGAACCATCCGGACCGTTCCAGCCTCGTCACCATTTCGCGGAGCCGATTTTGCCAGGTGTTTTGCGAGCCGCCGCGCCGTGAATTTGGCGCCGCAGGCAAAGCGCAAGAGTGGCCCAAAGGTGTTGGCCGCTGATGTTCCAACAAAGTACAAACCCGGCAACGAAGACTCAAAGTTCGAGGACAACACGGGTGTATTCTCGACGGACCGGATTTGTGCCAGGTCATTCGAATCCATAAATGGCAATCGCCTGAGGTCAACCCGGTAGCCCGTTGCGGCGATGACGTGCTCGGCCTCGATCGTCCGGCGGGTGCCTGCGACATCGCCAAGCTCTAGCCTCACGCCGCCATTCTGAACCTTTGCGTCCGTGATTGAATGCCCCAGGTGTAGCGGCACCTTCCCGACCACTTCCTGTTTAACGAACCAGCCCGGAGCCGGCCCCAGGATTCGCCGCACTTTATCCAGGCGAAATTGCTCCGGCATCAGGCGAAACACCAGACGGCGCGTTGGCGCACAAAAACATCCTCCAGCCACGTCCAATCCCTGTCTGTGGGTTCCGAAGCCGCTCAATGAGGGACCGCGGATGCGGATGTGGCGCTGGCGGATCTTGGAAGCTGATCACCGGTTTCCGGGCGACCACTTGCACGCGCGCGCCGCCTGATGGAGCAACGCCGCCAGGTCCAGCGCCGATGCACCGGCTCCCACCACCGCTACTTCGCAGCCCCTGAAATGGCAGACAGTCCCATACTCGGCGCTATGCGATAGATGCGCCTTTGGCAGTGAGGAGAGAATGGGCGGGACATATTGATAATAGCTCAAGCCCACAGCCACAATCACCCTTCGGGCGGCGATAATCTCCCCGTCTTCCAAGCGGATCTGGTAGCCCTCGGCGGCCCGTTGCAGCGAAACAACACGCTTGTCTTCCATTCCCGGACAAATCTTTTCTGGAATTCAAGTCCGTATGCAATAAACGTCTCTAGAGAAACGGGCAGTCCAGTGTCGGCATACGGGAGCCTCCTCTCCTTGCAGTAGGCTGCCAGGGTGAACTTCGAATCCGGGTCATACAGGCACGAGGCAAAACCGTCGGATTTCAAACGCATCCCTTTGGGCATGTGCGCCTGCCACGTGTGCATGGGACTCCCAAAAATTCGAAAGTCCGCGTTTGCGGCGCGGAGATGGGCGGCAATGGAGAGGCCGTAGGGGCGGCCCCGATGATGGCGACGTCGGAAGAGTTCATAGTTAAAATTAAAAATTAAAAAACAGGAATCAGAATTCAGACCTGGTGCTGTTCTCACGGCCTACACGCCGTTACGATGCCTGTCCGTGTATGCAGAGCATATCCTTCGTGGCGAAGCCGTTGCCTCACGCTCTCCAGCCTGGCTAAAATCGTGGTACTCGAATACGATATTCCGGATGCGACTGAGCACGTCGGCTGGAATGCTCTGAAGAATTTCGTATTCTCCGCCCTCGCAGTCTATCTTCAATAGATCGACGCTTTCGATGGCGTGGTCCCGGAGGAGATCGGCCAGGGAAATTCCCGGAACGGCGCTCAGCGACTGATCGCTCGGACAGTACGCGGAGACCATACACTGGCATTCGTCAGGGGCGTCAATATTCATCATCGTATTCCTGCCATCCGTAACCGCCTTGTTTACCGCCTCGATCCGGTCTTCGTAGCCGTTATTGGCAATGTTCTTCAGGAGCAACGCCCAATTCCTCGGCGAGGGTTCGCAAACGATCACCCTGCGCGCGTTGAGACGTTTGACCGCGTACAAGGCAAAGTCGCCGATAAAGCCGCCGACGTCTATAACGACCGGGTTGTTGGGTAGAGGAAATGCAAGGTCGCGGACGTAACAATCAGTCATGAAGATTTCTGAAACGGTCATCGCGTCGCCGTGGTTTTTCCTTATCGTGATTGTAAGGCCGTCCGTCGTGCGGAGATCGATCTCAGTCCGGTTCCCCTATGTGCGCGAAGGGTGCTTTTAAGTTCGTCGGCGTTCAGGAAATGTCGCCCTACGCCTCTTACCATCCAGCGGACTCGGTACGCCTGCCGTGCAGCGAAGTAGAGTCGTCGTGACAGACTATTCGATGTAAGAACGCTTCGGATCGTGGGATTCATAGTCCAGTTAGTTTGCGACCAAAGGTGCCGAAGGCTTTACGGTGAGTTGTTGATCCAAACACAACATCTTCGGGGGTAAAAGGGTGGGTTTCGGAGCCTGCCTCACGACCCAATTCAGCACCTGAGTCGTGATCCGTGCCTTTGCATCCCAAGTCAGGCATTCCCGTGCGTAGGACACGCCCTGCCGCCGCAAGCCGTTTAAAAGGTCCCTATCGCTCGCAAGTTCCTTAAGGATATTCTCCATCTCGCGATACGAAATCGGTCTCATTCGTCAGAGGCACCTTGTATCCAACCTCCTGGGATGGACGATATCTCCCGGCCCTCCGAAGTCCGTGACCACCGGTACGGCGCCACTGGCGAGAGCTTCAAAAACTACGCCTGCACCATTCTCGCGAACGCGAGGGAAACACCATGACATCCGCAGATGCGCATGTGGCTGAGGACTTCCGCGTGGCTGAACCAGCCGCGGAAGTAAACCGCTTCCGCTACCCCAAGGGACTTTGTGAGCTGCTCGAGACGGTTGCGTTCCGGACCATCGCCGATCACCGTGAAGCTGGGCCAGACCGTTTCGCAATAGGGGAGCTAGCCGCGCGCAAAGCGAGATCACAAGCCTTCCGGGAACCAGGCCGCCGACGAAAATCAACTCCAAGTTTGGCCGCCCGGCTCCGAATTGCGCGAGTTGCCGAACATAGGGAAAGCGGCGATCCCGGGTTCCGGGACAAAGAAAACCTTGTCGCGATACTGCGGCAAATTCCGCGCACGCTTGGGACGAGGCGGCGATGATCGCTGCCGCGTGGCGATAGGTGGATCGAGCGAAAGGCAAAAATCGATACAGATTCCTCAGGCCGGAAATCCATTGCTTTGCGTTCTCGAGCCTGGCTGAATCCTGGTGGCCAGGGGAAGCCACCGACTGAAGCGGCCCAATCACGAAAGGCATAGGCCCCTTGCGCAGCAGAGAAAGCGAATGGACTCGGCAATCACCGCTGACATCGGTACGATGCGCAGAACAACATCGAACTCGCCCGCAAAAATGCGGCGCTCGCAAACTGGCGCCAGGCACACCATTCAAAGGCGAGGTGGAACGGCTCACTTTAAAGCCGTCAACGCGTGTGAATTCAAAATTTCCCTTGAATATTCTACGGACGCTCCAGTCGAAGATGCGCTCAAGCATTGGCATGCGGACCACCTCGATGGCGCGAAACGCGCCTTTGCGCGCCGCACAGCCTCCTCGACGGGCGACCGAATGACCAGGGTGACATCATGGAGTTCTGCCAGCGCTGCCGCGTGAAAATAGGTCACATAAGAAATACAGATTGTATCCGGATCAGAATCCGAACCTAAAATCAAGACACGTAAGCGGCTGACGATAAATGTATCGGGAACTTCGACGTAAATGTTTGCATGTCTTTGAATAAATATTCACCGGGAACCGGAACTCAACGGGTCAGGATTTTAGAATAAATTCCAGCCGTGATCGCCGCAACCTTGGCCCAGGAATGCCGTTCGTTCGCATATTCCCGGATCTCCTGCCGCCGGTCCTCCAGATTTTTATACAAATCACTCGAAAAATAAGTCTCGATGACCTTCGCTAAAGCCGCCGGGTCCTTTGCCGGAAAGACGAAACCTGTCTCGCCTTCGATGATCTCCTCCTTCAATGAGCCAACGTCCGCCACAATGGCGGGCAGGCCAAAGCTGTAACCTAGAAAAAGCACGCCGCTTTGAAAAATATGGGTGTAGGGCAATACCAGTGCGTCGGCCGCCTTGAAATATAGTTCCGTTTGCTCGTCTGGAATATACTCGATTCGCTGAATGATTCTATCGCCAATGCCGCTTAATGAAACCATCTGTTTTATACTGTTCCAGTAATCCTCGCAATTCTTCGGCCGCCCCGCGATAACCAACCGATAATCGCCGGATTTCTTTGCGAGTTTCGTGAATGCCTCGATCAAATATTCCAGCCCTTTATAGGGAGCGATATGGCCAAAAAAAAGCAAGGTTTGGTCGCCAGCGCCGATTCCTAGTTGGCGCCGTGCATCCGCCCGCGTCAGTGCGGTGTTCGGAACGGTGTTGTTGACCCCAAAGGGGATGACACTGACTTTATAATCCGGAACGTTGAAATCCGCCATGAGTTCCCCCTTCATTTTTTTCGTGTGGACAAAAATGTGGTCGCACAGCCGGTATTGGTACTTCAGCGTCGCCCGGTTCAAAAACGAATCGCCGCCGTCCCGGACACAAGCGTTTACATTATGCGCGGTAAATACAATCTTTTTGCCGAGCATTTTGTAATACACCATCAACAGCTGTGCGGTCCAACAGCTCGAATTTGTTGTTCCACAGGATATGAAAGATTTTCGGTTTCGCGGTCGTGGCATAGGGACCAGCCGCTGACATAATAGACCAGCACCCTAGCACTTTTTTCACAAACCGTCGCGTCATCACGCTGGTTGCCCCGCAAATTCAGAAAATTCACTTGTGGATTGCTTCGTGCAATTCCGGGCAATCCAATCGTCGCTGCCGATCAAATCCACTGCCAGGCCATTTGAAATAACGCGCCTCACAATCCCAGAGCGTACGGCTTGTCCCCGTCCGCCGTCAGCAAAGCAACCTTGCGACCGGACGACGAAGACGCCATCGTCTGCTGTTCAACCCTCTGCTCCCTCGCCTCTCGGCAGTCAGAGCGGATAGGTTCTTTTTCAATGGCGGTCATGATGTTAGCAGCCCAGTTTGATAATTAATATGTTCATGGTTTTTGAATTCTGAATCCCTCCGCGTCCTCGCCTGCCCTCCGTAGCGCTTTTGGCGTAGGAGGGAGCCTTCATCCTTCTGCTCTCCGACCTCTGCTTTCTTTTCATCTGCGCCCATCTGCGTCATCCCTGTCCTCCATAGCTTTAGGTCCAGCACGATCCCCAATTGCCCACGCTGCTGGAATCCTTGGTGGAACCGTTGACGCGGGGTGACCCGGAATCGCCGTTGCGTTGGACCTGTAAGAGCACACGGACATTGCGGCGGACTGGCCGGACGAGGACACCGCTAGTCACGCAAAGGCGGGGCAATTGCTTCGACAGATGGATACGGTCTGCAGGCAACCGGAAGACCGAGGAGGGGGATCAGCATCCGCACCGCGACGCTCAGTTTCGACACATCAACCGGCAGGTACAACTGGCCATGCGGCGCGGCCATCCGGTGATTTCGGTGTACACCAAGAAGAAGGAGTTGGTCGGAAACTTGGAAAACAAAGGCCTGCAATGGCGTCGCCAAGGATCTGCGGAAAAGGTTCAGGATCATGATTTTCCAGATCCACGGTGCCACGGCTTACCCTTACGGCATCTACAACCTGACCCAGAACAGGGGTTTTGTCAATGTTGGACCGATCACGTACCCGTCGGAGGATGCGTTATCTGCGGTTAAATTCTGCGCCTTTTGTGCCTCTTTGCGGCCATTTTTATCCATGAATCCGTGCCCATCCGTGCCCATCCGTGGTTAATGTCTTGTTTCGCGTCACAGCATCAGGCGCCGTGGCGATGACCTGACGCGTCACGGCGTCAAGCACCTCTTCCAGGCCGATCGCCGTCGTGGCCCGTTCGTCATTGCCGCGTTTGTAGAAGAATTCCTCCAGCAACGGCGACACAATCTTCCGCTGAATCCCGTATTCATGAATCTCCCACGGACTGGTGCAGTTGAACAACGTCACGCAACGCACCCCGCTCCCCAGCCCCAGATGCATCGGCAGACTGTCGCCGCTCACCAGACACCGATGGTTCCGCACGTCGCACAAATGTTCGAGCAGCGACGCCCTCTTCGGCAGCACGTGTACTGTCAAACCCATCGCCTCAAGCTCGTGCTGAAGCATGACATAATACGCCCATCGCTTCATCGGCCACACCGGTCCGGCTTCCGGCGCGATCGCCACGTCTCCCCATAATCCGGTCTCCACCGCTTCCGGCATCAAGTAACTCTCGCCCTCAAAGGGAAACCCCAATCCGTCAAAAATCAAATCCTGGTACGTCCGGCGGTTTTTAAGCTTAAGCCGGTCAGCCGACTGCCTGCCAAAACGGCTGATCAAGCTCAAGTCGAACCACTCCTTTGAATCCTCCGTGTAGCGGATCGCGCCGCGCTGGTCTAGATAAGCCCCGAAGATTCGGTGATACCGGAGTGATTGCGCGAATGCGCTGCTCTCACGGTCATCCTCAAGATTGATGACCAGGTCATAATTGGCGAGTGATACTTGGTCCCGTTGTTCCCAGGGGACGCCGCGGACCTCCCGCTCCAATCCCTGCAACAACGCGACGTTTTTCGCCGCAGTAATCCAGGTAATCTGGCCCTTCAGTCTTCTCAGCAACGGCGTCGTCCGAACCACGTCGCCCGTTGCCCCCAGTTTGATGATTAAAATGTTCATGCGCTTTTGATTCGTAGCAGCGTCACGTCAGTGCGCTTTTTTTCCCTCCCTCTCCCCTCAACGGGGAGAGGGCCGGGGTGAGGGGTGAGACGAACAGTGACGCCACCCTAATGCTGATTGGAGATGGCCCGGCGGTGATGTTCTCGGTTAAAATCATCTGCGGTTAAAAAAACTTGCCTCTTTACTCGTAGCAGCGCCACGTCAGTGCGCTCTCTAATTCTGATTCCCCCCACGTCCCCGCCTGCCCACCGTAGCGCTTTTGGCGTAGGAGGGTTCAATCCTCATTCCTCATTCCTCAATCCTCATTTCAGCCTTTAGCCTCTGCGAATTCCATACATGGAATTCTTGATTCGCCTTCAACCCCCCTCGGCAGATTCTTGAAAAGCTGCCGCTCAATGGATTCCAAAGTCAGCACCGCGCTGATCTCCGGCGCGTAGTTTTTTCCGCCTGCGGCGTGCAGTTCGGCGAGCTGTCCGATATAGGCCGCATTGAAAAACCGGTTCTGACCGGCCCGCGCTTCCGAAAGACTCTGCCTGACATACTCCGCAAGTTCGTTGCGGAACCAGTGGCTGTAATGCAGATACTTGTGCAATCCCGCAATCTTGAGCGTTGACACGGCAAATCGGAAAGCCGGATTGAAAAGCGCCAGCGGCTTCGGCAAGCCCTCGCCCTGGCAATAATCAATTTTGAAAGTCACTTCGGCAAAAATCCGGCGCAGCAGGTATGCCATACCTGAATTCTTATCGCTGAATCCCCGGTCGGTGGGAATTTTGCCCAGGACCTTGCTGTTCGCGCAGACGAACCGCGACGCCGGCAGCGAGGATCGGCCCAATTCCAGCGGCATTTGATAGGCCAGCCTCGTCAATTCATTGTCGAGATATGGCGTTCGGAATACAACCTGCGACCGGCTCGCGGTGACGGTGCCGAACCGGTCCCACGGAAACTCCTTGAAAAGGGCAAACGAAACGGGATGGGTCTTGTGCGCGGCAATCTGTTCCTCCGCGGCGCCGACCGCGATTGAAAAATCAGGATGGAACAACTGCCGCGCGTGTACCTGCGCTTTGAACATGCTGATGCCCCGGAAGACTTCGCCGCCGAAAACGCCGGTGAGCCGCACCGGTGAAAACTCGCGCGCCTGCCGGTGAAAATAAATCTCATGCGTGCCCAAAATCCCGAATGTCCCGTCAGTCAGATACACCGTCCGGTCGGCGTGTACCGCGAAATCGGAAAGGAAATCCGGCTTCAGCCGCAGCAGATGATGCTCCAGTCCGCAGGCCGCCGCAACGCGGGCGGCAATCTGGTCGTCCAGCGTCTGTCCGTTCAGGCCGGTGAACGTGTAACAGACTGGTTGCGGGTCCGTTTCGGGCCGGCAAGCCATGATCATCCGCGTGTCCAGCCCGCCCGTGAGCGCAATGCCGATTTTGGAATCGGCGGCAAAATAGCGCGGCAAAATGCGCCTGAACACGGCTTGAAACTGCGCCTCGAATTCTCTCGCCGGCAGGACGGCCTGCGATTCCCAGGTCGTCGGGCGAAAAATAAGATTCACGGCTGCACCCTCCCCCGGTGAATGTCCAAAGCGCACCGCCGGGAAGCCTCTGGATGCCGCGGAACAAAGTTCGTGTCCCCAGCGTGCAGCCGGTCCCCAAAAATTGCGCTACGCCTTCCGGATCAAATTCCCGCAGCGACGGCAAAATGCGTAGCAACGCCTTCGCTTCGCTGGCAAAATAAAAAGCATCAGCCGTCTCGTGCCAGTAAATCCGCTCCATTCCGTAACGGTCATTGAACAGAAAAACCTTCCGTTGACGCAGGTCAATCAACACCCCGCTGAACAGACCGTTCAAAGTCTCAAAAAAAGCCTCGCCTTGCTCCTCATAAAGATGCGCGAGGCAGTCGCCACAGCTCTCCGAGAATTGTGCCCGTTCCGCTGGAGCCCGACTTCGCGTTTCGGCTCCAAAATAGCATTCGCCCGAGAAAATAAGCGCGATGTCCTTTGCTCATTGAAAAAAACCTGGCCTGCGGCAAAGGAATTCTCCTGCGTCACCCACCCCGCGTGGACTCCCATCTCCGGAACAGAATGTGTACCTGATGCATAAAAGGCTTCATGCCTCATGGTTGCAACCATGGCCTTCACCAACTGGCGGCATTCCTTCGGCGGTCTTTGGCTGATGATACCTGCGATTCCGGGCATAAAATCAGTGGTGGTTGTCGGAAAAGTTGGAGCGGGTGGGAGGAATTAAACACCCCATCGTCTGGCTGGAAGCCAAACGCTCTTACATTAAGCTACACCCGCGGTAAAAGCTTTCTGCGTGGAAAAGTTATAGCGGTTTCCACTTTGCTGGATCTGAACAGACCATAAATTCGTAGAGTTCCTGTTCATGTTCTCGAATGTCAGATCGAGACTATTCGCCTTTCATGCCGAGCAAAAATTTTCTCAACTTCTTCAACGGGCTCTTGATTTGAGCCGGTAGAACGTTCCTCCAACCGCGATGCAGACGGAGCTTCATCGCAAGGGCGCCTTTGGTGGTCAAAGGCACGTAATAACGGGGAACTTTTGTTTCTTCAAATCCGCACCGTCGCTTGAATTCGGCCAGGGAATCATTCGTCCAGTAATAATAGACCAACAAGGGCAGCTTATTCTTTTCGCAAACTTCCATCGGCCTTGCCGATAAGCACGTTATTTGTTACTTTGTCACGGTGCTTTACTTTCGAGATGATTTGCCCGGTGATACCGTAATTTCCTGCATTGCATAGCATCATGGCGCCGATCATCTCACCCTGATAATAGGCCCCGATCATTGTCTCCCGGTGGATGTACGTGGAGAATTGTCGTTTAACGGTTTCAAAATCCTTTCCGTAATGCCAGTAGCGCCGGCCTTGGCGAACTGGCGTCTCATTGAAGATGTCTGTCATGCCGCGGACGAAATCATCGTCATAAACCGTCTCGCGGACCTCAACGCCGTCCTTTTTGGCCTTGCGAATCTGGCCTCGCAGCCGTGATGAGATTTGTTTGTTGAACCAGTGGTCGAAGCCCTTGACGGGAAGAACGGCGATGGATTCCCATTCCCTATAATAGTTGTACCGGGTTCCAAGTCAGGCACCCGTTGCCAAAAGGTAAAAATATCCGCCTTGAGGCTCGAATTCTTCAACGTTTGAATCACGTGGTCCGGATCCTTTACGTCCTCATACCACTCATCGTCCAGACTGACTACCCTTGCGAGGCCACCGGTAATCGCGAACTGTTGACCGCCAATTTCAATGCACTTTAATTTCACCGGCTTTCCTCTAATCAGGGTTTCTTTAGTTAAAATCCTGGATCGGGAATTGTGGTGTCAGAATATCTGTTTGCATGTTTTGTTTTCTTTAGGACTTGGGCTAATTGACCGTAGGATGAACCGTGCGAGGTTGCCAGCAGCCATTCTTCAAATAATTTATCTTTGTAGCAGCGTCACGTCAGTGCGCTCTCACTTCAGCCTTTCCATCCCATCGGCTTTAGCGCCGGAGGAAGGCATTCCGCCCCGGCGGACTCCGTCGCCACCGGCATTTCGCGCAGCCACTGCTCAAGCATAACCAGGCTGAATAACAGCTTGTGGTTGTCTTGCCGGCGGGATTGATGTTCATCCAGCAATTTTCTCACCGGCTTGGGATTCAACAACGTAAACATCAGGGACCCTTCGTCCAGCAATAGTTCAGTTATTTTCCCTTCACGCTGGCATTGAACCACTCGTCCACCACGTTTACCGCAAAGCCGCGTTTTTTGCGCTTCAGTATTGCGCGCGGCAGAAATTTTTCACACACGCGCCGATGCAGCCATTTGCGCTCGCCGCCGCGAATTTTGAAACTCGCGTCCAGCCGCTGAACGTATTCAACAACCGTCGCGGTCCAGATACGGCACGCGCGCCTCGAGGCTGTGTGCCATCGAAAGCTTGTCCGCATACATCAGCAATTCGTCCGGCAATGATGAACGGATTTCCATGCAAGTTGAAAACCGCCAAGTTCATCCAGTTTTTCCATCTGCGGCAGGAGGGCTGCATGATATTCCACCAGGCCCGGAAACGTGCCGTTGCCTTCGCGGAACAGCCCGTTCACCGTTTCCTCAGGCACGAGGGAAAACACGTCCTGATAACGCGTGAGCCGGTCGGCAACACCCAATGACTGCACGCCGCGCTTCAGTGTTTCATTGCGAGGCAGTCTGAGACGACGGAAGCAGCGAGTGACTGAATCCCTTTCGGCATACCACGCCAGATAGTTTCCATAGTACACTCCCAGATGCCGTTTATAACCGCCAAACAGTTCGTCCGGCCCCTGGCCAATCAAGGCCACCTTAACGTCCTGCCGCGCGCGCTGGCAGACGAAATACATAGGCACGATGGACGATGTCGCCACCGGCTCCTCCAGAAACCGGACAATATTGGGCAGCGACTCCTCGAATTCCTTCTGGTCGAGCCGCACCTGGTATGCCGCGCGCCCAGAAGCGACGCTGTTTCGGCGGCGTCCGCCAGTTCATCGTCTGCAAAACTTTTTCCATAGCCAATAGTGTAGGCCGGCCAGTCCCGGCCATGCTCGTTCATCAGCGCCAGCAAGAGTCCCGAATCCAGCCCGCCGCTTAAAAGAATACCCACCGGCACATCGGCCAGCAGGTGCCGTCTGACCGCCGCGCGGTACAGTTCCATGAGTTCCTCCATGGCCTCCCGGTCGTCGGGCGGATTCGAAAATGGTTCCGGCCTGAAATTATACCAGCGCTCTTCGCGGCAATTTCCCATTCTCCACCACCAGCATCGTGCCCGGCGCCAGCTTGCGCACGCCTTGAAAAATCGTCATCGGCGACGGCGTATAGCGAAACTTAAAAATAAATTGAGCGCCGCCGGGTCCACTTCCGCGCCGGGACTCTTCCGCCGCAAGCACCGGACGGATTTCCGAGCCAAAGCTCAATTGTTCCCGTCCGCGAGCCGGTAGTAAATCAGCTTTATTCCCATTGCATCGCGGGCCACGACGAGACGTCTGCGTTTCACGTCCCAGATCGCCACGCCGAACATGCCGTTGAGGTGGTTGAATACCTCCGTACCCCATTGTCTTATATCCGTGGATGATGACCTCGGTGTCCGAGTTCGTGCGGAATATATGGCCATGGCCTTCCAATTCGGCGCGCAATTCTTGTAATTGTAAATCTCGCCGTTGAAAACAAGCCAAACGGATTTCTCTGCGTCGGACATGGGCTGATGGCCGCCGGACAAATCAATGATCGAAAGCCGCCGGAAACCGAAACCCAGCGGCCGTCAAAGAAAGTAACCTTATCGTCCGGACCACGATGGTACATCGTCTGTGTCATCCGCCGGATCGTTTCCTATCCACCGGCTCGTCACTGGCGATTTTAATCTGGCCGCAAATGCCGCACATAACTCAACTAAATGTTAAAACTGTCGGTGAAGCCGCAAACCGAAAGCCCCGAAAGGGCGACCGATAATAGCCCAGGCGCAAGCGCGATTCTGCGAGCGCGCCGCCCTGGGTAAAACGGCGCCCGCATCCAGCCGCACTTTGCAAAGCCGCGCGAAGCGCGAATCTCGTCTGCGGCACGTCTTCCGATAATTTGTTCTTGGCTCTGATTCATTCGAAAATTCATCAGTGTATTTGACCTGAACCCCGAACGCCTTCGGGGCTGATCTCCGAGTCCTCCGAAGCTTTAGCGTAGGAGGACGAGTCGCGCCGTAGCGAAGCGAAGGCGGATGAGTCTTGCGTAGCTTTTAGCGAAACAGGACGAACCTCGCTCCCCCTCTCCCTGAAATAAAATGCCAGGCTGCGGAACATCTGCGACTGCGCCCATCGGTGCATCGGCACGTTGTCCCACCCGAAAATCAATTTGCGCGAGCGGAATGATCCGTCCGGTTTGATCCAGTCTCTCAGTATTCCCGCAACCACCGTTTCCAATTTCTCTTTTAATCCCGGAAATCGGTTCGCGGAGCAGCAGACACAAATTGATGCACTCGGCGCAATCGTATAGCTCGCATTTATAGACGGTCAGCCTCGGCGCTTTGGAAAACGGACGCGGCATTCCATCTTCGTCAAAAAGATTTTTCAGGTAGTAATCCACGCCGCGTTTCAGCGCGTCGAGAATCCGCTGTTCACCGGTGAGGGCGTGGATTTTTGCCAGCGCCTTCATCACAAAACAGGTATGAAAATGATCCACGAAATCCCGCACGCCATCCTTCGCGTATGGCCAGGAGCCGTCGGCATTCTGGCTTTCCAGAACAAAATTCACGTTGCCGTCCGGCGATTTCCAGCAATTCATCATGATCAAGAAATTTGGCCGCGCTGGTCAGCATAAAAGAGCGGTAGGCCGAGGCGTTGACGACGCCGCCTTTATCGTAAGGCGTGTAAGAGGAGGTGCGGGCGGTTTCGGAAAACTTGAAATCCTTGATGTCGGTCGTCGCATGGCGGACGATGGATTCGAGGATATTTCTCCATTCATCGCGCGGTTGCAACTGGTTGACTTGCAGGAAAGCTTCATAGACATAAGGTGTCGTGGTGATGAGCGGCGTGCCGGCCTTGATGACACCGTTTCGCGTGACCCAATCGAACGGATAGCCCCAGCAATATTCCTTGAATCCCGGACAGCGTGTTTCCTTGAGGACATCCAAGAAATGAACCGCCCGTTCAAGATGGTGCCGGATTGCCGGTCGCTTCGTACAGAAAGGCAAATCCCATCGCGTAATGCGCGTCGGCGATCGGAAGCCGCATCCGGTGGTGAAACAACCGCCGCGCGGAAGGGAAAAACGCCTCGCTGAACACCATCGGCGCAACGGCCGCCATGCCAAGCCATCTGTTCTTGTAGTAAAGCGCCTTGGCCCGGCCGCCAATCGGCCCGGCATAATAAGATTGGTGGTCCCAGGAAGTTTCGCCATAATTTTCAAGCCATTCGCGCGAAATTATGTCAGCACCTCTGAAATCTTCGCAGATGACCGGCACGGATTTGCTTTTTGTGGTTACCATTAAGCCAATCTGGTTGGTTCGGTTTCGCCCACCGCCGAAATTATCCACCTTTTTGAAAGTTAAAACGGCCTGGAATATGCTTCTTAGTTTTCTCATTTGCTCGGCTCGATGAAAACTGCATCAATTGCATTGGGATACGGCCGTTTTGTCCGGCACTAACGCGCCCAGCAATATCCACAGAACAACGCGAATCCGCTCCGACGATATACGGCTTTTTCGCCATTCGATAACGTGGCACGGAATAATTGCCACACGGGCGAGTTTCCGAGATAATAATCCTTTCCTCCGTACGAAAACAGGCCGTGAAACTTCACTCGCTCCCGCCGTGCCCATCGAGCGGTGATGATGAAAGCGTTTTCGGGAAACGAACGCGCTTTCCAGCCCTTCATCCGTGCGGTCATTGACGCGATCCAATCCATCCCCTCCGCCAGATTGGCAATGTAGCCGCCGATCTCGCGGAAACATTCGCGGCGGAAAAGCTGGCATCCGCCAGCTACATGGTTTTGCGCCCTCAAAACTGTCCCGGGCCGAATCGTATCCGCCATTCTGGATGAACGGAGTGCCCGCAACCCCGAGCTTTGGATCTTCGGAAAACTCTTTGCATCAGAAATTCCATGATAATCGGGATCAAACGACATGTCCGCGTCCAGATTCCCGATCACCTCAAATCGCAAGATCCTGCACTTGTGCCAACCCCGCATTAAACGTGTTGGACTTTCATGGCAAAACTGCGGCCCTCATGGTGTGGACGGCGGACAAGTTAATCCACGGATGATTTTTCGCATGGGTGCGACGATTTCCGCCGTGCGATCCGTCGAGCCATCGTCCACAATCACCCAACGTTCCGGCAACTGCGTCTGGGCAACGATCGGATTCAAGCGTCTTGCCAATGAAGGCCTGCTCGTTTCTGCGCGGGGTGATGAGGACGTATTTCATTTTGGCACGTGATTTGTCATCGAAGCTGCGCTGCTCTCGAAGACGAACCTTGTGGCCGTTGCGATTTAACACGGTTTCCTGCGAATCCATGGTCGGCCTTCCTGGTGGCCAGATTTGGGCAAAAATCTTCATCCATGATTCGAGCCGTCAGAAGGATTTCGCGATACGGAATTGGCGGCGGCCCTCTGGTACCGGACACTTTGATAAAATCGTTCAATCAATTCCTTCATGCCGGAATCCTGATGCAACCGCCGCCGCAGAAAATCACCGACGTTTGACGCGCGCATTTCGGAAATGCTCACGGGCCATCCGCTAACGGCGGAAGAAAATAAGTCAGATAGCTTTTACAGGGTACTGTTTTCGAGGCGAATAAGGCTGCCGCTGCTTTGATTCACGACGAGGGAATTTTTCGGGCCGCAGACACGCAGGCAATTCAGGCCGGGCTTGATCTGGGTTGAGAAACAAAAAAACGCGGTAGTGCCTGAACTGTCCCGAATCAGGACCCGCAACTCATCCAGTACCTCCTGCCCGCCTAGGCTGCGGAGTCGGGGGCTTTGGTGCGCGTGCGCGGTAACCTCGACGTCGTCATCCAGAAATTCGGCAAGCCTCGCGATCCCGTGGCTGATGAGATTGTGAAAAAGCTGGCCGGGCAACTGGCGGACCCAATGCGTCTTGCTGCCCAATATCGGCCCGACATAGCTCGTGTCACTCAAGTCATACGCCCAATGGCTTTCAATATGAGCAGGCTTGCCACCCAGAAAACCACCGGCCACGAGTCGCCGCATTTCCAGCATCTCCAAGGTGAATTGATAATTATGGCCGGCGGTGATTTTCAGGCCTCTCCTTTCAGCGAGCGCAATCAAATCCTCCGCTTCCGCCGCCGTGACGGTAAAGGGTTTTTCCAGATACACATGGCTTCCGGCCGCAAGGCATTGTTTTGCGAGGGGAAAATGTCCCTGCGGCGGAGTCGTGATATGAACAACGTCTGGCGAAGCGGCCTTCAACATCTCCTCTGCGTCGGAGAAAAGACCGGCAATTTTGAAGCGCTCGGCAAGTTGCAACGCCATAAGCCCTTCACAATCGCAAACAGCGACGATCTCGCAGTCGGGAATGCGCTGGATGGCCCGGATGTGCTGGTCGGCAATTTTCCCGCAGCCGATAATGGCGATCTTTAACATGGCAACAGAAGAAGAGACAGATTTCGGGTGATAGGAGACCGAGCGGAATGGCGTTTAACTAGCAAACAAAACTTTAGTACGCAATGACATACCTGGGTGCCTCTATCAGCGCCGTAGGTGCGGCATACTTGTAGAAATCAGACAATAGTAATCTTCCAGCTCCGTAGGTGCGGCATCCTCTGCCACGTAAAATGGCATGCCAAAATGTGTTATGCGATCGACTTCTTACCTAAGGTTTGTCGTTGAATTGGGCCAAAAACGAGGACATGGCGTCCCGCATGTTCACCCGCGGCGTCCAGCCCAGCCGCTCGTGCAGCTTTTGATTCGAGTAATGATTTCCCTTCCATTCGGCGGCGGCGCGCCGGCGATTGAATACCGGCGGCAATTGTCCCTGCGACCGCTTGGAATAGTTTTCCCATAACCGGCAGCCAAGATACGCCAGCGGGTATGGGACGCCGATCGAAAAGAAGTTCTTCGCCGATTTGCAGGCGGAGAGAAATTCGCGGCTCGTCATTTTTTCATCGTCCACGACGTTGAAAATCTCCCGGTCCACGCCGGGCGTGAGCGCCGCGAGGACGATGGCTTCAGCGCAGTTATCCACGAAAGTGAGCGGCAGTTCGTTGGAACCGCCCAGATGGATGAAAAAGCCGAACGATTTGGTGCCAACCCGCCCGCTCAACTCGGATTTGCCGGGGCCAAAGACCGCGCCGGGGCGGACGATCACGTAAGGCAGGCCGCGGGTTTGTCCGTATTTCCGCACAAGCTCTTCCTGCTTGAGTTTGCCGAAGCCGTAGGCGTCATAACGTTCCTGCGGAGCATCCTCAAGTGGACTGTCCTCATCCAATAGCGCGCCGCGTTCCATCTTCATGTTGGAATAGACCGCGAAGGAGCTGACGTTCACAAAACGCCTCGGCCGGCTAAGATCAAGAAATGCTTCAATAAGGTTTCGTGTGGCCAACGCCGAATTCATAAACGCGCCGGCAAAACTTTTATCAAATCCGGCGGCGAGATGGATGATGATTGAAACGCCTTGCGCGGCCTTTCGGCAATCGTCGCGCGACAGCAAATCGCCTGAAATAATCTCAACGCTCTTTCCAGACGGTTCCCCGGCCAGGACTCTTTTGAGATTCTCGAGTTTGCTCGAAGGCCGGACGAAACAGCGGAGATTAAAAAATCCATATTCGAGAAGCGTCTTGACCACGCTCACGCCGATAAAACCATTGGAACCAGTGACCAAAATGCGGTCTTCCGATCCACCGATATATTTGGAATTCATTGGAATTATTGTACAGGACGCCGCTTATCCTCTAGCATTCCCTGCTTTTCTTTTGCGTGTTTTGCGCATTTTCGCGGCTATAAATCTGTTTTCTGCTTTCTGTTTTACATCCGCGTCCATTAGCGTTTATTCGCGGTTAAAATGTTTTTTGTTTTGTGTCTTCTTTGCGACCTTTGCGTGAGAACGTGCTTTTCCCCTTTCAAATTCGCGCTCCCTTTCGTCGTCAATTCGCGTCAACCGGTTAATGTATTGATTAGGGCTGAATAACCTGCAGATTCGTGACAGGAGGTATAAAGAGATTCGCCGTCACCGTAAGGTTGGAACCCGGCATCGTCACCGTGGTGTTGGCCAGGTTGGTATTGGCAATATCCAAGCCACTCCAATTCGTAAAGACCTCGTTTAAAATCGAGCTGTTCGCGGAAATATTGACGATCGTGTTGGGAACGTAACTGCCGCTGCCACTGCCGTGTACCACCGTCAAAGTATTACTGTTCGTGGATGATGTCGTAACTTCCAGCGGGTCAGGATAAATCAGCGGCGTGTATCCAGGCTTAGGCGCATTTCGAGTAATTGATTCCATTTATTTCGTTATTGTAAATCGGATAGTTCGCGGTGGATTCAATGATTGCCGCCGCTCCAGCATTTGAGTTGCCCCAAGCGTAAATCGGCTCAAATGCTTCAAATGGCCATTTCGTACCGCCAATGACGGCGTTCGTGGGAGGGTTATTTGTCAGCAATTGACCACTTCCAATTCCCGGCATGTCCAAAGTGGAATAGACACGATAGACCGCATACCTGTCCCCGGATGACGGGTCAATATAATCTCCGTTTTTAGACTCATTGTTGCAATAAATTGCATCCGAGCTATTGCTGGTTATGAGAGCAAAATCACCGTCATTTGTGCCGCCTTTGGTGACATCTTGAAGCACGTAGCCTGCCGCGAATTGATTGACCGTCCAGCTTTGGCTTGAATCAACAAGCACTTTTGAGGCGCTTCCGGACGTGGCAGTTCCAGACGCTTGAACACTCGGATTATTTGAGTCCCAGGAATTGAGGCCGTTAGCCGAACCGAAGGGTGAGCCACTATCAGCGCCGGGGTTAAATCCGTTGACCCGATAGTCCACAAGGTTTGCCAGTTGCAGCGCATTGATCAGCGTATTGCTGAACAAGACTCCTGAACCGCCGCGCCAACTGCAAAATGGGTCTTGATTGACTCGTGCAGGCTCGGTAAAGATGTCGTCATAGACTTCAACTGCTCTCCCGCTTCTGCCGCGTCCCGTGGTGTCATTTCCGTGAAGCTGAATCGCAACGTTGGTAAAGTCCACATAACGAATCACCGCTGCACCACCCCAATTAACATCAATCGAACTCAACCCGCCGCTGAAATTTCCAGCATCAGAAGCGATGGAGGAAAGGAAACCGTTCTCGAAATAAGGGCCTATGTTTGTCGTTCCGTAAGGCACTGAGTTCGCCCATGCTTGGTCGCCGTAACCATCAATTCCGGGTGCCCAAATTTCAATGGAACTGCCTGCGCCATCATCCGACCAAATTTGGAAATGATCAAAACACCCCATCACATTTAAAACCTGCAATCCTGATTCCATATTCGTCAGGACGAAACCTGTTCCGTGCCAGATTCCCTTATCAAGAGTCAATAGATACTCGTCACTATCCTGCCCATCTCCATTTAAACAGATATTAGAGACGCTGCAAACACCGCTTCCAGTGTTATATCCGAATAGAAGATTTATATTGGCAGTCGCCTCAATTGTGTTGGTGCCGGTTCCACAAATTGAGATATTTGTGAAATAAACAGTACTCGACCAGATGGCAGGATTGGGAGTGTTCGTGATGATGACGAGGTCTCCAGCCGACGCCCGCGAAATGGCCGCCTTCACATCGGACTCATTTGCCGTCGCGCTTACCCATGTGGTAGCCCAAGCGGCTATTGGGAAATAGAATAACGCTATCGTCAGAACTGTGCAGCTATGCACGAGGACGCTCCCACCAAATCGAAAAAAAAAGGTTAGAGCGTGCCTGAAAAATAGGTCGGCGACGGGATTGCGAGCGCGGCGGACTGGATGGCGAGGCGTGACGAGGAAGCATATTCGAGAGAAATCTGTGACCGGGGAGCAACGACGCCAGACGGCCCGCCCCGCCACCAGACCACCCGGAAGATTTTTCAGACACGCTCTTAAATACATATTGCCGAACTTCCTATTGCGGTGGAGCAACCTGCAGATTCGAGGGCGCGGGAGGACCATAAATCGCCGTCACCGTAAGGTTGGTGCCCGGCATGGTCACCGTCGTGCTGGCCAGATTGGTATTGGCAATATCCGGGCCGCTCCAATCCTCAAAGATTTCGTTTGAAATGGTGTCCGCGGAAATATTGACGATCGGTGTTGGAAACGTAACTGCCGCTGCCACTGCCGTTTACCACCGTCAACGTGTAATTCTGCGGCGGGGACGATAGTTCAATCGAAACGCTCGTTAGGTCAAAAGAAACTTTTTTGCCGCCGCCTGTGCCAGACCAGGTCACAATATTGGTTACTTCTGCCGCCCCCGGCTGCCATGCGGCGCTCTCGTATTGGTGGCCTGACGAGCCCGACCGTCCCGAATGAAGTGATGGGCGACAAACCCATCGTCGGAGTGCCGACCCCGTTTGTGCCTTCATTGGAAAAGGAAAGGACAATGTTGTTCGATCATGCTGGAGACTATGTTTGTAATGTGAATCCCGGACGCGCTTGCGGCAAGATAGTTGTTCGTCAAAACGGTTCCAATGTAAGGACTCGAAGTCGGCCCATTGGTGAATTGAACAAGGAAATCGCTCGCCTCTGCCGGGGCAGTGCTGAAAACGGCGGTGACATTCGTCATGGCCGAGTTGGGCCAGAAGTAGGTTACATCCGATCCGTAGGAGCCGCTGTGATCAGCCCAAAAATTGGTCGCTATCGCCGTCCCCGCCACACCCAGATTATTGGTTACGGTTGAAAGAGTCACTGTGCTCTTATACCAGGCGACGCAATATAAGAAAATCGGATTGTTGCCGCCATTGGGCAGGCTGGCAGTTGTAAGCGTTGAGATTGTGCCGGAGGTGTTGATGTTCGACACGGCGTTGTAAAAGACGGGGGCCGTGAACGCGCCACCCGGCGGGGATAACGTGGTGGCGCTGGCCACGCTCGAATACCCACTCAAATTCCCCATAACGTCCGTCGCCGCCATCTGGTAATTGTAGGTCGTTGCCGCCGTCAAACCCGTGTCGCTGTAATTAGTCCCCGTCGGGGTCGCTATCAGCGTGAAATCCGTCGAACCCGTTCCCTGGCTGCGCTGCACTATATACCCCGTCACCCCCACAAGGTCCGTCGAAGCCTGCCAGATCAAATTGATCTGATTGGTGCTCACCGCCACCGCCGTCAAACCCGTCGGAACCGTGGGTGCCGCGTTGGTGGCGAAATTCGCCGTCACGGTGAGATTGGCGGCCGGCATCATCACCGTGGTGCTGGCCAGGTTGGTATTCGCGATATCCAAGCCGCTCCAGTTCGTAAAAACTTCACCCGAAATCGTATTCGCGGAAATGTTCACGACCGAGTCGGAAGTGTAGCTACCGCTGCCGCTGCCGTTCACCACCGTCAAAACAAACTTTTTCGCGGCTGGAACCAACGATGGAAAATTCGAGGCCACGCTGTTAAAGTTGGTCAAAAGCAGGCTATTCGTTGTGATCCAAACATTGTAGAAGGCCCAATTGTTACCAGACCCGATTTCACCGTTACCGAAATCAAACTGGCTGATAGAACCGCTGTTCGTGTATCCCCCATTTGTCACGCAACCGTAATATGTCCACGTCCCATTGTAATTCGTGAAAAAGTCGGTGATGAATATGTCGTTGTTCGAGCTTGTGCTAAAACTTATATACGATGCAAACCCGAACAGTCCCCCGTAATAATTTGTAGGGAATGCAAGAGTGCTTCCAGAATTTGCCGTGGCATCATTGACTTTACCTTCATTCTCGAAAACCGGCTTTGCAACGGAATAAGGGGATTGACTATTAACCTGTAGAGCAAAATAATAACCACCCTTCCACGTCTGCGCCCAAAACAAATCCTCGACCTGGGAAGCCGGCGCCCAATACTTAAAAAATCCATAGACGCAGACGTTGGAATATGTCTGCGGCGCACCAATTACAAAACCGCAATCATCAAACATATTGCTTACACAAACACCGTTTCCCGCTGAACCATTATTCGTATAAGTCGTGCCTGTTCCGGTAATCACGTTATACGGCCATGTGGCATATTCCGGGATGGATTGGGCAAAACAATTAGTCATGGTGTCAAGTAAAGTTACGTCCGAGTTTGGGACCTGCGGCGCGAGTCCAGCCGCAATCAGGCTCGTGTTCAACTGCTCTCCTGCGGTCACGTTGGTCAAGCTCATAAACCACACACCTGTGACCTGAGACGCGCTTTGCGACAGCAAACGGGTTGAAGTAATCGCAAGAAACAAAAAGATTATGGCGACAAGAAATCTGTTCGTGACGGGGCGGGTTCCCCGCCTGATTGAGCCATTATTTGTGACAGAGTCATGGATGCTGCTGCTGTTGTCTTTCGTTATAATGGATGGCACCGTTTTTTCAGCAACAACCGTGCCATGCAATGGCGAAAAACGCCTGCAAATGGAATGGGTCCAAACGGCTGAATGACAAGTAGTTTTGGGCATCGAATCCAAAGTTGATGGTTTTTGCGCGCGGGTTTTCCCTCAATTTTGCAGGGTGGACTGCGTTGCCTCAAATCGTGACAGGCTGATTCATTGGCTCGGCCAGTGGATTCCGCGCCACCGCGAATACCAATTCCACGCCGCTTCAGCGTTCTCAGCCTCGACCGGTTGTGCGGCGGTGGCGAATTGAGGCTTCGGATAATCCATCGCAATGAGAAAAATAACGAAATAAATGGGATCACAAGCCTCTGAAATCCGCTTCCGTCCAGCCGTAAAACAGGGACTGCCACCAGAAACGCCAGGCGAAATCGTCCCCAATCCAGGCCATCAATCAGGTCCCGGCGCGCCTTTGATAAATGACAATGAACCATCCAAGCAAAAGGAACAGCCCGGCCAGCCCCAGGTTCAAATAAGTATCAAGGTAGGCATTGTGGGCCTCGTTCGGAATAAAAGCCCATCCCGCCCAATTGCTTGGTTTTATATGGTCCCCCAGCCAGAAGCTCTCAAATCCTGCTCCCAAAATCGGATTGATTTTCATCTGCAAGAGGGTCTGCCAGATTATCGTCCGGTCCGTCAGGGTTGGAGCTTTTTCCCAGAAGGTGGAGGACTACGCTGATAAATCCCGAATACCTCTTCGCGCACAACGCCGACAACCACCGCCGCCAGCAGGTAGGCGCCAATATTCGCGTGGATTCACCCATCGCAAACCCAGGAACACCATCAGGGCCGCCGCGATCAAAAACGCAACCACGGAAGTCGCGCTGTGCGCCTCATGAAAAAGCCATCCAATCATGCACCAGAAAACGCCGATTAAAATCAGTTCATTCCGCCTCTCTTTGCTTTTTTCCTGCCGCCAAACCTTCAGGAAATGCCAAAAAAAGAAGGCTCCCGATAATAAAAAGATCCAGGCCAAGCATATTCTTGATTGGCCGTGATGCCGTGTATTCATCGGCGCTCCTGTCCAGGGATCAAATGCCCGGCCCAGCTGGGGGAAATACTTTATAAAGAGAATGGAAATCGGCAATCCAACATAGGCGCAGCGCTTCGTCAGGCGTGTTATGGCTTCCTCAGGGTCCGGCTCCGTAAGAATTACGAGCACCATGATCGGAAGCCCAAGGTCCTTTAGCCATCGTTTGAGGGCCACAAACGGAAAATCCGACCAGAAAATCGGCCAGGAAACAATAGGCCAGAAAAAGCTGTCATCCAGCGGTTATTGCGGATGACTTCCGAAAGGCTGACCCGCCTTTGGATACAGGACGTAAAGGCCGGAAACGATCAGCAGCCCGAATATCAGGGCGTCAAATGGACTGCCATCCTCGACGTTGACCGGCTCCCATATGGAAACCAAATATGTTAAGCCACTCGGAGACATATCTTGACCCGATGATGAAAAGCCAAATTAGAGGAATCCAAAGCGCGCCGGTCACATGGCGCTGTTCCCGGATGTCCCGCCTAAAGAGAAAGGCGATGAATCCAAGCGTCAAGAAGAGCGCCAGGGTTGGTGGCAGATACAGATGCATTTTGAGCTAATCCGGCCGGGCCTGTGTCAGCGAACGGTTTGCCTGAAATTTCGCAACGTGTCTTTCAGGCCATTCCCGTGGCTGTCTCGGCTGCCATTGGTTATCGCAAATTGGAGCGGGCGGGAGGAATTGAACGCTCCGTCCTCTGACTGGATGTCAGGCGCTCTGACGTTGAGCTACACCCGCAAAAAGGCTGGAAATTTAAATTGATACGGTCACATTGCGCTGCTCCCGGATGTCCCGCCTAAAAAGAAAGGCGATGAACCCAAGCGTCAAGAAGAGCGCCAGTTGGGGTGGCAGATGCAGATGCATGTCAGATATTGGTAGGAGACGACCCGTCCTCCGTAGCAGAATTGCGAAGGGTGGAGGTTACGAGTCTCTGATTAAAAGTCGGACCGCCGTTTTCACCAAAATTGGTCGTAGGAGACGACCCGTCCTCCGTAGCAGAACTGCGGAGGGTGGAGGTCACGAGACTCTAACTGTCATATCGGCGTTCGCCTGTTATTCCCTCTCCGCTCCCATCCGATGGGAGGGGAGATTGTCCCTCGCCCGCAGGGGCGGGAGAGGGTGGTCCCGCCGCGGGACCGGGTGAGGGTTGTGGGGAGAAAACTGATTCATGCGGTCAGGGTGAGGTGTGGGTCCACTGGCTTCATGTTGCTTGCTTCTGTAATTCGCGTCCCTTCGCGTTAATTCGCGGTTAAATCCCGTCTTCGTTCCTTCGTTCTCCCTGCCCTCCGTAGCGCTTTTGGCGTAGGAGGGTTCATTCTCGAAATCACGCAACGCCCGACGGAATTCGTTCTTCTGCAATTTTGGGCGCGTTTCGAGGGAGCAGATGGCGATACGCCGCCAATAGTTCCCTGCCCACCACCGACCACTGGAGTTCCTCCTCCACCCGCTTGCGCCCAAATTCGCCCATCTCCTTCCGCAAGACCGGCGCGTCCATCAGCTTCATGGTCGCCCTGGCGAATTCCATCTCGTCGTTGGGCTTCACATACACCGCCGCGGATTGCGCCGAATACCTCGTCTCTTTCAGGTCAAACGTGACGATGGGCTTCGCGTACGCCATGTATTCCATGATCTTGATCCACGTCGAGACGTCGTTCAGCGGGCTGGAGGGATCGGGATCAACGCAAATGTCCGCCGCCGCAAGGTTGGCCCGCAAATCTTCCTCTGACACAAATCCGGGCAGTTCGACGTGTTGCTCCAGCCCGAGTTCCCTGGCGAGCAAACGGAGGTCTTCCAGCGAATCCCCCGAACCCATGATCACGCAATGGAAATCGTCGCGCTTCCAGCGTGTAAAGCAGGTGATGCAACGAACGAAGCAGGTAATCCACTCCATCCTGTGGGTTCAGGCTGCCAATATATGCCAGAATGCATTGGTTCTTGCTCCTTAAGCGCGGGTTGGGCGCCGCTTGCGTCATCCGGAGCGTGTCGGGTCCGTTCCGCACGATGAAGATCGTCTCGGGCGCCTTCTTTCCGCGCGCCATCTGAATCTGCTTGTAGGATTCGTTGGTCGCAATCGTGAGGCTCGCCAGCTTGAGGCTGAACCATTCGGGTATGCCCAGGAGCTTTGGAAGCAGCCCCTCTTGTGTCCCGTAGCGCGACATGTAGAGTTCGGGACAAAGGTCGTGATGATCGAAGACGAATTTTTTCCCGAACAGCTTGAAGGGCAGCGCCGCCAGAAAAAGCGTGTCCGGCGGATTGTGCGCGTGAATCGCGTCGAAACCGTGGCGGATAAAAATATACGCGCTCACGAAAAAGCAGGCCGTGGTGAAGTAGAAGTATTCCACGAGATAACCAATCACCGATTTGATTCGAAGCCAGAAGAGCTGCGCGAGGCCCGGATTGGCCGATGGCGTCTTTTTGAAAAGCTCGACCCGCGGCAGGCGGTAAACCCGCACATTGCCGACGGTTTCGACCCGCGGCTGGCCCGGCTTCCGCAGGCAGATCACCCTCACCTGGTAGCCGGATGAAGCCAGCAAAGACGCCTCGTTGCGGACACGGGGGTCTTGCGGGTAGTGGTTCTCCACCAGCATTACGATTCTACCAGCAGATTCCGTCATAGGTCGGGGATTGTTGGGCGCCATTTTGAAACAGCCTCACAAAATCTATCATAATGGGCTGGCCGTTCCCATTGGCCGTCACGGTCTCGAATTCAGGTTGTCTCTTGCAGACCACCAGCACCTCGGCGTGCCTCGTCACTTCCTCCAGCGACGATTTCATCAGCGAGGAAACGTGCGGCAATGTGCGTTCGATATATTGCTTGTTCTTGCCCCGGATCGCCGAGAGCGTGACGTCGTTGTCATAAACCACCACCTCATAGCCCTTGCCAATCAACCGTTCGATGAATGCCACCGTCGGGCTTTCACGCAAGTCGTCGCTGTCGGTCTTGAAACTCAATCCGAGCACTCCGATTTTGTTTTTGCCGGTCCGCCGGACCATCTGGTAGGCCCGCTCAATTTGATTCTCGTTGCTTGCCAGGATGGAGCCGAGCAACGGCAGGTCCAAATCCAATTGTCTCGCCAGATGCGTAATCGCCCGGAGGTCTTTCGGAAGACACGAGCCGCCGAAGGCGAAGCCGGGCTTCAAATAATAGGGCGAGAGGTTGAGCTTGTTGTCTTTGCAAAAAATTTCCATCACCTGCCAGCTATCCACCCCGAGCGCCTTGCAGAGGCTGCCAATTTCATTCGCAAACGTCACCTTCAACGCGTGAAACGAATTGCAGGCATATTTGATGGTCTCCGCCACGCGAAGCGGGACGATTTCCAGCGGCGCGTCAACGCCTTCGTAAAGCTTTGCCACAATGCGCGAGCTTTCCTTATCCGAGGTGCCAATGACCGTGAAGGGTGGTTTGTAGAAATCTTTTACCGCCGTGGACTCGCGCAGAAATTCCGGGTTCATGCAGACGCCGAAATCAATTCCGGCCTTCTTCCCGGATGTCTTTTCCAGCAGCGGAATGATCCGCTCTTCCACCGTCCCGGGAATGACCGTGCTGCGAATGTTCACGACGTGATAGAAATCCGTCGTTTTCAACAGGCGCCCGATGTCTTCGCAGACTTGCATCACCTGCCGTAAATCCAGGCTCCCATTGTCGTTGCTGGGGGTCCCGACGCAGACAAGGGAGATGTCGCCCAGGACCTTGCTCCGGGTTTCCGCATGCAGGCGTCCAGTGGGGAGCATCGCCTGCATGATCTCCTCCAGTCCCGGTTCCATGATGGGACTTTGGGCCGAGTTGATCAGATCCACCTTGGTCGCATCTGAATCTATGCCGGCGACTTCATGTCCCTGTTTCGCCAGGCACGCCGCGGTTACCGAACCCACGTATCCCATTCCAAAGATCGTCACTTTCAAATGGCTCTTCTCCATTCGTTTTTTGACGGCTAAATTTCCAATCCCGGGGCAGGCCGGACGGTGCACCACCGAATCAATCCAGAACGCGGCGATTTCGTGCGGCAACGGTTGCCAGTAAGCCCCCGCATAACGCTCATCGAGGTACTGGAGCAATTGAACGTAATGCGCCACCGGAACGGTGCGCGCCGACGCCGCCTCGCCGGGAAACCGGAGATTATCCGGGTGTACATTCACCAGCGCCATGCCGCCATTCTGGACAATCCAATCCAGCTTCCGAAACCAAATTTCCGGCGTCGGCTCGAGCAGTGACTGGAAAAGTGTGGAGTCCTGCGGCAAGGTGTACGGCAACTCCACATAGCCGCCGCGACGGGGCGAACTGGAACGTGTCAGGTGGGAAGGCAGAAGGCCTGCCCCGGATGGGCCTGACCCGAGGGGGCGGCGCGAGAAGAGAGGAGGCGGAACGGAGTGCCCGTTGCCTGATTTCGATTTCTCCGGTTCGGGAAGCGGGACCCAGAAGGGGAAAATGGTTCCGACCCCATCAGGTTGCGGTTCGAAGGGGTCGGTGTCAAACGTCGAGCAGTCGTATTGGATGTCCAGTTCGTGCAGCCAATCCAGGTTGCGCAGCATGTAGCCCGACCGGAACCCTTTTGCGCCCCAGTCCTGCACATAGTGGTTGATCCATTGCGCCTTTTGGGAGAAGTCCTGTCGCGATCTGAAAAGGTGCCCGTCATGGTGGAGGTCGTGTACCCCCACTTCAAAGCCGTTTTGCGCCAGTTCCTCGCGCAACTCGCGCGACACCGTGTAGTCGCCTTCCGGAATGAAATTGAAGCATGAGCGAAAGCCCAGTTCCTGCTCCAACTTCATCAACTGGCGGCATTTCGCCAGGCCGTCCGGGCCTTCCACGTCGTGGGTGAGCACGAAGGCGAATTTCTTTCCGTCCGGCCAGCCTGACCAGCCTCCGGGCGGCTGCGCCGCGGCTTCATTGATCGGCCAGACGTCGCGGCACGTTTTGTGTTTCCGGCGCGCCACCAGCCGCCTCATCGCCATGCGTACGCCCCACGGCATGTACGGCTTGAGATGAAAATAAAAATGTGTCGCTGACATGTTAGTATTGTGGGATTGAAAACAAATTGTCGATTGAGGATTGAGGATTGGGGATTGCCAGCCAATCAAGCGCGGAAAATTTTGGCATTCGGCCTTCGGCATTCCCTAGTTATTAGGATTTAGAAATTAGTCATTCTTCTTCCCCAATCCTCATTCCTCATTCCTCATTCACTCATTCGCCTTCCGCCTTTCCTCGAACCGCCCGTTTGGAGTTCCGCGTTTACGCGGCTCCCGCCTTCATTCCTCAATCCTCAATCCTCATTCACCCTTCACCTTCATCTGCGTCCATCTGCGAAATCTGCGGTTAAAAATCCGTGTCTGTCCGCCGTAGGCCAGGCGAAGGCGGATCCATCAGTGTCCGTCTGCGGTTAATGTTCTGTCAAATTCGCGTTCCTTCGCGTCAATTCGTGCGTGCCGGGTCGTAGCATCTGAGCGAAGACCGGTCAAAAGCTTTTTCGTGTTGCGGCTTTGCCGCGCTGCGCGTTTTGTGCATTTTCGCCGCTAAAAAATTTTTGCCCGCGAATTTCACGGTTTTTTTCTCTCTTTGAATCCCATCTGCGATTATCCGCGTTCATCTGCGGTTAAACAAATTGCATGTTAAATCCGTGTTTAAATCCGGTCTTCGCCTGTAATACATGATGAAATCTATAAGTATCTAAACCACAGTCACTTAACACCTAAAAACCCGGCGCATTTCAGCTATTTTACGTTATTTCACGGTTTTCTGATTCACCGCCGCAAAATCCTGCGCCTAATTTTCGCCGGGAAGTTCCTGATGCAATCTTGCGGGGACGTATTTGTGCGTCTTGTTGAGAACCACGCTCACGGTGGCGCCGGCTTTTACCAGCCAGTCGTTCGCCTGCAGAACGACCTCACGATCGCTCTTCTCCGATTCAACCACGAACAGCGTCATATCCATGAACTGGGCGATCCGTAAAGTCACGCTGATGGGGCTGACGACCGGCAGGTCAAAAATGATGTAGTCATAGTCGCTGGCCTTCAGCTTGGGCACCATGGCGGCGAAGCGTTTGGGCAGCGCCTGCGGAAGCCCGTTGCTGTTGGAATGGCCATTAACGACATACAGGTTTTCCCGCACCAGCGCATCCTGTTTGGTTTCACTTGCCAAGGCCGTGTCCAATCCGCAACCGGCCTTGCCTTTGTAGAACTGTTGCGCCGCGCCGTGCTCAGCGTTCATGTCCACCAACAGAACGTTTCCCTCGCCGGTTTCGGAAAGCGAGGCCGCCAGGCCGGCGGCGATGGTGCTCACCCCCGCGCCCTCGTTGGCGCCTGTCACCGCAACCAGTTTGGGCTTATGCGTGAGGTT
Organism: uncultured Verrucomicrobiae bacterium; assembly: GCA_963755515.1. Classification (GTDB taxonomy): domain Bacteria; phylum Verrucomicrobiota; class Verrucomicrobiia; order Limisphaerales; family UBA11358; genus UBA11358. Next base: position 94,647 of record CAVWKA010000019.1, on the reverse strand, counting down.
TTTGACTTCAAAATAAACAATCAACCGGTCCCGTAACGCCTCGTAATACAACTCGAGAGCGCGGTTGGCCGGCGTGGACGGTGAAAAGCGCGATGCGTAAAGAGATGTGTCGCCGGCCAAAACTTCGGACGCGCCATTTCGCACTCCTGACTTCTCATTTCCCGCATCATGGCCGTTCCGATGGGTCCCGCCGTCTTCGTCCGAGTTATGCAATTGCAGTTGCCGCCGTTCAGGAGATTTGAGCTGGCGGGCATGACCATTCCGGCTGACATCGGGAATGGAAAGGAAGAGGGGTAGTTTCAATTTTAGCTCGATTTCACCGGGCCGCTTCACGGAACGGTCCAGGAAAAATTCAATCAGAAACGCCCAACCCAAGCCGCCACAGACACCGCCAAACACCAGGCCGGCCATCTGTTTTGTATGTCTTTTTCCAATCCCGGCTCGGGGGCGACGGCATCTGCACCCATCTGATGTCGGGTGCCTTGGCGGGATCGAGAGCCTGCGCGATGTGCGATTCTTCGAGGCTGACGGCCAGATTTTGATAGTTCGTCTGTTGAATGGCCATGGTTTGCTCCAGTTGCGCAATCGTCGGCGCCAGGTTGTTCAGATTGGTGGCCTGTGAGCTGGAGTTGGTCCAGTTGCGTGTTCCAGGCATTAATTTTGGCTTGAAGCGAGACAACCTGGGCGATTTGCGCCCCAGGATCCGCGATGGACGCGGCGCTGACCCGGTTGGAGCCGAAGTGATGACCGTGCCGGTGATTTGCGGATATTTTTTCTCAAATTCCGCCTTGGCCTTTCTCCGCGCCGCGAATTTGTTCCTCCACTTCCTGGACCAAGGCGTTGCTTTTGGTGAAACCCTGCAGCCAGATACCCCTGCTCCTTTTTATTAAGCGCATCAAGGCTGGCGCAAATATCGTTGTAAGCGTCCACCTGGTTCTGGGGAATGACCGCCTGGGTATTGGTGGCATCCGGTTTCAGGGGCTGGCCGCCGTTCATTTGTTTCATCGCAGCCTCATTGCCGGACAATTCGGCCTGTGCCTCCAAAATGTCGCCCCGAATCTGGAAAATCTGTTGCGCCAAATCCTTGCGGGAGTCGTCCAAGGAGATGATGTTATGCCTTGTTTTCAAGTTCAGCGAGTTGTTGTTCGGTGGCGTCGAGTTGCACCTTCAAGGCGGATTCTTCCATGGTGAGGGCGTCGTCAAATTGGCCTCCCGCCGAATGAATCTGGTAATGCTTCTCAAAATAGTCATTGATGATTTCCTGAAGGACTGGTTGGACAATCTGCGGATTCAAGCTCTTGAACGTGACCACAATGACGCTGCCGTCCTTGTCCGCCGGTATCGCCTCCAGATTGCCTCGGACATAGCCCGCGGCGCTCATTGGATTTGCGGCCGCCCCCGCCTGGACGAGGATGTTCGACGCGCCAATGTTGGTCACGGCCTGCGCCACCGTGTCCAGACTGGTCAAAATCTGAATTTCCGAATTGATGATGTTATCCCCGTTCGGATCGGGAATCGTCACTTTTTGGTTCTCGCCTGGCAGGGTGAGTTGCGTGGATTCGGGAACGTACTTGACGAGCAACTCCGCCTGGGATTGATAGGGCGGCGGATTAAGGAAATATATTCCCGCGGCGGCTGCGATGCCCGCGAGGGAAGTGAGGATGATTTTCCATTTGTGGCGGAAGATGATGTAGTAAACATCGCCCAGCGATAATCCCGCCGGAGGCTCAACTGACCGGTTATTATTCATTTGATTCGATTCTTATGGTTTTGGAGGAAAAGGCTGTTTCAAGCGCAGTGGCGATACAATGCCGCCCCGGCTATGCGTGAGATGAACTGGGGAAGAGCGCCGAACAGGCGGTTGTACCAGCCCGTGGCTTCGTCGGTGTCCGTGACGAAGGCACCCTGGCGCAAATCGAATTTGACATATTCGACTCGGTGCTCCTCGGCGCCCCAACCCAGCTTAAACCGGCGCAAGCCTTCATTGCCGATGGATGTCCTGCCCAGATGCAACGTCCTGACGCCGTCGCGCGCGAGCCGCTTGATGGTCTCCCACATGACAAGGTTGGCGCCCCGTAATTGCTGAAAGGCTTCGTCCGAAGCGCCATATTTGTAAATGGCCCGCGCGCCTCGGTGAAAAAACACCGAGGCGGCGATGGGGCGGTTATGGCAACGGGCAACTGCAATCATTCCGAGGTTTTGGGACAAAATATATTCGTAAATGTTACGAAAGAAGGCGAATGGCTGCGGTGGCAGACCGTGTTTTCGGCGCGTTTGACATTGCAGCGAATAAAATGTTTCCATCGCGTCCAACTCCCGCGACATGGCCACCGTGACGCCGCTCTTTTCAGCCTTGCGAATGGCGCGGCGGACGGAGCTATCCAAACGCGCAAAGAGGCGTGGCTCGTCTTCCTCCAAAATCAAGCTGTGCCCGTAAAACGAGAGCGAAGCCGGAGCGCCGGGAAACAGTTCGCTTCCGCCACGGAACTCAACGGATTTCCAGCGCCGCGATTTTCCGAGTTCAAGCGCCTTTTGCACGAGAAGCCGCGCGGAGCCGGTGTCTTGATAAAGCGGCTCGCATTCATCCGTGAAGGGCAGGGCAATTCCACGCCGGCCGGTCAGCCAGCTATTGACTTCCATCAGCGGGAGGAGGGAGCGAACCGACCCCGCTTCTTCTGCCTGCAAATATACCGGCGCATAACCATAAGTTGCCACCAGGGTTTTTGCCCAGGCAGTCGTGTGGAAAACGGAACAATTGGAATGGGCGGCTGCCAGCACGTCCCAGTCGGGGTGATCAATGGGATTTATGGCCCGCACAGTGACGGCAGCCGGAGGCACGTCCCGGGGCCGAAAAGGAGTTTCCACCCTTGCCGCTATGTTTTCCACGCGCACGATGTTCCGGAATTTAATTTTTCGGCGGCAACGTCCGGACAATTCTGGCCGGATTACCCGCCACGACCGTATCGGCGGGGACGTCCCTAGTGACCACACTGCCCGCGCCGATTAAAGCATTTTCACCAATGGTAACGCCGCATAGCAGCGTGGTGCCTGAACCGATGGAAGCGCCGCGCTTAACGAGCGTAGAAACGCAGGTCCAATCCGCCTCTGACTGCAATTGTCCGTTTCCATTTGTCGCCCGGGGAAAGCGGTCGTTGATGAACGTGACACTGTGTCCTACAAAAACTTCATCTTCCAAGACCACGCCCTCGCAAAGGAAGCTGTGGCTGGAAATTTTGCAACGGTTGCCAACCTTGACACCCTTTTGAATTTCAACGAAAGGGCCGATTTTCACGTCGTCCCCGATCTCACAACCGTAAAGATTGGCATATCCAAAGAGCCGTACGTTCCGGCCCAACTTCACGTCGGGAGCGACTTGCAAATAGGGTGGCTCGGACGGATTCATGGCTCACTTGGCAGCCTGGGACTCGTTCAGGCGGATTTTAACATTGAGATTTTGCGACATCGGGGTAGCGGGCATTTTCCCATTAAACCTGTTGGCACGGTTTTCGGAAGTCGCCACGCGAGCTGGTCTGCGGGAAACTGGTTGGAGCCGGCGGTCGCCATTTTGACTTTGTTCGGCAAAAAGCTCGACCGGTGCCCCGCCGCGTTTCAAGGATTCAGAGGACGCCTCGAGTATCCGGACGAGTTCCATTCCTTGTTCGCCATTGGTTATCGGGACGGTCCCCTGCTGGATGCAGTCGAGGAAATGCTGGCATTCGGTCTTCAATGGCTCCTCCTGTTTGATGTATGGAGCATACATATCACCGTAGTGGTAGGCATAATGGAATTCGGCAAACGTGTCGTAGTGCGGCGGCCGCTCCACCCGCACGTCATAAATCCGGATTTTTTCCAGAGGTGCCACGTCATCATAAACAATCATCCGCTGGCTGCCGACGATGGTCATTTCCCTGACCTTTCTGGGGTCCAACCAACTGCTGTGGATGATGGCAGCGCGTTGTTTGGGAAAGCTCAAGCACATCGTCGTGACATCTTCCACGCCCGGGGTGACGTGGGCGCTGCCGCGGCAGTTCACTGTAACGGGCCGATCGGCCATTATGTAAAGCGCAATGGAGATGTCGTGGGGCGCCAAATCCCAGGCCACGTTGATATCCTGTTGGTAAAGCCCCAAGTTGAGGCGGCGGGCACAAATGTATCGAATTTCCCCGATGTCCCCGTGTTCGACAATCTCCTTGATTTTTCTGACGGCAGGCGAATAAAGGAACGTGTGCCCGACCATCAAGACGAGCCCCTTACGCCGGGCAATTTCGATCAACTCGAGGCACTCGGCCGACGAAGTGGCCATCGGTTTTTCAATGAAGGTGTGTTTGCCGGCGTTGAGGCAGGCTTTGGCTAGGGAATAATGCGATTTGACGGCGGTGGCGATGACCACCGCATCGAGGCCGGAGCCATTCAGGAGATGGCGGTGCTCGGCGGTGCCCTCAATTTCTGGATACAACGATCTGAGGTGGGCGAGGCGTTCCACATTGAGATCGCTCATCATTTTAAGATGACAATCAGGCAGGGATTTGAAATTGCGCACCAGATTGGGCCCCCAGTACCCGCATCCGATGACTCCGATTTTGATGGGTTTTGTCATAGCATTCCTTTCCGTTTCAGTTTACTTCTTCAAACGCTTTCAAATTATTGGTTGGCTTTTTAGTCGAGAGAGCTGTCTCGGTTGAATTTTGATGCAATTTTCTTCGCCGGCGGGATTCCCACACCTGACCTGCCAACACCGGCAGGGTTTTCAGAATAATCGCCAGGTCCAGCCAAATGGTTTTCCTTCGGGCATATTCAATGTCCAACTCCATCATTTCGTTGAAGGTGGTTCGGTTTTTCCCGCTCACCTGCCAGAGGCCGGTCAGACCCGGGAGGGTGTCAAATCGTTCCCGCTGCCACGGAAGATACTTGTCACTCTCATAGGGCAAACAGGGCCGTGGCCCGACGATGCTCATCTCGCCGCGCAAGACATTAATGAGTTGGGGCAGCTCATCCAAACCCGATGAGCGCAGGAGACCGCCTGAAGGAATAATCCGTAAATCGCCGCGCGCGTCCAGCTTCACCATTGGCGCATCGGAGTCCATCAGTTGCTTGAGGTGAGCGTGGTGGGAATTCGTTTCCGTGCCGACATGCATCGTGCGGAATTTCAGGCACATAAACCGGCGGCCCAAAAAGCCGACCCGTTCCTGTCTGAATAGAACCGGCCCTGGGGAAACCGTGGCGATGAGCACGGCAATGAACACGGCCAGTGGCACCACCACCGGCAGCGTCAACAAAATAAAAACCGTGTCCAATATCCGTTTCCAACGGGGAATTTTGACGACGCCAGGCCTCTGATCAAACTGACTTTTCCTGGAGACAAAATTTGTTAATCGGGCAAACCGCCTCATGTTAATTAACGCCTCTCTCCTTTATTCGAATCAAAATATTTTCGTGAAGTTTCGGTCATATGAGCGCCAGGAGTTCTCGCAAATCGGCTCCAAGCAAAGCTCCGCACTTATTGGTTTGGCCATTTTCATTCAAAAAACGATAACCAATTTTCTTCCCCGAATCTGCTTTCGGGAAAGCTGCCTGTTGTACCTGCCTCAATTTAACACCGCAAATTTTCGCCCTACCGGCGCCGCGAGTATCGGCGCCATGTCCGCCAAGGAATCCCTCTCCAATATCACCGAGCCGCGGTCCACCTCGACTGGTGTGGGTTGCCCCAACACGTCCAGGAGTACCTGGACCCGTCTCCGCGCCGGCATTACCCGCAATACAATCGCCCGAAATCCCGCGAAGACACCATCCGCGATGGTGACTTCATCCGCCGGGGCGAGACGGCTTTCCACCGTCATCGGATCATCAGCCGCGAAACATTCCTGAAGTTCTTCGATTCTGGAATCGGCGACGTGCGGAATTCTTTGACCAAAACGCACCAAACCTTTGACGCCACTGGTATATTGGATTTCGTCCAAGTTGTCCTCCAGCACGCAACGGATGAAAATATAGCAGGGAAAAAGAGGTTCAATCACGCGCATCACCCCGCGTTGAGTGGCGCGCTCGACCCGTAATTGCGGATGAAACACTTCCAAATTTAGATGTTTGCGCACGTGCGCCGCGGCCAAAAGCTCGTGTTTGGGCTTCGTCCGCGCGCAATACCAGGCTGCATTTCCCGGTTGGGCCGCGGAAACTTGGATTGGAGGCAAAAGAGGATTGGTCATGGCATTGATTTCCCCCGGCCATGACGTAACGTGGCAAACAGATTCAGATTGCCGTCAGTCGTTGAAAAAACGATGACGACGCAAGGGTCTGGCCTCGGACCGATGATTGGTTCCCTCATAATTATTTGACATATTAAGCGCGAAAGAAAATTTCAACAATCGGGGGAACGCCCTGAATCTTAACTAAGGGTTAGACCTAGCAACCGGCCCAGCGTCCTTAAGGGCGACCCCCATTCCAACCCCTAAGGGCGGCTTCCCACTGAATAAAATGCGAAAACACTTTCATGGCCGTTGAAGCGCGTAATTCGCCAGTTCGTTACCCCCTGAAAGATTCAGCTTGTGGATGAGATGTTCATGATAGGTTTCCACTGATTTGACCCTCAATTCCAATTGTTCGGCAATCTGGTGCGCGGACATTCCGGTGCTCATAAGATAGAGCACCTGAAGTTCCCGATGGGTCAAATGCTGAATTCCCCTGGGTTGCGACGGAGTCGCTTTGACGCCAAAGAATTGATACAAAAGGCGGCCAGCCAGCTTATGGCTTAAGTATATTTCCTCTTGAAACACGGCACGTATGGCTGCCAACACTTCATGAGGAGTCTCTTCCTTTAGAACATATCCGACTGCGCCCGCCTCCAACGCCCGTTCCGCATAAAGCGTTTCGTCATATTGGGATAGAACCAGGAGGCGCGTCTGGGGAAATTGTTTTCGCAATGGTTCGATCAGCGGCAAAGTGCCTTCTCTGCTCAAGAACAAATCAAGCAAAATAAGGTCCGGCTTGTACAGGTCCACTGACGGAATGATATCGGATAATTTAGCCGCCTCACCGCAGCAAACTAAATCACTCTCATCATCGAGCATGGCCACAATCGCTTTGCGGACCACCGGATGATCGTCCACAACGAGTATGCGTTTCTTCGCAACATTCTTCGCAACAGGGGCATACATTTATCGTCTCATTAAGGCAGCAATGCACCCTCGTGACAATCGGGGCAATCGCCTGATAATATGCTAGTGGTTTTGCTTAAGGGAAAATCCCTATCCGTAGCTAGGCAGTTGGGAAGGATGCGCCTGCGCCGCAGATTCCTGCGCACGAAAATCAAGCAGAAGCGCCTGATCGAACGCATGGTTACAGATTATTGCACAAAACCGGAGCCGAGGTCCGTGCCGGCAATGGGCCGGGGCACGTCAATCAGGGGTGGCGATTGCTTTTCCACCCATTGCACCGCGTATTGAACCAATGTCGCGGCGTTATCCAAATTAAGTTTGTGTTTAAGATGTTCGCGATAAGTTTCAATGGTCTTGACGCTCAAATTCATTTGCGCGGCGATTTCACGCGTGCTCAATCCCGCGCCCAGTAGTTGAAGCACATGAATTTCACGATCGGTGAGCTTCTCGACGTCGTTGGTGCGCGGCAACCGGGTGGTAAGAGTCTTTTGCAGGAGGTGACTCGTCATGATCCGGGTAAGGTAAATTTCGCCCGCAAGGACAGTCCGTATGGCGTTGACGACCTCTTCCGTTGCATTGTCCTTCATGATGTAACCGTGCGCGCCGGCCCGCAATGCCCGTTCCGCATAAAGTTCCTCGTCGAACTGCGAGAGAACCAGGATGTAAATTGACGGGTACTGCGACTTCAATGACTTGATTAATTCCAGCCCGTCGCAATTTTTCAGCCGGAGGTCGAGGATGATCAAGTCTGGACTTTGGAGCGAAAAAGATTTGACCGCTTCCGCGACGTCGGCCGCTGCCGCGCCGCAGAACATATCGGACTGTTGATTAATCAGATGAACCAATCCGTTGCGGACGAGTGGGTGATCATCTACAACGAAAATGCATATCTTTCCCTGATTACTTTTGTTAGGACCATTCACGATTTATAATGGTTTTCCTCTGCCTCCCCTAAGTAAACGCCAAATGCGATTTTTTGTCAATATCTTTTGGTTACAATTCAGTGAATCTATCCATATTTCGCCACAATCCGGTTAAAAGCTGTTGGAGATCAATAGGTTATTAAAAATAAGCAGTCGTCTTGGGACGCTGTTGGTTGCAACAAGTTCAGCCACCCCAACTTTCGCTGCCGGAGGGCGTACACGACTGGTAAGTCGCTGCAAATCAATTAATTGCATCAAAACGTTTGCCCCCGGGGTTTATGGTTTCAGTAATTGTCCTATCCGCTGATGCGCGAGGCTGGCAGCATTCTATAGTCGTTTTCCGGCTGGGTATCGCGGCAGAAGATCAGTTCCCGTCCGTCGGTGGGAAGCGTTCAGAGCCAGGGGCAGTTGAGAGGAATTTGTGTTGAAAGTTGAGCGGGAGAATCAATTCCCGGGTGATGGTCCAGGTCCCGGAGCCGAAGACGGCAATGACATTGAGCAGCGAACCACCGTACCAGCGCCCGGTTGCGATGACGAATTGAACGTGGCGTTGATGGCGTTGGCGCGATATTCCATCAGGCGCAAGCCCATGCCGGAAAATTTTTCAGACGAATCGAATCCCTTTCCATCATCGCGGATTGTGAGGGTCACCCTGTTGTTGTCCCTGGTCAATTCCACGTCAATCCGGTCGGGGCCGCCGTGGACAAGGGCGTTGTGAACAGCCTCTTGCGCTAATTGATACAATGCCACTGTGGTTTGCGGATCGAAAGGCAATTGCGATTCCTCGCACATGAATTGGCAGACCACTGGAAAAGAAGCCGTGGTTTCGGAGCAAAGCCTTTTTAATGCTTCAATCAGCCCGATGGCGTCAACATTCGTCGGATTCAGGCTGCGCCCAACCTGCCGGGTCATTCTGATGGCGTCATTGACCATGTCCAGGATTTCATGCACCGCCTCGGCATGCGGAGCGCCCTCCGCTGCCATGGATCCGTAAACTGATTTCGTCTGGAGAGCAATGCCCGCCAGGTGCTGCCCCAAGCCGTCGTGCAATTCGTAACTGATGCGCCGTCGCTCATTCGCGCTGATCTCTAAAACCTCCCGCTCCATTCTTCGCCGCTCGGATAAGTCACGCGCCATGACGGAGGCGCCGATTATTTTGCCCGCGGCATCGCTGACTGTTGAAACCGTCAGCGACGTTTCCAACAGCGAACCATCTTTCCGGCGGTACGAAGCTGCGCAACGGGCAACCTTTCTTTCATGCCCGACATCTTTGAGCAATTGCATCATTTTATCGCTGCTCTCCAGGGAAAAAACGAGCGCCACCGGGCGGCCAACAGCTTCCCCGGCATCATATCCGTAAATCTGCTCGGCCGCCCTGTTCCACGTCAAAATAATGCCATCGGATGCCACACTGAAAATGGCATCTTCAGAGTCGGCGGCGAGGCTTTGCAAAAAACGGTGCATATTATTGGATTCGCTGATGTTCATAAGCACAACGCAAGAATACCCGCCGCGAGCACCGCAATCCGCGCAACTGAATGATAACGCAGTTTAATCATACCGATTATATTGCCGCCGGTTTTGTTCTGGCGAGTTTATCGCCGTCCGTCCCAGGAACACAAGCCCTGAGAAGTGGAACGTACATAACGTAATTCTCGCCTGATATGAATGGCCATCTTGGCACCTTTGATGCTGCCTTTTTAAGCCATGATCTCGAATAAAACAGTTGGCAACAAACAGTGGCTCAATTTGACACCGAGGATGACATCCCCGGCGGAAATTTTCACCCGATTGCGCCAGACCATTAAAAATCAAATTCCTTTGGGTTATCAGGACGAAAAGGGGTTCCATGTTGGCGTGCAGCCAGCAAAAGAAGAACCGAATTGGCCGCCGTGTTGGTGATAATACCATTCAGAATAAATTCCGCAGGCTACGCTTAAGGATGTCCAGCACTTTGCCTGGCTTGCCCAATTTCAGGACACTCGAGTCAGGACTTTTTCCGGCTTCCCCAATAATTGGAAAACAAATCAGAAATTTTCATCACTCGTTTTCGCGTCGTTGAATCGAGAAATGACTTCCGGCCAAATCAGGAAATAGTCCTCTATCGAGACAACTGTGTCCTGATAAAATGGAACCGGGTTTGGAATAAAAAATTTCCCTTGAAAAATCGGTGCTTTCACGTATATTTGGGTGTTCGTACAGGCAATATAACATCTTTAAAATAAGTCTTTTGCGTGAATCATTTCCACCGGTGGGATGATTCAACATCAAATCAGCGATCGAGACCGATTCATTGGCACACCTTTTGCATCTCTTTGTGGTACAGTATATGTCAGTACGTGATTCAGCTTTTGGTCGTGTGTCTTTGATCGCTTTGTCGGTGATCGGCCTGTTTGCCATGGCGCCTTTCAAGGCCGGCGCGTCCCAAACCGCACCAACCCAAAGCGTGACCCTCAAATGGAACCCGAGCACGGCCACAAACGTTGTCGGTTATGACATTTATTACGGGGGGGCGAATGGCGAATACACGAACGAGGTTGCCGTCGGCAATGTAACGAATGCATCGGTTTCAGGTTTGATCGAGGGCGCAACGTATTATTTTGCCGCCAAGGCGTACAACGCCTCGGGTGTGGAAAGCCCATTTTCCAACCAGACGTCCTATATCGTTCCCACCGCCGCGGCTATGCTGATATTGCCGTCAACGTCAACCGCCGGATTTTCATTCAGCGTAAACGGGCCATCGGGATACTCCTACGTGATCCAGACATCAACCAATATGGTGAACTGGGTCCCAATGACGACGAATATCGCCCCCTTCATATTTGTGGATTCGAATGCAAGCCAGTTCAAACAGAGGTTCTACCGCTCCGTTTATTCTCCATAGGTCCCGGAGTTTTCAATGGCCATTTTCCCATGCGTAAACTGGGTGTTCTCACCCTCGTTGTCCCATCGCCGTGGGCGCGCCATATTTAAGAACCCGCGACAACCGCCATCTGCGACACGCCGTGGCCCGTGGCGGGAGCGGCGCGAAACGCGCATCGCCTCTTCGGCCACTGTTTTTATTGATACGGTATAGGCAATTGGGAAGGATGCGCCTGCGCCGAAAATTCTGCGCAAGAAAATCAAGCAGGCACCCCTTCTCCAATTGCACGGTTACGGATAAGCGCTGAACACATTGGTTCCCCAGCCGGTTGGCGGTGTCACAACTCGTGAGCGGTTAAACTCGACGTTCTCACCTGAACCGGGCAACAGTTCCACGCGATAGAATCGTTGCTCGCCGGGTCCGATGGTGTCGGTATGGCTCGCGGTGGAGTTGGACGCAGTCAGGCTGCTGCCCACGTTGTTCCACACGGACAAAGCCAGATTGGTTGAATAAAGCAGTTGATAACTGCTGCCGGGCACGGCTGTCCAGACGAGAACGATCGTGTTTCCTGAACGGGTCGCGGCGATGAAATTCGGGGCGGGTTCCTGCGTCACCAAGTGGTAGCCCAGAACATCGAGCACGCGCAGTTCAACGCCCAGGTTTGGGCTGGCACCGGGTGGGGCAAAGGCATCCTGCACTTGGGGAACCACCCCGCCGTAATAACTATACCAGTCGCCGAAATCACCGGAGCCAACCTGGTTGAACTGCGCCAGGTCGTTCGTTCCGTCGAGGGAAAAATACGAGGTTGCCGTGATGTTTGTTGTGTAGCTGCGGTTGCCCAAAGGGTCGTAGCGGAAAAGGTCTTCGGGAAAGACCGGTCCCGTCGCCGTGTTTTCACCACGATAGACCTCGTCCAGAGCCGAGCCAGTCGCCAGAACTTCATCAATTTCGTGGCAAGCTGTCGAGAAAAGTGAATATTTGCCCGGGTCGGTCTGGGCGTCGGACAGGTTCATGATCCCGGTTTGGAGCAAGACGGTGCCCACGTTTTCGCCGGACGTTCCCGAATTCAAGCCCAAGGCCCAGGCCTGGGCGGTTTTGACGTTGACGTTTGCGTTGTTGTTGACCGGATTGTCTGTCTGGACCGGGAGGTGCGCGAGGGCGGTTGAATCATCCGGGGTCGTGGCCGCCGCGACCAGCGCCTCGCGGCAGGCCGAATACGAATACGTATTGTAAGACCATGAAGATTCGCCCAGGCCGCCGGACATTTCCTCGAACGTGATGGAAACCGTCATGGGGTCGGAGAAATCGCTTTGATAGACGGCGATGGCGGCCCTAATGGTATTTTCAATGGTCGTTGCTTGGGGATCGCTCGTGATGGTGCCGTCCCACACCGGCAGGATCGTGAGGCCGGGAGGCGGGTTTGCGGTGGTATAATTCCACGTGCTTGACCACGGCCCGCCTTCGCCCAGGTACCGCGCGTTGACCTCCCAGTAATACCTGGTGCCAGGGTCCAGCGGGTTGACCGGGGTATAGGCCGTTGCATTGGTGACGCCCGCGGCGATCACCACGCTGGCACCGCCGGACGTTGCCGTCGTGTTGGCGGGCAAGTCCACCACATTGGTGGCGACGATGATTACGTACGAGGCGGCATTCGATACTGCCGACCAAGTGAACACGGCGCTCGTGGACTGGTTGGTGCTGCCGTTCGCCGGACTGATCAAAACGGGCGCGGAAAGGCTTGGCAGCGTCGGGGCGAGCACGGTGAATGTTTTTGTATAGGTGCTGGGCGGGGTTTCATAGACGTCCGTGGCATCGGCAACAATCTCTATTGTGTTTGTCCCGGAGGGAAACTCGCCCACCTCGAAGCCGGGATCAGCAACATATTCGCGAGCATCCGGGGGCAGGCTTTCAATGGTCCAGCTTGTCACATAGACCGAGTTCGTATAAAGATCCACGTCGAAGGGGGTGCTTGCCGTGGCGTTGCCACTGTTGATGACGGCCCAGTCCACGTAAATGACGTTCGTGGTATAGAGTGTCGAAGTGTCGGTGGTGGAATTTGGGTCAGTGGTGACGACGACCTTGTCGGACCATCCCGTGGGTTGAAAGGGCGCAAGGTAGGGTTGTGCGCCTGCCGCGGCCGCAAAAAAAAGAGTGAAAATTACGAGAACGCCCCGCAGCCCGGGGACAAGTTTTTCGTTCCCATTCGCACCTGTTGGAGGGTGGTCATCCAACCGCGCGATCCTGGGCAGGCAGCTTTGATTTATCCAGGTATTACCCATTTGGGATATGTCCGGGATGGTTATGACTCTCTTGTGATCCGCGCGCGATTCTGAACTGTTCGCTCTAGTCTGTCAAGTTGATTTCTCGAATGGCGTGGGGTCAACCGACGGTTTTCGGCAAAACATTAACCGCAGATGACGCTGATGAAGGCAAAGATGGGAGAGACTTGACCGGTCTTCGCTCAGATGCTACGACCCGGCACGCGCGAATTGGCGCAAACTGACGCGAATCAATGGCGGCAAAAAAACACACCGGGTTGATAACCGCGAATGCGAAATACCCGGACACAAACTTAACCGCAAAAAGGCAAATGAGAAAAGCGGGAACGGGGAGCCAACCAAGGCTGGGCCGGTCATTGAAATAAAAATCATCTTTTTTCATGAATAAACATGAGTAAACCGCAATAAAACAAGGGAGAATGAGAGTAAAAATATAAGTAAAAAAGAGGAGGAGCGGGGAAGGAGGGCGACAAATCAAGGCTAAATGCTGAAGGCTTCCACCGTCGCTCAAGCTATGGTGGACAGGAAAGGCAAAAGGCTGAAAATGGGCGGGCAGGAGGGCGGCAAGGAAATGCTGAAAAGGGAGAAAGAACAGGGCCAGGAGCAAAAGGCAAGGAGTGGGAAGCGGGGCGGAGGGAGCACAAACCGGTTGAGCGGGACCAGCGGCCGCTTGGCGCGGCGAGGGGGTGTTGGCGGGTTCAGGGGAAGATGGAGCGGACTTACGTCCGCTGCTACAAACGCTGGGGTTGGATTTGGTTGGATCGGGTTGGATTGGGTTGGAGGGGCCTTCACTTGGCGTGGGGACGTAGCCGGGCGGGTCAGCGAATCGTTCCTTCTCCTGCTCTTCTTTCAGAACGGCAAGAGCCGTCTTGAACTGTTGCCTGGCTCGGGGATATTTTTCCGTTTCCCACAGGCAACGTTTGAGCGCATTGTCCAGCTCGCCAGATTGGGACCGACCGAAATCATTCGTATATTGCTCTTCCGTCAGAGCGGCAAAAGCCGCCTTAAACTGATTTCGCGCGTTGGGACATTGATCTGTGTCTTTCAGGACCTTTTCGAGCGCCCTTGCCTGGGTGTCCTCCTTGTAGTATGAGAACTCTTGTTCGTTCAAAATGACTTTTCTGAGGGTGGTCTCCTGCTCTTTGACGTTCATTTCCTGCGCAATGGTTTGGCGTCCGGCGGCCAGGTCGCCGGTGGCCAGGGCGCGCAGGTAACTGCGTTTCAAGACTTCGAGGCGAAACTGCTCCAGGGTGCAATCGCCCAATTGCTCGCGGATGCGGCGCTCGTCGTCGGCGGCGGCCTCGATTTGGGCATCGAGGGCGTCCTGGCGGTCCACCCATTGGCGGAACTGGGTCAATTGGCGGTCCCATTGGAGGTTGATATGCAATTCTTTTTTGAGCAGCGGGCGGATTTGCGCCTGGGTGAGTTTGGAGGAGAATCGCTGGCGCCATCGTTCGCGCGAGGGCTCGAAGTCGGGTTTTTGCCAGAGGCGTTTGAGTTTGGTCAGTTCAGATTGGGAACGGTTGTTCATAGGATTGAGGATTGAGGATTGAGGATTGGAGGAAGGGGGAAACCGCTGGGTTCGCTGATGGACGCAGATTAAAATTTGAGGCGGGAATTTTCACGCAAATTGGCGCGAACTGACGCGAATTAATGGCCGCAAAAAGGCGCAAACGGCGCAAAAGAAAAGCGGGACCGGGATGATTTTGAACAAAAGGAAACGGGGCTAAGAAAGGCTGGCGCGGCGCCTGAAATAAAAATTTTTGTTCCTTTGGTTCTCTTGGCGTAAAGAGAACATCGAGTCTGGCGATTGCGGATTTCGTATGAGGCGATTTAAGCACAGAAGCGGGAACACGTCATGTTGCGCAGGAACGTGATTTTTGACCGCAGATGTCCATGTGACGCGCTTAATGGTATTCCCAGCTTTTCACCAAATCGTTGTGGGCACAATGCCAGACCTTGCGTTTCCCTTTCCGCGCGCTCACATCAACCAAAGCAGGGTGATGCCCAGATTCGTCTGTTCCAAGTCCGGGTCTCCACGCAACTCAGATGCAACTTCCATGAGCGCCAAGACCACGGGATTAAAGATGGAAAAGCTGTCGCCGGGAATGAAATCCTTGATGACGCCTTCTTTCTTTCGAAGTGAAAATGATTTCCGCAGTCCGGCACCGAGCGTGCCGCCTTTGCCCGAAGAACCATATCCGTGGATGACCTTGAGCACCCGGACACCCTCCTGCTTGGCGCGGCGGATTTCTGCGATGACCTGCCGTCGCGCTTCATCCAGGGTGGGCAAGCCGGCTTCGACGTTGAACACGCGATACGCGCTCATTCTTTCGATCCCGGAATTTCCATCGTCTTGGCATCCTGCCGGTTGCCAAATATTTTTCAAGCGTGGAGGCAAACCGCAGCTCGCTTTCGCGCCGGGGCGCGTTGGCGTCCTGCACCATCATCGTCACAGGGTTGTGCCGGATGGGCAGGGTTAGCGGAAGTGCGAGAACGCCAGGAAGCAATGGAATTGTTTTTCACAATAATTGCTAAAAGTAATGATTTTTCTTGGGTCCTAAGCCTTTTTCGTGTTGGAATTGTAAAAGACGATCATTTTTCAAGGGTTGTAAGTACGCACTCCCACACTCATGCCGTCGCCGGGCAAAATTTTGGCAATGATCGCTATTCCGCCGTGGGATGGGTGGCGAGGAATTTTTTGATCACGGCGATTCGGTCCCGCATAATCTGCTCGCGCCCGGCGAAATCTTTTTTGCTGTAGGGAACTTCACAGATGAAATGGGAACAGTCTGCCGTCACCACCGCCATGCTGGGCGCCCACCCGCCCTCATCCGGGCCGCTGAAGCCCTGCGCCACCGCCGGAGGCACCTTGCCGAGTTCGCGTTCGTGGCTGACGAACACCAACACCAGGTTATTGTGAAAGACATCGTAAAAATGCACCAAGGCGTTCTCGCTATAATCCCCCGCGGGCCGGATCGGTCGTCCGTCTGGATGAAAGAAACTGTCCCAAACCAGTATAAATCCCAGCGGTTTGTGCTCGGCCTCGGCCTTTTTCTTGGCGGCGTCCAACTGGTCGAGTGAGAAGGCGAGATTTTTGTTCAGATAAACCGCTTGGTCCTGCCGGGCAAAAGCCATCGCCATTTCGTAAGGGTCGCAATGATATTTCTCTTTGGTGGCTTCCGTCAGATTCGTGTAGGCAATCAGGACGCTGTGCATCGTCGTGTCGTCGCCCACCACAAAAAAGAGGCCGCTGGACTTGGCCGCAATGTCTCTGACATCCTGATACGTCGTCCCGTCCAGGGTCGTGATGTCATCTGCCACCACTGGGGCTGCGGCTAGACCCAGCATGACAACCGCGGCGAGAAGTTTCGTTTTCATGGTGACTGGAATCCCCACTGGACTTGTTGTTCATAACTTGAACGAACTCTCATTGTTAGCTTTAATGATCTTAATCCCATCGTCCGGATTTGCAAGCCGCTTTTCGGCGCCGCCGCCAAATGAGCCGCCCAAAAAGAGATTTTAAGTTGATGTTCAAATGAGGGCGGCTTCCGCGCTGGAGCCAAGCCGACCGCCCCCTTCCGCCGTCGCTCCGAAGCTATGGCGGGACAAGTGATTTTATGGATGGTTTGGGTTATACAAATACGGAAACAACGGGCCTTCGTGTTAAAACGGTCCGTGCTGGTACTTTTGCTGGATGTCTTTATCCACCCATGATTCTTCGTCGCATTACTTGCTCCAGCGATCCGATTTCCAAGTCGCGCGAAATGGCTTTCCTTTCGCAGCAGCACCGAGAGGAGGTTCAAGAAATTTGACCAGCAATTGAATGACGGCTTCGAGTGCCGGTGCTTTAGTTTTTGGCCCGATCTTTCGCCAAAATGCCTCCCAACCACGAATCTTCGCCGAGTCATTCCCAAAAGTTGGGGTCAAACCGACAGGCAAGCCGCCGGGAAATGAAGTGCCCCGGCATTCAAACGTCCCGGTGATGGCTTTTGAAAGCAATGCACCGTCGAAGGAAAATTTGTGCGCGAGATAATGGAGGTCGAAGTAATCTTTGAAGCGCGTGTTCAACATTCCCAATTCGACGATGGCTTCCAATTTCTCGGCAATGATGGTTTCGCGGGAATACACCATCAGCTTTGGCGCGGCCATGTCCAACATGACGGGAAAAGTAATTTCTTCCGGCGGGACGGGGAGCGCGTCGCCAAAACCAACGTCCACTTGCAACGGCACGATGGCCTTTCCGATGACAGCTCGAAGCTTCATTCGGATGCCGGCATATTCATCCTGCGCGCGAATTTCCTCACAAGCGACAGTGCGTGGATCGAAATTAACGCCGTCAGCGTCAACTTCCATGCGGCATAACTCGCGGAAGATTTCAGTCAACCGATCGGGTGAAGGATTTCCGAGGCCCAGGAGATCGAGGTCGCGCGTAACCCGATGAAGCGTCGGCTCCCACAAAGCGAAAAGCATCGCTCCCTTCAAAATGAATTGTTCCCGATGCTTGGAGCGGGACAACCGGTAGAGCAATCGCTCCATGGTGAACCGCACCAGCAACACGTTGAAGTCTTCTCCCGTTTCAGCCCGCCGTTGGGCCAGGCGGGCGTGGACTGACGCGGCGAGATTTTTCATCTGAGGCTGTCGAAATAGGGCCGCAGGATGTTGAGCACCCGGCACACATTGGCGTAATGCCATAGTTCGTCAGAGGTGGCCTTCTTGTTCCGCCACGCATCACGCAGCGCCTCGACCGCGATATTGACGCCGATCCGGTTTCGAAAACGGAAGCAGTCGGCGACGGTCTTGGCGACGGAATAAACCCTGACCGGGACGCCCTCGATGACGTGCTTCTCGATGCCCGCTGACATCATCTGGCCGGAAAACCGCATTACGCGCAGCGCGGGAGCGCTGGATTTTGGAGGACGAGCCTTGCGGGGCACGGCAATCCACACTTCGGCTGGATTCTCGGTGGTAAGGTCGTGGAAGCGGAGCGCGGACAGCAGACAGACAACCCCTCTGGGCGACAACTTTGATGCCTCCGCCAGGGAATGGTTCTCCGTGAGCGACGCGCCGGCGTGGACGTAAAGTCCTCGTCCGGTTTTTAGCAGTTCGCCCCGCTCGACAAGCTGCTTGAGATAGACACGCGGAACACCAGCGGCCTTCAGGTCTCGCGGGCGCAGCAGCCCGTGCTGCTTTGCCAGCTTCCGCAGCTTGTCTATGTGGTTCTTTGGCACGCAGCCATTTTACACAATGCATCCAGATGACAACAAGTGAATACGTTTAGTAAAAAAGCAGATTACAGCAACCGCGTTTTCCAGGCCGATAATTCTGCAATTCACTCTTCCGTTCATTCACCGCGGAAGCCGGAGAGGCGGGATTCTATTTGGAAAAAATGGAGCGAGCGAAGGGATTCGAACCCTCGACATTCACCTTGGCAAGGTGACGCTCTACCAGACTGAGCTACGCTCGCTTCAACGAAAAAAGATTACCGGAAATTTCCGGCTTGAAAAGCCCCAATTTTGTCAGGAAGCCTTCGGCGCCGGGTCTCCGCGCCCAACGTCGCCGAATCACTTTCAGCATATCGTCAAAATTCACCGGCTTCGGGAAAAACGCCACCGCGCCGGACGAGTCGCGCGCGCTTTGTTCTTTTCCTCCACCACCCCGCTGATGACGATGATGGGAATCTTCTTGGTTTCATCCACCCGATGCAGCCATTCCATTATCCGAAAACCATCCCAGGAAACCCCGCTGACGTCCGGGGGAAAGGTGATGTCCAACAACACCAAATCGGGCTTTTCCCTGCGGACCATGGCGACACCCCCTCCGCGCCGTCCAATGCCGTAAGAACATGGTAACCAGCGCTTTGGAGCTTCATTGAAGTCGTCTTCAGGATGATTTCATTGTCGTCAATCACCAAAATCTTTTTTTGGGCGGCGGCGTCGGGTGCGGTGCTCATAAAGTTAATGCCTGTTCAACGGCTAAAATCAATGTTGCGGCGATTTTACCAAAGTCATGCCCCTCGTGCAAAGGATAATTATCCGCCTTGATTTGATTTTCCCCGCCGCGATACTGCCCGTATGGGCAATCTCTTTTACGCACCGGGCGATGAGCGCGCCGCAAAAGTGGGCGACCTCTTTGCCTCGATCGCGCGCCGTTATGATCTGCTCAATGACCTGCAAAGCTTCGGGGTTCACCGCCTCTGGAAACGCCGCGTTGTCGAACTGGCCCGCCTTAAAAGCGGCGACCGGGCGCTTGATTTATGCTGCGGCACCGGCGATATTGCCTTTGCTCTCGCAAAACACGGCGCCGAAACCATCGGCCTGGATTTCAGCCCAAACATGCTCGAAGTCGCCCGCGACCGCCAAATCTCGATAATCAAATCGCAAAATTTGAAATTTATCCAGGGCGATGCCATGAGTATCCCCTTCCCGGACAATTCCTTCGACGCTGTCACCGTCGGCTACGGTTTGCGCAATCTCTCCAGTTGGGAACATGGCCTGGCCGAAATGGTGCGTGTCGCCAAGCCGGGCGGACGGATTGTGGTGCTTGATTTCGGGAAGCCCGCCAATGTCCTGTGGCGGAAAATATATTTCGCCCACTTGCGCTGCTCGGTCCCGCTCATCGGGCTGCTCTTTTGCGGCAATGCGCAGGCCTACGCTTATATCCTGGAATCACTGAAACATTACCCCGCGCAGCAGGGCGTCCGCGAAAAAATGCGCGAATGGAAACTGGCAAACACCGCCGTCATCAACTTTTTCGGCGGCGCCATGGCGATTAACTTCGGGCAAAAATGATGGATTGCGCTCCGGCGGACCTTCATCTTGAATCTTTGCCATTAAATGAACGAACTGCTCGATGTTAAAAATCTGAAAGTGCATTTTCCGGTGAAACACGGCCTCTTCGGCCGTGTCCATGAATCGGTCAAGGCGGTGGACGATGTGAGTTTCACCATTGCCCCGGGCGAGACGGTGGGGTTGGTGGGTGAAAGCGGCTGCGGTAAAACCACCCTGGGCCGCGCCATCGTGCGGCTCGTCGAGCCGACCGCCGGCAGCATCCTCCTCGACGGCGAGGACATCACCCAAATGCGCGGCTCCCTCCTGCGCGCGCGGCGGCGCAAATTCCAGATGATTTTCCAGGACCCCTACGGCTCCCTCAATCCGCGCATGACGGTCGAGCAAATCGTCGGCGAAGCCCTGGATATCCACAAATTGACCGACTCCCGGTCCGCGCGCCAGAAACGCATCGCCGAATTGTTGCAGGCCGTCGGCCTGGATGCCGTCTATGCCCAGCGGTATCCGCATGAATTCAGCGGCGGCCAGCGCCAGCGCATCGGCATTGCGCGCGCCCTGGCGGTCGAGCCGCAACTCATCATTTGCGACGAGCCGGTGAGCGCCCTGGATGTCTCCGTGCAGGCGCAAATAATCAATCTGCTCCGCGACCTCCAGGCACAGCGGGGCATCGCCTATCTGTTTATCGCGCACGATTTGGCGGTGGTCGAGCACATCAGCCATCGGGTGCTCGTGATGTACCTGGGAAAAATCGTCGAAGCCGCCGGGGCAAAGACCCTCATCCGTGACCCGCAACATCCCTATACCCAGGCGCTGATTTCCGCCGTGCCAGAAGTGGACCCGGAAACCAAACGTCAGCGCATCGTTTTGCCCGGCGATGTCCCTTCGCCCATTCATCCGCCCAGTGGTTGTCCGTTCCATCCCCGCTGTCCCATCGCGCAAATGCCTAAATGTGAAGACGAGTTTCCAGCCTTGCGCGAAGTTAAAAAAGACGTATTTGCCTCGTGCCATTTTGCCGGAACCAAGATTGCCTCGAAAAGCTGAATCCAATTTATCCGCGCGTGAAAAGGGCGCTCTCCATTCTTTTAAGCCTGTGCCTGGGATCATTCCTGGCCTGTGGGGCTATTTCGGCCTGCGACGATTCCCTGGCGCTCCTGTTCAACCTCCATATTCTCACCGCCATCAGCGCGCTTCTGTCGTTTTTCGGGATACTCACCGCCCTGGCCGTGTATGTGCTCATGGGACTGACGCCGATGATTCCCAAACGTGTGTTTTTGCCAGTGACACTCTTTTACCTCGCCGGCGCCCTGATCGTCAATCCGATCTTGATCTTTAGCGACGATTGGTTTTATCGCGGTTTGCAATTGGATTGGGCGATCTCATTGTGCCAGGTCCTCTTGGGGCTTGGGGTGCTTTGGGCGCTTCGGGGAGGCATGAATTTCCGCTGGCCATTGGTGGAGGAGAAGCACCTGGGAGATCGTCGTTTCAGTTGGTTGAACTTTTCAGTATTTCTGCCGGCGACTGTGGTCCTCCTTGTTCCGTTCATGTTGGTGTACGTGTATGTCTGCGCCGCGCTGGCCATCAGCCATTTCACCGGCGGCTTCATGGCGTTGCACCCGCGCGGTTTGACCGTTCAAGTGAGAAAATATGTTCGCGACGACGGGAAGAAAATCGAATTGGTGCCCATGGCGCACATTGGCGACACAGGCTTTTATCAGAAAGTCGCCCGGTCATTTCCAACCAATTCCGTCGTGCTGATGGAAGGGGTCACCGACAACCTGCATCTATTGACCAATGTAATCAGCTACCAACGGGCGGCGCATTCACTCGGGTTGGTCGAACAGCAGAAGGCCTTCAAGCCGCGAGGCGAGGTCGTGAGCGCGGACATTGACGTCTCGGAGTTCACCACCAATACCATTGGCCTGTTGAATCTGGTGATGCTTGTTCATGCCAAGGGTTTGACCGCTGACACCCTGGGACCGTTGCTGAGTTACCGTATGCCGCCCGGTTTTGAAAAGGAATTGTTTGGCGACATCGTCAAAAAGCGCAATCAGCATTTATTGGAACAGATCGGCCAGTGGATTCCGCAATCGGATGACCTCATCATTCCCTGGGGCCCGGCCACATGCCGGGTATCGCCAAAGGAATTCAACAGGCCGGGTTCCGGCTGGAGGGGACCGAAGAATATACGGTGATTGGATTCAGTCGGAATAAAAATGGCGGCGGTTAGTTTCCCCCTTCGAGACCCAGCCTGGTCTGAATTTGTTCCAAGGGCACACCTTTGGTTTCCGGCACCATCGTCTTTACCCAAATCAACTGCAACACCATCATCCCGCTGAAGAACATGAAGATATAACCCGGCGGAAATGCGGCAACTGCCAGCGGAAAAACTGACGTCAGCAGCGCGGCAAACATCCAATGCGTGGAACAGCCAAGCGTCTGGCCCTCCGCCCGGTGGCGGTTCGGGAATATTTCTGAAATAAATACCCAGATCACCGCCCCCTGGCCGACGGCATGAGACGCTATGAAAGCGAAGATGCAGGCCGGAACGATGGCGTAATGTTGTGTAAAAAACGCCCAGGCGGTCAAGCCCAGCGAGGCAATATATCCAAACGACCCGATGAACAGGAGGGTCCGACGGCCCAAATGGTCAATCAATCGCAGTCCAACCAATGTAAAAATCAGATTGGTGATTCCGATGCCGACGGACTGCAACATCGCCGCCTTGGTTCCCAACCCGGCCAGCTCGAAAATTCGCGGCGCAAAGTAAAGGACGGCGTTGATGCCTGAAAGCTGGTTGAAAAACGCGATTAAAAATGCCAGCGCCATCGGCCGCCGCAGCCGCCATGTCCAAAACCTTGCCGAACTCGTTTGCGTGGACGCCGAGGCCAGAATTTCATCGGCATGGCGGTGAATTTGTTC
The DNA here is from genome assembly GCA_963755515.1 of uncultured Verrucomicrobiae bacterium. Classification (GTDB taxonomy): domain Bacteria; phylum Verrucomicrobiota; class Verrucomicrobiia; order Limisphaerales; family UBA11358; genus UBA11358. The sequence continues at coordinate 71,724 of CAVWKA010000019.1, read as the reverse complement.
CGGGGTCGCCTCCGGCTCGATTAATTTGAGGACCTCCAGACCCGCCTGCCGGTTACCCTGGCGGATGAGCAGCCAGCGCGGACTCTCCGGGATGCCCAGGCACATCACCGCGTAAATCAGCGAAGGAAACGCCGCCACGCCGAGCATCCAGCGCCAGGCGTTGGCGCCAACGCCCGAAAGCAATGCGTTCGACAGGTACGCCACCAGAATTCCGAAAACAATATTGAACTGGAACATTCCGGCCAGGCGGCCGCGGTATGCCGGCGGCGCAATTTCGGAAATATAAAGCGGCGCCGCCACGGTTGAAATGCCGATGCCCAAGCCGCCGATCACGCGCGCCGCGATGAAAATCCCGAGATCGGGCGCCAGCGCGCAGCCGATGGCCGAAACCAAATACAACGCGCCGATCATCAACAACGTCTTCTTGCGCCCCCAGGAATCGGTCGGCCAACCGCCCAAGAGCGCGCCCAGCAACGTGCCGTAAAGCGCCGAACTGATGGCTAATCCGTGCTCCCCGTTGCTCAGATGCCAAAGCGATTGGATCGTTTGTTCCGCCCCGGAAATGACCACGGTGTCAAAGCCAAACAGAAACCCCGCCAACGCGGAGGTCACAGACCAGAAAAAAAGGCGGCCTTTCATTCGTGAGTGCTGTCAGGATAATGCGATGGAATGCGCCCTGGCAAGAAATGGATTCACGCGGATGAACCCAGATTCGTTGGGCCAGTCAACTCACACCCCCATCCCGCAGGCTGGCCTTTACAGCGCATGCGTTCAGGCCACAACCTCCTTTTCGCTTTTGAAATTCGCGGTGGATGGTATCCTCCCCGTCGGCGGTTGCTCCCGTAGCTCAAATGGACAGAGCTGCGGATTTCTAATCCGCAGATCCCGGTTCGATTCCGGGCGGGAGTACCATTTAGGGGGAAGAATTCGTCAGATAAAACGTCCGATAGAACCGCTGGCTGTACTGGCTGGCGTTGCTGTCCACAAAATTGAACGGCGCACTATTCGTCTGCAAGGACACCCAGTTGACCAGATCCGTGGAGGCCTGCACGACGTATTGATAGCCGGGCACACCCGAAACAGCCACGGCGAACTGGCCGCCGGGCGCCGCCGGCGTGGCCAGGCTTGCCGCCGCAGTGGCGTACACCGTCAGAGTCGCCGGCGTGCTGGCGGCACCGCCGCCGGTGCCTGAAACATTCACCGAATAAGTTCCAGCCTGGGACGCCGCCGTATTGCTCAAGGTCAACGTCGGACTCGTGGCGTTCGGAATCGTGTTACCATTGAAATTCCATTGGTAGCTCAAGGCACTCCCCGTCGCGGCCACGGCGAAGGTGGCGGGCTGTCCCTGCGCGACCGACTGGTTGGCTGGCTGGCTGGTGATGACCACCGAGCCGTTGGATCCGACGACCGCGGAGATTTCCTGCGAATAGGCGCTTTGATTTCCCGAACTGTCAATCGAAGTTGCCGCGAAATAATAGGTCGTCCCCGGGACCAAACCGTTGATGGTAACGTTGGTCGCGTCGGGATTATCCACGAGCACGGCGGTGATGTAATCGCCGCTGGATGTGCCGTAGTAAATCATATAGCCGGCCAAGTTTGCACTGGAGCTGGGGGACCATCCGATGGTGACGCTGGATTGGGTGACCGCCTGCGCGGCAACGCCTGTCGCCAATAAGGCGGCCCACGTAAGAATAATTAGAATTGCTCGCATAACGACAATGGTTCTGTTTTCGGAATTGCCTAAATTCCGTCAGCCTGTTTTATTTTATATTGAAGCGGGGAGAAACGCTTCGCCTGTAATTTTTATTCGCCGCCGTTTGTCTCTAATGCATACAACAATTGCAAAAGACGGCGCGAGCCTGCATAGCCAACGGCCGAAGAAATGCCAATACCACGGGGATTTTCGCGAAACTGCGAACTGCCGCCGACCCAAAACCTGTGCTTCAACCAGTTACTAACTTTGCCTGCGAGCCTATTTTCCTTCAGGCCCCCGATTTTTCAAGTTTTATTTCCAAAAAATTCAATTTTTTTTCAAATTTTTTTTGAACGAAAATATTTTATTTGAAAAAGCCCTTAATCGCCTCGACCACGCGGCCGATTTGCGCGTCGGTCAGTTCCGGATAAATCGGCAGGCTCAAACATTCGCGGGCGGCCTTTTCCGCCACCGGAAAATCGCCGGCCCGATGCCCCAAATGCGCGTAGGCCTTTTGCAAATGCAGGGGTATCGGATAATGGATCGCGCAGCCCACGCCTTGTTCTTCCAGGAACTTTTTCAATTCATCGCGGCGCGGATGCCGCACCACATACAAGTGCCAGACGCTTTCCGCAAAATCCGCTTCGCGCGGCAGCTGTAATGGCGTGTCTTTGAGCCACTCGGCATAACGGCCGGCGACCCGCCTGCGCTCAGCCGTCCATTTGGGCAGATGCTTCAGCTTGACTCCCAGGACGGCGCCCTGAAAACCTTCCATGCGATAATTGAAACCAATCTCGTCGTGAAAATAACGCCTGGTGGACCCGTGCTCGCGCAAGGATTTGGCGCGCGCCGCCAAATCGGGATTGTTTGTCACCAGCGCGCCTCCTTCGCCGCAGGCCCCCAGGTTCTTCCCCGGATAAAAACTGTAACAGGAAACTTCGCCGAAAGTTCCGATGGTTTTGCCCCGGTATTTTGCCCCGTGCGATTGGCAGGCGTCTTCCACCATGGGCAGTTTGTGTTTGCGGCAGACGTTGAGAATGGCATCCACGTCAAAGGGCTGGCCGTAAAGATGCACGGGCAACACCGCTTTAGTGCGGGGCGAGATCACCTTTTCCAGCCATGCGGGATTAATATTGAACGTGGTGTCGTCAATATCCACGAACACCGGTTTGGCGCCCACATAGGAAATCGCCCAACTAGTGGCCACGAAGGTAAACGGCGTGGTGAGGACCTCGTCGCCGGCACCCACGCCGAGGGAGAGCATGGCCACGTGAAGCGCTGAAGTGCCGCTGTTGAAGCCGACGCAGAATTTCGCGCCGCAGTATTCGGCAAACTCTTTCTCGAATTGCGCCACGTCCGGGCCCAGGCAAAACGAGCAGTTGTCGAGGGTTCGGGCCAGCGCCTGGTCAAGCTCTTTGCGGATTGCGCGGATTTGCGCCGGCAAATCAAAGTAAGGAATATGGTCAGCCATTTGCCGTTGAAAATAATGCAATCGCGGATTTTTACCACAAAACTTTGGCTTTTTTTTGCCTAAATTTTTTTTGACGATTCATTTTTCTGGGCTACTGTAACCGTGACAAGGAGCTATGAAATGTATTTCGACTGGAAATGTGGGGCGGACTGGTTCTCTGCCGTGGACATTCTTATTCTTATTGCCGGCACTCATGGTGCTGGCCGGGTGCGGGACATCCAAGTATTACGATGCCCAGCCGTCGCCCGCGGCGGGGCAAACACCATCGGACACGTCGCCACGCCAAACGGCCTTTACCGCCGCGCCACCGGCCGATACCGCGGATAATCTGGACTTTAACGGGCCATCCTCCTCCTCGCCAAACACCGAGTCTCTCATCCTGCAAGATGGCGACGTGGTAAGAATTTCCTTTCCCGGATCGCCCAACCTCGACGCCACCCAGCAAATTCGATTGGACGGAAAGATTGCGCTGACCCTCGTCGGCGACGTGCAAGCCGCCGGCCTGACGCCCGGGGAATTGCAGCAGAACCTGATAAAACTTTACGCGCCGCAAATTTCCACCAGCGAAATCAACGTCGAGGTGGAGTCCTCGTCGTTTCCTGTCTTTGTCACCGGTTGCGTGCTGCGTCCGGGCAAGGTTCTCTCGGACCAGCCCATTACCGCGCTGGAGGCCATCATGGACGCGGGCGGGTTCGATTACGCGCGCGCCCAGTTGAAAAAAATCCACATCATCCGGCGGGAAGACGACACCTCGCACAGTTACGAGATAGATTTGCGGACGGTCCTGGATGGAGACGAGCCTGACAATTTTTTCCTCAAGCCAAACGACATCATCTATGTGCCGGAGAGATTCTCGTGGTTTTGAAACCGGCCCTGGCCGAGGTCCCCGCCTGAGACGAGAAGGATTCGTCAAGATTTGGCAACCTGAAGCCTGAATCGAGATGTTGCGTCACATTTTTAGACACGCATAGGTTTCAATTGGCCGCAAGAGGGCTATTTGTTGGATTTTTGGGTGAGGATTTCGTGGCATTTGAGTTGCTACAGTCAAGGCGTGACGAATGAAGGTAAATTGGTATTGTGGCCAAAAGCCGAAGAGCCTCCGGCCCCAAAGTCTTCCGTACTTAAATTTGCCAAATGGGCGCGCGCCGAACAGGCCCGGAAGGCATGGGGGGAATGGCGCGCCGATTTTTTTGCGCAGGTCCGCCTCACGTTTATCATGCTCCTTTTGGGGGCAATTTATGTCTTTATTTCGAATCACCAACTGGAGATTCAATATGCCACGTCCAACGACATGCATGTGGCGTTCAAACACGTCAAGCTGCCGGACAAACTCCGGCAAAAGGCATTGAATTACCAAAAAGAAGTGGACAGTGCTTCTGACTTTTCGTCGGATAATAAGGGACAGGGGGAATGACTAATTTCTAATTCCTAATGACTAAGGAATGCCGAATGCCTAAATTTTCCGCGCAATCAATTCAAAATTTTTAAAATCGGGTCCGCACTATTTTTCCATTCCATAGACAAGGATTTTAAACGTGCCAGGAATCATCGGGGGCCGCCGTTGACCTTCCACTGGCTGCCCAAATTTGGCCGTTGCCAGGTAAATCCTATGCGTCGTCGGGTCCAGCGCCATCGTCCGCGCGCCGCGCTCGGTTTGAAGGGTCTGCACAACAGTCAACGTGTCCCCGTCTTCATGCGCAATGGTCGTGGTGCCGTCTCCGCACGAGGCAAACGCATATTGTGTTCCCGGGTCAAACCTATCGGCGTCCACTCCCTGGCCAATCGGGACCCATGCCAGGACTTTTCCATTGTCGGTGTCCATCATCAGCATTTTCCCGTTGTGACAGCCAATGAAAATGCGGTGGTGTTGAACGTCAATCGCCATTCCGGAGGCGCTCTCACCCGGGGCAATCGGCCAGTTGGTGATGACTTGGTGCGCTTTGGCGTCAATCACTGCCACTTCGCTTTGATCCTCGAGATTGTCATAGACGCGGTCGGCCACCGGGTCAACCGTGGGGAATTCCGGTCGTCCGGCAAGCGGAATCGTGGCCACGACCCTGGCGCCTTTCACATCCACCACGGTAACGGCGTTGGCGCGGCCGCAAAAGAGATACGCCTCTTTCTCCGCCGGATTATAAACAAAGCCGTCGGGACCCTGCGCGGTAGGGACCTTCGAGAGCGTTTGCAAAGTTTTCAAGTCCACAATGCCGGCCTTGTTTTCACGGCCATTGCTGGTGACGCCGAGGCCCAGGTCGGATGCAATGGCAACGCCATGCACGCCGGGTGTGTTGGTAATGGCGCCGACGATCTGGTTCGCGGAGGTGTCAATCACCACAACTTCGGTCCCGTGCGAAACATAAAGCCGGTGCGCGGACGGGTCCACGGACAGGTAATCCCATCCGCCGTTGCCCGGGACGGGAATTTCCCGGATAAACCAGGCCGTCGGCGTGGCCAACGGCGGCGACAGACAAACTGAAGAGGATTGGAAAAAGCTTTTTCATTGGTGATTTGGTATTGGTCAACTTCCGGTAATTTTTGCGGTTTAAGGTTGCGCTGTCAAGAACGGCCCGACACGCCCCCGACAGGCGGAATGACTAATGACACCCGCGAGGAGGAATGACTAATGACGAAATCATGATGACTAATTAATCTGCCCTTATCATTTCGGGCGTTCAACGGCCGGTTTTGGCTTGCCATTGGAAGTGGGGCAATTTAGGGTGACGAACCCGAGGGTCGGTCCACGGGTTGGAATTGCGCGCTTAGCTCAGCGGTAGAGCACTTCCTTCACACCTCGAAACGGGCAATTTTTGCGGGCGACAACTTTCGGCAACTTGCGTTCTCTTGGCACAACTTCGCCAATGTTCACAATGGGTTTGGCGAAACTGCGTTTTTCACTGGCGACAACTGGCGGCCACTGGCCGCCCTCTGTTTTAGTGCGTGGGGATGCAAAAACGGGATGCAAAAATCTTTTCAAGAAGTGGTTTTAAAACATTTTCGGCATTGGACATAAGGACGGCGTTCCAGGCTTTCGCGGCGGTGGTGACGTTATCGACCCGGCCTGTGATTTTGGCCGGGCGCGGATCGCGAACTTTTTGGGGATCGGTTTTCAATATGCCCTACCTTACCCTACCTTTTCCCACCTGAAATTTAGGGGGTAAGCAATTGAATGATTCTTCTTGCAATCGCCACAAACAGGAGGATTTTCCGATTGAATTATGAATACAAATCAGAAATTTCCGGGCACCGGATCGCCTTTTCCAGCTTTGGTGATAATCGGTTTGGGTTTCGCGTTGATAAAGTCGCTTTTTTCCGGCGATGACACAGAGGAAATGTCGGAAAATACGGACGCCGAAGCGCCACGTCGCCGGAAAGAGGCGGAAACCCCTGCATTCCGGCACATTCCGGCGGAAATTCCGGTCAGGCCTGCCGTTAAAATTGATTCACCCGCGCCCGCCGTGCCGGAGCGTAAGCCATCACTCTTTAATTCACCGGGAAATAGCGGCATTCCGCTCAATTCCGCGCCCGCTAAAATCAAAGTCTCGCCGCCGCTTATTATTCCGGCTGCGAAAACCACGCCTGAAATTCCCTTTCCGGCACGGAAAGTCATTACCCGCGAAGACATGGCTAAAGTCTTCAACGGCGGCGCGAGCCGATTAACGCGCACGGCAGCAGTTTCCGCATTAAAGGTTTTAGGGTTCGGAAAAACTGCGGCGTATGCGGCATTATCACAGGATGGCCGCTTTTCCGCTTGGCTGAAATGTGCGCCGGACGGAATAATGACTTGGAAAGACTGACTTAAAATCCCTTCACGTCGGAGAAATTAGGCGGAATACAGTGGTTTCCGCTCGTTTCCAGCGGTTGCATCACTATGAAATGTTGTTAAATCTTATGCAAGATTTTGCAATAATATCAGTACAGGCCAATGAAAGGTTAAAGTGGCCGAGTTTTTGTTTTCCGGCGGAAATTAGCAAATTCCGCGATAAACCGAAAAATCTTGCCGCCTTGTCCTTTTAATCGAATCATTAACGGTTCGTTGAACTATGTAGAAAACCAAAAAACGAAAATTTAGCGCAGCTTTGGCTGCGGTCTCCCTGAAAAACCGCGAATTTTTTTGTCCAGAGACCGACCAGCGCGCGCCCAACCTGGGCGCGGCTTGCCGTATCTCTGGACGGGCGCTTCGCGGTGCCTTCGGGGGTGCGTTAGGTTCGCGCCCTTTGTGTACCGCAGTGGAGTTGTGCTAAAGGCACAAACCATGAAAAAAATAATTGCCCTCTCACTTGTCCTTATTCCGGTAGTTTTCAGTGGTTGCAAACCAGCAGGCCATAGACACTCACCCTGCAAGTCTTGTTGGTCACTGGAAAGCTAACTATACGACAAAAATCCAAGAAGGAGTGCTCGAAAGGGATGCGACTGTGACAGTCGGAATTACCACAGAAACAAACGGTTCCGCCGACTTTGAGGCGGTGGTTCAAGCTGGCCGAATACCCTGAAACCGAAACCATATCGGGAAATTGGAAGCAAACGGATGATTATCTCATCATTGAGAGACCGAACGGCGGCTTTGTGGCGTTCCGCATTTCGTCTCAATCTCCAAACCAATTAACGGTTTTTGCCCGAACAGGAAAGACAATTCAATTCAACCGAATTCCTTAAATTTTTGGAAAACCTAATAGCTGGCCGTGGCCGGAAAGAAACTCTTTATGAAGTTGGATTCTCCGTTTTTCGTTGGTTTGACATAGAGGAAAGCCTTTGTTTATGCGGCTTTATTGTAGGTCAATAACTTCGTCGTGTGAAGTTAATCTGGGAAATATGGGATAACAGGATCGAATCAATGTCTTCGACGCCGACGCTCCATGCGCCCGAAAGACCCGAAGAAAAAACGGGAACGGACACGTTTTTGCCGTTGACACCCGCCTTAATGGGCGACCCCTTCCTTGGCATAGTGCTCCTGGTTAAATTTAGCCCCACTAAGCCGTAACCATGCATTTGAGCCAGTAAATTGACCAAAGCCAGCAACGCAACAAGCTACATGAAAACCAGTTACAGAACGAAATCCTACTGCATTGCAGTCGGTTTTCCTCACCGTTTGGTGGCGGCAAATCGGGCTCAAAAACATTTCAAAAGGCTGGTTTTTAATTGGACTTTTTTAGCCAGATGAAATTTCTACTGCATGGTTACGGCTAAGACGAGGGCATTTGGAATATACCCGTTGACGATCTATATAGCACACGGCCATTCCTCGTATCGAATAGCTCAATAAGCTCAACACACCGGCCCGGCCATAGATCAATTTTGAGCAGGTCTTCGTCAATCCATTCCGCATCTAAATCCTTAAACCATTTCGCCGATTTGCGCTTGGATAATCCGGTGACACCAACCGAAAATCCAGGCGCAGCCAAAACAAAATCCAGCCACCGCAAAACCCAATTGGCAAATTCCCGTCATTCTCCTTCCCGCCCGTATCGAGCCGGTCCCGGGCGTGGCCGCGTTCATCATCACACAGGACCACGCGCGATCACGGCTCAACAGGGGTTCGGACGGCAAAGGCATCGGCGGTCAACTGAATTGAGACTTCACGGCCGGCTTGGTCAATACGACCAGCGACCAGATGCCGAATGGCAAACCCAGGACGCAGCATGGGGTCACGCACGGAATCATCGCAATGATGGATGCCGTGACCGCAAATTCATAGCTGCGCAAGGACAACATCTTCGCGGCGCCCATCAAAACCAAAACCGACATGGCCAGCCCGAAAATAGCGTCCACAATCCCAAATGGGCCGTATGCAAAACTCATGATCTTTTGCATAAATTGTTCCATTTGCGGATTGTTCATTTGCTGCATGGCGGCGTTGAATTGTTCCAAATTGGGATGGCCAAAAGCCTTTTCTCCCAGGCTCCAAAACGAAAGAAGCAAATCAATAATCCCATTCACGATTAACGCGATGGCGGGACCCTTGACCATTCCCAATGCCGCGGCGCGGCCATCGCCCGACGACCCCAATGACGGCGGCGCGCCCGGCGCCAACGTGGGCGGCGCAAAGGCATCCGCAAATTCCGGAAAGGTCGAAAGGGCGCGAAATGCCGCGTCGCTCTCCGCCTTCGCCAAAGACTGCGCGTTAAGCCGCCCCTCGGATATCCATTTGCGCAAATCCTCCGCCGAAATTTGGCCGTATTCTTTGCCGTCGCCGCCGATGATGGTGTAGGTCTGGATTGCCCTAAAGGAATTACCTGCCACTTGACCCGATGCAACGACTTTAACGCCAGTGGTCTCTTGTCCGAATTCATGCCAGCGACGGCCTGCATAAATGCCGTTAATAACCCAGCCCACCGGCCCTGTGAGAATAGTGTAAATGACCCAGGCCCAGCCTTTCCGCCTAATAATGAACAGTCCGCAGATTGTCTGAGCGAAACACCAAACAGAGCCGACAAACGCACCCAATAAAGCTTGGCTTTGATTGGCAAAAGCGGCAATGCCGACGAGACACAATAATGCAAGTGGAGCGTGCGCAATTCCCATGCAACCTACAAAGAACCCCCACTTGTATGGCCGTGTATGCGGGAACCTGGCTTTTAGGCGCTTCTCAAGTTTAAGGGCCACCCAAACGGAGATGCCAATGGCCCCAAGTATATACAAATCAAACAAGGAAAGAACTTCGTCATTCATAGTTGAAATCCGGGATTTCCCATTTGGTTTCTGGCCCACGACCGGCGTGGGGCCTTTTTGTAATTTTGCTCATTTTCGTCCTGCTTCATAGGTTTGCAACTCTTTTTCTTCGGTCCGCCACCGGTTTTTTCCCGGTTCGGACGGTGTTTCGACGGCATTTTTGGCTCCAATGCCTGATTTCTCCCGGATGTGAAGACACTTCCTCTGTGGTTGCCGTGGTTTTGACATGGTCGGGCTTCATCCTGACATCGAGGTTGCCAATCTCAGCCGACCAATCCGTTCCAAAATAGTCTGGAACAACTCTCGCGGCACCGCCACTTCCGCCATCTGGAAGACGATCTTCCGGGAATGGCGCACGACCTTCGCCCCGATCTTGATCAGTTTCTCCCGCAGCGTGACGGGCGAGCGTTTCAAACAGGGGCTTGTCATCGGGGCACGCCAAAAGTTTGCCGCCGAATTCAGTGAGTTTCGCATCCCGGTCAATGATGCCGTAAGCAATCATTCCGAGTTTCGTATTGTTCGCCAATTTTCGGCGGTTATACTCGCTCGTTTTGTTGCCTTTGAAATATCTTTCGTACACAGCATTTTCAAACGCCTTCCAATCCCCGCCGTGTTGGTTGGCAAATTGCAGTACTTCCCGCAACGAAATTTGAGACGGGGAGAATTCGCTCCCGAACGGCAGGTCTGATTTGACGATTTTCGGCATGACGTTGGATTTTATGAAAGTGGCGGCAAAGTGTCAGGAAAGATTTTTATGGTGTTCGCCATTGGAGATTTTGTCGCACGCTTCCCTCTGCCGGGGCGTTGAAAACAAACTCGCCGCGATGTACCACCGGGCCACATCGCCTGTGGAACCGTCGCCGGTGTAGCCGCCGATGTCGAATATCAAATCAGATGTTATCGGGCAAGAATCACTGGTTCACTTGTGCTGTGACGCCAAAAGTCACGCGCTTGATTTGCTCCAAACTGTGCGCTTGTTGCAAGTGCGAGTAGGTTTTCATCAAAAGCGCGCCGCCGTCTTTGTGTCCAAGCCAGCGCGCAACCGTTGGAATGTCCACGCCGCTTTCAATGGCGCACGTTGCAAAAAAATGCCTCATGGAATGATGCGTGAAATTTGGCGAGCAAAGTTTGCGGCAAGCGGTTTTCAGGCACTTGCGCGCCGATGTCGTTTGAATGATGAACGCATCCGGCGCGGCCTTGCCGCGTTTGCGTTTCAACCGTGCGAGTAGGACGCACATTTCATCCGACAAAGGCACTGTGCGTTGCTCGTAATTCTTTGTGCCGCGTTCGCCGCCAGTGACAGTGAACACGCCGCGCGAAAAATTCACGTCGCGCCAGCAGAGCGAGCGCGCCTCGTTCAATCTCATTCCCGAATACGCGAGCAACTCCACCAAAAGCGCGCCGTCATCGCCCTTGCCTTGCATGTCGGCACGGATGGCGGCAACGATGGCCGCGAACTGTTCGCGTGCCGGCACGGCGGGCGGTTTGTTTCGGATCTTCGGGCGTTTGATGTTCGCGGAAGGATCGCGGAGAATCAGACCTTGTTGCGATGCGTAGCGGAAAGCCCCGCGCATGGTTTCCAGTTCCTTTACGAACGTCGCGGCTGCAACGTCCTTCGCACGGGCAATCGCCCATGCTTCACAATGGCTGGCGGTGATGTGGCGGATTTGTAGCCCAAAGAAAGCGGGCGCAATGGCCTTCACGCAAGCGGCACGGCACGCGGTAGTGCTTTCCTTCAGCGTGTGCCGTTCGGATTCAATCCAGCGCGCTGAAAGCTGTTCAAAAGTGATTTGCGCGGCCTCGGCACCGGCGAGCCTGTCCAGTTCGCGCATGAAATCATCTTTAAGGCGGCGCGCTTGCGCCTTGTCGGTTGTGCGTAGCGAACGGCGAAATTGCTTGCCGTCGCGCTTCGCAAAGACATAATACACGCCCGATGTTTTTAGGCGTCTCAAGTTATTGCCAACGTTTATCCAGTCGCCGCGCGATGGTTCTGGTGGTTGCAAGCTCATGCAAGCATGATAGGGATGCAAAAACGGGATGCAAAACAATTCTTTCGGGTCATAAAACCAGCAAAAACATTGATATTGCGCGCTTAGCTCAGCGGTAGAGCACTTCCTTCACACGGAAGGGGTCGCAGGTTCAAACCCTGCAGCGCGCACCATTCCTTATTGTCAAAGGTGTCGTTGCAGCGGGTTCGAGCAAGGCGCTGGTCGCGCAATTGGTTGCAAGCGGGGACATCAAGCCCTCAGATCTGGAATGAACTAATTATTGAAATTAAACGCATCCAGGGACGGCAGAGCGTGGCCGTCAAAATCAAAGAGGGTGGTGTTATCCACAATGTTCGGCTGCCCCAATTCCCAACCTTCGCCTGAAACACAGATAAATATCGGGTCCCAATAGAGATCGCCGATGCAGTGGCCGCCGCTGACGACCTTTAACGCGTTGAAACAGTTCAAGAGGAATTCCTTTTGCCCCAACGGCGTGCTCGGGAACGGCTCAGGACCGTCGTTGGCCAGTTGACCGGGATAGCCGTCGCACAAATTCGTGGACCAGTTGTATCCGGTTTCCATTATCAAGACGGGTTTGTTGTAAGTGGGATACCACGAGTTGATCTGGTCGCGGGCCTGCTCGGCAGTAAGGCCGGTCCAATAAGGATAATACGAGCAACCGGTGATGTCCCATTGGACGCCGTAGCTCACGGCCTGATTTAGAAAATAAGCAACGCCACCCGTGCTGACGGTGTTCATGTGCAGAATGACTTGCGTGGCGGGCGAGACCGCTTTCACGCCGGCGTAACCCATCTTCAGCAGTTGAGCGAGTTGCGGCCAGTTGGTGGTGCTTCCGTAGGGCAACATCAATCCACTGGCATTGATTTCGTTGCCGAGCGAAACGTATTGGGGGGTGGTGCCCTGATCCTGCATTTCCGTCATGAAATTCGTGGTGAAGTTATAGACCGCGTTGGTGAGTTGGGCGAAGGTGTCATTCGTCCAAGCTTGCGGCACATTGTTCGCCCAACCGTCGCTGTAATAAAACGTCAATTCGATTTGGAGTCCCAGGGCTTTTGCCTGTGCGGCAAGCGTCAAAATATTCGTCGGACTTTGAATGCCAACGGGCAGATCACTAATGGCCGGACTGGGATTGTTATACATGCGCAGCCGGACAATGTTGCATCCGTGGTCTTTCAGGATCTGCAAGCAATCCGTCACCACGTTGTTGGTTTCATAATAGACGCCGCCACCTTGCCCGACATAGGTCAATTCGGAGATATCGCCGCCTTTCAAAAAGCTGTACGGGATGTCATCTTTGATCAATTGAACCAAATCCGCGCGGCACCAGTCGCCGCCTGTCGTATCATCCGAATAAATCCCGACCCGGCATTGTCCGTTGGTGATGGCGATTCCCCTGACGATGACGTTGGTCCATCCCGAAGAGATGGGGAGGCTGGTGATGCGGTCGTTGCCTCGGAGGTAACAGCAGCTCTGCCCGCCGCTGTTCTCGACCATGGCGGCGAGCTTGTAGTAACCGTTGGGCAAATTGGTGACCAGTTGAAAGGTGTCCACCTGATACGGACTGGAATTGCTCTCCTCCAGGTAATTTGTGCCGGTGAAAGCGCCGCCGGACACCAAGAAAGCCGCCGCTGAATTTCCCGACGTCTGCCAGTCAGTTGAAAGATTTCCAGATTGGAAATCCCCGTCCTGCAAGGCACCGATGGGGAAGGCGGAAAGGCGGAAGAAACGGTCGGTGTTGGTCATGGGCAGCGCTGCGGCGTTTTGCCCGGACGTTTCAGGACAGCTCGTCCATGGGTCTTGCAAATTGGTCGAAGTTTGAAGCTCGACGTTCATCGCCGGTGGCCATGAAAGTGTGACCATGTCATTGGAAATGGAACTGAAAGCCAAGCTTCCGACACTCGCCGCCGTAATCATAAAATTGTTGAAATTGAACGTTCCGCCGCTTCCGCTGTGGATGAAAACCAATCCGGCCCCGGTAATATTGCCGGTTAAACTGTTTGCGGCCAACGGGCCGATGACCGCGCCGCTGCCGGTCCCATTGCCGCTCATCGTCAATGAATCCCATTGCGAGGCGGCGGGATTGAACGCAGTCGTATAAGCCGCAAAAGACGCGGTCGCCGCCGGGACGGCCAAGGAATTCGTGCTGACAAACCAGTTGGCGTCATTCATTTGAACCGCGAACCGCGCCGACACATTCGCCGGGTTCACATAAGGCTGGATTTCAACGGACAAGGTCAATCCGGAGTAAGACGCGGGGTTTATCGCCGGAAAAACCGCGGCATCTGTCCGGGACAAGATGGCGGAAGTGTAAAAAGCGGTGGTGGCGGACGCGGCTTCGTAGGCAAAGACCGCGCCTTCGCCGCCGGAAATTTGATAGAGGCGATCGGGATCAATCGGAATATCGTTGGCCCAGCCCACTGTGCTGACGGGTGTGTTTCCACTGATGGCGTCGTAGGGAAAAGTTTCCTGGTATAAAACGATGGTTTGGGCAAAGGAAACCGGCGGAAATAAGAGTCCGGCGATGAGCAGGCACAATTTCATTCGGCAATATAATTAACTATTGATAAAAAACTTAAATTGTCAATAAATCCGGACGGGCGGTGGGTTTTTTGAATTTCGGCAAATTGTCAAATGAGAGTGCGAAGGTTTCCAAGAGGAATTTTCGATGTTATTGAAGAAACATCGGATCAAATTTGACGAACGCTATTTGTGGGTTGATTCCAGCCGTCCCTTCGGGATTAGGCCCATTGGCGATCGGCTCCCGGCATTTTCAATGATCCCTCACGGGATAAATTCTCTTCAGCGCACAAGCCTCAGGCTCGAACAATTACGCCGTCACTCCGCCGGCGATATATTGTTCCATCTGCGCGATCGTGGCGTCTTGCGCTGAGATGATCCAATTCACGAGATCGCCGATGGAGATGATGCCGACGAGTTCCTGTCCCCGAAGCACCGGCAAATGGCGCACGCGTTTTTCCGTCATCAGCCTCATGCATTCTTCAATCGAATCATCCGGCGTGACGGTGACCATTTCGCGCGAGACGATCTCTTCCACCCGTGTTTGTTTGGAGGTTTTGCCCTGCAACGCGATTTTACGGGTGTAATCGCGTTCGGTAAAGATGCCGGCGAGTTCACCGTGATCGAGGACGGGCAGCGCCCCGATGTTTTTATCGGCCATAAGTTTGATGGCATCGAAGACGGTGGCTTCCGGTGAAACCGTCCAGACGGTGGACCCCTTATCATGCAACAGCGAGCTGATGGGAACGCTTGTTTTCATAGGCTTTGCCTGTTTATCGGCCTGTTTTGAGAAAAGCGCAAGTAATTTTTGTAATTAATTTTAGTTTAAATGCTCCGGGCCGGTTGCCGCGCCAAGACAAAAAGGGGCAGGGCGGCAATTTGCAAGACCACGGAAAAGATCACCACTGCCAAAACCGATTTTTCATAAAGCAAACCCATCGCCGCACTGCCGGCGAACCAGGCGATCCCAAAAGCCGTGTCGAAAATGCCGAAGGCGGTGCTGCGTTTGTCCCGTGGAACGACCCGCGATAAAATCGCTTTGAGCAGTGAATCCTGCGCCCCCATGCCGATGCCCCACAAAATCATCCCGGCGAGCGCCCAGTCGAATCCACCCAGGAAGACACAGGGGGCAAACAAGGCCCCGAGAAAAAATGCGAATAGAATCACGGGCAATCCATGCGTATCGAGGAGTTTCCCAAAGATCAAGGCGGCCACCGCGCCGGTGACCATCGCCATGGAATAAGAAACCGGCACCCAGCTTGGCGGCACCGTCCCAGTTTTCTGAAAATGGAAAGCCACGAGCGAAAAATCCGCGAATCCCGCGGCAATCAGCATCCCGGCGACGGCATACAGCCAGTAGGATTTTGAAAAACCCTCTGTTTTCAAAATCACGGGCGACCGTTCTTCCAATTCATGGGGTCGCGGATAAAAAATCCGCGCGAAGGCGACCATGACAAGGCAGAGAAGGGCGGGGATGAGCAGCAGCGCGAATGCGTGGTGATAACCGCCATGCAGATATAAAACCAGGGCCATGATGAGCGGGCCGATGGTTGCGCCGGTTTGGTCGAGAAATTCGTTCAAACCGAATGCCCAACCGTGGCCGATGCGGCTGCCGGCATGGGAGAGCATGGCATCGGTGGATGGTTTGCGGATGGCACGACCGGTGCGTTCGGCCACGACGAGGGCCGCCGCCAGGGGCCAGTTTCCCGCCAGGGCCAACGCGGGCACGGCGAGCATATTAACGACGTATCCGGTAAAAATGAACGCCCAGTACTGGTGCGTTTTGTCCGCCAGATAGCCGGTGATGGAACGAAAACCATACCCCATCAATTCGCCGAAGCCCGCGGTGAAGCCGACCACCGAGGCGCTGGCGCCGAGCGAACCGAGGAACGGGCCCACGATGCCGCGCGCTCCTTCATAAGTCATGTCGGCGAACAATTGGACGACGCCGATGACGAGGACAAATCGCAGGGCCACTTTGGCCAGTGAATTTCTTTGCTCCATGCGCCGGATTATGGACGGGGTAAATTATTTTGCAGCCAATTTTCGCCGTTTGCGCCACCGATACTCGTGCCAGATCAGGAGCACAATGACAATGTCAACGACGGTCAAAAACAACATCAGATACGAGAAGTGCAGGCCCATCCGGCTGCTCTGCAGCAGGACAAACAGAATGAGGAACACCATGGCGGTGGGATAGCACCAGAGTTTTCCGCGCAAAATTCCGATGGCCAGGAATAATTTGATGGCGCCGTGCGCCAGGAGATACGCGCCCCCGATCAATTTGGTTTTGCTGTATAAATGGTTTCCGGCATGGCGCAACGCGTTGGCGATCAAATCACCCGGGTCTTCATTCAATTCGTGCTGGGTGAGCACGACGATGAGGTGGTTCAGCAGTCGCGGGCTGGTGACGAGGAACAAAATTCCGCCGAGCACTTCCAGCGCGGCATCCAAACCTTTGAACCAAATGCCGATTTCAAAAGCCCAATGCAAAAATTTTTCGCGCGCCCGGCCCCGGTGCCATTTCATCGTCCATTATATCACATTGGGCAGGGCCTGGGTAAGAACTTCGGACACAACGCCGGCGGTGTTCACTTCGTGGAATTTATCTTCGCGCCGGACGATCAGCCGGTGCGCAAGCACTTTTTGCGCGAGCGTTTTAATTTGTCCGGCGGAAACCGAATCGTTTCCTTGAATTGCGGCCATGGCCTGGGCGGCGCGAAACAGCCCCAACGAACCGCGCGGGCTGGCGCCCAGCAGCAAGGCCGGATGCTCACGCGTGCCGCGGACGATATTCAAAATCGCGTCGAACAGCTCCGGGGGCACTTTGATTTCGCGGACCGCCTGCTGGCACTTGATGATGCCGTCGGGCGTCGTCACCGGTTGCAGGGTTTCGATGGGATGCCGCAATTGAAAGCGTTCCATCATTTGGCTTTCGTCGGCGATCTGCGGATAGCCGAGGCTCATGCGCATGAGGAAGCGGTCCTTTTGCGCTTCCGGGAGAAAGAACGTGCCCTCCTGTTCAATTGGATTTTGGGTGGCGATGACCATGAACGGTTTTTGGAGCCGATACGTGACATTGCCCGCGGTGACGGAACCTTCGCCCATCGCTTCCAGCAGCGCCGATTGGGTGCGCGGGCTGGCGCGGTTGATTTCGTCCACCAGCACGAACTGGGAAAAGAGCGGGCCGAAATGAAATTCGGAGCGGCCGCTGGCGGGGTCCAGGCGCGGCTCACCCAGGACATCCTGCGGCTGCAAGTCGGGGGTGCATTGGATGCGTTTGAAGGTGGCAGCCGGCGCTTATCGCCAGCGCGCGCGCGAGCATGGTTTTGGCCACGCCCGGCACGTCTTCAATCAGCAAATGCCCTTCCGCGAGCAGCACGGCAACCGCCAGGACGACCTGATCGTGTTTTCCGACGATGACCTTTTCCACGTTGGCGATGAGCTGTTGGGCAATGGCTGAAACCTCCGCGGGGGCGAGTCCTTTGGCCGGCGTGACGGGCGGCACGGTCATTTTTGGCTTTTTTTCGGGTTGAGAAATGACGAGGGCCATGCGCTTTATCCTTTCAAAATTTCCGCCACGCGGCGACCCATTTCCTCAAGAGTCCGCTGTTCATCGGCGGTAAATTCGTATTGGCGAACCGTTCCGACGCCGAGGGTGCCGACGATATTGGCGCCGTCGCGGACGGGCACGCACAGCGCGCCGCCGACGCCGGTTTGCTTTGCGCCGGGTTTGGCAACACCGCTTGAATCGGTCTGTAGATTACAAATCGTCACCGGTTTGTTCTGTTCGACGACCTGCCCGGCAATCCCCTTGCCCACGGGAATGGTTTTGACGACGTCCAGCAATTGCGGTGGTAATCCGACTTGCGCCACGAGATGCAGCAATTGCTTTTCCGCATCCAAAACATGAATCGTTCCTGTCTCGGAGCGGAATTGTTTCAACAAGCCGCGCAGAAATGTGCCCAGTTCCGCTTCATGGGACGAATGTCCGTGGCGCAAATCAGCTTGTCCGGTCATCTTGTAGTGATTGTAACCGCCAATCGCAGAAATATCAGCTCTAAAAATAAATCCTTCCCGCATAAAAATTTGTTTGCGGAATGGCGCACGGCACGTTACTCATTGCTCGCGGTATTAAAAAATATGACAAGGAAACCATTAACCGGCGCAGAATTAAACGAACTGGTGGCCGGCCTGAACAAACTCGCGCACAATCTTTGGTGGACTTGGAACCAGGAAGCGCAGGACCTGTTCCAAGAGTTGTCACCGCGGGCCTGGCAGAACCTTTACCACAACGCCGTTGCCGTTTTGCGAGAGGTTTCGGATTATGAATTGCGCGTTCATTTGCAGGAAGCCGGCTTTCAGCGGCATGCCCGCTCTGTCCTGCACGATTTCGAGTCCTATCTGGCCGACAAAAGCACTTGGGGACATAAAAACGCTCCCGATTTGCTGAAGAATCCCGTCGCTTATTTCTCCGCCGAATTCGGTTTTCACGAGTCCCTTCCGATTTCGGCCGGCGGGCTGGGAATTCTCGCCGGCGACCATGCCAAATCCGCGAGCGATCTGGGCTTGGGCTTTGTCGGCATCAGCTTGTTTTACCGCGAGGGTTATTTCCAGCAGGCGATTGATGGCAACAACTGGCAGACCGAATACTACAACCTTGTTCATCCGGAAAACGTCCCGCTCGAGCCGGTGCTTAATCCGGAGGGCGAACGCCTGATTTGCAGCGTGGAAATCAACATGGAAAACGTGTCGTTCCAAACCTGGCGCGTCAACGTGGGGCGCGTTCCGGTGTATGTGCTGGACACCAATCTTCCCGAAAACGAACAGCACTTCCGGGACTTGACCGCGCGCGTCTATGGCGGCGACAGCACCACGCGGATCATGCAGGAAACTCTCCTGGGAATCGGCGGCGTGCGCCTGCTTCGCGCCCTCGGCATTCAACCCTCCGTCTTTCACATGAACGAGGGGCACGCGGCTTTTTTGGCGCTGGAATTGATTCGCGAAAAGATGGCCGCCGGGAAAAAGTTCACCGACGCCGCGGCCGAAACGAAGGCGCATTGCATTTTCACCACCCACACACCCGTGGAGGCCGGGCACGACCGTTTTTCCGAAGCCATGATGGACTACGCCCTGCACAGCTACCGCACATTGCTGCCGGTGCCGTGGAAGGAGGTGATGGCGCTGGGACGCGTGAACCCCCAGGACGCCAACGAACCGTTCTGCATGACAGTGTTGGCCCTGAAATTGTCGCGCGCGGCCAATGGCGTCAGCGAATTGCATGGGCAGGTCAGCCGCCAGATGTGGCAAAGCCTCTACGGGGACACGCCGGTGGACAAAGTCCCGATCGGCCATATCACCAATGGCATCCACCTGCTCGGCTGGATGAAAGGGACCGTGCGACAGTTCTGGCGGGAAAAATTAACCAGCGGCGCCACCGCCGAAATGCCGCAGGAAACCGCGATGTGGAGCATCCGCGCCGGCATTGACTGGTCGGCCACGATTCACCAACCCGAATTCTGGCAGCGGATGACCGACCCTGAATTTTTGTCAGACGAGGAATTATGGGCGCTACGTTACCGCCTGCGGCGCGAATTGATCGAATTCGCGCGCCGCCGCCTGTTGCAACAGGTCCATGGAGCCACCCCCGGCGACTACATCCGGTTCGACCGTTTGCTGAATCCCGACGCGTTGACCATTGGGTTCGCGCGCCGATTCGCCACCTACAAGCGCGCTCCGCTGATTTTCCAGCAGTTCGACAACATTATCAAACTTTGCAAGGACAAGGCACCGGCCCATTCAGTTCATTTTTGCCGGCAAGGCCCATCCGCGCGACGATGATGGCAAACGGTTCATTCAACAAATCATTCACCTGAGCAAACACAGCGATTTGGCGGGCTATCTGGTTTTCATTGAGAATTATGACATTCACGTGGCGCGGCAAATGGTCAGCGGTTGCGATATTTGGCTGAATAATCCGCGCCGTCCGCTTGAAGCCCAGCGGCACGAGCGGCATGAAGGCCGGTTGCCACGGGTGCCTCAACCTGAGCATCCTGGACGGCTGGTGGCGCGAGGGCTACAACGGTCAGAACGGCTTTGCCATCGGGCCGGATTCCCACCCGGACAATATCGCCGACCAGGACCGTGTGGACAGCGCGAACCTGTACCAGACGTTGACCGAACAGGTGATCCCGCTGTTTTACAGTCGCGACATCAACGGCATTCCGCGCGCGTGGCTTCAACGCATCCGCGCAGCCATGACTACTCTCGTCCCGCAATTCACCACCGATCGCATGGTCAAGGAATACACAAAGAAATATTATCTGGGCGGTTGAGGGGGCTGGCATCTCCTTGTGCGCGGAGCCTTTGGTATTTTCGCCACCTGCCTCACAAATGACTGATCGCTAACCCAGTATCGTTGTGGAATCTCGAAATTCGGACTTCGGCAATGATGAGGATTCGATTTTAGGCGCTAGTCATTTGGGAGAGACGGGACTCAACCTCCTGGGCCAACAATTCATAAGCCGCCGCGCCGGCGCTGTATTTGTCGTATTGAATAATGGGTTTGCCGAAACTTGGCGCTTCGGCCAGCTTCGTGCTCCGCGGTATCACCGTCTCAAATACCTTCGCGCCCAGCAAATTGCGGACTTCGCCCACGACTTCGTTTGACAATTTCGTGCGGCCGTCGAACATCGTCATCACCACCCCAAAAATCTCGAGGCGCGGATTGATCGCCGCGTCGCGCAATTGCGCAAGCACGCGGTTCATCATCGAGATGCCCTCTAGCGCGTAATACTCGCATTGCAACGGAACCAACAGACCGTTGCTGGCCGCGAAGGCATTTAATGTCAGGATTCCGAGCGACGGCGGGCAATCAATCAGCACCAGGTCAAACCTTCCGCTGCCCAAAACCGGTTCGAGCGATCGAGCCACTGCCCGCAAATGATTTTCCGAGCGGGCCAATTCGAGGTCCGCCGCGCATAAATCCACTTCACTAGGAATCACATCCAGGCGCTCAAATCCCGTTGGCTTGATTTTATCGAGCAAATTTCCTTCCCCGAGCAAGACGCGATAGGCGCTGCCGCCTTCGATTTTTTCGAGGCCGACTCCGCTGGTGGCATTCGCCTGGGGATCTAGGTCAAACAGTAGGACGCGGCGGCCGATGGCGGCCAGGCAGGCGGCCAAGTTGACGGCGGTGGTGGTTTTTCCAACGCCGCCTTTTTGATTTGCGACCGCGATGATTTTGGTTGGCACTGCCCGATTAAATGAAAAGTGCGCGCCGGATTCAAGCGCGCACACAATTCAATTTAATCCGGCCTACTGCCCGGATGCTGCGGGTGGAGTGAAACTGACGTCCTGCGCCATGGGGGCGGGTTGCCCAAAAAGCGCGTTCACCTGCGGCTGCATCGTTGGCTGAAGGCTCAAAACCGGATTGGTGTTATTCAACGCCAACATCGGCTGGCTGGAAGTTTGTGAAAGGTCCACCGGAGAGACTGTCGCCACCGGGGGGGAATTTCCCGCCGCGGTTGAGGCAAACGGTTGGTCCGAAGCGGAAGTTTGAAAATCCGGGCGCTCCGCGTTAACGATGCCAAAAACCAACAACAGGCACAGAGCGCAGGCAAAAGCACCGGCGAAGGCTGGTTTGGTTTCAAACAGTCTGACGAATTGCCTCAACCAGGATACGCCATAGAATCCGTCTTGTGTGGCATCAGCAGAATCGTGTTCATTACGCCGGACACGGTTTATGACCTGGCTGGAAAAATTGTGAAAATAACCCGGCGGGGGGACTTCATGCCGTTTCAGCGCCAACAGGCGCCGCAATGATTCGAAATTTTCGTTCTCGTCCATAAACTTCAACTATTTCAAGTAATCCGCCAGCATCGCCTGCAATTGCTGCCGCGCATAAAACAAGCGGGACCGCACCGTCCCGATGTTGCAATCCATTACCTTTGCGATCTCCTCGTGCGACATACCTTGCACATCGTGCAGGACGACTACCAGTCTATGCGGTTCAGACAGTTTCAGCAATGCGGCGTTCAATTTTTCCTGCAATTCCGTCAATCCCGCCTCCCGGCGGGGTGTTTTATCGGAAATCAGCGCCACGAAATCCGGGTCATGCTCCGTGTTGAAGTCCAAGTCGTTCAGGCTCAAGTGCTGGCGGTTTTTGCGCTGCTTTAGGAAATTAATGGTTTTATTGACCGCGATCCGGTAAAGCCACGTGTAAAAGCTCGAGCCGCCTTTGAACGATTTGAGCGCCTGATATGCCTTAAGAAATGATTCCTGCGCCAGATCATTGGCGTCCTCGTGGTTCGAGGTCATGTGGTAAATCGTCGCGTAGATGCGCTCCTGGTAACGCTTGATCAACTCGTCGTATGCGCCCAAATCACCGCGGCGCGCGCGGGTGACCAGCGCTGATTCTTCTTCCGGCGCGGGCGTTTTTGTCTCCCGGCGTTCGATGGGTTCGGCCATAATCATGCTTTATACACAAACAGCCAAAGTCTCAATTTGTTGCGCTAAAAATTCAGTCAAATTGCAAAGATGGGCGCGACCTTCGCTTTTAGGCAGGATATTTAACGCCCGTCGAGCCCGGTCCAGATAATTTTCCACGACCTCCAACGAAGGCTCAAACGTCCCGTATTTTGTGAGAAGTGCATTCACGGCGGGAAGATTATCCGATTGCCACTTCTGAATCAAACTTTCCAAGTTACGGCGGTCGCCGTCGTCCGCGCGATCCCAAGCCAGGAGAAGCGGCCAGGTTAATTTGCCCTTGGCCAAGTCGGTGCCGAGCGACTTGCCGGGCGTCGGATTCCGTTCCGAATAAATCCACGCAATCATCATAAACTTGATAGGCGGTTCCAAATGCCGCGCCAAATTGGCGCAAGGCCTCGCGTTGCCGAGGTTTTGCTTCGCATAAAAACGCCGCCAAATCGCAGGAAAGCGTGAATAATTCGGCCGTTTTCATCTCAATGACCCGAAAGTATTCACGCTGCGATAATTCAAAATTCCGCCGGTATTGCGTTTGTAAAATTTCGCCGGAACAAACCGTGTTCGTGGCCATCGCCACCGCGCGGCAAACTTCCGGCGTGGGGAAGCTCGCCGCCAGTTTCAGGGCCTGCGCAAACAAACAATCCCCGAACAATACAGCGATTTCATTGCCCCAGGTCGCCGCCAGCGTGGGTTTGCCGCGCCGGATTTGCGCCTCGTCCATCACGTCGTCGTGAATCAGCGTGGCTAAATGGACCATTTCGATGATGACCGCGGCGGTCATATGCGCCGGGGAAATATTGCCGATGGAATTGGCCGACAGCGCCACCAGGGTCGGGCGCAAATGCTTCCCATTCCCGTTTAGCGCATATTGAGCGTAGGGCACAATCTTTGGGTCAAAATCCGTGACTTGGAGGATCAGCTGTCCGCCCACCGCCTGTAAAAATGGTTCGACGTGTTCCGTGATTTTTTTCCAGGAACAGTTCGGGTCATCGCTTGGCGCATGGGCAACCTCCGCCCTCGCCCCTTTGGTTTCGGCAGCCAGCATTCGCTTGAATCTACCGTTGCTGTTAAGCGGAGTCAAACCCCTTGTTTGCGGGTGACCCGCGGCGCCAACTCGACGAATGGATGGTGTGGTGATAAACTCCCCGCACGATTTTGTGATACGGCTTTTTATCAAACCTTATTGCCCCTGGTGCGATCGGGCAATGAGCTGGCTCGACGCGCACGGCGCCAAATACGAAACGTTCAACGTGATTTACGACCGCGAGGCTTATGACGAAATGGTGAGACTCTCCGGCCAAACTTTTGCGCCCGTGATTGACGTGGACGGCAAAATTCTCGCCGATTTCGGCCCGGACCAACTTGAGTCGTTTTGGAAGAAGATCGCGGCGCAGAAATGAATGCGATCGGCGAGGCCCTATTGGTAATGGAACCAATTGAATTCGTTGGAAAAGGCGGGCCAATTTGTGGCCATTTCAGAGGCAAGCATCAGCAAAACCATGGCCGTCAGCACCGAGAATTTGAGGACGTTCCCGAAACGGGCCAGCAGACAGTGCAAGCCATAAACAAACAGCAAGAGAAACGGAATCAACCCGCCGAGCACCAGACGTCCGCAGACGTAATACGGATGGGTGCGCGACGGGTTGGGGCAATTGTGAAAATCGTAGATGATGGACAAAAGCGCGTAGAATCCGAGCAGGGCGATAAAAATAATCAACGCGAAAAAGAGGGCCTCGCGTTGGAAGGAAGTCGCGCCATTGGACCGCCGAAACAGCGCCAACACCGCGGCCGCGGGCAAAAGCAGCGATAGAGTTGCATAAATAACATTCGCCGCTGGTGAGGTCATTGGCTGGTTATGCCAATAAAATTCGCCCTGCCAGAAGCTGGATAATTGTCCCGACAAATATATCGCAAGCCCGCGTGGCGAAAAAATCGGATGCCCCCACCATTCAGCAAACGGTTTTACTGTCCAGCCGAAATGGTCGGTGATCAATTTGGAGCCGGTGAAATAGCCGAAGTGGATTTTGCTCCAGAGCATCCAGACGATGATTGGCGGAGCAGCGCATGCCGAAAATGCCAACAGCGCGGCAAGTTCACCGCGGATTTTGCCGCCTGCGAAATATTGCAGCGTTTTGAACAAAATGAATATCGCCGCAACTGCCAGGATCGGAATATTGGACATTTTGGTGAGAAAAGCCGCTGCAAACGCGAGGCCAGCTGCAGCGGCCCAACGGGGATTGGGAGGGTCCTTCTGAAACCATTTCAAGATGCAAAAAAAGGCGATTCCACAGCATAGGGGCGATAAGACGTCGTTCTCGATGGAATAAAACGCCGTTTGCGGCATGAAGGCCACCAGCAGGGGAACGGCGAATTGAACAAAATAATCTTGCGGAAAGAGAAGCCGGGCCGTGGCGTCGGCAATCCAGACCAAGGCAACGACGACCAGGATGTTCATCCACCGCAACCAATAGAGCAATTGTTCATCATGAAACCCGAACCTTTTGCCCAAGTCCCACCACATGCCGGCCAGCGCGTAATAGAGGGGCGGTTGTGGAACTTCGTAATTATCCTGCGTTTGCCAGGCCGGAACATTGATTTGTAAATTCTGACGCACCGTTTCGGGTGGCTGGCTCCAGGGCGGAGGGGGAAATTTGCCGCCGGGCAGCCTGTCCGGCGCGCCGAAATAAGCCAGTGAACTGTAAAGCGACAAGTAAATGGCTGAATCCTGGGACAATTTTTCAGGCCCGCGCGGAATCGCGGCATGGGAATATTTCAGGACCAAATCGAAATGAATCGGCTCGTCCACGTTATTGAAGAAGGGAAAGGCGGCAGAATAGATGAAAACGTGGATTGCCGCCAGGATGCACAATAAAAATATAATTTTATGTTCCTGAGTCCCGGCGGACGATTTGCCTGCTTCAATAGGCGGCGCGACGGCGGAAGCGCTCATTATTCTACAAAAATAGGCCTCGGCATTGTGCCAAAGCCAGCATTTTGTGCGGTCAAAAATATTCCCATTTCACTTCCGGAAGAATTTGCGTATTTTTTGGGACATAAATGACTGCGACCGAATTGAAACCGCGACCGCGCCTGCCGGAATGGCTGCGCGTCACCCTGCCGACCTCAGACAGCTTTGCGCGCACGCGCTCATTGCTTGATGAATTGAAACTGCACACCGTGTGCGAAAGCGCCAAATGCCCGAATCATTGGGAATGCTGGAGCAAAGGCACCGCCACGTTCATGATTGCCGGCGACCGCTGCACCCGCGCCTGCGGATTTTGCGCCGTCACCACCGCCAAACCCCAACCGCTCGAAGCGGATGAGCCGGTGCGCGTGGCTGAAGCGACGGCGCGGATGAAATTGAAACACGTCGTCATTACCGGCGTCGCTCGCGACGAT
Source organism: uncultured Verrucomicrobiae bacterium (assembly GCA_963755515.1). Classification (GTDB taxonomy): domain Bacteria; phylum Verrucomicrobiota; class Verrucomicrobiia; order Limisphaerales; family UBA11358; genus UBA11358. The sequence goes on along the minus strand of CAVWKA010000019.1, from coordinate 45,482 downwards.
TTGAAAGATGGCGGCGCGGAGCATTTCCGCCGAACGGTTGAAAAAGTCCGCGAATTAAACCCCGGAATCATCATTGAAGTGCTCGTGCCGGATTTCAATGACAGCGACGCCTCCATCGAAACGGTCCTGCTCGCGCGCCCGCATATCTTTAATCACAACATGGAAACTGTCCGGCGTCTGACGCCGTCCGTCCGCCATCGCGCCACCTATGACCGGAGTTTGAGTGTCTTGAAAAGGGCGAAGGCGGGGAACGATTCAATCTATACAAAGTCCGGCATGATGCTCGGTCTGGGGGAAACCGTGAACGAAGTCGTGGCGGCAATGGAGGATTTGCGCGCGGCCAATTGTGACATTCTCACGCTCGGCCAATACTTGCAGCCAACGCTCCGGCATTTGCCGGTGAAGGAATTTGTTTCACCGGAGCAATTTGCCGCGCTGGGCCGTACGGCAAGACAACTTGGATTTGTCCACGTCGCCAGCGGCCCGATGGTGCGTAGTTCCTACCACGCGGACGAATTTGCGCCGATTATTCCGAAAATGGATTGCGATGTCTGAGCAGATAAATCACCAGTCCAATGCAGATAAAAAAAATTCCGAAACCGACGGCAATGATAACCGTCTTCAAGGCCCTCGCTTTTTCTTCGATTCGCGCTGTCTGTTGTTTTTCGGAATCCATAAACCCGGCGAATTTGGTTTGGAGCGCCTCGGCCACGGCGTCTTCATCTTTTAATTGAAGCGTCAGCCATTTTTCGCCAGAGACCTTCCAGTGTTGAGGCAGGCGTGAAAGGGTCTGCTCCGTCGGCGGCTGAAACCCCCAGCGCTTCCAAAACGGAGAGCTTTCCGCCGTCCAAATCCGGAAAACGCCATGATTGGCGGCGAGGGTTTGGACGCGGTCCCAAAATAATTCCCGCGCCGTGTCGGCGGCGGAAAAATCCGAAAAGCCCTCGCTGTGAAGCAGAGCGTAATGGCCCGAAAATTGGATGCCCATCGCGCCGAATAACCGGCCGTCGGCTTCGACCACCTGAAATTCCTTCAGCCGTTTTTCCAATTCATCCGCTGGCAGTCGCATGGAAACCCAGATGCTGCGCAAGGTGACGAGGTCTTCAATCGTCGCGCGGCGCACACGTAGGCTGGTCATGCGGCGAATGTAGGAGCGCCGAAGGCGAATGAAAACAGGAAAATGAAGCGTGAAGCGACGCGAGAATGACTAATTTCAAAATCCAAATCGGCAATCGGCAATTTCTGGAATATATTCCCGTCAACGCCGGCGTCGGATTAAAAATTGATTTTTCTCCCGCCCGTGGCATTTTCATTTCACATGGATCCCCACGAACTCCTCAAAGCGCTCGAATGGCGTTACGCAACCAAGCGTTTCGACCAGTCGAAGAAAATTCCCCATAATATGTGGGAAGCTTTGGAGCGCGCATTGGTGCTCACCCCAACCTCCTATGGCCTGCAGCCGTATAAATTCATCGTGATGACCGACGCGGAAAAGCGCGCGGAGTTGCTCTCCCATTCACGGAACCAGCCGCAAGTAGTGGATTGCTCGCATTATGTCGTGTTCACCGCGCGGACTAAATTGTCCGAAGCTGACGTGGACCGGTGGATTCAACGCTTGTCCGAAGTCCGTGGCGTTCCGGCGGAATCATTGACCGTGTATCGCGGCATGATGGTTGGCGACGTCGTCCATGGCTCGCGCGGAAAAACGGCGCACGAATGGGCCACCCGGCAGGCTTTTATCGCGTTGGGCATATTAATGGCCAGCGCCGCGGTTTTGGGAATTGACGCCTGTCCGATGGAGGGCATTGTTCCTGCGGAATATGACCGCGTGCTTGGTTTGCTCGACGGGGGCTACACGACCGTGGTGGCGTGCGCGCTGGGGTATAGGGGGGCAGATGACAAGTATGCAAAAATTCCCAAGGCCCGTTTCGTCTCGTCTGATTTGATTCACAAAATCTAGACACTGAAATCCCATGAAAAAAATATTCGCTCCCGGCAATGACTCAACCATGACCAGTTTAGGGCTGCTCGCTCTGCGTCTCTGGCTGGGTTTGACGATGTTGCTGCACCACGGCGTGGAAAAAATAAATAACTTCAATCAAATGGCGCCGATGTTTTTTGACCCGTTCCATATCGGCCATCAGGCGAGCCTCGGCCTCGTCGTTTTTGCCGAGGCGGCGGGCGCGTTGCTGCTGGCAATGGGTTTATTGACGCGTTTTGCCGCGCTGACGCTTGTCATTGACATGGCCGTGGCATTTTTCATGGTTCATAAGTCCTTGAGAGGCGGCGAATTGGCGTTTATTTATCTCGCCGGATTTGTCGCCTTGTTGCTTGCCGGAGGAGGAAAATGTTCCCTGGATCACTTGATCTTCGGCAAAGGCTCGGGCCAGTCGAGGAGAAATTAGCGTTTAGATTTAGAAGATCCGGCCAACGGCGTCACGGCATTGAGCGAATCGGCAGCAGTCTGAAGCGAAAACACCTGTTCAACCGCCCGCGCGGCAGCGTGCTCGTCTTCACCCGTCGCTTCGAGGTCCAGAGTCATTCCCATGGTGGCGCACAAGGATAGCACGCTCAATATGCTTCGCAAATCCGCTATTTTGCCCCCGCGTTTCAGAAAAATCCTGGAATGGAAATATCGGGCGGTTCGCACCAGCTTCGCCGCAGGCCGAAGGTGCAGGCCCTCCGCCCACGGCACGACAACTCTTGTTATTCTCATCATCGGTTGAGACAACGCCCGGCCGAGTCTGTTCAGCAATTCGTCGTTTTTTAAATTCTAAAACTCGCCAAGCCGCCGCCTTTTGATATGTTGAGCCTGATGATTGAAGTCCGTGATTTGCGAAAGAGTTTTGGCGCGCAAAATGTCCTCGATGACGTCAGTTTCCGGATTGAACGCGGCGAGTCGGTCGCCATCATCGGACGCAGCGGCGGCGGCAAAAGCGTCCTGCTCAAACATATTATCGGCCTGATGAAACCCGACTCCGGCGAGGTGTTGATTGATGGAGAAAACATCGCGCCGATGAACGAGCGGCAGTTATTGCGCGTCCGCCTGAAGTTTGGAATGGTGTTCCAGAGCGCGGCGCTCTTTGACTCGATGACTGTGGCAGAAAATGTGGCGTTCGCGCTCCGGCGCAACCGGGAATTGAGCGACGCGGAAATTGCCCGGCGCGTCGCCACGGCTTTGGATGTGGTGGACTTGCCCGGCACGGAAAATAAAAACCCCTCGGAATTGTCGGGCGGCATGAGAAAGCGGGTTGGAGTGGCGCGGGCCATTGTCTATGAACCGCAAATTGTCCTTTACGACGAGCCGACAACCGGTCTGGATCCAATCGTTTCCGACAGTATTGACCAGTTGATGCTGAGTGTACGCGACCGGTTGCACGTAACCACGGTGGTGGTGACCCACGACATGCGCTGTGCGCGGCAGCTTGGGCAGCATATCATCATGCTGCATCAAGGAAAGGTCCACGCCAACGGACCGCCCGACCAGATCTTTAACAGCGCAGACCCCATCGTGCGACAATTTGTAGATGGCGTTGGCGACACGCGAGAGGCATTCTTATCCGAACGGGATCGAATCGCTCCGCATGGTGTTTACGCTCAACGTCCACGTCCCGCGCATCTAAAACATTGACGTCCGCGGCCTATTCGCCAAGCTGCGCCTTATGCAGCAGAGCGTTCGCAACCGGTTTTTGTTGGTTTTCATTCTGGCATTTCCGTTCATCGTTCTGTTCGGATGTTTCATTTTTGTCACCGACGATTTGCCCGCCTGGCCTCCGTTGCCGGCTCAAAACGGATACGCCAATCTAGTCAAGGCGGGGAAAATGGTTTCGGGCGATACCATTGATTATGAAAAGATGGATCAACGGCAATTGGCCCAATTGGTTTCCCAGAATTCCGCGGCGTTATCAATGGGGCGCGCGGCATTGGACAATGAATGCGCCGTGCCGGTGCAATTCTCCACCAATTACATTGAAGCTCACCTGGATCAACTGTCGGATTTAAAAAAACTGGCGAGGGCATTCGTCGCCGAAGGCGAACTCGCGGAAATGAACGATCGCCCCGACGATGCCGCCCGTTCCTATCTGGAGACGATTCGCCTGGCGAACGCATCGGCCCGCGGCGGCGTTTTAATTGATCAACTCGTCGGCACGGCGATTGAAGCGATTGGCGCAAGCCAATTGCAAGACATGATGCCTCAACTGAATGCCGCGTCCTGTCGCAAAGCTGCGTCGGAGTTGGAAACGTTGGATGCCCAACGGCAGACCTTTGCACAGGTGATGCAGCGGGAACAAGGTTGGTCGTATCGCGCATTTCCCGGTTTTCGCAACGATCTCGAGCGAATCTTCACACGGCGAAACACCGCTGCCGTGATTCAAGCAACAGAACGAAAATTCAACGCTCAAGTGCTCAAGACGCGGCAGGCGATAATTGACCTGGCGGCGCGTGCTTACGAATTGGACAAAGGCAAGCCGCCGGCAAGCGCCACTGATTTGGTTCCGGGATATTTGAAGGCTGTTCCCCTGAATCCGGTCACCGGCATGGATTTGAGCGTTTAAAGAATTGAATCGCGCACTGAATCCTGAACAGCCGCATGCCGCCTCAGATCAAAATATCCCGCTCCATCTTAAATCCTCCATCCTCGCTTTTCTTTGGCTACGCCAACGTGGCCGCATACCCCCTCGTCAACGCCGAAAGCCCCGCACAGACTGACTTATATTGCTCGTCGTCCGCCAGATTTTTCAATTCAAGCGGATCACCATGGGGATCCAGCAGCATCGCTCCGTTCTCACCGTCTTTGCCATACTCGGCATAGCGCCATCGCTCCGTCCGCACCGCCGTTCCGTGGATTGTCTTTCCATCCTCGCTCCAGATGCTCAACGCCGGCTTGTCCCAATACCCCGCCGGGTTATCCAACAGCGATGTAAAACTCGTTCCCTCCAACTCCGGCGGTTTCGGCAGGCCGCAAAGATTCCACCAGAGTGGGATACAAATCGAGCGACTCCACAATCCGCGTGCAGCTCTGGCCCCTGCCTTTGGCGGCGGGTGCAGAAATCATCAGTGGCACCCGCGTGCCCATCTCAAACAACGAACCGGCTTTCGACCATTTCCCCTTCTCACCAAGCTGATACCCGTGGTCGGCGAGAAAAACGACGATGGTATTGTCGCGCAATCCCAACCGGTCCAATTCCCCGAGCACCCGGCCAATGTTCCAGTCCGTCCACGAAATTGAAGCGATATAAGCGCGAATGACTTCCCGCGCCTCGGCCTCGCTGGCTCCCCGTCCGATAAATAAATCGGCGTTATGCGGGCGGATGGCGGCCTTCGGAAATCCCAGCGGCACTGTCGGCCATGCGGCAAAATCCGGCGTCAACTTGATTTTGTCGGGGTCATACATGTCAAAAAACTTTTCCGGCGCCGTTGGCGGACTGTGCGGCTTCACAAATCCGCACGCGATGAAAAACGGCTGGTCCTTGTATTTCTGCAGATTCGCGATCGTATGGTCGGCGGTGTGATAATCGCCGTGGCCTTCGCCGTTGCCGTCAAGCAGCACAATCCGGTCGGAATACATCGCGCGCTTCCGGCCCTCCGTCTCATCATCGGACGGCGGCGCAAACTTCGGCGAACGTAAATCGGCCGGCAAATGTTCCGCGATTTTTGACGTGTCGAAAACGTGTCCCACTCCGTTTGACTGCATCCCCCCCTCGTCCGCCTCCGTCCAGGCCGTGGCCACGTCCCACGCCTTGGGATCATCGATGCCGCCATGGAATATTTTCCCGGCGCGCACGGAAACGTAACCGTTTTCCCGAAACAACTGCGGCAGGCTCGTCCAGTCCGGATGCGCGGCGCGAAAATCCGTGCGGTTTCCCAGCACGCCGGTCTTCGTCGGATTTCGTCCCGTCAACAGGGAGGCGCGCGATGGGTTGCACAGCGGAAACTGGCAATAATTCCGGTCAAACCGCACGCCGGATTTGGCCAAGGCGTCCAGGTTTGGCGTCTTCGCCTGGAACATGCTCCCGTAACAGCCCAGTTCCACGCGCATGTCGTCCGACATCAAAAACAAAACGTTGGGCTTGCGCGCCGCGGATTTCTGCGCCCGCAAAATGTTCGGAAACATCATCGCCGCCGCGGACCCAATGGCCGCGCGTCCGATAAATTTTCTGCGCGTGATTCGATTCATTGAATCATTGGACGCCCACAAACTACGCCTGGTTTCCCCCATTTAACATCCCCAATTCTGTTGACCCTCACACGCCGCCGACCCGGATCATGGAAATCCTGGCGGCTGCATGCTCAGAACGTACCTGACGCGGCGCTGCCCGAAAAAGAGACAAAATAAAATTTTTGCAGCGGTGGAGAAAGAAAACCCTAAAAGAAGCTGAAATAGCTGAAATGCAAGGGGTTTTATGATTATAAGATGCTCTGCCTGTGGTGCTTACGATTTTCATGGCCGTATAAACGATCTGCCGGGCGCATTTTCAGAAAAATTGTAGCCATTCGGTTGGGGGAAAAGGAGCAACGGATCTTTTGGGTTTTGGCTTCGTTTTCGCTCAGTCACAGGACAGCTCAGCTCTCCCCATGAACCGAGGGGACCCCACACCTCACCCTGACCCTCTCCCCTCCCATCGGATGGGAGCGGAGAGGGGATCCGTCTTCGCCGCGGCTACGATCGGCGGCGCAGCGAGCTATGGCTCGCAGCCTGCGCCGCCTCGATTTACCTGGAGATTTCCATGAAATTTCCAAATTGCAGAACTTCCGCACGAACTTTCGTTTTCGCTTTACATTGATGAGGCCATGTTTTTTAAATCGCGTCCTCCCCATGAACCGCAGGGGACCCACACCTCTCCCTGACCCTCTCCCCTCCCATCGGATGGGAGCGGAGAGGGGATCCGTCTTCGCCGCGGCTACGATCGGGACAGCCAGCATGGCGCACTGCGCCGCTCGTGTCTTGGTGAAAGGTTTCGCAAAATTCTCCACCTCCAAGAAGCTTCCGGAGGATTTACGATTTATGATTTACGATTGATGAGGCCATGTTTTTTAAATCGCGTCCTCCCCATGAACCGAGGGGACCCACACCTCTCCCTGACCCTCTCCCCTCCCATCCGATGGGAGCGGAGAGGGGATCCGTCTTCTTGAGTATTCTGCCTTACTTACCATGCGTGCCCCCTCACCTCAATCCTCTCCCCCGAGGGGGAGAGGAAGTTTGGACGGACGCGCAATCGGGTGAGGCAACAACGATGAACATTCTGGTTTTCTTCCGTGCGTGCCCCCTCACCTCAATCCTCTCCCCCAAGGGGGCGAGGAAGTTCAGGCGGACGCGCAATTTGGTGAGGCAACGACTATGAGCATTCTGGTTTACTTCCGTGCGTGCCCCCTCACCTCAATCCTCTCCCCCGAAGGGGAGAGGAAGTTTGGACGGACGCGCAATCGGGTGAGGCGACGACTACGAGCATTCTGGTTTACTTCCGTGCGTGCCCCCTCACCTCAATCCTCTCCCCCGAGGGGGAGAGGAAGTTTGGCCGGACGCGCAATCGGGTGAGGCAACAACGATGAACATTCTGGTTTACTTCCGTGCGTGCCCCCTCACCTCAATCCTCTCCCCCGAGGGGGCGAGGAAGTTCAGGCGGACGCGCAATTTGGTGAGGCAACGACTATGAGCATTCTGGTTTACTTCCGTGCGTGCCCCCTCACCTCAATCCTCTCCCCCGATGGGGAGAGGAAGTTCAGGCGGACGCGCAATCGGGTGAGGCAACAACGATGAACATTCTGGTTTTCTTCCGTGCGCGCCCCCTCACCTCAATCCTCTCCCCCGAGGTCCGTCTTCGCTTCGCTTCGACGCGACACGGGCGAGGAAGTTTGATCTGCACCGCTCCAATGGCCCCACCTTCAAGCTTGTCTTGAACTTCGCCCCGGCATCGGATACGTTCCAGTGTCTATGACACTGACAGAAAAGCTCCTCGCGCGGGCCGCAGGCAAATCCAAGGTCCAGGCCGGCGACAATATCTGGGTCAACGCCGACGTGCTGATGACCCACGACGTCTGCGGTCCAGGCACGATTGGCGTCTTCAAGCGCGAGTTCGGCAAGAGCGCCAAAGTCTGGGACAAAAATAAGATCGTGATCATTCCGGACCATTACATTTTCACGGCCGACTCGAAATCCAACCGGAACGTGGACATCCTCCGCGATTTTGTGAAAGAGCAGGGGTTGCCGTATTTTTACGATGTGATTGACGACCCGAACGGGCATTGGCATTTCGATTCGTCGAAAGGGATGTTGCAGCGGCAATACGGCTCGCAATACGCCGGGGTTTGCCATACGGCGCTTCCGGCCAAAGGCCACACGCGTCCGGGTGAAGTTCTTTTTGGCACCGACTCGCACACCTGCATGGCGGGGGCCTTCAACGAATTCGCGACCGGCATTGGCAACACCGACGCCGGTTTTGTGATGGGGACGGGCAAGTTGCTCCTCAAGGTCCCCGAAACCATGCATTTCCGCCTCGAAGGCAAGTTACAGCCCGGTGTCATGGCCAAGGACATCGTCCTCCATTGCATTGGGGAAATCGGCTTCGACGGGGCGACGTATCGCGCCATGCAATTTGATGGCGAAGGCGCGGCGAATCTTTCGATTGACGACCGGATGACCATTGCCAACATGGCGATAGAGGCGGGTGGTAAGAATGGGGTTTTTGAATATGACGGCCGCACGCAGGAATATGTGGACGCGCGCGTGAAATTGAATGGCACCAAGGCGGCCTACAACCCTGTGGAGCCGGACAAGAAACAAAAGTTCGTTTATGAATTGACGGTGAACCTTGACGCGCTCGAACCGACCGTCGCGTGTCATCCCGATCCCGGCCAGCGCAAGAAAGCGAGGGAACTGGGCCACATCAAATTGGACCGCGCTTACGTCGGCTCATGCACCGGCGGCAAGACGAGCGACTTTGTCGAGTTTGCCCGCGTGCTTCGCGGCAGACACGTGGCCATTGACACCTTCGGCGTCCCGGCCACGCCGGAGATTGTCCATGACTTGCAGAGCACCCGATGGGGTGACAAGACGATTTGGCAAATTCTCACGGATGCCGGGGTACAGATGACCGAAAATGCCGGGTGCGCCGCCTGCCTGGGAGGGCCGGTGGACACCTTTGGCCGCATCAACAAGCCCGGCATCAAGTGCATCAGCGCCACGAACCGCAATTTCCCGGGTCGCATGGGCGACAAGGAATCGCAGGTGTTTCTCGCCTCGCCGGCCACCGTTGCCGCGAGCGCCATTGCGGGAAAAATCGTTGACCCGCGGGAATATTTTGAAAACTGACGCTGGCTTATGGCCGTCGCCACTTACGCCGTATCGTGGCAGCGCATGAGCCATGCGATTGAAAAAGTCCGCGGACGCCTGCTCCGCGCGGCGCGCGCCCTGAAAAGCGCCAACATCCCTTACGCGGTGGCCGGTGACAATGCCGTGGCCGCCTGGGTTTCGCGCGTTGAAGAAGCGGCCGCGCGCAATACCCGGGACGTGGACATTATTTTACGGCGGGCCGACCTGCCCGCGGCGCGCCAGGCACTTGAACACGCCGGTTTCGTTTATCGCCACGCGGCAGGAATGGATCTGTTTCTCGACGGCGAAAAGGCCGGGGCGCGCGACGCGGTCCACATTGTTTTCGCCGCTGAGAAAGTCCGGCCAGATTATTCCGCGCCCGCGCCGGACGTTTCCGAATCCGAAGAAACTGAAACTTTTCGTCTTCTCTCGCTTGACGCGCTTGTGCGGATGAAGCTGACCTCATTTCGCGACAAAGACCGCGTCCATTTGCGGGATTTGATTGATGTGGGTCTAGCCGGGGCAAGCTGGATTGAAAAAATTCCCGCGTCCCTGGCACGGCGACTCCGTGAACTGTTGGAACATCCCGAAGGTTGATTGGTAATCCCTTGCCGAAGGTCCCATTGGCGATCGGGTCCTGGCGTTGAAAATGCCGGGCTATTTCCAATGATCCCTCACGGGATAAATTCTCTTCAGCGCACACGCCTCATCCATAACAGAAACCAGAGGATCGGAAGAATTTTGTTCCCCCCTGTTTTCACTCTTCATCAAATTTCCGCTGGACAAGGGCCGAAAGTTCCGCGATTGCGGCCGGAGCGTCGTCCCCGCGCACGTGCAGCGTCAATCGGCTTCCGGGACCGGCCGCGAGCATCATCAATCCCATGATACTTTTGCCGTTGATTTTCTCGCCGTCCTTTTCGACAAAAATATCGCAGGCAAACCGATTGGCGGTTTTCACGAAGAGCGCCGCCGGACGGGCATGAATGCCGAGCTTGTTGGCGATGACGACTTCCTTGGTCAGAAAATCGCCCTCCGGCAATTTTTTCGCGCTCATGGGTTTGCTCATTATGGTAACTATTTGAGAATCAAAATGCCACTGATTTTTTATATCAGCCGGCGGATATTCCGGGTTCATGTGCTCAATCAGCCTTTCATTCAGCTCCTGGGCCGCGTTGTAGCCGGACATTTTCAATTTCGTCTGAAAGGCCGCCACTTCGATCAATCGCGCCAGGTCCCGTCCCGGTCGCACGGGGATGACGATATGCGGCACCTCCACGCCCAGCACCTTCACAAATTCCTGTTCGATTCCCAGCCGCTCGACCTCGGCCACTTCGTCCCAAAACTTGAGCGAAATCACCAAGTCGAGGCTTTTCTCCTTGCGAATGCTCTTGACCCCGAACATCGCCGCCACGTTGATGATGCCGATGCCGCGGATTTCCATGTGGCTGCGCGTCAACTCGGAGCTCGTGCCAATCACCTCGCGCCCGTCCATCAGGGTCACGCGCGTCACGTCATCGGAGACCAGGCTGTAACCGCGTTCGATCAGGGCGAGCACCGCTTCGCTCTTGCCGATGCCGCTTTCGCCCCTGATTAACACTCCGACGCCGAGAATATCCACCATGCTACCCATCTCCGTGCCGCGCGGCGCAAACATCATTTCGAGCGCCAGCGTCGCCAGGTTGATGAATTTCATCGTCACCATGGGCGTCTGAAACAGCGGAACATTGGCGGTGGCCGCCGCCTGCAAGAATTCAGTGTCTGGTTTCAAGCTGCGGCTGAAGACGATACAGGGGATTTTGTAGGCGAACAAATAGGCATAGCGCGTTTCGCGTTCCTTGGTGGAGAGGGAGCGCAGATAAAAAACCTCGGCGTGGCCGGCGGCCTGCACGCGCTTGTAGGCGAAATAACGGGTGAACCCGCTCAGGGCCAGCCCCGGCCGGTTCACCGTTGGCTCACGGATGATGCGCTTCAAATTTGCATCGCCGGCGAGCAGGCGCATTTCCAGCGCCGCGCCGTGCTCTTTGTAAAATTGCTCAACGGTGACAGATTGCCGTTGCATGGCGCGATTTTATTCGCGGCATTTGAAAATGTCACCTGCATTTTAATGCCGTTTTCCGGGGGTGAAACCCAGCGGGATTTTCCTCAGAGATTAAACTCCGGCCCGAGATAAATCTCCCTCGCCTTGGGATCATTCGCCAAGAATTCCGCGCTGCCCTCGACCAGCACCTGGCCCTTGTAAATGATGTAACCCCGGTCAATGATCTTCAGCATCTCCCGCACATCATGGTCCGTAATCAAAATCCCCAGCCCGCGGGCCTTCAACCGCCGGACGATTTTTCCCACCTCGAACTTTGCGATGGGATCAATCCCGGCAAATGGCTCATCCAGCAGCAGTAACCTGGGGCTGGTGACGAGCGCGCGGGTGATTTCCAGCCGCCGCTTTTCGCCCCCGCTCAACTGATACGCCTTGCTCCCGGCCACTGGCGTCAGGTCCAGTTCCTCCAGCAGATACTTCAGCCGCACCGCCCGCTCCGCGCCCGACAACTTGCACGTCTCCAATATTGCCAGGATGTTTTCCGCGACCGTCAACTTGCGAAACACCGACGGATCCTGCGTCAAATAACCGATGCCGAGCCGCGCGCGTTTATGCATGGGCAGATTGGAAATCTGATGTCCTTGAAATATCACCCCGCCTTCATCCGGCCTGACGATGCCCACGACCATGTTGAATGTCGTCGTCTTGCCCGCGCCATTCGGACCGAGCAGGCCGACGATTTCGCCCGCGCCGACCTTCACGGAAACGCCGTTGACCACGCGTCGCCGGTGATATTGCTTGACGAGATTTTGGGTTGCCAGCAGGACGCCGTCCGTCGCCACCGCCGCGGCTGGGGCGGTGGATGTTCTCTTTGTTTGCGGATTGGGGGCGGTCTCGCTCATCTGGCCATTTTTCCAGTCATTATGGTTTGGGAAATTAATCAGTCATCAGGGCTGAGGGATTAGTCATTCCGGCGGCGCCGTTCTTCGGTTTCACCGCCCCATTCGTGCGTCCGGGCACCGCGCCGAGGTCCCCTTTTATAATCATCTTTTCGCCCGTCACGTCCACCGCCCCGGTTTGTCGGTTCCAAACAATCGGATCGCCCGTGCTGATCATCTGTGCGTTTTCCAATCGGGGATTTCCCGTGAACGTGATCGTCTCATTTGTCACGCTGTCCTGTACGTTGTAATCATAGACCGCCTGGTCGGAAGTAATATGATTAGTCTGGCCCTTCTGGTCCGTATAATCAATCACCACGTTCGTTTTGCAAACGATGTGGTTGATGCGTCCGCCGGAAAGCGGCATCGTTGCTTTCATCCATTGGCACCGCAGCTTCATTTGCGGATCTTTCACCAACACGTCGCCGTCATAAACCGCGGCGCGGGCGTTCGCGTCAAATGCGCCCGTCCGGGAGGTGATCACCAGCCAGTTCAGCGGAATTGCATTCGTTTGCGCGCCCAAAAACGGCGCCAGGGACAGAAAGAAAAGAACGGCGGCGCACCGCGAAAGTCCGGCAAAGTGGAAAGCCTGAAAACGGAACAACCACGAAATACAGGAGAGCCGTCGGCTGGTTGACGGCCGGTTGGCAGTCGCGGAGCGTTTGGAGCGCGATACTTGAGCCTCACTTTCAAAAAGCGGCGGTGAGCCCCCGCAGCCCACACTATTTCGGCTCGCGGGGACGCTCGCCCCCTCGGCGCTGCGAACTGTGGCGGCGGTTTGGCGATTCGTCATTGGAAATTCATTAATCATTAGTCATTTTCCCACCCATTCGTGTTCATCTCTCGCGCGCTGCGGGGTCCGTGTTTAAAATTCTTTACTCTTCATTGCGTGTTTCTTCATCTTCAATCTTTCATCATCGTTCCTGCACGGTGGCCGGGCCTTCCACCACCGTATTCACATCATTCGAAATCATCAAAAACGAGTCTGCCCGCCGCCACGAAAACCCCATCCCCTGCACCCGGATTTTTCCGTCCCCGTTTTGCAGAAAGAGCGGTCCGGACGAATTCGCCTCGCCGTTCTCGGCGTCGTAGGTGCATTCCGGCGCGCGGACGATTGCCTGCGGTTCGCCATTGGTGTTGAACATCTCCAGTTTGAATTGTTTGATCACCAGCAGACCGCCGGGCAACGGCGAAGCCTGTGTCCCGGACAACCGCGACTTGATCTGGTGTTGCGCCGGCGCCGGATAATACTCCACGGACGTGAAATCCGTTGCATTGGCGGTCAAACTCTGCTGGGCAACTGCTTCTCTCATGGAAACGGCGGATAGTACGGCAATCAGAATCGCCATGAAACGAAAATGACAAATCCCCCGGTTCGATTGACGAAGGAACGACAGAGACTGAATGCGAGGCCTGGTGCATTCAAAAGTCGCGCCAGCGTCGTGGAGCGCGGCGGGAAGCGAAGCGCCACGCCGCTTTGGGGAAGGCGCTGCAAATCCCGGCAAACCTTTGAAATGCGGAAGCGGGTCGCATCTCGAAAGCGGTGTCAGCCCATTTCCCCGCCAGCCACCGCACTCCACGACGCAAGGCGATGTGCGGATAGGCTCACGAACTCGCTTGCCGGCGTGGAGCGCGGCGGGAAGCGAAGCGCCACGCCGCTTTGGGGAAGGCGCCGCAAATCCCGGCAAACCTTTGAAATGCGGAAGCGGGTCGCATCTCGAAAGCGGTGTCAGCCCATTTCCCCGCCAGCCACCGCACTCCACGACGCAAGGCGATGTGCGGATAGGCTCACGAACTCGCTTGCCGGCGTGGAGCGCGGCGGGAAGCGAAGCGCCACGCCGCTTTGGGGAAGGCGCTGCAAATCCCGGCAAACCTTTGAAATGCGGAAGCGGGTCGCATCTCGAAAGCGGTGTCAGCCCATTTCCCCGCCAGCCACCGCACTCCACGACGCAAGGCGATGTGCGGATAGGCTCACGAACTCGCTTGCCGGCGTGGAGCGCGGCGGGAAGCGAAGCGCCACGCCGCTTTGGGGAAGGCGCTGCAAATCCCGGCAAACCTTTGAAATGCGGAAGCGGGTCGCATCTCGAAAGCGGTGTCAGCCCATTTCCCCGCCAGCCACCGCACTCCACGACGCAAGGCGATGTGCGGACAGGCTCACGAACTCGCTTGCCGGCGTGGAGCGCGGCGGGAAGCGAAGCGCCACGCCGCTTTGGGGAAGGCGCTGCAAATCCCGGCAAACCTTTGAAATGCGGAAGCGGGTCGCATCTCGAAAGCGGTGTCAGCCCATTTCCCCGCCAGCCACCGCACTCCACGACGCAAGGCGATGTGCGGACAGGCTCACGAACTCGCTTGCCGGCGTGGAGCGCGGCGGGAAGCGAAGCGCCACGCCGCTTTTCCGTGGTTAGAGTCTTCATTCTTTATAGATCTCAATCGCCGCCTCCCATTTTCCTTGCGCCTTCAATATCATTTCAACCGCTTCGCGCACCGCGCCGCGGCCGCCATCGGCCTGGGTCACGAAGTCCGCGGCCGCCTTGGCTTCCGGGCGGGCGTCCGCCACCGCCACTCCCACGCCTGCTTTCGCCAGCGGCCCCAAATCCACCACGTCATCCCCCATAAAACACACCTCGTCCCAGCCGATTTTTTCCGCCGCCAACAAGTCTTCAATCACGCGCGACTTGCCCAGTTTGTCGCCTTGCTGGATGAGAAAATGGATTTTCAACTCGTCGGCCCGCAATTTTGTGGCGTTGGAGGGACGCGCCGAGACCCAGCCGATTTTCAGGCCCGCTCGCCGCGCCAGCACCAGACCCAGGCCGTCGCGGATATTGAAGCGTTTGACCTCGCGCTCGCCGCCGATGAAAATTGAGCCATCGGTCAACACGCCGTCCACGTCGCACAGGAGCAATTTCACGCGCGCCAGACGGGAACGCATGGGGGGAGGGATCTTGTTCATTTACGATTTATGATTTCTTTAACCACGGATGGACACAGATGGACACGGATAAAAATCATAAGACAATGCGATCAAATTCCAGGCGGGCGTTTTTGAAATTCAAAATCAATCCGACCCGCAGTTTGGTGATGCGGAGATAATTCAACATCTCGCCCCGCTCGTGGGCGGTGATCCGGTCAATGACTTTGGTGTCCACAATTACCGAACCAAAAACAATCAAGTCTGGAATAAATTCGCCCACCTTAACACCGCGAAAGAGAACAGGAAATCTTCGCTGTTGATCAAAGGCGACATCATTTTGCTTGAACAAAACCGTCAGCGAGTTCTCATAAATTTTCTCGTTCAGCCCCGGACCAACTTCATTCAAAACGTCAAAAGCAAAACCGATAATTTTTTCCGTCTCGGATTTCAAAATCAGTTTGAGTTCCCCGCCGCGACGCAAATCGGGTCTTTCATCCGCGTCCATCCGTGTTGATCCGTGGCCGTTCTCAACGGCTGCCGGGACGTTTTTGATTTCGTGAATGGGTTTGCTCATTTTGTAAAACTCATTTTAACCACGGATGGGCACGGATTGAAAAGGCCGAATATTCAATGATTTATAATTTGTAATTTTTTCGTTTGCCGCCGCTTTTTTCGTTTTATTCGCGCCCATCCGCGCCCATCCGCGCCCATCCGTGGTTAGATTTTCATGCCATCACCGCCTTAAAAACCCGCAGCAGCGCCTTGAGCAGTGACGGCATCTGCGCCAATGGCACCATATTTGGCCCGTCGCTGAGGGCCTTCTCCGGATGCGGATGCGTTTCGATGAACAGCCCGTTCGCCCCCGCGGCCAAGGCCGCCCGCGCCAGCACCGGCGCAAATTCCCGCTGGCCCGCCGACCGGTCCCCGCCGCCGCCCGGCAACTGCACCGAATGCGTTGCGTCAAAAACCACCGGACACCCCGATGCCTTCATGATGGGAATGGAGCGCATGTCCGCCACCAGATTGTTATATCCGAACGTCGTGCCACGCTCGGTTAGGAGGATTCTCTCCGCCCCGACGGCCCGCGCCTTTTCCACCACCTGACTCATCTCCTGTGGCGAGAGGAATTGTCCTTTCTTGATGTTTAAAATCTGGCCGGTGGCCGCGGCGGCCTCAATCAAGTCCGTCTGGCGGCACAAAAACGCCGGGATTTGCAAAATATCCGCCACTTCGCCCGCCACGGCGGCATGCGCCTCGTTATGGACGTCCGTCAGCACCGGCACGCCGAATTCCGCCCGGATGCTGGCGAGAATCTCCAATCCGCGTTCGAGGCCGATCCCGCGAAACGATTTGCCCGAAGTGCGGTTGGCTTTGTCGAAGCTCGCTTTGAAAACGTAAAAGATGCCCAGGGCGCGGCAGGCCTTGACCAGCGTGGCGGCGATTTGACGGCACAGCCTTTCGTTTTCGATGACGCACGGCCCGGCGATTAAAAACAACCGGCGCGGCGAAGTGAGGTGTTTCCAGATAGCATCGTTCTTGAGCACCCGCCAGTTCTATCAGCGCCGCCATCGAATGTAAATGTGGGAGACGTTTGAACAAGTGCCCCGTTCGCGGTATGGTAATCGGATGGGGAAACGAAGATTGAGGATGGAGGGTGGACGGGGAATAAAACAAAAGGCAGGATGCTTATGAGAATTGGTTTTGGAAGGAAGCGTTTGTCCAAAATCGTCTCCTCTCGCCGGGCCTCTCCAATAGGAATTGGAAGAGAGCGAACGACAGCGCGGACCGGGCGGCACGGTGGCAGGTTCATGGAATTTGTTGAGCCAATGAAGGCGAAGCTGGCGGGTTCGCCGCCTGAGCCGGGCGATTGGCTTTATGAAATCAAATTCGACGGCTTTCGCGCCCTGGCGCTGAAGAATGGCCGCGACGTCCGCCTGCTGTCACGCAACGAAAAAGATTTCAATGAAAAATTCCCCGAGATTGCCGGAGCGATTGGGGAATTGGAAGCCGACGATGCGGTCCTTGACGGCGAAATTGTCGCACTCGATAAAAACGGCGTATCCTCGTTTCAGTTGCTTCAGGCATTTGAACTTGGGGAGGAGCGGCCGCCGATATTTTTCTATGCGTTCGACCTGTTGTATTTGAATGGCAAAGATTTGAAGCAATTGCCGCTGGTTGAGCGCAAAGCGCGACTCAAGCATATTTTGAAAGAACATACGGGACTAATCCGCTTTTCCGATTCGCTCGGTGACAACGCTGTCAAATTGCTAAAGCAGGCCCGAACGCTTGGCTTGGAGGGGCTGATCGGGAAGCGGCGGGATTCCCGCTACGAGCCGGGCAAACGCAGCGGAGCGTGGATTAAATTGAAATTGCATCGCGAGCAGGAGTTTGTGATTGGCGGCTACACCGATCCCGAGGGCAGACCGGCAACATATCGGCGCAGTGCTCGTTGGATTTTACGAAGACGGGCGGTTGAAATTTTGCGGCAAGGCGGGCACGGGGTTTGACACAAAATTATTGGCGAGCCTCCATGCGCAATTCAAGAAGATTGCGCGCGATCGTTGCCCATTTGTCAATTTGCCGGAGTTGCGTGGAAGCCGATACAGTCCGCGCATGACAACCAGGGAGATGAAAAAATGCCATTGGATCGAACCCAAGATGGTCTGCCAGATAAAATTCTCCGAATGGACACGCGACGAGAAATTGCGCCAGCCGGTCTTTCTCGGCTTGCGCGAGGACAAGGATGCCGCCGAGGTCGCGCGGGAAGAACCGGGGGCGTGAGCGCGAATGCGGAGATGGAGAAGGCCGAAAAACGGAAAGGCGCGGTGGTGGCAAGAGGATTGGAGAAATGCGCGGAAACAGTTGAAACCCGAATTCGCAATGCAATCGTCAGACTGCCACCCCTGACGGGGGAATGGCGCTTAGATAAGAAGCCAATCGCATAACACATTTTGGCAGACGATGTTACGGGGCAGAGGATACCGCGCCTGATACGGTTTCCAGAGTTATTCAACCGAGGGCAAGGGCAAGGGCGAGGGCGAGAAAGCCAATGCAAAATCCGGGTTGAAACGGTTCTGTGGCGCGCCTCATTCACCCTCTGAAGAGGGGTGTTCATGAGACCGGACCAACCATCCGTCCGTCAAATGATTGTAGAATGAGAATTCGAGTTATTGGGTACCGGTGTGGAAGGTGAGCAAATAAGGAAGAGCCGGATGATTTTGAATATCCCGGAAGCCATGGAAGTTCTGGCTGTTGATCCAATACCCGTAGGTTTTGTCCGGTTCCAGTTTTACCTTCAGGACGCAGGTTTTATGGTCGGCGTCATAGTATGGCTTGCCGACGGATTCGGGAGTGGAGTTTGCCCAGGCGGTGGACCAACTCCAGGATTGGTCGGTCATTTCCTTGCTGAAGGTAACTTTAATTTCCATCTCGCCCGGCGGCACATTGGTGCTTCCCGCCTCCGGCACGGTTTTGACGACGACCGGCGCAATGGAATCAATGTCCTGCGCGCGGCCGGTTTGCGGCGCAAACTGGCAGATAGCGCCGATAACAAGTGAACTGATCAACATTTGTATTTTCATAGTGCGAATGATTTTAGTTTGGTTTGGTCTGGAAAATCAGCAGATAGGGCACCGCCGGCTGTCCGGCGAGGCTGGTGAAATTTTTGAAGTTGTCGCTGTTCAGCCACCACGCATACGCGCGGCCTGTTTCGAGCCGGACGTTCATCACGCAAGTGCGCTGGTCAGGCAGATAATGCGGCGGCCCCAGTGATTCCGGCGTGGAGTTCTCCCATGCCGTTGCCCAACTCCATGACTGGTCCGCCATCGGTTTGCTGAAACGGACCCGGACCTCCGTTTCTCCCGGCGGCACATCGCGGGAACCGGAAACCGGATAGGTTTCGACGACGACTGGCGGTTGCCCGGCCAAAAGCTGGATGCTGTCATCGAAAACTGCGGCCGGACTAATTATGACCGTTCGACTTGAAGCCGACTTCTGGCCCCGCCGAAAACTAACGCTCCCGTTGACCACTGACGCCTTGACGCTCGCATCGCCGTTGCCCAGGACACCTTTTAAACTGTTGCCGATTGGAAATTCTTTCTGGACGGTCAGTTCAGGAAAGTCACTGGTGAAGGAACCGTTGACCGAACTCGCGGAAACTTCCGCGTTGGCATCTGCCGGCAACGTGGCCTCGATTTTGCCATTCACCGCATCGAATGAGACCCGTTGGCCGCGGCCGAGGGCGTCCAGTTCCGCCGTGACCCGTCCATTGACGGTGGAAAGATTCAGATCGCCTTCCGCCCCGTTGACTTCCATGCCACCGTTGACGGTGGATGCCTTGATGTCATTGGTGACACCGGAAATGGTGATCCTGCCATTGACACTATCTATATTTTGCAGCCGGGCGCTCGACGGCACCTGGACAGTGTAATCCACCGAGACTCTTTCCCGGTTGCCCAGCCCAAACCATCCGCCCCAGCCACGGCTCTCCGGCTGGCGCGTATGAATGGCCAGGCGATTGGTTTCAGAATCCACGTCAATTTTCAGCGCATCCAACGCTTCACGTGAATGGGCATGTTTGACGCCCTTCAACACGACTTCATTTCCGTCGCCTCCGATGATGCCGGTCTGGCCGTTGACGTTGTCGAGGCTGAACACGCCATTGGCCGCCAGGGGACAATTGGTTTGGAAATTTTCACGAATTTCGGCGCTGGAAACGTCAGTCGTCTGATGCGCGGCCATGTCTTCCGCGAAGAAAAAGGCGGCAATCAAAACGCCGGCCGCCAGCAGAAAGACCAGCGCTCCGACAACGATTGCAAAAGCCGCTGTTCCGTTGCGGGGCCCGGCCGTCGCGGCGCCGGCCTGAAGCGCCGGGTAATTTCCAAAGGCATCGCGCACGTCGCGTCGTCCCAGCACGATCAGGGACCAGATGCCCACGGGAAGGCCAATCAAGCTGCAGGCAACGATGGCGATAATGGCCGCGGCCACCGCCCAGGCGTAACTCCTTAGTCGCAGCATCTCAAAGCCGCCGTAAAAGATGAGAACCGCCGGCACGATTTTGAACAGGACCAGGCTCATCAAGGCAATGGACTTGATCGGCAGCATGGCGGCAACACCCAGGTTCGCCAGCAGTTGCCCCAACCATCCGCCACTGCCAAAAATGCCGGCCACGGCGAACATGCCCACCGCCGCGGAAAATAATTTCCACGCTGCCGCCACCATCAAGGCCACGGCAGGGAGAACGACGACCGGCGCGCCGGGCTGGATGGTTATACTGTTGCTTTGATTGAGAGAGGCGAGGGGCGAGGGCGTTGCTGGCCGCGGTTGGGCGGCGAAACCGGCCAATGGTTTTGCGTCCGGCGCCGCCGTTTGGGCAATGGTCTCCACTTGTGTCTTGAAGGCACTGGCCTGTTGGAAACGCAGTTCGGGTTTTGTTTCGAGGGCGCGCAGGACGACTTCATCGAGGCGCACATCCACCTGCACTTTGCGCGATGGGGGCACGATGGGCTTTTCCGGCAATTCGCCGGTGAGCATTTCGTAAAAGACCACGCCGAGGGAATAAATATCCGCGCGGCTGTCCACGCGCCGCGGATCGGTCTTTTGTTCCGGCGCGCTGTAAGCCGGGGTGCCGACGACACTTTGCGTGACGTTTCCCGGCGAAGCGGTTTTGGCACTATCGTCTCCATTGCCGTTGCCCATCATTTTGGCGATGCCGAAGTCCGCCACCTTCACGCGGCCCATTTTATCAAGCAGGATGTTTTCCGGCTTGATGTCGCGATGCACGATGCCGCGTTCGTGCGCGAATTGCAGGGCGTCGCACAATGGCGGCACGATGGCCAGGGCCTCTTCGGGCGCGAATTTTCGCGTCCGCAGGAGCTGCCGCAGGTTCATGCCATCCACGAATTCCATGAGCAGGAAATAAAATCCGCCTGCCTGCCCGAAGTCATAAATGGTGACGATGTTTGGATGGTTCAACGCGGCCAGGGCCTGCGCTTCGCGGGTGAAACGTCCGGCAAATTTCGAGTCGCCGACCCGTTCCGGGGCGAGGAGTTTGAGCGCGACCAGACGGTTCAGGGATATTCTGCCGCGCCTTATAGACCACGCCCATGCCGCCGCGGCCGAGGCATTCCAGGATTTCCAATTGCGGAAAATGCGGGGCGATTTTTTCCGGGGGCAGCGGCGGTTGCGCGGCGGAGACTTCGCCAGGGACCACGGATTCCGTTTCCAGGTTCATCGCCACGAGGCAATTGGGACACAACCCCTCGGGCGCGTTCGGCGGCAAAACGGTTCCGCACTTCGGGCACTTCGGCATTGGCTCAGTATTCATCGCCTGTTACTGACAGGAAATCGTTAAAACGTTACAAGGACGGGCAAACGGGGCTGCCGGGCGTTTCTCAACTCAATACGTTGAGCAGATACCGCATTTCCGCGTCCACGCTCTCGCCTGCGGCCAGCGTGCGGGCGATTTCCTCACGAAACAACTCCCGGTATCGCTTACGGAGCCGGTGGACGGCGACGCGCAAGGCGCTTTCGCTTATTTTCAATTTAGCGGCGGCATCGGCATAGGGGACTTCCCCTTTGCCGGTGGTCAGAAAGATTTTGAACCGTTCAAATTCCGGAATTTTGCCGGCCTGCTCGAATTCCGAACGCAACCGTGAGAGGGATTGTTCCAGCAGTGTCATGGCCCAACGCCGTTCAAATGCCCGGTCGGGTGATATTTCGGCCGAGGCCATTTCCAACTGCAATTTTTGTTCCGCGAATTGGGTGTCGAACGAAAGATGCGGCTGGCAGCCGCCGCGTTTTTGCGCGGCGGCGCGGTGCCATTCGTTGGCGAGAAAATGTTTCAGGGCGGCGAGGAGGAAACTGCGGAAGCGGCCGCGTTCGGGTTGGGCGGTGTCGAGAAAATGTTTTTCGAGCAGCCGCGCGAAGAACGCCTGAGTCAAGTCCTCGGCATTTTCCTTCGACTGCCCGTTGCGGCGGACATAGGCGTAGAGTGGAAACCAATACGTGCGGCAGAGTTTTTCGAGCGCTTCGGCGGAATGCGGCGATTGACGATCACACGCCGAGAGGACCAGCGACCAATGCGTCGTGGCAAAAACCGGGTTTGGCGCGATATGACTGACCGGCGACGTCTGATTTGCCGTGGTCACAAAGGGAACTTAACGCCGCCGGCTGGCGGAAGGCAAGCGGTTATAACCCCGATTTTGCATTGGAAATCGGCGCGCATATAGACATTTGCCAGAGCATTTCCATCAAAGCTGTAGCGCTGAGTTGGAAATCCATGGGACCGCGGTCTTTTTGGCTTTCGGCGGCGTTTCGGCTCAGTTACAGGGTGTCCGATGGAACCTGCGCCTTCGCCGAAGCCTTGCCAAAAGCCAAAAATCCTCGCGGCTCAGCGCTACATCTTTTCTGTCAATGCTCTAACGTCTTAATCGCAACGACTTTAGCCAACGAATCCCATTGCGTTGCATTAGGAGGGCACAAAACTGTGCTTGAATTGGCGCGTGATTGGAGTCTTGCTCCTGAATCCGGGGACCCTCACCTCACGCTTACCGTCCCTATGAACACAGGGGACCCACACCTCACCCTGACCCTCTCCCCTCCCATCGGATGGGAGCGGAGAGGGGACAGCGGGCGAATGCTGATCGTATTTTGGAAGGTTTCGCAAAATTCTCCGCCTTTCCCAAAGCGGCGTCGCGCTGCGCTTGCCGCCGCACTCCAAGACGCTTCGCGAGTGTGAACGCAGGGAACCCTCACCTCTCCCTGACCCTCTCCCCTCCCATCAGAATGGAGCGGAAGGGGAGAAGACGGGAAGGTTTCACGCAAGCGAATGCTGATCGATTTTGGAAGGTTTCGCAAAATTCTCCGCCTTTCCCAAAGCGGCGTCGCGCTGCGCTTGCCGCCGCACTCCAAGACGCTTCGCGAGTGTGAACGCAGGGAACCCTCACCTCTCCCTGACCCTCTCCCCTCCCATCAGAATGGGAGCGGAGAGGGAACCGCAAGCGAATGCTGATCGTGTTTTGGAAGGTTTCGCAAAATTCTCCGCCTTTCCCAAAGCGGCGTCGCGCTGCGCTTGCCGCCGCACTCCAAGACGCTTCGCGAGTGTGAACGCAGGGAACCCTCACCTCTCCCTGACCCTCTCCCCTCCCATCAGAATGGGAGCGGAGAGGGAATAGCAAGCGAATGCTGATCGTGTTTTGGAAGGTTTCGCAAAATTCTCCGCCTTTCCCAAAGCGGCGTCGCGCTGCGCTTGCCGCCGCACTCCAAGACGCTTCGCGAGTGTGAACGCAGGGAACCCTCACCTCTCCCTGACCCTCTCCCCTCCCATCAGAATGGGAGCGGAGAGGGAACCGCAAGCGAATGCTGATCGTGTTTTGGAAGGTTTCGCAAAATTCTCCGCCTTTCCCAAAGCGGCGTCGCGCTGCGCTTGCCGCCGCACTCCAAGACGCTTCGCGAGTGTGAACGCAGGGAACCCTCACCTCTCCCTGACCCTCTCCCCTCCCATCAGAATGGGAGCGGAGAGGGAACCGCAAGCGAATGCTGATCGTGTTTTGGAAGGTTTCGCAAAATTCTCCGCCTTTCCCAAAGCGGCGTCGCGCTGCGCTTGCCGCCGCACTCCAAGACGCTTCGCGAGTGTGAACGCAGGGAACCCTCACCTCTCCCTGACCCGCAAGCGGAGATCACTGTTCATTCGGACGCCAAGGGGAGTACTAATGCAAAATCCGCGTTAAAAAACGGTTTTGCCTTTTACGCGCACGATCCGATCCCTGATGGCGAGCCGCGGAATTTTTTCCGCACAAATTCAAAAACTGTTTCCGGCGAAATAGCCGTCAGGCATTCGACCGGATTTTTCCATGAACAGGATGATTTAAGACAGGGCGAGCAGGGCAATTCAATTCGCAGGACATCCTCGATGCGGCGATACGGCCCGGTGCGGCGCGGTTCGGTGGGGCCGAACAAGGCCACCAGCGGTTTGCCGAGCGCGGCGGCCGCGTGCATCGGCCCGGTGTCGTTGGTAATCATCAAATCGCACAGGCGGATCCATTCGACCATTGCCGGCAGTGAGGTTTCGCCGCAAAGATTCAGACAACGTTCCGGCGCGGCGCGGCGAATCGTTTCGCCGTCCGGTTTGTCGCCGGCATTGCCAAGGATGGCAAAATGCGCGGTGGAAAATTCCCGCGCCAGCAAGCGGACCAGTTCAGCGAAATGTCCGGCCAGCCAGCGCTTGTTCTTCCATCGCGCACCGGGCTGGAAGACAATCCAATTTTTGTTTTCGGTCCGCCACTTTGATTTTACCGCGGCGGCAACGCCGGCCTGGCGCGGCAGCCAGATAAAGTTGTCGTGGACTGGCACGCTGAGGGGCGGCAGGACGGACAAATACCAATCCACGGCGTGGGTATAAAACGATTGCCGCGGCACGGCCACATCATAATAGCCGCGCGCGCCTTCCCGGGCGTCGTCCAGGCCGACGAGGAATTTTCCGCGGGCCAGCCAGGCAAAGGCGCCACTGCGGGCGAGGCTCTGCAAATCAATGACCAGGTCGAACTGTTGTTGGCGCATCCAACGGATGCTGCGGAGCATTTCGGGCCAGCGAACCGGCGCGGCCCAGCGCCGCCGTTCGAAGGGGACGACACCGGCCACGTCGGGGTCGTGGTCAAGAAGGGGCGCGAGGGCGGAATCCAGCCACCAGAAAATATGGGCCTGGGGGAAATGCAGTTTCAGCAAGCGCAGGACGGGCAGCGCCTGGATGACATCGCCGAGCGAACTGGGCTTAAGGATGAGGATTTTCAACGGCCGTAGGCCAGCCGTTCGGCCAGGCGCTCCGGCAAACCGGCGGCGAGGATTTTCTTCTGGGTGGTCTCGATGTCATAATCCAGCCGCCGCAATTCGATCGTGCCCGCATCCATGTCATAGATGACGTAGGCGGCGCGGGGATTGTTATCGCGGGGCTGGCCGACGGCGCCGACGTTGATGAAATATTTTTTTGCGGGGTCCACTTTGAATTTGGAATAGGTTCCGCCGCGCACGGCGGTATCCCGCATGAAAGCCACGGGGACGTGGGTATGACCAAAGAAACAGACCGCGGTATTCTGGTAGGGGAAACTGGCGGCGGCGGCCAGTTTATCAAAAACATAGCCCCAACGCTCCGGAGCGTCCAGCGTGGCATGGACAACGGTAAAATTGGCGACCATCTTGGTGAATTTGAGATCGCGCAGCCACTGCTTTTCCTCCTGATTCAATTGCGCGCGCGTCCAATGCACGGCTTCGGCAGCGGCGGGATTGAATCCCTCGAGCGGGCCGTCGCCCGAACAATACTCGTCGTGGTTGCCCTTGACGCAGGGAATATTCATGTCACGGACAATTTTCAGGCACTCCTTTGGATTCGCATTATAGCCGACAATGTCGCCGAGGCAGACATAATGCGTTGGGCGCTGTTTTTCGGCGTCGGCCAAAACAGTTTGAAGCGCTTCCAAGTTCCCGTGAATATCTGCAATAATTGCGTATTTCATTTTAATGGACAATTTCAAAGCCCATAAAGCTGTTCTGCGGCTGGCCCCAAGCGACGGCTTCGTCGCGGATAAAATGCTTCAGGCCCGCGTCCCTGATGGCGGCGCGGAATTGCTCCAGCTCGTTCCGCGAGCCTTCGGCGACCAATTCGACCCGGCCATCGGATAAGTTTCGCACAATTCCGGCGATTTCAAAGCCTGCGGCGACGGATTTCGCAGTGTAACGAAACCCGACGCCTTGCACAGAACCGGAATAAAAGATTTCCATGCGGCAGCGCTCTATCGGTTTGTCTGACACCCTAAGATGAAGCCAAACCGACCGGCGCGACGCAATTATATTTTGCGCGACAAAGATTCAAACGGCTACTTATAGCGGAAAGGCGCGTCAAATCAAATTATAATTCCAAAGTTTCGGAAGGCAGGTCCTGCGGGGCATGGCGGAGTTGAACGTGGCGGGCGCCGATTTGGTTGAGGCGTTCGGTCATGACGCGCGTGGCAATTTCCGGGCGGTTGCATTCGCGGCTCAAATGCGCCAAATAAAGATGGGTGAGCCGGGCGGACATGATTTCGGCGGCAGCTTCGGCGGCGGCCTCGTTGGAGAGATGGCCATGGCGTCCGAGAATCCGCTGCTTCAAAGCCCAGGAGCGGCGGGAATCCTGAAGCAATTTGACATCGTGGTTGGATTCGAGCACCAGGACATTGGCGAGCCGAATACGTTCGAGCACGAGTTTGGTCATGTAACCCAAATCGGTGACGAACCCCACATTTCCCGCGCCGGTCCGGAGTAAAAAGCCCACCGGATCCTGGGCATCATGAGGGATGGGAAAGGTCTCGACCCACAGATCGTTCAATTCAAAACCATCGCCGGTCTGGAACAGGCGCCATTCCAGTTTTGCCATGAAATCGGCGGCGGTTTTTTCGATGCCGTCGAACAGCGGGTCGCGTTTGCCGTTCCATCTTTCCTTGATTGCCCAGGCCGTGGCTTCCTGTGTTTCCCGATTACAGTAAATTGGAATCTTCAATTTCCAGGCCAATCCGAAGAGGCCGGAGATATGGTCGCTGTGTTCGTGGGTGATAAGAATGGCCGAAAGATTTTCGGGCGTCCGACCAATCGCGGCCAGCCGTTGGCGGATTTGGCGAGGGGAAAAGCCCGCGTCAACCAGGACGCGGGAGTTATCGGTCTCAAGGTAGGCGCAATTGCCTGCGGAACCGCTGCCCAGAATGGTGAATTTGACGGACACGAGCGGATTTTAACCGATACCGTTGCCACGACAATTTTTTTCACGCGGATTGACGGACAGGCGGAAATTTGCGAAAATGATACAATGTATCGGAACGGCGCAGTTAGAAGCCGGGTCATGTTTACCCTTTGGGGCGGCCTGTTTCTATTTTTCACTGCCGCGCATTCCCAAGCCATTGGATTACAGGCAGTTCCGGGATCGGTACCCGCGGCCATCGGGAAGTTTCATTTACAGCCGTTGTATGATTTGCCACGGACCAATCGCCTGCGGCTGGCGATTGGCCTGCCTTTGCGAAATCGCAAGGAGTTGAATCAACTGCTTCTGCAAATTTATAATCCGGCCAGCACGAACTATCATCATTACCTGACGGCCCAGGAATTCACCGAAGAATTTGGGCCAAGCCCGCAAGATTACGCCGCGGCGCTCAATTTTGCGAAGACGAATGGATTGACGGTGACGGCGACGCATCCGAATCGCACCCTGGTGGACGTCAGCGGCAGTGTGGCGACGGTGGAGAAGGCGTTCCATGTCAAACTGCATGTGTACCGGCACCCGACCGGGGACCGGAATTTTTTCGCGCCTGAAACCGAGCCGTCGGTTGATTTAAATGTTCCAATTTTGCACATCAGCGGGCTGAACAATTTCGCCCTACCGCGTCCCGCCGGCATAAAAAGGAAGAGTTTTTCGGGCTTTTGCACGGCGGCCGGTTCGGGTCCGAATGGTTTGCTGATGGGAAGTGACTTTCGGAACGCCTACATTCCAGGGGTGACGTTCAACGGGGCGGGACAGGTTGTCGGGCTGTTCGAATTGGATGGCTATTATACCAACGACATAGCGGCCTATGAAAGTGACGCCGATTTACCGGCGGCGTTGGTGACCAACGTTTTGGTGAACGGTTATTCCGGGATGGCTGAGCAGCCTGACGACGCTGAAGCGGCGCTGGACATAGAAATGGTGATTTCGATGGCCACGAATCTGGCCGAGGTCGTGGTGTATGAGGAGGAGAACACCGGGGATACAGGCGATATTGCCGATCTGCTAAGCCGGATTGCGTCGGACGACATTGCCAAGCAAATCAGCTCATCCTGGCTCATTGGCGACGATCCGAGTTTTGACGCTGCCTACCAGCAGATGGCCGCGCAAGGCCAATCTTTTTTCCAAGCGTCCGGAGACGATGGCGCCTATTATACCGGGGATTTAGGCGAAGAAGAATGGGCGGATGATACAAACATCACGATTGTCGGCGGAACGACCTTAACGATGAATGGCGCGGGCAGTTCGTATTCATCTGAAACGGTTTGGAATTGGTTTAGCAGCGGAACGGGGATGGCTGCCAGCGGGGGCGGGACCAATTACAACAGCATTCCGATTCCGGCCTGGCAGGCGGGAATCAACATGCAAGCCAATGGCGGCTCGACCAGCCTGCGGAACGTTCCGGATGTGGCCATGAATGCGGATAATATTTTTGTTGTGGCGGACGATGGCCAATCTGAATGGCTTGGCGGCACGAGCGCGGCCAGCCCATTGTGGGCGGCCTTTACCGCGCTGGCGAATCAAAGGGCCGCGATTTTTGGCGCCCCGCCGATGGGCTTTCTCAATCCGGCAATTTATGCCATTGGAGCGAGTCCAGGTTACGCCACGAATTTCGATGATATCACGGCGGGTAATAATACCAATGACGTGGTCGGCAATGTGTATTTTGCCGTTCCGGGTTATGATTTATGCGCTGGTTGGGGTTCTCCCATCGGGACAAATTTGCTTAACACGCTGGTGCCGCCGGACGCGTTGACGGTTGCGCCGCTTTTCGGCGTGAAGGCGAGCGGCCCGTGGAGCGGGCCATTCAGCCCGTCGGCGCAAACGTTTTACGTGACGAATTCCAGCGCCGCCTCGCTGGCGTGGGCGCTGGTCAATACGTCTTGCTGGTTAAATGTCTCTGTAATCGGCGGCACCCTGGCGGCCGGAGAGTCCACCAACGAAGTCGTCAGCATCAATGCCGCGGCCGATGACTTAACTGTTGGCACATACGGAGCCAGCCTGCAATTTTCGAATGGGACGTCGCAAGTCGTGCAAACACTGCCATTCACGTTACAAGTGAGCGAGCCATTAGTGATCACACCGCCTGCGAATGTATCCGCCTTTGGGCCGCCGGGCGGCCCGTTTAGTTTGACATCCCAGAGTTTCACATTGAGCAACAGCGGGGGCACTCCGATAAATTGGCAACTATCGGAGACTTCGGTTTGGTTTGATGTTTCGGCAGCCTGCGGCACTCTCGCGGGGGGGGCAGAGACCAACGTGATCGCGGGTTTAAACAATGAGGCAAGCAATCTTGTTGCAGGGGTCTATGCCGCGACGATCACATTTACCAACCAGGGCATCGGGACGGCACAAAGCCGGCAATTTCTGCTGCTGGTCGGGCAATCCCTGGTCCAGAATGGGGGATTTGGGACCGGTGATTTTGCGGATTGGACTTTGAATGGAGACGCGGGAAACTATGACTTTGTGGACAACGGCGAGAGCGTAACGCTGATTGCGCCCTATTCAGGAAACTATTTTGCGGCTTTGGGCGAAGTGGGATTTCTGGCCTATCTATCCCAGACACTGCCGACTGATTCGGGCCAATCCTATTTGCTCTCCCTTTGGCTGAACAGTCCCGATGCGTATGGATACGAGCCAAATGAATTCAGCGTGGCATGGAACGGCGACACCCTGTTCGATCAAGTCAATATTCCGCCCATCTATAACAACGGCGGCTGGACCAATTTGCAGTTCATCGTGACCGCCACCAACGACGCGAGCTTTCTCCAAATCGGCGGACGGGATGATAATTATTATCTGGGCCTTGACGATGTCAGTCTCGCGCCGATTCCGGCAGCGACGATGCAATCGTTATTGGGGCCGGGGGCCGGGACGGGCGGCATGACATTTTCATGGAATGCGCTGACCGGCCTAGTTTACCAAGTGCAAATGACGACGAATCTTTTCCAACCCAACTGGGTGACGCTGCAGACGATCACCGCCACTAATACGCCAATCACTTTTACGGACACCAATCCCATCGCAGGCGCGCGGCAGGAATTTTACCAATTGTTGCTGGCGCCCTGACGCATGACGTTGCGATGCCATGGGCTGTTATGGATTTGATGTGATCTCATTCTTCAATCTTCATTCCAACTTGATTACCATCCGCTCGTGAACGGGTTGCTCCAGCGCATCGAAGCTTCGATTCAAGAGCGCCGATTGCTCAAACGCGGTGAAAAGGTCCTCGTCGCCGTCTCAGGCGGGAGCGACTCGCTGGCGCTGCTTCATGCGCTGAAACAACTTTCGGCGCGTCACGAGTGGAAAATCGTGGTAGCGCATTTCAATCACCGATTGCGGGGGCGCGCCGGCAAATTGGATGAACGGCTCGTCCGTCAATCGGCGTTGAAATTGAAACTGCCGATGGCCGCTGAAAGTGGCGACGTGAAATCGTTTGCCGCCCGGTTGGGACTTTCCATTGAAATGGCCGCGCGGAAATTGCGCCACGAATTTCTGGCGCGCGCGGCGCGAGCGCGAAAGATCAAAACCATCGCGCTGGCACATCATGCGGATGACCAGGTGGAACTGTTTTTCCTGCGGTTGCTGCGCGGTTCGGGGGCCGAGGGACTGGGAGGAATGAAATGGAAATCGCGGTCACCGGCGGACAGGTCCGTCTGGCTCATTCGTCCGCTGCTGGATTCAAGCAAAGCCGGCTTGCTGGAATTTGCGGCCGAAAACAAAATTCGATTCCGCGACGATGCCACGAATTTCCGCCGGGATTTTCTGCGGAACCGCATTCGGAACGAACTGCTTCCGTTGCTCCGCGCGGAATACCAACCGGCCCTAAATAAAACAGTGCTTCGATTGATGAAAATTGTCGGCGCCGAGTCGGAACTTGTCGGCCGGATGGCGCAGCGTGGAGGGGCGAACTTTGAAGAATCGCCTCCGGCCATCCAGCGACGCATTTTGCAACGGCGATTGCTGGAAATGGGAATCGCCGCGGATTTTGAGCTGATTGAATCGCTCCGGCGAGCGCCGGACAGACCGGTCAGCATTGGGGCCAAAATGTCTGCAGCCGCTGCGTCCCGCGGGTCAAGCCGGGTGTGGCGCCCGGGCCCGGACCGCCAATCCCGCTCGCGTCCATTCTCGGACCGTCCGCCCGCCATTTTTCACTCTGTAGCGCGGGACAAATCAGGCAAAATCATGTTGCGGGAGCGACCGGGCCGGCAATTTGGCGCCGACGAACTCCGGGTGGAGATCGTCGGCGGGGCGGGAGCGGCCGATTTCGGCGGCAAAAAGATTAAATGGCTGGTTCGAGCCGCGGGCAAGGGCGCGACGCCATGCGCGGCGTTTAGCGGCGGTTTAACGCGTGAATATTTTGACGCAGACCGAATCGGCGGTGAGATTATTTTGCGCCACTGGCGGGAGGGCGACCGCTTTCAACCCATTGGCATGAAGAAGCCGGCGAAATTGCAGGACCTGTTTGTGAATGCCAAAATCCCGCGCGACCGAAGGCACGAATTGGTCCTGGCGGCCGCCGCTTCGGGCGAAATTTTTTGGGTGGACGGCCTTCGGATTTCCGAGAATTTCAAGATGATGCCCCGGACGCACCGCGTTCTGGAATGGAAGTGTTTGCAGAATGTTTGAAGGGTAACGACTGCCGCCGTCGGTTTATGCCGTCCGCAAGTTCCGCGGGTTAAAGGAACGTCCCGCGCTCAAGACGACGGCCCGGTCGGAAGACGCCATCCCCCCGCCTTATTTAAACGATTTTTCAGGGATGGGTATTCGTCCGCCTGGCGCGCCAAAAGCTCATCCCATTTCCCGCCGGCGCCGGCTTGGTAGCAATCCTTCGGAAAGCAGACATTTCCGCGTGATGGCAAAAATTGGCGAGCAAAATGATTGAAAGCATTCGATGGGAAGTTAATGTATCGGCGGCATGACACCCGCCAGTTCACCGCCGCTTTCCGCCGGGAAGCTCCGTCTGCTTTCCGTCGTTATTCCCACCCTCGATGAGGAATTGTGCATTGCCTCGACCGTCGAGCATTTGCATGTGGAATTGGCCTTGCGCGGCGTGCCACATGAGATTGTCGTCGTGGACGATGGAAGCGGCGACAAAACCTGGGAGGTGCTTACCACCTTGCAGAGCCGCATGCCGGAACTATCGGCTTATCAGAATCCGGGGCCTTACGGATTCGGGCGCGCGATTATCCGGGGATTGGACCGTGCGAGGGGCGACGCGGTGGTGATCATGATGGGGGATGAATCCGACGATTGCCGGGACGCGGTGCTTTACTGGCAGAAATTGAACGAGGGTTATGATTGCGTATTCGGGAGCCGGTTCATGACCGGCGGCGGGGTGATTGATTATCCGCCGCTAAAACTTTTTCTCAACCGGCTGGCGAATTATTTCATCCGCCAGCTTTTCCGCATCAAGCTGAATGACACGACCAACGCCTTCAAGGCCTATCGCAAGGAAGCGATTGACGGATGCCGGCCGTTGATTGCGCCGCATTTCAACCTGACGGTGGAACTGCCGCTGAAAGCCATTGTGCGGGGGTATTCCTGGACGACGGTTCCTGTCACGTGGCGAAACCGGCGCACGGGCATCGCCAAACTCAAAATCAGGGAAATGGGCAGCCGATACTTGTTTATCTGCATGTATATCTGGCTGGAGAAATATTTCAGCCGTGGCGATTACAAGAAAAGATGAATGGCGGCAATGGAAACTGACAGGCCCCATTTAAAATCTTTTGGGAAATCCGCTTTACACCGGCATTAACGCCGGTTATGCTTCCGCACTTGCAATTATATGGAAGCGAAGACGAAAACTATTGAACAATTCAAGACGCACGCCAACGACACGGGGTCGGCCGACGTGCAAATAGCTTTGCTGACGCAGCGGATCAATCATCTGACCGAGCATCTGCAAAGCAATAAAAAGGACCACAGTTCCCGTCGCGGGCTGTTGATGATGGTCGGGCAGCGCCGGCGGCTGCTGGACTACCTGCAGAACACGGATTTGGGCCGTTATCAAACGGTCACCAAAAAACTGAAGCTGCGCCACTAATTTGCGGGGCATGGTTCTATTTATTGGTTGAACCGCGCCTTGCTTCAGGGTTTGGGCTGGAAACGCGAACGGCCCGATTCTTTAACAAAAACTCGCGAAAGTAATAACAATTCCGTTGCCGCCGGGTGATTTCATTAAGTCCCGAAATGTTTTCGGGGTTCACTGAAGTTCCTCGGGCGGCGCGGGCAGAAAAATATGCCAGAAAAAATAACCGCCCAATCGGGTGACAAGCAGATCATTATTGAAACAGGAAAACTTGCCAAACAGGCGGACGGCGCCGTTACCGTTCAACTTGGCGAAACCATCGTCATAGTCGCGGCGGTTGCCGCGACCAAAACCAAGGAAGGGCAGGATTTCTTTCCCTTGACGGTTGACTACCGCGAAAAGGCCGCGGCGGCGGGGAAATTCCCCGGCGGTTATTTCAAACGCGAAGGACGTCCCACCGAGAAGGAAATTCTGACCTCGCGCCTGACGGACCGCCCCATTCGCCCACTCTTTCCCAAGGGTTGGTATAACGAAGTCCAGGTCCAAAGCATCGTCCTCAGCGCCGACGGTGAAAATGACCCGGATATTTTGAGCATCATCGGCGCGAGCACCGCCCTCATGGTCAGCGATATTCCGTGGTCCGGCCCGCTGGGCGCCGTCCGCGTTGGCCGCGTCAACGGCAAATTCGTGGCCAATCCCACCCATGTCGAAATGGAGACCAGCGACTTGGACCTGGTGTATGTGGGCAATGAAAACGACATTGTCATGTATGAAGGTTCAGCCAAGGAAATCACCGAGGCGGATTTCAACGCGGCGTTGAAATTTGGCCAGGAATGCTGTCAGCCGCTCATCAGCGCTCAAAAGGAACTTGCCGCCAAAGCGGGGCGGAAGAAACGCGAAATCACCCTTAATATCGTTCCCGATGAGGTTCTGCAGGAAGCCAAAGGCCTTGTGGGAGACCGTTTTGTTCCCGCGCTATTGACTCCCGGCAAGCTCGCCCGCGAAACGGCGGTCAAGGCCATCCAGGATGAAGTTGGCGCGAAGCTCGTCGAAAAATTCGGCGCGGAAAAGGTCACGGACTTCGTCGTCAAGGATGCTTTTTATTACATTCAAAAAGAAGCCGTTCGCAGCCTGATTTTGAACAGTGGCAAGCGTCTGGACGGCCGGGGCTTCGAGCAGGTCCGCCCGATTTCGAGCGAAGTGGGTTTTCTACCGCGCGCCCATGGCTCGGCGATTTTCTCGCGCGGCGAAACACAGGCGGTCACCCTGGCGACTCTCGGCACCGGCGAGGACGTCCAGGAATTCGACGCATTCACCGGCGGCGAAACTGAAAAGAAATTCCTCCTGCACTACAACTTCCCGAATTTTTCCGTCGGCGAGACCGGGAGGATATCCGGGCCTGGGCGCCGTGAAATTGGCCACGGCGCCCTTGCCGAACGAAGCATCGAGCCGATGTTGCCATTGAAGGATTATCCGTATGCCATTCGCGTGACCAGTGAAATCATGGAATCGAACGGTTCCACTTCCATGGCCTCCGTTTGCGGGGGCACCCTGGCGCTGATGGACGCGGGCGTTCCGATGGTGCGGCCTGTTGCCGGCATCAGCGTCGGCATCTGCACCGAATACAGCGGCGACAAAATTTCCAAATACCAGTTGTTGACCGACATCATCGGGTGGGAAGACCATTACTGCGACATGGATTGCAAAATCGCCGGCACGGAAAAGGGCATCACCGGATTTCAATTGGACTTGAAGCTCAAGGGCCTGCCGCACGCCCTGATGGCAGAAGCGATTGAAAAAGCCCGTGTCGCCCGGATGCATATTCTGGCCGAAATGGCCAAGACGCTCGCCGCCCCGCGGACGGAAATGAGCAAATATGCGCCGCGCATCGAAGTGATCCATATCAATCCCGAAAAGATTGGCG
This sequence comes from uncultured Verrucomicrobiae bacterium, assembly GCA_963755515.1. Classification (GTDB taxonomy): domain Bacteria; phylum Verrucomicrobiota; class Verrucomicrobiia; order Limisphaerales; family UBA11358; genus UBA11358. The sequence continues at coordinate 10,551 of CAVWKA010000019.1, read as the reverse complement.
CGCTGATCGGTCCTGGCGGCAAGAACATCAAAAGACTTGTCGAGGAATCCGGTTGCGAAATCAACATCGAAGACGACGGCACGGTCAACATTTTCTCCGTCTCGCCTGACGGCATGAAAATTGCGCGTGACGCGATCATGGGGATGACGGCGGAAGCCGAAGTGGGGAAGGTCTATCGCGGCAAAGTCGTCACCGTCAAGGAATTCGGCGCATTTGTGGAATTTCTTCCTGGCAAGGACGGTCTTGTGCATATCAGCGAATTGGCCAACTTCCGTGTCAAAAAGACGGAGGACATCGTGAAAGTCGGCGACGAAATCACCGTCAAATGTTTGGGTGTGGATGAAAAAGGCCGTGTCCGTCTCTCGCGCAAAGCCGCGATGGAAGAACGGGACCGCGAGATGACGGAGCAAAAATAGTCGCCGTCTCACTGTGGCCGGCTCGCATTTGAATCGATCCCGTTTAATTTTTGAAAGCATCTGCCGGTGAAGCCGGGGAGCGTGGAATTCACAAGATTGTTCGGCAGCACGGTGTTTCCCTCAACATCGCGCGCCGAGCACCATATCCGTTCATCGTTGGGATTTGAGAAAGGGCCGATGGGATAGCCATCAAAAACACCAGAAGAAAAAAACCATTGAATTCGAACGCGTCAAATTCATAAAGCTGGCAAACCCGGTTTCAGCGATTTCCTTCGAGCCAGCACCATCCAACCAAATTGGGCAAAAAGTATTATGGATTGCTGTCGGAATTGTGACAATCGGGAAACAAAGAATTGAATCAAAAAGCCGGCGCCAAGAATCCGCGTTTCAGTTCATGCCAAAGATTGAACCGGCTTTTCCGCCGCGAACATTGGAGGATTTCACGCGGATCAGCGCCAGCGACATCGGGGCGCCCCCATTTGCACGCGGTGAGATTTGAGTGCGAATGAATCCCGGAAACAGTTTCCATTCTTTTTCAAAACCGTCATCGGTTCGTAACACATCCGGGCTACGGTGTGAGCCACTTGAAAGCGATTTTGTGGAGCGCGGGCAGGTTATGTTGGAGCCGTGAAGACCATCGAACATAAAATCAAGTCGGCGCATTTTTTCGAGCCTCACCTGACGCTCAAGGCTGTTTCCCTGCCGCCCGGCGGGGAATGGACACCCCGGCCGCATGGGTGGACGATGCTCCGGTTGGAAGGCGGGAATGGTTATTGGTTGGAGAGGCAGACGAGCGTCGAACTGGAAACTGGAAGCACGCTGCTGGTGGCCGGCAGCCTGCAGGGCCGGGTGCGCGCGAGCCTGTTGAATGAAACGACCCTCCATTTCTTCCAAGCCGTCCCCTCGCGACTGACGGGATTGGTGAGCACGGGCGAACAGGACTTTTTCAGGCAGGCGATCGCCGTGCGAGAATATGCCTTCCAAATTTTCCCGATGGACCATCCGGTGGCGTTGAAAATGAGGGAGGCCGTTCGGACCCCGGGCAACCTGCCAGCCGGCCTCTCAAGCCGACTTGCCTTGCTGCAGATTTTTGCGGGTGCTTTCGGCAAGGAATTGACCGCTCCCGCGCCTCAGCGGGAGGCTCCGGACGCCAAAGAACGGCTCCGTGCGATTATTCAGAATAATCCCCCGGACGCCCTGCTCGAAATCCCGTTCAGTGAACTGGCCCGAACCACCGGTTGCACGCCACGCCACCTAAGCCGCATTTTTTACGAGTTGACGGGGATATCGTTTCGGGACAAGCGTGCGGAAATCCGATTGGGCAAAGCGCGGGAATTGCTGGCCAACAGCAAGTCCAAGGTGGTGGAAGTCGCCTTGGAGAGCGGTTACAAATCACTGAGCTTGTTTAATCTGATGTTCACGCGGCGGTTTGGAACCAGTCCGGGCCGGTGGCGCCAGAAAAATCTCGCCGTTACCATCGAAACCGGAAGCCGTCGGAACGGGACTACGGGGCGGGCCGTGGTTATTTGAAGCAACCGCAGCGCGTTACCGGAGGGGAGCGCGCGACCCGATCTCAAAATCTCCCTCAACCAGACTGCACCGGCCGGATGTAATTTAACGCCTGGGCGCATGAGCCACGATTTGCGCCGGTTGCGCCTGGAAAGCTTGCTGGAGCGCATTGCCAAAGGCCAACACGGACGGACGGGCGATTGTTTTTTGTTGCCCGGAACCCACTTTGGTTTCAATTTGGTTCTCGCCGGACAAAAACAAAATGAAATTCAGATGGTCGCTCGCGCCGTCGCAACCGTTGCTCGCCGGACAACTGGCGTCGCAACTCAAGGTTTCGCCGCTGTTGGCCCAGTGCCTGCTCAATCGGGGGTTCAGCGAGACGGCTTCGATGGAACATTTCCTGGCGCCACGGCTTAAAAATCTCGCCGACCCATTTTTGCTGCCGGACATGGACAAGGCCGTCGAACGGCTTTTCCGGGCGCGCGCACAAGGTGAATCGCTGGTGATTTTCGGCGACTATGACGTGGACGGCATCACTTCCACGGCGTTGCTCATGGAAGTCTTGGGGCCGCTTGGCTGGCGGGTGGATTTCCATCTGCCGAACCGGTTGGAGGAAGGCTACGGCTTGAGCGCGGACGGCGCGGAAAATTGCCTGAAGAAATTTTTAAGGGCAACTTCCGGCGGTTTGGATTCCAAAAGACTTCTGCTGGCCGTTGACTGCGGCTCGACCGCCGTTGAAACCATCCGGACGCTTCGCGAGCGGGGCGTGGAAGTGATGGTGCTGGACCATCACCAGGTTTCCGACCCTGCGCCGGACGCGGTGGCGCTGGTCAATCCGCAATTGACCGGATGCTTTCGCGAGCTTTGTTCCGTGGGTCTGGCCTTCAAGCTGGCGCACGCCATTTTGAAGCGCGGGCGCGAAACGAACCTCCCGGGCGCGGGGGAATTCAATTTGAAGCCGCTCCTCGATCTGGTTGCGCTCGGCACGATCGCCGATTTGGTTCCGTTGTCGGGCGAGAACCGCATTCTGGTGTCGGCGGGCTTGCGGCAGCTCAATCAATCGCAGCGGCCCGGGATAGTGGCCCTGAGGCAGGCCGCCCAGACGGCGGAAAAAATCGGCACCTACGAAGTGGGTTTCCAACTCGCGCCGCGGCTCAATGCCGCCGGGCGGTTGGAAACCGCCGAAGGCGCGCTGCGTTTGCTTCTGACCGAAAATCTGGAGGAGGCGATGCCGCTGGCCAAAAATCTGGATGGGCAAAATCGCGAGCGGCAAAAGATTGAAAAGGGCATCGTTGAGCAAGTCATTGCAACGCTCCGCGCCAAATTCAACTCGCGAGACGATTATGTCATCGTCGAGGGGCAGTTGCTCTGGCACATCGGCGTGGTGGGGATTGTGGCATCGCGGGTCTTGCAGGAATTTTACCGGCCGACGATCATCATTGGCGGGGAGAACGGCGAGATGCGCGGGTCCGGCCGCAGCATCGCCGGATTTGACCTGGCCGCGGCGTTGCGCGAGTGCAACGGATTGTTGGTGCATCACGGGGGTCATGCGATGGCCGCGGGGTTGAGCATCCTGCCGGAGAAAATTGATTTGTTGCGCGAGAAATTAAACGATCTCGCGCGGCGAACCCTCAAGCCGGACGATTTGCAGCCGTCGCTGCGGCTGGATGCCGAGGTTGGTTTGGATGAAATGGGGTTTGAAGCGCTTGCCGAACTGGACCAGATGAAACCGTGCGGCCAGGGAAATCCCGCGGCGCAATTTTGCGCGCGTAATTTGTCCCATGCGCGTCCGCTCCAACGCATCGGGCCGGAGAAACGACACGTAAAAATGTGGGTCAACGACGGCGGCGCCACCCGGGAAGCCGTCTGGTGGAACGGTGGCGGGGCCTCGCTGCCGGTCGGAAGATTCGATCTGGCCTTTCAGCCTCAAATCAACGCATTCAATGGCAATCGCACGATTCAATTGAAAGTATTGGATTGGAAACCCACGCTGTCATGACGGATCGCTCTTTCGGCTTTAGCCTTTAGCCTTTAGCCTTTAGCCTTTTCGATATGAACACCGCCATTCTGGTTGCCGCCGGCAAAGGCACGCGCATGGGCGCGGACAAATTGTTTCTGGAACTTGCCGGGCGCCCGGTCATTGCGCATACGTGGCAACGATTCAATGACGCGACGTGCATTGACGAAATCATCCTGATTGCCGGGGAAGGACGGCAAAAGGAATTTGAAATGGTGGCGGCAAGGTTCGATTTCCGGAAACCGTTTCGCATCGTGACGGGCGGCGCGGAACGGCAGGATTCGGTCTGGAACGGGCTGGAGGCGCTTTCGCCCGGGACGGAAATCGCGGCGATTCACGACGCGGCGCGTCCTTGCATCACGGAAGCGATGATCGCCGCCACGGTGGCGGCCGCACAAAAGACCGGGGCGGCGGTGGCGGCACAACCGATGACCGATACGATCAAGGAATCCGGGGATGGCCGGACGATATTGCGGACGCTGGACCGCTCGACGCTATGGGCGGTGCAAACGCCACAGACGTTTCGCGTGGAGATCATCCGCCGCGCCATTGCGTCCGCCCGCGAGAAAGGCCTGATTTTTACCGACGACACGGCGGCGTGCGAATTGATTGGCCAGGCGGTGCAACTGGTTCCCTGCGCCACGCCCAATCCCAAGGCGACCGTGCGGGGAGATTTGCCGCTCATCGAACTTCTCTTGCGGCAAAAATAATTCATTGTAAATTTGGCGTTCAATGAAACGACGATTGGTATTTAGCTCGGTGATTATTCTGCTTGCGTTAAATCTCGCGATTGGGGCGGGAATTTATTTCAGCACGCCGCGCGTGGCGCCGCAGGGGGATTCAGAAATGGCCGACCTCGAGGTGTTCAGCCAGGTGATGGAAAAGGTGCGCACGGAATATGTGGACGGAACGAATCTGACGTATCAGGGCCTGGTGGAATCAGCGCTCAAGGGGATGGTCGCGTCGCTCGACCCGCACAGCGATTTTCTTGACGCGGACGATTACCAGGAGTTGCAGGACGATACCGAGGGGCAATTTGGCGGGCTGGGGATTGTCGTCGAGATGAAGGACGGCTACATCACGGTGATCGCGCCGATGGACGATTCGCCGGGATTTCGCGCGGGGATTTTGCCGGGCGACCGGATTGTGAAAATAGGCGGCAAGGACGTGGTGCAAATGCCGTTGACCGATGCCGTGAAACAATTGCGCGGGGCGCCGGGCACGCGCGTGACCATCGCCCTCCAAAACCCCGCCACCGGCGCGGAAAAGACCCTCACGCTCACCCGGTCTGTCATCCACCTGGACATGGTGAGGGACATCAACGGCAAGCAGGATTTTCCGCTGGGCGCGGACAAGATCGGTTATGTGCGGATTGTCGAATTTGGGGATGGAACGGGCGAAGAACTGGAAAGGGCGCTGCGGAAATTGCGGGGGCAGGGCATGCAGGCGCTGGTTTTGGATTTGCGCTGGAACCCCGGCGGTCTGCTTGATGAGGCGGTGAATGTGGCGCAAAAGTTTTTGCCGCGGGGACAATTGGTTGTTTCCACGGAAGGCCGCGATCCGCGTGAAAATTCCGTCCGGCTGGCGGAGGGCCGTGGCGACGAGCTGCACGGCGAACCCATTGTGATTCTTGCCAATCTGGGGAGCGCCAGCGCGGCGGAGATTGTCACGGGCTGCATGCAGGATTTGCACCGCGCGGTCGTTTTGGGTCAAAAGACATTCGGCAAAGGCTCGGTGCAGAGCATTTTCCCGCTGGATAACGGCTGGGCGCTGAAGTTGACGACCGCCAAGTATTATACGCCCAGTCACCGCGTCATCCAGGCGCAGGGCATCACGCCGGACATTTACGTGCCAATCAGCGACGAGGAGGAGGCCGCGCTGCTCATCCAACGGGCGCCGGGGGGAATCGAATCGCTCGACGAAACGAACCGCATCCGCATCGAAGAAATCCAGGACACCCAACTCAATCGGGCCGACGATTTGTTAAGGAGCATTTTGCTCTACGGCCAACTGGCGCCGCCACAAAAGCTGGCGGCCAAATAATTCCAATCCGGCGAATGACGCTATTGGCGATCGAAACCTCGTGCGACGAAACCAGCGCAGCGGTGGTGCGAGATGGAGGCGTCTTGTCCAACGCCGTTTCGTCGCAAATCCAGTTGCACGCAGCATACGGGGGCGTGGTGCCCGAACTGGCCGCGCGCGAGCATTTGAAAAATCTGTTGCCGGTGGCGCGCGCCGCGTTGAGCGAAGCGAAAATTTCAGTGGCAGAAATTGACGCGGTCGCCGCCACGCAGGGGCCGGGATTGCCGACGGCGTTGCTGGTGGGATTCAAAGCGGCCCAGGGCGCCGCCTTCGCGCTCCGCAAACCATTTGTCGGCATTCACCACCATGAGGCGCATCTGTATTCGCCGTGGATCAGCGGCGACCCGCCTGCGGCCCATTTTGAAACATTCCAACGCAACGTCTCGCTCATCGTGAGCGGCGGCCACACGCTCCTGGTTCTGGCCGAATCCGAATTAAAACACCGGGTGCTTGGCTCGACGATGGACGATGCCGCAGGCGAATGCTTTGACAAAGCGGGAAAGCTCATGGGGCTTCCGTATCCCGCCGGACCGGAGATTGACAGGCTTGCGGAACATGGGAATCCGGCGGCGTTTGATTTCCCGCGTCCGTTGCTGAACGATGCGGGCGATGATTTCAGTTTCAGCGGGTTGAAGACGTCGGTTCGTTATTTTTTGCGCGACAATCCGCGTGTTCTGGAAGACCCGCGAACGTTTCGCGACCTCTGCGCGAGCATCCAGGCGGCGATCGTGGAAGTGCTGGTAAAAAAGACGATTCGGGCCGCCGGGCGCGAAGGCGCGCGCTGCGTGACGGCTTCGGGTGGCGTCACGCGCAATCGCGGCCTGCGGAATGAACTGACGCGCGCCTGCGGGCGCCGGGGGTTTGATTTGCGCCTCGCCGAGAGAAATCTCTGCACGGACAACGCCGCGATGATCGGGGTTTTGGCCGGGCGAAAACTTTTGGCCGGCGTGGCGCCGACGCTCCTGGATGAAGAAATCAAATCGTCCTGGGAGCTGGCCTGAAGAGATTGCGGAACGTCCCTTTTGCCGGGCAGCGGACTACGTTCCGCCCGCCGCCAGACCAGGCTTGCAACGCGCACCGAATCCGAAAATAAATTCCGCGTTGCCCTGAACGCGCCGAACTGCGATAAAAATTCCATGTCACGCCTTGTTTGTCCCGCGCCAAGGCCGCGCTCGACTCGCCGTACGGCGTCATCGCGTCAGGCTGGCGGATTAAGAGCGGCCGGATTTTTTATGATATCACGATTCCACCGAACAGTTCCGCGACGCTTAGCTTCATGCACTTGCGGAAAAATTATTGGTCACGGTGATCAGGCCAATGCCGCAATAACGAAGCCACATCATTGGCCGCGTTCATTGAAATTAAGCCTGCTTCGTCCATTTGCACGGTAATTTTTAGTGTTCGATACAATTGCAGTTCTGCCGAAAGAGGCTTCGGTCTGCGGGTCGGCGAGCGGCAACAGTGGAGCGTAGGTGGAGTGAGGGCTGAAACGGAGCCGGAGCGCAACGCCGCCGCCGAGCCGCAGACGGAAGCCCGCCGCATCTACGGCCAATCCATTGCCGCTCGTGACGAGCGCGCGGTTTTGCGAAGTGGAACGGGCGTGGTCGAGAGGCATACGACCGACCGACAGCCCGTGAAGGTCGGGTAAGAGAGCGGCATTGCTGCCGCTCCCTCCCCTCAGAACCGGACGTGAGACTTTCGCCTCATCCGGCTCAAGCCGTTCTAAAGCTCTGCGTGAGCAGAGCCGGTGTTCACGACGGTCTAATCCCAGCTTCCGCCCGATGAATACCGAATCGTTTGAGAAACGCACGGTCTTCAAAATACCGACGCCAGCGCAAATCGAACGGGTTTGCCGTGCCTTTGATTTGCGGATGTCGTCGGATTTTGGTCGCGGCTGCATGATGCAGCTTCAACCAAACGATTTGGCCGGTCGGGGTTCGGTCGCCGGTGTCCACCGCAAACATCCAGCTTCGCTGGCCAATGGTGTGCCAGTATTTGCGCATCACCCATTGACTCGGCTTCTGCGGATGTCGGCGTTTGGCCCAGCGCCAGAGACTTTGCCATAACACATGATCCACCTTGCTGAACGTGTCCGCCGCCACGATGGATTGGTGATAGTTCGCCCAGCCCCGGATGACGGGGTTGAGTTGACGAATCAGCCTTTCCTGTGTCGCCGTCCGGTTCTGCTGGATGATCGTTCGGACTTTCTCCAAGAAGACATGCGTGTTCTTCTTCGACGGCTTGATGAGCAGCTTGCCGTCATACTTGCGGAGGTTTTGTCCGAGGAAGTCGAACCCTTCTTCGATAGACGTGATGCAGGTTTTCTCTGGCGAGAGCTGCAAACCACGGTCGCGCAGAAACTGCTCGACCAATGGTCGGACTTCATTTTCCAGCACGTCCTTGGTCGGGCCGGTGATGATGAAGTCATCCGCATAACGAATGAGGTTGACCTTGAGCCGGTATTGCCTGGCCCCGTCGCGCCGCCTGCGAAAGGCGACTTTCAGGAGTTGCTCCAATCCGTCCAGGGTCATGTTCGCCAGCGTCGGCGAGATGATGCCGCCTTGCGGCGTGCCTGCCTCTGTGGGGAACACGGTTCGGTTCTCGACGTAGCCGGCTTTCAACCATTTCCGCAGCACCTCCGTGTCGGTGGGAATCTGATCCAGCATCCATTCGTGGCTGAGATAATCGAAGCAGCCGCGAATGTCGCCTTCCAAAACCCACGGCGCGTGGTTCTGCCGACTGAGCACACTGTAACATTGCTCAATCGCGTCCGCCGTGCTGCGTCCCGTGCGAAAACCGTAGGAGTGTGAATCCCCCAGCGTCTCGGCGATAGGTTCCAACGCCAGCAAATGTAGTGCTTGCATGGCGCGGTCTTTCATCGTCGGGATACCGAGGGGACGCAACTTGCCGTTGGCTTTCGGGATGTGAACGCGGCGCAGCGGTTGAGGTTGATAACCGCGTCGTCGTAACGATCCGATGGCTTTGTGTCTGGCTCCCGGAGTTTTCCAGATTACTCCATCCACTCCGGGCGTTCTCTTGCCTTGATTTTCCGTCACTCGTTTCACGGCCAAGGCTTTGCCGGAAAACGAATGGGTCAGCAGCCGTTGCAAGGCTTTCACCTTGCCCCAGCGGCCTGCCCGTGTTGCCTTGACGATGCGTGCTTGCAGCCTGCTGACGTGGCGTTCACACTGCGGCCAGTCCATCTGTTCCCAGTGTGGCGCGTTGCCGGAGGATGCACACATGGATGAATCCATGTTCATTTGCGATTTCCTCCTGCACAGGTTCTGCCTGCTGTCTCGTCACGAACGACCCGCTGGAAGTCAGCCCGCTTGCGCGGCAAGGTAATGTTGCAACCTCTATCCGCCCGGTTACGGGACGGCCTTGGCTTTTTCCAGCATCCTCTGCCCGCCAACTCATCAGCGCGCTTTGCAGCCACGCCTGCCTCAACGAGGCGGGTTGTCGGGTTTACCGTGTTCCGCTCAAGTAACACGAAGACGTTAGTCCCTGTCTCTTCACCGGCAGTTTTGGATGTCCGTGTGCCCCCAGCTCCAAGTGAGGCAACCGACTGCTTTGCCTTTTGGCTCAAGCCTGTCAGCGTTTTTGGCTTGTTGCGTTTCACGGTGCTTTCGACAGTTTACTTGTGTTGGACTTGGCCTTCAGCCTGACCCTCCGACCACCTTTGACGCTGGCAGTCGCGGCGACTTCCTCACGGTTGTCGCCTCGCCCCGTTGGGCGGAGATGTGTTGTCACGGCAGCTTCCGACACAACCGTTGCCAGTTGTGCCGGTGCCGCTAGGCTCCTGCGGACGGAACCGCAGGTTCGGCTTATGGTGTTATCCATATCGAACGATTACTTGAGCAACTTTCACGTCGCACCGAAGCAAACCGCGCGTTGGTCACGGCGGATAAAGTTTTCCGGCTTTTTGCCAGGCGTGTGGAAAGTTTATTGCACCCAATAATTGGCTGGCTTTGTTAGAAATTCCGCCAGTTCAATTCCCTGTCCACCGACAAGCAGTTTACGCTTCGGTTTGAAGTGCTTAGAAAAGCCTCCATCCCCGGCAGCGATTCACTACGGCGTCCGCTTTTCACTTCGATGGCAACGGTCGTTTTGCCTTGGCGCAGGATGAAATCCACTTCGTGATTCCGTTCGCGCCAATACGTCAGTTCAATGTTCGTGCCGAAGCTGGTGTTGAGCAGATGCGCGCCAACGCAGGATTCAACCAACCGCCCCCAATAATTGCCATCCTGACGGGCTTCCGTCGCTGTCCGGTTATCTTGCGCGGTCATCAAGGCCGTGTTAAGCACTTGCAATTTGGGACTCGACCCGCGTTGGCGAACGAGTCCGTGAGCATATTTTGAAAGTCCTGCAACCATGCCCGCTCCTTGGAGCAATTCCAAGTAATGTGCGAGCGTGACGGTGTTGCCCGCGTCCGTGAGTTGGCCGAGCATTTTCTGGTAGGAAAGAATCTGGCCGGAATAGGCGCAACCAAGATGGAACAATTGTCTCAACAGGCGGGCTTGTCCACGC
>CAVWKA010000018.1:0-11340 GCA_963755515.1 uncultured Verrucomicrobiae bacterium | reverse complement strand
CAAAAAATCCGGCTGGTCGCATAATTCCACATCGAACCGTTCCGTTAACAGCGCATAGAGGTAGTTATGGATTTTGCTGAAGTTGGCTGAGAAATCGCAAAAGTCCAAACGGATTTTCTTTCGAGTTGTTGTCACTAATTGAAAATTTCAACAATTTTTTAGATTTCAGGCAAGCAGATAGCCACTAGCCGATAAACTGGCTTCACCGGTATTGGTCGAGGCCACATTCGCAACGGACCCTATTTGTGGCAATGGTTTCGGCTAGCCGGGCCAGGCTGGCATCATGGTGGTCGCGCGGGAGCTGGGGATGGTTCAGATGGAAGGTGATGGCCCGGCCATAAACAAATTTCCGTCACCGGCCGAGATGATACAGCCGCGTGCCGATGTCGGAATCCTCGCCGATGCCCCATCCCGAATACTCCTCGTCGAAGCCGTTAACAGCGATGAGGTCCTCGCGCCAGAATGCCATATTGCATCCGATGATGCCGCGCTGCCGGGTGTCACGGCGTACGATGGGGACCAGCCAACGAATGCCTTTTGCGGCGCCAGTGATCTTTCCGGTTAACATCCATTGCCCTACGGGCGTTTTACCGGCTTCGAATAGAGTCACATATTCTTCGCGAACGAAACAACGCCGACCTTGGACCCAAAAACCTTTTTCGGCCAGGGCGGCATGGTCGGAAATGAATTGCGGATCTGGCACGCAATCACCATCGGTGGTGACGAGATAATTGCTGGACGCGGCGACAACGGCTTTGTTCAAAATCATGGTCTTGCGGAAACCGACGTCTTCATGCCAGATGTCCCTGACCGGGAATGGCTGTGATTTGGCCCAGGCACTGATCATGTCGCGGGTCGGTTGGGCTGAGCCGTCGTCGGCGATGAGCACTTCATCGGGAAACCGGGTCTGGAGAGAGACTCCGGCCAAAGCCTTGGCCAGGATTTCCGGGTGATTGTAGGCGCTGATTAGCAGGGAAATTTTCACTTTGAAGCGATCAGCTCCTGTTCGCGCAATTTGGCATATTTGCTCGCGGTGGAAAAGGCGTTCAACCAAGCGATATACATTCCCTGCCAGCCGTCCAGAAATCCAAGCCGAATAAAATAAGCGCGAACAAACCGCCAGACGGGGCGGATGATCAGGCCGGAAACGGGCGAGCCAGCCGTGCGTTTCGAATGTTGGCGGACAAATTCATCGGTGAAAGGAATGATCTTTTGGACGTGCGCATTCACCGAATCGTTGCTGAAATGCTGCAAGTCGTTTTTCAACCGGCAAACGCGGCCTTCCACTTCGAGCCTGGCATGCGGATCCACGCCCGCCCATCGCGCGCGTCCACGTTGCCACAGACGAATGCAACGGTCGGGATACCAGTCGCCATGCCGTATCCACCGCCCGAGATAAAACGTGCAACGCGGAAAACTATACGCGACGCAGGAAGAATGCCCCCCGGCAAAACAGCCCAAAATCTCATCCCGCAATTCCACCGTCACCACTTCATCGGCATCCAGGTTAAGTACCCACGGCTGTCCGCACTTTTCCGCCGCGGAGTTCTTTTGGCCGATAAATCCCTTCCACGGCTCCCGGAAGACCCTCGCCCCGAACGATTCGGCGATTTTGTCCGTGCCGTCGTTCACGTCCTTGTTGAGCACGACGATGATTTCGCTCGTCCAATTTGCGACGCTTTCCAGCGCGCGGCGGATGCGATGCGCTTCGTTGCCAGCGATGATACAAACGGAAATGGGCAAACGGGTTTCAGCCATGTCCTTGCTGTCTTAATTATGTCCAATCGTGATAGGCGTCATCCCGGCTGACGAAGGCTACCAGAAACCTGGTATCGGCAATGCCTGTCATGAGCGTGAAAAGCCCTTGCGTGTGGACAAATCGCGCAGCAGACCGCGCATGATGCCAGCCAGCCGCATGAACCGCTTGTTCGCTTTGGCTCTCTTTGCCTTCTCCAATTGCTCTCGAACAATTTGCCCCTGCGAGAGGCGGCGCGCGCGGCCGTCTCCTGCAACCAGGAAGCCGTCTCTTTGTTAAGACGAATTGTGATTGTCCGACCCATTATGAATAAAACGTAATCATATTGGCAGGATTTGCCAAATGGAAAAACCCGCTGACCGGCGTTTAGTCGGTTTCGGATTTCGGGTCCGCAAAAACGGCTTGAACTGCCTGGACCAAATCGTCCGTTTGAATTCCGCATAGGAATCTTTGCTCCCGCTCCGTCCTTCCGACAACGGTCCGATGGCCCGCGCCTGTGGGAACCCAGGTTTTGAGGCCGGGATTGGGCCAGAACCAGGAGACGGTACGCGCGCCGGTCATCAGGGCCAGGTGCAAGGTGCCGGTATCGCCACAGAGGTGCAGGGCGCTATGCCCGATGATTGCCGCCACCTGGACGAGACTCAGATTGCCGCCGAACACGCGCCAAGGTTTTAACGGCAACAATGGCAGCAAAGATTTCATCTTTTCGCGCTCGCGATCAGTCGGCGCGCAGGAAAGCACCCAGTGTTTATCGGGAAATTGTTTGGCCAATGCGCCGATCAATCCGGCGAGTTGTTCGGGTGACAATTCCTTGTAATCAGCCGTCGTGAAAGGGCTGACGTGAAAATAAGTTCCGGTGTCAGCTTCAGAAATCTCCGCCGCCCGCAGATTTTCAGGCGATAACTCCACGTGAAACTCCGGTTGCGCAAGCGGGAAGCCCGCCTTCTCGAGGCAACGGCAGCGTTGCAGATAAACCGGGTCGGGTTCGAAGGGATAATAAACATGGGCGGAGAACATTCGCTTCCAGAATGGGGGGCCGCCGTCAACGGGTTTTCGCCCCAACCGTTCGCGCGCCCCGCTCAAAAATGTCAGCCAGCTCGAACGGTCCGAACCATTGAGATTGATGAGCACATCAAATTTTTCGCGGCGCATTTTTGAAACCATTTCAATATTTTCCCGTAATGTGGCATGGCGCGGAAACCGCATGTAGCCCCAGACGCGGTTGACCCAGGGAACGCAATCCATGAGCGAGACGACGTGCGTGGCGACCGCGGTGTGAAGTTCCGCCCGCGGATACGCCTGCCGGACCATCCACAAGGCCGGCAGCAAATGGACAGTGTCGCCGAGAAAGCCGAGGTCGAGCACCATCACTTTTTTGGCGTTTTGAGTCCGCTCAAAGAACTGATTGGCGTTATCGGTCATGGTGCGCCGGCCTCAAGGCCTTTGTCCCGGCGGCGGAAGAGTGGTAAATGGACGGTCGTGCTCGCCGATTTTTCGCTCCAGGCGCTCCAATTTGTCCGGCTGTTCCTGGAGTTCCAGCAGTGGTTTCAGCTCGCGACGGACGAGGTTAAGGTCCAGCTTCCCGTGTTGGCGGGCGAGAATGCCGCTTATGTCCACCCAATCCTGATCCCTTCCGGCGAAGCATTTATGAACCAGCAAATCTTCCGCTGAACAGGTGCGCAACATGCCCGTTGGAATTTTCCACTGCGAACTGCGTTGAATGGACCGTCGCTCGAAGTCAATGCCGCCCAACGCGACATCCACCGGTGTGCCACGCCGGTTGAGCAGCAGGAGTACCCGGTTCGTAATGGCCATATTCATTGAACCGGGAGGGCGGAATTGGTAATCGCGCAGCCAGGTTTCAATGAATTTCTCTTCGCCGCCAAAGCCGGTGAGCAGGGTCAAATCCACGTCGCGGGTCAGGCGCGGCTCGCCCCAACGCTGGACGGCAACGCCACCGATGATGCAGAAATTCCAACCCTGGTTTTCGCAAAGCCGCTGCACTTCCAGCGCGGTGATGTAAAGTTCGGTCATCTCAGTTTTTGGAAAAGCGCCTGCTGGGCGACCAATCCTGGCGGAGTGTCGGGGTCGCGCCAGATTTCGGAAATTGGAATGGACTGAATCGCCTCAATTTGCCGCCACGCCTGCTCGTCCGTGAGCAATTGCAATTCGTAGCGTTTCATTTCTTCGAGCGCAACGGCGGCGAGCCGCCATTGCTCCATCCAACGGCGTTTTTCCTCGGGGGTCGTGGCCAGCTTCATTTCCATATTTTAATGTAATTCCCGTTGAAGGTCAGGAAAAAAATGGCGCCTTCGAAGCATTGAAAAACCGCGCCCGGCATTCATTTATTTGATTGACAGAAACCGCGCTAAAAACAGACGCTCCATCCGAACAATCGGCCAGATCAATCAATGTTTTGATGAGCGTGTTGGACCAAATTGCCCGTCGTCTTTTCTGGAAGCCCGCCTCCTGCACGCCGTCGCTGGAAAATTTGAAGTCAAGTGATGGTGTGGTTTCAAGGGAAGACGTGACGGAATTGATCGGCAGCTCGACTGGGAAACATCTTTTAATGGTTGTGGAATTGGCCGGAGGCAAAATCATCGGTGACTTGCGGCTGGTCGCTACTGCCGGGGATGTCGTGGTCGGCGGATTACAAAGCTTGTTCGGCTGTCCCGACCCGCAAAATCATTATTTGCTGCGGCGCTGGCGCTTTCGGATGCCGCGCTACCGGCCGGGAATTGCGTTGTTGCTGGGCGCCGCCAACGGCGATAATTACTATCATTGGCTGCTGGAAAGCCTGCCTCGCTGGAAAATGTTGCAAGCGGCTGGATGCTCCAATTATGACTGGATACTGTTGCCGGGCCGCCCGACTCGCTTTCAGGATGAAACGCTTGACCGGCTGGGTGTGCCGCCGGGTAAACGGTTGCGCTGCTCCAAGAACTTTGTGCATCAATTTGAACGTCTCATTGTGCCGGCAATGCCGTTCCCGCTGGAGGAAGTTTCGCCCTGGGCATGCGCCTGGGTGCGCTCGCTCTTCCCCCAAAAAGGTTCCGGCCCGGAAAAGATATATCTTCGGCGGGGAATGGGACGACGACGGCTCGCCAATGAGTCAGAATTGGAATCGGCACTGAAGGGAAGGGGATTTGTTCCGATTCAAACCGACGAATTGACGGTGGCGGAACAGTTGAGATTGTTAAGTTCGGCCAGGTGTGTGGTTGCCCCGCACGGGGCGGCGCTGACCAACATGATTTTTGCGCCGCCGGGTGCAACGGTGCTGGAATTATTCCATCCGCAGCATAAAAACCGCTGTTACATCAATCTTGCGGCTGCTTGTGGACATCGCTACGCCAGTCTCGATGGAACCTCCCTCAACCATGCCGATGACCAGAGACTGGAATATGCAGTTGACGTCCCAGATGTTTTAAAATTAATCCAGGCAGAGCCGCGGGGTGAATCCCGATGACATTGACTCAGAATGTCTGCTGTAGTAAAAGCATGGATTTTTAATCGTTATTATGCCCCGACATTCCAATACGGCCAAGCGGATAGATTTTCTTTTGAGAGCTTTCCCACGGCTGCGGAAAAAAATTGAACAGGTTGGGGAAAGATACTACCGGCTGCGGGAGAATTGGGATTATGACATCGATTACAACGGCGAGCGCTGGCTGGTGCAAACGCTTGCCAGCCAAAAATTATTGAAAGACGTTTTTGACGTTGGAGCGAATCGAGGTGACTGGGCGGCGGCTGTGCTGGAGGCGAATCCGGCGGCCCGGATCCATTGCTTTGAAATCTGCACGCCGATGTTCCAGAAACTGGCCGCCCGTTTTTCCGGTGATAAATGGAAGACGGAAAATATCTTTTTGAATCCGTTCGGGTTGTCGGACTCGGCGTCTGAGATACGGATCAAATACTATCCCGACGGGGATGGAGGGGGGACCATGTATGAGGTCGCGGCCGGGCAGAAGGCGGAAGTCATCAATGCCAAAGTTGAGCGAGGCGAAGAGTATTGCCTGAATCACAGCATAACGTCGATCGATTTTATTAAGATGGATGTCGAAGGCGCTGAACATCTCGTCCTGCGCGGCTTTGGTGATATGGTCGTTCCGGCCCGGATCCCCATCGTCCAGTTCGAGTATGGCATGGGAAATATTGTGACCAAATTCCTCTTGAGAGATTTTTACGAGTATTTTGAAAGCCGTGGTTATAAAGTTGGGAAGCTATTTCCACAATCGGTCCGATTTCGTGAATATTTTTTACAGGACGAAAATTTTCTTGGCCCGAATTACGTCGCTGTAAGCCCACAGTTTGTGGAACTGCTGAAGGCAAGCTGAAGGCAAAAAGCTAGCCTTTCCCCACTGGCAAAACCATTGACTTGCTTTGGCGCACAAACAACACTTCGGATTGAATACGAAAGAAGATGAAACACGTTAGTGAGTTCATAAAAGAACAAAAGAGCCTCGATCGGTATTCCTGCTTCAAGTGGGACGAGAAATCGGTCAAATCGTTTTGGGATTTTGAAGCGGCGTTTGACTGGCGTTATTTCACCTCCCTTCGCGGGCCGAATATCGCTGGAATGTTCCAGGCCAGGCTGAGGGGAAAATCCCGGATTTGGATTACGGGGCGGGGAAAGGTTTTTTGACAGAAGAATTGCTAAAACGGGGTTACAAGGTATCGTGTTTTGACCTGTCCGAGGAGACGGCGAGGATCCTCGATGCTAAATTCAAGGCCGACCCGAATTATCTGGGATCCTTTTCGGTCAACCAGATCGAGGCCAGGCGAGGGTCCTTTGACGCAATCTTCTTGATTGAAGTGATCGAACACCTTGAAGATGAAGCCCGCCAAACGGTGTTGGGCCAAATTTACGATCTTCTGACTACGAACGGCATTGTCATTATCAGCACCCCAAATAATGAAGATCTTGGACGCGAGTTGATCTGCAACCCGAGGACCAATGAAGTCTATCATCGCTGGCAGCATGTTTACTCATGGACCGGCAAAAGCCTGTCAACCGAGTTGGAGCGCCGCGGTTTTAAGACTGTTTCTGTGATAGAGACAGACCTCAAGTACGAGGGGGTGGGCGGCTTGTGGCACTTCAGAGGACTTTTAAAGAAAATGAAAGCGAGAATCAAAGGCCAACATCAGGGGCATCTTCTGGTGGTGGCTGTCAAACCTTGAACGCCGATATGTTCCAATCGAAAAGTTTGTCCATCCGACAATTTTGCTTAAACCGCGCGGGGCATTCATAGCAATGTGCAGCATCTATGTTTCCAGCATTAAGTCATCCTCCTACCGGCGGGTGAACAAGCTTTTGCGCCTACGCGGCCCCGACAATACCAACATCATCCGTCTGGAACGATTCGCCCTGATGCACAATCTGTTGAGCATGACGGGCGCATTTTGTGTGCAGCCGTTCGTGCAGGGTGATGTGCTTTGTCTCTACAACGGGGAGATCTACAATTATCAATCTTTTGGAAAATACAAATCCGACGGCGAATGTCTCATCGACCTGTACCAGGCGCACGGGCCGGCTTTTACCCGGCAACTGGACGGCGAGTTTGCGATTTGTCTGTGTGACTTTAAAAAGCGGCGGATAGTCATCAGCTCGGACATTTTCAAGACGAAACCAATTTTTTACTCCGCCGCGAACGGCGAGTTCGGATGCTCCAGCTTTCGAAGCCCTTTGGAGGAGGGCGGCCACAAGGAAGTGGCCGCCATGCCCGCGAACCGCACCAAGGTCTATGACATGGACAGTTTGAAGCTGCTGGAGGAATTTTCTGTCTATGATTTCAATTTGAAACAGTTCAAGACGACGTTCGATGGCTGGGATGCGGCTTTTCAAGCGGCAATCCGCAAACGCGCGGCGGGAGTGCGCGAGAAAGTCTTCATGGGCTTAAGCAGCGGCTATGACAGCGGGGTGATTTGCCTGGAACTATTGCGGACGGGGATTCCGTTTGAAGCTTATTCGGTCCTGGGAAACGAAAACGATGAGGTGATCGAGCAGCGATTTCACCTGATCGAGAAATCCGCCAACTCGATTTACCGGACGTTCCGCAAGACCCGGTGGCAGCACAAGATCAACCGTTGGTTTGTCCGGCGGCATACCGATCCGTTCCAATATACCATCCGCTCTTCGTTCAGCGATTACACGGAGACGATCCCTCTCACCGACGACGGCGGTTCTATCTGGCTTTCCCATGTATGCCGGCAAGGGCGTCGCGCGGGCGGCGCATCTATCTTTCTGGTATGGGCGCGGACGAGATTTTTGCGGATTACGGCCACGGCGGGACAAAATTCGCAAAGCATAGTAATTTTGGCGGCCTATTTCCAGAAGACCTCTCAACGGTTTTTCCGTGGCTGAGCTTTTACGGCAGTTCAATGGAATCGTATCTGGCCAAGGAGGAATACATCGCCGGCGCGTATGGATTGGAAGCGCGTTATCCCTTTTTGGACAAGGCAGTGGTCCAGGAATTTCTTAACCTGTCAGCGGCCTTAAAAAACTCGAATACAAATCGGTCCTGCACCACTATCTTACGGCCCATCATTTTCCCTTTGAGCGGGACGTAAAACGCGGGTTCTGACATGAGCAACGTGACGCCTGGATTCATCCCCAACATCCTCATCTCCGTGACCTCGGGTTATCGTGAAGAGCAGATCCGGCCGTTTCTCGCCTCGCTTCAGCATTACGCACCCGCCGCCTCGCTCCGGTTGATTGTCGGGCAGCCGAATCTCGAGTTTGAGCAGGCGGTGCGGGCCTGGTTTCCGGACGTATCCTTTCATCTGCTACCGCCTTCGGCGCTGCGCGATTTTGCGTTGAAGAGAAAATGGGCGCGTTCGATATTGAAACGCGCGAGCCGGTGGTCGCGATCACCGGCACTCGCCCGGCGGCTGCTCAAAATCAATTTCCTGCGGCATATTGTCATCCGCGACCTGCTCCGGACGTGGAACTTGAAGCAAGCCAATCTGCTGCTCTGCGATTCGCGGGATCTGGTATTCCAAGGAGTATCCTTTTGCCGGTGAATGGCCGGCGTTGTGGACGTGCGAAGAAGACCGGCGCCTGGGGGGATGCGAACTCAACTCCTTTTGGTTCAAACGCGCCGGGGGCGAGGCTGCGCTCTTGAAAGCAAAGGACCAGCAAATCGTCTGTGCCGGGGTCCTTGGCGGACGTGTCGAGGCATTAAGCCGATACATCGAGTGTTCGAGCCAGGTAGTGAAACGATTAGCGCCTGATATTCCGCTAACGGACGGTGACCAAGGCATCCATAATTTCTTGGTGCGGGACAAGCCTGATCTGGGCTTTACCATTTTGCCCAACGGCTGTTGGCTGGCGGCCAATTTGGGTTATACCAAACCGGATGAGATCGTCATCAAGGACGGCATGGTCCACGTGCGCAACCATCCGGAAACGCTGGCCATCCTGCATCAATATGATCGTCTCCCGCAACTGGTGGAGCTGGTGAATTCGCGCTGGGCAAAGGCCAAGCCTTAAGCCCGTTGAACATTCGACGGCAGCCGCTCTATGATTATTTGATGGCGGACAGGTACTCCCGGGAAATTTCCCAAATGGCAGAATACTGGCGGTACTTTCTCCAGGCTTTTGAATTCGGTGGTTGGAAACGGGCGAGCAAGCCGTTCCAGGCCATCCGGAACTTTGCCCGGCGCAGGTCGCGCCGGGCAAGGAAAACACAGTCGGCTTGCGGATAATGTTTTTGCCGGAACCGGAACACACCGGCGCAGTTTTCGCGATGACACGATGTACGGGTCGCGTGGTTCCTCGCTGGCGCCGCCGATAGGACACGGCGACTTCAGGAACGTAACCGACCTCGAAACCGGTTTCCCTCACGCGCAGGCACAAATCCGTTTCTTCGCTGCAAGAAAAAATTTCCGGATCGAAGCCGCCCAATTTTTCAAAGACATCGCGACGGACGACCATGCAAGCGCTCACCCAGGCGATTTTCCCGGCAGTTTTGAAAAATCACGGTGAACATGCCGTTGGGCCGGATATTCCGCGGCCGTCGGGTTTTCCTCTGTTCCATCAGCCGACAAGACTTTGTGCCCCGCCATGCCCCATTGCGGATGGGAGTCCATGGCCCGGCACAAGTTGGCGAGCGCCGAAGTGTCGACAGCCAGGCGTCCGGGTTAAGCAGGTAAATATAGCGCCCCGTGGGGAAGTAAAACCGAGATTGACCCCCCGGCCAAAACCTAGGTTCTCTTTGCTGGTGATTAACTGGACATCCAACCCTTTCAGCCTTGCCAGCGTGTTGTTGGTGCTCGCGTTGTCCACGACAATGACCTCAAACTGTATTCCCGTTTGCTTGAACGCCGACCCCAGGCATTCGGCAATATAAGCACTGGAATTGTAAGTGACGACAAGAACGCTGATGTCCATGTTTGGGATAAAATAGCCGTTTCGCCGTCGCAAACAACGCCAAAACCTCCTCTTGCGCCGATTAGTTGGTAACGAGAGAACAAAAACACTCGCTTTTCTCGTTTGACCCTCAACAATACATTGCCAGCCGATGATAAAATTCCTATTCAGCGTTTGGAAACTCGACCGGCTTCGCCTAGCTGCTTTAATTGCTCGCACAGCGCCGACAACTCGTTGACTGCGGCGGCAATTTCCGCCGACGCGGTGCTGTCCTTGGCGTCTTATGCTATCAATTCAAATTCGGATTTTGCAATGGCAGACGCGAACCGGAAAAATTTATTGGCCGCGAATTTCAAAGGGCAAATCTGGAAACTCTTTTCCAAGCCGTTTGGCGCGGTATTGCGGATAAACTTTTAGAAATGCCGGCTGCAAAACGTAAAGCGGCTTTCCTGTTTGCTCACAAGCCTGCTGGAAAAGTTCCTGGAGTTCGCGTTCCTTGTCCGCCTTGTCTTTTGGCTCGCAGAATTCGGCGTCAAACATTTTGCCCAAAACGTCCTCACGTTTCATTGAATGCCTCTTTCAAGACGGAATCCGCTTCAAAGTAAGACATCGTGTTGTCGTGAAACATTTTGAAATTATTCCGAAGCAATCGCGTTTCCGCTTCGATGCTTTCAACGGACAATCCCACCAAATCCAGATTGACTTGCGATTTGCATTTTCTGGCAAAGTTGCCGGCGAATTCGCCGAACGTAATCAATGCGGAACAAACCATTCTGTGACTCGCCAAATCTTCGGCGGTCGGCTGATCGGTCAATTTGTTTGCCTCAAAAAACCGCAAATGTTTCGCCGCGAAAAACCATTGGATGACGTGCCGCCGGAATACCTCCACCGGCGCGGGCTCGGGTCTGAATTCCTCGGTATAAAATTCCAGAATATTTCCGCCGCGATGTCCGCCGAAATGGGATTGGCTTTGCGTGGAATGCATATTTTCAATGCCGACTTTTACGACCTGGCTCCGGTGCGGTTTGGTATTGACACAATAATCCGCCCCATTTTTGGAATCAAGGCAAAATTGGATAAATAAAACTTCGTCGAAAAGCGATTTGAGAACGTCCAGCGTGCCGGGATTTCCCACGATGTTGCGGCGCGGCTTGGGCAACCGTATTTGCGGCCGCCACGCGGTTTTCTAAAAAGTCCCGCGGGAATCTTAAACAAAAAC
>CAVWKA010000017.1:0-12227 GCA_963755515.1 uncultured Verrucomicrobiae bacterium | reverse complement strand
GATGGAGAGGCCCGCAAGAAGGCCGCAGCACAAAATCAAAAATCGCATGGGAAGACTCCTCGGTTGGAGGGACGCGGCCATCCCATTTTATCTCCGAGGAGTCTCGCCAGATGCTTCTACTTGCGCTCTTCTTCTTTTTTCTTCGGCGCGGCCGGATGCGGAGCGGGTGCGGGACGGGCCTGGGGCGCGGGACGAGCCTGTGGCCGCGCTTGCGGCGCCGCTCGCACGGGAGCGGGGTGAGGTTGTACACGCGCCTGGACCGGACCGCGAGGGGCTGGAGCCCGCCGAGCCTCTGGCCGAGCCTGCGGGCGCGCTTCCGGACGAGCGGGCGCCGGACGTGCCTCCGCGCGAGGTGTGGCGGCGCGTTCCTGCGGGCGCGCTTCCGGACGAGCCTGCGGACGCTGTTGCGGCGCCGGTCGAGCCTCGGGTCGTGCCTGCGGCGCGGGTAACCGCAAGATCGCAAAGCAAAGACGCGACAAAGACGGGAAAGAGTTGACACGAATTGACACGAATTAACGCTGATTATTTCGGGCCAAAATTTCAACCGCGGATGACGCGAAACATAACATTAACCACGGATAAAGAACTTATGTTTGACCGCAGATGGCACTGATGAACGCTGATGAGGGGACCGGGAAAGACACGGATTGATAACCGCAAAGCAGAAACACAAAGACGGGAAGAGTTGACACGAATTGGCGCGAACTGACACGAATCAATGACCATAAAGAGAACACACCAGATTGATAACCGCGAAGGAACATAAAAACCCGGTTGCGTCCCCACGCTGTTCCCTCTCCCCTCAACGGGGAGAGGGCCAGGGTGAGGGGTGAGAATTACCTTGGCCCATCCTTCTTTTTCAAGCGTGTTGGCAGTCTGATCGGCTTTGTTGGCTGTTGATTATCCAGATGCGGAGCGCGCTGTTGCAAATCCGCCCAGATCGTTTCGCGAACAAATCGAATATCCCCCAGTTGCGAATTCCAGAACCGTCGCGTCTGAATATTCCGCGATCTCAAATAGGAATCCCGGTCGGCATCTTGTGCTTGCGCCTTTGGAAAACCGTGCTGGTGACCGTCTAATTCCAAATTGTAGCGGGCTTCGCCGCAATAGAAATCGAGGATGTGATGCCCCATTTGATGTTGCCGGCGGAACTTGTAAGCCGAAAAGCGGCGATCACGGAGAATGGCCCAGAGTTTCTTCTCCGCCCAAGTAGATTTTCTGCGCAAAAGACGGGCGACGGGATTCATTGCTTGGAATTTTGGGAGAGCGCCGCGGCCGAATCAAGTCTGATTTCAGTTCTCACCCCTCACCCTCGCCTCACCCCCAGCCCTCTCCATGAACCTGAAAGAGCAATCGTTGATTTCCAAGCGCTTACACAATTCAGGTTCATGGTCCCGATGCGCGGGAAAAAGACCGTGGAGGCCCCATGAACTCAAGGAACCCACACCTCACCCTGACCCTCTCCCCTCCCATCGGATGGGAGCGGAGAGGGGACACCAGGCGAATGCCATCTATCGCTTGAGCGCCTAGCCATCTGCGGCGGGTTCAAGGGTTCAAGGGTTCAATGCGCGAATTTTTTTGGGGAAATCTCTTCCCCGTTGATCCGCCTCCGCCTGGCTTCGGCGTGACACGGGGGAGAGGGAAGCCGGAGACAGAAAATTGCCCGCAACTAACGGTTGCGGGTGGTGTTGGGTATTGTATATTAAAACGGTGAATCATATTGGAAAACTCGCGGTGTGCCTGGCGGGCGGACTGGCGTTCAGCGCCGGGTTGCGAGCGGATGATTTGGCCAGCACTTCGGCAAATCCTTACACGCCCATTGTGGACCGCAACATTTTTGGGCTGCTTCCCCCGCCCACGGTGGATCCTAACGCGGCGGCGGAGGCGCAGGAATCCGATTTGCCCAAGATCACGGCCAACGGCATCATGGACGTGTTTGGGAATCTCAAGGTGCTGTTCACGACCACCCCAAAGACGAAGAAGCCAGGTGACAAGCCCAACTATTATGATTTGGCCGTGGGCGAGGCCGAGGACGGCATTGAAGTGGTGAGCATTGACCAAAAGACGCAAGTGGTGACGTTCATGAACAATGGTTTTTCACAGGATATAGCCCTGGCCGAGGAGCCGACCTCAAGTGGAGGTGGTAGTGGCGGCGGAGGCCCGGGTGGATTTGGCGGCGGGCATTCGTTTGGCCGGGGTCCGGGAGGTTTTGGCAATGGCGGCCAATTTGACCGCGGATTTAACCCGCGGAACGGCGGCGGCGGTTATGGCAGCAGCAATAATGGTTACAACGGTGGCGGCTACAATGGCGGTAACAACGGTTACAACAATGGCGGGTTTAATGGCGGCAATGGCGGCAATGACGGCAGCAGCGGCGGATTGAGCATTAATGGATCTCAATTTCATCAACAGGCAATCCAGACGCCCACTCCGGCGGTATCAGCGGAAGCACAAGCCATCATGATTGAAGCGCAACGGATGCAGTATCAAAGCGCGGGTGACCCGACCGCCAATCTTCTTCCGCCGACGCCGTTGACTGGAATGATGCAGGATGGGGGCGGAGGCGCTCCAGCGCCGCCGATGCCGTGAATAGGAGACGATTCAAGGAGAGTTTCCTAAATAATTTTCCCGCATTGTGGGGCCGAATTCAGATTTTTCAGTCAGAGAATATTTTAGTCAGAGACTCATTACTTCGTCTCCTGCGGTCCTATGACTGGCGCGGGGGTAATTTGCGGTTACCGGCATCGGGTTGGTGGAATTGCTGGAACAATTTCCAGAACAACGGCCAGAAATCTTCTTCCGATGTGTCCAAATCGGGATACCCGGGAATAATCGCGCCACAGAAAGGCCATTTTGCCGATTCCACTATCAATCCGGAACGCACGGGGTTTGCCGAGATATAAAAGCAAATTTTAGCAAATGCGTCCCGGAGGCGTTCTTCCTGGCGGAGGACATGGTCGTAGGCTTGCGGTTGAAATTTGCACGGCGACAATAATGGTTTCAAATGGGTCCGCAGAAAGGACATTCCATTTCTTTGATCCGTATCGCGGCGCAAACCGAGCCATAGTAAATGGAGATGATCGGGCATTAAACAATAGATTGGGCAGAATATTCCCTCGCGCGCCGCGGCGTGTAGCATCAATTCGCGAAATTGCCGATGAAAGGATTCAGTGAGCCAGCCGGTTTTTCGATCGAAGACAGTCAACGTCCAGTGAATGGCGGCATCTCCACGATAAAACTCCGGAGCGAGGCGCGGAAGGCAAAACTTACGGTCCGTAAGAGGCGAGGTGACGAGACTCGGATTTTTGGGAATCGCGGGAGACCGGTCGTTCTGATTACCGTTCATGACGAATGTTATATCAGAGACTCCTCATGTCGTCTCCTACGAAGGTCGGTGGGAGGCGAGGTGACGAGGCTCTGAATATTCTCACGAAATTGGTGCTTCTGATCTCGAAGATTTTAGTCATAGACTCATTACTTCGTCTCCTACCAAACTCGGTAGGAGGCGAGGTGGCGACGCCGGGAACCCCTCTCTCCAAATTGGGTTCCAAGTCCAAAATGTTTTTAGTCAGAGACTCATCACTTCGTCTCCTACGAGGGTTGGTTTTTACAGAGACTCATTACTTCGTCTCCTACGGTCCCATTCTGGAGAGGACGCGGGAGAGGTACTGGAGTTGGCCGGAATCGGGGTCCAATTGGAGGCCGCGGGACAAAATGGTTTTTGCCTGCTCCAAGTTGCCCATTCGCAGACTGGCTTCAATGGCGATGGAGGCGTAATAGGAGGCAGGCCAATCGGCGGTCTGCGGATCATAATCCTGCAGGTTGTCGAGAATGTCCTTGATGCTGGCTACGGCGCGCGATTTTTCCCGGGAATCGTTCCCCTGCAACGCGACATCATCGTAATAAAGCTGGCGGGTCATCAGGTTGGTTTCCGCGCCGGGGGCGGCGTAAACAACGGGCCGGGTATTGGCACTCAGGAAAACGCACGGCATGGCGCGACCGTCGAAGGTCATCAAACCCACATGTCCTTCGAAACGATTCTGGAGATAAGATTGCAATTGAGGATTGCCGGAGCCGAAACTGCCGCCGAAAATTTGATGCAAGTCCGCCACGGAAAGTGACGCGAGAACCGCGTTTTTGGCAGGGGAAGCCAGGTCCATCTGCCAGGTGCGTTCGTCATACCGTGGAAAATCCTTCACGCCCTGGCGGTTTTGATACATATAGAACGCCCGTGGCGCTTCATATTCCAGGACGGGAAAATTATCGCTTTCGAGGGGACCCGGACCGGCGACAGCAAACGCGGTTTTTTGTGAGGCGAACCGGCGGGCGAGCAGTTCCTGCGGTGACATGAGGCCGAGCGCGGCCAGGTCCCAGCGGGTGTCCATTTGAAAAACAGGTTCATAGGTTTCCAGGGAGGCGCTCCAGGGCTGTTGTGAGCCGACCAGAACGATGTCCTTGTCGCCCACGTCCCAAATTTCCATGTAGGGGAACACTGAATTGAACGTGCGCAAGACCACGTCCAGGGTTTTGTCATCCATTTCGTACAAATGAAACCACTGGCCCATGAAGCCGCCGGCCTTGAGGCGGCTGGCGGCCAACTGATAAAACTCATGGCTGAAGACCCTGCCGATTCCAACCAGCCAGGGATTGGACGGTTCGGAAATAATCACGTCATATTTTTGAGGGCTGAGGCGGAGCACGGTGCGGGCATCTTCATGGTAGATACGCACCCGGTCGTTGGTCATGACGTCGTGGTTCCACGGATCGAACAACGCGGCGGCGCGAATGACGGGGGCGCAATTCTCCGCGACGATCATGTGTTTGATGGGATAGCCCAGGGCCGACTGGGCGGTGATGCCGCTGCCCAGGCCGAACGAAAAGACATCCTGACTTTGCGGCCGCAACATCAATGGCAATTGGGCCACCATGACCTGAGCGGCCAAATCGCCGGAGGGAGGAATCCCGGTCGAAGCGGATGCCTCAGGCTTGCCGTCAATCCGCAAGGTCAACAGGTCGTTGGTGGGACTGGCCGCGACCTCTTCCACCGAGACGGTGGCATCGGCGCCGTCCTCATAAAAGAGCAGATGGACGAATTTATGCCAGCCTTCCATGTAAGTCTTCAACGTTTTGCCCTGGGTAACATCCATGTCCGGCATCCGGAAAACGCCGATGCTGAAGACATCGCGCCAATTTGAATCGCTGCTCAAGGACGCCGTGGCGACCAGCGCGCCGACGGCGAGCGCCGCCACGGTGGCAAATCCCTGTCTCACCGAGAGCGCCGTGATGATGGCGGCGGCGGCCAGCAATAATCCGAGGGCGGCGAAGGAATCTCTCATGCCGATTTGCGGCATCAGCACGAAACCGGTAATCAACACGCCGATGACGGCGCCCAGGGTGTTCCAGGTGACGAGGCGCCCCACGTGGTCGCCAAGGAGGTCCGAGTCTTCCGGCACCGCGCGCATCCAGAGCGGCAGGACCGCGCCCAGCGTTGCGGCGGGCAAACCCAACACGCAGATGGAAATGGCGGCGGCGAGGATTTCATGAAAATTGTAGCCCATGGGGGTGCGGCCCAGACCGCTCTGGGCATAAAGATAGACGGCTGCGATTTTCTCGATATGAAACACCAGCAAACCGATGAGTCCCGAGGTAATCAGCAACAGCAGGATGGTGGTGAGATGTTTTGGCCAGTGCCGGATGCGCGGCGAGGAAATGACGGTGCTGCCGACGCCGATTCCCAAGACAAATGAGATCAACACGATGGAAAATGACTGCAGCGATGCGCCGAAAATCAGGGCCATGCAGCGTGACGACAAAATTTCAAGGCCCATGGAAACCGCGCCGGTCACGGCGACAAGGGCGCAACTCCAGTGAAAGACCGTGGAATCGGCCCGCCGTGGAACCGTCGCCGGCCTGGCGGATTGCTGATTTGCAGGCGAAAGCCGGGCTTGGCGCCGGCCGAGATTGATGGCGATGATTCCGACGAGCAGGTTGACCACGGCGGCGACTTCCGTCGTCAGGCGCAATCCGAGCCATTCGACGAGGAGAAATCCTGCGAGCCAGGCGCCACAGACCGCGCCAAAGGTGTTGATGGAATAAAATCGGGCGGCGCGGCGGCCGGAATCGGCGGTATGTTTTTGCAGCCAGGCCGCGAGAACCGGCAGGGTGCCACCCATCAAAATGGTCGGCCCGAGCAACAGGAGGGCGCTTAGAACGCCGTTCAGGAACAGCAGCAGGATGTTGTGGTCGAGAAAGTGGGAACCCACGGGGACGAAGATAACGCCGGCAATCTTGTAAATGAGGGCGAAGAGGAAGGCGTAAATGCCGACGGCGATTTCGATGCTGCCATAAATGAGGAGGGGGTTTTTGGCGTCGTCGGCGCGCTTGCCAAACAGTTTGTTGCCCAATGCCAATCCGCCCATGAAAACGGCGAGGACGACGGTTTGGGCCTGGACGGTGCTGCCAAAAAGGAGCGTTAAGTAGTCGGACCAGATGACTTCATAAATCAGAGCAGTGGCGCCTGAACAGAAGAAGAGCAGTAAAATCATAAAATGGTTCGACAGTTTATATGAAAATGGGGAGGGGTTGTCGAATTTTTTTAATGTGGGCGGGGAATTTCAAGTTGCTCTGAAATTGAGGAACCAGCGCGTCGCAAGAGGGAAAAATTAGAGCTGGCTCACGCCCGCTGCTACAATATATTTGATTTTTTGTAGCATCAAGCGTGAGCTTGATCTAAAAAACGGGAGAAATTTGAGCAGGCTGACGCCCGCTGCCCAGGACGCTACGGACGTTTGATATTTCCCGCGTTGGGGGCGCGCATAGCGGAATATAATTTCCAGAACAACGGCCAGAAATCCTCTTTCCAGGGTTGCAGGCTGGGATAGCCGGGGATGACTGCCCCCTTGAAAGGCCATTCTCCCGATTCCATAATCAATCCGGCACGCACAGGATTGGCTAATATGTAGAAGCAGACCTTCCCAAAGGCGTTGCGTCTGCGTTCCTCCTGGCGCAGGACGTGGTCGTGCGCCTGATGCTGAAAACGATAAGGACGCAACGCACGGGAGAGATGTTCACGCAAAAACTTTATGCCGTTGCGCTGGTTCGAATCCAGGCGCAATCCCATCCAAAGCAGGTGAATGTGATCCGGCATCAGGCAGTAGGTTGGGCAGAGCAATCCCTCCTGTGCCGCGGCATGGAGCATGATTTCACAAAATCGCCGGTGGATGGTTTCGGTCAGCCAACTGGTTTTGCGCCCGGCAATGGGCATTGTCCAATGGATTACAGCGTCGCCCTGGTAAAATTCCTTTGAAAGGCGAGGGAGATAAAATTTGCGATCAAGGCCGTGTCCGGAATATGGGCTGAGGAGTTCTGATGGCATCAGGGGATGCTAGAGCAGGCTCACGCCCGCTGCTACATTTTTGTGGGAATTCTTTGGGAATTTGTAGCAGCGAATGTGAATTCGCTCTGAATGAATGTCTGCAATGGGGGGACGGTTATAGGTAAATCACTTTTTTCGTCACAATGCTGGCATCGAGCAGCCGGCGCATCGTAAGACGGGAAAGTTAGAGCAGGCTCACGCCCGCTGCTACGATCGTCAAAGGCAATTGTAGCAGCGAATGCGAATTCGCTCTGAATGAACGTCTGCAATTGGGGGACGGTTATAGCGAATTCAGTTCTTTCGTCATAATGCTGGCGTTGAGGAGCCTGCGCATCGTAAAACAGAGAAGTTAGAGCAGGCTCACGCCCGCTGCTACGATTATGGGAAACAAAAAACCCGCCCGGCGAGCCGGGCGGGTTGAGAACAATTAAAAGAGAACTATTTGCGACGGCGGATCAACATCAGAGAAAGGCCGCCCAAACCGGCGAGAGCCAACGTGGTAGGCTCGGGAACAGGTGAGAGGAGCAATTCAGGATATCCGTCGTTCGCTGAATTGGCCGGAGACAACGTCGTGGGCCAACCATTCAAGCTCGGAACTTGAGGACTTGTTCCGCCAGGTCCGATGTGGTTGACGAAGGTAAAGATGCCGATATCATCGCCCGCCAAAACCGCAGCAGACAGAGTGGCAGCAGTACCTGTCCAACAGACAACCGCCAGCACGTCATTTTCAGTGTAAGCGCCGCCTGCGTAGCCGCCAGCGGTGGCAGGAAGCGTCGCAGTACCACCATTGAAGTAACCATTACCAGCAGAGTACCCGTTTGCGCTTCCACCTTCGGTCGTGGTCACAAGGAGCAAAGCCACCAGTGCCTGAATCAGCGGTGAACTGTGAATAAGAGAGATAACCATAAGAATTCGGCGCATCAACCAAACTGGATAATGTGGCATTCCCCGGCATGGCGTAAAGTGCCGCCGTGAAATCTGACGCTGGCGTGTATGAAGACGTGCTGCTGGAAGCATATCCGTTGACGTCAACCACGACGTATCCCGGCGTGATTCGTCATTGAATAGAACATTACCTTGGGAATAGCCGCTGCGGCACTCCGACGACTGCTGTTGCTATGAGTATGAGTTTTTTCATATTATTATTTGTATTCTGGGTTTGGTTAAATGGTTTCTTATAATTTGATTCGATTAAGGATTAACTTCAAAGTTGGTCCCCATGACCGGGGCAGTGTTTGTCGTGAAGATGAATACACCTTCACCGGGCGTAATTTGAGGCTCACCGTCTTGCCATTCAGTACCGGTTTTGAGGGCAACGTATTCATTTACCGAATATCCACTGCCAGTCCATGTCAGAACTTCATCATCGATGGAAGGCTGATACCCGTAGGTCGAGGTGATGCCACCAGTCGACCGGGAAGTTACCGCCAATCAGCGAATAACCAGCGCCAACGAGGAATTGGTTGGTAAGGCCGCCCTGTTCCACAGTACCAACAAATGCATTCGTCACAGTTGAGCTGCTTGGATTATAAATGAAGTAACCTTCGCCGGGGGTAATTGTAACGCCGTATTTTGCCACGCATTTCCCTCTTGAGAGAAATATATTCATCCACTGAAAATCCAGTTGCATTATTCCATGTCAAAAATCAGTGTCAACTGGCACATTGGTTCCGATGACATTCAGATTGCCATCGTTTGTTCCGGTTCCGTCATAGTCGAGCGGAGTAGCGGCCAAAGTATAGCTACCACCGCCGGCTGCGGGGACGTTGACGTATCCCACAACGTTTGCGGAATAAACCTGTGCGTTTGAAGTGACAAGACCCGCTGCGAGTGCGGCAGCGGCCATTAATAGTGCTTTTGTTCTCATTTTTCTGTGTTTGTTGTTGTTACGGTGTTGCCGTGTGTGCGCCAAATATCCCAGAACGGCAAGGGGGTGTCAATAGTTTTTTGAAAAAAAATTGAACGTTTTTTTGGAAAGCGGAAAAATCACGTAACGTGTTGATGTTGACGCAATTAAGTACACATACATCATGGATTAAACAGCGAAGCACGCGAAAAACGCGAAAAAAAGATTCAACCAGGGGGAAAGGGCTGATTTTTAGCCGCAAAAAAGACATTTTTAACCGCAGATGACGCGGATAATCGCAGATGGGATCAAAGAAAGAGAAAAAAACCGCGAAATACGCGAAATACACGAAACAAGACATTAAACTGGTTCACGCGAATTGACGCGAAGGAACGCGAATTTGACAAATGCAAGGGCGGGGACAGGCACGGATTCATTGGCCGCAAAAATGCGCAAAAGGCGCAGCGCGGCAGAGCGGCAACACAAAAAAACATTTTTAACCGCAGATGACGCGGATGGATGCGGATGAAAAACCGGAGATAACGCGGATAAACCTCCAACGACAATTATTCTTCGCAGTGGTTTTTAATTGTCGTTCGAGGGATAAGCGCAAAGAAACACGCGAAACAAAATTAACCGGGGAGAACACAAAGACGGGAAAGACTTGACCGGTCTTCGCTCAGATGCTACGACCCGGCACGCGCGAATTGACACGGATTTTTAAAATGTCCGGGTATGTTGCTCACTCCGACGCCATTCCCAAAGCGGCGTCGCGCTTCGCTTGCCGCCGCACTCCACGACGACAAGCGAGTTCATAAGCGCGTCCGCATACGCATCTACGCTGACACGTCCAAAGATATCCGAAAGGCGTCTCAACTGTCGCGGAGCGACGCTGGAAATTAGCCCGGCACAGTGTGCCGGGTAAAATGGTCCAGGAATCCTGCGCGTCCTGAATGGACGCTGGAGACCGCCCGGTTTTACAGGCATTTCCGCCGTCCCAGCCGGGACGGACGCAAGATGTTTTGCCTATCCAGACACTCCGTGTCTGGCTAATTTCCGCTGTCACTCCGTGACAACTTCTCCTTTACCTACTGCAAACGTCGAAGAAGCCAACATCATTAATTTCCGCAAAATTTTAAATTGCTGTACGAGCAAATATTGTTGTTTCCATTGCGATGGCCATCTCGCAAACTTCGGCGGATGCCTTCCACGCACTTGAGCCTGCATTTCCACGTTATCTTCAGCACGAAGGACCGGCATCCATTTATCGCCGAGACATGGCGTCCGCGTTTGCACGAATATTTTGGAGGTTTAGTCCGCGCGGCGGAGGGGATTCCTGAGGCGATTGGGGGTACGGCGGATCATGTTCATTTGCTGGTAGGTTTGCGGGCGACTCACGTGCTGGCGGCATTCGTAAAGGACATCAAGCAAACTTCGTCGCGCTGGATTCACGAAAGCATCAATCTGAAGAATTTCGCATGGCAACCGGGCTACAGCGCCTTTACGGTAAGCGTGTCCAATTGCGGCACGGTAAAGGAGTATATTGCGAACCAAGCGGAGCATCACCGGATAAAATCATTTCAGGAGGAATACGTGGCGTTTCTTCAGAAACATGGCGTGGAATTCGAAGAAAAATTCTTGTGGTGATTTCCGGCGTCCCTTCAGGACGAGTCCATTGATGCGCGTTCACCAGACACTTCGTGTCTGGCTAATGTCCAGTGTCGCTCCGCGACATTTTCCCTTTACCCATGTTCACGTTGTGGTCTGGCCATTCGCCGGGCAGACGCTGAGCGCCATTCTGCACAGTTGGAAATCTTTCACCGCCAGTTCCGCCAACAAGCTGCTTTGCCGCGCCGGACAAGCATTCTGGCAGACGGAATCTTTTGACCACTGGATTCGTGATGGCGCCGAACACGCGCGACTGACGGCCTATGTTCACAATAATCCGGTCAAAGCGGGATTCTGTCGCGCGCCGGAAGAGTTGAGGTGGAGCAGCGCGCACGAACGATGTAGCGGCGGGCTTCCCAGGCTGCCGTGGAGCCGGTGCTTCCAGCCGGCGGAATCACATCCGCAATTCAAAAGAACTCGGATTATTGTGAGGCGACTGAGCTTTCGTGGCGATGGTCCGGGCGGCAGGATGCCGCCCTCTACGTCAGGCACGGATGCCTGACGCTACGGTAGCGGCGGACATCCTCAGAAATGTTTCGGATGCATGGCCAAGCCGGGTTTAATCAAGTCGTCATCAAATGCCACCACCTTGCAATCCAGCCATTCCCCGAGCGCGGCAAATTCAGCGTCGTAAGCTGAGAGTCCATGCGCTTCGGCCAATCTTAAAACCGCGGCGGTGGAAACATCAAACGTCTCGACCACCGTTGCGGCAAACGCAAATGCGGAATTGGCCGTGACGATGCCGATTTTTCGCTGTCGCATCATGCCCAACAGCGCGCTGCGAAATTCGCTTTGCCAGATCACCGGCGCAATCCAATCAGGGTCTTTTTTGTGAACTTCCAACGCCAGCGCGGACTGGTCGGTCTTGCAGGCAAGAGCGACGATTAAATTGGTGTCGGCGACGATCAATGCGCCGCCTCCGTCCATTTGAGGACATCGCCCAGGGATACCCGCGTCCATCACGGTCGATAACATGAGACGTCTCGCCTCCTGCAATCGCAGGACCTTCTGATAATGCAGCGGGCTCATCGAAGTGACGGATTTAAAGTGCTCGTGGAAAGAGGAAACACTCATGTGCACGAGTCCCGGCCAAGTCCTCGACCTTCATAGGTTGGTAGAAGTTCGCGCGCAGCCAGGAAATTGCCTTCGCCACCCGGTGCACGCTGGATTCCGCAAAGCCCATTTGGGCAATGCGAACACCAATGGGGCTGCGTAACAGGCGAATCAAAATCTCATCGAACGGCAAGTGGGGCGAGCAGCTCGGCATCTCCCGGCTGAGCTAAACACTCCATTAATCTTGTCGCAGCATTGACGATGCTCGCATCGACCGGGGCGATG
>CAVWKA010000016.1:0-90482 GCA_963755515.1 uncultured Verrucomicrobiae bacterium | reverse complement strand
GCGTAACCATCTTTTTGCGGCACAAGTCCCAAACTCTCGCCTTTGCCATGATTGATTTGGAAAAACCCGTTCGCATCACTGGTGACGGAAAAACGATCAACCGTTGCCTGAACACCATTTTCAATTCGCACGCTCGCCGCGATTTGCGCGCCGGTGACTGGATTTCCAAACTGGTCTTCTAATCTGCCGTAAAAAACAATCGGGATGTCGTTTTGCGAGGCAAGAATGGATTGCATTTGCGCCCACTTGCTTGGTGGCGGCGCTTGAACCGCATTTGTTCCCGCCGCAGTTTTAACGACCGGCGCATTCATAGGCACGGGCGCGTTCACCGGCTGACTCGTTGCGATGGCCGCTGGCGGCGTAACATTCGTTTCAACCGCTGCGGTCGGCGGCGTCTCCACCGCTTTCTTTTTGCCGTGCCATATCACCAGCGCAATCAATGCCGCCATGACGACGATGAACCAAAAAATGGAACGGCGGATTTTCATTTTATTTCAGTTTAAAGGCTTCCGAACTTAACAGTTCACTCCAGTAGCCCTGCATCTGCGCGTTGTCGCCGCGAAACTCGGCACTGTGCCAAAAATGAGCCGTATAATTGTGCGGGTCGGACGGCCAAATTCTCGGATTTGTTGTGCGGCCAAGATAAATGTTTCCCGCTATTGTGCTCACGTCTGGCGTCGTTCCCAACGCCAAGCTGCGAGGTTCGGCAGCAAAGGCCGTAATTTCATAGCGGTCTTGCAGAGTATTCTCATTGCCCAAATACAAAGTATTTTGAAAGGGAGAGATGATAGCCGTGCTGTAAAATCCATCTTGCAGCGGCGGATTGTCGCCGGGACTTCCATTATATCCGTAAGGCGGATTGAGGCCGATGACCGAATCTGGCTTGAGTTCTTCATCAAGCTGCCAATGAATCGAGTTCAACGCATAATCGTTCGTGTTGTAAAAATTGATTACTGTTCCCGCCGCTGCGCTGTTCGTTGTCAGCCAGTCGTTGTAAATGTTCGCAGTGGTCGGCCCCAAAAGTCCGCCTTCAAATCCCAACAGGTCACTACCGCTTAATGTCGAATCATAGCAATGCCCCGGCACGGCGGCCTGGCTCGCAACATAAGTGTTCACGAGTTGCCCTAAACCTTGTTGCGCTGCCTTCCGCAATGCTTCACCCGCCACGACATTACCCATGCTGTGTGCCAGCAGATAAACTCGGCCCGGATATTGCGAGTTCAAATCCTCCAGCTTGTTCAAGAGGCCGTCGGATGACCGCCAAGCATTGTATTCGCCCGGATCGTAAATGCTTGCCAAGATGGCATCATCAGCAATTGAATTTCCGGTCGGATTAAGATAAGTTGTCGGCCAGCGAAATTCGCCGAACCGGCCTTGATAACCCTGCCAGTAAAGCCGCTTGAACTCAGTTTCGGCAAATCGGTCTTTTTCCCATGTCTTCATGTCGCAACCATGCACATGCAAGAATATACGGCGTGTTTGAGTCCGTACGGTTGGCGGGTATTGGAACGGCGATACGTCAACGGCGGCAAGTCTGTCCGCCGCCAGTTCGTGCACGTTCAGCCCAGGGGCAACGTTCGGATTGTCGCCCACCGTCCAGCGCTCATACATCTGCTTGATGTCCTCGATTTGGATGTAAGCCGTGCGTCTGCGCCAACACGTTGCTGTTGGCGTCCGCAATGGTCAACGTCAACCCGCCCGTGCCGTTGCTCACGCCGCACCAGATGAAATAATTTGCCCGCCCATTGTTGCCAAATTGCTGGCGTTCAGTTGAATGCTCCTGCCCGGCCCAACCGCCCAACATAACTGCCGTAATGGAGAGATTAATTTGCTCAGTGGCGATGGTTTCGTTCGTCAAATAGCCGATACCACCGTCGGAGTCGGCAGCTTGGAAACATATCAATCGTCGGATTACTCGGGTTCGGATTTCCGACGTCGCCCCAACTCAACGTCACGGTGCTGCCGGTTGGCAACCGAGCCAGCAAATTCGTGGTGACGCCGCAAACCCAAAGCCGTGCGTAATCCTCCAAGTCGCGGGTGCAGGGAATGGCGCGGTAGGCATAGCCATTAGCCAAGATGTAATTGCAATCGGGATTGCATTCCGGTGTCAGGGTGTTTGGATAACCCTGCCCACCCGGCAATTTGACATCATCCTGTTCATTCGTCGCCGAAAGGATATCGACATCCCACCGGTCATAATTGTTATTCACCCAAAAAAGGCCGCTCTGCGGTTTTTTACAGAACGCCCGTAAATACAGGGCTTTCCCCGCTCTTTCAGACCGGCGGTGCTTCCAACAATGAGGCCGGTGGTTTCTGCCTGGCCTGCTCTGTGTTGTCGCTTTCACGGTGGGGCGAGCATACCCGGTTTGGCTCATTCCAGCTAATCGAAAAAAGTTGGGCGTCCATTGATTCAATGAATGATGGCCGGGTGTTCACGGCAAGTCCTCCCTGGCTGATTTCCGGCGCTGCTGCTGCTCCCTGGGATGGAACTTGCGGTGCGCCTCCTTCAAGTCGGCGATGGACACGCGCAGATACCGCTCGGTGGTCGCCAGCGATTTGTGGCCGAGCATTTCCTGAACGTGCCGGAGATTGGCGTTGTTCTTCAAAAGGTGGGTGGCGCAACTGTGCCGCCACAGGTGGCAGGTGACGTGCTTTTTCAAGTTCAACCGGCGCACGTAACGATTGATGATCTGTTTGATGCCATGCACGCCGATGGGCAGGCCGTTGCGGGTCGAGATAAACAGCTTGTCGGTTTCCCGGCCTTTCAAAAGCTCGGGCCGGATGGCCTTGATGTAGTTCTCAAGGAACCGGCACGCAACGCTGCTCAAGGGCACCACCCGGTCTTTTTTGCCCTTGCCCCGGTTCACCCGCAACAGTTCTTCCTCCAGGTTTACGTCGGCCACGGTAAGACTGCGCAACTCGGCCTTGCGGATGCCGGTGGCGTAAAGCACTTCCAGCAGCGTCCGGTCACGGTAGCCGGACAGGGTGTGAACGTCGGGTGCTTCGATGATTTTACGCGCCTCGTCGGGCGTCAGCACGTTCTTGGGCAGCGCGTCCGGTTCTTTGGACAGGCGCAAGCCCTGGGCGGGATTGTGCGCGAGATAGCCTTCGCTGGTGAGGAACGCAAAAAAGTTTCGGATGCCGGACAGGAGACGATTTTGCGACGCGACGGTTCGCGCCGTGCCCCGGACGGTCGGCTGGTAAAAAACCCACCGCTGAAAGTCCTGCAACACCGCCGCCGTGACGGTGTGAACGTCCGTGATTTTGGTCTCGGTCAAAAACTCGTTGAACCGATTGAAGTAAACTTCCAGGGTGCGCAACGTCTCGCGCGAGTAGTTGAGCGATTCCAGATTTTGCAGGTAACGGCTAAAGAGCGCGTCAAAGGTGATGGGTTCGGCTGGCATGGTGATTAAAGGTTGGGAGTTGAGTTGTGGTCATGGCGCAGACCGCCGGGCATTTGGGCCGCATCCTCGCACGTCACGGCGGCGGTCGCCGCCGCGTCCCCGGTGCGTGGATGAGTGCGCTGCAACATTTTTTTCAAGTCGGTGATGGTGACGCGGGTATAAATGTCGGTGGTCTTGAGCGATTTGTGCCCAAGCAACCGCTGCACATAGACGATGTTGGAACCGTTGGACACCAGATGCGTGGCGAAGGTGTGCCGCCAGACGTGCGGCGACACGTTGCGGCCTAAAATACGGCGGGCATATCGGAAGATGATGAGGCCGACGGCTTCCCTGTGTATCGGCGCGTGGGGCTGGATGGGCGAAAGCCAAAGCGCGTCCGTCCAGCCCGGATTGCGCGGCGCTCTGAGCCATACGCTGCGGGCGTCTTTCAAATACCTGGCCAACGCTTCGCACGCGCTCTGGCCGATGGGCACGATGCGTTCCTTGCTGCCCTTGCCCATGACGCGCACAAAGCCGTTTTTTATGTCCACGTCCGGCAAGGTCAACCGGGCCATTTCCTCGCGGCGGATGCCGCTGCTGTAAAACAGTTCCAACATGGCCCGGTCGCGCAGACCTTTGGGCGTTTCATCCGGCGCGTTCAACAGCTTGCGGACTTCGGCCTGCGTCAGGATGCGCTTGGGCAGGCGGCGTTCCCATTTGGGCAATGGGACGCCTGCGGTCGGGTTGAGCAAAATCGCGTCGGTGTTTTCCAGTTGGGCGAAGAACTGGCGCAACGAACTCATGTGATGGCGAACCGTCGGCGATGGATACCGGCGCATGAGCGCCAGTTGATAGTCCTGGATGGTGTCGCGGGTGACTTCGCGCAGGTCGGCCACGCCGCTGGTTTCCAGATGCGTAAAGAACATTTGGATCGAATGCCTCCGGCCTTTCACCGTGTCCGGCGAGAAGTGGCGCACGCGCAACAGTTCAAGGTGATTCTCTAATAATGCTTTCATGCTCATAAATTGGCTCCGTTGGTTTGTGTTTCTGGTATAGGTTCCCTCGAAAAAGGCGCGAGGTTGGCCGGTGACAACGGCAAAACCCTTTGTTCATCGGCGTTTGGCGCGTTTTTAACCCCGCGTTTTTCCACCTGCAAGGTGGGTGCAAGGTGGCCATTTTTGCCTGCGGGGTGGGGCAAAATGCCTGCAAGGTCGGCTTCGCGTCGCACCTGTTCCACCGATTTGATGCCCGCCAAAAACTTCCCGCCCTGCTCGTGTTGCTCCGGTTCGTAGAGCAGGCGATACTGGTAGGTCTGTCCGTTGCGGCCTGAGAGCGGCAGCGCGTATTCCATTTCCACCAGTTCGTCCAGGTGCGTCCGCAACCGCGTGTCGCCCCACTTGAGCGCCTCGCGCAGTTCGCGGCGATTGAAGCTGATATGCTCGGCGTGCTTTCCACCGGCGCGACGGGCCACGTATTGATGCGTCAGGCGCAACAACTCGCGCCCTGGGCGCGACAGGTCATCGAGGCTGTGGCCAAACAACTGGTGCGCCAGTTCGTTGGCAATGGTGATGTCGTCCAGCGTGGTTTCGATATATTCGCCAAGCTCCGGGTCGTCGTGGACGGGCCGCTGCAACTGATACAGGAAGGTCACGGCCAAAATCAGGTTCAAGTATTTGGGATGGTCGCGGCGCACCAGCAGCGAGTCGTCGGGATAAGTCAGCAACGGCTCGAACGGATTGAGCACTTTCAACGGCCTGAGCAACCGCTGGAACGCATGATGCCGTTTCAAAATCGCCTCGCGCGCCAGCCGTTTTTTCCAGCCTTCGCGCGTGTGGCTTTGGCGTTGCGCCTCCAGGATTGCCCGCGTCTGCTCCAATGACTCGTCCACGCTGATGATGATGAACCGGCTGCGTGTTTCGGCGTCGGTGCGCGGGTCGGTCGTGGTCTGAAAGACCGCCGTGGGACCATAAACCGTGTTCATCTGCGTTTCGAGTTTGCCGGTCAGCGAGTTCTTGGTGGTGGATTCGATGACGAGTTTTTTCGCGCTGATGAGATTGCGAATGGCGTAATCGGCTCCGGTCGCCCCGGCCAGTTCCTCGACGGCCAGCACCTTGTGCCGCAGCGAGTCCTCGCCCTTGTAAAACAATGCCCGGTCGGTCAGCGAAGTCAGTTTGATTAAATCCTCGTCGGGACAGAGCGACAGCACGGTGTCCTGCAAGTGGCTCTTGCCGGAACCGCTGCCCGAAAGCGTCATCAGCGCCAGCGGGTCGGGCATTTTCCGGCTGGTCATCACCAGATAGCCAATCAGCTTGTTGGTCGCCTCGCGCACAACACCGAGCTTTTCCATGTCGCGCAATACCTCGCCAACCAGGTCGGGATGCCTGCCAAGTTTCAACGCCTCGGCCTTGTCGGTGTCGGACACCAGCACCACCTGGCCTTTGGTTTCGGCCAGTTGCTTTTGCGCGTAAGCCTCCACCTGGCTGATAACCCGGTTCATGTCCGCCTCGATGACTTCGACGGCTTCACGAAACAGCCGGGCCGCTTCGCCGATGAATGCCCGGCGCGAACGGCTGACGTAAAAATCCACCGTGTCTATATGGAACCGTCCGGCGTTCGCCGCGTCGGCGCTGACGGCCTTGATGGTCGCCCGCAACCGGGCCTGCTTCTGCTGCTCGACGGCGCGAAGCTCATACCGGCGATTGCCATAACGGGCGATAAAACCCTCCGGTGTCATTTCGATTTGCTCGTCACCCTGCTTTTCGGTGACTTCGCTCTTGGGCGGCTGCGCCGGTTTCAACGGCTCAAGGCATTGTTTTTCAAAATCGGTCGGCGAACGGCTGAGGAAAAAATCGTTGGCGTCCTTCACGCCCTCCGGCCATTTGACGACGTGGATTTGCTTCACCAGCGGCGGCTGGTGGCCCTCCGCAAGGAGCTTCTCAAGCCGGGCCGTGGCTTCGCTTCCACCCTTGTCATTGTCGAGGCACAAGTAAACCTCGGTCGTGCCGGTCTCCTTCAAAAGCTGCTCGTGGTGCGGCGTCCAGCCGTTCGTGCCATACAACGCAATGACGTTTCGGAACCCCGCCTGCCACAAGCTCATGCCGTCCAAAATCGCCTCGGTGATAAAGAGCGTTTGATTTGTCCTGGCGGCGATGCCGTTCCATACTCCGCGATGCGGGCCGGGCAGATACAAGTGCCGTGGCTCGTCGTCACTCGTGCGCCTGCCGTAGATGCCAACGACTTTTCCGGCGGCATCAAAGATCGGAACGGTGACGCAGCCACGAAAGAGTTCCTGCCCCTTCGCGTTCAACACGCCAAGCGTTTTCAGATTGCGGATGATGTCGCCGGATTTGGGCAGCACCTTGTGCAATGTGCCATTGGCGTAACCCACGCGGAACACTTCCAGCAACGTCGCGCCGGACAGGTTGCGCTGGTTCAGGTAGCTGATGCCCGCCCCGTCCTTGCGGAATGTCCGGGCGTAGAAGTTGGCCACGCGCAGCAACAACGCCTCGGCGTCCTCCGGTTTCAATACTCTGGCCGGTGCTGCTGGCGGCGGCGGTGTTCGCGCAAACACGCTGCCGCTGTTTTCTTTCAACCATGCCACGGCCTGGCTCTTGGTCAGCCCGTCCTTGCGCATGATGAAGTCAATGACGCTGCCGCCGACGTGACAGCCCAAACAGTTGAAAAGGTTTTTTGAGGGCGTGACGCGGAACGAGGGCGTCTTTTCCTCGTGGAACGGACACAGGCCGACGTAATCCTTGCCCTGCTTGACGAGCTTGACGCCACGCGACTGCACCACGGCCACAAGGTCAATGGATTGTTTCAAACGATTGAGGTCGGTGGTGTTCATGGGAACAAGTCGAGGCGGGCGTTACCTCGCGGCAACGCCCGTCCCGCCTACCAGTGCCTGCGATGGGGCGTGAGTAAAAGTTTGTGCCGCCGAAAACGGGTGCTGCCTTGCGGCAACACCCGTCTCCCTTGCGGCGCTTCGCGGTGCCTCTATTGGGGCGCGTGAGGGAAAGCAAAAATTCATGGCAAGGTCTCCGCCCGGTCGAGCAGTGCCTTTATTCCTCGCACTTCATCGCCGATTAGCATTCCGGCATCCTCAATCGCCCCGGACAGCAAGGCTTCTTCCCGACACGCGCCAAGCAAACAGGCAACGGCTTGGATTTTGCGAACCCGCACGTCGAGTTGGTCGCGGAGATCAATAGTCAGGCCGGGCCGGTCTTTGCGGGAACCCGTCAAGCCGGATTTTCGAGTTTTCTTGCGGTCGTGAACCATGACGGGTATAAATAACTATATTTACTTATTCAGTGCAAGCCCAAATGAACATTTCCGAAAAGGTGTCCTACAGTGCGGACATGGCAGGACGACCAGCAACAAAACCCGCTCCTCCGTTTGGCGAACGCCTGGCGGCCCTGCGGAAGAAGCGTGGATGGACTCAACCGCAACTGGCGGAACGTCTCGGCATCACCGTCATGATGGTGACTTATCTGGAGCGCCGGGCGAAAAATCCCACGGCCAAAACCGTCGAGCAAATCGCCCAGGTCTTCGGCGTCCCGATCAACGCGTTGCTCGGCTCGGCAAAAATCGTTTCCAACGGCGCGCACAAGCCGGGACCGCCTTCGCGCTTGGA
The DNA here is from genome assembly GCA_963755515.1 of uncultured Verrucomicrobiae bacterium. Taxonomy (GTDB): domain Bacteria; phylum Verrucomicrobiota; class Verrucomicrobiia; order Limisphaerales; family UBA11358; genus UBA11358. The sequence goes on along the minus strand of CAVWKA010000016.1, from coordinate 82,466 downwards.
GGAACTCACCGAACAACTTGCTCAACTGCCCCGCAGCAAACAAAAAACCGTCGTGGAGATGCTCGAAGGATTTCTGCAAAAGACCGGGAAGTGATTTTCCGGCGGGCAAGTGATGCGCCAGCATCGCCACGCTGCCCGGCGCGGCAGCCAGAGCGCCTACAAAGCAGGCCAGTGACGCCCGACAGCATCACGCGGCAGCAAAGGTTCGGACCCCGCTTCGACACGCCAGCACCACCACCTTAGCAGCAAAAAGGAAAAAACCCTGACGCTGGCACGCGGCAACGCACCGGCAAACGACCGGCGCACCACCGGCGCGACAACAAGCAACTGCGCCGTCAGCATTCCGGCGAATGCCGTTCACTGCGTCGTCTGCGCTTCATATTTCCCGTGGGCAGACAAAGCCTCCGGCTTTGGTCTTTCCAAAGCCGGAACCTAAAAGCAAACCGGGCCGGAACGCCGCCGCTGTCAATGTGGAGCGCAGCAGGGCACGGGGGGCGCGTGGCGAGCAATACATTGACAGCACGAGGCGGCGGCTCCGGCCAGTTGACACACCGGCATTTGCCGATTCATGGTTCAAGCAGCCATTTGAGCACACGCCCTAGCGTCGCCACAGTGATGATGATGAGCAGTGCAAATTCTCGTTTCGAGAGCCGCAGCGTGATTTTGGTTTTAACTTTCACGCTCTAACTACTGTGCGTGTTGGCGTGAACTGGTGGCCACTCCTTGGCCACGCAATGAGCGTATTTTCAATCGGCCTGGCTGTCGGTGGCGAGCAGCGCCGGGCATATCGCCCCGGCGGCGCGCAGTCACGGACAGACGGGCGAATGCCGTTGCCAGACCAGCGAAGCAGGCGCGTTACTGGCGTGCCGCTTGCCCTTTCGCAAGCGGCATGACGGGAACGGGCCTGCAAGCGTTTCAATCAGCGAATGCGTTTTTAATGTCCGGGCAGTTTAAGCGCCGGTTGGCCGTCACCGGATGCGCTCTTGCCCCGTCCGGCCTGGCTCGTGGTCGTGGACAGCCTGCCGTTGCCGCCGCTGCGTTTGTTTCGGCGGCGTGCGTGTGTTTTCCCGGCTCCGTTGCCGTTGTCCGTCCAACCAGCCAGACAGTCGCGCAATCGCGCCGGACTGACCGGGATGCCGACGGCTTTCAGTTCGTCCACCAGTTGGGCGCTGCTCCAGCCCTTGCGATGCAGGGCAAGCAGCCGCTCGCGCAATGGTTCCAGCACGTCAACGGCGGTCTTCCGTTTTCTCGGCGGCTCGCGTTGCGCCAACTGTTCCAGTTTCTTTTCGACCGCCGCGTAGTCGAGCTTGGCGGCGATTTGGGTGTAGTCAATGTGCGTGCTCATGGATTCCGGTTCGCTCCTTTCGTCAGTCAGTGTTACGCCTTGGCCGCGTCGCGCCCGCTCACCTTTGGGCAAGCAGCGCCGCTACGCGGCATTGTTCGTTTCGACAGCGTTTCATCCGGCTGTGTTCAGCCCGCCCTTTGGCTTTTGTCCAAGCAGCCATTGAGCAGGGCGGCGAGCAGCTTCTTCCGGCTCCAAAGGCGGGGTAAGTGTCATGGCAAAAACTCACACTTCCAGGAGTTCTTTTCGGGTCATCAAACCTGTCACTACCGGCGACAGATTCTCGCCATTGGGGCCATCTCGATACGAGGGCGATTAACGGAGAACCCGGAACGTTTCCGTCCTGTCTCCGGTCTAACATTAGCATAACTGCCGCCAGTGTGCTAATAGTTGGATGCGGATTTTTACCGACGCCATGTTTTCGGGGATTCCACAAAAGAACCGGGCGGTTGCCGAGTCGTATTTCGATGAGCACCTTTCCCATAACGATTACTATACCCAGGGCGAGTCTCAGGCCGGGCATTGGATTGGCAATGGCGCTCAACAGTTGGCACTAAAACCCGGTGACGTGGTGACTCGTGAAGCCTTCCTCCGGCTCTGCGATAACCAGCATCCCGACACCGGCGAGCAACTGACTCCGCAGCAGTTTCGGGAACGCCGGATTTACTTCGACTTCGTTTGTTCGCCGCCCAAGTCCGTCTCCATCCTGGCCGTGACGATGGGGGATAAACGCATCATCGAGGCGCACAAGGAAGCCTCCGGCATCGCCCTTCGGGAACTGGAACAGTTCGCCGCCACAAGGATTCGCAAGGGTGGCATTCAGGAACAGGATCGCGTTACCGGCAACCTCGTCGGCGCCGCGTTTGTTCATACCACCTCACGCGCTCTTGACCCGCAGTTGCACACGCATTTCGTCCTGTTCAATGCCACCTGGGACAACAAGGAGAACCGATGGAAGGCGCTGCAAACGGGCGATATGTTTGGCGCACTCAACTACGGCACCGCCGTCTATCGCAACGAACTGGCCAAGCGTCTGCACCGGCTCGGCTACCAAACACGGCAGACCGGCACGGCCTTCGAGGTTGAGGGCGTCGAGGCGAAGTTCATCGAGCGATTCTCGAAGCGGTCGCAGCAACGGGACATGGCCGTTAAACGTCAGGAACAAAAGCTCGGTCGCAAGCTCACCAAACAGGAAGTTTCCCACGTCGTCCACCAGTCCCGCCCCAAAAAGTTGAAGGGCGCAAGTGATGAACAGGTGCGCAAACAGCAACTCGGCGAGATCGGATTTTTTGAAAAACGGTCATTGCGTAAAGTGGTCGAGACCGCCAATGGCGTCGCTAAACCTTTTGCTCAACACGTCGGCACGGATGAGGCCGTCAGCCACGGCATCGGCCACGTTTTTGAACGCCACTCGGTTGCGCCAGAGCATAAGATTTGGGAAGCCGCCCTGGTCAAAGGCTGCGGCCAGTTGGATTTGAAACAACTAAAGAATGAACTCAATGAGAGAACGAACCTCGTCCATGTCGGCTCGGAGTTTTCCACGCAGGAGATTTTGAGCCGGGAGCTTTATCTGATTCGCGCCGTCAATGCCGGCGTCGAGGCGCTCAAACCCATTGCCCACGATTACCAGCCGTCCTCGCGTCTCGGTCCGGACCAGCGCAAGGCTCTGGCCCATGTTCTCACCAGCCCCGACCAGTTCACCGGATTCCGCGGCCTGGCTGGCTCGGGCAAAAGCACCGCCCTGGTCGAACTGGCCACCGCTCTCGTCCGCCGTGGTTATGACCCTGTCTTCTGCGCCCCGACCGCCGCCGCCGCCGATACGCTCCGCAAGGAAGTCTCCTACCTGGGCAAAACCATGACGCTGCAACACTTCTACGGCGATTTGCATACGCGGTCAAGGCTCTCGCCGCAGTCAGTGATTGTGCTGGATGAAGCCGGGGCCGTGGGACTGGATGAGATGGCAAGATTGTTTGACGTGGCAAGGAAAGAGGGTTGCCGCGTCGTCCTGTGTGGTGATACCGGCCAGCATTCCAGCGTCACCCGTGGCGACGCGCTCCGCATTCTGGAACAGTATTCCAACTACCATTTCGAGGAACTGACGACCATCCGCCGCCAGAAGCCCGCCGCGTTCCGGGAGATTGTCGAGCTGGCCGCCGCCAAACAGACCGACAAAGCCTTTGCCAAATTGCTCGAACTTGGTGCCGTCACGGAAGCGTTGACGGATAACCACGATGGCCATGCGTCGCTTTATCAACGCGCCGCCGATGCCTACTTGTCGGCCACGAAACAAGGCAAGTCGGCGCTGCTGGTCTCGCCTACCTGGTCGGAGATCGAGGCCGTCACCGAAAAGGTGCGCGACACCCTCAAGGCTGATGGCGTCATTTCACCGCAAGACGAACCCGTCACGGTGTTCGATTCGCTCTCGTGGACGGAAGCTCAAAAGAAAAACGCCAGCCAGTTTGAACCCGGCCAGCGCCTGCGCTTCGTCCGTAAAACCAAACACTTTGACCGGGGCGACACGGTTGAAGTCCTGGCCGTGGTTGAAAACGGCCTGCGTGTCCTCCGTCCCGATGGCACGGAAGTAAATTTCATCCCCTCCAGCGCCGCCGCCTCCTTCGACGTGGGCGAGGCCCGCGAACTGAAAGTGGCCGCTGGTGACTGGCTCTTGCTCCAAGCCAACCACGGCAAAGAGTTCATCAACGGCGAGCGTGTCCAAGTCCGGGAGATCCAAAACGGCCGCATTGCCCTGGCCGATGGTCGTTCGCTCCCGGCCGCTTACAACACCTTCACTCACGGCTACGCCGTCACGTCGCATTCCTCACAGAGCAAGACCGTGGATGACGTGCTGCTCGTCGCGTCCTCAAAATCGTTCGCCGCCGTCAACCGGGAACAGTTTTACGTTTCGATTTCCCGTGGCCGCGAGCGCGTCCACGTCTTCACCGATGACGCCGATTTGCTCGCCCGCCGTGTCACCGACTCCCACGAGCGCAAAGCCGCCGTCGAACTGCAAGCCCTCCGCGATGAACTGGCCAAACTCGGTTTCGTCCGCAAAGAACGGCTGGAAGAAAAACTCCTTGCGGAGGGCCACCAGTCGCCAGTGGTGGAAGATTCTCGCATGGTGGCCGTGCGCCAGCACCGCCCGATGCGTCAGACTCGTGCCACGCGCCTGACTCGTCTCGCGCCGGTGCAACGCCTGGCTCAAGTCGTGGAAGATATGCGCCGCTGGCTCGGTGAGCGGCTGGGTATCGAGCAATCGGAAGCGGTCGCCGAAAAAGCCAAGCAAACCGAGTCGGTCAAGCAGGCCGAAAAGATTGCGCCCGCCGTCAAGGAAACGCCCGGTCAAAGGTTGCGCCGGGAGATTGAACGCAGCCGCCAGCGGCAACAACAACAACGCCGCTCCGGCGGCATCCACATGTAACGCCTATGCCAAAATTCGACGATGATTCCTGTTACGCCTCCTCCGGCAAGTATTGCGCCTGCATCGAGTTCCACCTGGCCGAACACAAGCGCCGTGGCTTTCACACCAGCCAGTTAATCGAATACTCGCTGGAACCCAACCCGGACGCCGAGGACGACAAGAACGCGCCGCCGCAAAAGCTCTCGCTCGCTTTCTCCACCGCCGACGTGGTGATGCTCGGCTGGCGGCTCGGCTTCCTAGCCGACAAGCTGCAAGAAAACGACCTGGCCGCCGTCCGCGCCCTCTCCAAACGCTACGCCGAGGTTGACCGCCACATGCCCTTCGTTGCTTCCATTACCATCACGCCCATTGCCAAAGGATGAAAACCGGCCAGCAGTTTTTGCAGAGTCATGGCGCGCCAGTTCGCGGCCAAAAACCGTATGCCCAAAGCACAGATACCAACAGGCAAACCAATCCAATCCATTTCACCGCAGCGTAGTAATGCGGGAACATCACCATCATTACGCTGCCCGCGACAACCAAAAAAATTAAAGCATACCAATAGCCGATGTGTCGCGGTGCGCCTCTCAAAACATTCAGCGCACCGAGCAGCATGAACGCAGAGGCCGTCAACGGCACGAGCCATACGACTGCCACCAGCAAAATGCCTTCCGGCGGGATAGCACTGCTTCCCGTTCCAGCCCCGTCGCCTGCGCCAGTCCATGCGTGAGCAAGTTGCTTTAACGCCAAAAGCAGCAATGTCCATACGATGGTTCCGGCCACGGCAAACAGACCGATGAAAATGCGGATAAAAATTTTCCCGCAGCTTGATGCCAGCGGCTTTCGGAAAAGCCAGCCACACGCAAACAGCAAAATGCAGAGCAAAGAGATGTGGTAAATTTGGGTCACTGGTTTTTGGGAGAAGATTTTCCAAAGAGGAGATAGCCCGTTCCAATACCAAAGAGCGCCGTCAATGCTCCAACAACGAAATAGGCCACCGGCGCAGCGGCGATAATCCCGGCAGCGGGATTGTCAGCAAGCGGAGCATTCAAGTTACCTGACCATACATAAAAACAGAACCCGGCAATCCCCAGCATCAAGGCGGCATGGACGAAACCTGCCATACGCCATCCGGCGATGGCAAAAATCCATCCCGAAATAACCAGCAAGACCGCATAGGTTAATGCGAAAACGCTCCAAAAATGCTCGGCACTTCCAATTTGGCTCCATCTTGAAAGTTTGTTTAGCTGTAATAAAACGACTCCCATTGACAGCACCGTTGCGAACAATGCCGATGGCATCTTGATGATTAACCCTGGGTCATAACCGTCGTCTTTCATAATTCTATTGCGAGGATAATCGCCTCATTATGGTCCTTGATAAACCGGCAAGCCGCTGAGTTTTGGCGGAAAGTATGCGCGAAAGAGGCAGGCTAGAATGACTGCCAAAATAATCAGGCCAACACCAACACAAAACGCCATCTCACGTTTGCTCGGCTTGCCTGATTCGTGCCGGGCCTCATTGTGACGGCGGAATGTCCCAAGCAAGCAAAACAGCAATCGCGGCACAAAACCAGCCAGCACCCCCAAAAAAGCCCAGTAAATAAACCAGAGCGGGACTACGACAAACAGCGCCGCCACTCCCATCGGTCGGATGTGTCGGTCGAGATAATCAAAAAAATACATGAGCGGTACTTGGAAAAATATGCAGATGCCCGGCCTTGGGTTTTGAAAAACCGTCCAGCCTGCAAAACAAACACCCGCAATAAAACCGGCCAAAACTGGAAGCCATTTCTTCATCGCCTTCCTATTGCCCGCCGGACTGCATCGTGTTGGCGTCGCCTTCCCAGTTGCGTGAACCATTCGTGCTGGCGATGCCACTGAACGTGATATACATAAAATCATCCGGCGCACTGTTGATGCGGAATGAGATGCCCAGCTTGCTATACATTTGGCCGTTGCGGCTCTGAACAAAAAATCCCCGATTGAACATTTCAGACCAGGTGCGCTCCGCCGCTGAAAACTCCAACGTGTCGCCCGGCTCGTAACCGCTCTCCGGGGCAGCATAGGTCACCGCCTCTTGTCCACCGGCGTCTATCAAACCGCCGTCCACCACTTCCACCCGCACGCTCCAGTCCTGCCGGTTGCGCGCTGATACGTCTCCCGCCGGTCGGTTCACAGTAATTTTTATGTCGCCGCCGCTTGGCACGATTTTGCCAGCCAGCAAATCAAAATTGATCGGCGCATCTGTGTAGTGAAGTTTGTAGTGCTGGTCTATGCTCACCAATGGCTCCGCGCCTTGCAGCTTCCACATCTTGATGACGGTCGGATTGTTTTGGTCGGGAACATACGGCTGGTTTTCCAAATGGGAGTATTTGAAAAACGTGCCGGTTGAGGCCAATGCGTAACCATCTTTTTGCGGCACAAGTCCCAAACTCTCGCCTTTGCCATGATTGATTTGGAAAAACCCGTTCGCATCACTGGTGACGGAAAAACGATCAACCGTTGCCTGAACACCATTTTCAATTCGCACGCTCGCCGCGATTTGCGCGCCGGTGACTGGATTTCCAAACTGGTCTTCTAATCTGCCGTAAAAAACAATCGGGATGTCGTTTTGCGAGGCAAGAATGGATTGCATTTGCGCCCACTTGCTTGGTGGCGGCGCTTGAACCGCATTTGTTCCCGCCGCAGTTTTAACAGCCGGCGCATTCATAGGCACGGGCGCGTTCACCGGCTGACTCGTTGCGATGGCCGCTGGCGGCGTAACATTCGTTTCAACCGCTGCGGTCGGCGGCGTCTCCACCGCTTTCTTTTTGCCGTGCCATATCACCAGCGCAATCAATGCCGCCATGACGACGATGAACCAAAAAATGGAACGGCGGATTTTCATTTTATTTCAGTTTAAAGGCTTCCGAACTTAACAGTTCACTCCAGTAGCCCTGCATCTGCGCGTTGTCGCCGCGAAACTCGGCACTGTGCCAAAAATGAGCCGTATAATTGTGCGGGTCGGACGGCCAAATTCTCGGATTTGTTGTGCGGCCAAGATAAATGTTTCCCGCTATTGTGCTCACGTCTGGCGTCGTTCCCAACGCCAAGCTGCGAGGTTCGGCAGCAAAGGCCGTAATTTCATAGCGGTCTTGCAGAGTATTCTCATTGCCCAAATACAAAGTATTTTGAAAGGGAGAGATGATAGCCGTGCTGTAAAATCCATCTTGCAGCGGCGGATTGTCGCCGGGACTTCCATTATATCCGTAAGGCGGATTGAGGCCGATGACCGAATCTGGCTTGAGTTCTTCATCAAGCTGCCAATGAATCGAGTTCAACGCATAATCGTTCGTGTTGTAAAAATTGATTACTGTTCCCGCCGCTGCGCTGTTCGTTGTCAGCCAGTCGTTGTAAATGTTCGCAGTGGTCGGCCCCAAAAGTCCGCCTTCAAATCCCAACAGGTCACTACCGCTTAATGTCGAATCATAGCAATGCCCCGGCACGGCGGCCTGGCTCGCAACATAAGTGTTCACGAGTTGCCCTAAACCTTGTTGCGCTGCCTTCCGCAATGCTTCACCCGCCACGACATTACCCATGCTGTGTGCCAGCAGATAAACTCGGCCCGGATATTGCGAGTTCAAATCCTCCAGCTTGTTCAAGAGGCCGTCGGATGACCGCCAAGCATTGTATTCGCCCGGATCGTAAATGCTTGCCAAGATGGCATCATCAGCAATTGAATTTCCGGTCGGATTAAGATAAGTCGTCGGCCAGCGAAATTCGCCGAATCGGCCTTGATAGCCCTGCCAGTAAAGCCGTTTGAACGCACATTCGGCAAATCGGTCTTTTGCCCACGTCGGGTCGTTCCAACCATGCACCAGCAAAATATAGGGCGTGTTGGGGTCCGACGGTTGCGTGTATCGGAACGGCATCGTGAACGGCGGCAAGCCTTCCGATGCCAGTTCGGCAACGTTCGTCGGGGCAACGTTCGGATTGTCGCCCACCGTCCAGCGTTCATACATCTGCTTGATGTCTTCGATTTGAATGTAAGCCGTCGTCTGTGCCAGCACGTTGCTGTTGGCGTCAGCAATGGTCAACGTCAACCCGCCCATGCCGTTGCTCACGCCGCACCAGATGAAGTAGTTGCCCGCCCAGTTGTTCCAGAAGCTGGAATTTAACTGGATGCTCGTGCCCGGCCCTAACCGCCCGACATAACGGGCTTGGAGAAAATTGGTTTGCTCGGCAGAAATAGTTGCGTTTGTCAAATATCCGATGCCACCGTCAGGATCGGCAGCTTGAAACAGGTCAATCGTCGGATTGCCGGAGTTCGGATTGCCCACGTCTCCCCAGCTTACCGTTACGGTGCTGCCCGTCGGCAACTGAGCCAGCAAGTTCGTGGTGACTCCACAGACCCAAAGCCGTGCGTAATCCTCCAAGTCACGGGTGCAAGGGATGGCGCGGTAGGCATAGCCATTAGCCAAAATGTTTGAATAATTGCAGTCCGGTGTAGGCGTGTTTGGCGTAGCAGGGCAGCCCGCAATTTGCACGTCATCCATGTAATTTGTCCCATCATCCTCATCCGGCGTCCAGCGGTCATAGTTATTATTCACCCAAAAAATGTAAGGGCGCACCGGCGACGTGGCATCGGTGCCGGCGAAATTCAAATCCATGTTGCCATCGTGATTGGCGTCGAGGGCGAGAGAAACGCAATAAACCGTAGTTGTGCCCTGTGCTCCGGTGTCCGGGTCGGGCATCGTCACCAGCGCCACTGGCCCCGGCTGTGTCGCGAAGAAATCTCCATACGGTGAAAGAATGCCGGTTTGATTGGTCGTCACGTTACCATTGGAATTAATCTCATAAGCATTGGTGAAGTATTGACCAAGGTAGCCGTAAACGCCGGAATAACCATTTATCAACGCCTCTTTCGCGTAACCAGCCACGCGAAAACCTTGTTGTCCCACGCCCGCGATCAGCAGTTGGCTTTGGGCTGCGGTTGAAAATCCCGGCATCCCTGGCAATAAATTGGCATTTGCAAATGGGAAACCAGATGGAACCCAAAAGTCATATCCAACCGTTTCCAATTGTGGTTCGGTTGTGTTCGCATAAAAAATGCCGCTTTGAGTGGTGCTTTGCCCCGTAGATAATGTCTGGGTTTCTGAACTGCTGTTGCCCCACGCCAATTCAGTCGACAGAAATTGCAAGCCAAACGTGTTCGCGTACCCGGAGACCATTTCGTTGGTGATGCCATTTTCAACAATTCCAATTGTCGGACTTGTGTCACCACCGTACTCGGTATAAGGCAGCGAAGAATATAACCAGCCATTGGTCGCCAGAACCGTAGGGATAGTCGTTCCGCTGTTGGTTGGCGGATTAAATACATTAGCTGGCGGTTCATCCAGTCCCAAATTAGGGAAAGCAAGAGCATTGAACGAAGGCAGAGCACCATCTTCATTCAAGGCCGACAAATTGAATACAAAATTGTCGTAGAGATAATTTTCGCCGAACGGCAGGAACACCCCCACGTCTGTTGTCTCCGAAACGCCATTATTTCCAAATTCAAAAAAGCTGGCATAGGCGTAATTAGTAGGATAGTTAAAAGTCACATATCCAATGCCGTTCATATAAAGTGCGGTGAATGAAAATGGCCGATCATTTAAGCCAGCCCGCAATAAAAATGTCAGGTTTTGTTGAAGCTGTTTCCTTCCATCAAACCACGGCTCTGTTGGCCATTCGGCGCTTTCCCCGGAATAATCGTTGTAATTCGGACTGCCATTGTCAATGTAACCACCATAATCCACCAGCGTTGCCCCGCTGGCGTTTCCTTGCGGGTCCACTGTTTGAATCCACCATTCATAATCATTGGAAACACCGTAGCCATCGGCGGGGCACGCCCCTGTCCATGCCGCCGGAAACACCGCCACCCCGTTGGTGAACGTCGAAAGCGGAATGTCAAAGTTCGTGTCAAACGAGGAATCGCCTTGCACCCGCTCGGCGTACCAATCATAGCGTGTGACGCGCACGGCCACCGTCCCCAGTGGCAAAGCGGGCACCGTCAAATACGCCTGCCCTTGCTGACCCGAAGCCAAATAAGCAAAGTCAAACAGCGAATCCACCGTCGGCTGCAACGGCACGGTGTTGCTGCTGGAAATTCCGCCCGCGTAATCCGCTTGCACACTCACGGTTCCCGAATAACTTTCTGGGCCAAAGTATTGCGGTCCGTATTCAATATTGTCATTGGCCATGTTGTTCTGAAAACTCGTTGAGCCGGCGGGAGCGTTGAAAATCTCACCGTCAATGTTAATCGTATAGCCCGTGACCGGCCCCGGCGAAGGTAGCCAACTTACCGTGACGATGCCGGTGTTTGGGTCAATAGAACTCGTCAAATCCTGTGGCGCGGGTGGCGGATACCAGAGATCGGGATTCATCCCGGCCTGAAACATTTCAAGGTTATTCCAGCCGTCGTTCATCGGATCGCCGTAGGGATTGACGTTGTTCGTATGGAAATATTCCTCTTCCCACCATGTCGGCAATCCGCTGTCATCTTCGCTTTGCCAGGAACGAGCACGGAAAAACATATTACTCGGACTGGTCATCGGCACGTCGAATGCCGTCCAATTCGTCACTTCCGAACCATAAAAAAACCAGTAGGGGTCTGCTGATTGCCATCCGTTGGTGCTTTCCAAGTTGTAGGTGTATTGGATTTCATATTGAACCTCTGAAATCGTGTTGGACATAATGCCCGAATAATTGCCTGCCGATTGGCTGACTTGGGCAATATAAAGGTTGGTCCCATAATCAGGATTCAGCCCTTGCAAGTGGCCGTTGAATTCGTTGGTGCTGCCATCACCGGGCGGCGATGGGGGGCCGTTATCATCATCGGCCATCGTCATCGTTCCGCCGGAAGCGACCGTGCTCTGGCTGCTGGCTCTCTCGGCAGCACGGTAATTGAATCCAAGATCGTCCAGCAGATAATCGTTGCCGCCATTGTCCTGGCCCAGGTCCCAGGCGGGAAATTTCAAAATATTGGCGGGGAGCGGTGGCCACGGTTCGGCGGTCCCCTGCGCGTGCTCGGCAGACCAGAACGTGTTTCCGTTTGTAGCCAGGTCGGCAGGCATGGGCGGCTCTTGTTCAATGGCCTGCAATGCCACTTGCCAATCCGCAGCGGTCGTCCAGTCAATGTTGGTTGCCGTCAAATCCGGCTCATTTTGAAGGAGGGCCGTCGTTTCTTGGGCATGGACGAGAGTTGCCGTGAGGATTCCCAAGCCGATCAATAAGGTTTTGATGACAGTTTTCATAATTTTTCTCTGAAACAGCCGCCTTCATGGTTCATTTTCCAAAAGCGTCGTCATTCGACACAGAACGCGGCCAAAGCTGCAAGCACAAAATAAACCCATGTTGGGTGTTCTCTGTTTCGGTATGTCTTGGTTTGCTAAAACGCTATGCCGCGCCTGCGACAACTCAAAACCCCGGGGGATAACATTCGAGAATGCCGCAATGCCATTGACATGAGCCAGGAAAAGCTCGCTGAAAAAGCCGATCTGCATCCGGTCTATATCGGCAAAATCGAGCGCGGAGAGCAATGGATTAGCCTCCATGCGCTTTTGCGGATAGCCAAGGCCCTGAAAGTGGACTTGGAAAAACTGGTGCGCGGCGTCAAATAGGCGTTGTGTCCAGGTGTTTGCCTTTGGATTCATCTCGCTACCGTTTTAACCGCTTTTCCGCCCAACGCAAGTGTAAAATCGTCTTACGATATATGTATCGTTCATATTTTTGTCCAAAAACGATGTAATATGTCGTGGCCATTTCCAAGAAAGAATGGAAGCGAATCAAGGTGTTCGGCGCGAATGTGCGCCGTGAACGGGTGCGTAAAAAATTTACGCAAGATGAACTTGCCGAACGCGCCGAAATTGCCACGCGCAATCTGCAAAAAATTGAGGCGGGTGAAATCAACATATTGGTCACAACGGCGTTTAGGATTCAATTGGCACTTCGTTGTCCGTATAAGCGTTTGATGCCCTCTGAATGATTCGCCGGACAAAATCGTCTGCGCCAAAAGGCTTCGTGATGTAATCCACTGCGCCGACTTCCAAGCCATGACGAACGTCTTCATTGAGTGGCCGCCCGGACATAAAAACGATTGGAGTGTGCCGTGAAAAATGCCGTTGTTTAAGTTCTTTGCAGACCTCAAGCCCGTTGATGTCAGGCAGATCAATGTCCAGTGCGATGAGGCTGAATTTGTTTTCCTGGGCTAATTGCATCCCGCCCTTTCCCGTGTGAGCGACTGACACCTCGCAACCGGCGCGCGTCAGCAAATACGTCATCATCATCGCAACGGGTGTATCGTCTTCGACGATGAGAATTTTCGGCTTAATATTCATAGCGCCATGTTTCCAGCCTGGTTTTTCAAGGATGAGACGGGGTAAATCAATGGACGGCAGCGAACCCAAAATCTCAAATGTTCAAAACGGAATGTATTGTGACTCCTGTCACATCCTCTGTCAACCCCTTTTTCTCTTATGACTGGCGTGTGCCAAAAAACAGCTTGCGCGATGTGGTCACGGCAAACGTGGTTCGGCTTTTGCGGGAAGCACGCGAAAAACGCGGCCTCTCCATGAATGTCGTCGCTCAACGTTCCGGTCTTTCGCATTCCATCGTCAGCCTTATTGAGCGGGATTTGCGAAATCCAACACTGGATACGCTGCTGCGCATTGCTGAAGCCATAGAGATTGATTTAGGCGCGGTCATTACGCGAGCTGGCAAACTTGCCGCCAAACAGCGCATGAAGTGACATTTACGCTTCGGTCTGGCGTTGGCGGCGGAAAGCGGCAAGGCGGTCGGCGGAACGGCATGAGTGAAGCCGCGCGCCGGAGCGGCGCTGCCAATGACAGACGGAAGCACAACGCGACTGCGTTTTCTTCTCTGTCCGCGACGAGCGCGCGTGAAGCCGCAGCGGAACGCGCGTTGGTCGCGGTGGACGACATTTGCGCTACGCGCCTTCATTTTCATTCTGTGCGGAATCATTGCACAAACCCCGCCGTTTTTTCCGTCAAACTTGCGCGGATGAAAACGTCATCGTCATTTTCCGATTGCGCCCAGGATGGCGCAATTCGCTCGAATAAATGTGCCATCATGCTGTCTGACACGATGGGGCTTCTCTGCCGGGAAGCAATTGCCGGTTGACACGGCTGCGCATGGAAATAAATTGTAGGAGACGGCTGATGCCGCCTGACGGCAGGGGGCATCCCGCTGGCAAGGAAATGAAATCGAAAGTTGTAATGATTTCATTACAACCTTCATTTCCGGTTTTGGCTAAACTTGGTCTAAAAAACCAAAGGAAAACTATGCAAATAAAAAATGACGTGTCGGAGTCTGACGCGCTGACGATTGGCAAAAGCGCGTCCGCCTTGGGCGTTCACGAGTTCAGCCTGTTCTCGCGCATCCAAGCGGGCGACATCATCGCCGCAAGGCTGTGGTCGGGTGAAATGGCCATTCCAATCAGCGAACTGGAACGGCTGTCAAAGCTGTCAATTTATTCACTGGCCATTCCACCAGACAAACCGGAAACGGTTTTGCCTGACGCCCGCTTGGGCATCAAACGAGACGCTTACAGCGGGCTTAAACGTGATGGTGAACATCAGGAATACAACGTGCCGGGTGGTGATTTCCGGCATTTCACCGATTCCGAAATGAAGGGCTACCGCGCGGCTTTTAGCGTCATTGCCCCCGAATTTGAATCATTGGGTGAATTGAGAAAGCAGTTGGAGAAACCGGCACGGTCGTGCCTTCGACCGAAAAGGAAATCTGCACTTCACAGCTTGGCGTCTGGCAGGTGCGTTCAACTTTGTTGAACCTCGGCTCAAGCAACATTTTGCTTTGCCAGAAGCAAAATGACTTCGCGGTGATTGAACGATTCCGCGACAACGTGCCTTACGCCAAAGCCAACGGCATCGCGGAGATTTTGCTGGAAAGAAATGATCCGCGCGAACTGGCGGCGGCTTTCAATGCAAATGCGAAACACACGCTGGAATTCATGGCGAGCAATCAGGTCGCCACGGCGCAGAGGATAATTTGGGGACAATTTCAAGAGCATCGCCCGGCGCGGCTGGTGGCGGCGATTTCGGAGCGTTGCCGGTTGGCGGTCTCGGATGAGGAAACGATTTCGCAGACGCAATCGGTGGAGCATTCAAATTCAAACAAGCAAGGCCACAACCGGGGTCAGAGCATGGGCATTTAAGGAGGACGCCATGAATCCAGACATCGAACGTCTTTTGAATTTAAGAAATCCTCCGCAACGGTTGTCGGCGGAAGAGGCGGCGGGCAGGCTCGGTCTTTCCCCGCATGAAATTCCCATTCTGGTGGCCAAAGGGTTGTTGAAACCGTTGGGACATCCAGCGCCCAATGGCCCCAAACATTTTTTGACGGCGATACTGGATGACTTGAAGCGTGACGAAAAATGGCACGGCAAGGTGTCCGACGCGCTTCAGGAATACTGGCGTCACAAAAATGCCCGGAAGCAAGACTCGACGGACAAACGGCAACCGTCCCGGCTGCAAACCCAAACCGCAGATTCGGAAAATTGATGGGGACAAAATAAAAGGCGCGGGCGGAGAGTCATCCGCCCGCGCCTTGCGTTTTTACACGGCAGCGGCGATGGCGGGAGTTTCAACCGGCATGGCTTTGAATTGTGCGCGTTGCCGTTCGTATTCGCCCAGCGATGGCAGTTCCACCCTGGCTTTGCGCGAATAGGCGCGATGGACGGCCTTGCTGTTGTGGCCAAGGGCTTCCTGCGCGAACCGTTCGGGATAACCGGCGGTCTTCGCCCGTTCCGCCCATGCGTAACGGTAGCTGTGCAACGACACGCCTTTGATGCCAAGCCCGACGCAGCGTTGCTTGAACTCCGTTGCCCGGTCGCCCGCGCGGACGCTCCGCAGATACGGAAACAGCGGGCCATTGCCCGGCAAGTCCCGCAGGATTTCCTCCATGTCTTCATCCATGCGCATAATGGCAATCGTGCCGGTTTTCATGCGCTTATAGCTGATGATGTGGTTTTCCCAATCCACATTCTCCGCCTCGATAAACGCCAGATCGGATTGCGACGCGCCCAGATGCCATGCCAGTTGATAGAACGCCCGGCGTTCAAGATTCAACTCGCGGGCGACGATGGCTTGATGTTCCTTCAAGGTGATGCCGCGCTTTTCCTTGAACTTGAAGGCTGGCCAGCGTTTCTTGGGCAGCACCGGCCACGGCAGCCAGTTCATGTCCAACGCGAAGTTGTGAACGCGGCGCAAATAGATGTTGGTGGAAACCGAACCGCTTTCCAGCACTTTCAGAAAATGCTCGGCTTGGGTTTCCAGCACGACCATGTTGCGGATGGAATCGAACGCCTTGTCTTTGATGGCGGTGAGCCAGCGGTGGCGGGTTTCGCCGGTTTTGAGTTTGGGGATTTCGTCCATGACCTGCTGCCATGTCCGGGTGGCAATCTGCGGGTCGCTGGCGGCGAGATAGGCGCGGGCGATTTGCAGGTTCACGGCCGGTTGCTGGACGGCCTCGCTTTTGGAATGGAACAGGCGGACGGCGGTGGCCCGGTCACTGGTGCCCAGGCTTTCCTGTTTGCCGGTCACGTCGTCGTGGATGTAGTAGCGTCCGCCGTTTTTCCGGCGATAGAGTCGGTATCGTTGTCTCATAACTGTTTTTAGCAGCGATGAGTTTACGACGATTGATTACGACTCGGCATCCGAGTAGTGGGCGAGTTACCACTGATATGCTAGAAGCTGCCCGGATAATTATTTGCTGGCACTTCTGCTGGCACTCGCGTGTGGAAGAATCCCAAGTCCTTGCCGCACACACGGTTTAGACTGGAGGCGAGGGTCGGAATCGGACACAATTTTTGATTGACAACAAAGCTAATTCCATGCATAAGTAAACGTTAGTTGGTTGCCCTTGATTTTCATCCCCGCCGCGCCGTCGGGACATCCGCCGGTCGCCTTTCTGAACAATCAGGGCCCAAAACAAATATGAAGGCCCGAAACAAACTTCGCCCTGAGCTTTCCGCCGATGTCAGGCGTCGGCCCGCTGCTTTCAACCCACACACCAACCATGAAAACCAAAATCTTATCATTGCACCCTTCCGCCCTTCCGGGAGGTTGTTCCGGTGTTTGTCCCTTTGGCCGGCGGTTGCCTGCGCCTTGCTGACGGCCTTGACCTGCGCGGCGGCTAATCGCACCTGGACCGGAACATCCGGCATCGACGACAATTGGATGACGCCCGGCAACTGGCAGGGCGGTGTCGCGCCCTCGCCCGGCGACAATTTGATCTTCCCGGGCGTGATGTCCGGGGCAATGAAACCAATCACAACAATTTTCCCGATGGCACCGTGTTCGGCAACATCAGCATTAACACCGCCAAGGGGCAAGACTATGCCATTGGCGGAAATCGGGTCGTGCTCACCAACGGGCTTGCGGAAGGGTCAACCGGCTTCGCCGCCGGGGGGGCCTATGTGTTTTTTGACATCACAGTATCGAACAACCAATCGTTCACCGCCAGTGGCGGGCTCACTTTGAACAACACGATAGACACCGGCACAGTGACGGTGCATATAATCTCATCATCAACAATTCGGGCAGCGTGGTGATTAACGGGATCTTTGATCGAATACAAACCATTGGACTGACTTAAACTACCTGAGCAAAACCAATACCGGCACGCTGACGATTTCCAGTTCGGCCACAATATCACCGGTAGGAATTTTTAGCGTGGGGCTGGTCGAGGGCACGTTGGCCAGGCCATACCCATCTTAACCCCCTTGGTGTCCGTTTTGGTGTGCACCCGAATTTCTCAAGCCCTTTATCGCCTTCCCTCTGCCGGATTGTTTGTCCGGTTTTCTAACCGTTTTCACCTTTTATAGACGAGCCGGCGGTCGTATAATCAGTGTCAGGCAGACAATTCAGAAATATGAATATACCGCTCATTTTGGTTGCGATTAGTTTCACGGGGCTTGGCATCCTCATGCGCAAGCAGAACAAAAAAAATTGGAAGGCCATCTTGATTGTCGGCATCTTGTGTTGTGTGCTGGCGGTCGTTTCGACTGCGCTTTCATTCGTCAATCAGTAGAAGGAGCTTGCGGAGTTGGGGGCAAAAAAGTTGCCCGCCTCCGCCCGCCAAAGCGGTGCGACTGCAAAACGAGTCGAGGACTTTCAATGTTGATTTCATAGTCTGTCACTGGCTTAGACCCGTCCAGATGGATTTCAGTCGGTTGACCGTCAGCGAATTGAAAGTGACATTCCCACCGTTGCAGGCGAGCGAAATCAGCGAATTTCCCGAGGCATTGCCGGCCGGCAACGGCATGTAAAGCCGGCCGTTGTTGCCGAAGATTTCAATGGTATCGATATCCACGATGATTTCCAACTGGACGCTGCCGTTTAACAGCGGCAGTGATTTGGTGTCACCGTTGCAGGAAATCTGCCGGGTCGAGGCATTGTAAGTCACCGTCACGTTTTGAACGACGAAGGTGATGGTCCGGGCCGAACCAGCCGAGAACCGCGCTTTGACATCGAACAAGCTGCCGCGGATTCCCGACCACGGATTGGAACCCGGCGTCAATGTCAGATTGGTCCAGGAATACTCTTTGTCACACAGGTTCGTGATCTCCGCGATTGGCTGTGAACACAAACGCACGCCGCCGGCTTCTGTCTTCAATGACAAGACGGTTGGGAAATACAACATTTGACTGAACGGCATGCCAGGCATGGATATTTGCGCCCAACCCATGCGCACCTTGCGATTGTCTCCCGGCGGCATGCTGGTGAAGGTTTGGGAGGCGTAAAAGCCCGACCCGCTGTTGCCGGGCAGCTTGGCGGTTGTGGGCGTAAATACCGCCCCATTGAAATGGCCCAGCATATAGCCGGCGCTGCCGTCATTTAATTCCCACAGCATATTGTTCGTGTCACCGTTCACCGGCAGTTCAAAAAGATCGGGGCATTCGTAGAACCCCATGATCTTGCTTTGATAAGTCCATTGACGAAGATTGGGTGAAGAATAAAAGGCCACTCCGTCACCGCCGGTGGCATCATACACGGCCATGACCCAGCCATTGGACGGCGCATACCAGAGCAGATGCGGATCGCGGCCTTTGTTCACCACCACGGGATTGTTGGAATAATCGGCGAATGTCATCCCGCCGTCGTTGCTGTAGGCGATGCACTCGCCGCGCGCCGTGCTGTAAAACGCCGCCACGATCACGTCGTTCGTGCCGGTCTTTAAACCGCTGGTGTTGGCCGGGTCCACCACCGCGCTGCCTGACCAGACCCAGTCTCCATAAGAATGAGGATAAATCGCCTCTGGCAATTCCTGCCAATGCACCATGTCCGTGCTGACCGCGTGCCCCCAATCCCGCTGTGCTCCGTTTTCGCCAAAGTTCAGGCTGTAAGGATTATGTTGATAGTAGAGGTCATACTGGCCGTTGTAATAAATCACGCCGTTCACATCATTGATCAGGCCCCGCCGGCTGGAATAATG
This sequence comes from uncultured Verrucomicrobiae bacterium, assembly GCA_963755515.1. Classification (GTDB taxonomy): domain Bacteria; phylum Verrucomicrobiota; class Verrucomicrobiia; order Limisphaerales; family UBA11358; genus UBA11358. The sequence goes on along the minus strand of CAVWKA010000016.1, from coordinate 63,232 downwards.
AATCTGCGGCCGCAAAGGTTCGCTATAAAGATTGGTTGCGCCAACGATGCCATTGCTTTGAACCATGGAACTCAACCCGGTGGAGCCTGGAGACAGATTGTCCGCGGTCACGGTGGCGGTTTGGCCTTTAAACGCGGATACGTCCACAAAGGCCCACCAATCTGGAGCGCCGTCCGCCAGGTCAATGTCAAAGTCGCGCACGGGGATTCCGTTCACTGTAATGGTCACATGCCGCGATGGGCCGTTGTTATTCACCGGCAGGTTGAGCAGATCATTGGTCAGGACCATCTGCCGCGACAGGGCGGGAAACGGAATGTCGGTCAGCACGATCTGGTCAAGCATGTCGGGCCTTTGGGCGAATGCGTTAAATGCCTGCGCCGCGAGAATGCCGACACAAGCGAGGATGAATTTAGATTGTCTCATTTCGATTTTTGGATTGCATGGTCTCGAATCGGCGCGCACTTATCAATAACTCAGACCGGTCCAAATGGATTTCAGTTCGTTCAAGCCATATCCATCATTTTTCAGACACGCTCCAAACCTGGCCGCCTCCATTCCGCGTCCACCCGGCCTCCGTTTCGCTCGTGTGCTCGTTCCGTAGCGCTGAATTTGCATCCGACACCAAGCCAGACTGCCGTCCAGCTAAATTTGATGATTCAGCAAGCCGGCAGACTGGCTTGCCCCAAAACACCCGCGCGACCGAACGGCACACCGCTCCACTCCGCCCAGGTTGCCGCTTCATTCCGGCAGCCAGGTTTCGTCACTCCACAGAATTGACCGGTGCGACCAAAGCGGCGTTGCCATTTTCCGTTGCTCTCCGAACCCAACGCCGCTCACGTCGCAGAAGGGCTGGCGAACGCTCGTTTACGCTTTCGTAATGCGTGACGTTCGCTATATGCTCCGACCACATGGCAACGCCGAAGAAACCAAAAATCCGGAGCCGATACTCCATCGGCGAGTGGTATGGCGCTGGATTTGAATTACTAACTCCGTCGGAAAGATTCACGCGGGCGAAGACCGAATGCGATACAGACGGCATACTCGGCGTGGTTTGTCCGTTTCAACATGACGCCAAGTGCAACAAGAAGGGCGGGGTTTGTTCTCTACGTCAGTATCAACAGATTTCTGACGGCCCGGTGTCGGGAGCCGGACCGGTGATCACGACATGCCCACAAAGATTTCTGGAGTCCGACAGAATTTTCCGTTGGGTTGGCGAGACACTGTTGCAGACCACAAAGCCAATTGTTTTGAGCGAGATCGGTTTTCTTGACCGCCTGCGCACGACTGAAATCCAAGAAGATGAGGAAGATGATTCGCGTGATTTCATTGGGCGTATTGACAATGTCCTGGGTCATCCCATCACGCCAACCGATGGACTGGTGCGCGCTTGAGCTTCAAGCAGTATATTTCTCCGGCATGAGCATGGCCAACGAGTTCAAAATGCTGTCGGCCAGGGAAATCGTGGCATTGCAATTTCCTGCAAAGCACCGCCGCCCAGACTGGCGCAGCTCTGGCCCAAAACGCCTGTTGCCACAACTTCAAACCAAAGTCCCGACCATCCGCACATGGGGGAAAAAAATGGCAGTAGTCATTGACGAAGCGTTTTTCAGTTCACTTGTGGGACTGGAACGGGAAAAGCATTTGTCCAATTCGGAAATTGCCTGGTTTGTGGTCGGCTACGATCCAAAACCGGACGGTTGGACTTAAAGTGCTAATTCGATTGAGCGATTGCAGCAACCGACGATTCGTTTACAGGCAGCAGATTTGGTTGCGCACTCCGTTGCGAATTTTTGCCCAATCCTTTTCCCAATCCGCCAGCGACGGCGCGGTGACTTCCGCGTGTTTCGCATACGCCCGATGCACCACCTGGGAATCGTGCCCCAACGCCTGTTGCGCGAACCGCTCCGGGAATCCGCATTTCAACGCACGCTCCGCCCACGCATACCGGGGAATCGGACTTTTTCAGGATTTGCATGGGAATTCAACACAACCGATTATCATTTTGAGGCAGTTATTCCTTCAAAATTGCCGGACTGGGTCTAAACCACATGCTGGCGCAGTGGCATCCAAACTGCTTTTTGCTTCGGCTGTCTTAAAATCGGATTTTATTGAAAACCGATGCCGAATGAAAAAGCCGCAAACATCCATGGTTGCCTGCGCGGCTAGGTTTTTGCCGGTCCTTCTATTCCTGGCGGCGCCTTTGATGGCGCCGGCGCAATTCTCGTTCACCACCAACAGCGATGGCTCCCTGAATATTGCGCAATACACCGGTTCCGGCGGCGCGGTGGTTATTCCCGGCACAACCAATGGCCTGCCGATCACCAGCATCGGAGATGGGGCATTCTTTGATAATACCACCCTGACGAGCGTCACGGTGGGGACCAATGTCGCCATCATCGCGGACCAGGCATTTTCTTATTCCAGCATGACCAATGTGACGCTCCCCGACAGCGTCACGAACATCGCGTTCGATTCGTTTTTGGACTGCAACAGCCTGACGGCTATTACGGTGGCCACGAACAACCCGGATTTTAGCAGTGCGGCGGGCGTTTTATTCAACCAAAACCAGACGACTCTCATCGAGTTTCCCGGAGGGCAAAGCCGGAAGTTATTCAGTTCCCGACAGCGTTACGAATATCGGGGTCTATGCGTTCTATGATTCCTCCAACCTGACGAGCGTGGCCTTATCCACCAATGTCAGCAGCATCGAGAACTATGCATTTTATGACTGTCCGGGCCTGATGGCGATCACCGTAAACACCAACAATCTTTCGTTCAGCAGTGTGGCGGGTGTTTTATTCGACAAGAGCCAGGACACGCTTATCCAATATCCCGCGGGCAACATCGCCGCCTCCTATATCATGCCCGACACCGTCACGAACATCGGGATGGAGGCATTTTTCAACTGTCCCGACCTGACCGACGTCACGATGGGCACGAACGTCGCAATCGTCGGGGACGCGGCGTTCGAATACTGCACCGCGCTGGCCAGCATCACCTTTCCCGACAGCGTTGGGGTCATCGGGGCCGATGCATTTGCCGAATGCACCGGGCTGACGAACATCACCATAGGGACCGGCGTCACGAACATTTTGTCCCAGGCGTTCCTGGGTTGCCCCAGTGTGACGGCCATCGCGGTGGCGGCAGGCAATCCGGCATTCAGCAGTGTGGATACGTTTTATTTAACAAAGACCAGACTGCGCTCGTCCTGTACCCGGCCGGCAGCAGCGCGATGTCCTATGCCGTTCCCGACAGCGTCACGAACATCGTGGGGACGCGTTCATGGAATCTTACAATCTGGCCAATATCACCCTCGACACCAACCTCCAGAGCATTGGGGACTCGGCGTTCCAGCAATGTTACAGCCTTACCAGCATCACCATCCCTAATAGCGTGACCAGCATCGGGAACAGCACCTTCTTTTATTGCGACAGCCTGACGAATGTCGTCATCGGCTCCGGCCTCACCAGCATCGGGTTCCAGGAGTTCGCCTTATTGCTTTAGCCTGGACGGGCGTCTATTTCACGACCAACGCACCTGCCATGAATTCGGATGTGTTCGGCTATGACGGCGCGGCCATCGCCTATTACCTGCCGGGAACGACGGGCTGGAGCGCGGCGTTTGACGGTCTCCCCACCGCCCTGTGGCTGCCGCAAATCGTGGCCAGTGCCGTGCGGTCAAATCAATTTTCCTTCTATGTTGATTGGGCCAGCGGCCAAAGTGTGGTGGTGGAAGGCTGCACAAATCTGTCCCGGTCCCGTGTGGTCTCCGTTGCAGACCAACATGCTCACCAGCAGTTCATGGTATTTCAGCGACCCCCAATGGACGAATTATCCCAGCCGCTTCTACCGTGCCATTTCGCCCGAGGATTGAACGGGAACCACCGTCGGTTTATTAGCGTAATTAAAGGCCAGCGGCGCGCTTCAAGAAAGGGTCATTGCCTCTCACAATTTTGGGCTTGATTTCATGCTGTGAATAGATTTTATTCAAGCCATGAATAATTATCACAAGCGTTGGCTTGGCGATAAACTTCGTTCGGCGCTGAAAGCGTTGCCGGCGGTTGTACTGACCGGGGCGCGACAGACCGGCAAAACCACGCTTGCTCAAACCGTTGAACCTCACCGCGCTTTTATCACGCTGGATGATGTGGGAGTGATGGGGCAGGCCGAACAGGACCCCGAATCGTTGCTGGTTCAAAGGCCGGTCACATTGGATGAAGTTCAGCGGGTTCCCGAATTGCTTTTGGCGGTCAAACGGCTGGTGGATCGCAAACGGCAGGCCGGAGATTTCCTGCTGACCGGCTCAGCCAATTTGCTGTTGATGCACCGGGGATCAGAATCGCTGGCCGGACGCGCGGTCTATTTGGAACTTCCGCCATTTTGCCCCACGGAATGGTTTCAACGCCCGGACGTCCTTAATCCGATTGACAGCCTGTTCGCTAATAAGTTCGATTACCGCGACTGGCCGCAGGAAAAAGGCGATTGGCAACCCTGGCTATTGTCTGGCGGTTTTCCTCCGGCGTTGCTGGCCGAAACAGATGAAGGGCGACAATTTTGGTTCAGCGGTTACGTCCGCAGTTATCTGGAACGGGATTTGCGACAATTGAGCGCCGTGTCCAATCTGCCGGATTTCCACCGGCTGATGGCCTTGGCGGCCAATCGCACGGGCCGCATTTTGAACCAATCGGATTTGGCCCGCGACGCTGCGCTATCCCAACCCACCTGTCATCGCTATTTGAATTTGTTGGAAACGGGATGTCTGATCACACGGCTATCGCCTTACGCCACAAATCCCACAACCAGCCTGGTCAAGGGAAAGAAACTGCTATGGAACGACTGCGGACTGGCGGCATGGCTGGCGGGAATTAGAACGCCGGCGGCATTGGCGCAAAGATTGGACACTGGCTTTTGGTTGGAACAAACCATTTTCCAAACCCTGCAAACGTGGCGGTCACTCGACATGGCCGGTCGGCGTATTTACTATTGGCGTGACCGATCAGGACACGAAGCGGATTTCGTCCTGGAACAGGACGGTGCATTGGTGGCACTGGAATTGAAAGCATCCCGCCAAGTTTCACCTTCGGATGCGGCCGGCATCGCTGCGTTTCGGACGGGGCTTGGGAAAGGCGGACGTTTCAAATGCGGGGCGGTGCTTCATGCTGGCGATGCCAGGCCAATGGGTGAGGACCTTTATGCGCTGCCGTGGAATTGGTTGGTTCCGTCGAGAAATGACAATGAATGAGGGTCACTTGCGGAACAAGACTTTTTGGAGTCCACCTTTCAATAGATCATGACCGCTGCCGGGATACTTTTCCTGATCGCGTGAAGAATTTCGACGATTTGATCCAGAAACGCACATTCCGGAACAAGTTTTGGATTTCTCATTCCTTCAACCCCAGAAGCTCAAGGGTCTTAACATCCTTCCGGCCCGCAAAATATTTTTCAAGCGCGGAACCAAACAGGGCTTCTTCCGGGGCTGCCAGGGCGAAGAGGGTCATTGAGGAATGAAATTTGAGTTCATCCGGATAGCCAAAGATGTCCGACGCGCCACGATTTTGCGCGTTGCACACCAGGCCGGTGCAGCGACGAAGCCGCTCGCCGAGGATGGGGTGGGCCAGGTAACGCCGCGCTTCGTCCAACGAATGCAGGGCAAACCGCCTGGCCATGTAACTTTGGCCCAGCCCAGCCAACTGGGGGAAAATGAACCACATCCAGTGCGAACGTTTTTCGCCGGTGGTTAATTCCTGGACGACCTCGTCCAGGACCGGTTGCTGGGCCTCCAGGAAATGTGCGAATTCATTGTCGTTCATAGCCAATCGAAATTTAGCGAACGAAAGCGACGGTGGCGAAATCATAATCAAACTGGAAACCCGAAATATGAACCACAAAGAAACGAAGAAACAAAGTGATTTGTGACCACCCAATTGGAGCCTTTTCAACCGGATTGCCAGCAAGGGGGGGAACACGCGGCATGGCGCGATGATGCCGAGGCGCCGGCCAACACGCAAATCATTCGCGCAGGCGCTGTAATCCGCGGTGGACATCGTGGGGATAACTCTCGCTTTATTTCAGTCGTTGGATGCGACATTCTGCCCTGCGTTTTATGATGAAGCTTGGCCGCAACGATCCGTGCCATTGTGGCAGCGGAAAAAAATACAAGAAATGTCATCTGGACTCCGATCAGCGTCGTCTGACCGGAACGCGGGAGCCACGGGCCAGCACGAATGTGGAGCCGCGGGTGAGCGCGGATGTGCCGGCCGTGGGCATCAAAAGTTTATCTCAACTCTCGCGGCAACTCTCCGAAAAAGGTCCGGCCAAAGATAGGAAGCAGTTCACCGAACTGATGGAGGAGACCGCGCCGCTTCTCGAATATCTGGAGCACCAGGGAGAAATCGAAGCCGCGAGCGGCGGAATTGGAGAAACACCGGGCGGAATTTGAAGAACTCGCGGCGGATGGAAACCGCTTCGCAGCCTTCGCGGAGGCGGTGTTTGCCGAAGAATGTTTTGCGCCCCTGCGCTTCACCGCCTCCGACGTCCAAGGCGCTTTCGATCACGTCGGCCATCCCGGGACACTCGCGCCGGACGAGGAAACGGTCAAAGTCTTCCGCGCGGCCATTCTGCACATAGCGGACGAGGGACGTCGCAGCAAACTTTCCATGCGGCTGCTTTTGCGGCTGCCCGAATTTGTGGCGGCCGGGCGTTATCTCGAGGGATGGGTGCTTCAATGGGCCGCACTCGAGACCGCCCAATGCCAGGACGAAAGCAATCTGTTCCTGTTCCAGATGTTCTCTTATGGATATGACGCTCTGGCCGCCGAGAAACGAGCCACGAACGAATCATTTCTTCGCCAAATTGGATTCGACGTGGAGCCCCTTCGTGGAATGAACCCGGACGAATTGGATGCCTGGGTTCAGTCGCGCGCGGACGACCCCGCCAAAACCGCCGCGCTGGAGGCGTTCTTTCGCGAGAATCCGGGTCTGCGCGCGGAATCGGTGATGAACCTCGAGGCGATGGAGCGCAATTCGTCGAAATTATTCGAGCGCGACGACAGCCGCTTTCTCCTTGTGCCCTTTGAGGAAGTCCAGCCCTGGCTCATGATCTTCAACGAACGCATCAGCCAATCGGGATGCCTTGCCGAAACGCCGGATGCCGCCCTTTCCGAGGAGAGCGCCCGCAGAACGTTCGAAGAAGTGGTGTTGCCGCTGATGCGCGAAATGGCCGGGGCGATTTTCACCCGCGACCGCATCCTGCGGCTCGTCGCCGATTTGAAGAAGTATCGAAGCGAACGGTTCGCCGCGGGCGACAAGGCCACGCCCGCGCTTGCGATGGGCGCAATCACGTACCTTGAACGGGAAGACAGTCCCGGCGAAAACAGCTTTCTCCTGACCTTGTGCTGGAGTTCGCTCACCTCGGCCATCAAGGCAATGGCGGCTGAGACCGGTTGCGCCGCGGACTGAGAAAAGCCTCCATTTTCGACTTCGAACCGCTGTCCCTCGCCCGCGCGAGTGGGAGAGAATTCTCCGAACTAGTTTGTGCGTTGATCCCCTGAAATCATAATCCGCGCGCCGCGACCACTTGACAAAATTCCCAACCGGTTCGATTTTTCTTGGGAGTATTTTCACAAGTGCTCCAAAGGAGAACGTAAAATGCGTTTGGAAAAGAATATTTTAGCGGCGGTTTTGATGCTGGCGACGCTTGCCGGATGCGTGACGTATCCGATTTCCGAAAATCTTCAAAAGCAGGCCCGGCCGCTGACGATTGCGCAGGTAACGGCAAATCCCGACGCCGCCATGGGGACCACGGTTATCTGGGGTGGAAAGATCATCACCACAGTCAATGATACCAACGGCGGGTCAATTTATGTCCTCAAACTGCCGCTGGACCCGAACGAAAGGCCGCAGCCTTATGTCATGACCACCGGGCGGTTTATCGCCACCAGCACGGGATTTCTGGATCCGGAAGCTTATCCGCGCGGACGGCTGGTGACGCTAGCGGGTCAAATCAGCGGGGTCGCGAGCGAACCCGTGCAGAAAGTCCAATATACCTATCCGGTATTGACCATCGAACAAATCCATGTGTGGCCGGTGCAGCCAAGAGAGTACTATTATTACAATACGTATCCGGATTGGTATTGGGATTATCCTTATTGGTATGGTGGGGCATGGTATTATCCGGGCTGGTACGGCGGCTACCGTGGGGGTTACCATGGGGGAGGCTGGGGCGGCGGGTTTCATGCCGGGCCTTCGGGCGGCGGGTTTCACGGCGGCGGTTTCACGGCGGGGGTCATTAATCCAAAAATCCAAAAGCCTGGCCGGTGAACCACTGAGCGTCTTACACGGCCTCGCCATATTTTGATCTTCTTCGGACCCTTCTCAGTCTGACTGATACGACCTTTGGCGTTCGAAAATCATAGTATATTGCATCCATTTCATAATATTCTCCATTCCGAAACAGCCCAATGTCCTGTGTAGTATGTTGATTCAGCGAAAATTATGAGACACCAGACGTTGATCCTTATGTTCTCGGCGCCAGTTTTCGCAGCGCTTTTACTCCAGGCGCCGCAAGCGTCCGCGCAAACCACGGACACGAATTTTCCGCCGCCAATGAATTGGACGTCCGAGCAGGACCATCAAAATATGATGGACCAGTTGGGCATCAAACAAGTGCGACCCGGGCCCGATGGGATGAATCCAAAAGCACCCAATTACCGAAACACGGACGAGTCCATAGCCAATCCATATCCGAATTTGCCGGATCCGCTGACGCTTAATAATGGCCAAAAAGTCACGACTGCGGAGCAATGGTGGACGGAGCGCCGTCCGGAAATCGTGGAAGCTTTTGACCGCGAAGTTTATGGGCGGGTCCCGGCGAATGTTCCGGCCGTAATCTGGAAAGTGACCAGCACGACGCATGGCACTAATGGAGGAATCCCCATCATCACCAAACATCTTGACGGCCATGTTGACAACTCGTCCTATCCGCTCATCACTGTGGACATTGATTTGACGGTGACAACCCCGGCCAATGCCGTCGGTCCCGTGCCGGTGATGATTGATTTTGGTTTTAACTTTGCCGGATTTGGGGGTGGCCGTGGTCGCGGCACAAATGGTTTTGGCGGTTTTTTTTGGCGGAACAAATCGTCCCGGCGGTTTTGGCGGGTTTGCCTCGGGTGGGACGAATCGCGCTCGAGGATTCGGAGGATTTGGCGGGGGCGGGTTTGGCGCCTTTAATGCGTGGCAGCGACAAGTATTATCGAACGGATGGGGCTATGCCATTCTGGTGCCGGGTAGTTACCAGGCCGACAACGGCGCCGGCTTGACGCGCGGGATCATCGGTTTGTGCAATAAAGGGCAGGCGCGCAAGCCCGATGACTGGGGTGCGTTGCGGGCCTGGGCCTGGGGCGCCAGCCGCGCGCTCGATTATCTCGAAACCGACCCTGCGGTGGATGCCAAACACGTGGGGATCGAAGGTGTTTCTCGTTATGGCAAAGCAGCGCTTGTCACGCTGGCCTATGACCAGCGTTTTTATATGGGGCTTATTGGCTCGTCGGGTGAAGGCGGAGCCAAACTTTCACGGCGCAATTATGGCGAATTGGTGGAGAGCCTCACCGGCTCCGGCGAATATCATTGGATGGCCGGCAATTTTCTCAAATATGGTGGTCCGTTGAATGCGGGTGATTTGCCGGTGGATGCGCATGAATTGATTGCTCTCTGCGCGCCGCGCCTGACATTCATCAGTGACGGCGCCACGGGGGGTGTTCCTGGAGCGGAAGGCCCCTGGATTGACCAGCACGGGAGCTTCATGGCCTCCGTAGCCGCCGGGCCGGTGTTCCGGCTGCTCGGCCAGCAAGACCTCGGCGTCACCAATAGTTATCTGACCGCGCCAATGCCGGCCCTGAATGAGGCGATCACCAACGGCGTGCTGGCCTGGAGGCAACATAATGGCGGCCACACCGATGCGCCGAATTGGCCAATATTCCTCGAATGGGCGGACCGGTATATCGCATCCGGTTATCAACCCGCTACGAATTGAAAATGAATCATCGGCTCCAATGGGTGGAAAGGCGGCGCACCGGGGGCGTGAACCTTGGGCATCCCTTCAGGAGGCCCGGGCCGCGTGAACGCGGAACTCCAAACGGGAGGGGGACACGGCGTGGCCAAGGGTCGAGAAAACCAGGCAGCGGACGTGAGTGCGTTTTATCTGAATTCGGGGAAAAAGTCAGAGCGGACTCGCGTCCGCTGCTACGAGATTCGTGGGGAGGGTCAGGGAGAGGGGATGCATCTGCCTGGATTTTTTCCCTGGTGCTTGCCTTGATGTTCTTCGCCAGCCGCAATTGCTTTGCTCTCGGACAAACCCAATACGTCGAAACGAGTGCCAGCGATAACGCCTTTGCGATCATTCAAAACCAGGCCGCCGCCAGCTTGTTGGTGGACACAAATGATTTCACCGGCGTTTTAATAGCGGCCGATAATTTGCAGACGGATATCTCACGGGTCAGCGGCATCGTTCCGCTAATGGCGCATGGCTCCGACGGCGCCGGGGCAAATGCAATCATCATCGGTACCATTGGCCAAAGCGAATTTATTGATCAGTTGATTCAATCGGGAAAAATTGATGTTTCAAGCATCAGCAATCAATGGGAATCGTTCTTTCTCCAAACCGTTTCGAATCCGTTGCCGGGCATCCAAAATGCCCTGGTGATTTGCGGCAGCGACAAGCGCGGGACGATTTACGGCATTTATGATCTGTCGGAAGAAATCGGCGTTTCGCCATGGTATTTCTGGACCGACACGCCGCCCAAGCATCATGACACCCTGTATGTTCGCGCGGGGAAGTATGAGCAGGGGCCGCCGGCCGTCAAATACCGGGGAATCTTCCTGAATGACGAAGCGCCGGACCTGACCGGTTGGGCCAATGAAAGATTTGGCGGCTATAACCATGCGTTTTATACGAACATTTTTGAAGTGCTGCTGCGGCTGAAGGCGAATTACCTTTGGCCCGCCATGTGGAACAACGCCTTCGGCGAGGACGATCCGCTCAATGCCAAACTCGCCAACGATTACGGCATTGTCATGGGCACGTCGCACGTGGAACCGATGATGCGCGCGGACAAGGAGTGGGGACGCGCCGGCTTCGAAGCCAATGAATGGAATTTCCTCACCCATTCCAACGATCTGAAAACTTTTTGGCGTGAAGGGATCGAGCGAAACAAGGATTACGAAAAAATCGTCACGGTTGCCATGCGTGGGAAAACGGATTCGCCGATGTCGGCCACAGCCAACGTGGCGCTGCTCGAGGAAATTGTGGACGCCCAACGGCTGATTATTTCGGACGTGATGCAGACCAACGCCGCGAGCGTTCCCCAATTGTGGGCGCTCTACAAGGAAGTGCTGCAGTATTACGAACTGGGCATGCGTGTGCCGGACGACATCACCCTGCTCTGGTGCGACGATAACTGGGGTGACGTCCGCCGCCTGCCGACAGGCAATGCCCAAAACCGCTCCGGCGGTTCGGGAATTTATTACCATTTTGATTACGTGGGGGGACCGCGCAACTACAAGTGGATCAACTCCGTTCAAAACGAAAAGACGTGGGAGCAGATGGACCTGGCGCACGAATACGCGGCGAACCAGATTTGGATTGTCAACGTCGGCCATTTTGAACACGTCACCTTCCCGACGGAATTTTTCCTCAACATGGCCTGGAACCCCGACCGCTGGAACCGGAATAATATCTCCGAATTCACGGAACTCTGGGCGGAGCGCGAATTTGGCGCGGACTACGCGCGGCAAATCGCCGGCGTGATGGACACGTACACAAAATACAGCGCGCGCCGGAAGCCGGAATTGCTGTCGCCGCAAACGTACAGCCTCGAAAATTATTCTGAAGCGGACGCCGTTTTGGCCGATTGGAAAAAACTCGATGCCCAAGCCGAAGCGATTTCGCAGGGACTCCCGGCCAACGAGCGGGACACGTTCTTTGAAACGGTGTTGTATCCGGTGAAGGCCAGCGAAATCGTCAACGAGCTGTACATTGACGCCGCGAAAAACCAGTTGTATGCGCAGCAGGATCGGGCCAGCGCCAACGATTACGCCGACGATGTCAAAAAACTTTTCCAAGCCGACGCCGATTTGTCGGGTTATTACAACCATACATTGGCCGGCGGCAAATGGGACCACATGATGGACCAGACGCATATTGGGTACCGTTATTGGCAGCAGCCGCGGGAAAATATCATGCCGGACGTGACCGAAATCGAGATTCCGACCAACGCGGCGATGGGCGTGGCGATTGAAGGCTCGACGGTTTCGTGGCCGGGCGGTCCCGATGCGGCGGTCTTGAACTTCGACAAGTTCAATAAACCGTCGCGGTCCATTGATGTCTTCAACAAAGGCCGGATGCCATTTGATTTTTCGGCCCAAGCCAGCGCGCCCTGGATCCTGCTCAACTCAACGGGCGGCGCCGCCCAAAAAGACACCCGCCTGCTGGCCAGCATTGACTGGGCAAATGCGCCCAGCGGCTCAACCAATGGGTTTGTGACTCTCTCGAGCGGAACGAATACCGTCAACGTCCAGGTGAATGTTTTCAATCCGGAAACGCCTTACACGGATTCCATTCAAGGATTTGTCGAAGCCGACGGTTACGTCTCGATGCAGGCGGAAGATTTCACCGGGAATGTTTCACCGGGAAACGCGGCCTGGGCACCGATTCGCAACCTGGGCCGCACCGGTTCGGCGATGAGCATTTTCCCGGTGACAGCGCCGAGTGTCACGCCTCCGGAAAATTCCCCGTATCTGGAATACCGGATGTATTTGTTCGACACGGGGACCGTCCACGTCGAAACCATCATTTCGCCGACGTTGAATTTCGTTTCCGGACGCGGGCTGCGATTTGCGGTGTCATTTGACGACGGCGCGCCGCAAATCGTGACGGCGGTCCCGGCGGACTATTCCGCCGGTGACGGCAATTCTGATTGGGAAAGGACGGCCCGCGACAGCGTCCGCAAAATCACGACGGACTTTGAGCTAAGCCATTCCGGCGAGCACACCTTGAAAGTCTGGATGGTGGATCCCGGGGTGGTGCTGCAAAAGATTGTGGTGAATTGCGGCGGCGAAAAGCCCAGCTACCTCGGCCCGCCCGAAAGCTTCCATCGGTTGCACGTTAGTGGGCCGCTTCATAAGTTTACTAACGTATTTTCTGTCACGCCGCCAAGGCTGATTGTTGGCGGTCTTGCGGTGCCAGTTTTTCCAGCCAATCGTTGAGATTGCGGCGCGTAGAGCGCCACTGGAAGGGCTGAGCGATCTGTTCAATCTCAGGCACGCTCCAGCGCGCCAGCGGCACTTGCTGCGGGCTGGGCAACTCACAGGCCAGGGCTTTAATCCGCACCACGACTTCTGGGGGGAAAAGACCGGGGCCGACCCGATCGGGGGAGTTCTTCCAAGCCAGCCAGGCGTTCGGTGAAGAAGCGCTTGCGCCACAAGCTGACCACTTCGCGGCGGGTATCCAAGCGCCGGGCAATTTCATCGTTGGCCAGTCCTTCGGCAGCATGGAGGATCATTCTGGCGCGGGCAACCTCAAAATACGGCAACGTATATTTGTTGGCACGCCGGGATAATTCCCGCTTCTCCGAGTCGGACAAAACGATGCGATAGGGGCTGTGTCGTGACATGCCAGTTCCATGGCACGCCGCCAGACAAATGCAACAATAATAGTTGGTTTATTTAAGAATCGACCTACTAAGCCGTATCCATGCAGTAGGAATTGTCGCCAGCAGAACGAAACCCGCTCACAAACGGACCGGGCAATATGTTTTTGAACCAAAAATCCGACCACCAAACCGTCAGAAAATCCTACTGCAATGCAGTAGGATTTCGTTCCGCAAGTGGTTCGCATAGTGATAGTTGCATTGTTAAATTCGGCCGGTTTTACGGTTCAACAGCATGGTTACGCCTCAGACCACTAAGGACAAAAAGAAGATTCGGGCGACAGTCGCCAAGGAGGTGGGGATGAAGAATCCCGCTGAAAAAACGACTATCCGCCCGAATCGAAATCAACAATGAAAACCGGCTTTGCCTTTGCCCGGTTCTCACAAACTCGTTACTGAGAAAGAACGGTCACTGCTTTCGCAACCTGTTGTGACTATGATACAAAGGCTAAAGAAGCGCTCACCATTTATTGGCATTTTGTTTGTAAAAATTGCTGTCCGTGAGAATATGATTTCGCGCGCCTTTGTGCGTCCGAATCGGTGATTTATCATCGCCGGGTGAGTCCATGTTCCACGACAATTTTCAGGGAATTTTCGGTCGGCCTGCTCGCCAGGGCAATCGCGTCGGCGGTTTGCTCCAGCGAAAAACGATCCGTAATTAGCTGACGCACATCCAGCCGGCGCGAGAATACCAGGCGCGCGACTTCGTTTTGGATCGTGAAATCGGAGGAGTAACTGCCAATCAAATCCTTTTCATCCAGACAAATGGAGGCAAAGTCCAGCGGGGGGCTGGTGCTCGCGACCGGCGAGCCGGGGACCGCCCGTTTGGTGTGAGCGAATAGAAGTACTTGTCCGCCCCCGCGCACCCGCAGGAGCGCCTGCGCCACGGCATCATCCGCCGGCACCGCAATAATTGTCGCATCCAATACCTTGGGACTTTGGGCTCCGGTCTTTGGACTTTTTGCCAGCGCCGTCCATTTGGCCCCGAATTGTTTGGCCAGTTTGAGGCGCGATTCCAGCAGGTCGGTTGCCAAAACATGGATTCCACGCAATTGCAGGATTTTAGTGAACATCAGGCCGATGGGACCTTGCCCGGCCACCAGCACGTTGTCGCCGCGCAGGAGGTTTAATCGCTTCACGGCTTTGAGCACGGTGTTGACGGGTTCGAGCATGGCCCCTTCTTCAAATGAATTGCTCGCGGGGATTTTCACCACACCGGGCAGGACGAAGTCCATGACGCGGACGTATTCGGCATAACCTCCGCCTGGGCTCGAATCCGGCGGTGATCCCGGTGCGTTTGTATGTTTCGCATTGGGCAAAGGCGCGGTGGCGGCAGAAATGGCAATCCAGGCAGGGCACATGATGATGCAGGGCCACACGGGCGCCAATTTTCAAACCCAATCCGCGACTTGCGACGCCCGACCCTATCTTCACAATCGTCCCGGCGGTTTCGTGTCCAAAAATGCGGGGCGGGGCGACGGTGCCGTGATGGATTTTTTTGATGTCGGTCGGGCAAACGCCGCAGACGGCGACCTTGACAAGCAATTCGTTGGCGCCAACGCGCGGCACCGGAACAGTCTCAAGGCGCAGATCGTTTACGCCGCGATAAACGACGGCGCGCATGGTTCTCGGAATTTCAAACACGCGGAAAGTTTAATCACGAACCGATACCGGGGACACAGATTTTTAATGCGCTGGACGATCTCTCGTCCTGGTGAAAAACCATTTATTCATCCATCAATCCAACGGAAATTCCGCGAACCACGGTTCCGGCTCGCAGGAAAATTCCCGAGGCCGGTCGCGCCATTGGAATTTGACGTTGCGGGCATGGAGGGCATGATTTTTGAAAATCAGCCGCGCGTGGTGGGCATCGGTCAGGCGGTTTTGTGCAAGCGCCAGGTAGCAGCCTTCGTCGCCGCCGTAAAGCTTGTCGCCGACAATTGGATAGCCAATATGCGCGAGATGTATGCGGATTTGATGTTTGCGGCCGGTGTGCGGGACAACCCGAAGCAGCGAAAAGGGGAGAGGCGGGGCGGCAATGGCACCGGCGGCTGGCGCGGTGTGAAGGAACCGGCGCTCGACGAAAAATTCCGTTCGCGCCTCCACTCCGTCGGCACGCACGCAATCCTTGACGGCGACAACGCTGCGCTCGTCCTTGCCCAGCGGCGCGTCAATCAGGCCGTGATTTTCACGGACATGGCCGTGGACGATGGCGAGGTATTCTTTTTGGACGCCGCGGCTTTCGAGGATTTTTCCGAGTTCGCCGGCGATTTCGGCGTTTTTGGCAATTAAGACGATGCCGCTGGTTTCGCGGTCCAGGCGGTTGACGAGACGGGGTGATTCCAATTTTGAGGCCTGGCGATTGATATTGGAATCGGCGCGCGAAAGATGGAGCCGGGCGCGGCCGATGAGACTGGACAGTTCGCCATTCTTGGTCGGATGGCAAACCAATCCGGCTGGTTTGCAAATGACCAGCAGGCTGGCATCTTCAAAAATGATGTCGAACAGCTTCTCCAACTTGTCTTTGGACAATGCTGGCGTATCATACGCGCTGGTGAAAGAAAAACTACACAAGTTGCTGCCGGGCCTTTTTATCGTGGTGCTGGCGTTGTCGCGGATTCCGCATCTGTTGCCGCCGAATTTCAGCGCTGTTTATGCGTTTGTGTTTTGCGCGGGCGTTTATTTTCCAGGGCGGCTCGCCTGGTGGCTGCCGCTGGGGACGATGGTCGCCACAGACGTCGCGCTAAACGTTTTCTATTATCATGTTCAACCGGTGGGAGTTGATCTGCTGCTCAACTACGCCGTCTATGTTTTGCTTATCGGACTGGGCAAATGGTTCGGCGCGCGCGCCGGTTTTTTCAAATTGCTGGCGGGCGGGCTGCTCGGCGCGGTTGTTTTTTATCTGGTCACCAATACGCTGGCCTGGCTCCAGGACGGCAGCTACGCCCGAAGCCTCGCCGGCTGGATTCAGGCGCTGACCATCGGGCATCCGGACATTCATCCCAGCACCTGGCAATTTTTCCGCAACACCCTCCTCAGCATGGGAATTTTCACGGCGCTTTTCGTGGGGGTGGAGAAATTGGCCGCCGCCGAATCGCCTGCCGACAAGACCGCCGGTGTCAGCGACGAAAATGGCGCGGAAACCGAATCCGAGGAAGCGGAGGCGTAAATCGCTGCAAGTTGCCGAAAAATCACAACAAGTCTTCCGTGAGAAAGCAATCAACCGGCAACGCCAGGCCTTTAATATGAAACTGGGAATTATTTCGGACACACATGGGTTTCTGGATCCCGTCATCTTCGAACTGTTCGCCGGCGTGGAACACATCTTGCACGCCGGCGACGTCGGCTTTTCGTCCCTGATATTGGAATTGCAGGCCATCGCGCCGGTTACCGCCGTTTATGGGAATACGGACACCGGACTACCCCTGCGCGAAACGGAAATCGTGGAACTGGCCGCGCGGAAATTCCTGGTCCGCCACATCGTGAATCCGCGCGCGCCCTCCGACCAACTGCGGGCGCGGATTGCCGGCGAGAAACCGGACGTGATCGTCTTTGGCCACACTCACAAACCATTATGCGAGACGATTGGCGGGGTGTTGTTTTTCAACCCTGGATATGCCGGCAAGCCGAAATTCGGCGCCGACCGGAGCATCGCCGTATTGCACTGCAATGAAAAGGAAATCAGGCACGAATTTTTGGCGCTGTGATTTTCAACGGCGAAAGGGGGCGAAATTATTGAAAGGCCGGGACGGGGGGAACCGACCGGCGGCGGCCAGCGGTTTCAACCAGGGCAACCGGTTTCGGCGCCGCAGGCAGACGCCGTGGTTTAGCGCAATACTCATTCCGAGGGGCCCGACGAAAAGGGCCATATCGGAAGATATGCCCAGCCCCCCAAGACAGCACAGATAGGAACCGGCTTCATTGAAATACAGTAAAAACAGCATGGCATTTATCGTGTACAGCTCAGGCCTCCCATATCTCATATTAAGATAAACGACTCTGAAACCGGCGAACATAAACCACAAGATGACGACGACGCCCCAAATGCCAAAGCTCAGAACGACAGAAATCATGCCGTTATGATAATCGCCTGCGAGCGCCAGAGACTGCGCGCCGGCATCAATGGACTTAAATGCAGTTTGTCCACCCATCATTTCATCATAATCTTCGGGGGAAATGGCGAACCCTTTTCCGAGTAAAAGATGTTGCGGTATTTGCGGCAACAATGCCGTCCACATTGCGATGCGCCAGTCGGTGCTGCTCTCGGCGGACTGCTTGGCCACCGGATCCAAGTGCAACGGCAGGAAGGCCAGCGAGCGTTGAAACGTAAAGGGGAGTTTATGTGCCAGCGGAAACAGCAGGACCACGCCCAATGTCCCGGCCAGAATAATCACTCCCAGCATCGGCGTGCGGTACAGTCGTTCGGCAAAGAACATGAAGATGAATGCCAAGCCCGCAAGGAAAGCCGCGGTGCGGTAGCCGCCCAGCATAATCAAACAACCAAAAACGCCCAACAGGACGGGCCGCCATAATTTGCCCTCGAGAAAAATTCCCCGCAAACCGTATCTGGCCAGAAACCACAGGTAAAGCACCAAGGCGCAATTGCCAATGCCGCCGAGCCGTGATGTTCCCAGTTCAAGAGTCCCCGTGTTTACCCCTGTGATAGCCCCTGCCGACGGTGGAAAAAGGTGAAAAAGCATATAAGACCAGGTTGGGGCATAGGGAAAAAGATCTCCAATCAAGGTTGTCACGCCGCCCAAAAAATATAGTCCGGCATAAAATCGCGCCTTTTCCGGCGGAATGGCGCGGGAGGTGAGCGCAAAATAGCCCGCAATTCCCAGGAACAAATACATGTATTTTCTGCCGCCGTAAACGTCCGAACCCAGTGCATGCATGCCGATTCCACCAGTCATCTTGGCGGTAATCACCGCTACAATGGCCAGGGCCAACAGCGGCACCGTGACAGAAGGCACCCGGAGAAAATGCCGTTGCGGATTCATAATGTGTTCCACAATGGAAAGTCCCAAACTGATGACGATCATGACCTGGCCCACATTGGGCACCCCTTTCACGAAGAAAAGAATACAAGCAGCCGACCAGCTAAACAGCAAGATCGGATAGTGCCATCGTGTCAGCAACGGAAAAATCAGCACACATGCGACGGCCCCAACGAAAAAAAACGTCGAAACCGTCAGTGGATTTGTCAGCATATAGCCGACCAGCAATGCCGCAGGCACAACAATGGCATACGTAATGAGCGATTTTAACAGTTCCGCCGCGTTATTCATTCAGGAATCACTATTATGGCTTGCCATTTGCTTTTTCTCAAGTGGAAATCAATTGACAGTCGTCGCCGCGTTTCATTCAAAAACAATTTAATTATCAATTCAATCGGCCGGGCTAAAAGCAGAAATAGCAGCGGCATCAGTGATATTCCTGGACTGTCTTGACGCCATATCCGGATCTTTTCAGTGCGGCGATGCCCAGCGCAGCGGCTTGGGCGCTGCTTAATGTCGTCATAATCGGCGTGCCGGTATAGACCGCCGTGGTGCGGATTTTGATTTCGTCGCCCCGCGGCGCGGCGCCGCTGGGTGTATTGATCACGAGCTGGATTTCCTTGTTCTTTAGCAGGTCAATCACATTCGGACGCCCTTCGAGCAATTTCCGTGTTCGCTGCACTTTTAAGCCGGCGTCTTCCAGCACGGCCGCCGTGCCACTGGTGGCGACCAACTCGAACCCCAGGTCGGAAAACTTTTTCGCCACCGCCGCCACCTGTTTTTTGTGCGCGTCACTGACGCTGATAAAGATTTTTCCCGCGAGCGGCAACGAAGAGTTCGCCGCCATCTGCGATTTGGCGTAGGCGATGCCTAAATCCGCGTCCAATCCCATGACCTCGCCGGTGGAACGCATTTCGGGGGAGAGCAGGATATCCTGGCCGTGAAAACGGTTGAAAGGGAAGACAGATTCCTTGACCGCCCAGTATTTCGGCCAGATTTCCCTGGTAAATTTCAATTGTTTCAACGTCTTTCCCGCCATCACTTTGGCGGCAAGCTTGGCGAGAGGAATTCCAATTGCCTTGGAAACAAATGGAACGGTGCGCGACGCGCGCGGGTTGACTTCCAGGACGAACACCCGGTCGCCCTTGATGGCATATTGCGCGTTCATCAAGCCGATGATTCTCAATTCGCGGGCCATGGCATAAGTATATTCACGAATGGTGGCGATGACTTTCTTTGAGAGCGTGTGCGGCGGCAAAACCATGGCGGCATCGCCGGAGTGTACGCCGGCATATTCGATGTGTTCCAACAGGCCGCCGATGACGATGGAACCATCGTCCGAATCCTTGAAATGGCCGACGTCGGCAATGCAGTCCACGTCCACCTCCGTGGCATCTTCAAGGAATTTATCCACCAGCACGGGACGCTCCGGCGACGCTTCGACGGCATATTTCATATATTGCGAGAGATCCGCGTCGGAATAGACGATTTGCATAGCCCGGCCGCCGAGGACGAAACTGGGCCGGACCAGGACCGGATAGGTCAATTTTTTGGCAATGGCCAGCGCTTCGGACTCTTTCGTGGCGATGCCATTTGGCGGTTGTGGAATCTTCAATTTGTCGAGCATCGCGGCGAACAATTTCCGGTCCTCGGCGATTTCGATGCTTTGCGGCGAGGTGCCGATGATATTGACGCCGTTCTTTTGCAGGCCGAGGGCGAGATTGAGCGGCGTTTGCCCGCCAAATTGCGCGATGGCCCCCCAGCATTTCTCCCGTTCATAGATGTGCAGGACGTCTTCGAGCGTCAGCGGCTCAAAAAACAGCTTGTCGCTCGTATCGTAATCGGTCGAAACCGTCTCGGGATTTGAATTGACCATCAGGGTTTCAAATCCGTCTTCCTTGAGCGCGAATGCCGCATGGACGCAGCAATAATCGAATTCAATTCCCTGCCCGATGCGGTTGGGCCCGCCGCCCAGAATCATCACTTTTTTGGCGGAATTATTTTTGACCTCATCGTCGCCGCAATCATACGTGGAATAATAATACGGCGTGTATGCCTCGAATTCAGCGGCGCAGGTGTCCACGAGCCGGTAGCTGGGGACGAGTTTGAGCTTTTTGCGCAACGCGCGGACGTCGTCCTCGGTTTTCCCGGTTAAATGGGCGATTTGGCGGTCGGAAAAACCCAGCGATTTGGCTTTTCGCAAATGATCAGCAGTCAGCGGCATCGGCCGGACAGTAAGCCGGAAAAGGTTTCCCATGTCCAGCGGCGAGTATTCACACTTGCTGAAGTGCTCCCGGTGAGCTACTTAATCCGCGTGAAACGACTCGGACAACGGCTCTTTTGGCTGTCGCTGTTCCTTCCGTTGTTGGCGTCCGCGCAGATCGATCCCGTCTCGCGGAACCTGATTCAATTTGGCTACGACCAGGCGTTTGAGGGACACGAACCTTTTTCCGGGTACGCCTATTACTACCACAACCAGCCGGACTTTTTGCGGACGAACCTGACATTGCGGCTGACGGTGGCGCCGACGTATCTGGACTCGAACCTTGGATTCGTCGGCGGTTTGGGTCCGAACACTGATTTTGCCATTGGCGCTGCCGGCGGCGGCTTTGAGGACAGCTACAATGAAATCCGCGGCGGTATCTATTATCCCGCGGAATCGTTCGACGGTTACGGCGGCGAGGTTTCGTTTGATGTTTACCATTTATTCAATCCGGGGGACGAAATCCCGCTTAATCTGGTCATCGAAGGCACGTCACATTATTCCATATACGGTCGAGACGATAACACCGCGTCGTCCTTTCAATTGCCGAATGACCACGACGATTCGAGCCTGCGCGCGGGTCTGCGCTGGGGCGGCGTTGAGCCTGTGTTATTGCCGGCGTTGGCGATGGAGTTGTCCGTCTGGTATGAGGGCCACTATCGCACCGATGCCGGCGCATACGGCTATTCCGGCGACCGCACATTGAATGAGCAATCGCACCTGTTTTGGACGGAAGCGGCGTTGTCTTACACGAGCACCAACACCGAGCAAAGTTTTGACGTGCGGTTGACCGCCGGCACCAGTCTGGATGCCGACCGTTTCAGCGCCTATCGCCTGGGCGGATATTTGCCCCTCATCGCCGAATATCCTCTGCCGTTGCCGGGCTATTTTTATCAGGAGATCAGCGCCCGGCAATTTGTGCTGCTCAACGGTACGTACCTGGTGCCCATTGACAAACGGATGCATTGGAGCCTGGACCTCAACGCTTCCACGGCGGCGGTCAGTTATTTGGCCGGAGAAGGCCAGCCGGGCAATTGGAATTCCGGCGTGGGGGGGGGCATTTTATATCATTCGCCGGGCAATCACATGAAGGTGTTGCTGGATTACGGCTACGGTATTAACGCCGTCCGAAACGGGCAGCGCGGCGCCAACAGTGTGGGCATTCTCATGCAGATTGATCTGGGGCACAAGCCCGGAAAAACCTTCAATCCTGTCCAGCCGGGTCTTCAACGCGGTTTCCAGTGGTTGTTCGGTGAATGAAGAATTCAACTTGCGCGCGCGGCGTTCATTTGCTTCATTATCCACGGGCGCGGATATGGTGGAATTGGCAGACACGCTACTTTGAGGTGGTAGTGCCGCAAGGCGTGCAGGTTCAAGTCCTGCTATCCGCACCAGTTTTCCTCAAGAAATTGAGAAATCAGGTGCTTCCTGACACAGCCCTGACACAAGAAACGGCTGAATCCGAAAGCGCGAAAGTGAAATTCCCAAAGCGCATCAAACACCGTGGCCGCGTCCTCGCCACGATTTATGGCAAGAGCAAGGGACGCGATTCCTACCGCGTGGCATGGCATGTTGCCGGACAACGGCGCATGGCTTCTTTCCCGTCCTACTCGCTCGCCAAACGCCATGCCGACGCATCTGGTGAAGGATTTGGCCAAAGGCTCGCAAGTCACCGCCTTGAATCCCGCGCAAGCCCGCGATGCGCTGGCCGCGCTGGAACGTCTCGCGGACTTCTATCGCGCCACAGGACGCCGCGTTTCGCTGCTGGCCGCCGTGTCTGAATTTGTCGAGGCGTCCGGCAAGTTGAACGGGGCGCACGTTAGGCGAAGCCGTCGAAGGTTATTTGCGCACCGTTGCCAATGTGCAACGCAAAGACATCGGCGAAGCCGTGGCGGAATTTTTACAGGCTGACGCGCCGCGCACAAAAGCCGCTGACGGCCAACGGGCGCAACTTTCCAGCAAATATGCCTACAATCGCAAAATCCAACTCGAAACGTTTTGCCAGCACGTTCCCAGACACCGCCGTCTGCGAATTGAGCAAGGAACATCTTGGACAAATTCATCGTCGCTCGCCGAATTGAAAACCAAATCGCGCAATCGCCGCGAAGCGGTATCTGCCAAAAGCCGCAATCACTATCGCGCCAGCATCCGGCAATTTCTGCAATGGGCAGTTCGCAAAGATTATTTGCCGCAGACGCATCGGCTGTTTGAAGCCGACGCCATGCGCCCCGAACACGCAAACACCGCCGAAGTGCAATTTTATACGCCCCGTGAATTGGCCGCGTTGCTTGGCAGCTGCCGACGAAACTTTGCGCCCGCTCATCGCCATTGGCGGGCTGGCCGGACTGCGCACGGCGGAATTGTTGCGCTTGGATTGGGCGGACGTTTGGCGCGTGCCGGGACACATTGAAATCACGGCGGGCAAAGCCAAAACTCGCCAACGCCGCCTTGTGGAAATCTGCCCGGCGCTCGCCGCATGGCTTGAACCGTTCCGCGTCACGCGAGAATGGCAAGTTCTGGACGGCGCATGAAATCACGTTTCAACAACACTTTGGCGAACTGTGCGACGCCGCCGAAATCAAACGCAAACACAACGGACTGCGCCATTCGTTTTGCTCGCTATCACTTTGCATTGAACGCCAACGAAAATTTGACCGCCGCGCAAGCGGGCAACTC
Source organism: uncultured Verrucomicrobiae bacterium (assembly GCA_963755515.1). Classification (GTDB taxonomy): domain Bacteria; phylum Verrucomicrobiota; class Verrucomicrobiia; order Limisphaerales; family UBA11358; genus UBA11358. The sequence continues at coordinate 39,592 of CAVWKA010000016.1, read as the reverse complement.
GCCTGCGATGATTCACGGGCATTACAAAGGACTGGCCACGAAAGCCGAGGCGGAAAAATGGTTCAATGTCCTGCCAGCGAATGCGGCGAAAAACGTCATTCCGCTGAAAGCCGCAACCGATAGCTGATGGCCACCGCACGTTGCGAACTCCGTTGCGACGAACGTTGCCGCCGCGTTGTCGTCCGCGTTGCCAGTGCATTGTCATCAAAATTGCCATCAACGTTGCCGCCTTGTTGCCGCGAACGTTGTCGTTTGCGGTGGAAAAATCCTTAACGCCCGTTAGGAGTAGGGCGTCCTGATGGATTTTGGCTTTGACCGCGCACTATTTCGGCGCGTCATGCGCCACGAATTTGCCCATTTTGGGCACGAAAAGGAGCGGCGCGACACCACCGCGTGAAGCCTTAATCGCCGTCTCCCTGGCGCAGTGAAGCGTAGTCAAGGTGGAAGTCGAAGGGCGACAGGGCGAAACGACCTTGACGACGCGGAGCGAGCCATACAATCGAACGGCGATTCACGCGGGAACAATCAACTCCTCTCAATGCCCCAAGCCGTCGCCGAATAACCTTTGGCGATAGCCTCTTGCTTTTTCATGGAAAATCAACATGCTAACCAGCGGTAGAATGATCAATGTCAGGCCGCAATCGGATTCGTTGGAGATAATAATATGCCCACTGTTTATGCAATTTTGGGAGATGGCAATACGCGCAAATCCTCGACATCGCGCGCTCTTACTGGCGTTGCTCAACGTAAAGCCGTAACTGTGGCAACTCCTGTCGGTAACATTGACGTTTTCGTGCAAATTAAATCCCTTCAGGAGGCAAACATCTCGGCGCAAGACTTCATTACCGAAATGACTCAAGCTGGTCATTCGCACATGCTTGTCACTCTTTGGGTTTCGCAATTTTGGACTTTTCCACCGGGCACAGATTATCTGAGGGATTTCGCAATTGCTGGCTGGACCATAAATCAGATTGTTGTGTTAGGTCCGACGCCCCTAGCACCGCCATTGCACGCTGGCGCACCAGTTCCGCGCCTTATACCCAATTCCGCCATTACGCCAGTAAATCAAATCGCGTCACAAGTGCGTGGCTGGTGGAACTGGCTCTGAGGGGCAACGCGGCATATACCGCGTTGGAGTCAACGACCATGCCCCCTGAATTTCGGTTCACGCCGCTGGGCGTTCCCGTCTTGAAGAACTCACCCATAACAGTTCGATTACTGTGCGCGTACACGGAGACTACTCATTAACGCTCCGGTAACAGGCCGATTTAAGTTACCTGCAAAAAAGAGGTGATGTATGAAACAACGGTTCATTCTAAATCAGGGGAACAATGAAAATCCCGCCACTGCACAACCGCCCGGCGAGGCTGGCTTCATTGATGAAAAACAACTGCTGTCGCGGCTGCCGGTGAGCCGCCGCACACTATTCAATTGGCGCAATTCCGGCAAAATTCCCTCTGTGCGGCTTGGCGGACGCAGAATTCTTTTCCACTGGCCGAGCGTCGAGGCTGCTCTTTTGCGTCACCAACGCGGCGGCGATTTGCGGTGCTGAAATACTAATCGCTTCCTATCGAGTGGAGAACAGGAAGCGAATTGCCATGCCACGCTGCCACACTCCCGTTTGGCGGGATTGAGCCTTTACCGCGTCCACCACTTGGTTTCCCGCAAGGCTGTGGTTATCCCCGTCATGGGGTTATGCGGGTTAATCAAAAGTTTGGTCATATTGACCTCGCTTTCTAGCCAATTTTGGCGCATTAAAATAACACGTCTGCATTTTTGCGCAAACAAGAGCATTGAACGGCAATGGCGAGTTGACAGAGGTAACACAAATGATACCCTATGAATGGCTCTTTTGAGATTCGGGAATTTGTTGAAAACGAACGGTCGCCCTACGCCGAGTGGTTCGACAGCCTGGACAATGTTACCGCAGAGCGCGTTGACAAATACTTGGGGCGGCTCGAACAGGGCAATTTCGGCGCGGCCAAAGCATTGCAAGATGGAGTTTTTGAATTGCGGCTGGATTTTGGGCCGGGCTACCGCGTGTACTATGGACGCGAAGGCCGGACAATCATCATTCTGCTTGGCGGCGGCAGCAAACGGCGTCAGGACGCGGACATCGCCGCCGCCGTTGAACGATGGAAACGATACAAAGAAACGAGACGATAAAATGATTACAACACGACCTCACAGCGAGACGATTATCGCGCGGATCAGACGCGACCGGGAATTTGCCCGGCTGTTCTATGCCGGCGCGGTGGAAATGCTCTTGGAAGGCGACCGCCGCGGCGCATTTCCCGGCTGCGCGACCTGGTGAACGCCCAAATTACCTTCAAGGAATTGTCCCGGCAAACCGGCTTGGGCGAAAAGTCCCTTCACCGAATGCTCAATCGCAACGGCAATCCACCGCCCGCAATCTGGGCGCGATTGTGCGAAGCATCGCCGAGGACTTGGACATCAAACCGCGCGTGGAAGTGGCCGCGAACAATTAACGGTTTCGGCCCACAGGGCCAACTAATGAAAATCGTCTGTCCTAATAAATCCGATCCGGCATGGAAAAAACTGGTTACTGAAATCGGCGAAGCTCCCGCCTATATTGCTTTTTTCCGCAATGGCGATTCTATTCCCGACGTGGCGACGGCGCGGGCGATACTCGGCTTGAAAGCAGCAACCGCCAAGTCGCCGCGCGATAGCCGTCTGCAAAGGCAATTCAAACCGTCAAAAATGGTCGCGCCGAAAACTGCGCCACGATTTCGCAGCAGCGGTGGATTTCTATTGCGGTCTCGGCGGCAACCAAACCTGCTTGCAACTTTCGATGGCAAATGAACGCCCACGAAAAACGATAGGTTTTCAGGAGTCACGGCGAGTCAAAAACGCATTCTCCGAAATCTCGAAGTCATGGTGGTGGTTTGAAAAAGCCGGTCTCGCCCATGCCGACAATGACGTTGCTTGGCAATGGGAAATACTGCGACGGAGCAACGCTTACCGGATGTTTTACGCAAAAGGGGACACTATTCGTGTTCAGGATAAAACCGACCGCTCGCTGGCGGGCTTTTCAAACAGTGCCACGAGTTGGGCGAAACTCCGCACTTTAGCCGGTTCAATTTCTCATTTAGGGGACAGCGACCCATGCCACAAATGGACAGACCTTTTTCACGCTCGTTGTGCGCCTGACCTTTGGTGGACAATTTTATCAAACGAATCGCGCAAAGAAATTACTTCTTGTCGTCCATTGTATCCGCGCGCGGAAGTCGCGGCGGAATTTACAAGCCCCGGCGTGGATTTGCAGGTAGAAGCAATCATCGTAAAACGCCTGCCGTCCGGCCAAGAGGTATTGACGCCATTGACGCCAATAAGCTCTGTCACTCTTGGCAGATACCAGGTAGCGGAACTTCTTCCGGCAATCTTACCCACAAAAAATGCCTTTGGTGTTTATGTCGTTGTGATTTTCGATGTTCGCAATGCGGAGTCCACATTATCACGGTTCAAGAAACAAGGCTTTCTTTCCGGCTTTACTACGACTTTGCAAAACACTGTTAAGCGCCTTCAAACTTACCTTCAAAATACCAATCAGACCGCGCCAACACGCTGTATGTCATCCGCGCGCGTATTCGGTTCAAATGAGCCGTTTTGGTGTCAGGCTTGGATGCCCTTTGATACCATGACGAATACGGATGACCTGCTCCCGCGCTTCCGCACGTTGATAGGCTCGCGGCAGCGTCGGCAATGGTTGCCGGAGTGTAAAAAAATCTGGCGCGAGCTTTTCCCTTCATTCTCGGCGAATTCTATCGCTCCGCTCAAAGCAAAACGCGCTCGAATCAAAGACGCGCGTGATTTGAAAGTCGGGTTATGCGCCTACGACTGCCGACAGATTGAAACAAAATTTACTCAACACGGATCGCTGATTCCATTTCTCAAAAATTATCCATATTTTCAGAGCCTCGCCGATGCTGAACGATTACACGCGGTTCATCTTCAAATCGAGCGGCTAATCGAAGGCATTGATGCGTTCTACTCTCGCCCACCTGCCTCCTGACACAAACCCGAATTATTCTCCTGCAAAATCAGTCACCGCAAACTGCTGCGTTATGATGCAGGCATGGCTACTAAATCAATTCAAACGGCAACGGCAGAAACGCCAGATGCAAAAAAGCCCGAAGTCGCCACGGACAACGCAAAGCTGGAGGCACATCCCCGTCAATACGAGCCACGCTCCGATAAGGAACTGACAGATTTCATCAGCGAATCTGAATTGCGGCGTAGATTGCCTGTTAGCAGAAGGACAATCCATAATTGGCGGCGGGCAGGGAAAATCCCAAGCATCGTGATTGGCCGTCGCGTCTTGTTTTGTTGGGAAAACGTTGTGGATGCACTGCGCCGCTTGGAAAGCGGCGGCGAGCAATGACACGCGAGCTTCCGCCGTTTCTTCAAAACTTGCTCGCTGCTCCGCCGCGTGCCAGTGAAGGTGTTCACAATTGGCTCTTCAGAGTCGCGCGGCAGCTTCATGCACACTTACCTGCCGGTGAAATTGTTGCGTTGCTCGAAACCAGTGTCGCCAACTGCGGGCGGCATGTTCCCAGGACTGAAATCGTTGCCGCTGTCCAGAACGCTTTGCCGTGTGCGTGGCAGCCCAATGACAACCACGCGTCTGTGTCGTCATTTGCCAAGTGGCCGGGCGTGAATATACAGCAACGCGAAGCGATTATCCGTGACAACGGTGGGCTGGCAGACCTTTGGGAATTGTCTAAGCTGCGTCTTGAAGATAACACCGCGCACACGGAAGAAACCATTGATCGACTTTTCCCCGGCAATCCGCTCCTGTGTTGCGGCAAGTCGAGTTCAGGAATTTGACACCCGCCCGCGTGACGACTGGCGCGGTGAAATGTCCGCCCTGGCGTTGATCGTGCCGTCAACCATGTCGGCGATCACCGGCATGACCAAAGACGGCAAAGAATCGAAGCACACATTCGAACAACACCGGCAACCGGCGTTTTTTGATTTGCGAATTTGACAACGGCACAGCCGATGAACACGCGGCCTTGCTCTTGCACCTCGGCACGTTTGCGCCGCTGGTTTGCGCAGTTCATACCGGCGGCAAATCCCTTCACGGCTGGTTTTATGTCCACGGCCAGCCTGACGTGAAGATTGAAAAGTTTTTCCGCTACGCCGTTTCACTCGGCGCGGATCGGGCGACATGGACGCGCTGCCAATTTGTGAGGATGCCGGATGGCACGCGCGACAACGGCAACCGGCAGACAGTTTTCTTTCTGAATTTCAAACCAATGGAGGCCAAACGATGAACACATTACTCGACACCGACGAAATCCGCGACACGCCGGAAACCGAGACGCCAGCCGCGCCGGATGATTTGAAAGCGGAAATGCGCGCCCATTTTGACACCGCGACTTGTTCCGCCGAAATGCTGGCGCACGTCGCCGTGCCGCCGCGTGAACCGATTGTGGGAGGATGGTTCAAACAGGGTGACTTGGGATTCATCTACGGCGCGCGGGGCTTGGGCAAGACCTGGCTCGCCATGTTGCTGGCGCGGAAGTGCGTCGAGGGCGGCAGCGTGGCTGATTGGAACGTCCACAAACCCCGGCGCGTGCTTTACATTGACGGCGAAATGCCGCTGGACGGAATCAGCGAGCGTGACGCGGCATTGTCCACCGTCGCCACAGACGGGATGTTCTATTTGCAGCACGAGGCGTTGTTTCATCTCACCGGCAAAGTTTTGAACCTCACCAATCCAGCAGCACAGGCCGCGATTTTGGAAAAGTGCCAGCATGACGGAATTGAAATTCTGTTCCTCGATAACCTTTCGTGCCTGTTCTCTGGCATCAAAGAAAATGACGCGGACGCATGGGAACGGGTTTTGCCGTGGCTGCTGGATTTGCGCCGGAGCCGGATCGCGGTGGTATTCGTCGCGCACGCCGGGCGGAATGGCTTCATGCGCGGCACGTCGCGGCGAGAGGATGCGGCATTTTGGATTATCAATTTGTCAGAGGCAAAAGACGCAGGCGAAGTCCAGACCGGCGCGAAGTTTGTGGCGCGGTTTGTGAAAAATCGCAACGCGACGGAAGCCGATTGCCCGCCGTTGGAATGGCATTTCAATCTGCCCAAAGGTGAAGCCAGCGCCCGCGTGTCGTGGAAAAGATTATCCACCGGGCAAATCTTCCGGCAATGGATCGAGGACGGCGTTACCGGCGCGTCGGACATTGCCGAAGAAATGGGGATTTCAAAAGGGCAAGTGTCCAAACTGGCAAAGAAAGGCATTGAAGCCGGTTGGCTCAAAAAAGTTGGACGCGATTACGCGCTCACCGGCAAGCCATGATGCTCGTTTCCAAAATAACACACTATGCGTGGAAACGGGAAACGAGTGGAAACGAAACTGGAAACGAAATTGTTTCCACCGCCAGCGACCTCGTTTTTAATGAGAAAAATGAAGATTCGAGGAAACCAAGAAAATCAAGCGACAGGAAACGAGAGACGGTTTAGGATCTCGCGTTGAGATTATGTTCCACGGAAAGGGCCGCAGGACTTGCCTGATTCGGCTTGATGATTAAAATTTCGTCCTTATCCCGGTAGCCGCCGGGGTCTTTGCCAGCGGGGACGCGAATACGCAATTCGATTGGATCGTCTTTTTCATCAAGCACAACTTCGGCCTCGTAGCCTGCCGCCCTGATGATGTCGAGCAAACGTTTTTCTGCGTGATAGGCTTTGACCGACGCAACAAATCCCGGCGGAAGTTTGGCAGTATCTCCAAACGAATAGTGCGTATTACGAGTTGAAAGGCAGAATGACATAAGTTTTTTGAGTTTAAGACTCGGCGATCACAAGAGTCCAGCGAAACGCGTTCTAATAGCCCAATGTAGGTTTGATGCAAGCCAGCCTTTTCAGCCAATGCCGCACGACTGACTTTCTTTGCCTCGCGGTGTTTTTTCACAACAGAGGCAAAGGCGTCAGACAAATCAATAGCCGTTCGGCGCATCAATTCCAAAATGCACCGCCCAAGACAAAACACGCATAAGACATTTGTCTTGACTGAACGACGGTTCAGGTGTATTTCGATTTGTATGACGCTTTCATCCATGCACCAGATGCTCCTCGACGGAATGGAGCCGGATGTATGGTATGACTGCTATCCTGATCAAGGAACAGGCGGCAAGATATTGCCTGACTGGTTTTACCGCCAGCAGGCTAAGCCGATGACAACCATACGGGCATTGATTGAATCTGGGGAGGTCATGGAACAAGTAATTAAAGGATTCCCACAAATTCTCAAACCTTACATGAGGGAATTGAAACGCTTCCGCAAGTTTACCAAACCATAATCGCACTATGAAAACATTCGCTATTTCTCTCTGTTTCGTGCTGTTGGTCGTCACCGTTGGAGCTATTGCCCTGTCTGTTCATTATTCAAATCAAGCCGCAACCTTCCGCCACCAATGGCAGGCCGATTCGCGCTTGGCAAATGCGAAGCTCGATAACTATGCCGCTGTCACTGAATCAAATCAGGAGATAATCGCCAACTTAGAACCGAAGGCTAATCAATTGAATGTCCTTATTGCTGTCACGAACGATTTAGGCGCACGGCTACAAGCCGCAAATGGCAGGATTCAAACGCTTGAAGCGGCGGTACGGCAGCAGGAAACTGATGAAAATCTGATTCCACCACCAACAATCAAAGACAATGCCTTTTACTTTCCAAAGGTTTTATCCGCCCAAAATCTCGTGCTGGCGAGCAACGCGACATTTGCCTACATCACGGGCAAGCGTTTGGTGTTCCATCCTGAAAATCAAATCGCGGTCGTCGTGGACGTGGACGACATCAATCCACTGATCCTCCAATACCTCGGCATCAATGCTGACAACGCCAAAGCCAAACAAGCCCAAATGGACGCGGCGTATGCCGCTGACCGGCAGGCAGGCGCGATTGCTCAAGCGCAATACGCCAAACAAATGGAAGCGCAGGGCGAGCGTGAGGCCGCGCTCGCCGTTCAGCAGGAACAAGCAGACGCCGCCATGCGTCAGGCGCAGGCCGCACAGGCTCAGGCTGCGGCTGACAAGGAAAAGGCGGATGCCGCTATGCTCAATGCCAGCAAACCGCAACAACCCATAATCGTCATACAACAACAGCAACAGCAGAAGGTCATTCAACAACCTCCCCCAACCGTCTATTGGTCGCACTAATCTGCCCAGACCGTGACAACCGACCAACTATCCAAACTGAATCAGCACCCGCTCAACCAAGCGGCGGCGAAGCGACTGTCCCAAGAACGGGCGAACCAACTCCCGCACCTGATGAACATTCTGTCCCTGACCTACGCGGGACTGCCGGACGACCTCGACCCGCTATCGGAGGAGGGGAAAACGCTGGCGGCATGGGGACGACCGGACGCGGGCAGGCAGGGGGCTGCATTGGCCGCGCTGGAGGGAAGCGTGGAGCCGGACGAGGTGGAGAGCCTGCCCCTGCCGAAACTGGCCGAAGCAGTAGTGACAACCATGCGGCAGGCAACGTCACTGGTGATCGACTGATTTTCACGCCGCTATCGGCTCTGGCAGTTGTACTACCGATGTATGGCTCAACTACAGCAACGCTTGTCGATTTGAGGAACAAAGATCATTTCCCCTCATGTCCCGTTGTTATATATTTTTCATTGCGTCGTCTGGACGGCGGGCAGGCTGGTGGATGAAGTAGTCAGATAAAAGCTTGGCCCAATAAAATTACAAAAATGAAAATACGATCCATGTTCTTCTCACTAGGTGGATCTGTTTTTATGGGCACCATCATTCCGCTGTCCGTCAGCGCGCAAGGGCAATTGGTCAATGGAAACTTTGCTACTGGCGACTTAACGGGATGGACTCTCTTCAACACACCCAATGGCGGCACTTCGACGGCGCAAGTTGTTCAGTTCGATGCGGCAGGCACCGGCGTGCCTACATACAGCGCGGAATTTCAAGTCGGCCAAACCTCCGGCGACCTCGGTGGTGGGCCGGATCAGGGTGCTGGCATTTATCAGGATGTGGCGCTTGGTTCAGGCCAACTTAGCATCTCGCTTTATATTGCGGCGACAAGCCAAGACAACAACGGAGACGCCGGAACCTTCGAGCTTCTTCTGGATGGGAACGTCGTTGACAGTGACGCTTTGGGTGGTATCAACATTTACCAGACGATACGATCCGCGTTGAGTTACAGCGGCACTGTATCGAACGGAACTTATCAAATTGCGATTGAGATGTTGCGTGATTATTCGCCTGCACCTGACACGCCATACCAGTATTTGTCTGACGTCCAATTGTCAGTCACTCCCGTGCCTGAGCCGTCGGCCTGTGCGCTGGCCTCCCTAAGCACGGCAGCGTTTTGGCTGTGGCGGCGGCGCAAATCGGGAGAATGATGCTCGGTGAAGTGGTGTGTAAATCTCCAAAACACCCCCGAAAGAACCGCCAAAGAACTGGCAAAGATTTCACCGAAACCCATCCAACTTCCAAACCCATATTTCCCAAATAAACTTCACAAGCTGAAGTTATTGACCTACAATAAAGCCGCATAAACAAAGGCTTTCCTCTATGTCCAACCAACAAAAAACGGAGAATCCAACGGGTGCAGGCAAAAAACCAGGCTCTGCGGATGGCTTTCGATAGTCGTTTGAAGCTGGAATTTCATGGTTCCAAGGTCACGTCTGATGCCGGGTTGCTGGCCTATCGGGAACTGGATGCGGCGCTGGGTCTGACCGATCTGGGTGAAAATCTGTTGAGTGATGGGCGGACGGGTAAGAACACGCAACACTCGATGGTGGCGCAGATGCGGCAGTCCATCTTCAGCCGGCTGGCAGGTTACGAAGACACCAATGATGCTGAACGGCTCTCCGTTGATCCCACGATGCGGCAAATAGTTGGTGGGCGAGCCACGGAACACACGGCGGCTTCGACCAGCCAGATGGGACGCTTCGAGACCGAGGTGTTGACACAGCCGGGCAATCTGAAGGCGTTGACGAATCTATCAGGAAAATGGATTGACCGGCTGCGGGAACGCCAGCCGATGCGGGAACTAATCTTGGACATGGATAGTTCGGTGAGCGAGACCTATGGCGAGCAGGAAGGAACGGCGTTCAACGGACATTTCGGCTGCACCTGCTACCATCCGCTGTTTTGCTTCAATCAGTTTGGCGATGTGGAGCAGTCCCTGCTGCGTGACGGCAATGTGCATAGTGCCAAGGATTGGCGGGCGGTGCTGGAACCGGTGGTGGCACGCTATCAGGGTCGAAACATTCCGCGCTATTTTCGAGCCGATGCCGCCTTTGCCAACCCGGAACTCTATGAGTATCTGGAAGCCGAAGGTTTTGAGTATGCCATCCGGCTGCCGGCCAATGATGCGTTGCAGCGGGACATCGAGCCACTGCTGACCCGACCGGTGGGGCGTCCTTCAAATACGCCGGTGGTGTGGTATGCCGGCTTTTTGTATCAGGCCAAGAGTTGGAATCGTGCCCGGCGCGTGGTGGCCAAGGTGGAGTGGCACAATGGCGAACTGTTCCCTCGGGTCGGATTCATCGTGACCAATCTAACCCGGCCCGCCAAACGGGTGGTGCGGTTCTACAATCAGCGGGGCACGGCGGAGCAGTGGATCAAGGAAGGCAAGAATGCCGTCAAATGGACGCGGCTGTCCTGTCACGACTTTGTGGATAATCAGGTGCGGCTGCAACTGTTCGTGCTGGCCTACAACCTGGGCAATTTCCTGCGGCAGGCGGTGCTGCCGCAAGCGGTGCGTCACTGGACGCTGACGACGTTGCGGGAGAAATTGATCAAGATTGGGGCGAAGGTCGTGCGCCATGCCCGGAAGATCGTCTTCCAGATGGCGGAGGTGGCGGTGCCGCGCGAGTTGTTCCAGACGATTTTGGAACGGATTGGGCGGCTGAGATTGCCAGCAGCAGCAACCGGATGAGGAAAAGTGGAAGAAATCACATGAATACCACGGCAACAACGGAGGCGGTGTCTTCACCTCCGGGAGAAATCAGGCATGGGAAGCCAAAAATGCCGCCGAACACCCCTCCCACGCTGGGGAAAAATAGGTGGCGGATTGAAAAAATGAATTGCAAAATTATGAAACAGACCGAAAATGACCAAAATCATAAAAACCAGTCCACGCCGGTCGTGGGCAAGAAACCAAATGGGAAATCCCAGATGAAACGAGACATGGAACTGATTCGTGAGATACTTCAACGTGCGGAATCGCTCGAATTTGTAGGTGATGAACCGTACGAGCGTTATTGGGCACGAACACCCGCCGAAGCATACCAAATTGCCTTGATGAAAGATTTTGGTTTAGTTGAGGCGGATGTCGAGACCACCTGTGGCATTCCTTCCCGGGCAACAATCGTCAGGCTTACGTGGGCCGGTCATGATTTTCTGGACTCGTCCAGAGACAGCAAAATTTGGAAATTGGCAAAAGAGCATATCATTAAGCCGGGCGTGTCTTGGTCGTTTTCAATTCTGGTCGAGTTTCTAAAACAGGAAATGCACCGGAAAATTTTTGGAGCCGTGCCGGGCGAGAATGCTTTACAAACAACAACGGCAGTTTGAAATTTAATTCAGCCATACGTTTGATAGTCCTGGCCTCAAATCAAGTCGCCTATTGTCATGGCTCGTTTTGTCGTGAGGCGAGCCTGTAAATATGACATTCATTAAACTTGTCCGCATGTTGGAGCATGATATTCACCGGCGCAGACGCAGCCGATTCGACGATGCTTGGCTTGCATGTATCGCAGAGTTATGGCGTGGGTTCTTCACTGCCAAGCGTGACGTGACTCGCCGTTTCGATGGCCATACACTGAGGGCCGAGCAACTCCTCCGCACTGCCGAGCGACGTGGAATTCTCCAGTTATGTATTGAGCGAGGCTTATTGCCTCCTGATGCCACTGACCTTCACGTTGACGAAGGTGCTGTGTTTCGTGGCAATTATTATCAGACATTGTCAGAGCCGTCAGGGAATCGTCCCATTCTCGTTTCCGGCGGCGCCTTTGAGAGAAATCGGCGGCGTCATTGATGTGAGAGGGAAACCCGGCTGACCTTGTACCTTCTTTTTTCCACTTGTGCCCAAATGAAATTGGGAGCAGTTTGGAATCTAAAAAACAGGGCAACGAAAGTCATGCAAACACATTACTCTTGGCATGCTGGCTTAATGCCGACGACCTTGCGCACAAAGACAACGAAAACTCTGTGCGACCTAATCGCTCCAAGCGGTCGCATTGATAACGAGAACCCTACCTGTCCAGATTGTATCGCTGCCAGGGAAGAAATGAAACGAATCCCTGAGCAATTGCCTAAACTTTTGGACATCGTCACGAAAGGAGAATAGAGCGTCTATGAATCAGTCGCTCCGGATTCTCACAGCCAGCCTGACTACGTTTGTGGTCGGTTCATATCTTGTCTATGACACTATCCAACAGAATAGCCTGGCCTATCAGTCGCATCCGGCGGTTGCCGTCATCACAGCCTTTTGGGGCGCATCGTTATCGGGACTGATTTATTATTTCGGAATCGGATGGTTGATTAGGCCCAAAACCACTGAAAATAAGGGTTTCCCGAAGAATCACTTCGCGAGTAGAAAGCCGATATATCGCGTGATTTCGACGGGGGTGGGTGGCAACGAAACCCACCCGGCCCCCCTTGTTCCAGTCTGAATCAGGTTGGAACCGATTGGATTAGATGCCTGAACCGTCGCAAAAACCTTGTCGTCCTTCCCATCTGAAATGGGCTTCGATAATTCTCTCTTCTTTTCCGCAGGTTACAACGGTCAGCAGATCCAAAAACTGGCGCGGATCGAAGAACATGGCGTGAATGACCTGCAAGGTGCGGAGGGTTGAACAGCTTGCCAGACCAGCGGTGCATCCCTTCCGAAGCGTCTCCGGGGCTATCCCAAGCAATTGCGACGCACCCCATTGGCCGAGCAGGATGCGCATGTTGCGGAGCATCAGCTTGGACTCGATGCGGCCGGGTTCAAGGAGCATCATGGCATTACGGTTACTGCGAGTATCGTACGGACGCAAGCGTAATTCGGCGAGTATCGTAAATTCGAAACTGCCGATTTAAATGCCCTGCATTGCGCCACATTTGACCTGTGGCGGGCGTTTGACTGGCTGGCCAGTGGACACAGCCCTGACACAGAATCCGGCCATGACACAACACTGACACAGCCCTAACGACCGACACAGCACGACACAGCTTTTTCTACTGCTCCTTGCCCACAGATGCAAAATAATGCTTGCAATCATTGGTGAAATGCTGTACTATCACTTGCAGGTGAGTATAGAGAAAGGCAACTATGAGTAATGACGAAAACACCCAGTTTGCAGGTTCAAGTCCTGCTATCCGCACCAGTTTTCCTTTGGAAAACGATGAATTGGCCGAACACATCGGACCTTCCCCAAACCTTTCAAACGAATTAGGGGACCTGGAGTTTCCGAAAGTCATCAAGCACCCGCTTCTTCGTATCAAGACATCCTGATTCGTTGTTGCGAAAATAGTTCACTTTTCCGCAAAATATTTCTTGACTGCAACCACTATTGTGTTGTAACGTCTATCCTTTCGATGAAGACCTGTATAGACATATCAACCGAGAATTGGCCGATTATGTCGGTCGCGAAAGCGACACGTCATAGCCGGTATAACCCGGGGCGTGTGTTTAGCCTGGGTCTATCCACGGCTACAATCGGGCAGCAACCCGACGGTAATTTGGATAGACTCGGTGTAAGCAGGTGAAGAATCGAAATAGACTTTTTCCAACCCTGCTTACTGGAAAGTGAGCAGGGTTTTTTATTTTCCCTGCATAACTGTGCAACCGATTGAAGATAAGCAATCTGTGAATAAGAAAAACGAGACATCCAGGTGATGTCAGGCAGCGACAAACTAAAAAAGGCTCAGGAGGGCCGAGGCTCTCAACCGGTGGAGTGTGTCCATTACCGGCCAAAAACTGCGCCGAATAGATTTAGCTCGAATTTACAAATTAAGGGCTTCGGAGGAGGTGTGCCCCTAAACACCGAAACATCCGCCGTGAAACCGCGGGTTGGGATCGAATAGATCGCCAAGAGGTGTTTGTTCTTTGTTGAAATGGCATGGGCCGGAAGTGCAATGACACTTCCGGCCCTTTTAATTTCCGCGGTTGTGATTTAACAAGAGAACCCAGGCTTCGGCCTGGCAGGCCATTTCGGACTCGTAGCTCAATTAGCAGAGCGCCCCGTTGTCTGCGGGAGGGTCGAGGGTGCAACTCCCTTCGGGTCCGCCAATATCAAATCTTACCGCGAGGCTGATTCCCAGGGTTTCGGTGTCGCGTTTCTCCCGCCCCCGATCTCTAAACTCCATCGGGGCGAACAGCGCGCGGTGTAGCAGCAACATGCCCGGCTTGGAACCGGGGGATCGCAGGTGCAAATCCTGCCGCGCTGACCAACCTTCGCAATGAAGCTACGGCTTGGCAGCCCAGCCTTCACTCTCCGAGCTGCGGCTCAACGGGCCAATTTCAATTGCTGTCGTGGCCGAATACATGAGGCATCCGTCTTCTAAACGGAACGATGCAGGTGGAAATCCTGCCGGCAGCACCATTGCCAGGTAGTGTCAAAATAGCACGGCGGCCTGTTAATCCGCTTGTCTTGGTGCGAGTCCAAGTCTGGCAGCCAATTTTGGAAGGCAGGCAGATACAAGCTGGCTGCACTTGTCCCGAAAACAAGATCGGCATCGCCGAGGTCGGAGCATTACCGACGCCTTCCGCCAAACATATAACCACAACCAAAGGAAATTCCATGAGACCCATTACCCGTTATCAAAGCCAATTGCTCCCTCGCCGGAGCTATAAACCAAGTCGAAACATTCGAATCCTACCGGCGCCGAAGCTGAACTTGGCGTTTCGTCCGCTTCGGCGCTTCGGTGCCAAACCGAGACTGGAAATCGTCCCGTAGCTCAAAAGCAGAGCACTCGCCCGATAAGCGAGAGACTGCGGAGCATTACCGCGCGGGACGACCAGCCTTCGCTCTCCGAGCTTCGGCTTGGCGAGCCATTTCCCCGAGTAGCTGAGGCAGATTAGCGCCTCCCTGAAGAGGAGGAGACGTTGGCGCGCTACCAACCTCGGGGACCAAATTCGTCCGTGAATGCAAAGCAGCTCGCGCGTCCAGCCCTTCAAGCTGACCCTAGCCGGTGCAAGTCCGGCCACGGACACGAACAAAATGCAGAGTTGAAAGTGTGAAGTGCAGAATTTCAATCGGCGTTCCGGCGCGCAGTGTTTATAGTGTTTATTGAAGAAGTCGCGATAGCGACCAACTCATTGGCCTCACGCAGCAACGGACTCGCTTGCTCTGGCGTGGTTTTGGCCGCAGCAATCAGGAGTTCGATCCAGAAAGCAGATTCGTCTGCTTCCTCCAAAACGATGCCCATTTTGGAAATGAAATCATTTTTGGACCGCGCACGGCAAACAGCACGATAGTTTGCCCCTACCGAAGTGCCAGAGCGTAAGAGTTGGCGTCCAAGTGTTTTGCATGTTTCTGTCGCCGGGAGATCCTCGACAAACCGAATCCCGTCCAGTGCGAACTTCCGAGTGCGATCTTTTAGGTTTTGGTGTTTCATAGCGGTTCATTCTGCACTCTGAACTTTGCAATCTCAACTATTTCAGGCTCTCAAAGTGTAATTAGTTCTGCACGCCGCTCTGCGAAGGCGGAGGTTCGTGGCGCAAATCCACGTGAGAGCGCTAATTTAAAAAAGCACGTTGGCGATGAACTGTTCGATGTGAACGGGCAATTTTCGATGTTTGCGAACAACAACAACCAAATCTCTGGTAAACCGCGCTGGAAAAGAAATCCGAAGGAGTTTCTGCCGTTGGTTGTAAAGCGCCAAAGCGCGAATGGGAACAAAACTCACTCCCATTCCCAATGAAACCAAATTTATGATCAGATCGAAGTTGTCGAGTTGCATGGTTGGATTCACGCGTCAACCTTGCCGATGCATCCACGAACGAAGCTGTTGACCAGTGTTTGAACGTTCTTCAATCAACAGCCATTTTTGGTCTTTGACCCATTCCTCGCGCGCCTTGGCTTTGTGGAACGTTTGAAGTTTTGATTCGAGATCGGCCGGCGCTATAACCGTAAACGTATCCTCAAATCGGTGCGTCACACGAAGCGTTTTCGGAATTCGCTTCGGCGGGCAAAGAACGCCAATATCTTGTTCATTCGATTCGAGCGCCGAGAGAATTGCGTCGCTACCCTGGCAGGTCACTCAATATCCCACTTGTGGCAAACGACGCAAGTTTGCATGAAAAAACCCCGGCAGGTATGCGAGGCCGATGGTCCGCGACACATCCACACGGACTTCTTTGCGGGCGCCGGCAAATTCCTGGGAAAGATGCTGCAAGGATCGCTCGACGTCACCCAGGAGCCGCGCTGCTTCACGACAAAGGAATTCGCCGGCTGGTGTGATGCGCACTGTGCGCGTTGTCCGTTCCAGCAGTCGGATGCCGAGGTTGTTCTCGATCCCCTGTATCTGGCGGGTGATGGCGCTTTGGGTCAGTCCGGCGATTTCTGCCGCCTTGGTGAAACTGCGATGCTTCACGATCAGTTGAAACAGCGCGAGCTCATACAAATCAAAAGGCACTGTGCTGAGAAATTGATTCATATAATGCATCAGTATATGATACTAATGAATTTCACGCAATTGTTTCCTTGCCGTAAGTTAGGGCGAAAAGAGAAAGGTCTAAATTATGGCGGAAAAAAGTGAACGGTTAAAACAAAACGTGGCAGGCGCATTTTACGTGGATTCCTCATGCGTTGATTGTGATCTGTGTCGCAATACAGCACCGGATTTTTTCCGGAGAGACGAGGAAACTGCATTCTCGTTTGTCTTCCGTCAACCGGTCACGCCCGCGGAACTTGCGCTGGCCGAGGAAGCGAAGCAAGGGTGTCCAACTGAATCCATCGGAAACGACGGTTTGGCGTAGTTCTTTCAGTTCTTTCCAATTCCGAGTTAAAAACTCGTCATCTGGAAACGTCTGTCGCGCCTGTGCCTCCGGCCGCTGGCGAAGGCTGCCCACCATAGCTTTGGCGACGGTGGGCAGCTGACTTTCAACCTGCCCGGCTACGGTTGGCAGCCCATTTCATGGTGATCATGATGTAACAGCAGCATCACGCCCCGTGACGGCGTTTGTGCCGGTGCAAATCCGGTTGGTCACCCCAATTTCGTCTGTCGGCCCAGATTCGAGCTTGACGTTATAACAATTGTAGATACATTGTGATCATGGTCCTCGAACTTAAATTGCGCAAGGTCGGCAATTCAGTGGGGCTCGTTCTGCCGAAGGAAGCGCTCGCGCGTCTGAATGCCGACAATGGCGATGCCGTGTTTCTGACGGATACCACCGACGGCGGCTTTCGCCTGACCTCCAGCAATCCTGATTTCGCCCGCAAGCTGAAGGCGGCGGAAAACCTGAGCCGCCGCTATCGCCATGCCTTGAAGGAATTGGCGAAATGAAGGAGCCGTCGCGGATCACTCGCGAGGAGTGTCTGGCGATTCACGAGATGATGCTGGCGCAACACGGCGGTCTGGCCGGTGTGCGCGATGAAGGGTTGTTGGATTCGGCGCTTTCAAAGCCGCAAAATCTTTTTGCCTATTCGAAGCCAGCACACGCTGAAATGGCGGCGAGCTACGCGGCAGGGATTATCCTCAACCATCCATTTCTCGACGGCAACAAGCGGACAGGCTTCATGGTGGCGGCGATTTTCCTGGAAGTGAACGGGTTTGAGCTTACCGCTACGGAAGAATCCGTCGTGGAAAACACCTTGGCGCTGGCGGCAGGAAGTCTGAAAGAAAAAAACTACGCCGCCTGGTTCAAAGACAATTCGCGTAAGAGCCGGTAAGATATGGAGCTTCGCCGCCTTGGTTTTTCATGATTTAACCAAAAACCATCAACCACGGAGGCAGTATGGCAAAGCAATCGTTCAATCACGACGGACCGTTTTTTCGAAATCACCAGCAAGCGGCGCAAAGGATTTCCATCCGAAACGCGCGTGAAGCGCGGACTTCGCATCGTGCATGGTGACAAGGAGCTTCAAGAGAGGCTCGGTCGCAATGATCCATGCCCGTGCGGTTCAGGACGCAGCTTTCAAAAACTGCTGCCTCCGTATCGGTCGCTACGACGGCAGCCGGCGGAATCATTACTTCCATGAATAATCGTCAAAATCATTTCAGACTTTGAACCAGTTCGCAGCGAATCCAGCGGTCCGCCGGAATCGTCCTGCACCACGCCGGTTCAATCGCGGTTCGAATCCGCACGTTGGCTGCAAACCAACTCCAGGTATGGAGACCGGGAGAAATCCCCCCACGGTTCGAGACAGCTAGACCGGCGCGCAAGCGCAGCCCGAAGCCGGCTTTGTGAAAATCGCGCGAGCGGTCTTCCCGCCGCCGGACGGTGGTCTTCTGTCCCGGACCTCCAATTATTAACAACAGAAGAAAGGAAATTGACTATGAACTACGAAATGCTGTTTGCAATGATCGTCGCCGCCATTTTCGCGGGCGTAATCGCTTTGCCCGTCGTCAAGAAGCTGCGACGCGCATTTGACGTGCCCGAAGGCTGGGCGGGACTCGTGTATCGCCACGGCCTGTATTTGCGACGCGACAACGCGGGTCGCCACGTCATGTGGGGTTTCGGCTGGACGGTCAAAATGATTGATCTCCGCAAAACTTCGTTGCTTGTGGCAGGACAGGAAGTTCTCACGGCTGATAATCTCAGCCTCAAACTCAGCCTGCTGGTCACTTGCCAGATTACGGACCCGGCCAAGGCCGCGCACGAAACGCAGAACTGGGTGAGTGATCTTTACAACAGCGCTCAACTGGCAGTGCGCGCAGTCGTGGGGGGATTCGCCGCCGAAGCGTTGCTTGATCAGCGACTCGAAATCGGCGCACAACTTCTGGCGCGCGCGCAGCCGGAAGGTGCGAAGATTGGTATCAGCGTTCTCGCTGTCGAAGTCAAGGACGTGATGTTCCCGCCTGACTTGAAACGCGCCTTCGCCGACGTGCTGAAAGCGAAGCAGGAGGGGCAAGCTGCGCTGGAACGAGCGCGCGGTGAAAGCGCATCGCTGCGCAACCTCGCCAATGCCGCGCGTCTGCTCGACGCAAATCCGGCGTTGCAGAACTTGCGCCTGATGCAGTCGCTGACGGCTGCGCACAACGCAGGCAATACGTTGGTGCTGGGAGTGCCCGGCGGATTTGTGCCGTTGAAAAATGGCAAGGCCGCCAGTGATGCAAAAGAGAGCAGCAGCGCGTGATATTGAAACGGACTCTGTCCGCAAAGAGCGGACGGTTCAAGGAAATGGGGAACAACGCGGGCGGGAAAATTGTTTCCGCCCGCGCTTTTGCTCCGAATGATTGGTAAACACTCCATTGAGAAAGGCATTTTATGAAAACACGTCAGAAAAAACACATCAGCGATTTCCGTTTAAAGCTGCCCGCTTATGACGATTCGTATTACGTCAAGCGTGCTTTGAAATTGGAAGCCGTCCTCAAAAAGAAACCAAAGGTTCTCCAGATGGAGATGATTGGCGAAGGCGAAATTCCCGCCGACACCGCGCTGCTCATCCGTTCCATCCTGATGAGCCGGTCCCCCGGCACGAAACTCGTGACCAATGCGCGCTCCAGCCTGCAAGGCGGTTCTGTACTGGTCTGGCTTCTGGGTGATCAGCGCATGATTCGTGATGACGCACGGGTGTTCTTCAAACGCAATCCACTGGCCGATGAGAACCCGGTGGAAGTTTATGCGGGGCTGGGCCAAGCTGAATCGAAATACAAGGATTCCTATTCATCCGTTGATCCCGAGGACGCAGATTACGCGCGCGTGCTCAAACTCATCAACGAGTTTCTGCCGGTGCGCCAATTTGCCGGGCGCATCGTCAACGTGAATATGCTGCGGGAATTCGGTTTGGTGGACAACCAGCACATTAACACCTTGCCCGCCGGCGCGCTTTCAAAAAGCCGGCAGGCCATGGTTGCCACTTGAATCAGACGAAAATAGTTAATCGCAACGCGGGCGGAGATTTTTCTCCGCCCGCGCTTTAATTTCACATCCCGTTGGCCGATCAGCTCAGGCGGTGGTTTGCAAAACCGTCCCGACGGGTCGGGAGTGCAATTCCGGCACGGGATTCCAATTTTCCATTCAAGCTTCGCCCATCACGGTGACTGCAATCGTCCGTCGCCGGGGTTTGACATCGCATTCCAAATGGAAAATCTGCTGCCATGTGCCCAGCAGCAGTTTGCCGTCTTTGACTGGAACTGTGAGCGACGGGCCCAATAATGTTGCCTGGAGGTGCGAATGACCATTGCCGTCGTGCCATGCGAGTTCATGCCCGTAATTCCGGCTCGGCGGAATCAGCTTGTCCAACATATCCGGCAGGTCGGCTTCAAGCCCCGGTTCGAATTCAATCGCTCCGATGGCGCCGGTGCTGCCGATGTTGAAAACGTGCGCAGTGCCGTGCCTCACCTTCGATTCGCTGACAATCCGGGCGACATCATCGGTAAGGTCATGCGTTTCCCCGTGGCCGCCGGTTTCAATGTTGATTTCACGTTGGTAAATCATGCCGCTTCTTTACCCCGAACTCATCGGACAAGCCAGCTTTCCTTCGAGCATAGGTGTTGAGAGATGCACGCCGGTCTTCCAAACCGGAATACAGGGCGCGCTGCCCTGATGCTCCACCAGCCTTCGCCGGGCTACGGCTTGGCAGGCCACTTTCACGACGCGAACACCGGTGCCAGCCAGGACGTCACAGACCTGGCTGCGGCGGTTCAACTCCGCCTTCGCGTCGCGAACGGGTTGCAAGCATTGTAGCGATGCAGCGGTCTTTTAAACCGCAGAGCACGGAGCATTACCGTGGCGACCCGCCAGCCTTTGCTCGCAGCGTAGCGAGAGCAAGGCTGCCGTGTCGAAGCGTAGGCCGGTTTTCACATCCACTTGTCCCAGCTTCGGCTCGGCAGGCCAATTTTGCCGGGTCGTCTAATCGTAGGGCAGCGCCCTTTGAAGGCGCGAATGCTGGTGCAATTCCAGCCCCGGCAGCCAGCTTTGCAAGTCGAGCTTCGACCGCCCGATGGTGAAACAGGATCATGTCTCTCCTACAAAGAGATGTTGAGGGTGCAATTCCTTCTCGGGCGACCAAATCTAAATGCCTCGTGGCGTAATCAGCAGCGTGCTGGTTTCTGAAACCGGCGGTCTTGGTGCGAATCCTAGCGAGGCAGCCAATCTCATTTATGAATTACGATTGATGATTGATGATTTGAAGACGGAAGCGCATTTCAACAAAGGACAAACACCTTGAAAAGTGTGGCAGACGACGTGAGGAGGCTCTGACTCTTTCGGTTTTTGAAATGAGCCTCGTTACCTCGGCTGCTACGAGAAAATATTTTTATGTCCGACATACTAAACAAGAACATCGTACTCGTGCTGAACCGCAACTGGCAGGCGATCAACATTCGCACCCCGCAGGAGGCCTTTTGCCAAATGGCCACTAACGTCGCCACCGGCCTTGAGATTGAAGGCGAAAATCTAATCCGTCCCGTCCAGTGGGACGAATGGATCACGCTGCCGATCCGGACGCACGACAACGCCGTGCATACCGCGCGCAGTATCATCCGCGTGCCCACGGTCATTGTCGCGGTGAATTACGCCCGCGTGCCGAAGAAGCGCCCGAAGCTTTGCGCCCGCGCCATTCGTGAGCGCGATGGCAACCGCTGCCAATACACCGGCG
Organism: uncultured Verrucomicrobiae bacterium; assembly: GCA_963755515.1. Taxonomy (GTDB): domain Bacteria; phylum Verrucomicrobiota; class Verrucomicrobiia; order Limisphaerales; family UBA11358; genus UBA11358. The sequence continues at coordinate 17,840 of CAVWKA010000016.1, read as the reverse complement.
TATTGCTGTGTCCCGACGAAGGCAGTCTTGACCACGTTGTGCCCCGCTCGCGCGGCGGCCCGGACACGTGGGAAAACCTTGTGTGGTCGAGCAAGCAGGTCAACTCCCGCAAGGGCAACCGCCTTCCGCAGGAAGCCGGCCTGAAGCTGCTCAAGTCGCCGCGCGCGCCGAAGGAACTCCCGGTAACGCAACTCTTGCGCAACTCGCATGGAGTTGCTGAATGGGAATTGTTCTTGAAAACTTGAAAGCCAAGGCTTGCCGCGCCGAAGCGCGGCGAAGGAGGGTGTCGGCGCTCATCCGCAACGCCCACGGCGTCGCCGAATGGGAATTGTTTATTGGAGACTGAAAGTGAGGAGCGGGTCATCGGGTGATGCTCGCTCCTCCAAGTAAAAGAGAATAGCATGGAAACAAAGATAAAAATGGACACGGAAGGAACCTCTCATCCTGTCCAGCCGCTCGAAAAGTCGGCGGGGCAAGAAACATTGCTGTCGAACCTTCGGTCGTTGCCGCGGCCAGCATGGGTTCTTTTCTTTGGCACCTTTCTTAATAAATTTGGCGCTTTTGTTGTGCCATTTCTCACGTTGTATCTAACCGGTCGGGGCTTTACCGCGGGTCAAGCGGGCCTCGCCATCAGCGCCTATGGTTTGGGGACCATGATTGCCTCGCTGTTGGGCGGATATCTGGCGGACAAGATGGGCCGGCGCAAAACGATTGTGCTGTCTATGTTTTCCGGCGCCGCCATGATGATGCTCTTATCACAAGCCCGCGGCCTGGGAATGATCATCGTGCTCACCGCATTGACCGGCCTGGCAAGTGAGTTCTATCGCCCGGCGAGCACGGCTTTGCTGACGGATTTGGTGTCGCCCGCCCGGCGAGTCACGGCTTTTGCCGGTTTGCGAGTGGCATTCAACGCTGGATTCGCCTTTGGCCCGGCCACGGCTGGTTTCCTGGCTGCGTATGGATATTTCTGGCTGTTCGCCGGTGATGCCACGACGTCGGTATTGTTTGGTCTGGTGGCGATGTTGGCTCTGCCCCACGGCGCGGGTGGCGGGCGGAATAACGCCAATTGGAGCGAAGCGCTGCGCGTATTGAGTCGAGATCACAGGCTGCATCAGTTGCTTCTTGCAAATTTTGCCATCGGCCTGGTCTTTTTTCAGATGGCGTCAACTTTTGGCCTGTATGTAACGCACCTGGGATTTTCGGCCGCCATTTACGGTCTCATTTTCTCGCTGAACGGCGCTCTGGTCGTGTTCTTTGAACTGCCGCTCACGACAATCACCCGGCGCTTTCCCGTCCGACGCATCATGGCGGTTGGTTATTTGCTATGTGGCGCCGGTTTTGCGTTAAATTGCGTGGCGCACACAGTTCCCGCGCTCATGGTATGCATGATCGTTTTCACACTGGGCGAAATAACCCTGATGCCGATGTCCGCTGCTTACATTGCCAATCTGGCGCCGGCCCACATGCGCGGACGTTACATGGGCGTGTCCGGTTTGACGTGGGCGCTGGCGCTGATCATCGGGCCTGCGGCCGGAATGAAAGTTTTCACAATCTGCCCGATGGCTTACTGGATTGCTTGTGCCGCGTTGGGTGTGTTGGCGGCGGCTGTGATATTATGTCCCGCGCGCCCCGCGGGAAGTGCCGGCAACGCTTCTCCTCCACAATTCGCATAATGTTGTTGAATGGAATTTATTCTTGAAAACATAGGTGCTTGCGTTTTCCCAATTCATCCTCAGAGGCGCGGCAAATCGCCGTTGCGCGTCCTGTGAAACATGTTATACATAAGCCATAAAAACGATTACTATTCGCGATTTGCGTCAGCGCTGGCCGGAAGCGGAGGCGGCCCTGAAAGTGGAGGATGAAATTCTCATCACACGCGACTCCAAGCCGGTCGCCAAGCTCGTGCGTATCGTCCCTCCAAAAGCCAAACGCAAGCGGTGGAACCCCGAGGAGCACGAGCGGTGGTTGAAGAAGGTTTGGGGCAACAAGATGTTTCCGAGCAGCGACGAACAACTCGCGGCGGCGCGGGCGGATCGAAAGCTGATTTAGCCGATGATTTACGCGGACACCAGTTGCCTGCTTAAAGTGTTGCGCCCTGAACCGTTGAGCAAAGCAGTTTGGGATGCCATTGCCGCGGAAGATGCCGTCGTCATTTCGACTCTGGCGGAATTGGAAACATTGGTGCAACTGAAAGGATTTTGGACGGGCGGCATTCTGACGCGCCGGGAGTGGCGGCAAGCGGAAACGCGGTTTAATATTTTGAGAAATCAACGGCCTTTCGAATTCCGAAATTTGCCGGCGGCCATTTTTCAATCCGCCTTGCGCCAGCACCGGAATTCCAAGGACAAACACTGCCGTTCGCTGGATCGCCTGCATTTGGCCGCGATGGAGGAACTGGATGTTTTGCGTCTGATGACACATGACGCCCGTCAAGCCGAAGCCGCAATTGAAGCGGGTTTTGAAGTTGTCCAGCCGCGCTGATTTCTTTCGCGGCAATTTCGCGAACACCAAAGAAAAAATTTGAAAGCGGAGCGCGAAAATCCCATGCTTTCGCCTTCATGCACAAAGTCGTCATTATCGGATCGGGGTGCGCGGGCTGGACGGCGGCGCTTTACACGGCGCGCGCCAATCTGCAACCACTCGTGCTCAAAGGCGCGCAGCCCGGCGGGTTGCTTACCACCACCAGCATCGTGGAAAATTTCCCCGGCTTTCCCGAAGGCGTGGACGGCTGTGATCTGATGTCGCGGATGCAGAAACAGGCCGAGCGTTTCGGCGCCAGGGCGACTTTTGGCTGCGTCGAAAATGTGAATTTCTCGAAATCGCCGTTTGAATTGACTGTGGATGGCGAAAAGGTTGAGGCCGAAACGGTCATCATTGCCACCGGGGCGAGCCACAAGCATCTGGACGTGCCGGGCGAAGAGTTGCTGGAGACCAAGGGCGTGACTTATTGCGCGACCTGCGACGGCGCGCTGCCGATTTTCCGCAATCAACCGCTGGTGGTGGTCGGCGGCGGCGATTCCGCGTGCGAAGAGGCGTTGTATCTGACGCGGTTCGGCTCGGAGATATTTCTGGTCCATCGCCGCGATTCGCTGCGGGCGTCAAAAATCATGGCGGAGCGCGTGCATGCGCACAAAACCATCAAGCCGGTTTGGGATTCGGTGGTAACGGAGATTCTCGACGTCAAGCAGGACAAAGTGACCGGCGTGAAATTGAAGAATCTCAAGAACGGCGCGGAAAGTGTTTTGAATTGCGCGGGAGTTTTCATTGCCATTGGCCATTCGCCCAACACGACCTTGTTCAAGCAGCACGTCGCCACGGACGCGAATGGCTTCATCATTCCGAAGTCGGGAACGATGACCAGCGTGCCGGGTGTTTTTGTGGCGGGCGATTGCGCGGACCATGTCTATCGGCAGGCGATTACGGCGGCGGGATTGGGCTGCGCGGCGGCCATTGACGCGGAACGCTTCCTGGCCGCGCGAAACGAATAATTTATTTGGATTTGCCACCGGTTTCGTCCAGAGAAAATTAGCAAAAATTTTATTGCGGAAGCGGCATAAACCATGTCCCCTTTCAGGCATGGCGAGGATGCTTCCAATCCTGATTTTGATCGTGGTTGCCGCGCGGCCCGGCCCGGCGCAAACCAATTCCGCGGTCATTTCCACAACCAGCATGGCCCTGCCGATCATCGGCACGGCGGAGGCGACTAATTTTTATAACCAGGACGTGGTCGTTACCGGCAAAGTCGCGCAGGTGAGCATTCGCCCGAACATTACCTTTATCAATCTGGACAAACGCTATCCGGAATCGCCGTTTGCCGTGGTGATTATTCCTGATCGCAGCCATTTTCATGGCGACGCGAGCGCGCTGAGGGGCCAGGCGATTGAAGTCAGAGGCAAGGTCGCAAATTACCACGGAAGGCCGGAAATGCTCCTGAATGATACGAGCCAGCTCACGGTCGTCGGGGTGACGAACCTGGCGCTTTTCCTCCAGCCGAAATCCGATTCGACGGCCACTAATGCGCCGCCAAAGCCATCCGCCGGGTCGCCGTGAACCTGTCTTCGGAGCGCGGCTCTGTGAGCCGCAGCCATGTCCGCGTTGTTCGGACGCATAGGTTGCTCTAAACGCCTTCTGCTTGAGGAAGCTGCTGCGGGTCACCCGCCGTCGCTGGGCCATGGCGTGGTAGGCAGACCCGACTCCGGCAATGTTTGCCGGCTCGTGGTGGTAACCATGCGAGAACCGAATGGGACCCTCCACAAATCATGCGGCCGGGGCAAGAAATGGCGCATGTTCGACAATTTTGTTCCTGAGTTATTCATTGCGTGAAAAGTGTGCCCTTGTTAATTTATCCTTCGGTTTGCATAACAATTTAACTCAAAACGCATAAAATTATGGCTGTCAAAGTTGCAATTAACGGATTTGGTCGTATCGGTCGCCTCGTCTTCCGCGCCATCGCGGAACAGGGCATGATCGGCAAAGACGTGGAAGTCGTCGCCGTCGGCGATATCGTGCCGGCGGACAACCTCGCCTACCTTCTCAAATATGACTCCATCCAGGGTCGTTTCCAGGGGGAAGTCGGCTCCAGGAAATCTGCGCCGGACAAAACCGACGATGACGTTCTGATCGTCAATGGCAAGGAAATCAAAGTGGTGAGCGCCAGGACGCCCGCGGAATTGCCCTGGAAGGCGCTCGGCGTTGAGCTGGTCATCGAATCCACGGGCCTTTTTACCGATGCCGCCAAGGACAATCCCAAATCTTCATACGGCCATATCACCGCCGGCGCAAAAAAGGTCGTTATTTCCGCCCCCGCGAAAAACGAAGACGTCACCCTCGTCCTCGGCGTCAACCAGGAGAAGTATGATCCGAACAAGCACAAGATCATTTCCAACGCGAGTTGCACGACGAATTGCCTGGCGCCGGTCGTCCATGTTTTGTTGAAGGAAGGTTTCGGAATCGAGGAAGGCCTGATGACCACGATTCACAGCTACACGGCGACGCAAAAGACGGTGGATGGGCCGAGCAAAAAAGATTGGAAAGGCGGCCGTAGCGCGGCGCTTAACCTGATTCCTTCCACCACCGGCGCGGCCAGAGCCGTGGCGTTGGTTTGCCCGGAAGTGAAGGGCAAATTGACGGGCATGTCGTTTCGCGTGCCCACCCCGACGGTTTCCGTGGTGGACCTCACCGTTCGCACGGTGAAGGAAACGAGCTACGCGGAAATTTCCGCCGCCATGAAGAAGGCCAGCGAGACCTATCTCAAGGGCATTCTCGGTTATACCGACGACGAAGTGGTGAGCAGCGATTTCATCCATTGCCAGTTGTCTTCGATTTTTGACGCCGGCTCGGGCATTGAATTGAACAAGCGTTTCTTCAAGCTCGTGAGCTGGTATGACAACGAATGGGGTTATAGTTGCCGGGTGGCCGATTTGCTGAAATTCATGATCGGCAAAGGTTTGTAAAAAGTGATTGCAAAACAAAGGCGATCCGGCAACGGGTCGCCTTTTCGTTTCTATTTGCCTTTTTCGTTTGACTGATTTTCCGGCGGCCTGTCTGCTGATGCTGTTCCCGTGATATTGGAATCGGAAAAACATGGAAGCGTGACGGCGTTCTTCAGCGATGAGAGCAGACGGCGGAAGGCCCAAATCATTGCCGGGGCCTTGGCCATTGCGGCGCTGGTATTCATCGTCTATCTGCCGATGCTTCCGGGGAATTTCGTGATGGACGACGCGCGGTTGATTGGCAGCGGTAATGCGCTGGTGAGCGGCAATCTTACCCTGCGGTCCTTGTGGTTCGGAACGGATTTTACCCTGGCGACTTTTGGCTGGTGGCTGGAACGGCTGGCATTCGGAAACAACCCGGCGGGTTATCATGTCGTGGACCTCGCGCTTCAAGCCATCAGTTCCCTGCTGCTATGGCGTTTGCTGGCGCGATTGAGAATTCCCGGCGCCTGGTTGGGGGCGGCGCTGTTTGCCGTCCATCCCGTTTGCGTCAATTCGGTGGCGCGTATCGCCGAATTGAAAAACACGCTTTCCCTTCCGCTTTTTCTGCTTTCATTTCTGGCCTATCTGCATTACGAGGCCGACGCCCTCTTCATAGACCGCCCGCTTCCGTTTGGAGTTCCGCGCGGGCCGGACCGCCTGAAGGCGGAACTCCAAACAACAGAGGATGGCGGGCCAATCCGTCGGCGGGCGACGGCGTGGTTCGCCGTTTCCCTGACAGCTTTTATCCTGGCGCTTCTTGCCAAAACAACCGCGGTGATGCTTCCGGTGGTTTTGCTGATTTGCGCGGCGTGGCAACGCGGACGCATCACGCGAAAAGACTGGCTCCATACCAGCCCCTACTTTCTGCTGTCGCTGGCCTTTGGTTTGATGTCCATCTGGTTTCAGCAGCATCAGGCGTTGCCGGGCACCGACCAAATGCTGGCGCCTCAAACCTTTTGGCAACGGCTGGCGGCGGCGGGCGGCAATTTCTGGTTCTATCTGGGCAAGGCAATCGTGCCCGTCAATTTGAGCGTCGCCTATTCCCGTCCGCCGGTGAACGCGGGTGGCTGGACGGGCTATCTGCCACTGCTGTTGTTCGTTGTGGCGCTGTCCGTCTGCTGGCAATTTCGCCGCAATTGGGGGCGGCATGTCCTGTTTGGCATCGGATGTTTTGCCGCGATGTTGTTTCCGGCGCTCGGCTTTTTCGACGCCCAATATCAGACCATGTGGCAGGTGTCGGACCATCTGCAATATCCGGCGTTGGGAGCCATCACGGCAATGGGCGCGGCGGCGCTGGCGGTGTTCTTTAGAAAAGGCCTTTTTGTAATCGCCGCCGCGGTGGTGCTAGTGACGTCTTCGATCCTGAGCTTCCAACGGGCGGAGGCTTTCAGCACGGAGGAAAATCTCGTGCGTGACACGCTCAAAAAAAATCCCGCTTCCTGGGCCGCGCACAACGACCTCGGCACGATCCTGGCGGGAAAAAATGATTATCCTGGCGCTGTCCGCGAATTCACTCTTTCGCTGAAATATAACCCTTACAACCTGGACGCCTACATGAACCTCGGACACGCGCTTTCCCTGGAGGGCCGGTTTGCCGGGGCGGATGCGGAATTTCTGGCCGCGTTAAAGATGGCCCCCGACGATGGGCCAATTCGCAAGGCTTATGCGGAAGCATTGCGCCTTCAGGGGCGCCTGCCGGAGGCCATTCATCAAATGCAGTGGGGCGCCATCCTGCAACCCGACGTCCAAACGCAGATGGAATTGGCGTCGTGGTTCTATGGCAACGGGGACCCGCGCGAATCGGTGGTTCAACTGCGACGCGCCCTGGCATTGAATCCCGACAACGCCGATGCCTTGAATAATCTGGCCTGGATTCTGGCCACGTCACCGGACGATTCACTGCGCAACGGGGTGGAAGCGGTGAGCGACGCGGAGAAGGCCTGCCGGCTCACGTCGTTCAAACGGCCGGAAATGCTCAGCGCCCTGGCAGCGGCTTATGCTGAAGCGGGAGATTTTCCGCAGGCCATCGCCACCGCGGAATCGGCGATTCAAACCGCCAATGCCTTGGGCGATGCGCGGGCGGCCGCCGTGGATGAGCAGTTTTTGCCGCTCTTCCGCGCCGGCAAACCGTGGCATGAGAAAGGCCGCTGAAAATTCGTCGGGGATTTCCAATTGCCGATTTCTGTAATGAGACTCCGCGCGTCGTCTCCTGGCTTTCTACATGAATTCGGTGCGAATTTTTTCACCCAGTTGGACCGTCAGCCCTTCGCGCGCGGCATCCACTTTTAATTTTCCTCTCCGCGCGGCCACCAGTTGGCGCGCATGTTTGACAAATTGGGCCAGCCTTTTGTCATCGTGGTCAGGATCATGATGGAAAAGAAAAAGCTTTTTGACATTCGCCTGCAATGCCAGCGCTACGGAATCATCCACGCAACCATGCCCCCAGCCAAAATGCGCTTTATATTCCTCCCGGTCATATTGCGAATCCAGGATGAGCGCGTCCGCGTCGCGAATGAACTCAATCATCTCGCGATCTTCGCCGCCGGTGCGGGGTTCGGTGTCGGGAAAAAAGCAAACCAGGCCATCGGGTGAGAACAGCCGGTAGCCGACGCAGAAGCCGGGATGGTTGGCGCGCTGCGCGCGGACAAGGACGGAGCCGATTTCAAAATTCAACTCCTTGAACTCTTCCACTTCAATGTTGCCGGGCACTTTGGCGAAGGGCACGGGGAAGTAGGTGCTCTCCATCTGGCCGGTGAGCGCTTCCACAAGGCCTTTGCGGGTTCCTTCGCAGCCGAGGATGCGCAAACGGCAGTTCGGATTGTAAATCGGGGCGAAAAACGGCAGACCGTGAATGTGGTCCCAATGGGTGTGCGTGAGCAGGAGGGTCAGATTCAGCGGGCGATCTTTGAACTCCGCCAACAGCGCGGCGCCCAGGGCGCGCAAGCCAGTGCCAGCATCCAGGATGATGATATCATCGCCGCTCCGCACCTCCACGCAGGAGGTGTTGCCGCCATAATGCGCGGCGCCCCGACCGGGCGTTGGAATGGAACCGCGCACTCCCCAAAATTTCACGCGCAACATGGGCGCAATGAAAGCATTTTTTGGCGCGGCGCAAAGCAAAAAATGCGGGGAAATGGTGGGTTGGCAGGGACTCGAACCCTGGACCAATGCCTTAAAAGGGCACTGCTCTACCAACTGAGCTACCAACCCATCCTATTGTAAAATCAAGCCATTTTGAAGATTCGCAATCGCTGGAAAAGCTGGCTTGTAACCCATACTTGTCACCCGTTCAATTTGTGCTTCATTTCCGCATGAAAACGACACCAAAACCGGCTGGACAACCAGTGTTTCACAAAGTCGAAGAGAACTTGTATCGGCACGAATCATCGAATGGATACTATGCCTTATTGAAATGCGGAGGCAAGCAGTTTCGCCGGTCGTTCAAGACCAAAGACCGCAAATTGGCCGACCGCCGTTTGAACAGCGTTACGGGCAAAAGTGGGTTGTCCGCCCCGACCAGCGCGCCCTCCGTTTGACCGTGCTCCTTGCGTCCGCGCGGCACGCACTTCGCGCGCTCGTCGCGGACGACAAGAGGAAAACGCAGTCGCGTTCGCTTCCGTCTGTCATTGGCAGCGCCGCTCCGGCGCGCGGCTTCACTCAGCCGTTTCGCCGGCCGCCTGCCGCTTTCCGCCGCCAACGCCAGACCGAAGCAGGAGCAAATATAATAAATCAATCGTCAGATAATCGTCAGACCACACCCGGTAATCGTCAGATTCGCCGTCCGAGAGGTCTGGCATGAATCTTCCGACAATCTTCCGGTTCTTTGCCGGAATCTACCGACGACTAATCGTCCGATAATCGTCCGACGAAACCAGGAAATCGTCCGATTGCCTTCAGCGGTGGATTCGTTGATGCTTATTCCGATGTGCGCGGCAAATTCAATCGAAGATTGTGTTGGATTTGTTTTCGCCAATCATCCATCACCTGTGCCTGTTCCGCATAGTCCGGCCATTTTGCCACGGCAGTGCGGACTTCCTCAACGATGGCTTCGGCGCGTCCACGTTTCATCATGGCACTTTTGGCACAGGCGCGGAAATCGGCCAGCGTGAATCCGTCGCGCTTGCCGTTCATCGTCATCTGATGCCGGGCAGTCCAATCGCCGGTCGGATTGTAGCTGTAAGTCACGTCGAAGGCGGGCGCGAGCGACCAGCGACCGGCCTTGTCCATCAGGAAGGCGATGTTCTTGACGTGGTCGTCTTGATTACGAGCAATGATGTAAAACGCCATCCGCCGGAACTGTTCCTCCACTGCGTCCATTGGCAAGTTCAACTGGCGGATGACCAGCAATGCCTGTTCGTAGGCATAAGCGCCCGCGTTATTGAAATCAAAATGCGCCAACGCGCATAACGATTGCATGTGCAATTTTTCCCCGCCATCCAGCCGGTCAAACCGCCGAGTCATGAAATGCCGCCGACCATTTTCTTCAAGCAAACGACACTCGCTCATGGTGATGCCCGCCGCTTTCGCCATCAGGTAATATGCGTATTCAATCGCGCCATAACCTTTGGGGTCTTCGAGTTCCTTGTCCTTGTTGCCGGAAACGCCGTCAAATTTCAGCAGCCAGTAACCAAATCCTTTTCCGGCCGTGATCTGGCCGGAACGAACTTCGTTGGTTTCGCGATTCCAAGCGATGACGGCCTTTGCCCGTGCACCACCGGCGGAAGTGCCAACTCGCAGAATGTCATTCAAAGCATTTTTTCTGCTCGCGCTGGCAAAAGTAGTTTTCAGATTCTTGCGATGGGTCAAAACTTCCGAAGCCAGTTTGACCAAGGCATCAATCTCAATTTTCTTCGCCTGCTGCGGTTTTGGCCCGATGGCTGGCGCGAACTCCAGCGCGCCCATGCCGCGCGCGCCGATGTAACAAAGCCGTTCCACCGCATTGAAACTGTCGGGCGTCCGACCTTGTATCGCCAACCACGCATCAATCAAGGCGTTGCCGAACCTGTCGGGCAACGAATCGGCCAACAGTCCCGGCAAGCCATGAAATGTATTTGGGGGCAAATCTGGAAAAACATACACACGATCACCGAGCGGCATGGTGATGGGTGAAACCTCAATCCCGCTCTGCGCGAAAGCCGGGGCATACTGGAACGCCGCAAACTGGCCTCCGTCCTCCAACGAGACCGCTCCGATGGTTCGACCCCAAAGTTGCACCTCGGCCAGCGTCATTGCTTATCTCCCCATTGCCATTTTTTGGCCGAAGGTTTGACTGGCTTGGTTGTGGAAGCGCGCTGCCGTTTTCTTCCGGCCATTTTTAATTGCGCGACCGGGCTGGGCACTGGTTCCGGAACTAGCAGATCAAAGCGCTCAATCACATCGAGCACACGGCACACGCGGATGAACCCGGACAATTGCGTTGCCACCGCGCCTGCTTCCAACCGCTCCACCGTGCGTTTCGAGACGCCGGCTTGCGTCGCCAGTTGTGCTTGCGTGAGGTTGCGATCCAGCCGGATTTTGGCCAGCCGCCCGCCCAGTTCGCCGAGAATCACTTCGTCCGTGGCTTGTTTGGTTATTTTCATAACACGCCATTTATGGCGAATTAAAGCTTAAATGTCAATTAAATCGTCACAAAAGACGAATTTAATAAAAAGCTCAAATCGCCACTTGAGGCGATGGTGTCCGCCCCGACCAACGCGCGCTCCGTTTGATCGAGCTCCTTTTGTCCGCGCGGCACGCACTTCGCGCGCACTCGTCGTGAGCGGGATTTTGTGGCCGCCGAAACGGCGTGCTTCCGTCTGCGGCTGCAAGATTAATTTTGTAATTGACAAGCGCCTTCGATAATCTGTGGGAAATCGAGCTTTTTTCGGATGAACCAGTTCACTTGCATTGACCTTTTTTGCGGCTGTGGCGGTTTCAGCCTCGGCATGGAGCGCGCCGGCTTCAAATGCCTGGCCGCGATTGATTTCAATACAGAGGCGACCACTGTGTTTCAAAAAAACTTTCCTCATGTCGCGCTCACGTTGCAAAAGGATTTGACCAAGTTCCCTCCAAACGAACTGGCAAAACTCCTCGGCACGGGACACCCCGATGTCATCATTGGCGGACCACCGTGTCAGGGATTCAGCACAGTGCGGCAGGTGGATGGTGCAAATAACGGTGAGCGTTTTGTGGAAGACCCACGCCGTCATCTCTATCAGGAATTTCTGCGGTATGTTGATTTCTTTCAACCCAAATTGTTTGTGATGGAAAATGTGCTGGGCATTCGCTCGGCATCCGGTGGCGAGTATTTTGTTTCAGTGTGGTTTGGAGGGCATTCATGTTTGGTTGATGGTTGAGGTTGAGGGAGCAAAACAATCAGGAACGCAGTGCTGGTAGGTATCGAGGCTGCGGATGAGCGGATGAGTATCCAGAAAGTCCAGTTGCGGCGATGGAACAGTCTGTTCGAGCAACGTGCGCAGATCACGCAATCGCCACGCGCCGTGATGCAGAGCTTTTTGCGCAGCACTTTCCAGGGCTTTGACCGGATGTTTTTGCGCCAGCGACAACAGGCCATGCAAAACCCGGATGCCGATAGGACCGCGCTGTTGCACCATCGCCTCGGCCCAACTGCCGGTATGCACGCCAATCAACCGTGCCCGATCCAGCAAATGATCCAGACCTTGCTGAATGACGCGGCGGTGGGACGAATGTAGATGGTTTGGGTCGGTGGTGAACTTGCCCGGTTCGGCCCGCACATGAACGGCGATGACTTCCCGGCGCTGGTTGAATACCCGGAGCAACCGAGACTCCCAACGCACCCACACTTGCCGCCCCACATACTCTGGCGGCACGGAATAATATGCCCGCTGCAACTCGACATAACCATCCCGGTGCACTGTGCGAGGCGCTTCTTCAAACACCGGGAACAAACCCGCCGCCAAGGGCAGCAGTTTGGCGCGTTCCACTTCATTGAACACCTTGCCGATCTGTTGCCGCGTGGTGCCATGAATACGCGTATCGGCCACACCGGCTTCCCAGTCCAAAAGAAAAAGGTTTTGTGCCGACAGACTCGTGAAGCTCCGGCCCTTGAGGGCATTGTTCTGGGCGAACTTCACGCCCGCCTCGATCTTGCCCTTGTGGTGCGGCATGGCCGGACGGGTCGGCAACATCACCGTGCCATAGTGTCGGCAGAACTCTGCCACCTTCGCGTTGAGTTCGGGATCATACCAGTCCGCCCGCGTCACGGCGGCTCGCAGGTTGTCAATGACCAGCGTGCGAGGAACCCCACCGAAGTAACGGAACGCGTTTTCCAGACACCGGATAAAACTCTCGGTCGTCTGCCGCCAGACCACTTCACTGTAGCCTTTGCGTGAATGACTCAAGACGATCCGAAACAGATGTGGTCGCTTCCGCTTGCCATCCACCATCACCCACGCGCCCTGACCAAAATCCACCTGGGCTTCCATGCCAGGCTCAACCTCCATTCGCACAAACGGCACCGGCTGACTCTCCCGCAACTGCCGCACGAACCGTTTGACCGCCTGATAACTGCCGGTGAACCCGTGTTCACCCACCAAGTCCTGATAAATCCGCTGGGCACTCAGCCCAACCAACACCGCTGCTTCAATCTGTGGTTCCCACGGAAGGCAAAGACTCTGCCGACCCGCTGTTGAGCCGAGGGTCGAAATGGCTGGTTTTGCGGCCGGGTCAGACTCCGAGCCGGGGGTCGAAATGGCCGGTTTTGAATCTGCCAGCCGTAGATACTTGCCGACCGTCTCCCGGTTGATGTCCAGTTCACGCGCAATCCGCCGGTGGGACCAGCCATGCGCCGCCAAGGTCGTTATCGAATGTTGCAAGCTCACGTTGAGTTGATTCATCGCGTCTTTGTGCCGTCTGCACAGCACGCAACGCAATGCGTTCCTCAAAGTGGCTGGTTTTCATTCGACCCTCCCTGGCTGGTTTTGACCGTCCGCTGACATGATATATTAACGCTGAATCGCCACCGCTACGTGGCCGTAGCAGCCAAACGCGCGAAATGAACAAAATCAATGCCGAGAGGAAAAATTATGCAAGAAAGACCGACAAGCCCGCCGCCAGGGCCTCATCCGCCCAGGCCGCAACCGCCGAGACCGCAACCTTCATTCCAGAGGGTAACTCTCTGTGGTCACGGCGGAGGTGATAATTGTTGCCCAATTGTTACCTTAACCGAGACCGAAGCCGTTATCACGGATGACTTCGGTGGGAAAGCAGTCCTAACCCGTGCGCAGCTAAAGCAGCTTCAAAAGCTGTCACTCTAGCGGCTGTGTTCACCGGCGGGGGAGATTTGCTCCCCCGCCCCTTTTTCGAGACCGCTTACATAGGGTTAAAATGTGTATAAGAAATCGGTTCACATTGTGGTTGGAGTGCCCGGCGTCGGAAAGACCAGCATTTGTAGGGAAATCGCGAAACGGTATTCCTCAGTATTCCATGTAGGGTTAGGGCAGTTTGTCCGCGAATATTACAATAACAATAAGACATCGGAAAGGATCGGGATTAAAAGCCGCTCACGCCGACGCACAGCAGCGTTGGGGTCCGACTGTGCCTACGCATTTTGGAATTTTGTAAGAAACATTAAACGGGAGCATGTGTTAATTGATTCGGGGGCGTTCTTAACGGAATCTGGTTTATACTATTCCGAATTTTACCTGTGGGAGTTACTTGAACCAACTCTTTTGTTGGTCGTCCTAGAATCACCGGATAAAATTATAGATCGCCGTAAGAATGATAAGTTAAAGCCACGACCTTTGCATAGTGAATCTTTAGAGTTGCTCCATGTTAAACAGAATATCCTTATCGCTACGACCGCGTCTCACGCTGCAAAAATCAATATTCCCGTAGCATACATTCTTAATTCTAGCCTGAAGACGGCAATAGCTGATTTTTGGTCCGCTATCACAATGTGCCGGACTGCGGCCCGAACCCGCCGTTTGCTTTTGCAAAGGATGCATGGCGAAATTAATTGACATAGTGATTACAACTGATCTTGAGGACGTTATTGCCAAATCGTATCAAGATGTCCCACTCAATTTGCGCGTCATTCTCGACAAAATAACAAGCCAGTTTATTAGCCTGCTTTCAGGCGATATTCTTAAAGACTTCAGATTGCATATTTGTCGTGCCGATTTTCTTTCCAGGGAGTTGAGAAGGATGAAGATGTCATATAAAGACCCCTTTATTTCTTTAGACGAGATTCATATCAGCTGGGCTGATTATTATCTTCTTATCACAAATGTATTTGAACCTCCAAATTCCACAAAGTGGACTAACAAGCCTGGTAGTTGTGAGCTTACGGATCAAATTCAAGCGGTCAGAAATCATGGTGCTGTTCTTTTAGGGGATATAGGAGCGCAAACCGGCCAAACCGCCGCCGAAGTCATACATCGGCTCGCTCAAGTAGATATTAAAGTATCGCGAATCCTGCTTGGGGTTGCAAGCAATATGGCCACAAAACGGTTGAGTCAGTTCGCACCTGTTCAGATTGTTTTCCCCTTTGAGCGGGCTTATTGGGTCGAATTAAAGGATATGCTCGGTCTTGATGGGCGGTTAATCCGAGACGCTGATGGATCTATCGTGAAGATTCCGACTTGGGAAGAATTCATCCAAATTGGCCCATTCACAGAAAAACAAAAGCTACAATTGAGGGACGTTTGCCAAGTTTATAGTAATTTAGCATTAGCTGCTCTCCAATCAGCAGGATTATGTCCCACCCGCCTTCCAATTCATAAGCAGGCGGGGTGTTGTTATGTGGAGGGATTGTCACCATCTTGAATTTGGTATCCCACAGCCTCATAGCCGCGCACGCGCTTGGCATACATGGCAGCAAGCACCGGGACACAGCCGTCCACATAATCGTAAACGATCACTTCGCGTTTGTTGTCGTGGAGACGATGCAGGCGGCCAACGTATTGTTGCAACGTGCCGCGCCAGGAAATTGGCATGGCGAGAAAGAGCGTGTCCAAACGCGCATCGTCAAAACCTTCGCCGATGTAACGGCCAGTCGCCAACAGGACTCGTTCTTCATCATTGGGAATGGCCGCTAACTGTTCAGCGACACTGCGGCGTTGTTTTGCACCCATGCCGCCTTTCAACACGACGATATGTTTGACCAGCCCAGCCAGTCGCGAGGCGAATTCGTCCACCTGGTTTGTGCGTTCGGTCAGGAGAATCGGTGAACGTCCGGCTTTGACCGCACGGACAAGGTCAACAGCAATCAAATCGTTGCGAGTCTTGTCAGTGGCAAGCGCAGCATAGAGGGCGTGCATTTCCGGTTTTTCAGCCGCAGGCGGCAACCGAAAGTTCGTTGGTCGGGGAATGACGACGTGCTTGAACGGTCGCGCCAGCGCCTGCTCCTTCGCGTTCACACGGTAACGAATCGGCCCGCACTGCATGACGATAATTGGATGATGTCCGTCTTTGCGTTGCGGCGTTGCCGTCAGGCCGGTGATGTAACGTGCCTTCACCTGCCGCAACACCTGCTCAAAGCTCACAGCCGACAGGTGATGGCATTCGTCCACGATGACATGGCCATAGTTTGCAACCACGTCGTTCACAACCTGTTTGCGATTTAAGCTTTGAATGACAGCAACGTCAATCACGCCGCTGGCACGCCGCCGACCACCGCCGATTTGACCGATGCTCTTAATCGGCAGATTCAGAAACGTGGCGAGCCGCTCGCGCCATTGATCCAAAAGTTGGCGGCGATGAACCAGCACCAGCGTATTGACTTTCCGTGCGGCAATCAGCCACGCGGCCACGACAGTTTTGCCAAAGGCGGTTGTCGCGCACAGGATGCCGTCGTCAAAAGCAAGCATGGCATCGGCGGCAGTTTGTTGATCCGGGCGAAGCTGGCCGTAAAACGCCACGTCAATCGGTTGCCCGGCAAATCGCTGGTCTTCCAGTTCAACTTTAATGTTGTGCGACTTGAAAAGTGAGATGGTTTCATCAAGGCAACCGCGCGGCAGGGCAACGTGCCGGGGAAATTCCTCCGCGCATCGGATGACACGCGGCTTGCCAAACGTGGACAACCGCATTGCTTGGGCGCGGTAAAATTCCGGGTTTTGAAAAGCAGCCAGCCGGTGCAACCGATTCAACATCGCGGATGGCAATCCTTCCTTTTCGACATAAACGAGGTTGCTGTGGACGACCCGCACTTTTTCAGGCAATGGGCCGATGATGGGCTTGTCCTTTTTCTTCCGTGATGGCGGCAGCGTCCACGGGTCTTCAGCCGAATCATCATCGGTCACACTGCATCGGACGCCGATGATTTCGCCGCTGCGTTCGGCATCGCGCACAATGCCTTCGATTTCCGTGAGTGACACTTGTTGGATACCAGACAAGAACGCCCACTGGTCCGGGTATGGATTGAAACCGGCATCGAGAAAGACGCTATTGCCGTGGCTGCGTGGCAGTTGCTGCAACGGCAGCGCAATAAGGTTGCCAAAGCCACCTTTCGGCATTGTGTCCTGACTTGGAAACAAACGGTCGTAAGAGTCGAGGCCAAGTTGATGCCGGCGTTCCATCGTCCGGGTGAGAATGGCCGCGCCAAGTTTTCGCGCCAGGCCGGCGGGTAGCGGTGTGTCGAAGAAAATCCAGATGTGACCGCCGCGTCCTGAACGCGACCGTTCGAAGGCAGCAGGAATTTTCCAGTCGGAGCAGGTCTGAAGAAAGGCACGCACGTCGTCCTGCCAGCTTGCCTTGTCAAAATCAGCGGCGAGAAACCAGCACGTTTCATCGGTCAGCAACGGATAAATGCCAGCAGTCAACTTGCCGGTGAGATGATCGTGAATGACTTGATTGGTCAACGGAAAGTATTCCTTGGGTTCGTCCGGTTTCCTTTGGAGTGGATTGCTCCAGACTTTTCGATATGCCGGTGAATAGCCGGTTTTGCCATTTCGTCCTTCCCAGCGCATGGCATAAACATCTTCACGCCCGCGAAACAGGCAGCGGAACAATTTCACTTTTTCTTCCGGGCTGGACTTGGAATGGATTGCAGAGATGACAGGAGGAACAACCGGCACAACGGAGGGAGGTTGTGCTTCGACTTCAGAGAATTCCAGCCGATTTCGCAAAGTGCGATTTTCCTCGCGTAATCGCTCACATTCCGCGAGTGCGTCGGCCAGTTTCTGTTGAACGGAAATCAAATCCACGTCATCAAAAATGCCCGATTGCAAATTTTGGCGCGATGCAAAATTCCGGTCGCTTCATTTCACTGGTGCAGTCGTGTTGGCCGTGCGCGCGAATCGTGGTTCGATTGTATGTCACGGGTCGTCGCGTCAAGGTGCGTGTCCATCTCATCCGGTGACTTTGCGATGAATAGGCTCATTATTCACCGCACATCATGCGGAGAAT
>CAVWKA010000015.1:0-184536 GCA_963755515.1 uncultured Verrucomicrobiae bacterium | reverse complement strand
GTTTGGCGGCAACGCTGAACACTCACATTGCCGCCGTCACCGTTACTTTAACCAAGGAGAAAATATGAATGCCGAAACGCCATTGAAATTGCAGTCGCTGGACAAATACGGCCCTTGGATGAAAAAAGAAGAGGTCGCCGAAGCATTGCACCTTCCTCGACATATTATCGCCCCCCTGGCCCGCGACGGTTTGCTGGAAATGTTATGCCAACCAAAGCGTTACTGCGTCAAGTTTTACTCGCGAGACGTGCTGGCCCAGCGCATGGTGGACCCGGCCTGGCAGGACCGGGTGGCGGCAGCCATTCATCGCCATTGGCGGAAGAAAAACGCCCGCAAGCGGGCAAAACAGGCCGGAAATGGTTCAGCGCAACCCAATGGCAATCCAGCACCGAGGCTGGCGGAAACAAAGGCCGGCGAGTCCGTTACGCGGTAGCGACCGTCCGCGGCGAACTGGTGACTCGCCCGCGTCCGCGCCGCCGCCCGCCGGCAGGTTGCTCCAAAACAATTGATGAATTTAACGTTATGAACCGAGTTCGGAAACCAAAAAAGATGACGGCAACGCCGCAATCGCAACCGATGGCTGTCCCAGATGCGGCGCAAATTTCAAATCTTGCCGATGGTTTTATCTCAAAAGCGGAAGTCGCCAAGCGGTTGGGAAAGACCGCCCGGACGGTCGAGCAATGGATGCGGCGCGGCATCATTCCGTATCTGAAAATCGGCAAAGGCCGTCGTGCAACGGTGCTGTTCAAATGGCCGGACATTGAGGCTCATTTGAAAACCAATTACGGCGTTGGCGTCAATTAAGCGGCTTTGCGTCGGCCTGAATTTTTCTCCGGCATGATGCCAAACCATTTTTTCGCCTCGGCCTCCGTCACCAGTTGGCGGTAATGTTTGAAAATCATCTGCGGCGAATTGCCCGCTTCCAACGCCACTTCCGCTGCGTTCTTGATGGCCGCCAGCCGATACGAGATAAAACTGTGTCGCAAGGCGTTGTGCTTCCACGAAAATTTTTGTTCGTCGGTAAAAGTTTTTCCTGCCTGCTCCGCAAAATTCCCTCGCCGGTCGTTCACCGCTTCCACCACTTTGGGGATTTGGTTCCACCAAGATTCAAAGCCCGTCAATTTGCCTGATTCCTTCGCGTGGGGTTTGAGCCATTTTGCGAGATTGTCTGTAATGGGAGCAAGCCGCCGGGCCGCTGTTTTGGCCTTGCTCGCTTTGATTTCAATGTGCCGCTCCTTCAAATTGACTTCCCGCCAGTCCAGCCGTTGCAGTTCTGCCGAACGCAATCCCGCAAAGCCCGCAATCGCAAGCCACGGGACCATCTCCGGGCGCGCAGCGGTCAGCATCTCCCTCATCTCAACTGGCGTGAAGATTTCGATTTCGCCGTTGTCCTCCTTGGCCTGCTGCACAGCCTCGATTTCCTCCATTGCATCTTTCGGCAGGTATTTTCTGCGAATCGCAAAACGGAACAGGGCGGCGACAACGGCCAGATAATTTCGTTTGGTGCGTCCGCTCCCCTCCATGTTGTCCAACCACGTTTGCAACATTGTTCCAGACACACCACCGATATTCATCTGGAACGCGCCAGCGATTCGGTTGAGTCTGGAGTCCAAATCGTTGATGTGAACCGCCGACAGATTCGCAGCGCGCTTGGCCGCAAGCATCTCGTCGGCGACCTGGCGCACCGTGCGCTTTTCGAGCGAAGCTGGATTGCGTTTGCGGAAAAAATCAACGGCTTCTTTGAGCGTTGCGCCTTGCGGCAATTGTTTTACGGCCGACGCATATTCCAGCACAGCGACATTCAAGGGAACATTCAGCGGGCGTAAATGTTCGATAGCTTGGACGTAAATTGTTCTGTCAACGGAAGTTAAGTGAAGCACTTGACCTTCTCCTTTTGACAGTTTTTCGGCTGTGAAGTCCGCTTCACGTCGAGCTTCGACCAAATCAGCAAAGCGACGTTTTTTCCTTTCCGCGCCTTCGTAGTAGGTCAGCGTGAATTGCGGATAGTTGACGCCGTTGACGCGATTATTGCCCTGATAAATTTTGACGATGACATTGCCGCGCTTGACTTCAAGGGGCTTTCGGTTCGTTTTGGTATCCATGATACCAATTGTCCCTAAATTGTCCCTAAAAGTCAAGCGCAAACAAAAATGCCATAAAAAAATGGCGGGAGTGGCGGGGCTCGAACCCGTAACCTCTGCCGTGACAGGGCAGCGCTCTAACCAATTGAGCTACACCCCCGCGAAGGGGAACGTTACATTAAAAAATTTTTCCGCCGGCGTCAAGGTTTTCGCATTCTCATAAAAATGGCTTGTCGCCCAGGAAACCGGCGCCATCACCCTTCCCGCGGCACCGCGCTTTGGGCTTCGGCGAACGCATTGGCCCCGGCGCTGGCGCGGCTGCGTTCGGCAGCGGGCAGCCATTTCCGTTTTGCCCGGCGGCGATACATGAGGAGACCGCGGATCCATTCATCGCAAATCATGAACGCGAGCCATTACGGCGGCGGCGGGGCGCCGCATTGAAAACGCGATTCGAAACCCGCGTAAAATTTCCCGCCCGAAGCCGCTCGCGCCGCGCCGGCGATCCGGACGGTGATCATTCCCGGCGGAAAGCCGACGCCCCGGGGAAGGAATGTCAGGGTGTCTTTCGAGGGCGACCAGGAGAGGCGGCCTTTTACCCGCGGAACCGTTGAGAAGGCATGTTTGACGCTAGCGGGGTCCATGGGCTGGCTGAAGTGGACGATCACCGGCGATTTCGGCGAAATGTCATGGGAATCGTGCGCCGGTGAAATTTCCGTCACCACCGGATCAAGCGGCCGGATTTGAGACGCGGGGATGAAAATTTTTGCCGAAGCGCCGGGAACGACGTCGGGCGCCGTCAGCCCGTCCGCGCCGACAATCAATTCGTCGTTTTCATTGAACAGGTTGTCCAATTTTGTTCCCCCGGGATAGATCATCGGACAGGGCGGGAGGGTTTGGTTGGTCGGCGCGGTATTAAAGACGACGAGCGCCTGCTGATCGCCCAGCCGGCGGGTATAGGCGAACAAACCCGGGCCATCGGCGTCGCTCCAGACATTGGATTGCGCGCCGGTTTGCAATTCCGGATACAGGCGGCGGAAGTTGTTCAACGTGGCGACAAAACGATAGAGCGGATGGGTCATGTTGAAGTTGTCGCCGAGGGACGGTCCCCATTCGAACTGCCCGGCAAACATGTCCTCGCGGTCCCACGGGTCTTTGCCGCCGTTGAATCCCTGCTCGGTGCCGTAATACAAAGAAGGGATGCCGCGGGCGGTGTAGAGAAAGACGAGCGCCACCTTGAGGCGGTCCGGGGTGGCGCCGCGCACGTTTAAGAAACGGCGCTGATCGTGGTTATCGAGAAAGGTCACCAATTGATATTGTGAAGCGGGATCATAGTCGGCGTCAACGGCGTCGTAATGGTCAATGAGCTGCCGGGTGTTGCCGGTGGCGCTGGCGAAGATGGAATTGATCTTGAAATAGAGCGTGTAATCCAAAACGGCATCCAACTTGAACGGTCCGCCACCCATCGTTCCGGTGTAAGAGCCGCAACGGCGGTCATCGTCGTCCAGGACTTCACCGAACATAAAGAAATTCGTTTTGCCATGGGAAGCGGCGAAGGCGCGGATGGCCGGGCACCATTCCTGCCAGAACCCCATTTCCACATGCTTGACCGTATCAATGCGAAAGGCATCGAATCCGGCCGCTTTAATCCAGTATTCGTAGATTTTTATCATCTGCTGGCGCACATAGGGCGATTCCGTCTTGAAGTCGGCCAGGCCGGCGAAAGAGCCGAGGACAAGTTGCGTTTGATCGTTGAAGTTTTGCAGGTACCCGTTGTTGTGGAAAAGGTTGGTAAGCGATGGATTGGCGGCGTTTAAATCAAATGGCGGGGGAAACGTTTTGGCCGGGTCACGGTAGCGCATCGTGTATCCGTCGGGAGGATATTTGAAATTGGGATAGCCGGGGTCAGTGCTGTAAATCAAACCGCCGCCGTGGTTGACGACGATATCGTCTATGACCAGCAGGCCGCGGGCGTGGGCGGCGCGGATAAGATGCCGCAAGTCCGCGAGTGTGCCCCAATGCGGGTCCACCTTGTAAAAATCCAGGCCGGCATAGCCATGAAATTCACCGTGCGCGTTCAGCACCACGGGTGAGATCCAGATGGCCGTTGCGCCAAGCGATTTGATGTAATCGAGCTTGTCCTCGATGCCCTTGAAATCGCCTCCATGGACCGAGGTGCCGCGGTGCCCGGCGGGATCGTAATTGTGGTCGGCATCGTCGTTGCGGGGGTCACCGTCAAAAAAACGGTCGGTGATGATTTGATAAATGCTCTGCGTTTGCCAGAGATGATTGGATGCGTCCTGGGCAAAGGTCATTCCGCAGAAATTCGCCGCAATGACCGCGCAGAGAGACAGGCGGATTATTTTCATTTTGAACAGGATGTTCAAAACCGGGTGATTCGTGAACCGCATTTATATGCCTTCATTTTCCGCACAAACATGTGGTTGATGCATAGGTTTTTAGCGCGATATTCTGGAACAACGCCATCGCTTGAATGACCCAATAGTAAAATGGAGGCAATGGTGTTAAATTGACCCGTACCTGAAAAAATATATTTTGTTTGTTGTTTAGCAGCCCGTTAAAAAACTATGGATACCGCCGTTTCATCCAAAACCGGGCGCCGACGAGGCGCGACGAAGGAGAATATCCCTTGTGGATCTTCGACTGAGGAGCAACGAAGTCGCCGCCCGGTTTTCGATGAAACCCTTCGGGCTGAGGCCTTTTTGGTTTTGCGCTTGGTCGCTCCTCGGTCACAGAGCGCTACGGCTAGGCTCCTTCGTCGCTCCCCGCTCAAAACCAAAAATCTTCTCAGCGGCGATGTCTATAGTTTCTTAACGGGCTGTTAAGGCAAAAAGTTGTCCACCGGATTTAAGCTGCCGCCTCGTTGTGAAAGCCATCTTTTCAACCCTTTTGCGCCGCACTCTTCAAATTGCGGTGTCGCTTTGCTTTTTTACCACGGGAGTTACCCTTGTCCGGGGTGACGCGATGTTGGAGTTATTCCAGCAGACGTGGCCGGAAATCACGTTAAAAATGCCGGAAATTGCGGAGGCGGGTTACGACAGTTTGTGGGTGCCGAACCCGGCGAAAGGCAATGAGGGCGCCTATTCCGTGGGTTACGACGTGTTTGATCCGTTCGATCTGGGGAGCGAGAACCAACAAGGCTCGGTCGCTACCATGTACGGCACCCAGGCCCAACTCATCCAAATGGTGCAGATGGCCCATCGCTTCGGCATCCGCGTCTATTTTGACAATGTGATGAACCATCGGGCCAGCACCGTGCCAAGTTATCCCGGGTCCGGCACACCCACCCGGTATTACCCCGGTCTGGTTCCGGGGGATTTCCATTTGCAGGCGGTACCGGGCGGTTATGAAAGCTGGGACAACGTCAGCGACTGGTGTACGATAACAAACGTTGAGGACAACCCGCTCCTGGGTTTGTGTGATTTGGCGCAGGAACCGGGAACCAACAATGTAAATTTTGGCGCCAATTATCTCGAGGTCACGCCCAAGCCGGTGTTTGTCCGGTTCCCCACCCGGCCGGACGAGTATATGGATACCAACGGACCCCTGCTGGGCGCGGCCACCGGCACGGGCTGGCCTTCGCCTGCCACCGGGTGCGCGCCGCTGAATGGATGGCGTCCCTTCGACGGGCACGGCCAGCCGGTACCTGAGGATGTGTCCACGTACCTTTGCCGGGCGGTGGCCTGGACGCTTTATATCACCGGGTGCGACGGGTTTCGATTGGACGCGGTGAAGCACGTGCCGGTGAATTTTTTTGGCAATGCCACGGGCCAGACGGACGATCCTTCGTTTGGCGGCTACACTGGAGCCATTCAGGCGATGTATGATTATGTGCATGGTTATGGCAACAATGTCACCGGCAACGGATATCTGGAGACCGACGGCAACCGCAACAGCTTGTTCAACACGGAGGCGCCACGGAATGACGCGATGATATTCGGCGAATACGAAGAGTCGGCGCTTCCGTTGACGGAAGATTATTGGGAGTATCTCAATTCGGGCATGAGGTTGTTAAACTTTCCGCTGTACAATGAATTCAACGACATCGTGAACAATGCCGACAACGGGCCGGGACTTTGGGGGTTCGACGGCAGGGATTATGCGCCGTCCACCAGCGAGCAAGGGAACTGCGACAGCAACGGCAATTACAGCCTGGCGCAAGCCGTCAACATGATGTGGGACCAGGATGGCAGCGCCTACGGTCTGACCGCGTCCGGCCTGGCGCTGGAAGACGCTTACTTTTTCATGCATGAAGGGATGCCGATGGTTTATTCCGACGGTTTTAATCACAACACCAACGGCGGCACGCCGGTGCCTTCCACGGAAAATTACCTGGGCGAGTTCGGCGACGACTCGATGCCGGACACGATGTACCTGCACAATCAGTATTCGCGGGGCGGCACCTGGTCGCGCTGGAGCGACCAATATATCGTCGCGTTCGAGCGCTACGATTATCGCGAAGGCGAGGCGACGAATCCGCCAACGCAGGACGTGGCGCTGTTTGCGATGAATGACAAGACCAGTTATCCAGGCGACATCACCTTTGACGACGGGGTGGCGCGCACGAGCGACGGATATTACCTGAACCCAACGAACACTACTTCGACGGCGGTTTCAAATTCCCGGGGATGCGGGCTGCGCGTGGGATTTGCGCCTGGGACGATATTGGAGCAAATGGCCAGTTCATCGCCGACGGGCGGCCGGGCTTATCAAAAGCTTCTAGTGCATGGGGCCACGACAAATTATGCCACGGCGCAATCGTCGGCCAGCGCCGCGAACCCGGTGGACCGCTTGATTTATGTGAACACGACTCCGCCCGCGGGCGGGGGCGCCATTGAGATGACCATCCCGAGTGATTCATGGGTCATTTATGCCTGCCAGGGGCCGGAGGCCAGTTGGGCCAATCCGTCCACCAATGCGGTCATTTTCCGGCAGGGCGGCGTTGAAGTGCCGCATCTCACGATCTATCGCACAGACGGCCCTGATGGCGACCCGAACTACAATCCCATTTTCCCATTCAAGAACCGCGGGAGCGTGGATAATTATGGCAACGTCATCGGCGGGTCGAACGTTTCCAATCTTACCTATGCAATTGATATCCCGGTGGTGACCAACGCCGTATTTGACATCCTGGTCCGCGGCGACGCGTCGTGCTCGAATACGTTGGTGAAATTGGACGGTGGCATAGACCTGAACAGCCAGATGGGGATCGGGCCGACGAGCGCCACCGGCCTGGCGCCGACGAATTTCCTGGACCTGCGCGATAATCCCCCCGGTTATGCGGACGACGTTTTTCTCGGATACGAACAGACGGCATTGCAATTTCGTGACGGCCCGGAAAAATTTGCGGCGCGGAATGTCGCGAGCAACAACATCGTTTCGCTGGGCGCGGAAACTTATTCTTACACGGTCGGGGGGAGCACCAATATCGTTTCAGGTTCGGGCTATGGCGCCGGGATCACCAATGCGACGGTTGCGTGGGTGTATCACGACCCGGCGGCGACCAATACCGCCCTGGCCCCCAACAATTCGGCGACGCAACGGGCGCCGCTCTTTCCTGGAGCCGGACAACCGGTCACGCTCTACGTCAAGGACGGTTATCAATATCAGGCCAACACCTGCTATATCTATTATACGACAGATGGCTCGGCGCCCGAGGGCGATTTTGGAATCGGCAAAGGCACGACACAGGTGGTCGAAGCGTATTGGGTCAACCACGACAGTATTCAGAACAATATTGACTGGTGGGAGGGCGCCATTCCCGCCCAACCCACCGGCACGCAGGTGCGATATAAGATTGGATTGTTTTACGGCGGCAGCGCGGGTAATGCCAATATCCCGCCCATTTCCGATTCGGACCCCTCGAACGCAAAACATTTTGGTTTGACCGAGGCGGTGATTACGAATTTCAATCCGACAACCGCGGTGGTGTGGACGCACAACGATTTGAACCCGGCCAATACCTCCATCGGGCTTCAAGGCGGTTTTCATATCGTGCGCGGGAGGGTGTTCCTGACGCGGCCGGGGCAGGCGTCGGTGTATAACACGTTTTCGCAGACGTTCTATTATGATGCGGCCCTGCCCCAGGGCGTGATGGTCGCGCCGGCGGATGGCTACACCATCACCAACCAGATTTTCACCATCACCAATCGGTCCGACAGCACCGCGACGGAAGTGGACGTGAACATCCAGGACAGCAATCCGGGCAATGACGACATCGTGACCGGCGAGGCGAACGGCAACGGCAACGACGCCAACGGAAATCCGATTTTTGTGCCGGCGACGCTGGTGACGCCGAATCCGGGATTGAGCGCGGTGTGGACGAATTACCCGCAGGAATTCCATTTCAATTACGTCAACGTGCCGACCAACGGCCCGGCGACCATCACGCTGCGCATCAAAGAACTGACCAGCGGAATCTACACGAACCGGTACACCACGTTGACAAACACAGTAAACACGGCGGCGCCGTTGGAAGTCGTGGAAATCTCCAATCCATCCACCGACGGTTCAACCCTCACGCTGAGCCAGGGGGCCGGTTTTCCGATACAGGCGTGTTTCACCAGTGCGCTCGACGCGTACAATATCAATCTTTTCAGCATCTACATCAACGGGGTGTTTCAGCCGCGGCTTAATACCAATGGCGCGGAGCTTTACCTTTTGGGGGGCACGGCTTGCGCCACAAACATGAACATGCTTAGTTACAACTGGAGCAACCCGGCGGTGGGCACGAATGTCATCCAGGTGCTCTATACCAATGGCATCACCTTGAGCGACACCAAGACGCTCGTCATCGCGCCGCCGCTGGTGATCACGGGGATGGGCGACAGCAACCAGCTTTTGATGTGGGACAGCGCATCCGGCGTGAATTACGAGGTGCTGGCCACGACGAATCTGTCCGAGCCATTCGAGCCGATCAGCGGCATCATCCCCGGCCAGGGCACGACGACGGATTTTCTTGATCCCAATCCGGAACCGGAGAAATTTTACGAAATCGAAGTGGCGCCGTAGAATTGCTTCATTCGGTGTGCCCACGACAAACGCCTGGAGCAGTTCCAGAAAAACTGTAGCCGCGTCATTTCCTTGGTTCGCTTTGACCGCAACAAAACCTCCGGCGCAGCCGCCGAATAATGCCCCATAGGGGTGACCGAAAGTAGCCCAGGTCAAGCGAGTCTGCGAGCGCCGCCCTGGGTCTCCGGGCCTACTGTAAACCGGGCGGTTTCAGCGTCCCTTTCCGCCTTCGCGGCGCGCCAAAGCGCCGCTACGGCGCGACGGCGCCCGGAGCGCGGCATTTATGCCGCTTCACCTCACGCACCCCATCGCCGTCCCGATTTTTTTCCAGTCTCTTCATTCTTCATTCTTCATCCTTCATCATTTAGCCTTTAGCCTTTTTTTAGCCAATCCTCAATCCTCAATCCTCAATCCTCATTCATCCTTCCGCCGGCGGGAACCATGAATCCGCAAAATGCTCCATCAGTCGCGATAGCGTCATGGAGTGCGGTGGCTGGCGGGGAATGGGGCTGACACCGCTTTCGATCTGCTACCCGCTTCCCTATTTCAAAAAATTCATCCCTTGCATTCTGGCCGATTATCCGCGTCAGCCGTGGTCAAAATGTTTTTTGTTTCGTGTTGCCCTTCATCCTTTTCCTTTGCGCCCTTTGCAACCTTTGCGTGAGAATGTGCGGTTTCACCTTCGCTCGCTGCTGCTTGCTTTATCCGCGTTCGTCTGCGAAATCCGCGGTTAAAGTTTCGTGCATTTTGTGCATTTTTGCGGCCAATGAATCCATGCCTGTCCCGATCCTTGCCTGTGTCAAATTCGTGTTCCTTCGCGTCCCTTCGCGGTTGCAACTACCGGTGGAGACCGGGTGGCGGGAACCATGAATCCGCAAAATGCTCCATCAGTCGCGATAGCGTCATGGAGTGCGGTGGCTGGCGGGGAATGGGGCTGACACCGCTTTCGATCTGCTACCCGCTTCCGTATTTCAAAAAATTCATCCCTTGCATTCTGGCCCCGGCCAATTTTTTCTGTCGCCGAATCCCATCTGCGATTATCCGCGTCATCCGCGGTCAAAATGTTTTTTGTTTCGTGTCAATTCCTGCAACTCGTGTGATTTTCGGTCTTTGGTTCTCTGCGGTCCCTGAATCCGTGCCCGTCCGCCGTAGGCCAGGCGTAGGCGGAAGCGCGCCTCCCCTCTCCGGCCACGGTCTTTATTGATACGGTATGGGAAACACTTCACGGAATATAAGTCTCGTCACCCCGCTTCCTATTGCAAAATACGACGCTTGAGCATTTCAAAGCTGTAGCGCTGAGTTGGGAATCCATGGGGCCGCGATCTTTTTTTCAATTTGTAGCGTTCCAATGGTGCATTTGTTTCTCGTAAAAGTTGCTTGGTGAAATTCCAAAACCATAAGGTGTGTTCGTTATTGAGATACTGCTCAAAGCGCCTGCTGTTATTGGACAAAATAGCCAGATGGTTTCATGGTCGTCAGGGCTGATTTCACCGTCTGCTTGAAGCATGACATACGGGTACATTCGGCTCATTGGCACATTATCATCAGTCTCATCAGAAAAGTAGCTGCTCGCAGTATAATATGGCGTTATTCCTACAATGGTTATTTGCTTGATCTCAGACGGCTGGAGGAATCTACCATCCGTAGGGCCTTCCAATGATTGAACTCTGGCTCTGCCTTCTTTTATCCAGGCCGCCATTTGTTGAGTGCTTGCAACAGGGTACGGCTTTGATGGTTCGGTTCCATGCCACTGAATTTCGATTTGCGTGATTTTTTCCTGGTCCTCGAAATCAATGTGAACCTGTTCAGCCATGCAAGGGATCCCATCCAGCATCCGGCGAAATTCCACCCCCATGTGACTGCGGCGGGTGATCGGTTCGCTTCCTTTGGGAAAAATCGTCGTTTCTCCGGGATAAAACCAAGCCTTCAGACGCCCGCCTGTCTTGATCAATTGCTCCGTTGGAATGTCGAGCTGCTTTAACATGTTGGTTGCGAGGTCAAAACCACGAGCCTCGTCGGGAACGCCTTCTGGCAGACCAGTGTGGAAAGTCGGTGTTTCGAGATTAACTGTTCCATCGGCAGGTACTATTGCGAGGGAATCTCTGTCGTTATAATTCCTGAAGCACAAGATCTCTGCCGGTAGCTTATCGCCTCTGTAGTTCGTCCAGACACGGTTAGTTTCCGAAAAGCCGCCCAGTTTCATCAAGTTTGAAATTGTCATCTGCGAGAATTTACCTGGCACAATCTTGAACACGCGAACTGTGGCGGGGAGACAATTTGTCGTCAGCTTCCATTCCACCCGGAGATTTTTGGAATAAAATGGTTGCCCCATGCGGTCCAACGGAATTTCTTCCGCGAACAGAACAGCTTGATGAAAAAATTGAAGGACTAGAATGATGAACAACTTCTGGTTCAATTGGAAACAGAATTTAGCCACGCCCTAATCAAACTGTCAACCGCGAACCGGCGCGTCATTCCCACTTTTCGTAATCTTCAAACGACGGAATTTTCATCTGCGCTCGTTTCGCGCAGGCTCGATTCACGGCCTTGCTGTTGTGGCCTAAAGCGGTTTAGGGCGATAATTGGACGCGGTAGAAACGCCGGCCATTGGCAGGGGATTGCGGATCGGAGAAATAGAGCGGGCCGCCGCCGAGCAGATTGGTTTGCAGCGGAATCCAGGTTTGCAGGTCCGTGCTGGCCTGAATGACCACGTTGGAGCCGGACGGGCCGGTCACGTCGAAACCAAACACGCCGTTCGTGAAGCCAAACGCCGCGTCGGTGGTAATGCCAAGCGGAGTGGGAACCGCGGTAATAATAATTTCGCCATTCGGGGCGCCGTCAGGGCTGGCGATGCCGGAAACCTCGGCGAGATTCGTAATTGCAGATGAGTCAATGATTGAACCACCCCCGCCGCCGCCGCCGCCGAAGCCACCCCCGCCACCG
Source organism: uncultured Verrucomicrobiae bacterium (assembly GCA_963755515.1). Classification (GTDB taxonomy): domain Bacteria; phylum Verrucomicrobiota; class Verrucomicrobiia; order Limisphaerales; family UBA11358; genus UBA11358. The sequence continues at coordinate 172,483 of CAVWKA010000015.1, read as the reverse complement.
CCACTGAAGCCGCCACCCCCGCCGCCGCTGCCCGTGCTCTCGGTGCCGCCGCCGCCGCCGCCATAGCCGCCGTTGCCAGCGCCAGCCTCGTCGCCGTTGCCACCGGCGCCGCCGCTCAAGAAGCTGCTGCCGCCGACGCTATCGCTGAAGCCGCCGCCACCGCCGGTGCCATTGTAACCGCCGCCGCCGGCGCCTTCATTGCCGGCTCCGCCGCTGCCGCCAGTGCCGCCTGCGCCACTTCTGTAACCGCTTCCGCTGCCGCCGCCGTTGACGGTGCCGCCGATTCCGCCGCCGGGGCTGCCAGCGCCACCACCACCACCAGCACCACCGCCCCCGCCAGCGATGACCAGTGGCATGCCGCCATTGACAACAAAGCTGCCTCCTCCTCCCCCGCCATCAACGTTGCCGCCGCCGCCAGACCCAACCAGAAGAGTCAGGATCGTTACTCCCGTGAAGTTAAACTGGCCTTCCATTTCGGCTCCGAGGCCGCCGCCACCATCACCGGAGCCGCCTTGAGCGCCGTAGGCAGTGATGTTGTAAACGCCGGGGGCAAGGGTTATATTCGTCTCGGATCCGGTAAACAGGTTTATGTTGGTCTGGGCAGAACCGCCAAGGGTTCCCAACTGCAAGGCGGCCGCAATGTATATGCCGCGAAGGGCGCTTTTAGATTTCATAAAAATTCCTCGTAATCTATTTGTCAGTTATGTTGCGCCTGGGAAAGACATGAAGCTCGATAGCGGCCCCTGAGACATGGAGTTTTTATGGGGTTATGTTCGTGCTGCCGTCGTCTTCCGACAATGTTTCAGGGTTTATGGCCCGATTGAAACGCGATGGAAGCGCTGTCGGTTGGTTCGACGCGGGTGAGTCGCGCTCCGTAAGCGCAGGCGGCCCGCAAATCATCTGCCTCCAAGTCGGGATAATCAGCCGGAATCTGTTCGGCGGTCATGCCACTGCTTAACAATTCGAGCAGAAATTCAACCGGATAACGCAGACCGCGAATACACGGCTTCCCATGGCAAATATTCGGGTCCACGGTGATTCGTGAAAGCAGATTGCTGTTCGTCACACAGAAAAATTACACCGATTGTGCGATGTTGCCAAGAACGCTCTTTATTGCGCAGCCGGACGGGCGCACTCGTCGCGGTAGCGCGCGAAGATGGTCAGCGGAACAGCGAAAAGTCGCCAAACCTCCGTTAATTTTCTGTCAATGCTCCTGTCTTTTCTCTTCCGGTCCTATCGCCCGTTTTCCACGATGAGCCGCCGCAGTCCACTGTTGAATTTGTCGGCCCGCCGTAATTGCTCCAGGGTAAGGTGCGTGCGATAGCGCCAGTAATGTTTCGGGTCAGATGGAATGTTGATGCGCTCGGCTTCAACGTTGGGATGGCGCAATTTCGCATCCATGCCCAGGAGATCTTGCAATTGAAAGACGCTCCATAATGCGGGCGAGGCGAGGTGTTGTTGCACAATCGTGCGAACAATTTCCGGGGTGGCGTGGGCCGGTGCGTCGCCGGGCAGACCGAATTCCCGGCTGAAAAATTTTTGCGTCACCGCGCGGTCTTCCTCCCACCACCCGCGAATGGTGCTCATATCGTGCGTGGACGGCGTCACCACGCTTAAATAGGGCGCATCCTGGGGACGGGAGAACTCCTGGCCAAGCGCCTTGGGCATCCGCTGAACTTCCAGGCTCAACAGGCCAAGTTCCTTCATCAGGACGGGAACGGAAGGCGGCACCATGCCGAGGTCTTCACCGCAAATCAGCAGGCTCGTGACCTTTTTGAGCGCGGGCAGTTTTCGCATGGCTTCCTTTTTCCAGAAATCATCCTGTCGCCGGAAGAAATAATCCACGTAGAGCTGCTGCAATTTGGGACGCGCCTCCGGTGGACAGATGCTTGAAGGAAGTGGTCTGCTCCATGCCAAGCCGGAAATGGAGTTTTCCCTCCACGTCGAGCAAAATCACGTTGCTGATCAAGTCGAAGAGGCCGAGCTTGGTCCTGGCGGAACGGCTGTCCGACTGGCGCGCGGCGAAATAATTTTCCACCTGCCGTTGGGTCGCGAACCCCGGTTTCAATGAATAAAGGCCGCTCGAATGCGCGGTCAGAAATTCGCGCCGGATGAGGGCGCTTTGATCCCCGAAAATTTCCTCCAGCACCGGGTCGGTGATGAACGGCTTGAGGAATCGCTCGCGGTCAAACGGGATGCCGCGCGCGGCAAATTCCTTTTCCTCGACCGGAATTGCCGGCACAAAATGACCTAGAATGCCCTCGACCGCATGCGTGGGAATGCTCCAGATGCGAAAAAAGCCCAGGATATGGTCAATACGAAACGCGTCGAAATAATGGCCCATCTGCGAGAAACGCCGTTTCCACCAAGCAAAACCGTCAGCCTCCATCCGGGGCCAGTTATAGGTGGGAAATCCCCAGTTCTGGCCTTTGGCGGCAAAGGCATCCGGGGGAGCGCCGGCCTGGATATTGGTGTGGTAAAGTTCGGGTTCCTGCCAGACGTCCGCGCTGTGGCGATAGACGCCGATGGCGATGTCGCCTTTGAGGATGACGCCGTTGGCATGGGCATGGGCGGCCGCCTCTTTCAATTGCCGATGCAAATGGAATTGAAGGAACAAATGGAACGCGACGTCATCATTGTCCTTCGCCAGCGCCGCGATTTCTTTGGCGTCATAGCGTGTGTGCTCGGGCCATTGGTTGAAGTCCGCCGTGCCGAATTGATCGCGCAAAGTGCAAAAGGCGGCGTAGGGCAGCAGCCAGTGCTCATTTTCCGCGAAGAATTTTTTGTATTCGCCGCTCCAAAACGTCGCGGTCCTTTGCGACGGGAAAATCTTTTTCAAGAAATCGAGCTTGGCCTTCATGACCGCTTCGTAATCCAGATCCGCAAGCGCATTGAGCCGTTGGCGCTCAGGTTCAAGGGCCGCCAGAAGTTTTTTGTTCTTCGCATTGGCGACGGCGGCGAGGTTCAGGTAAATCGGGTGCAAGGCAAACGCGGAGATGGCCGCGTAAGGATAGGAATCGGCGGAGGTATGCGTGGCGGTGGTGTCGTTGACCGGCAGGACCTGGATCAATTTCAGGCCGGTGTCGCGCGCCCAATCGGCCAGCGGCTTGAGGTCAAGAAATTCACCGACGCCGAAGCTGTGTTCAGTGCGGAGGCTGAACACGGGAATCGCCACGCCCGCGCCGCGCCAGGTGTTGGCGGGCAACCGCACAAAACCGTCGGCAACGAGCGTATATTTGCCGGGAGCCACGGAATCGGTCAAGACGCGGTTATCGCCCTCTTCGTAGCGGACAAACGAGTTTTGTTCGACATCAAAGACGCCGTATTTGTAGGCGAGTGGAAAAGCTTGTCCGCGCAAATCCACGGCGACGCTCAATTCGTTTTCATTGGCGCTCCGTTCGAGCAGCAACGGTTTGGCGGTGTTCCAATTTCCCAGCAAGCCGTCGCCCAGGAGGCAGAGCGTTTGCCCTTTGGGGAGCAGAGGGGCTTTTACCCGAAAGGTATGCGTGGCCTCGGATGGGCGGGGCGGGTGGACTTCGGTAACCTTTCCGGCGAGCAAAACTTTCCTGAAGGGTTCGGTATAAAATACGTTTTCAGCGGCGCCCGCGTTGTTCCACGAATCAATGACGAGCAATTCGTCGCGTCCAAATTCGGCGGGAACCAGGGTGCGATCACGTCCCCAATCCTCCACGGACGAACCGTCGGGTTCGCGCAGGAGGTAGTGGTAGTTGAACGGCTCGTTGGCTGTGGCCGGCGGCGCCGCAAACGTGGCCTGCCATGATTCGTTGTCGAAGTAATCGAGCGGCGCCGCGTCTTTTTTTTCATCACCGCGCGAGGGATGATGGCCGGTGATCCAGAGTGATTGCCCCACGCGCGTATGATAACGCAAACAAAATGTCAATTTCATGAACACCGATACTGTCGTCCAACCCGGCGCGAACTTCCAGCAAAAATGCGCAGCATGTTTATGCGAAAGGCGGACGCCCGACCGGAAAAGCGGAAAGCAGAAAGCAGAAAGTAGAAATGGGGGACAAGAAAGCGGAATTGAATGCCGTGTGAAACGCGGAGTGCGACGGGAAGGGAATGTTTTCAGCGGGGCGGCGAAAACAGCGCGCGTGCGCTCCCCAGAAAAAAAATGCGTTCGTTTGGCATAAAAATGCTTAAACATTATAAAAATAGGGGAAATGAGAGTAAAAAATTTCGAAAAATATGGGGTGCTGTGGGAAAAGCAAAAAGCAGAAAGCAGAAATACTGAGGGGAAACCCCAGCCACCTTCGCCACCGAGACTATGGCGGCCAGGGATGGCGCTGATGAACGCAGATGACACAGGCGGTGGGGCATACAAATTTCGGAATACGGAGTGCGGAGTGCGGAACCGAACAAACTTCGGGTTTGAACCGGTTGGATTTGGTTGGATTCGGGTTCAGCCGGTGGTCCCGTTGGTTGGATTTGGTTGGAATTGGCCGGAGCCGTCCGGAGTCGGGAAGACAAAATGCCGAAAGCTGAAACGCTGAAAATTCGGGTTCCAGGAAAGGAGTGGGACGAATGATGAGGGCAGGAGTTTGCCGGGCGGCGTTTCATCGAGTCTGGCGATTGCAAATTTCGCATGAGGCGATTTAACCACAGAAGCGGGAAAACGTCATGTTGCCCAGGAACGTGATTTTTGAGGGAAAAGCAAAAAACAGAAAGCGGGGAATCTTTGACGCGAATTGATGCGAAGCAGAACAAACAGGGAAAGGGCTGAATTACGGACGGGGCTGGAGGGGATGTTTTCGGCGGGGCGCCGAAAACAGCACGCGGGGCGCGTGCGCTCCCCTGAAGTAAAAATCTTCGTTATCATTGTTCCCTTGATGTGAAGAGAAAGTCTGGATTTGAGGGTTCGGGTTCGTTGCGCTCGTGAAAAATTTGTTGGATTAGGTCGGAGCCAAGTCACCGACTCTCGACATGAGATTCTAAACAGTCAGCGACAGTGGACGTGACAGGAGTGGATGTTAAAATTTTCTTGAGGTCTGCTGGCGACAATTTGTAGTCCCCTTGGGGAATTTGTTTGTAGTATGGGGGATTTCGTGGATCAAGCATTATCCAAATCTCTTTTCTCGCATCACTGACTGGGATACCCACTAACGAATATCCGTTCAACTGTGCAAACTCAATCTTGGCGCCAGGCACGCCTTCATGTCGCGCTAAAACAGCTTGAACAACGGACCACTCCATCTTAGAAGCCAATTCCTCATTGGGATGCGCATCAATATAATGAATAACCAACCCGCCGATAATTAAACCGGATGAAAGGGCAAATCCTATAGAAAATAATGGCCTCATTATTTTTTTTTGGTTTATGGTCACAGCCAGCCAGAACGGCAGGTGAAATCTTCGTGGCCGTGGTTTTTCACCACTTCCACCAGCCGCCGGATGAGTCCGCGCTGGTCGGTCTGCCGCAGTTTCTTGCTGTCCGCATAAATCACCCCGGCAAAGGTCTTGCCAGCGGCCAGCCGCGCCTTGCAGTGGACCGGCACGGTGTTCACGTCGCGCGTCACCAGCACCCGCCTCTTCCTGGTCCAGTAGTTCCAGCAGCACTTCATCCGCCAGCGCCGCCCAATCGGTGTCGTGAATGCTTTTCGCGTCCAGACCGGGAAAATGCCGCCGCAGCGCCACCGCCACTTCCGGGGAGATAGGCGCGTCCAGCAGCAGTTTGATCTTCACAACTGCTCGAGTTCGGGAATTTCCTGCTTCATGCCGGCGTAATCGCGCCGGGCCGCCAGCGCCGCGCTGTCCCTGATTTCCTGCGGGTAGGCGTCCGCGTAGGCCAGTGCCATCCGAACGAGCGCGGCAGGCTTGCGGATGAGTTTCACCGCTTCGGCCAAGTCGCCATCGAGTTCCCGCATCAACTCGACAATCATCCAGACCGGCCACCGGCTTCCCACCAGGTAGGCCACCCGCCCCGGCTGGCCGTCCCGAAATTCAATCGCCGGAAACCGGCTGCGCCGCACGCCCTCGGCAATGTAAGCCGCCGCCGCCGTGCCGGAGGGAATGCCCTTCATCCGGGCGGCGGCGTCCAGGCCGGATTTCTCGCGTGCCGTCAGCCGCACCGACAAGGTCGCATCTTTGGTCATGGTTGCCATACAATGCAAACATTCGCACACGAATCGTTTTCCGGCAAGCTTTGGTCGCGGAGCGACGCTGGAAATTAGCCAGACACTCCGTGTCTGGAAAGGCAAAACATCTCGCATCCGTCCCGGCTGGGACGGTGGAAATGCCCGTAAAACCGGGCGGTCTCCAGCGTCCCTTTCCGCAACGGCGGCAGGACGCGCAGGATTCTTGGACCGCTTTACCCGGCACGCTGTGCCGGGCTAATCTCCGCTGTCACTCCGTGACAACCTTCCCTTTACCCACTACAAACGTCGAAGAAGAAAAAAATCAATTCATGGCGACATGTACGTGACCTCCACCACTTGTCTTCTTGAAACCGGCGCGGCGGGCAGAGTGATTTCATACACGTCTCCATCGGGCGCCCCGGCCAAATCGCCAAAAGGCATGGCATTCGCCGTGCGGGCGAGGCGGCGAATCGGCGAATCCAAAATCGCCATTGGCCGGCCGTTGATTTTAATTTGCGTTGGCTGCAAATCCGCCGGCCAGTTTGCGGGCCGACGGATGCGAAGGACCCAACTGCGCCGCTTTAATTCGCCGTGAAACGTTCCTTTAGCCGCACCGATGTCCACGCGGACAGTTTTTTGGGTGTCGTCCATCGAGGCGGTGATTTCCGTGGTGCGGAACGCGCCGTGCTGATACGCCGGCGTCAGGGTGTCATCTTCGTATAACGTGGCGGTGTTTGTTTCCTTCGCGGACGGATAGGCGTCCAGGGTGACGGGATCCCACGGTTTCTCGCCGGTGAATTGCATTTCCGGCGCCAGGGGCAGAATGGCGCCGCTGACCGGATGTAAATCGGGATTTCATCCAGGGGCACTCATTCGTGACCGTCAGCGGGCCGGAAATGATTTCGCCGTTCCAGGCGTCAATCCAGTTGCCCGGCGGGAATCCAGGCGACGCGGGTGGCGCCACTGGCAATTAAGCGGGCTGCCATAGCAATTTGAGGTGCGGCGTCGTAGTCCAGTTGCAGATATTCGATGCGAATCTGATGCGGCACGCCGGCGGTCAAGCACGGCAGTCGCTTCCTGGTGGTCACCGAGTCGTGCGGCCCCCAGGCGTCAATCACCAGTTGTGCCGTCAATCCAAACCCGCGCGCCGTCGTCTTCCAGCGTTGCCAAGCGTCACGTCGCCGACCGCCGCCGGCACTTCAATCGTGCCGCGTCCAGCGCGCCGAAAAATGCGTGCGCGGGAAGTCCGGTGCGGGGCTTGTTTTGTCCCAGTCGAAATCAATGTCCGCATCCGTCCGCGTGAGAACGCCGGCGCGCCGGACAGATCTCGTTGGCAAAATAATTCCGCCTTGCAATCCCGGCTGGCCGTCCGGTGTCTTTCAACCAATCGGCCGGGACAATCTGCAGCGAGCCTTGCAGCACCGGCGCGACGAGGATGTCTTTGCCGAGCAGATATTCGTCATCGCGGCCGGCTTCCGGCGAATTGCGGATAATCCAGGTCAAGCCGGCGCAGCAGCGGTTCGCCGGTTTCATAATTTTCATGCGCGGCGGCATAAAACACCGGCAGCAACCGGTAGCGCATGTCCACAAATCGCCGCGCGACCGCTTTCGGCTTCCGGCCCGAACACCCACGGCATCCGCTCCAGATTATGCGTGCAATGCGGGCGATAAACCGGCGAGAGCGCGCCGTATTCAATCCAGCGGATATATTGCTCGGTGGTCGGGTTGGCGACGTGGCCGCCCAAGTCGTCGCTCTCGTAGGGGAACAGCGATTGCGCGCCGGAATAAACCGCATTCTCCACGGCGCGCCGCAGAAAATCCTAGCCCGGCCCGATGTCGCCGGTCCATTGGAACGGGAAGCGATGCGCCGCCACATCCATCGGACGTTTGCGGATGCCATTGTCAATGCCGTCCACGTTGGCCATGATGAGCGGGCGCTGCTCCGGCCGGACGCGTGCGGTCGTGTCGTGGTAGAGGCGCATGCCCCAGACTTCCTTGCGCAGGCCGGGCGCCGGCGGCACGAGGGCCACCCACCAATTGCGGTCATACCACCAGATATCGAGGCCATCGTTCAGCAGACCGGACAGGCCGTTAAAGCGATAATTCAATTCCTTCGGCGTCCAGGCCGGTCACTTTGGTGTTCAGCGGTTCGGGATGGTCGTTGAACAGACACGCGGACATTTTTGGCGTGCGCTTCCGGAAAAAACCGCGGCAGGTCGGGAAACAGATTCGTGTTCGGCTGATAGCCGGTGGAAGCGCCCTGCGCGCCAGCCGGTGTCCACGACCAGCACGTCCAGCGGAATCTTGTGCGCGCGATAATCGTCAATCTGCTTCAGCGCGGTCGCCTCGCTGTAATCATACCAGCGGCTGTCGAACGCGCCGAACATGAACAGCGGCGGCATTTCCGTCGGACCGGTCAGTTTGAGAAAATCCTTGCGCAGCTGACAATAATCGCCGTGCGGCAGGAAAACATAAATGTCCGGCGCATTGTTGCTCAAATCCCAGCCGCCGTCTGGATTGGCCTTGGCCGGTCCCGGCGTGAGGCCCCAGGGCGGGGGCACGATTCGCGGGGTATCGGCAAACGACCAGCCTGAACGTGGTCCGCGGGCGCTGGCAGCCAGCGCTGTTCGTCAAGTCGCCGGTCGTGTTGATAAAGCAGTTCGCCGTTGGCGGATGCGACGGAAATGTCGTCCAGGGACCCGGCGTCTTGCGGAACGCGGACAGTAATAATTCGCCGTGCGGATTTCCGCGGCGCCATTGTTGGTACTGGATGGAGAAGTCGGTTCCCGGCCAATTGCGGTTGACGATGTGGAAGGTTTTACGATTTTCGAATCCCTCGGGGCCTTTCAATTCGAGACGCACCAGCGAATCGGAGAGCAATTGGACGCGAACATTTCCGACGATAACGCCCTGGGTGGCGGCACGGGACGATTCCAGGAACAAAAAGACCGCCAACACTGGAAATATCCGGCGCGCGGCAGCGCGAAAACATTGAATCATCCGTATTGATTGCCAGAAATTCCGGCTTTTGGCAACGGCATGAATATGCGGCAGAATTTTTCCGGCTTGTTTTGAGCGGGAACGCGGAGCGCATAATTCAGCGCATGTTCCGTTGTCGCGATTCTTTTTTTCTGCATTGCTGTTTTTGCTGGCGGCGACTGCCCGCGGGGACAATCTTGTGGAGCGATCCCGGCTCACGCGTGATTCATGCACACCCCGGATGGCACGGACATTCTCGGACGGCAAGGTCAAACGGGACGACAAGGCGAACGACGCGCTGTATTTCAAATTTCACGTGGACCCGCTTTCGGATCCGGCGGATGAGCCGTATTACGCTCTGTTTCAACTGGTGGAGAGCAACCAGATGCGGCTGGGCGTGGGCAATGCGTGGAAGCCTGGGGCTATTCCGCCGCTTATACCTCGGAAACCGGCCCGTCAAATCAAGGTGGAGTTAACTGCGATTCCGGCGAATTCAATCTGCGCTCGGCGCATCCCGAAGCCGGGCCGATGGGAGAGTCGTGGCCCTACGAATTGCCGAGCCACGATCATCCGCGCACGATCGTCTTCAAGGTGCAATATGTCCCGGGCGGGGACGATTTGGTGACGGTGTGGCTGGACCCGAATTTGACCCACGGCGCGACGGAGGAAAACCAGCCGGACAATATCACGACGAAATTCAAGGCCAAGGCCACGTTCGATGAAATCCGCTTGCGCCACGGCGGCACGGCGGCGTCTCAAGGGTGACGGCGGCAACGGCTGGATTTTCAGCGACATGGCCATTGCGACGTCGTTCAATGATTTTGTCATTGTGCGGTTTCTGGCAGACGTGGTGGTTCAGCAGCGCGATGGCGCTGGCTGCTGCTCGCGGCAGTGGGCGGCTCCGTTCGCATGGTGGAGCGGCGAAAGTATCAGGCTGCAATTGCAACTGGCCGAACAGCAACGCGCGCTGGAACAGGAACGGGCGCGCATCGCGCAGGATTTGCATGACGATCTCGGCTCATCGCTGACGCGGCTGTCGCTGTTGAGCGGATTGATCAAGGCGGACAAGGACAATCCCGAACAGGTGGAGGCGCACGCGAGCAAATTATCGCAATCGGCCGACCAGACGGTGCGGGCGCTGGAGGAAATCGTCTGGGCGGTGCGGCCCGGCAGCGACACGTTGCAAAGCCTGGCGGACTACATCGCCCATTTTGCGAACGAATTGTTTGACGGCAACCCGACGCATTGCCGGCTGGATCTGCCGCATGATCTGCCGGCGTTGCCGCTGCCGCCGGACATGCGCCACAATATTTTCCTCATTGTCAAGGAAGCGCTGACCAACGCGCTCAAGCACGCCGGGGCGCGCGAAGTTCAAGTGCATGCGAAAGTCCATGGGCGCATGATCGAAATTCTAGGTGCAGGATGACGGCAAGGGTTTTAATCCGGAAGCCTACGCCGAAGGACGCCGCAATGGGTTGGGAAATATGCGGCGCCGGGCCGCCGCCATCGGTGGCACGTTGGAACTTGAGACCAATCCCGGACAGGGGACTCTGGTCAAGGTGTCAGTGATACTGCGAGAGCCGGCGCCGGAGCCTGTGTAGCGCCCACTTCCAAGACGGATGGACACAGGAATGGTCGGCAGCTGTCCGACGCTAAGCAGGAACGATGCAATTCAATCTCATGCAAAGGTCGCAAAGGCCGCAAAGAAAAACGGAAGTGCGGGTTTTTTCAAGAGAACCGGCTTGCGCCATCTGGTGAGACTTTCTTTTGACCTTTTTTTGAATAAATCCTTTGCAATACGCCCAAGTCACGCAATTTCGCGAGGATTTCTTGTGCAACTGCAAAACGTCATTTTGCCTCTTTTGGTTGCGGCTTTGCCTGGCGTTGCCGCGCTGGTGTTCTCAGCGGTTAAATAAATTCATTTCAAAAATTTGTGTCAATTCGCGCCAATTCGCGTCAAGTCTTTCCCGTCTTTGCGTGAGGCCATTTTTCAACTGAATCGTTCCGGTTAACGGTTAGGCAGCCCGTTACCCGCGGCTTGAATAACTTGAGAAGAATCCATTTTTATCGCATATTCGTGCGGTTGAAAATCCGTCGCGATTCAGGCTATCAGTAAGTGTGCTCGCGACTGTTGCCCAGGACATGCAGATCAAAGTTGCCATCGTGGATGATGACGAAGGCATCCGCACCAGTCTCGCGGCACTGATCCGCCGCGCCCCGAACTTCAAACTGGCCGGGGATTACGCCAACGCCGAAACGGCGCTGAAGGAAATCCCGCGGCATCCGCCCGATGTGGTGCTGATGGACATCAACCTGCCCGGCATGAAAGGCGTACGATTGTGTGCGGCAATTGAAAGCGGCGCTGCCGGCAGTGCAATTTCTGATGCTGACGGTTTATGAGGACAGCGACTCGCTGTTCAATTCGCTCAAGGCCGGCGCGAGCGGTTATCTGCTCAAGCGCACGGCCTCGGCGCGATTGCTGGAAGCCATCCGCGACGTTCATGCCGGCGGCTCGCCGATGACGCCGCAACTGGCGCGGCGGGTCGTGCAGTTTTTTGCCAAACCGGCGGACGGCAGCTGCCTCGCTCGCGACGCTGACGCCAGGCGAACGCGAGTTTCTGGACCAACTCGCCAACGGTTACGCCTATAAGGAAATCGCCGACCGCATGAAAATCAGCATTGATACCGTGCGCAGTTATGTGCGGACGGTGTATGAAAAGCTGCACGTCCATTCGCGGACGGAGGCAGTGGTCAAATATCTGCGGGGGTAAAAAGCCGCGAAAAAATTGCCGATTTCCGATTGCTGATTGAAAGGCGATTATTGAGACTCGTTACGTTGCCTCCCGCATGAATTTTTCAATTGAGCCGAAGCCGTAAAAAAAATCGCCGCGCCGGGAAGCCGCCCATGGCGCCGACACTGTCCAGTGGAAAAATCTGGTGTTTCCGGATGGCGCTGCTGCTGCTGCCGTTCCTCCTCCTTGGCGGGCTGGAAGCCGGCTTGCGATTGGGCGGATACGGATTCGATCCGCATTTTTTCCGGCCGATGATCATCGGCGGCGAAAATTATTTTGTCCAGAATGACGCCTTCAGCTATCGCTTTTTCCCGCCGGACAACGCGCGAACCCCGGGCCCTTCAGGATGAAAGCCGTCAAACCGCCGGGGACCATCCGCATTTTTATTTTTGGCGAGTCGGCGGCGATGGGGGACCCGGAACCGTCTTATGGCCCGGCGCGCTACATGGAAGTGCAACTGCGCGAAACGATTTCCCGGAACAAAGTTCGAAGTCGTCAACGTTGCCTTCACCGCCATCAATTCGAACGTCATTCTGCCCATCGCCCGGGAATGCGCGCGGCACGATGGCGACATCTGGATTGTTTACATGGGCAACAACGAGATGGTCGGGCCGTTTGGCGCGGCAACGGTATTTGGCGCGCGCGCCCCGCCGCTGCCGTATATCCGGTTTGTCACCGCCGTCCAGGAAACACGCATCGGCCAATTGGCCGTGAGCCTGGCGCGCGAGCTCCATCGCGGCGCCGCCGCGCCGCGCACTTCCTGGGGCGGCATGGAAATGTTTTTGAACAACCAGATCCCGCCCGACAGCCCGCTCAAGGAAATTGTCTATCGCAATTTTGCCAGGAACCTGAATGACATCTTGCTGGCGGGAACGCGCTCGGGGGCAAAAGTCCTGCTGAATACCGTCGCCGTAAACTTGCGGGACTGCCCGCCGTTCGCGTCCCTGCCCGAAGGGACCAACCCGTCCGAAACCGCCGCCGCTGAATTCCAAACCGGCCGGGCATTGCTGGCCGAAAAGGATTTTGCCGGCGCGCAGGAGCATCTGCAACGGGCTTGCGACGAGGACGCGCTGCCGTTCCGGACGGATTCACGGCTGAATTCGGAAATCCGCGCCGCCGCGCAGAAATATCAGGATGCCGGGCGTCACCTTTTTTGACGCCGCGAGCGCGCTGGCGTCCTCCAATGCCGACGGCCTTTGCGGCTATGAAACATTTTTTGAGCACGTTCATTTTGATTTCCAAGGCGGCTACCGGCTCGGGCTGGAATGGGCGCAACAGGTGGAGAAATTGCTTCCCGCCGGCATCGCGCGGAAGCGCCGGCGGCGGCTGGCTGTCACAGGACAACTGCGACGAACGGTTGGGCCTGTCGGACTGGAGCCGCATGGCCATCCTCGAGGAGATTATGAGCCGTCTGCAGGCGCCGCCTTTTAGCAGCCAGCCGGGTAATGCGGAGCGGGTGGCGGCGTTGCAGGCACGCGTCCGCGATTTGCGCGCACGGATGAATGCCGACGACATGGCGCAAACAAAACAGAATTTTCAGCTTCAAATCAGCCGCCAGCCGGATGACATCGGTTTGCACGAAAATTTCGCCCTATTTTTGCAAGCGACCGGCGATTTGCCCGGCTCGATTGCGGAGTGGCAGCGCGTGCATGAATTGATTCCGCAGGATTACATGCCGTTTTTCCAGATGGGAAGATTTTTAAGCATGCTGGGCCAGTTGGCCGAAGCCGAGACGGACTTGCGCACAGCGGTCAAACTGCGGCCGGGCGCGACACCGGGCTGGTTTGAACTGGGCAATGTGCTGGCCGCGCAGGGAAAAGACCCCGGGGCATTGGCGGCTTATGCCGTTGCGCGCCGACAGAAGCCGGGCGACGCGGAGCCCATTTTGCGGATGGGCAAAGTTCATGCCCTGCTGAACCAGACGGCGGCGGCGATGGAAGATTTTCGCGAAGCGATAAAATTAAAGCCGGGGGATTGGGAGCCGCACTATGCGCTCGGCGGTGAATTGGATTCCTCCGGCCTGGATAATGAGGCGCTGCCGGAATTCGCCACGGCGGCGCAGTTGAATCCCGGTTATTCTCGCGCCCATTTCAATTATGGAGTGGTGCTGGCCAAACTTGGGCGGCTGGAGGACGCGCAGCGTGAGTTTGAAAAGACGCTGCAATTGGAGCCGGGCTATAAGAATGCGCAGGATAGCCTTGCCAAAATCCAGTTTTTGAAGCAAAACAGGAATTAACCCGTTGATTTATGTGGTCGTTATTCAAAGAATTTTTGAAGTTTTCCCGCCAGGAGAAAAAATGGTGGCTCATACCGTTGATCGTCGTGCTGCTGGCCCTCGGTCTCATTTTGGTCTTCACCGCGGGTTCCGGCATCGTCTGGGCGCTGTATCCGTTTCTGTGAAATGCCGCCATGCGAAAAATTCTGGGGCTTTCCGCATTTTACCATGATGCCGCCGCCGCCCTGGTGGTGGATGGGAAAATCATCGCCGCCGCGCAGGAGGAACGATTCACGAGGAAAAAGAACGACCCGGATTTTCCTGCCAACGCCATTCGATTTTGCCTCCACCAAGCCGGATTGGACCAGGCGGATCTGGACGCGGTGGTATTTTACGATAAGCCGGTGTTAAAATTCACCCGGTTGCTGGAAACCTACCTGGCCGTCGCGCCCGGCGGCTTGAAAACGTTTCCGACGACACTCTCGAACTGGCTTGGCGGCAAACTGGATTTACGCAAGACCATTCGCGCGGCGCTGCCGCAACTGCGGCGTGACTGTGAAATTCTTTTCACCGGGCACCACCAATCGCACGCTGCCAGCGCGTTTTATCCATCGCCGTTCGAGGAGGCGGCGATCCTCACCATTGACGGCGTCGGCGAGTGGGCGACGACGACCCTCGGCTTCGGCCGCGGCAACGAAACCCGCCTGCTTAAGGAAATCCGCTTTCCCCATTCTCTCGGCCTGCTCTACTCCGCATTCACCGATTACTGCGGTTTCAAAATCAATTCCGGCGAATACAAGCTGATGGGCCTGGCGCCCTACGGCGAACCTGTCTTTGCCGACGCCATCCGCCGCGAGTTGATTGACGTGAAGGCGGACGGCTCCTTCTGGCTGAACCCGGACTATTTCAATTTTCTGCGCGGGACCACGATGACCAATGAAAAGTTTTTCAATCTGATGGCCGGACCGCCGCGCCGGCCGGAGGAAAAGCTCGAGCGCCGGCACATGGACGTGGCGCGCTCGATCCAGACGGTTGCCGAAGAAATCATGCTCAAGCTCGCGCGACACGTCCGTGAAGCGACCGGCCAAAAAAATTTGTGCCTGGCGGGCGGCGTGGCCCTCAATTGTGTGGCCAACGGCCTGATTTTGCGCGAAAAGGTCTTCGAACGGATTTGGATTCAGCCGGCGGCGGGCGATGCCGGTGGCGCCCTTGGCGCGGCGCTCGCCGCATGGTATTTGCGCCCGGACGCCCCGGCGCGCCAGCCGGAGCAGCCCGATGCGATGCAATCTTCCCTGCTCGGGCCGGAATTTTCCGACGGTGAAATCGAAGCCGTGCTAAAATCCAACGGCGCGGTTTTCCAAAAGATGGGAAAATCCGAATTGCTGGATTTTGCCGTTGACCTGCTGAAATCGGAGAAAGTGGTGGGCTGGTTTCAAGGCCGGATGGAATTTGGGCCGCGCGCGCTGGGCAGCCGCTCGATCCTCGGCGATGCGCGCTCGCCCACGATGCAATCGGTGATGAACTTGAAGGTGAAATTTCGCGAATCCTTCCGACCCTTCGCCCCGATTGTCCGCTGCGAGCGCGCGGCGGATTATTTTGAATTGAACGCCGATTCGCCTTACATGCTGCTCGTGGCGCCCGTCAAAAAGGAATTGCGCCAGCCGTTGCCGGATGGCGTGAGCGGGATTGATTTGCTGAAAGCCGGACGATCGGCGCTGCCGGCGGTGACGCACGTGGATTATTCGGCAAGAATTCAAACGGTTTCATCTGCGAGCAACCCGCTGCTTTACGATTTGCTGGCGCAGTTTGACCGGGCAACGGGATGCGGCGTCCTGGTGAACACCTCGTTCAACGTGCGCGGCGAGCCGATTGTTTGTACGCCGGATGACGCCTATCGCTGTTTTATGAACACGGCGATGGATTTCCTGTTTCTCGGCAGCTTTGTCATGGAACGCGCCGCGCAGCCGAAAAAGAACCTGACGCGCCGGGTCGCGCCACAACCCGATTGAAATGAAGCTTAACCTCAAAGATGAGCCGAAGGAATGGCGCAAATCCGCGCTGCTGGCGATCTTTGGGCTGGCGCTCATCGTTTCGCTCCTGCGCTGGCGGAAACATTTGCCGCAAAATGCTTGGCTGCCGGTCCTGGCAGTCCTGGGGCGACTGCCCTGGCCGCCATTCTCAGGCCGCGATGGTTTCGCGGCTGCCATCGCCTCTCCATGCGCCTGGGTTTTACCGTCAGCCAGTTTCTTGGCCGGGTGCTGTTGACCGCTTTTTTCATTTGCATCCTTACGCCGATGGGTTGGATTTTGCGGCTGGCTGGGAAGGACCCGTTGCAGCTGAGGCGCCCCCGCAAATGCGGCAACCTACTGGTCATCCGGCCAAAGAAAGCAGCCCGCTGGACCGGCTATTTTAGGTTCCAAATATGCGGTTCCGTGCCGCCCATGACTCTGTCTTACCCCAATTTTTAGAGTTTTACCGCACAAACATGCGGTGCTCCGCACGCAACATGATTGTTTAAAGCTGGTCCACGTGAATGTAACCTCTCACTGTTCTACAACTATGAAATCTGTAGGCACATTGCTATGAAAATTAACTCTTAAAAATCAACGATAACGTCGTTTGCCGCGCTGTCTTGCGCCTTGATGGTTGCTTTTGCGTCCACCGGCCAAAACTTAAACGCAATACGTTGAACGCGAGCTTCAACGGGCCGCCGCTCCACGTGCAGACCATAAACCGGTTTTGGCAACAGCACGGGGGGCGGCGACGCCAGCTGGTTCGGAGCCTGATGCCGTTTACGCCCACGTCTCCGGGGAAATCTTTACTGGCTTCATCGCGGGCTGTTTTCAAAACTATCGATTATCTGAATGTCTTTTGCAGACAGACGCCGGGCCAGATTCATGGCCGAGCAGTCACAATACTGCATCATTTTGGCCGATGTCCAACGGGGACATCACCATTAATTGTTTGCAGGAGACGTGGGCATTTGACAGGTGGTTGCCAGCAGCCACCCTTTACAGTGAGGACTATACTTTGACCCGACTTACGAATGCCCCGGCTGGGGATCGTGGGAAGTTTTAACGTTGGAATGCTCTACCAATTTTTGCCGGACGTGACTGCCCGTTGGCAATGGCTTTTATTCAAAACACTCTCGTAGCGGGACGGGGACAGCCAATGACGTTCACCTGCAAGTTCACATCGCCGCCAGTGAACCTATAGTGACATCAATTTGGCTATCCCGCTTTTGGCAATTGGCATACAGGCGGACAATGCGTCCGGTCTCACCACCGCGACCGCCAACCAAGCCGTTCCCGTCGTCCTGGATTTGCCGAATGGCCGTTATTAGGCCGCATTGCTTCAGCCCGACTCCACCGCCGACCAACGACATCACCTTCATACTTGATATGAGCGAACAGGTGGAGTTTGGCAATTTCACCAATACCGATGAAAACACGAATGATCCTAATTTTGGGCTTCCGGTTAATTCCGTGGCCACTGGCCGGCCTCAACGGTGACTGGGGCACGGACACGCAGTTGACCAATTACACCATCCTCTATCCCAACGACGCCAATCCGGGCCTCAAAACCAACTGGTACATTGGACAGTATTCGACCACAGGTTATCTGCCGGTGAGCTTTGACTGGAAATTCCGCGTGAACGATCTCGATGGCGGGTATGAATTACCCGTATCAACGAGCGGAGGCAATCGCGTTACTACCCTCACCAATCAATCTGAGACTATCGGGCCAATAGCCTATGACGACTTGGGCCTTGGCGATTTGACGCTTTCCAATGTTACGGCGACTTTCACCCTCTACATGACCAATGGGACGCCAGACTCCACCGGCTATGCCTACGAACAAGGCGTTGACTCCATTTATGTCAATGGTCCTTGGGCCCCCAGTGGGGGGTGGGATGGGGGGCGAGCATTGCCGGCCAGCCAGCAATTGGTCGAGGTGGGTAGTTCTGATGTATTACACGAATTCATGGGTCTTCCCCAGGGGCAGTTCAATTTATGTGACCTACAAGTATAGCCTCGATGGAGTTGATAATGAGAATGGCACGGGCACAAACCATATCCGCGAAATCCGCTCCTACGGACCGACCTATTCATTTCCGGCAGATGTCTGGTCCTTGACTGTGCTATACGGGGGAAGCGGCGACCCTTACCCGCTGGCGGGGCTTGCGGCGACGAACATTGTAGAGCCGGATTTTGGCTATCTTACGATTGGCGCGCCTTCCGGCGGGCATTTTCCAATTACGTGGCTGGGCCGGCCGGCGGTGATGCTGCAAAATTCGTCCAGTTTGTCAGGCAGTTGGAATACCCTGAGCGCGACGGACGCCACCGAGTCCACAAACTGGCCCAATGCCGGTGCAGCTCAGTACTTCCGCCTGATCGAACAGTAATAACAATGACAGTCCTGGCAGCCTGCACTAATCCGCCCGGCCGGTGCGTCCGGTCGGGCGGATGGCGAACTGATGAAACAGATAAATATGAAGTCTCGAAACACGGG
This sequence comes from uncultured Verrucomicrobiae bacterium, assembly GCA_963755515.1. Lineage (GTDB taxonomy): Bacteria > Verrucomicrobiota > Verrucomicrobiia > Limisphaerales > UBA11358 > UBA11358. The sequence goes on along the minus strand of CAVWKA010000015.1, from coordinate 153,890 downwards.
CTTTACCTTGATTGAATTGCTGGTGGTCATCGCCATTATCGCCATTTTGGCGGCGATGTTGTTACCGGCGCTGCTCAGGGCCAAATCTCGTGCGTCTCAGCATCCAGTGCATGGGTAATTACAGCAGATGGGGCTGCCTGGTATGAGTATGCGAACGATAACCGGACATCTTGTCGACCAACTCTGACAGGAATAATAAGCCGGTTCAAAGGCCTCGATTAATTGGATTTGCCCGGCGGAGGTCGGCAGTTCAGCCGTCTTGCTTGATTGGTCCGCAAAACGGCGACGATACAATACCACTGTTCTGACAATCAACAAGGTGTCATGGGCGCGCCGGAACCTCGTCGTTGATGGGGCCTTATGTTGCCAAGAACCCAAAATTTTCGTTTGTCCGGCGGACATTACTTTCACGGCCAACAATCTCCACTGGGATGGCAGCATCGTTCGCGCACGTGCTCCATGAACGGCGCCTTCGGCGATGGCTCAAAATGGTCTGGTTTATTGGCTAATGGCCAGCCCAATGGCGGCCATAGCGGCGATTGGCTCCGAGTTTTATAATGCGCAAAAATGAGGATATGCATTTTCCAGGGCCTTCGGATTGCTGGGTGGTTACCGATGAACATCCTGACTGGAACGACGATGCCGCCTTCTTTGTGGACCCGTGCGGGCGCCGGATGGGACCAAACTCGTTCACGGAGGTGCCGGGAAGCCTGCACGGCAAAGGCTGCGGGATGGTTTTCGCCGATGGACATTCGGAAATTCACGTTTGGAAGGGCGCCGTTGATACGCCGCCTGTCAAGTATCTCCCACTCTTATCCGTCGGCCCCTTCAATTGCTGCGGCGATACCCTTAGCCCTGAACGATTTATCATGGTTTGCGCACAAACACCGCTGCGCGTTGATTTGTTTTGCCGCCGTCTTCTGAAAACAATGTCCGCCGATGGGCCTTTAAGCGGTTCGCAAAATCAGGTGGATGTTTGATATGATAAATTTTCGCCATCTAACGAACACAGTTCTTTTGCCCATCGCCGCGCTGTTGCTGCTTACGCCCGGTGTCCGCGCGGACCCCGACGTTTCCAGCGCCGCGGCGCGCCCTTCACCGCAATGGCTGCGCGATGGAACCATCTACGAGATTTTCCCGCGTGATTTTTCCCCCGCGGGCAATCTCAACGGCGTCACCGCGCGACTCGATGATTTGAAGGAGCTGGGCGTCAACATTCTTTGGATCATGCCCATTCAACCCATCGGCGAAAAGTCGCCGCAAGGGCGAATTTGGCAGCCCCTATTCCATCAGCGATTATTACGCCGTGGATCCCGATTACGGCACGCTGGATGATTTCAAAAACCTTGTGGCGGAGGCGCACCAACGCGGCATGAAAGTCATCATGGATTTGGTCGCCGACCATACCTCGTGGGACAGTGTGATGATGACCAACCGCGATTTTTACAAGCAGGACGGCGAGCGGAAAATCATTCCGCCGGTGCCGGACTGGACGGACGTGGCCGGCTTTGGATTATGCCAATCCGCAACTGCGCGAATACATGATTGCGATGATGAAATACTGGGTGCAAGACCTGCGACATTGACGGCTTCCGCTGCGACGTGGCCTCCATGGTGCCGACGGATTTCTGGGAGCAGGCGCGCGCCGAGCTGGAAGAAATCAAGCCGGACATCATGATGCTGGCCGAGGCGAGCAAGCCGGAATTGCTCACCAATGCATTCGACATTGATTACGCCTGGCCGTTGCTTGCCACCATGAACGAGGTTTTGATTGCACGGCGCGCCCGCCTCCGAGATCGAGCGCACCTGGGAGGAAGATCGGGCGCAATTTCCCAAGGACGCACTGCACATGCAGATTTCCGACGACCATGATGAAGTCCCGGGCGGTGGCGCGTTATGGAATCTACGGGGCGCTGGCGGCCTCGGCGCTGATGTTCACACTCGACGGCGTGCCGATGCTTTACAACGGCATGGAAGTCGGGCGATGCCACCGAATCCGGCGACCCGGCGTTGTTCGACAAGCTGACTATTTTTTGGGCACCCCAAGGACCGCCCGCCGTTGCGGCGGATTTACCGCAGCCTGATTGACTTGCGGAAAAAATATCCGTGCTTTGAAAACCACCAGGTCGCCTGGCTGCACAATTCCGACGAGAACGACGTCGTCACGTTTCAAGCGGTCCGATGACACGAACGAATTTGTGGTGGTGATCAATTTCTCCAACCGGCCGATCACCGGGCGGGTCGAAATCGGCGACAACTCGGATTTCACGCCGGTGCGAATTTCAGGAATGCCGGATGGCCGCGCCGACGGCCTGCCCGTGTTCCATCTGGAAGGTTTCGGCTGGCGGATTTATCACCGCAGTCTATCGCAATAGAGCAGTCACCGGATGTCGCTATGGCAGTTCCAGAAAAACTGTAGCCGCGTCATTTTCTTCTGGTTCGCTTTACTGCAACATTACCTCTGGCGCAGCCGCCAAATAAAACCCCGAAGGGGGTGACCGAAAGTAGCTCAGGGCAAGCGAGCCTGCGAGCGCCGCCCTGGGTCTCCGGGCCTCCTGTAAACCGGGCGGTTTACGGCGCGACGGCGCCCGGAGCGCGGCATTTATGCCGCTTCACCTCACGCACCCCATCGCCGTCCCGATTTTTTTCCAGTCTCTTCATTCTTCATCCTTCATCATTTAGCCTTTAGCCTTTTTTTAGCCATTCCTCAATCCTCAATCCTCAATCCTCAATCCTCAATCCTCAATCCTCATTCATCCTTCCGCCGGCGGAAACCATGAATCCGCAAAATGCTCCATCAGTCGCGATAGCGTCATGGAGTGCGGTGGCTGGCGGGGAATGGGGCTGACACCGCTTTCGATCTGCTACCCGCTTCCCTATTTCAAAAAATTCATCCCTTGCATTCTGGCCCCGGCCAATTTTTTCTGTCGCCGAATCCCATCTGCGATTATCCGCGTCATCCGTGGTCAAAATGTTTTTTGTTTCGTGTCAATTCCTGCAACTCGTGTGATTTTCGGTCTTTGGTTCTCTGCGATCCCTGAATCCGTGCCCGTCCGCCGTAGGCCAGGCGTAGGCGGAAGCGCGCATCTCCTCTCCGGCCACAGTTTTTTTGATACGGGTATAGTGATTATCGGTTGGGAATCAGTCATGCCGGTCAATGCCCTCCAACCACCGCCGCCGCGGGAATGGTTTCCTCGGAGGCCTTGCTAAAGCTGACCACCACAAGCGTCAATAATGCGGCCAATCCCATGCTCGCGCCTCCGAGGACCAGCGCACTGGCAGGCTCGCTGTGGAAGAAATGTTTGAGGAGAAAACCTAGGAGGCTGGAGGCAACGATTTGTGGAAGGACGATGAAAAGATTGAACATTCCCATCAAGACGCCGACTTTGTCCTTGGGAAGCGCCGGGGCGAGCATGGCGTAAGGCATGGATAAAATGCTCGCCCAGGCCACGCCGACAGCCGCCATGCAAAACAGCAGTTGATTTTTTTCCGCCGCCAGCGGGACCGCCGCCAGTCCCAATCCGCCGACGGCCAGGCAGATCACATGCATGGTGCGGGGGCCGGTGAATTTGGTGGCCCAGAGCAGCACAAAGGAAAAAACGAAGCACACGACATTGTACATCCCAAAGCAAACTCCCGCCCAGTCGCCCGCCGCCTCCATATCCGAAGAGCCAGGGGCGGCATGAAAAATATTTTTGGCGATCGCCGGCGAAAAATAGACCCACATGGAAAACATGGCGATCCAGGTGAAAAACTGCACCAATCCCAACTCCCACATCCGCCGCGGCAGGTTGAATACCAGGCGGCAGACGTCCCAAAACCCGAGCGTCCAATCAAATTTCCGATCGCGCATGACGGCCATTTCGGACTCTGTCGGCGGATATTCCGACGTGGTGAAGACCGTCCAAAGCACCGCTGCGGTGAACGCCACTGCGCCAACATAAAATGACAGCCGCACCGATTCTGGAATATGCCCCGTGGCCGTGCCACCGGCGGCGACGCCGAACCAATGCGTCATCATCCACGGCAGGGCGGATGACACGGTGCCGCCCAGCCCGATGAACAGGGATTGAACCGCAAAACCCGCCGAGCTTTGTTCATTCGGAAATTTGTCCGCCACGAGCGCCCGAAAAGGCTGCATGCTGGCGTTGATGGTTCCATCCAGGACCCAGAGCAACCCCGCCGCCATCCAAACAGCGGAGCAATTCGGCATCAAAATCAACGCGAGTGAGGCGATGATGGCGCCCGCCAGGATAAACGGGCGGCGGCGCCCCAATCGAGTCCATGTGCGGTCGCTGGACTGGCCGACCAGGGGCTGGATGATGACGCCGGTGACGGGGGCGGCGAGCCAAAGGATGGCGAGCGAATCGGCATGGGCGCCCAGGTAAGTGTAAATGGCGCTCATGTTGGCCAATTGCAGCCCCCAGCCGAATTGGATGCCGAGAAATCCGAAGCTCATGTTCCAAATTTGCCAAAAAGAGAGGCACGGTTTTTGCATACGGGTTATTGGAAATTAGCGCGGTGCCGGAAGATTGCGAGAACTAACTCATCGCATGTTTGTGCGATGGACTGGCCAGTGACAAAGTCGCCACAAGCAATTGAGAATCAACGGCGGCGTTGCGCAGACTTCCGAGTCTGCTGTGTTGCCCGTCCTCCGTAACACTGCGGAGGGTGGACCGGATTTCCAAATCGGCAGGGCGCCGGAAATGGTTGGCGCGAGGCAGGTTTAGAAACCTGCTCTCGAAACTCTCTGTTGTCCCGTCAGGGACATCCGGCAATAGCCTGGCGTTTCAACGCTGGGACCGCATTCGGGATTTGCATAAGTCCCGAAGGGACGGTTGAATAAATCCATAACAGAAACCGGAGGATCAGAAGAATCTTGTCCCACGCCCTCGGCATTTCGCCAGTCAATTGCAGGTTGCGCTTGCGGTTGGCATGATTATCTTGGTTTGAAAATGGAAACCTCCAAGACGCGCCGAGAATCCAAATTTGCATCGCCGAAACCGCCTCGAACCGAATCGCCACGATTTGGATTGTCACGCAGCGGAGGTTTTTCCCTCGCGCCGGCGCTGCTCTTCGTCGTGTGGCTCGCCAGTGTTGGACTTTGGGCGCCCGTCACGTTTGCGGATGAAGAGACTTGCGCCTCTTGCGGCCAGGACGTGAGCCTCAGCGGTGACTTCGCGCATCGCAAGGACGCGGCGACGATCCCAATCGAGGGGGCCGCCAATAATGCGGCGGCCTTTCATGAGGAAATCTATGGAAACAATTTCATTGTCAGCGTCTCGCATTTGCCCGCGGGCAAATACACCATCGTCATCGGCGAAGTGGATGCGGCGCTGAATGAGCCAGGCGACACGGTTGTTTGATGTGACTTGCGGTGATGTTGCGCTGGCGACAAATTTCGACATCGTGGCCGTTGCCGGCGGCCCGCGAAAGGTTTGTTACATCACCGGCGCGATCGAACATGAAGACGACTCGATCAAGGGGCCGCTGACGGTTTCTTTTCAGGCGGTCAAGAATTCCGCGAAATTCAACACGTTCGAGGTGAAGGACGCTTCGGGCGCGCGCAGTCGTGGCTTTCAATGCATCGGAAATGGCGGAGCCGTTTTGACGCCGCCGCGACGCGCGTACCGGAGATCAGCGACCCGCCAATCTGGCGCGACCCGTCGCAGCCGTTGGAGGCCCGCGAAAATGATTTAATCCGGCGGATGTCGCTGGCCGAAAAAGTTGCGCAGTTGCAGAACAGCGCGCCGGCAATTCGGCGGCTTGGGCTTCCGGTATATAATTATTGGAGTGAAGCGCTTGCATGGAGTGGCCAACAACGGCGTCGCCACTGTTTTTCCCGAAGCCATTGGCATGGCTGCGACGTGGGATCCTGCATTGATTCATCAGGAATCACACGTCATCGGCATTGAAGGCCGGGCGAAGTTCAACGATTACACCTCGAAACACAACGGAGACTCAAAATGGTTCGGCGGCCTGACGTTCTGGTCGCCAAACATCAACATTTTCCGCGACCCGCGCTGGGGCCGCGGGCCAGGAAACCTACGGGGAAGACCCGTTTCTGACGGGCACCATTGCGGTGTCGCGTTCATTCGACGGAATGCAGGGGGACGATCCGAATTACATGCTGGCGATGGCTTGCGCCAAACATTATGCGGTCCACAGCGGCCCGGAACCGGAACGCCATCGGTTCAATGCCACGCCGCCGGAACGCGATTTGTATGAGACTTATTTGCCGCAGTTCGAGATGGCCGTGCGCGAAGGACACGTGGGCGGAGTCATGGGAGCTTACAACGCGCTTTACGGCGTGCCTGACTGCGCGAATTCTTTCCTGCTTACCGACCTGCTGCGCAAGCAATGGGGATTTGACGGTTACGTCGTTTCGGATTGCGGCGCCATTCATGATATTTGGGGGCCGCAAGGGACATCATTATGTGATACACGCCGAGGCAGGCCGCCGCCGACGCGGTCAAGGCCGGCTGCGATCGTCTGTTGCGGCGGAGATTACAACGCCTTGGTGCGGGCGGTCCAGGAAGGCCTGATTACCGAGAAGGAAATTGATAAGGCCCTGTATTACACGTTGTGGACGCGATTCAAGCTCGGCTTATTTGACCCGCCTGAAGATTGCCCGTATTCCAAAATCGGCATTGAACAGAACGATACGCCTGAACATCGGGCGCTTGGCGCTCAAGGTCGCCGAAGAATCCATCGTGCTGTTGAAGAATGACGGAGCTGCTTCCACTGGATCGCGCGAAGATCAAGCGCATTGCCGTCATTGGCCCAAACGCCAATTCGGTGCCGATGCTGCAAGGCAATTATAATGGCACGGCGTCGCACCCGGTAACGATTTTAAACGGCATCGAACAAGTCGCCGGGCCGGGCATCCAGGTGACTTACACCCCGGGTTGCCCGGTGGCGCTGCGTAAAGACGGCTCGAATAAACCCAGTCAGCAAGAAACGGATGATGCCGTGGCGGCGGCACAATCCGCCGATGTGGTCGTTTTTGTGGGCGGAATCAGCTCGAGATTTGAAGGCGAGGAAATGAGGCGCGCCAACGTTTATGACGGCTTTGCCGGTGGGGACCGGACGCGCATTGAGCTGCCATCGGTCCAAACCGATTTGTTGAAGGCATTGGCGGCCACGCACAAACCGGTGATCTTTGTAAATTGCAGCGGCAGCGCAATCGCCATGCCGTGGGAGGCAAAAAAACTGCCGGCGATTGTCCAGGCCTGGTATCCGGGTGAACAAGGCGGACGCGCCGTCGCTGAAGTCCTGTTTGGCGACGTCAATCCCAGCGGCCATTTGCCCGTCACGTTTTATGCTTCGACGGGGGACCTGCCGGATTTCACGGATTACTCGATGAGCAACCGCACTTACCGCTATTTCAACGGCAGACCCGAATTCGCGTTCGGTTACGGTTTAAGCTACACCCGGTTCAAATTTCATGATGGACAACTGGATTCAAAGAGCATTCCCGGAACCGGCGTGGTGAAGGTGTCGTTCACGGTCGAGAATACCGGCGGGCGGGAAGGAGATGAGGTGGCACAGGTCTATTTTCGTCATGTGGATTCCGACGTTGCTCAACCGAAACTCGCTCTCTGTGGTTATGTCCGGGTGCCTTTGAATCGGCGGACAATCCGGGCATGTTACGGTGGAAATCCCCGCCGAACGGCTGCGATATTGGGATACGGACAAAAAAGAATACGTGGTGGCGCCGGGAAAATATCAATTTCTCATCGGCCCGGCCTCGAACGACATCCGGGTGAAGTTACCCTTCACGATCAGCGCTCGTTGAGAACGATTTCATTGGGAACCGATGGTGACGGGCAATACATGACCGGGAATCGAGCAGGTCGGAACGTTGCTTACGGCGCCGATCGTATAAGTCCCTCCGGCGGGACAAGTCGGAAACACACCGTTTTTGAAATAGGGTTTGAGATCGGCAGCCGTGGGGACATCGCCTCCACTTTTCCCGTTTTCCAAAGCCCACTCTTTTTTTGCCGCGTCAATCTGCCGGAGATTATTGATGCAGGCATTCTGCATCGCAATGTTGCGCGCCTGGATGAAATTCGGCACGGCGATGGCGAGCATCAAGGGAATCATAATGACGGCCCAGGCCATTCCGAGATAACCCGTCACCAGGCCCGCGATGGCCAACCCCTGCCCGGTAAGCGCGCCTGCGGACCGCTTTATTTTTGAGAGCGCCTTATGGCCGCAAATCACGCCGGGAATTGCCGCAAAAATGCTAAAACACGTCATACCCAAAATCCCCAGCACCAGACTCCAAATTGCCAGCGCGGAGGTTTTGGGTTGCGGAGCACTGCCGATTGATGGAGGTACATTTTCATTCATAAAATTTGAGTGGTCTTTACAGATTGGTAAACCGTCTCCCGAAACTCAAGCCCATTTAATCTCCCTTGTGCGTTTCGGGCGCAAATCCGATTTTGAACGGTTCGTTTTCTCATTAACACCGCGCTTGAGCGCGGTGGAAAGCGGCGTCCGAACGGCCAACCGTTTCAACGGTTTCTGCGCCTCGTCGCGCCCGCCACGCCCGAAAGCCGTTAAAACCCGGATTTTGCATTAGAACTCCCCTTGGCGTCCGAATGAACAGTGATGTCCGCTTGCGGTGCCCTCTCCGCTCCCATTCTGATGGGAGGGGAGATTGTCCCTCGCCCGCGTGCCTGCCCTCCGTAGCGCTTCTGGCGAAGGAGGGAGCGGGAGAGGGTGGTCCCGCCGCGGGACCGGGTGAGGGTTGTGGGGAGAAAACTGATTCATGCGGTCAGGGTGAGGTGAGGGTCCGCGGATTCAGGAGAAGGACTCGAACCGATTGAACAGTGATGTCCGCCTGCGGTGCCCTCTCCGCTCCCATTCTGATGGGAGGGGAGAGGGTAAGGGAGAGGTGAGGGTCCCCGGATTCAGGAGCAGGACTCGAACCGATTGAACAGTGATGTCCACTTGCGGTGCCCTCTCCGCTCCCATTCTGATGGGAGGGGAGAGGGTAAGGGAGAGGTGAGGGTCCCCGGATTCAGGAGCAGGACTCGAATCACGCGCCAATTCAAGCACAGTTTTGTCCCCTCCTAATGCTAAAGCGCGGTGTTAATGAGAGCATTCCAAAACTGATTTGCGCCTGGCCATTTCCCCCTCAACCAACAATCAAATTCATCAGCCTTTTCGGCACGTAGATGACTTTCCTGACCGCTTTGCCGGAAATAAATTGCTGCACCTTCTCCGATTTCCTTGCCGCCCCTTCAATCGTGGCATTGTCCGCGTCCGCGGGGACTTTGATGACATCGCGCAGCTTGCCATTGACCTGGACGGGAATTTCAATCTCGGCTTCGACTAATAACGCCGGATCAAATTTCGGCCACGGAGCGTGGGAAAGTTGGGATCGCGAAGCGGGGAGCGCGAAGTGAAGTTTCTCCCATAATTCCTCCGCAAGATGCGGCGCGAAAGGCTGGAGCAAAATTAAAAAATCGCGCAGGACGGGAGCCGGTTTGATTTCCCAGGTCATCGCCTCGTTCACAAAGACCATCAGCGCCGAAATGGCGGTGTTGAAACGCAGATGGTCGAGGTCTTCGGTGACCTTTTTGATGCAGGCATGGAGGGCTTTCAATTGCGCTGGCGTGCCGCCGACGTCCTTGATGGACGAATCCAATTTGAGCAGGTCCGGCAAATCTTGAACGTTCGGCGAGGCCGCAGTCGTCTCCGCCTGCTCAAAGGCCGTTTCGGATTCTTCGGCGATGAACAAGCGCCAAACGCGACCGAGAAAACGATAAACGCCCTCGACGCCCTTGGTGCTCCACGGTTTGACCATTTCGAGCGGCCCCATGAACATTTCGTAGAGACGCAAGGCGTCGGTGCCGACTTCACGGACCGGCGCGTCAACCGGAATGACGTTGCCGCGCGATTTGGACATTTTCTGGTTGTCTTCGCCCAGCACCATGCCTTGATTGACCAGCTTGAAAAACGGTTCGGGCGTGGAGACGTGGCCAAGATCGAACAAAACCTTGTGCCAAAACCGCGAATACAGCAGATGCAAAACGGCGTGTTCGGTTCCGCCCACGTATAAATCCACCCCGGCGGATTTTCCGCCCATCCAATAATTTTCCGGCGCTTTCCCAACAAACTCCGAATCGTTCCCGGCATCCAGGTAACGCAAATAATACCAGCACGAGCCGGCCCATTGCGGCATGGTGTTGGTTTCGCGTTGCGAGCCGTCCGGCAGATTCACCCAATTCGCCGCGCGCGCGAGCGGCGGTTCGCCGGTGGCGGTGGGTTTGTAATCGGTCAATTCCGGCGGCAGGACCGGCAGAGCGGCTTCCGGCAGCGCTTCATGATAAAGTTTTCCGCTCGCGTCGCGCTTCCAGACAATCGGAAACGGCTCGCCCCAATAGCGCTGCCGTGAAAACAACCAGTCGCGCAATTTGAAGTTGACCGTTTTTTTCCCAAGGCCCTTCAACTCCAGCCAGCCGGTGATTTTTGTTTTGGCTTCGGCGGTGGAAAGGCCGGTAATGGAAATCTCCGCGCTTGACGAATTCACCGACACGCCATCGCCGACGAAGCCGCGCCAATCCGATTTTGGGTCGGGCGGCTGGACGACTTGAACGATGGGCAGGTTGAATTTCGTGGCGAATTCAAAGTCACGGGTATCATGGGCGGGTACCGCCATGATGGCGCCGGTGCCGTAGCTCGCGAGAACATAATCCGCAATCCACATCGGAATCTTTTTGCCGTTGACCGGATTGATGGCAAATGCGCCGGTAAAAACGCCGGTTTTTTCCTTCGCCAGTTCGGTCCGCTCCAGGTCGGATTTTTTGGCAACTGCGGCTTGATATTTCGCAACCGCCTCGCGCTGTTCGGCCGTGGTCATTTGCTCCACCAACTTGTGTTCCGGCGCGAGCACCATGTAAGTGGCGCCAAAAAGGGTGTCGGGACGTGTCGTGAATACGGAAATCTTTGAATCGGCAATCGGCAATCGGCAATCGGCAATTTCAAAATCCACTTCCGCGCCTTCGCTGCGACCGATCCAATTGCGCTGCATTTCCTTGAGTGATTCGGTCCAGTCAATGGTCTCGAGATCGGCAATCAACCGTTCGGCATAGGCGGTGATGCGCAGCATCCATTGGCGCATCGGCTTGCGGGCGACGGGGAAGCCGCCCACTTCGCTTTTGCCGTCCACGACTTCTTCGTTGGCCAAAACCGTTCCGAGCTGTTCGCACCACCAGACCGGCGCTTCAGCCACGTAAGCGAGGCGTTTGGAATCACGGAACATTCTCCTTTGCTCTTCGCCTTGGAAATTGTCCGGATAATTGAGCGTTTCAATGGGTTCAGCGCGATTGGTTTGGGGATTGAACCAGGAGTTGTACAGTTTGAGAAAAATCCACTGGGTCCATTTGAAATAATCCGGGTCGGTCGTGGCGAGTTCGCGCGACCAGTCGTAGCTGAAGCCGAGCGATTTAATCTGGCGCTTGAACGTGGCGATGTTCTCCTCCGTCGTCTTCCGTGGATGTTGTCCGGTCTTGACGGCGAATTGTTCGGCGGGCAGGCCGAAGGCGTCCCAGCCCATGGGATGCAGGACGTTGAAGCCCCGGGCGCGCTGGTAGCGGGCCAGAATATCGGTGGCGGTGTAGCCTTCCGGATGGCCGACGTGCAGGCCCGCCCCGCTGGGGTAGGGAAACATGTCGAGGATATAAAATTTCCGTGGCAACTGCCCGGCGGAAACCTTGCCGGAAAGGTTGTGTCTCCTGGCAAAGGGATGGTTCGGAGGGATTTCGTCACCGGGATTGAAGGCGCGAAAGGTCTGATGGTCCTCCCAGATTTTTTGCCATTTGGGTTCGATCAGATGAAACGGATATTGTCGGCGGCTGCTTGACATTGAGCCGGAGATTTTGCGGAAATTTCAAGCGGCGGGCAATGCAGAATGCATCGGAGCGCGGGTCTGTGACCCGCGGCAAGTTGGATTCGTCGTGGCGCTTCGATTCACTGCGCGCGCGTGGCTCCATGGAAGTGTCTTCCGCCTTTCTCCATCCTCAATCTTCTGTCTTGGCCTTCCGCATCTGCAGACCCGTGATCTCGGTGAATCAGCCGTCCCTTTTTCAAACTAAAGGTATTTCTGAACGGTATGTTTGCCGCCCGGCGTGGCGAGCAGATAGAATTTGCCATCCTGCGTCCAGGCGGCGACCGACACGCCACTGACTTCGGCAAGCTGCGGCGTGGCCGTGTCCGGCGCGTTCGTAATGATGTTTCCGGGCGCCACAAACAACCACAAATCACCGGGCTGGGATGGAGGCAACGGTCTGCCGGTGCTGAAACAAATCATCGAAACTTTTACGTTCTCCCAGGAGAAAATGGCGCAACCGGTCGCGGCGGTTTTTTCGAGCGGCTCCGGCAGGGTGTAATCCGACGGACATCGGTTTTTAGCGAGGTACGCCCGAATTTGCGTCATTTTGTTGGTGGATAGATTCATCCCATAACCGCCGATGGCCCGATAGACCATGGTCATTTCGTAGTCAGCAAGGGAACCGGGCGGCGGCGGAACCGGGCGGCGGGCGATGGGGAAATACAGCGTGGCGATCATGGCCAGCAACGCGACGATGGCCGCCAGCGCAACCGTGGCCACAATCTTTTGGCGCTGCGAAGTGTTTTTCGCCAAGGCCATTTGTTCGGAAATAATTTGTTCCTTCAGTCCGGGCGGGGCCGAAATTTGCCGGAGTTTTTCGCGCAGAATTTTGTGTTGGGCGCAATAATCATCGAGCCATTCGCGCAACTCGGGGTCGCTCTTCATGAAGGCGAGCGCGGCGGCAACCTGCGGATCGCCCGCATCGGCGCTGGAGCGGTAGAGCAACAGGATGGCTTTGGCTTCGTCGCGGTTCATGGTTTGATTTTATCGGAAAGCAAATGATAGAGCCGGGCGAGGCCGCGGGTGAGGCGCGATTTGACGGTGCCGAGAGGAATTTCGAGCGCTTCGGCGATTTCGTTGTAGGAATAATCCTGCAAATAGAACAAGGCAACCGGGCCGCGGTAAATCGTTTCGAGTTGCGAAAGGGCATCGAGCAATTTCGCGGTGTCGAGCTGGTTCGCGTTCACAGGCGAAACGGCGGGCAATTCCGCGGCGGCACAATCCAATTCGATATGGGGAAAGCGGGTCTGTCTTCGCCGCGCACCGAGAAACTCGCGGTGCAACGTGGTAAAGAGCCATGTTTTCACTTTCGATACGTCGCGCAGTTGATGGCCTTTGGTCGCCCAGATGCAAAAGGTCTGTTGGGTCAAATCGCAAGCATCCGCTTCATCGCGCGTGAGACTGAACGCGAATTGATACAGCGGCTCGTAATGATGTGCCACTAAACTGTCAAAATCCACGCCTTCAGACATACATGGCGCCAGATTATGAGGCTTCAGCTTTTCAAATGTTCCGCGCTATTTATCGGAAACGACCTTTTCGCCACAATTGTGGGCGGGTTTTCTGTAATGGCAAGCGGGATGTTAAGGCGAAATATTAGTTAGGGCAGTTGGAACGTGACCGAACCGAAGACAGAATGGGCGGTATAATTATTTGCCCCACCGCTGGTAGGTTCGTTGTAACAGGAAAACCGGTATTGCAACCTGGCGGAAGCATTTTTGCCCAGCCGTCGCACGAGTCCCACCTGGAAATTGCGCTCCCGATAGTCAATGCCCAGCGGCACACCGCCGGCGAAATTATTCTGGCCATAGCTGGCGTCGGAAAAGAAACCGCCGGCGAACAGGTCAGCGGTCTTGCTTAGAACATACGTGCCTTCGGCGAGGAGGGTGTAAACGTTGCCGCGATAGGGCGCAACGGCAGGCGAGCCATTGGCCATCGTCGTGGCATCCGAAAGCTGATAAGAAAACATGGTGGAAAGGTAAAGGCGTGGCGTGGGGGTAACCGTGACGTTGACGGAGAAAATATGGGAGTAATCCTGCCCGGCGATTAATCCACCGCCAGGGGCCAGGGTGGTGCCGAACAAGAGGTAAGGCCCCGTGTCCACGTCATAAGCATCGTCTTGATATTGATAGGAGAAAATGGCTTTGAAACGCGGACTGAAATATAGAATCAGTTTGGTCTCAACCTCATCGGTAATGAGCTGCCGGGAGCGGATGAACGTGGGATAGGCCGTGGGGCTGGGCTGAATCAACGGGTCGCTGTGATAGTGGCTGTCGTCTTCATACCGCCGATACTGGGCGGTAAAAGCGGCGCTTCGCCAGGGAGAAGCGCTGAAACCAAACCGCAAGTCGTCTGATTGGCTGGAGAAGGCGGTGTGTTGAAGGAAAACCGCGTTGTTTAGAATGTCCTCCGGAGCGGCAAATTGGTCATCTTGTCCGATGTCCTGCTGTTCCGTTTGCGCTTCGGCATAGAGGGTGGTGAACGGAATTTTCACATAACGCAACGACAGGTTTTCCTGAAGCGACGCTTTGTCGTAATCGGAATCTTCGTCGAAGGGAACGATAAAATTCGGCGGTGGGGCGACGGCTTGCCCGAACGTTCCCGTGCCAAAGCCCCTCTGCCGCGTCCATTCGGCTTGGACGCCGGTGGAAGCCGTCAGGCCATTGAACGGGCCGACCAGTCCATTCACATTGCCGACGTGCGATTCCCGTTCCAAAGTGATCTGGGGGATGGTGACGGTTTGTTGCAATGTCGGATCGTCCATGATGAAGAAGGAATTCGCATTCAGCTTGCTATAGAGATAGCCGGCCGAGCCGAAGAACCAATCGTTGAACCTTCTTTCCAAACGGACCATATTGGCGCCTTGAAAATAACTGGTGCCCTGGCTGACGCTTTCGGCGAGCGGACCAAATTCGGTGTTGGTGCCGGCGGTCTTGAGGTCATAAAACTCACCGCGGAAACGATCTTCAATCGTCACGCCGTTGATGTCGTCATCGAGATCAAATTTGATGATATGGACGGATTCGTTGACGCTTTCGCTGGCGGGAGCAATGTTCGCGGACGCGCCGAAGCCGGTGCCGACCGCGCCATATTCGTTGAGCGCCTGGTTCCCTACCCGGTAATCGTATTCATAACCCAAAACCAACCTCGGCCAATCCGGCAGGGTCAGCCCGAAATCAACCCAGGCTTTGCCGTCATCCAGATGCAAATCCTCATCCAGACTCGGCGCCGTTGGGAGCAGGGACGGATCATAGACGCCGGTATCGTCGTAATATTTGCGAAACTGCTGCCAGCCGCCATGGATGAATCCCAAATCGGGCCTATCCAGCGCCGCGGAGAGAGAGTAATCGTCAGGCAACACATGGCCATTGACGAGCAGGGTGGTATCGGGACCTGTTTGCTGATACAGTTGAAAATCCTCCACTCCGCCGTTGACACCGTCGGGCTGCCAGTTTTGTTCGCGAAATTCCGATTTGTTGCCGCTGACCTCGTTGACCCCGATCACCGGCGTAAATGAAAAATCAAAATTGTTGGTCAACAAGCCGGTGTCCCAATTCACACCCTCGTCAATCCAGGCGCGCAGCAACGATACATCATTGCTTGAAAGCCGGTCTTCCTTTTCCGACGGGCGGCATTTCCATGTCCTCCACCTGATAGGCCACATAATGGATCAGCGGACTTTTGGCGCCATCACCGGGGATAATGTCGTTTGTATTATTGTCACCGCCTCTTAAGGCGTCCGCCAAATTATCCAGGCGAAAATGGCTCTTGGGCTTCTCCAGGCCATGGCAACGGAGGCAATTGGCCTCCAAAATCGGTTTGATGTCGCGGGCAAAATCAATCTGGATTTTGGCTGGTGGGGGCAGATTGGAAACGACGAGGTCCGCGCCGGAGACGACCCAACAGCCGGTGAAGGCCAGCAGAAAAATGCTGATTTGCCTGAACGCGACCGCGATGGACAGTGCGCCATTCAATAGAGGAGAATCGGATGAACGTTTGAACCATGAACCGCGGTGTGACAACCCGCGGTCCAACAACTGCCAAACGCCAGGTCGGCCGTATGGTTTCTGCCGCCGATCAGAACCACGCCGGGGGCGCCCGGCTCCGGCACTTGCGCATGACAACGCAGGCACAAATTCGAGTCCGGTTCAATCAACATGTCCGCATTGATCGAGCCGTGGGGGTTGTGGCAAACCGTGCAGCCTTCGCGCATGGCGGGATGCTCATAAACAAACGGCTGCGTCTCTTCCCGATGGCATTGGGCACAGGTTTCGTTCAATCGGGACATGGCCAATCCCCCTTCCGGTTTCATGATGTCCATTCCATGAGGGTCGTGGCATTGGACACAATTCATGTGGCCCTCAAGCACGGGGTGATGTTGTGGGAAATGAAATTCGGCATTGACCTCCAAATGACATTGCAGGCAGGCCTGCGGGTCCTTGCCCGGGTTGATGATGAATTTATCGAGGCCGCCCTGGCCGCCCCAGGCGATATGTTTGCTGCCCGGCCCATGGCACGATTCGCAACCGTATTGGCCGGCCGCGCTGGCATTGGCCAAACGCAATCCTGCATGAGAACTGGCGGGAAAAACCCGCGCAATATCCGCGTGACAATAAGCACAGGCCTTGTCCCCGACATACGTCGCGCCATCAATCTTTAGCGGCACAAACACCGTGCGGTCGGTCGAACAGGAATTCAGCAGGACCAGCGCGCCGCCGAATCCGGCTCCCGCCATCATGGCCGCCAGCCATCGAAGTCGTTTAGTCTTGGGCTTCAAGCGATGGAACGGGGCCAGCGGTCACGGCTTTGGGCCATGACCGTGCGGCCAGGTTGTTCTGGTTGATCAAGGGTTTGGCAATAGTCCCACGCGATAATAGCCGCCATTGTTGGTGGCATTGGTGTCCACAAAGACCACCGGGTTGCTGGCAGCCACATTGGTCGCCAGCGAAACCCAATTCCCCAAAGTCAGATTGGTCGAGACCTGGACGGCGTAACTCAAACCCACGTTCGCCGCATAGTTGAATTCAAAATTGGCCGGGCCAATCACCACCGGACTGCCCAATGAAACCGGCAACGGCGTGACTACGCTGATGAGGATCGAATTGGTGCTGCTGAAGCCGTCGTTGTCCGAAGCGATGGCCGTCAACGTATAGTTATTCGCGCCAATGTCGTTGGTCACCGCCACGTAGGGACTGGCGGTGATGTTGCTGATGATGAGGGTGCCGCCTCCGGCGCTAATCAGAAATTCCACGCCGGTCACCGTGCCAATGGAGTCCGATGCAGTGGCATCAACGGTCAGGTTTGCCGGCGCGCTGAAGACCGCGCCTGCGGCCGGGTTGGTAATGGTTACCGTGAGTGGTGAACCGACCGTGATGTTGACCGCCGCGGAAGTCGTCGCTATTCCGCCCGCGATTTCGACCGCAGTCAGGGAATAAGCGCCGGCGGCGAGATTATTGGCGGTAAAGTTGAAGGGCTGTGCCGAAACCGACCCCAAGAGGACGTTGTTGGTATAAAACTGCACATTGGTGAAGGCTATTGGGACATTGGCGGCGACAGACGCCTGAATGGTAACGTTCGCCGCGCGCTCCAAAGACGGCGCCGCCGGAAGGGCTGGTGATGACGGGCGGCACAGTTGGCGATGAACGGGTATAACCAAATGTGGTGTTGCCGCTGCCGCCCGCGCCGCCCCAATTAGTGAGCGTGAGTTGCAAATAAATATTATTGGTGAGCAAATGCACAACATAGGTATTACCCACATCGTTCGGCGGGCGTTCACTCATCTCCAGAGGACACGCTGCGAATGTCAAGGTGCTTAAGTTGGAAAGCGATCCCAAGGCCCAAGTGGTGCCCTTGGGACTGACGCCGGCGACGGCGCCGGATTCGAGGAATGAATTATACAACCCTCCCAACCCGCCGCGGGTGATGATTACATTTGTCGTAATTTCGTCTGAAAGTCCGCCGACGGCGTGAAAAAAGCCGTTGGTAGGGCCGTTCCAAATGGTGGAAGCATGGGTCAACGAAACCGCCGCCAGCAAAAGTGCCAAAATCACTCCGTGGCAAAAGATGTTTGAAAATATCCTTAACTTCTTCATTGCAAGTGTGAGATTTGAAGACGCCTCAGGTTCCAAAAAAAATGTTACAATATGGTGAAGGAAGCATTTCACTGTTGGGGCAATAAACTTACGCGATAAAATTGGGTTCCGTTTGGATTCAATCCGTCCGAAAACGGCGTCGAACTGCTGCTGGCGGTATTCGTTGAGAGCGAAACCCAATCCACCAGATTGGTGGAGCTTTCGATGACATAGATAAAGTTGGTTTCCGTGGCGTAATTGAATGAAAACTGCCCATTGGCCGCTGTTGCCTGCGAATCGTTGATGACCGGCGTTGACCGCTCGTAAGTAAATCCACCGCTGCCTCCCGAGGCCCATGAAGTGATCTCGATGGAGAGATAAATATCATCCGAGACGAGATATAAGACCATTGGCTGCCCGACCAATACGACCGGTGATGCGCCATTGAGCAGTGCCAGCCAGTTGGTATAGGTCAGCGAGGAAAAATTGGTGATTGTTCCAAGCGCCCATTCCGTATTCGTGGGACTAAACGTCGTGGCATTGGTTTCATAAAATGCATTGAAAAGGCCTTTAGACGTGGCGCGTGTGAGCCACACGTCCGGCGTGATGCGGTCCTGGTCGGAGGCCTCGGTGGGATCGGGCGCAGGCTGGATATAGGTGATTAATGGTCCATCCCAAACAATGGCAGCCCGTGTCAATGAGGCGGCTGCCAACATGAGACCGCAAATAAACAGGCGACGGAAGAATCTCCAACTCATCGAAAATGAGAGGCGGAAAAGGAGATTTGGTTCCAACAGGAAAAGAATGCAGTCTGAAGGGGGCTGGGACATTCGCGGGATCCGGGGGTCCGGGGCGTTGAGCACTTATGTTGGAAAAACAAACGTTGCAATGGTCTAAAAAAAGAAAGCAACGATCCGATGAAATGGTTTGGAATTACCTGAAATATGCAATAAAAACGTATAAAAACACTTTCAAAAATGAAAACTTCATTCCTCACCGCGTCGGGTTGTCTGCTAGGGTGTTCTCTCTTTGCTCAAGCAATGATCCGAGTGGATGTGAACCAGGCCGGCCATCCAATTTCGCCCATGCTTTGGGGTATATTCTTTGAGGACATCAACTTGTCGGCTGACGGAGGCATCTATCCGGAGTTGGTGCGAAGCCCATGAATTTATCCGGCACGGTAGCCAATTTGCCCACTTGCCAATCATCGCCACCGGGATCAATGCCTGCAGCCTCCACTACGTGACCAACTCCGCTGCGTGCCGCGACGGTGAATTATTGCTGCCCGGCTCAACAATTATCCGTTCCAATGGCTCTGACCTTTCCCGTTTGGATTCTCGAAACCTGCCCGCATAAACTTCGTGTTCTTCCCCTCGTTGTCCCAGCCCCGTAGGCGCGCCATACGTGTAGAACCCAACAAGAATAGATTCCCGAGCTTCCGTACAGGAGCGTCATCGTCCGCCCGTGGCCTACACCCTCCATGAAAACTCCAGCCTCGGCGACGGCGGCTGTGACCTTTGCGTGAGAATGTGCTTTTCCCCTTTCCATTCGCGTCCCTTCGCGTTAATTCGCGGTTAAATCCGGTCTTCGTCGTTCCCTTTTGTTAAAGTTTCATCCTTCAGCCATTAGCCTTTAGCCTTTCCATGAAAGTTCCGCGTTTACGCGGCCCGGGCCGCCTGAAAGTTGTTGCTCGGGCGATGGAAGAGCGCTCTGTATTTAATCTTCCGGGCGCTCGTCGGCCGGGGTCATTTTTACCAGCTTGGAGTAATGAGATTCGTGCTGCGTGATGCGGTTCCGCGCGTATTCGACCCGGAGCGGTACTGCTTTCGCGGGAGCGTGGAGGACTGGATTTCGATTGGCGAGCCTAATCAACTTCAGAGGCTCGTGTCAAAATTTCTCAAGCACTTGGGAACAGACTCGATGTGCGAACTGTACTGATTTTAGCGCGCCAGCCCGCCGCAAATCGAACGGCCTTCATCGCGGTAGCAAATCATTTCCGTTGATAATCCTCCGGCAGCTTGTCCCATTCCGCCGGCTCCGCGCTCGGAACCTGCGCCAAAAACTCGCTAATACCTTTACCGGACGCGCGGGGGGCGCGTTCTTCCAGGTGAGGGTCGCGGACCAGACGCGACAGGCTCTGAGTGAGAGCAATGGTAACCAGCGCGTCCATGGACCAAGCCAGCCACCGCAACGTTGATTTTACTTGCGCCCGGAGCGGTGGCGGAGCAGTTTTCGCCCCATGAGCGGCTCACCAACGCCTCCTCGGGCCGGTGTCCAGGCCATCAGCAACGGGTTTGGAGACTGGCACGGATTTACTTTCCCCAGTAAGAGCACCGCCGGTTCAGCGGCTCAGTTCAACAGCAGTGTATCCCTCGCGCCGCCGCGCCATCTTGATTTGCAGAATCACGCGCTTTGGCGGCGTTGCGAGGGATACACTGCTAAAGGTTAGGCCCGGCGTATTCTGCTGAAACTTGCAGCACACCACACACCGCGTAAATGACCTGAGTAGGCTCTGTCGTGGCTATGCTCTTGCGGAAAGGTGTGATCGCGCTCAAAATGGTATCAACCTTCTCTACTGCCTTAGCCTTCTTCAGCATCGTCGTCACCATCTCTCGCTCCGAATCCACGTCAAGAATCGCTAAAAGCTCGTCAACCCGTTTCTGGCGGTAAAGGCCGACGGCAGACGCATATCGCGAGCCAATGCCATAACAGCATAAAGGGGTCAGTTAAGAATGGCGCTTAGTTAGCATACAAAACTTTGGTACGCAATGACATGCGATAACGTTGCCTTTAGCGCCGTAGGCGCGACATATATGTAGAACCAGCCGCCTGAGAGTTCCAAGCTCCGTAGGAGCGGCATATTCCGATTCACAAGCCGCTGTATTTGAGCAAGTTGCGTGTTTCATTCCTTAACTAAGCGGCATTCAGGACTGACCCGTTTCGTGTTTTGGTCGGTTCTCCGGCCATCGTTCTAACCGAATCACTAATGGAATCAAGGGACTGGTCTCTCTGATTTCTGAACGCTATCTAATTGCTGTCCAATCACGCTTTGAACCGATATGGGATTCTCCAAGTAAACGAACTTCTTGTTTACGGAATTTGTCCCAAAGAATTGTGGTTTAATCTCAGGTGCGTCCTGGACCTCTTTCAGCACCTGTGCCACAGTTGTCTCGCCGTTTGTAGCGAGGATTTTGGAAACAAGGCAGGCAGCATAAAATCGGACGTTTGAGTCCTCGCGCTTGTCGCGCAAAAGCCCTATCGCATCTTTAAGTGATGTCTGTTTTGAAAAGTTCTGATAGGCTGCCTCCGCCACCCGATCATCTTCTGCCCCAAGCAACGTTAGGGTTAAATTTCGTCTGGCCGTGAACGCGACATGAATGCCACAGATTACGGTCGCAACTAAAATAATCGCAACTGCCGCTCGGAGCCGATGCCCATCTGGTCGTCTGGTTGTCCACAAGAAAACACTTATTCCAATTGCCAGAACTGCGAGAAGCAAATCTGGCCAATAACGGAATGCAAATGCCATCCAGTCATCCATCCCAATTTGTGAATTCGGAATTAACATTATGGCACCAATACTGGACCACAACAACCGGGCACCCCTTGGCATGGCTCTCATGAGTATTCAATAACAGTGCCTGCGACGTATGCAGGCGTTCCATGACCATAAAAAGAGAGTCGCGACCGCATGTAGGCTTCCAAAGTGACAGCATTCCCACGGCAGTTGGGAGTTTTATTACTTCTAAGACCGCCAAGGTCACCCAAACTTGCGATATACGATGCAGAATACCCTGCCGCAATAAGTCCCGGCACAACGCCAGAGTAGTCAGTTTGAAACGGGTCAGTCCTGAATGGCCCTTAGATAAGGCGTAAATCAATGAAATACAGCCAGTTACAATCGCACTTAAAACTCGCTCCTTCATGTGCCGCCTGCGGCCGGTCGGACTGAGCGCGGAGCAAGAAAGCGTTTGATTTTGCTGGCTTTGGCGACATCCATTGCGGTAAAAGCTTTCCGTAAAGGGGTCAGTTAATGATATTGTCATATTTTCAACATGGCTTGATCATTTGATCCGGGATTTCCCATTTGAGTTAATGTTCATGGTGCAAATTGAATTTTTCCACTCGTTTCCGCGATTTTCCTCCCATCACTTGGCTTGTCAAGCCATTTTTCAACACCAAAACCCTGTTTTTCAGAGCCGTCGTGCTGTTGGGCAGGGGGTTGGACGCTCCAACCAGCCGCTTGAGCCGGAGGCAGCGACATTTCACCCGTGTTGTCCGGCGTTTTCATTCGTCTTTCGTTCATCCACTGGCCGTGACGGACAGGCGAAGGCGGCCTATGGCCTGTAAGGAAGTGGAAATAAATAACATTTACAACTTCGTAGAGTGATGCTATTCTTTCTTCCATGGTATTGCTGCAAGCAGTGCGGCGGAAATTGCAGAGTCTCTGGCCGCATCTTAATGAACGATCGCGACGGATGCTGGCCGCCGCCGAAGCCGCGCAACTGGGCTACGGCGGGGTGTCTTTGGTCAGCCGTGCCTGCGGATTGTCGCGTGTCACCATCATGAAAGGCATTCAAGAATTGGATGCGCCCGCCTTGCCGCTGGAGTGCATCCGCCACGTGGGCGGCGGACGGCATTCGCTGGTCCAGCACGATCCCCAATTGCCCACGCTGCTGGAATCCTTGGTGGAACCGTTGACGCGGGGTGATCCGGAATCGCCGTTGCGTTGGACCTGTAAGAGCACACGGACATTGGCGGACGAACTGGCCGGACGAGGACACCGCATTAGCCACGCAAAGGCGGGGCAATTGCTTCGACAGATGGATTACAGTCTGCAGAGCAACCGGAAGACCGAGGAGGGGGATCAGCATCCGCACCGCGACGCTCAGTTTCGACACATCAACCGGCAGGTACAACTGGCCATGCGGCGCGGCCATCCGGTGATTTCGGTGGACACCAAGAAGAAGGAGTTGGTCGGAAACTTGGAAAACAAAGGCCGGCAATGGCGTCGCCAAGGATCTGCGGAAAAGGTTCAGGATCATGATTTTCCAGATCCGACGGTGCCGCGTGCCTACCCTTACGGCATCTACGACCTGACCCAGAACAGGGGTTTTGTCAATGTTGGAACCGATCACGATACGGCCCGCTTTGCCGTCGCCTCGATCCGTGGTTGGTGGTGCCACGAAGGTCGGCGATTGTATCCGCAAACTACCCGCCTGCTGATTACGGCCGATGCCGGGGGTAGTAATGGCTATCGCCTGCGGCTTTGGAAATGGGAATTGCAGCAATTGGCCAACCAGACAGGCTTGGAGATTGCGGTCTGTCATTTTCCGCCTGGCACCAGTAAATGGAATAAAGTCGAGCATCGCCTGTTCTCGTTTATTTCGTCCAACTGGCGCGGCGAACCCCTGCGCGACTACGAAACGGTGGTTGGCTTGATTGCCTGCACCACCACCGCCAAAGGACTCAAGGTCAACTGCCGGCTGGACCGCCGCCGCTACCAGCCAGGAAAAAAAGTCACGCCCGAGCAAATGGCGAGCATCCATTTAAAGCCGGAGCGCTTTCATGGGGAATGGAATTACATCATATATCCCGCTCACAAGTTGTAAATGTTATTTATTTCCACAGCCTAAGATGGACCAGAATAACTCTCGCCGCACCGCCACCTCCGCCATCTGGAAGACCACTTTCTTTGAATGGCGCACCACCTTGGCCCCAATCTTAATCAATTTCTCCCGCAGCGTCGTCAGCGTCCAGTGTTGCACCGACCGGGGCAGCACCGCCTGCCGCAGAAAGTTGCCCAGGTTGTAGGCCAGCACGAACAGTTGCAGCCGCACTTGGTTGTCCACAAAATCATGGCACGATAGCCGCGTCCATTTGACTGCGTTCTTCCCTTCCTTGATCCACTGTTCCGCCGTTCCCCGTTGGTTGTAGAATCGCACCACCGCTTTGGGCGGTCGCTTCAGGTTGGTCACGATGAAGCCGATGCGAGGGAACAGTTCGCCGCTGTGCCACTCCACTTTGGCTACCACCCGGCGGGCGCAACTCCAACTCTTGGCTTGATACAAAAAGCCGGCATACCAGACCACCGGCGTATTTGATGGACGGCCCACCGGACGGGTCAGCAGCGGCTCAATGTCCCGCAACAACGCATCGTTGGCCGGCAGACGGATGGCATACTCGAAGCCCTTGGCTTCCAGATACTCATAGAGTTCCGGCTGGGCAAAGGCGGCATCGGCCCGAAAATAACGCCGCAAGTTCCTGCCTTGGTAGCGGGTCACTATGGGTTCCAGCACTGCCCGCCAATCCTTGGCACTATGCACGTTGCCTTCGCGTAACAGCGTCCCTTCCACATCGCCAAACTGGTTGAAGCAAAACAGCGGATGATAGCAGGTGCAGGCGAAATGGCCGTTGTAGGCCGTGCCTTCCTGTTCGCCATAGGTCTCGCTCACCGAACTATCCATGTCCAGGATCAGTTCCCGCATGGTTCGGTGTTCCCGCAGCCGGTCAATCCACGTCCCGGACAACTTCGTCAAGACGTTCAAGTTCCTCGGCTGCGTCAACACCTCGGTCTCGAACCGCCCCATCTGGCTGGTCGAGGCCGCCGTGTGTTCGGTGGCGCGCCCGCCTACCACCTGCCGCATCGCCGGATCAACTGCCAGCCGTTCGGCATCATTGGTGTCTTCATAGCCGGCCAACCGGCTGTAAAGAGACTGCCTCAACATCGCGGTCATTGAATGTTGGGTGTTTTGACCCGTGCGCCAATCGCTCAACAATTCTTCCGCCGAGGCGGTCAGTTCCAGTGCTTCATCCAGTTCCCGATAGGCCAGCAACCCGGCGTCGGAGGTGACTTGGGAACCATGAAACTCCATCTTCACGCGGCGGTCAAAAGTCACCCGCAGAGCCTCTTTTTTGCACGCACCCGTCAGGTTCGTCATTTTTTCTTGCTTGGACATAGAGAAAAGCCTTTGTTTACGCGGCTTTAATATAACTCGCTAACTTCCACTTGTGAAGTTTATTTGGGAAATCCGGGATGAACATGATGGCGGTTGCCACACTAAAGCAAACCCAACCATTAATCGCAGCGCCCTGCTTGATATTGGTCTTTAACTCTTTTGCGGGAATATTCTGCGGCACCGAAGGCGGTGAGGCACTCGGACCAGATGGTCTCACAGTGATATTTTGTCCACAGTTCGGACATGCGAAGGTCTGGCCAACAGACCAATCATCCACTAGAACGTGCTGTCCACAATGACCGCATTCAACTTTCATTTCATATTTTTTTGATGGTTATTTCTGAAATGCGCTAAATCTGTCATGCGGAAAGGTTAGAAGAACCTCCATTTGAAATCCTTGGATGGCGTCGCTTATAGCTTCGTCCGGGCGGAGGCTCGAACTCATCAGCCCATGAAAGCACACCCTCAAGAAGATCAGCACAAATTGGCCATGCATCAACAATCAACCATTTCACTAGCTCACGCTTTGAAAGCTTATGAAGCTTGGTTGGAAACCATCCCTTTGTCGGAGGAGCGGTGTGCCTACCACTTAACGCGCGCAAAATCCGCGCTCCCAAACGCAAGCGCAACGCCAGCCGCGCTCTTTGTTCGATTGAGAGCTTTGGCAATGGCTGGCCACGCGCGATTGAAAGTGCTGCGGATCGAAGTAATGCGGTCTCTGCTTCGTCTTGTTCGAAGGCGCCTTCCCACCAACACTGCAAATGTTCTGGCTCGTTGGCCATCGCCTCATATGCTGCTGAGGCGGAGATACCTTGAGATTCCAGAAGGCGTTCAGCTTCCACGCACATCCATGCGCAGATTGAATCAAAACTTTCAGATGGCATACGCTCTATTGCCTACATTTAAAGGGTATTAGATTTTGTGGCCTGTCTTTTCTTAGCAAAAAAGTTGCGCTCAACCGAAGGGATTGTCCAGCATGTTTTTTCGCAAATACTGACACCCGATTGTCGATCAGCCAAAGCTGCAACAAAGGCTGCAAACCGGATGCGAATCCCAAGGCCCAGTTCCATGAGGTGGCGCGGTTCAAACATTTGTCGCTGCGCACGGAGGAGGCGTATTGGGAATGAACTGTGCAGTATCTCAAAATCCACGGGGGAACGTCCCGGAGCGTGGCGGCATCCGTGCGATTTGGTCACATCGGCGGTGATGCCTGCGGATTTTGGCGGTGCATGGAGTCTCGGCCGCCACGCAGAACTTCGCGTTGAATGCGCTGCTGGTTTATTGCAGGAAACATTATTGGCAATCGCGCGCTACCGGTGTATCATTTAAGAAAATGAAAAACGGCAAACACATAACAGAGCGCGTTGAATTGGGGGAATACATCGTGGCCGATCCGGAAATCTGCCACGGCAAACCCACATTCAAAGGCACGCGTATCATGGTTTGGCAAGTCTTGGAGGACGTGGCCGAAGGCCGGTCGTGGGATTTTATCTGCAACCGGCGCTGGGGCGGGCGCATACCATTGAGTGCCATCGCTGAAGCCGTCCGGCTCGCCCAAGAGGCGTTGCTCGAACGATATGGCCTTGCCGCGCGGCAGCCAGTGCGGAAACGTTCCGAACCGGCTTTCGCTTGAATCTACTGGACGAAAATTTTCCGAAAGACCAGTTACCACTGCTAAAGGAGTGGCGCATTCCCTTCCGCCTCATCGGGAGTTCACTTATGTTGGGCATGTCATCCAGTCTAGCCCTCTGACCGCCTTGACGCTGGCAGTCATAGAAACAACCTCGCGGTCATTTCCACACCGGGATGGTGAGGTGCATTGTCTCAGCAGCTTCCGACCCGACCGTTGCCAGTCACGCCGATGCCGATAGACTACTGCGGACGGAACCGCAGGTTTGCTTTTCTCTCAAGGAGGTTTCATAACAAACAACTGCATTGAGCAACTTCATTTCGCGGACACCAAAACGGACACCAAAGGAGTTAAAAAGGGTATAGTTGGGTAGTGGCGGATTATGCTTGAGTAGTGAATAAAATCAGGCATATTGAGAGTGCAAACGCGGGAAAAAATGGCCTTTCCCGCCCGCAACACCCGTGGCGAAAAGCCCCGCGAATTCACCCATTGCCCGGCCGCTTTGCCGTGGCAATCGGACGCGCAATTTCAGCGGGGAGACCTCTGCTGCCAACATGGCCGCACTTCCCTTGAGTCCGCCGATAACGGCATCCGCAATCTGGCCTGGAAATCTCGCCGGCAGAATGCGACCTGTACCCAGTTTGGCACAGAATCATCTTTGCGAACGGTCCAAAGTCCATGGGCGCCCTTACCATTGCACTGACATCTCTTCCCGAATAAAACGGGCAAACGGTACAATATCCCGGCCTGTGGATGCCGCTTCAAGCGATTCGAGATACTGCTTCCTTCGAATATTCCGAACAATCGTCCATGGATAGCCGCCAGAGACAAGCATCAAATTCATCAAAAAACGGGCGACCCTGCCATTTCCGTCTTTGTAAGGATGGATGTAACCAAACAACCAATGCCCTAATACGGCCTGAACAATTGGCTCTTTTTCCGCCCGCATGGAGTCGAACAATGCCTTCATGGCATCATCTATGGCTGTATGAGGCGGCGGAACGTGTCGGGAACTTCGAATATAGACAGGCCCATTCCGATGGCCGGGAAGTTGAAAGGGTTCCAGGATGCCGGCTCTGACAGATTCCCCAAAAAGCGCGCGATACCACAATTGATAGTCATTTTCGGCGACCGTTGGCGATGAAGCACCGTTGATCACCTTTTCAACGCTCTGTTCGACCAACTTGAAGCTTCCAAGTAGCCCTTGGCTGCCATCGCTGCGGCCTCCTGTTTGTCATCCGGATCAGCATCTGGATTCCACACTCCAGCTCTCATTTTATGGATCAGTTCCGGCGTCACACGATATCCTTCAATCGAGAGTGAGTTGTAGGCATCATGTTCGTAAACAGCCTCGATATGCTCCAAGAGAGCTTCGGTGTCGTGGATGGGTTCAGGCGGCAAGCCAGCAAATATTTTGGCCACAGACTCGCGTGATTCACGGAACAACGCCTGTATCCGGCCGGGATAGGGTGAAAGCAACCTGATGTTTGCTCCGAAGTCAGGCATCGGACGCACAAAAGGGTTTGCCGGCACACAGTCCATTCCTGTGGATTTTACGGCATCGGAGATTTCACGAGCCCTTTCATGGTCCCCCATCGCCTCATAGGCGCCAGCCAACCTGGCTGCCACAGTCGGTGATTCCAACTCCAAAATGACACGAATTAATTCACTGCTCGACTTGACGGACCGCAATGCAATTTCGGCATCGGTTGCCCGGTTTTGATAAAAACTGGCCGGGATGCGAACCAAGGCTGTCGGCAGCGACATCACGCGTACCTCGTTTACAGATTCAACAGTCTGCGGCAGGTTTTTGGGGTCCTGATACGCCAAAACGGAGGTGTTGTGTGGGAGTTTTAGGACCATTGCACCTCCGTGCGAGGCCATAACAGTGACCTGACATGGAATAAGATTGGAACCGATCTGGATGTCAACTGACGACCCCGCGGTCAGACAATATTTTTTCCCGAAACGCTTGTTCAGATATACCGACAAGAAATCCCAGAAGGAAGCATACCAAGCAGTGCTTTCCCCGGCTCTTTGCCCGGGGCGGCTGAGCAAATACCAACCCTTGCAAATCTCCTGCAGGTAACCGCTCCTTAAAAGAAGCTCCTTGTCCGGGCGTTTCAAATTTGCAGAATTCACCACCTCCTTGACTGCCTTGGCTCGTGCTCGCTCCAAGGCATCTGCCAACCTATGTCGTTGTTTGCCGGCCATATTGCTTCAACTCTGTTTTTTAGCATATGGCAACTTTGTTTTGTTGTCAACAGCAACTATGTTTTCATGTGCGAAATTATTCTCATGACGCCGATCCCGTTGTGTGTTATCACATTAACAAGATAAAAACGCCTTATCATGTATAAATGATATTCCGAATGGGCGGGGTGATCTTTTCCCTCTCCCCGTCCCCCCCTCAACGGGGAGAGGGCCAGGGTGAGGGGTGAGAATGACATTAGACTGCCCAATTTTTCCCAGCGCGTTGGCAGTCTGGTTGGTGCCGACGTCACTCCGCTCCGACCTTTCCCGTTTGTAGTTCCGCGTTCACGCGGCTTCCGCCTTTAGCCTTTAGCCGAGTCCACTCTGACTTTTCCGCGAATTCAGATAAAACGCACTCACATCCGCTGCCTGGCCTTCTCGACCATCGGCACCGTCCCTATCTTCTCCCCTCCAATTCCCAGGACAACCCCGCGTAAACTCCGTGTTCTTCCCCTCAAACCCAGCCCGATCCTGGCAGCAGACGTCAGACAGTCTTAATCGTTGCATGTCACGTTGGCGCAATTAATCAGTGCTGTAATTGATTTCAAGCTTCCTGGACCGGATGCCGGAGAACACCAGCACCGCCAGCGTGAAGAGGATCAGGCAGGCCAGCGCCACCGGCGCGGACTCGGACGGCGTGGCTGAAATCAAGAGCGTGAGCGGCACGGGCATGGAGCTGTCCGGCGTGGCGGCCAGCGGGCAGAGGGATTGCAAATAGTAAATCACGCCCAGCTTCTGGAGCGTCGCCGGGAGAAAAAGATTGGCGCTTTCCCAGAGCAGTACGACGGCGGCCGGTACGATGGGGTTGCGGAAGAGAAGTCCTGCGCACAGGAACACGCTGCCGTAGGCGGCGCAAGCCAGCCCGGTGACGCCCAGATAAGGCAGAAGATGCGCCGCCGATGGACTGGCAAAATACCCGGCCACGGCTTGATGATCGAATTGCCAGAGCATCGCCTTCCATTGCAGCGCGGCGCTGGCGGTGAAAATTACCACCGTCGCGAGCAAGCCGGCGAGATATTTCCCCGCCAGCAGGAATTCGCGCCGAACCGGTGTGAGCAGGTAGAAGTGAAGGCTTTTGTCGAGCATCTCCCCGCGGATAAGGTTCGTGAAAATTCCGACGCAACCAAAGAACACCGCCAGCCGCAGAAAATAAAACCGGAATATCAGTCGCAAAAATGAGGAGTTGCTGCCGCACCGTCTCGGGATCGCTTCGCTCGATAAAGCGCACCCGCCCGTTGGAGAAGTGGAACGTGAAATCGCTCCGGCCGTCGGTGTACCGGTAGAATCCGCGCTCGTTCACCCGGCCCCCTTCAATCCGGTGCCGCCACGTGCGTTGCTGGTACGGTTCGCCCAGTTGACCGATCACGACGCTGTTGCTCATCCCGCGGGTGATCGCCGTCAGGTTGGTGAGGGTAAGCGGATGCCCCTCGGCGATTCTGGCCAGCCGTGCCTGTTCGCGCGGCGCGTAAATCGAATTGGCCGCGAATAGCAACACCGGCGCGAGCGCGAACAAATAAATCCAAAGCCCGCGCCGCGAGAAAAAAGTTTTCCAGATTTCCAACCGGATGATCGCGAGCGACTTGCGCCCAGGGCGATGTGTTCATTTGCGACGCCTCCTCGCCGCCGACCAGGTATTGATAGACGGAGTCCACGTTGTCATCCGCCGGCGCGACGCCTTCAATCCGGATGTTGTCGAGCGCCAGATGGTTCAACTGGCGATAAAACCGGTCGGCGTCCCGCGTTTGCACCAGCAGGCCGCTGCCGTCAGCAAGGATTTGCGCCGCCACGACGTGCTCCTGCTCGAAAACTTTGCATGCCAGCGCGGCCCGGTCGGTCGCAACGGATCAAAATCTGCATGGGATGCTCCTGGATTTCCGTGCGCACGCCGTGAATCTGGCCTTCGGCCACCACGTAGCCGCCCGCCAGCAGTATGACCCGGTCGGAAATCAATTCCACCTCGTGCAGGACGTGGCTGGAAACGATGACGTGCCGGCCCTCCGCCGCGAACTTCCGGAACAGCGCAATCGTCTCGGCGCGAACCAGCGGATCAAGTCCATTCAGCGGTTCGTCGAGCACCAGCACTTTCGGGTCATGGGCAATGGCCTGCGCCAGTTTGATGCGCTGCCTCATCCCTTTGCTGTAGCCTGCAATCTTCCGGTCCGCAGCCTCCGTGAGGCCAACTCGGTCGATGGCCTTCCCCGCCAGTTCCAGGCTCGCAGCCCCCGAATATCCGAAAAACCGCAGGAAGGATCGGATGAATTGAAATCCGGTCAGCCCTCGGGGAAATGAATCGAATTGCGTGGAATAGCCAACGAGCCGAAACAGCTTCTGCGGTTCGCATGGCGCGATGCCCAGCACGCGGATTTGTCCGTAAGTGGGACGCACCAGGCCGGTCATCAGGTTCATCAGTGTCGTCTTGCCGGAACCGTTCGGGCCGACGAGGCTGGTGATGCCCGGCGGAATGGACAGCGTGACCCGGTTGACGCCAAGCACTTCGCCGTAAAAACGCGAGACATTGTCCAGCAAGATGCAGTCGTTGCCGCTCATTTGATCACCTCAAAGGGACGGATGCGTTTGGCAAGCAGCCACAGGCAGATCAGACTGGTCACGGCGAGGACAGTCCACGCGCTCGACACGGACATTTCGGTGCCGGTATCGTAGCGATACAAGTAGGACCAGATGGTGTGGGCAACTTGCGTCAGGTCAATCAACGCGCCATAATTCGTCCGCATCAGGCTGTTGATGGCCGTGCCGAAGCCCGCGCCGGCGAAAATCACTCCCAACACCAGCGCCCCCGCGCCAATCTTCCATCTCACCCACGCCGAAAGCGCCAGCCCGATCAGCGAGAGGACGACAATCCAGACGAGCAGCCCGAGAACGATGGACCCGGCCAGCCAGAAATTTCCAGTCATCCAATCCCATCCTTCAATGCTGGACTGAATCGCAAACAACACCAGGCCGGGAATCCAGGTGATGAGCGAGAGCAGCGCCAGCAGGACGCTGATTCTTCCGGCAACATATTCGGCGCGCGAAAAGGGCCGGCTGAAATAAAGCGGCATGCGCGCCATTGGCAAAATCCGGTGTCACCAGCACCGGCCCCACAAACGCCGTCAGCAGATAGGCCAATGCGCCTTGAACGATGCTGTAAAAATAGAAAAACCGCCCATCCACGCGGGGAAGCTGCGCCGCCGGGATTCTGAACAGCGCCAGGAACGCCCCGTTGTGGGAAAGATAAATGTAGGCGGCGCAGCACGAGCGGATAAAAAAGGCAGCCAATGATGAAAAGCAACAGGAATTTCAGGTGAAACACCCGCCCGAAGCCGAACCGCGCGAGCACCAGGAACCGCGACCAGGCCGGAGTCCGCGGTCCGGTGTAATCCTTGTAGGTGTGTTTATGAATGGCCATGTCAATCCTCCATCGCCTTCATGAATATGTCTTCCAGCGTGTCGCGCCGGTAGTTCAGGCGCCGCAATTGCAATTCGCGTCCGGCGGCGACGCGGTAAATTTCGCGCAGCTCAAATCCCTCCGGCAGCACCGCCTTGAACCGTCCCGCGCCCGCCGCCGCACACTCGCAGCCAATGGCGATCAGCGCCTCGGCAAAACCCCCGTCGTCGCCGTGCGTCTGGATTTCCACAAAACGTTTGTTCGTGCGCCGCTCGCTTTCCAGATTCGAGTAATGGACGATGCGGCCCTGTTTCAAAATCAAGACATCCTCGCAGGTCTCCTCCACGTCGCGCAGCAAATGCGAGCAGAGCAGGCAGGTGCATTTCGCCGGAATCTTTCATGTCGTGGATCAGCCGGATCATGCGCGTGCGCGCCGCCGGATCCAGGCCGTTCGTCGGTTCATCCAGGATCAACAGCCGCGGGCCATGCACGATCGCCTGGGCGAGTTTCGCAAGCTGTCTCATCCCCAGCGAGTAGGTCCCCAACGCCCGGTAACGCGCCTCGCCCAGCCCTACGTAAAACAATACCTCGTGCGCCCGTTCCAGCGCGGCTTCCTCCGTCAATCCCGACAATTCACCCATCATCCGCACAAACGACACCGCCGTCATGTCCGCGATTAACGAGTCGTTTTCGGGCATGTAACCGGCCAGCGTGCGGATCTTGTCCGCTTCCGCGGAAATGTCGTGCCCGAAAATCTTCGCCCTGCCGGAACTGGCCGGGCAGAATCCCAGCAGCGTCTGAATCAGCGTGGATTTGCCGGCGCCATTGGGACCCAGCAGGCCGATGATCCGTCCCGACAGGGCAATGCGGAGATTTTTCAAAATCTCCCGCTCCCCGAAATGCACGCTTAATTCATCAAGTTCAACGACAGCTTGCACGATTCTTATGCGCCAGGCAGTTGTCGCAAGTCTAGGCGCCCTCAATCGTCCAAAGCAATGCATTTGCGAATTATGACAAAGTTTTCATCTGCCCCGGCGGCTGCGTTTTGAGCCTTAAGCCGCAACGATGCAGGTGGGAAGGAGGCGCCTGCGCCGCAGATTTGAGAGTTACGATGAACGTAGGAGACGACGTGAGGAGTCTCTAATTTTCACCAAACTTTGTCCCCCTCCCCACCACGAACCTCGTAGCAGCGGACGTGAGTCCGCTCTGACTTTTCCCCGAATTCAGATAAAACTCGCGCACATTCGCTGCCACGAGCTTCATTGAAAGCCCCATTTTTTCCAAAAGACGATCGGCGTCCGCTTGCTGTCTGTCCCGTCGTAGCCGCGCCGAAGACGGATTCCATGCCCATCCGATGGGAGGGGGAATATCCCTCGCCCGCGTGCCTGCCCTCCGTAGCGCTTCTGGCGAAGGAGGGAGCGGGAGAGGGTGGCGCGACAGCGCCGGGTGAGGGCCGTCGGGAGATTCCAAATCAATTTGGTCAGTTTTCTTTTGGTCGTTTTCGTCATCTGCACCTCTTTGCGGCCTTCTTGGCCCGCCACAGCCTCGGCGACGGCGGCTGTGACCTTTGCGTGAGAATGTGCCTTTTCCCTTTCCATTCGCGTCCCTTCGCGTTAATTCGCGGTTAAATCCGGTCTTCGTCGCTCCCTTTTGTTAAAGTTTCATCCCTTCAGCCATTAGCCTTTAGCCTTGTTTCCTCCCATCCGTCCCTTCCGTCGCATTTTCTTCCGTCGGCCCGTTCAATAAGCGGCAAGGACATGAGTCCGCCCTGCCTTTTCCGCTCGGTCTTAAGTCTTCTTCGGCCTGATTTCCCCGCTCAATATCCGGTTCAATTCGTTGAAAATACTCAATTCCCGCGCCCACTGTCTCAAGTAGTTCTGATCCAATGCGTCGCCTTGCACTGCAACCACACCGGCCGCATCAGTCATTTGCCGATCCGAAGGACTTATCCGGTTCCAAATGAGTTTGTGAAGTCACTCCAGTCCGATTCAAGCGACGCAAACAATCAACAAGAAGTTCGCGCTCGGTCATGAAACGCGCGCAAGTTCAAGACGCCGGCGAAGCAGCCGTTCAACTTCCCCGGCATTGGCATCGGGATGTTGACGGCGAATTCCTTCGCGGGCGATGTCGCAGGACATTTCGTGCAATTCCAATGCGATCGCCAGCCTTTGCTCGCCCGTCATCGAGCGATAACATTCAATTTGCTTTTCTAGTGCCGCTTCCGCAGTCATAGCTATTTAATAGCCTATTACCCATGTTTTACAACTCCAGGTCCTTGTCCGTCACCGCCCCTTCCGAGGCGCTCGTGACGTGGCTGGCGTATTTGGCCAGCACCCCGCGCGTGTACCGCGGCTTGGGCGCTTTCCAGGCCTTCCGCCGCGCCGCCAGTTCTTTCGCCGGAATGTTCAGCGTCAATTCCCGCTTCTCGGCGTCAATCGTGATCGAGTCGCCGCTCTTGATCAGCGCAATCGCACCACCCACATAGGCTTCAGGCGTGATGTGGCCCACCACAAAGCCGTGGCTCCCGCCGCTGAAGCGCCCGTCGGTGATCAGCGCCACCTCTTTGCCGAGACCCTTGCCCATGATCGCCGACGTCGGCGATAGCATCTCCCGCATCCCCGGACCCCCGCGCGGCCCTTCGTATCGAATCACTATCACGTCGCCTTTGCCGATGGACCCGTCCAGAATTTTTTCCAGCGCCGATTCTTCGGAATTGAATACGCGGGCGCGTCCCGTGAATTGCAGGCCTTCTTTCCCCGTGATTTTGGCCACCGCGCCCCCCGGCGCGAGATTGCCGCGCAGGATGACGAGGTGACTCTCTTTTTTGATGGGCTTGTCAAACGATTGGATGATGCTCTGCCCGCCAGGATACGCCTTGGTGGCCGCCAGTGTCTGCGCCATGGTTTCACCGGTGACCGTCAACGCGTCGCCGTGGAGCAATCCCTTGTCGAGCAGCATCTTCATCAACGGACGGATCCCGCCGATTGCCACAAGCTCGCTCATCAGATATTTTCCGCTCGGTTTCAAGTCAGCCAGAACCGGAACTCGTTTGCCGACGCGCGTGAAATCATCCAGCGTCAGTTTCACTTTCGCCGCATGGGCAATCGCGAGCAAATGGAGGATGGCATTCGTGGAGCCGCCGAGGGCGATGACCACCGTGATGGCGTTCTCAAACGCTTTTTTGGTAAGTATGTCCAACGGCCGCAACCCTTGGCGCAGCATCTGCATCACACACGCGCCGGCGCGGCGGCAGTCGTCCATCTTGGCCGGTGAGATGGCATTTTGCGCCGAGCTGTTCGGCAGGCTCATGCCCAGGGCCTCGATGGCGCTGGCCATGGTGTTGGCCGTGTACATCCCCCCGCACGAACCGGGCCCCGGAATCGCGCATTGCTCCACCGCCTTGAATTCTTCATCGGATATTTTTTGGTTTGCGTGAGCGCCGATGGCTTCGAACACCGAGACAATGTCGAGCTTCCGTTGTTTGGGATCCCCGGTGATGCAGCCGGGCAGAATCGTTCCGCCATAGACAAAAACCCCGGCCC
This sequence comes from uncultured Verrucomicrobiae bacterium, assembly GCA_963755515.1. GTDB lineage: Bacteria > Verrucomicrobiota > Verrucomicrobiia > Limisphaerales > UBA11358 > UBA11358. The sequence continues at coordinate 118,148 of CAVWKA010000015.1, read as the reverse complement.
GGTTCAATCGCGCCATCGCAATAACTGAGCCAGGCATGTTCTTATCGCATCCGCCGATGGCCACCAAACCGTCCATGCCCGCGCAGCCGACGACCGTTTCGATGGAATCCGCGATGACCTCACGCGACACCAGCGAGTATTTCATGCCTTCGCTCCCCATCGAAATGCCGTCGGATACCGTGATGGTGTTGAAGACGATCGCCTTGCCGCCGGCTTCGTTCGCGCCTTTCTCGGATTCCAGGGCGAGTTTGTCAATGTGCATATTGCACGGGGTCACGTTGCCCCACGTGGAAGCAATCCCGATGATCGGCTTGGAAAAATCTTCCTCTTTGAACCCGACGGGATAAAGCATCGCGCGGGCGGCGGCGCGTTCATCGCCATCGAGGAGGATGCTGGAAAAAGGGCGGAGCGGATCGGCGGATTTGGTTTTCATTGGGGCGATCTTAGGCGAACCGGCAAACACTGAAAAGTTCATAGTTCGTGGTGGCCCTGTGGCCGTTCGGCACTTCCTCTCCCCCATCGGGGGAGAGGATTGAGGTGAGGGGCACGCACGGAAGTACACCAGAATGCTCATAGTCGTTGCCTCACCAGATTGCGCGTCCGTCCAAACTTCCTCTCCCCCTCGGGGGAGAGGATTGAGGTGAGGGGGCGCGCACGGAAGTACACCAGAATGCTCATAGTCGTTGCCTCACCAGATTGCGCGTCCGTCCAAACTTCCTCTCCCCCTCGGGGGAGAGGATTGAGGTGAGGGGGCACGCACGGAAGTAAACCAGAATACTCATAGTCGTTGTCTCTCCGGACTGCGCGTCCGTCCAAACTTCCTCTCCCCCTCGGGGGAGAGGATTGAGGTGAGGGGGCACGCACGGAAGAACACCAGAATGTTCATAGTTGTTGCCCCACCGGATTGCGCGTCCGTCCAAACTTCCTCTCCCCCTCGGGGGAGAGGATTGAGGTGAGGGGGCACGCACGGAAGTAAGCCAGAATGCTCATAGTCGTTGTCTCTCCGGACTGCGCGTCCGTCCAAACTTCCTCTCCCCATCGGGGGAGAGGATTGAGGTGAGGGGGCGCGCACGGAAGTAAACCAGAATGTTCATCATTGTTGCCTCACCAGATTGCGCGTCCGTCCAAACTTCCTCGCCCCCCCGGGGGAGAGGATTGAGGTGAGGGGGCACGCACGGAAGTAAACCAGAATGCTCATAGTCGTTGTCTCTCCGGATTGCGCGTCCGTCCAAACTTCCTCTCCCCCTCGGGGGAGAGGATTGAGGTGAGGGGGCGCGCACGGAAGTACACCAGAATGCTCATAGTCGTCGCCTCACCAGATTGCGCGTCCGTCCAAACTTCCTCTCCCCCCCTGGGGAGAGGATTGAGGTGAGGGGGCACGCACGGAAGTAAACCAGAATGCTCATAGTCGTTGTCTCTCCGGACTGCGCGTCCGTCCAAACTTCCTCTCCCCATCGGGGGAGAGGATTGAGGTGAGGGGGCGCGCACGGAAGTAAACCAGAATGTTCATCATTGTTGCCTCACCAGATTGCGCGTCCGTCCAAACTTCCTCGCCCCCCCGGGGGAGAGGATTGAGGTGAGGGGGCACGCACGGAAGTAAACCAGAATGCTCATAGTCGTTGTCTCTCCGGATTGCGCGTCCGTCCAAACTTCCTCTCCCCCTCGGGGGAGAGGATTGAGGTGAGGGGGCGCGCACGGAAGTACACCAGAATGCTCATAGTCGTCGCCTCACCAGATTGCGCGTCCGCCTGAACTTCCTCTCCCCCCTCGGGGGAGAGGATTGAGGTGAGGGGGCACGCACGGAAGAACACCAGAATGCTCATAGTCGTTGCCTCACTAGATTGTGCGTCCGTCCAAACTTCCTCGCCCCCCTCGGCCACAGTTTTTATTGATACGACATAACAGGAGCACGTTTTTGGAGGATTTTTTGCCCGTCCGTCATTTTAAAAGCCAATGAAGGTTCCTCGCTGTTTCCAGTGGAATGCCAGTCTCGATCCCAATCCTTCCGCCAAAGTGATTCTAAAAGTGCGATCGGCGCCCGCCGAATTCTGGACATGCCCACCGGCGAACAAATCCCCCGTATTTGCTTATGGATTCTTCTCCTCTCGATGATCAGCCTCCGGAGCGCGGGTCTGTGACCCGCAGCAACATCCTCAAACGAAAGGCGTTAGGCCAATCTATGGGGTTCCTCGCTGTTTTCGGTGGAATGCCAGTCATCTTGGCCGTGTAGCGCGGCCATCCGCGGCTGCGCGTTCAAGCACCGTCCCGGTGCGCGTTGCCGCTGGTGGCGAGACGCCGCCGCAACTCGCAGGCGAGACGCCTGCGCCACGCGCTGGCCCATTGCGGCAGCAATTCTTCTGGAAATCTTTTGCAAAAGTAGTCGGGCGGGCATCTTGCCTGCCAGCGGTCGTCGTTTTTCCGATGAAAACCAGGCAGGGCGGAAGCCTGCCCCACTATCATCATGACTTTTGCAGAGATTTCTTCTGACCAAGAACAGTTCGGTTTCCATTCCACTGAAAACAGCGAGGAACCCCAATGAATTACATAAGTGTCTAATGCATAGCATATTACAAGCACAAAACCCCTGAATTTCAGCTATTTTACGTTCTTTTCGGGTTTTGATTTCGCACCCAAAAATCTTACCAAAAAACTATATGATCATTTCACAAACTCCAGTTCCTGCCGGTGGGGAATCAGCCCGCGCTCGAAGGCCTGGCCGAGAAAACGCCGGATGCTCTCGCGCCCGCGCTCGCCGTAATCGAGCGTCCAATGATTGACATACATACCCACGAATTTGTCCGCCAGATCGCGGCCCATGTCACGGGCAAATCGCAGCGTGTGCTCCACCGCCTCGGAACGATGGTCGAGACTGTATTGAATGCTCGCGGTGAGAATGTCCGAAATCTTTCGGCGCGCGTCCGGCGGAAACTTTTTGTGAATGACATTGCCGCCCAGCGGCAACGGCAAACCCCCGTTCTGTTTGCCCCACCAGACGCCGAGGTCTTCGCAAACGACCAGCCCCTCCTTTTGGTAAGTGAGTTGCCCTTCGTGAATGATGAGGCCGACGTCCGCCGTTCCGCTTTTTACGGCGGCAAAAATCTGGTCGAACGGGACCACGACGTAATCAAAGTCCGGCGTGTGCGCTTTGCCTTTCGCGCCGCCGCCGCCGATTCCGCCGAGCCACAATCGCAGCGCCAGGAAGGCGCTGGTCATGGTGCCGGGGACGGCGATTTTTCTTCGGGCGATTTCCTCGTGCGAAAATTTCTGTTTGGCCACGAGCATGGGGCCGTAGCCGTCGCCCATGCTGGCGCCGCGGGCAAAAGGGCGTATTGATTGCTGACGTAGGCGTAGGCGTGAATGCTGACGGCGGTGATGTCCAATTCGCCGCGGGTGGCGCGCTCGTTCAAGGTCTGGATGTCCTGCAAGATGTGCTCGAAGCGGAAGCCGTGCGTGGGGATTAAATCCTTGGCCAGGGCATAAAACATGAAGGCGTCATCGGGATCGGGCGAATGTCCAAGCGTCAACGGCGTTGATTGCATCGGGCAAGGCTAATGAAGTTGCGGAAGAAATTCCAGAAGAACGGAGGCGCAAAGTTTTCACCGGGCCTCCCGCAGAGCTTGCATGGGGTCGCGGGTGGCAATTATACTGGCCGTCCTTTATGAGCAAGGCACCTCTTCGCGTGGCAATCACCGGCGCCGCCGGCCAAATCGGATACTCACTTCTGTTCCGCATCGCTTCCGGCGCGATGTTTGGACCGGAGCAACCCGTCATTTTGCATCTCATCGAAATCCCCGATGAAAAGGCGATGGCCGCCCTCGGCGGCGTGGTGATGGAACTGGATGACTGCGCCTTTCCATTGCTCAAGGGCATGGTGCCCACGTCAAGCCTCGACGAAGGTTTTCGCGGCGTGAATTGGGCGTTATTGGTGGGCGCCGTGCCGCGCAAGCAGGGAATGGAGCGTAAGGATTTGCTGGGCATCAACGGGAAAATTTTCACCGGCCAGGGCCAGGCCATCGCCAAAAATGCGGCGAGCGACGTGCGCGTGCTGGTCGTGGGCAATCCTTGCAATACCAATTCGCTCATTGCCATGAACAACGCCAGGAACGTCCCTTCCGAGCGTTTCTTTGCCATGACGATGCTGGACGAAAACCGTTCCAAAACGCAGCTTGCCAAAAAAGCGAACGTGGACATCACCGCCGTCAGCAACCTGGCGATTTGGGGAAACCACAGCGCGACGATGTATCCTGATTTTTTCAACGCCAAAGTTTCCGGCCAGCCGCTCACCAGTGTCATCAGGGACGAGCCATGGTTGAAAGGCGAGTTTATCACGACCATCCAGCGGCGCGGCGCGGCGATCATCAAGGCGCGCGGATTGAGCAGCGCGGCCAGCGCGGCCAACGCGGTGGTGGACACCGTGCGCAATCTGACGACGCCGACGAAGGCGGGCGATTGGTTCAGCGTGGCGGTTTGCGCGCCGGGTGATTATGGCATCCAGAAGGGGCTGATTTTCAGTTATCCGATTCGCAGCAACGGGACGAAGTGGGAGATTGTGCAGAACGTGCCGCTGAATGAATTCAGCAAAGCGAAAATCGCCGCAACGGAGAATGAATTGAAGGAAGAGCGCGCGATGGTGGCGGAGTTGTTGCCGACCTGATCGGTTGCGTTTCTCCGCATTGCCAGCGGTGCGATTTTCTGCCAGTTTCGCACGCATGGCTTTTGATTCCTTCCGCGATTTTGTCACCGCGCTCGACCGCGCCGGCGAATTGAAGCGCATTTCCCAGCCCGTCGCCACCGAACTGGAGATCACCGAAATGGCCGATCGCGAAATGAAATCGCCCGGCGGCGGCAAGGCGTTATTGTTCGAGAAGCCGACCGTGAACGGCATCGTTTCGCCGTTTCCGGTCGCCATCAATACCATGGGATCGCACAAGCGCATGGCCATGAGCATGGGCGCCGGCTCCGTCGAGGAGGTGGCGAACGAACTCGGCTCGCTGATGAAAGCCAGGCCGCCGACGAGCTTTAAGGAAGCCATTCATCTGCTCGGCCAGGCGCTCGATTTGCGCCATGCCAAACCGAAAATCGTCCGGACGGGCCCGTGCAAGGAAGTGATTCATAAATTCGATGCGCCGACATCGCGCCAGGACCCTTGGCCGAAGGCGATGGATATTGTCGTTGCCGGGGCGGCGACAACAGCAGGCGAGGCGCGCGCGCTTCCGACACTCTTGAATCTACCGATTCAGAAATGCTGGCCGCTCGACGGGGGACGGTTCATCACGCTGCCGTGTGTGGTGACAAAGGACCCGGACACCGGCGAGCGCAACGTGGGGATGTATCGCATCCAGATCTATGATGAGAAAACCGCGGGAATGCACTGGCAATTGCAGAAGGTGGGCGCGCGGCATGGACGGCGTTATTACGAGACTGGGATGCGGATGCCGGTAAGCCTGTTCATCGGGGGCGATCCGATGTTTCCGTTCGCGGCGACCGCGCCATTGCCGGATGGATTGGATGAGTTTCTACTGGCGGGTTATCTGCGCAAAAAATCCGTTGAATTGGTGAAATGCGAGACGAACGATTTGGAAGTTCCGGCCAATGCGGATTTCGTCATTGAGGGATACGTTGACCCGACAGAGCCGTTGCGCGAGGAAGGGCCATTTGGCGATCACACGGGGTATTATACTTTGCCGGAGCCGTATCCGGTTTTTCACATCACGGCGATTACGCACCGCCGGGACGCGTTGTATCCGGCGACGATTGTGGGCATTCCGCCGATGGAGGATTTTTACATTGGCGGGGCGAGCGTGAAATTGTTCCTGCCGATTTTCAAGATGAACTTTCCGGAGATTGCGGACATGGCGCTGCCGGCGGAGGGCGTTTTCCACAATCTCGTTTTCGTCAGCATCAAGAAGACCTATCCGTTGCAGGCGTATAAAATCATGCATGGACTGTGGGGGATGGGGCAGATGATGTTCACCAAATATATCGTGGTAGTGGACGCTGATGTGGACGTCCACAACACGAGCGAAGTTCTCTTTCGCCTCTGCGCCAACACGGATCCGCAACGGGACAGCATTTTTACGAAGGGGCCGGCGGACGTGTTGGACCACGCGACGAGTGAAACAGCGAGTGGCAGCAAGCTTGGGATTGATGCGACGAAGAAGTTGCCGGGCGAAGGGTTCAAGCGCGCGTGGCCGCCGTTAATCAAGATGGACGAGGCGGTGCGGCGGAAAATTGACGCGATTTTTAAAATTAGATAAACAAATTTTATTCGCCAGTGGCTGGGAATCTTCGCATCCTGTCCGATTATGAAATCCATGACAGGCTATGGCCGTGGCGAGTGCGCGCGGGATGGCTTTAAAATAACGGTTGAGTTAGGCGCAGTCAACAGGCGCCAATCAGAAGTGTCGGTGAATCTGCCGCGCGAACTGGAAATGCTCGAAGCGCAGGTGCGCGATGCCATCAACGCCCGCGTGGCGCGTGGACGGGTTTCGGCGCGCATTTCCATTCATGCCGCCGAAGGAAACATTTCGGCGCGGATGCACATCAACAAGCGGCTGGCGGAGGCCTACGCCGCCGAGTTGGGCAAGCTGGCGCGTCATCTGAAATTGTCCGGCGGCATCTCGCTGGACCACATCCTGCGGGCGCCCGGGGTTTTTCAGAGCGATGAGGAATTGGTGGAGGCGGAAAACATCTGGCCGCTGGTGGATCGGGCGCTCAAGCAGGCGCTCGAAGCGCTGGTCAAGATGCGGGAGCGGGAGGGCGCGCACCTTTTGGAGGACCTCGCCGCGCGGGTCGGCTCGATGCGCAAATCGGTCGAAAAAGTCCAGAAGCAGGCGCCGTTGACGGCGGAAAATTACCGCAAACAGTTGCTGGAACGCATCAAGAACGCCGGAATCGAAAATGTGATGCCGGACGATGAGCGACTGGCGAAGGAGATTGTTTTGTTCGCGGACCGTTCGGATATTACGGAGGAATTGACGCGGTTGCAGAGTCATTTTAAGCAATTTGAGGATTGCCGCAAATCGCGTGAGCCGGTGGGACGGATGCTGGATTTTCTGGCGCAGGAAATGAACCGCGAAATCAACACGATTGGCTCCAAGGCGAATGACGCAATCATTTCGCGCGAGGTGGTCCGGTTAAAGTCGGAGCTGGAAAAATTCCGCGAGCAGGTGCAAAACGTTGAATAACGAAGAGATGACCAAACAGAAAGCAAGCCCGCTGTTGATATTGATTTCCGCGCCGTCGGGCGGGGGCAAGACGACGTTGTGCCGTCAATTAATCCGCGCCCGGCGAAACATGGTCCGCGCGATCACCTGCACGACCCGCCCGCCGAGGAAGGGCGAACGCAACGGCGTGGACTATTATTTTCTCAAAGCGGAGGATTTTTTGAAGCGGGTGCAGGCGGGAAATTTTTTGGAGCACGCCACGGTCTATGGCCACAGCTACGGGCTGTTGAAGTCGGAATTGCTCGGCAAATTGCGCGCCGGGCAAGGATGTCTTGCTGAACGTGGACGTGCAGGGAGCCGCCACCATCTTCAAAAAGGCGGAAGAGGAGCCGGAATTGAAGCGGGCCTTGATAACAATTTTTTTGACGCCGACATCCCTGGCGGAAGTCGAGGCGCGGTTGAGCCGGCGCGGCGCGGACTCGCCCGAGGTGATTGGGCGGCGGGTGGCGATGGCGAAACAAGAAATCGCGCAATGGCGGAATTTCGATTATCTTCTAATCAGTGGCAGCAAACAGGAAGACCTGCGCCGGACGCTGGCAATTATCGAAGCCGAGAAAATGCGGGTGGCGCGGTCGCGAGCGCCGGATTTTAATCTGGAATGAGCAGCGGAAAGAAAATAGTTCTCGGAGTGACCGGCTCCATTGCCGCGCATAAAGCGGCCGATTTGGCTTCGTTGCTGGCAAAGGCCGGCGCCGACGTGCGCGTGGTGATGACCGCCGACGCGCAGCATTTCATCACGCCGCTGCCGTTCAAGACGCTGACGCGCCATCCGGTGGTCACGGACCTCTATGACGAGGAGGAGGAATGGAAACCGGCGCATATCCGCCTGGCGGACGAGGCGGACTTGCTGTTGATCGCGCCGGCGACCGCGAACGTCATTGCCAAAATGGCCCATGGAATCGCGGACGATGCGCTGACGTGCATTGCCCTGGCGCTTAATCCTGAAGCAACCCTCTTGATGGCGCCGGCGATGAACGGGAAGATGTGGCTGCATCCGGCGACGCAGGCGAACGTGAAAATTCTCAAGTCGCGCGGCGTGGCATTCATCGGGCCGGATAAAGGCATGTTATCGTGCGGATACGAAGGGATCGGGCGGTTATGGCCGGTGGAAAAGATCGCAGGGCGGGCGCTTGGGAAGGGAGGATAAACGCCGTGTTTTCCATGAATCCCCAGAGGGAGAGATATTGCGTGACAACCGCCGCATGAAAGTCAGTCACGATGCGAAAAGTTCACGGTTCCGATGCGGCGAAAAATTGAACTGAGTTTTCCCATAGTGCATGAAGCTGTTTGATTCAAAATGGTGGAAGGGGCTGTTGCGGATTTCGCGACCGGAGCCGGTGGAGCAGGCGGAGCGGATCGTGGCGATGCAACTGCACATCGTGCTGCCGGCCAAAGCCGGGCTGGTGGCGGTGGTGTATTACTTTAACTCGACGTCGGGCGCCTCGTTACAGGTGCAAAGTCCCTACAGCCTGATGCTCGACGTCTTAAGCTGGGTTTTTTGCGTCTATGTGGGGGGAAATGCCATTGCGGGATTGATCTATTGTTTTTGGCGGCGATTTCCACCGGCGATTTTCCAATGGATCGTTTTCACGACGGGTATTTTGGACGGACTGTTCATCGCCGGATTGGTTTTTCTCACCGATGGCTTTGAGAGCATGGCGTATTGGCTGTTTCCCGGATTGATTGTGTTGAATGCCATCAGCATTCCGCTGGCGACGCCGCAGATTGTGCTGAATTTGTTGTTCAGCATCTTGTATCTGACGGCGGGAATCCTGAATGCGGAGATTCCACTGCCCGAGCTATCCACCCCCCCGCTCCATGCATTCCATGGGCCGGCCAAACTACATATGCAACAGCACAGTCCGGAGTTGCCCTATGGCGCCGATTCCGAAGACGTTGTCATCAGCCCGGATTTGCCGCGATTGTTCGTTTTGTGGCTGCTGACGGTGTGCTGCTACGGGGTGCAGGTGCTGCTGGAACGCCAGCGGCGGGCCGCGGAAGAGGCCGCGGAATTTTTCACGCGCGAAAACCAATTGCGCTCGGCGGGACGGCTGGCGGCGGAGGTGGCCCATCGCATCAAAAATCCGCTGGCGATCATCAACAACGCCGCGTTTTCCCTGCAACGCTCATTGCGCGAGAACAAGAATTCCGCCGCGCAACAGATTGAAATCATCCAGGAGGAGGTGGCGCGGGCGGACCGGGTGATCACACAAATCATGGGCTATGCCCAATTAAGCGAGGGGCGCGTGGAGAAGCTGCGGGTGGCGGAGGAACTGGATCGGGCGGTTGCGGAGGTGTTTCCGCCCGCGATGCCGACGAAAATTCAGATTCACCGGGATTACCAGCCGCCGTTTCCGCCACTGATGATGCAGCGCAACCATTTGTCCGAGATTTTTGTCAACCTGCTGCAAAACGCGCATGAAGCACTCGGCAGCCAGGGAAACATCTTCCTAACCGCCGCTTGCCGCAGGAATTCCATCATTGTTACTCTCCGTGACGATGGACCGGGTGTTCCGCCGGAAAAGTTGGAGCGGATTTTCGAGGCCTATTACACCACCAAGGAAAAAGGCACCGGCCTGGGTCTGGCGATAGTGAAACATAACGTGGAGCTTTACGGGGGAAAAATCCACGCGGATTCGGCGATTGGAATTGGGACGCGTTTTGCCGTAACCTTTCCGTTCAAAAGCGCGCTTAAAGAATAATGAATCACCCCCTTCCACCGATTCTCGTCGTGGACGACGAAAAGAACATGCGGGTGTCGTTGCAGACGATACTGATGGACGAAGGCCACAGTGTGCGCGCGGTGGAATCCGCGGAACAGGCGCTCGAATTATTGTCCAGCGAGGAATTTTTCATGGTGATCACCGATGCGCGGCTGGGCGGGATGAGCGGCTACGAATTTCTGAAAGAGCTCCATGCCCGGAAGCCGGAATTGCCCGTGCTGATGCTTACGGCGTATGCCACTCCCAAACTCGCCGTGGAAGCCATCAAATCCGGGGCGATGGATTATCTGGCGAAGCCCTTTGAGCCGGAGGAGTTGCTTCATGCCGTGGCGCGTTGCGGGGAGCGCTACAGGCTGCTTCGGGAGAATGCCGCCCTCCGCTCGCGCGCCGGTGAAATCTTCGGTCTTGGCCAAATCGTCGGCGAATCGGAGAAGATGCGGGAGTTGCGGAAATTGATTCAAACGGTGGCGCAGACCGACGCGCGGGTATTGATTCTTGGCGAAAGCGGGACGGGGAAGGAGTTGGTGGCCGGGGCGCTGCATGGGTTGAGCAAACGGCACGCCGAGAATTACGTGCGCATCAATTGCGCGGCGATTCCGGAGACGTTGCTGGAAAGCGAACTGTTCGGCCATGAAAAGGGCGCTTTCACGGGCGCCGTCAAACAAAAGGCCGGGCGCGTGGAGGAAGCGGACGGGGGCACGATTTTTCTCGATGAAATTGCGGACATGAGCAAGCCGCTGCAGGCCAAATTGCTGCGATTTCTGGAAGACGGGAGTTTCACCCGCGTGGGGGGCACCCATGAACTGCGCGTCAACGTACGGCTCCTGGCAGCGACCAACCGCGACATTGGCCGGGCGATCGCCGAGGGGCAGTTTCGCGAGGATTTATTCCACCGTCTCAATGTTGTCCAATTTCTATTGCCGCCGCTCCGGGAACGCGGCGACGACGTTTTAGTGCTGGCGGAACATTTCCTGAAATTGTTTCGCGCGGCGATGAATAAAAATGTCACCGGGATTTCCGCCGGGGCGCGTCCGAAACTCCTGGCGCATCGCTGGCCGGGCAACGTCCGGGAATTGCGCAACGCGATCGAACGGGCCCTGATCCTGGAAACGGCCAGCGAAATCCAACCCGCGAGCCTGCCGGACTTCGATTTCGAGTCGCGCCTGCAAAAGACGGCGCCGATCCGGGCGGCGCCGGACGAGTCTCTTGACGACGCCTTGAAGCGGGTGGAACGTGAACTGATTATCGGCGCGCTGGAGCAAAACGATTTCAGCCTGACCCGCGCGGCGGAACAACTTAAACTGACACGCCACTCGCTCCGCTACCGGATGCAGCGGCTTGAGATGAAGACCGGCGAAGGTTTTGCCGGCGAAGGTTGATGGTTATGGACGATGCTTTGATGCCTGCCGCCACCCATTTCGATCCCGAGTGGTTGGAAATTTTCATTGTCATTGGCGCCATCTTTTTGGTGGGCTTGGGGACGTTTTTCTGGGCTGCCTTTATTCGTAAACCCAAAAACCGCCGCCGCAAATATCGCCAGCATCATAAAGGCTGTCGCGAGAAATTGAAAACGGGGGCGGACGGCATCATGACCCTGGTGGATAAACGTCGGCGGCGCCATTGGCGCACCCACCGTCCGCAAAATCCCACATTGGCCCAAACCGGCGGGTTGCCACCGCGCCGCGAGTCCGACGGCCAAACACCGCCTGATGCAACATAGCCGCGCCATCACCAAAAAAAGCGCCTCCAATCTGGCGTTGGCGTTCGTTTTGCTGCCGAGACAGAAGCGGGACGCAATGTCCGCGCTTTATGCGTTTTGCCGGGAAGTGGACGATGCGGCGGACGATGAATCGGTCCCGGTTGAAAAGCGACGGGCGCGGCTGGCGGATTGGCGCGGCGACGTCCGGCGCGCCTGCGAAAATCAAGCCGCGGAATTTCCGGTCAATCGTGAATTTCAACCCGTCATCCAGGCGTACTCCCTGCCGTTCGAATTATTGGACGAATTGATCAAGGGCTGCGAAATGGACCTGGAAATCAAGCGGTACGAAACTTTCGAAGAATTGGAATTATATTGTTATCGGGTGGCGTCAGTCATCGGGCTTCTCAGCATTGAAATTTTCGGCTACAAAAATCCGGCGACACGCGATTACGCGATTTGCCTGGGGAAGGCATTGCAACTGACGAACATATTGCGGGACGTGAAAAACGACGCGGAATGCGGGCGGATTTATTTGCCGCTGGATGAATTAAAAAAATGCGGGGTGGGAGAGGGGGAGATTTTGGATTGTCATTACACGAAAAACTTTCACGTGCTCGCGGGAAACGTTGCCGGCCGCGCAAAACATTTTTATTCACTGGCGAGAAGGACCCTGCCGGACGAGGACCGGAATTCACTCGCCGCCGCCGAATTGATGGGCGCGGTTTATTGGCAGCTTTTGAAAAAACTGGAGAGCGAAAAATTCAACGTCTTCGGCGCCCGTCCGATGAAACTGTCCAAACCGCTTAAGCTGACACTGATTTTCCAGTCCTGGCTGCGGTTTGTGCTGGGAACTGCGACGTCAAATTACGGGACGCCGTAAAATGACCGAGGCTTTTTCAAACTCCCTGGCAGCCGCCGGTTCCCCGCGGCGGCGTTTAATTGTCAATGCCGATGACTTCGGCCTGTCTCATTCGGTCAATGAGGCCGTGGTCCGCGCGCATCGGGACGGAATCTTGACGACAGCCAGCCTGATGGTGAACGAAGCTGGATTTGATGAAGCGGTAAGGGTGGCCCGGGAGAATTCAAAATTGGGCGTGGGGTTGCATTTGACGTTCTCGCATGGCCATTCCGCGCTGCCGCCGGAAAAAATCCCGGGACTGGTTGATTCGCGCGGGGAATTTTCCCGAAGCCCTTTTGGTGTGGGCATGAAATATTTCTTTCAGGGAAGCCTGAGAGAGAAGTTGCGGGCCGAAATTCATGCGCAGTTTGAGAAATTTCATCGGACGGGCCTGCCGCTCGACCATGTCAACGGTCACTTGCATTTGCACCTGCATCCGGTCATTTTCAGAATTCTGATGGAAGATGCGGGCCTGCTTGGCATCCGGCAGATGCGATTGACGCGTGATTGCCTTTCGCGCAGCCGAAAAATGTCGAGCGGCCATTGGTTTTACCGGGTTTCCCACGCGGCGATTTTTGAAGTGTTGTCGGGTCGGGCGCGCAAGCGCCTCGACAGGGAAAAAATAAAACACGCGCAAATCACCTTCGGCCTTTTGCAGGATTCCCGCGTGGACGAAACTTATGTTTTAAAGCTGCTGCCGGAATTGCCGCCCGGCGATTCGGAGCTTTACTCGCATCCCTCGTTGGACAAATTTAAGCATGAGTTCGACGCGCTGGTGAGTCCGCGTGCGAGAGATGCGGTGAATCAAGGCGGCATCGAGCTGATTCGGTATCAGGATTTATGATTAAACTGCTTGTCATTTTGCTCATTGGCCTCATTTTTGAATCCACGGGCGTGATTCTTTTGAAAAAGGGCATGAATGGGATCGGAACCATGCACGGCTACACGGCGGCGGAAGTGATGCGGGTGGTGAAAGCCGGCGCCACGAGTCCGCAGATCCTGCTGGGCGTATTTTTTGAGGCGCTGTTCTTCCTTTGTCTGTTGATTTTGATGTCGAAAAGCGAAATCAGTTTTCTCTGGCCGCTGACAGCGTTGAGTTTTGTCTTTGCGACGTTCGCGGCGATTTGGTTTCTCGGTGAGAAGGTTTCTTGGGTGCGGTGGGTAGGCGTGATTTTAATCATGATTGGCGCCGCGTTCATCAGCTATAGCGAACATCCGAGGGAAAAGCCCGCGACGATAAACGAGTCGCCGAGGGGGAATTAGGGCGGGAGATTGCGGGCTGAGGTTTCGGAAATTGACCCGGGTGCTACACTATTTTCGCGAGAATCTCCGCCAATCTTTCGGCGGCGAATTTGGTTTTCTTTTGCAACTCCATCAGCGCGGCAATTTTTCCGGGAGATCTGGCGACGGCCAGGAATAGTTTTCCGTAATCCGGGTTTTTGTCCGGCTTGGCGAGCGCATTGAAATCCAATGGCAAATCCTCATTCGCGGTGTCAGAAATCACCCGGACAGTGGCGCAAGGGATTTTCCGCTCGGCGCAAACGGCTTGTATCGCCCCCGATTCCATTTCCGCGGCGTCAGCGCCGGTTTCATCCCGCAATTTCTTCTTGTCAGCAACGGTAATGGCGACACGGTCCGCGCAGAAAATGATCGCCGGTTTCGCTCCGGCGGCGGAGAGCTTGGACCGGAAATTATCGTCCGATGTCTCGAACACGACGTCGCCTATTTTCAAATTGGGATTCAATCCGCCGGCGAAGCCGCCGGTGACGACGGTTTGGGCAACTGCGCCCGCCAGAAATTCGCGCAGGGACTTTTCGGCGTTCTGTCGTCCGATGCCCGTAAGAAGAATTGAAATGCCTGATTTGTTCGCGGCGATTTTCTGGAACGGCGCGGATTCTTCCTTGAGGGCGAAGCAAATTAGGGTGGGCATCTGATCGCGAAGAAAAAGAACGTATCCGCAAAGACCGCCTTCATTTTCGTGTCAGGCCGTGAAGGTAATGGTCGTGATTGCGGGCGAGGTCGGCGGGCAAATCCTTGATGCGCGCGGTGATTTTTAGAAGCCCATCAGTGAATCGGTCGGCTTGCATTTTGGAAATGCCGGCGTTGCCGTTCGAGCCGGGAATCCATTTGGCGCGGCGTTTGTTCGGAAGTTTGGCTGGCACGGCAATGTTTTTCACAAAGTGAAATTACGCTTGAAGGTGGAAGCCGGGAAGATTGTTTTAAGGCGATGTTTTATGGCAAAGAAATTCATTTCACTCCCGCCAGCCTTTCCTTCCAGATTTTGTAAAGGTCGGCGGTGGCGCGAACGTCGCGGAGACAGTATTCGGCGATTTCGCGGAATTTTTTTTCGGTCATCAGGCGGCCGACATCCATACCCGTGACGCCGTGGCTCTTGGGCGATTCGATGCCGAAGGCTTTGCAGTAAAAATCCAGGTTGAACCGCCGCGCCGCGCCATCGCGTCCGCTCACGCTGTAAAAGGTCAGCTGCTCGGCAAGATCACAGTGGGGTTCGGTGGCGTAACGGTAACCCAGCCAGTTTTTCCTGGAAATCGGAACGTTCAGAACCGCAGAGCGCAGGTAAATGAACGGCACGTCAAAGCCGCGCCCGTTGAAGGTGACGATCGAATCGAATTTTTTTGCCGCGTCCCAAAATTGCGCGAGCAATTCCGTCTCATCGGCACAGGCAATGAATTTCACCGGCGCCACCTCATCGAGTTCCTCCTGAAAATCCTCGGCGATGAAAAGGGACTGGCCGCGCTGGGTATCGGCATTGAGCATGGCGATACAGACCACCTGGGCGGTGAACGGCCACAGGCTCATGAACCGCGCGATTTCCTCGCGCTTGGCGCATTTTTGAGATTCGTCGGTGAATTTTTCGCATTCGCGGAAAAGATATTCCTGCTGCGCCTCGTCGAAATTGTCGAGCGGCACGGCGGAGGTTTCAATGTCGAACACGAGTGTGGCCATGGACTATTTGAAGAATTGAAGCACCAAGACGACGGGGAAACCAAGTCAAAATTGACCGGGTGGATTAAGCGGGCCTTTCAACATTTGAGCATCTGGCAGGTTGATGGTCCCGATGCGCGCTTCCGCTGCGCCTTCAGTTTTGGATTGAGTTGTATAATTTGGGAGTCCAGATTTCACCACAATTGCAGGATCTGGAATTGTGAACTTTCTGTCACTCATCGAAGCTAAACGCGACGGCAAAACTCTCACGCCGGAAGAAATCCGGAAATTGGTCGTTGAATTCACCGCCGGGAAAATACCCGATTACCAAATGGCCGCAATGCTCATGGCCATTTATTTTCGTGGTCTGAATCCCGTTGAAACCCGCGCGCTCACGCTGGCGATGCGCGATTCGGGCGACGTTTTGGAATTTCCGAAGGACCCGCGTCCGCTCGTGGACAAACATTCGACCGGCGGCATCGGCGACAAGGTGTCGCTTCCGCTGGCGCCGTTGCTCGCCTGCCTGGGGTTTCGCGTTCCGATGATTTCCGGCCGCGGCCTCGGCATCACCGGCGGCACACTCGACAAACTGGATTCCATTCCCGGTTTCAAAAGCCTCCTGCCGCCGGACCAAATCATCGGGCAAGTCCAAAAAATTGGCTGCGTCATCTGTGGCCAGACGGATCAGATGGTCCCCGCCGACAAGAAACTTTATGCCCTGCGCGACGCCACCGGGACCGTGCCAGGCATTCCACTCATTGTCGCTTCCATTCTTTCCAAAAAACTCGCGGAAAATCTGGAGGCATTGGTTCTGGACGTGAAATTCGGTTGCGCTGCATTCATGGAAACGAAATCCGACGCGTTCAAATTGGCCAGGGCGATGGTTGCGCTCGGCAACAGCAGCGGCGTCAAAACCCGCGCCATGATATCCGGCATGGACGCGCCGCTGGGCCGCGCCGCCGGCAATTGGCTCGAGGTTAAAGAAAGCGTGGCATGCCTTGGAAACAAAGGCCCGGACGATTTGCGCGAACTGGTCCTGGCCTGCGCCGCGCATTTGCTCGCGCAAACGCGGAAGGCCGGGAATTTTAACGCGGCGAAAAAAATGGCGGCGGTCTGCCTGGATTCAGGCGCGCCTGCGGAAGATTCCGGGAAATGCTCGTCGCGCAAGGCGCGGACCTGGACGCGTTCGACGAAAAACTTTCGCGAGATTCCACTGCGCCAGTTGTTCTGGAATTGAAATCGTCGCGGGCGGGGTTTGTATTGCGCTGCAATGCGCGAATCATCGGCGAAGCTGTCCGAGACCTGGGCGGCGGACGTTTGACCAGGGAATCCTCGATTGATTACAACGTTGGAATTGACCGCGTCGCCAAGCCGGGTGAAGCGGTTGAAAAATCCAGCGCCCTTTGCCGCGTTCACGCCGCGGACGCCGTTCAAGCCGAAGCCGCGATTAAAAGTTTGAAAACCGCCTTTGAAATTTCTGCAAATCGGAAGCGAATCCCGCCTTGATTTCCGGAGCTGCTTAGCCGTAACTATGCAATAGAAACGGGTGGGGAAACGGCGCGTGACTCCTGGCGCAATGGAGCGCGGCATTTATGCCGCTTCATCTCACGCACCGCAGCGCGCGCGGAAATTTTCCGACGCGCTCGCCGATTTGTCCATTGAAGCGACCTGAAGGTCGCGCTCCACAGCCGAAACGCGCCTATCGGCCGCGCTGCCACGGGAGACGTTCGTATTCATCGCGATGACGGGCGCTGCTCCACGGCCATTCGCGCGCGGCTTTAGCGAGAAACGCTTTCAGGGATTCTGCTCGGCGTAACGGATGGCCCGCTTCAAATGCGCTTCGTCGCGGATCAGCGTGTCGTAATAATCTTCCTGCCGGAATTTCCCGGTGCGATTCAGAAGCGCATTCGCCGCGCGTGAAGACCCGCCTTTCCAACCATTGATCAACTTCGCCAGCGGCACGTCCCAAACCTCCACGACCAGAGGAACGTGATTCGGCATGATCACCCATGCCCGCATCCCGATACCCGCGCCCATCGGCTTCGAGCAAAATCTTCCCGGCGATTTCTGCCAGGTCGGGGCGGCGCAACCAGCAATCGCCATGACCGCGATCCAACCACGCTTCCATGTTCCGGCGCTTTGCCGAATCATCCGGCTCTTTCAAGTGGCTTCAAACTCCGCGCGGCGCGTGACGGGAAAGGCAAAGGAGCGCGGCATTTATGCCGCTTCAATGCCCGATGGTAATGAGATTCTTGAAAATTTCGAGCGTACTGTTTATGCGGACCTTGAAGCGGCGTGAACGCCGCCCTCCAAACGTGCTGGCACCGGTTTTCTTCTGCATGGTTACGGCTTAGTTCAAAGAATTCAAAATTCTTTCCAACGCCGCGCGCGGGTTTTCCGCGGCATAGATGGGGCGGCCAATCACCAGCCAATTCGCCCCCGCGGTCATTGCCTCTTTCGGTGTGAGCGTGCGCTTCTGATCGTCGGCCTTTTCCGCGCCGGTGCGGATCCCGGGAACGACGAGCTGGACTTGCGCGGGCAAAATTTTCCGCAGCGCGGAAATTTCCAGCGGCGAACAGACCAGTCCCCGCAGTCCCGCCTTCGTCGCAACGTTCGCCAAACGGCGCACCTGGTATTCCACATTGACATCGAAACCAATCTCGCGCAATGCGCCGGCGTCAAGGCTTGTCAGGACAGTCACCGCGAGCACGAGAGGGGGCGTGCGTCCGAGCTTCCACGCCGTTTCCTGCGCGGCGTCTTCGGCAGCCTTGAGCATTTCGCCGCCGCCACTGGCGTGGACCGTCAGCATTTGCACGTCCAGTTTCGCCGCCGCCGCCACGGCCTTGGCGACTGTGTTGGGAATGTCGTGAAATTTCAGGTCGAGGAAAACCAACAGGCCGCGCTCGCGGATTCGTTTCAATATGTCCGGTCCGGCGCTGGTGAATAGTTCGCTCCCGATTTTGAATCCGCCGCAAGCGGGCGCAAGCTGTTCAA
This sequence comes from uncultured Verrucomicrobiae bacterium, assembly GCA_963755515.1. Classification (GTDB taxonomy): domain Bacteria; phylum Verrucomicrobiota; class Verrucomicrobiia; order Limisphaerales; family UBA11358; genus UBA11358. The sequence goes on along the minus strand of CAVWKA010000015.1, from coordinate 99,662 downwards.
CGAGGTTCAACGCGGCATCGGCTATCGGAGTATCAAGGGCAACGAGGATTGGATTGCGCATGGCATGACAAGTTAAACCAGAATGGCCGCCAAAAAAAATCGTTTTTCTCAATCACCCGAAAAGGCAGTGACAACGAGCGGCAATTTCAGCATCTTCAATTCATGCAAGCCTTTATCCGGATTCTCGCGTTATCGGTCGGCCTCACGCTGGCCGGCTCGCTTCACGCGCAAACCAGGCTGGACACCATTTTAGGCTCCGGCTGGCGGTTCAGCCTGGGTGATTTTACCAACGCCAACCAAACCACTTTTGACGATACCGCCACAAATTGGGAGACCATTTCCATTCCCCATTGCTGGGGCTGGCAACAGGCGCAGCAGGGTGATACCGATTATTACCGCGGCCCGGGCTGGTACCGGCTGGAAGTGGACGTGGCGCCGCAAAATGGGAAACGGTATTTCCTGAGATTTGAAGCGGCCAGTTCGGTGGCCGACGTTTATTTGAACGGCCGATTCCTTGGCGAGCATCGCGGCGCGTTTGGCGCATTTTGTTTCGAAATTACCACCAACCTCTCCGAAACCGGCACAAACCTGCTCGCCGTGCGCGTCAGCAATGCTCCCGAGCCGGACATCGCCCCCTTGAGCGGCGACTTCCCGGTCTATGGGGGAATTTATCGCGACGTGCATTTGATTGAAACTGCCGATGAAAATTTCACCCTCACCGATCATGCCTCGCCCGGCGTCGAATGGCGGCAAACGGACGTGAGTAAAAAGCGGGCTGTTCTCGACATTATCGCCGAAATTTCCAACGGCACCAGAAGCAATCATCATCTCACCCTCACGGCAACCATAAAGGACGCCGCCGGAAACATTGTCGTTTCCACCAACCAGGAAATCACGCTCATGGCGAACGTCACCGAACCGTTTTGGCTTCGCCTGACCGTCCCCAAACCCCATTTGTGGAATGGACGCCTGGACCCCTATCTTTACCAGGCCGTCGTGGAACTGCGGTCCCCTGATCACGTCGTGGATTCGGTCGAACAGGCGATCGGGTTGCGATTTTATCGCGTGGACCCGGACAATGGATTTTTCCTGAACGGACGGCGCTACGCATTGCACGGGGTGGACATGCACCAGGATTGGTGGAACAAAGGCTGGGCACTTTCGCATACCAACATGGACATCAACATGGACCTGCTCAAAGACCTCGGCGCCACGGTCATCCGCTGCGCGCATTACCAGCACAACGATTACTTTTACAGCCTGTGCGACAAAGCCGGCATCCTCGTTTGGGCGGAAATTCCGCAAGTGGACAAAATCGGGGCCGGGGCGGCATTTGAAAATACGTCGCGCAACCAATTGCTCGATTTAATCCGGCAAAACATCAACCATCCCTCGATTTTTGTCTGGAGCCTCTTCAATGAATTGCGCCCGGGCTATCCCGACCCTCACCGCGAGCTGATGGATTTGGATATTGTCGCCCATGGCGAAGACCCCACGCGGCCGACGATCGCCGCGACCTGCACCGAGGGCTGGCCGCAAATGAATAAAATTCCGGACCTTCTCGGCTGGAATATCTACCCCGGCTGGTATTCCGGATGGGGCGGCATTGACGGAATTGGCAAGATGCTGGACGGTTACCGCTACAGCAGCCGATCTGGCGGCTTTTGCGTCAGTGAATACGGCGCTGGTGCGAACATCTATCAGCACGAGGAAAATCCGAAGCAGCCAAAGACCGACGGCCAATGGCATCCGGAAGAATGGCAGGCAATCGTCCACGAACGGGCTTGGGCGGCCTTGAAATCGCATCCATTTGTTTGGGCCACCTTCGTCTGGAACCTGACCGACTTTACAAGCGCCTGGCGGCATGAAGGGGGCGTGCCTGGCCGCAACGACAAAGGACTGGTCACCGCCGATCGGAAAATCAAAAAAGACGCCTTCTATTTTTACAAGGCCAATTGGTCCGATGAGCCGGTGGTTTTCATCACCAGCCGGCGGTTCATCAACCGGACCGTCGCCGATACGGATGTGAAGGTCTATTCCAATGCGGCCAAAGCGGAAGTTTTCGTCAACGGCATCTCACAAGGCACGCGGAAAAATGATGGAAACGACGTGTTCATCTGGAAAAACGTCCATCTTTCCCCCGGCGTAAATCATATCGAGGCCACCGCCACACGAAACGGCCAGATCATCCACGACGAGTGCGATTGGACCCTGACAAATTAGGGTTCTTCTCTCAACTATCCTTTCCCATGCCTCGTTTCTATGAACAACTCACCGCCGTGCTGAAAGAAGGCCGTCCCTTCGCGCTGGCGATTATTTCGGGCGCCAAAGGCTCCAGCCCCCAACGGGTCGGCGCCAAGGCGCTGTTCTTTGGCGATGGCAAAATCGTCGGGACGCTCGGCGGCGGTTGTCTGGAAGCAGAGGTCCATGCGCGCGCCAGGAAAGCCCTACAGACGGGTGAACCAGCGACATTTCAGATGGTGCTGGACCATGATTTCGGCTGGGACGACGGCCTCATTTGCGGTGGAAGCGTGAGTGGCGTCATTCTGCCGCGCGCCGCCGAAGCCGGCGATTTGTGGAAAAACCTCGCCGCAGCAGCGGAACCGATTAACTGGGGCGTAAAAAAGGATTTTTCCATTGCAATCGGAAGCGAGGCGGCCAGTCCAGTGTCCGCCGCCACGGATTGGCTCTACCGGGAAACCGTCGCGCCACCGTCCGAATTGTGGATTGCCGGTTCCGGCCACGTGGCCCAGGCCGTCGCGCCGCTGGCCTTGAAATTGGATTTCGCCGTGACAATTTTTGACGACCGGCCCGAGTTGGCCAATCATGATTTTTTCCCGCAAGAAGTCCAATTGCGCGTTGGCGGTTGGCACGAATTATTAAAATTTCGGCCCCAGGCCGATTCTTTTGGCCTCGTGGTAACGCGCGGGCACCAGCACGACGCCCTCGTCTTATCTGAATGGATCCATTTCCCGTTCACGTTTCTGGGCATGATTGGCAGCCGCCGCAAGGCCCGCATCATCCGCGAACAATTTCTGACGCAGAAAATCGCCACAGCGGAGCAATGGGAAAAAATCGCCTGTCCCGTCGGCGTGGACATTGCCGCGGTCAGCACAACTGAAATTGCCGTGAGCATCCTCGCGCAACTCATCCAGAAACGGGCGGCTGGCAAGGACGCGAAGCGGGTTTTGTGAATTCCAGCCCGCTTCCCATGAGCCATGACCTTTTACGCCAGAATGATTAATGACTAAACCCATAATGACGAAGGAATTCCGAAGCCCTAATGACGAAACAGCCAGTTGGATTTGAAATGGAGGGTGTTTTAAGAATCACTCCTCTCCCCAGCCCTCTCCTCCAATCGGATTGGAGGAGAGAGACAAAAGGGGCGCATCTGGCAGGTTCATGCTCCTAATGAAGGCGAAAATATGAACGGACGCTCGCCACAAAGTCCAGCGATTGGCGTCATCATTCTTGCCGCCGGCGCGTCCTCCCGCATGGGCCGCCCCAAATTGCTGCTGCCCTGGAAAGATACCACCGTCATTGGCCATTTGATTTCCCAATGGCGCGCCCTCGGCGCGGCGCAAATCGCCGTCGTCCACCGGTCCAATGACGGTCCGCTGACCGCCGAACTGGAACGCCTTGGCCTTTCGCCGTTCGACCGAATTGAAAACCCGCGGCCGGAGCGCGGCATGTTTAGTTCAATCGTTTGCTCGGCGAATTGGCCAGGTTGGAAAAAGGAAGTTTCCGCTTGGGTCATTGTCCTGGGAGACCAGCCGCATTTGCGCCTGGAGACCTTGCAAAAACTGTTGGAATTTCATCGGTTCCATCCCGACGCCATCTGCCAGCCGGCCCTCGACGGTGAACCGAAACATCCGGTCATTTTGCCGCCAGCGGCGTTTCATCACCTGGGAACCTCAAAAGCCGCCACCATGAAAGATTTCTTGAAACAAATTCCGTGCCCCAGCGTCCAATGTGACATGGATGATCCCGGACTGGCGCTTGACATGGACACGCCGGAGGATTACAAAAGAACGTTGAATCACCCTGACGCATGAAAGACAGCGATAAGGACAGTTTGCTCGGCGCGCACTCGCGGCGGACTTTTCTGAAAAGCCTCGGCACTGTGGCGGCCACGGCGGCCACCGCACAGGTGCAATCGGTCGCCGCGGAACTTGAAAAAATCAATGCCGAAAAAATCGTCGGACCGGGCGCCGTCCCCGTCACCCTCAACGTCAACGGCAAGAAGCTCACCCTCCAACTCGAACCGCGCGTGACGCTCCTGGATGCCCTCCGGAATTATTCCGGCTTTACCGGCGCCAAGGAGGGATGCGATCGTGCAAGTTGCGGCGCCTGCACGGTGATGTTGGACGACCTGCCGATTTATTCCTGCCAGAAACTCGCCCTTGAAGTGCAAGGCCACGAAATCACCACGGTGGAAGGCCTGGCCGATTCCGGAAAACTTTCGCCGGTGCAACAGGCATTCTTCGAAAAGGACGCGCTGATGTGCGGTTATTGCACGCCCGGATTCGTCATGAGCGTCACCGCGTTGCTCAAGAAAAATCCCCATCCGACCGCCGATGAAGTCAAGCACGCCTGCGCCGGAAACCTTTGCCGTTGCGGCACGCAGCCGCGCATTTTGGCCGCAGCGTTGCAGGCGGCGGGCGTGGCAGCCAACGGCACGACCAAAACGGAGGTCATTTCCTATGCCTAGCTGGCCCTCACAGACCAAATACATCGGCGCCGAGACACAGCGCATTGACGCGCCCCAGAAACTCACCGGCCAGGCTCGTTATTCCTCGGACATTCAGGCCCCCGGCTGGCTTTACGGAATGATTCTGCGCTCCAATTTGCCGGCCGCAAAGATTGGTGGCATCAATTTGGACAAGGCCAGGCAAATTCCCGGCATCAAAGCCGTCATCACCCTGGGCGATGGCGAACGCACCGTCCACTTTTATGGCGAGGAACTCGCTGCCGTCGCCGGCACCACCAAACAGGCCTGCCTCGATGCCTTGCGCGCCATCGACGTGGACGCCACGCCGCTGCCGTTTGTCGTCAATGAAACCGACGCCAAAAAGGATGATTCCGCCCAGGTCTGGCAAGGCTCGCCCAATTTTTCCCAGCCGCGCGTCCGCGAACGGGGCGACGTGGATTCGGCATTCCCGGAATGCGCCGCCGTCATCGAAGGTTTTTACACCACGCCCGTGCAGATTCATAACCCAATGGAGACTCACGGCAACACCGTTTCGTGGACGGACGACGGGTTGACGTGCTGGGCTTCCACCCAGGGTATCGGCGGGGTGCGCGACAGTTTCGCGGGCGCATTGCAATTGGATCAGAGCAAGGTGCGGGTCATCACCGAATACATGGGCGGCGGTTTCGGGGCCAAGTTCAATGCCGGCGTCGAAGGCCTTCTGGCGGCGAGGCTGTCACGCGAAGCCAAAGCGCCGGTTCGCTTGATGCTCACGCGATTTGACCAGGCGCTCGCCGTTGGCAATCGCCCTTCCAGTTTTCAAAAAATCAAAATGGGCGCGCTCGCCGATGGAACGCTTCATGCCTTCGAAATGGATAATTACGGCACGGCCGGCTTCGCCGCAGGCGGCGCCACGGGCGGCGGCGGCAGCGGCGTCGAGCTTCCCGCCCCCTATCTTTATCGTGTGCCGAATTCGCGTGTCACGCAAACCGTCGTCGCCGTCAACGCCGGCTCCTCGCGCGCCTTTCGCGCCCCGTCCAATCCGCCCGCCTCCTTCGGAATGGAATCGGCGATGGACGACCTCGCCGTGAAGCTCGGCGTGGACCCGGTGGAATTTCGGCTGAAAAATGATCCCAGCCCCATCCGTCAGCGCGAATATGCCATCGGCGTGGAAAAATTTGGTTGGAAAGATAAGTACAAAAAACCCGGCAGTTCGCCGGGCATTGTGAAGACCGGCATCGGCTGCGCCGGAGCCGCATGGCCGGCCGGCGGGGCCAGCCGGAACACACAGGGCGAAGCACAAATTTTCCCGGATGGCAGCGTCGAATTTCGGCTGGGCGTCCAGGATATTGGCACCGGTACCCGCACCGTCATCGCTGTCGTCGCCGCCGAAATCCTCGGCCTTGCGCCGGAGCAAATTACTGTGCGCGTGGGCGACACCAATTTCCCGCCTGGCCCCGGCAGCGGCGGCAGCACCACCTGTGCTTCGATTTCGCCCACCGTCTATGACATTTGCAATAATGCCCTGCAGCAATTGCAAACGCTGTCCGGCGTGGCCGACGCCCGCGGCGACAACTGGTTCGTCGCCTGCAAAAAACTCGGCGTCACGCCGCTGACCGTTCACGGCCAATGGCAGCCCGGCCTTTCCTCCGACCATGCCTGCGGCGTCCAATTCGCCGAAGTCGCCGTGGATACCGAAACCGGATTTGTTACCCTCAAAAAAGTCGTCGCCGTCCACGACTGCGGACTCATCATTGACAAGCTCACCCTCGAAAGTCAAATCAACGGCGGCGTCATCATCGGCATGGGCTACGCCCTTTACGAGGAGCGTGTCATGGACAATTTGTCCGGCGTCGTGCTCAATCCGAACTTCGAGACTTATAAGCTGCCCGGCATTGCCGACGTACCGGACATTGACGTTGTCTTAATCAATATGCCCGAACGCGGCGTGATTGGAATCGGCGAACCGGCCACCGTCCCCACGGCCGCCGCCATTGGCAACGCCGTTGCAAACGCCTTGGGTGTGCGCGTTTCGAGCCTGCCCATCACCCCGGCCAAAGTTTTGGCCGCCCTCGGCAAAGTTCCACCTGTTGCGAGCACAACCACATGAACGCTTTTCAATACGCCACCGCCCAATCCGCCGATAGCGCCCGCGAACTCGCCGGCGCCAGGGGGATGTACATCGCCGGCGGCAACGACCTGCTCGGTTTGCTCAAAGATTATCTCGTCCCCGCCCCGGACATCCTGGTCAACATCAAATCGTTGCCCGGGATGAGCCAAATCCAGCGCGGTGATAAGACCTGCGCCATCGGCGCCCTCGTCACCGTGGCCCAAGTGGAAGACGACCCCGATATTCAGGAAACTTTTCCCGGCCTGCACGAAGCCGCGGCGGAAATCGCGTCGCAGCAAATCCGCAACGTCGCCACCGTCGGCGGCAACCTCGCCCAGCATTCGCGCTGCTGGTATTTCCGCCAGCGCGACACCGTTTGCCTGAAAAAGGGCGGCGACCTCTGCTACGCCCTCAACAGCGATAATCGCTATCACAGTTTGTTCACCGGCAACACGTGCATCAGCCCCGTCGTTTCCAGTTTGGCGACGATGTTTGCCGCGCTTGACGCCACCGCCACCGTCCTGCGCAACGGCCAGGAAATGCGCCTGAGCATGGATGATCTTTACCATGCCGCGTGGGAGAATCCGCTCGCGCACAATTCGCTCAATCCCGGCGATCTGATTACACGCGTGGAAATACCCGTTGCGCGGCGCCGCAGCACCTATATGCAGGTGAGCGACAAGCACACGTTCGACTGGGCGCTCGTCAGTTGCGCTGCGGCGGCGGACGTGAACGGCGGAAAATTATCATCACCCCGCGTGGCGCTTGGCAGCATTTCACCCGTGCCGCACCAGGTTGAAGCCGCCAATGCGTTCCTCGACGGACGAACCTTGGACGACGCCACGGCCTCGGCGGCGGCGGATATGATTTTGAACGGCGCCAAACCGCTCGATCACAACGGTTACAAGCTGCCGCTGGCGCACGCCCTCATCCGCCGTGCGTTGTCCAAACTCGTCTCCTAAGGCCAAGCACATGAATACATCCTGCAAACATCTGCGCACGAAGAAAATGTATGTGAATGCGACGCCGGAGGAAGCCGTTGCCGAGAAGGAAGGCGAGCGCGTCACCTCCTGTCATTTCTGGTGCAATCGCACCCAACGGGAAGTTGGACTCGACGAGCGCCCCGTCCATGTGAACCTTTGCCAATCCGGTCGCGGGTGCTTTGAAGATTAAGCAAGGCTCAATCCGCTCCTGACCCTCGCTTGCCGCGCCGAAGCGGCGGGTGAACTTTTCCCCGCCACTGAGAGCGAACTACTGACTTCGCGAGACAAAAACAGTTCTGGCGCGGTTGGAAAGATCCGCTTACCAGAACTGGAAGAATAAATATGGCAGGCTCACTGGCAGACTTCATTTCAAGGACCGATGCGTTTTGTGAGCAATCAGTGTGCCACGGTCATTTACGTGTTTGTAAGAATGCTCTGAACCCGAAATGTCGAACATTTCGACCGCGCCTCGGTGTTTTGCAATGACGTTTATTGCCCTCACCGTATAATTCACGCCACTACTTGATTTCCCATTCCACCGCGACCGCCTTATTCACAATCTTCCCCTCCTTTACATTGATGCTGCTGGCCAGCGCGGGAATCTTCACGCAGGCTTCCTCAAGCCCGCAATCCGCCAGCGTCTCCAGGTAGCGAAACGTCGCATTCGTCAGCGCTTGCGTCGCCGTGCGCGCGTAGGCGCCCGGCATGTTCGCGACGCAATAATGCGTCACTCCCTCCTCCACGAACACTGGATCGTGATGCGTCGTGGGACGCGATGTCTCTGCGCAGCCGCCCTGGTCAATCGCAATATCCACCAGCACGCTGCCTGGACGCATCCGCCGGAGCATCTCGCGCCGGATTAATTTCGGCGCCCTCGCGCCCGGCACCAGCACCGCCCCGATGAGCAAATCCACCTCCGGCAGCAGTTCGAGCAGATGCGATTCGTTCGAGTAAAGCGTGTGCGCCGTGTGCAGCGTGATATCGAGAAATCGCATCCGTTCCAGATCCACTTCCAATATCGTCACGTCCGCCCCCAACCCCTGCGCCATGCGCGCCGCATTGATACCGGCCGTGCCGCCGCCCAGCACCACGATTCTGCCCGGCAAAACGCCTGGCACGCCGCCCAATAACATCCCGCTGCCGCCGAAATGTTTCGCCAGAAAATAACCGCCGACGATGATGCTCATCCTTCCGGCAATTTCACTCATCGGCTCCAGCAGGGGCAGGCGGCGATTCACTTCCAGCGTCTCGTAGGCTAGGCACGTCGCGCCGGATTTCATCAGCGCCTCGGTGAGTGTTTTGTTCGCCGCCAGGTGGAGATACGTGAACAACATCTGGCCCCGTCGAAGCAATTTATATTCAGACGGCAGCGGCTCCTTGACCTTGACGATTAAATCCGCCTTTTCAAAAACCGCGGCGTGCGCGTCCACCATTTGTGCGCCAGCCTGCGCATATTCGGCGTCGGGAAAACCCGCGCCGATGCCCGCGCCGCGCTCGACAACCACTTCGTGGCCGCGCTGGCAAAGTTGGTAGGCGCCGCTGGGCAGCAATGCAACGCGGTACTCCTGTTCCTTGATTTCCCTGGGAACGCCAATGACCATAATTGCGCCACAGTATCAAAGCGCGAAGCCAAGTCAATTTTGTCTAATCTCGTTTATCCCGCGAAATTCCATTGCCCGTCAGGGATTCTTTTCCCGTCTTTTCCATCCTTCAACCCCGTTGTCAATGACGTGGCGAAGTGGCGGGACGCAGTGACTTTTTCCCATGAATAGGCGGTAGTGCGCCAAAGCGAATTCGCGCCGGTTGGCGCCTCCTTTGGCGGGCATTCGCAACGGTAAACCACGGTTCAGGAAGGACCAAGGCGGCGCTTGGCGCTCAAAGAAAAACGCGTGGCCATGAAGGGCCAAACGGCGGCCCTTCACTTCGAGTCATCCGCTTTGGCCACTTCAACCGCAAAGGCGTAGTCCGGCCCGAACATGTTCGAGCGAAAAACGATGTATTTCATGTCAGGCGTGAAGCTGGGGTTCGGTTCGAGGCGGTAGTTGTGGCGCGACATGTTGACCAGCCGCTCGGACTCGAGATAACCGCCCCGGATGAGATCGGAACCCAAGGTGTCACGGTCAGGAATCATTACGGGCCGCAGCAGGATGATCCACGGATCGCCGGGGTCGCCGTCGCCGCAGAAGAGTTTTCCGTCGGGCGATGAATTGTCGTGGATGGATGAGTCCGAGCGGGCATTATATTGCAGCCAGACGCGCTTGCCGGTCTTGACGTTGTAGCTGGCGATGAACGAGACCCGCCCGCCGCGGGGGAAATGGAGCTGGTAATACACCGTTTCGCCGTCCGCGCCCCACCATTCGTGGCCCGCCATCTCCATCTGCATGATGCGCTGGTGAACCAACTCATTGTGCGTGCCGTCGGCGCGGATGGTCCAGATGCGGTTGACGAGTTGCCAGTTGCCCTCATGGCAATACATCAGCAGGTTCGGATCGGTGGGCGAGAATTGCAGGTGGTTCAGCCAATTGGTGTCGTGCTGCAGCAGTTTATTAATTTTTCCCGTGTGCAGGTTGATGGTGAACAGGGTCATCGGCAGTTTCGCCGCGAGGCGCCGGGCCATCATCTCGCCCTTGTTGACCGGTTCGCCGAGGTTGGTTTCGGTCATCTGGCCGTAATCCACGGTCCCGTCGTACGCGCCGCTCGCGTTGGCGTCGCCCTCGATGTAGGCGCCAGCCCCGAGGGATTCGTCGGCGTTGATGGCCGTCACGCTGGCGCGGCGGGGAAGGTCGGCAATCTTGCGCCTCACGCCGGTGTCAAGGTTGACGCGCCAGAGCGCGCGGAAAAGACGTTTGTCGGTCGCCATTGTATAATAGAGGGTGGGAGATCCATGGGCCACTATGATTGGCTGGACGCGGCCGGTGACCACACGCCTCGCCTCCAGGGTTTCAAGATTCAGCACGGAGATGCCGTTCGGCGTGGTATAGGCCATTTCCTTGCCATCGGGCGTGTAGCCATTGACGTTGAAATAAAAACTATCGGAGCCAGGCTCGCGCGTGAGCCGTATCACGCGATGGCCGGTGTCGGGGTCAATCCAACTGGCCGGCGGTTCAGCCGGGGCCGATGTTTGCATGCCCGACGCGTCCGCGCCGAATGTTCGCAGACCTGTCGGCGGAAGGTTCAGAAACAGTCCAGTGAGAGCCACGGCCACGTGGAGGAGCCGATTGGAATGATTTTTTGCAGCGCCCATAAATTTTTTCGTGTGGATCGAAACTCCTCAAGACGGAAATGTCAATTCATGCGATTGCAGCCAGCTTGCACTCAAGCGCGCGGCGTTTTCGGATGCATGGTTGATCCAAAAGACGCATCGGAGCCGTTCCGCGTTACATGAAAGTTTGTGCTATCAAGGCGGCAGCGTCAATTCTGTCCTTGCTTTGCCCCGGCGCGATCAGGAGCCGCTGCAGGCATATCGGATCACCGCTCAACTTTGGCGATGCGCGGGCGAGCTTCAAGATTCCTGTGAACAACGGTCGCCGGCTGTTGGCGTTTTCGGCGCGGATTGCATAGAAGATGCCGGCGGGAGGCATGGCCAATCACCGGCCATCCCGGTTCGGTCAGACTGTTTCCGGCACCACAAACGGCTTGCGGTATTCGCGCGCGAGGAGGCGGTTCGCCTCGTCATTGTTCGTGAAACGCTCTCTTCCTGGATGCATCTTCAAAGCCGCGCCCAGGACCAAAGGAGTCTGGTATAAGTCCACCAGGTTGGCGCCCAGATGAGCTTCCAGGCGGCCGAGGCTCTCGGCCAGGTCGCTGTTTCCTTTTAACGAGTCGAGCATCGCCGGGGGCAATGCTTTTTGGCCGAGGCGGTATGAAATGTTGCCGGCATGGACGAGCGCGGCGGAAACTTGTCCTTCCGCAATGTCGGCGTGCAGGTCGGCGGGTTTGCGGCTGCGGACGGCCTGGATGAAATTTTCGAAATGGTCGCCGCCCTCATCGAAGGTTTTGATTTCCCTGCCGTCCTTGTCATGGACGATCGCCCTGGTGTAACTCGGAATCACGATGGATCCGCCTTCGCAATCAACGACCACGCCGACGCTCGCGCCACGATAGTCGTCCATCGTGGCCGAACCGCTCGCGGTGGGCAGTCCGCGCACTTCGAAGATGAGCGGCGCGGCCTCGTAATCGTGAAAAACAATCTGGGTGTTTGGCGTCATGCCGTCATCGTCATACCCCAAGCGCCCGCCGATGCTGACGACGCGCGGTGAAATTTCCGGTTCGCCGAGCGCCCAGCGCGCGATGTCCATCTGATGGATGCCCTGATTTCCCAGGTCGCCGTTGCCATATTCCCAGAACCAGTGCCAGTCGTAATGAATGGTTCCGTTCTTTTTGCTGTTGCGGCGGGGCGGGTCTAGCGGCGCCGGTCCGCACCATAAATCATAGTTGACTGATTTGGGGACCGGCTGCGGGCCAATGGTTTTACCAATGCTGTCGCGGCGTTTGTAGCAAAGCCCGCGGGCGCGGATGATTTTGCCCAGATGCCCCTCGCGCAGCCAGGCGATGGCCTCCTGCAATCCCACGCTGGAGCGGCACTGCGTCCCGACCTGCATGATGCAATGATATTTGCGGGCCGCCTCGATCATTTTGTGGCCCTCCCAAATGCCATGCGAAGCCGGCTTTTCGACATAAACATCCTTGCCGGCCTGCGCCGCCCAGATGGCGCCGAGGGCGTGCCAATGGTGCGGCGTCGCAAACGAGACCACATCAATGTCCTTGTTTTCCAAGAGCCTTCGAATGTCGGTGTAGCCTTCGACTTTTTCCCCGGCGTCAGTCGCCTTCTGCAACTCCTTTCCCAGGACGGCGCTGTCCACGTCGCACAACGCGACCAGCCGCGTGCCCTTCAACGCGCGGAAGGCCTCGATGTGATTTTTGCCGCGACCGTTGAAGCCGACCACAGCGCAGCGAATGACATCGTTCGCGCCGACGATACGTGACCTGGTGGAAGACCGGGCCGCCAGCGGCCAGGCATTGAACGCGGCGGCGGCCAATAATGAGTTGCGGATGAACCGGCGGCGGGGGATTTTGTTCATAAGTGGGAGCCTATTTCACCTGGTCCACGAACTGGCGGTAGAGTGCCTCCACCTGGTCCGGCGTCGCGGCGCCGTCAAGGATCACCAGGCGGTAGCGGAAGGTGACCGACTGTTTCGGCTGGATGGTGAAATTCAATTTCTCCTTCCCGTTGCTGAAAATTGCCTGGCCGAGAGGGTTGGCGGCGAACAAACCGTAGCCCCGCGCGTGCCAATAGGTTGGAAACCCGACATTCCGCGGATTGTCGAGCATGACGAGGGTGATGTCCTCCTGATTCACCTTGCCCGTCAGCATCGTCCAGCGCCCGCGTGTGCCCCAGACCGCGTCTCCGGTCCTGCCCTCGCTGCTGATATATAATCCAGTGACGCCGTTCGTGTCCATGGACTTGACCGTCGTGGGCCGGCCGCTGGCGTCGGTATAGGTGACGGCATCGGTGGAAGGTTGCTCAAGTTCCCGCCGCACGCGCAGGCCCAGCATCCCATCCTTGGCGTCCTTGAACACGACCGGCTTGTCCAGGGCAGTGAGAGTGGAAATCCGGTCCACCATCCGCACACCCGGACCGGCGCGGAAGATAAAGTCCGCCGTCTCGCGCAGAATTGGGTGGTTGTCGGGCATCATCCAGTCCATTTCGACCTTGAGTTCGCCTTGATGCGCGCCGTTGCTGGTTTTGACAATACGCCGGTGCATGATGCTGCCCATCTTCGCCTGCTGTTCCGCCGGCAACGCGGTTGAGTTGTTCCAGAAATCCACGCCGTTGACGTCTTCGTAGTTGAGCCAAAACCCGACGTGATGCGGATGATCCGTCCGCTCACCCGGTCGCGGTTCGAGCGGGTAACCCCGCGTGATGATCGTGCCGCGGGCCGTGCGCAAGGGAAACAGCACGGGCTTTTTCAACGTGTCCGGCCAGATGTAGGCGGTGAACGGCCGTCCGTCCACGAGGACATCCACGCGATTTGAGGCTTCATCGGGCACAACCGCGACGCCTTGGTCCGGCGTGGAAGGAGCGGCGGGAAGAGAGGCAGCGAGCATCAAGGCAAAAGCAAGCGCACTGAGGCGGAATAGTTGGGACGACATGGTCCAGGCATTGTTGGGATGGTTGGCCAGGGCAGAGAACAGGACGAAGGCGAAGGCTTTGTGTGTCGGCATACAAGTTTGTTCCTTTCCATGGTGGTTGAGGCGCAGGATAAGCCGAAGGCCCGGTTGAGCAACCAAATTCCCACGCTCAAAACAACTAAAAAACGGGTTCATACCAGCCGCGCCAAAATGCCCGCCTGCTGTGCCTGAAACAAAAAATTGAAAGTCTATTCTCGCCGGTTGACTGCAACGCCCTAAATCGCATTCTGACATTGGCAAACATCCGTGGATTCGTTTGCAGTAAGCGTTAGAAGTAAAGCATTTTGATCCCTTCAAAAACTCACAAAAACATTTATTCTATTGGCTGGAATCGCAATTGGAGCGGGCGATGGGTTTATCAACGCGAAAAGGTGGACGACGTGATGCAATGGCGTGATGCGGTGAAATTTCCTATTTCAAAAGCATCTCTGGTGTTAGCTGCATAAAACCGATTACAATTCTCAAAATTGTGTCTAGCGCGACGTGTTTTAGATCGCTTTCGCTTAAGCATTTTTTGCTTCTAAACGATGACTGATGAGCCGGTCGAGCGACGCCTTGCCCGCGCCATGAATAATCACGATGAGCGCGAGGCCGATGGCCAGCAAATGATATTCAAAGCCTTCACCTTTTTGGTTGCCATACCAATTCATGAAGAAACCGTTGTGAATATGAACTGTGAAAATGGCCACAACCATGTTCGTGGCGATGCCGAACGCAGCGACGCGACTCAAGCAGCCGAGAATCAAACCGATGGAACCGGCAAATTCCGCCGCAATTGCCAGCAACGCCAGCGGCGCGGGAATGTGCATTTGTTGCGTGAAAAAATTCATAGTGCCGCTGAAGCCGTAACCGCCGAACCAGCCGAGCGCTTTTTGCGCGCCGTGCGGGAACATGACGATGCCGAGCGTGAGCCGCGCGATAAGCGGCGCGAAGCCGTTGTTGGTTTTGAACAGGAGTTGCAACGCTTTCATGGATTTTTGGTTGTTTTTTTATGTTTCGGTCGGGGGTGAGGTTTAATTTCAGACGTTCAGGAAAATTTGTTCGCGCGCGAAACGAACTTTTGGAGCGCCGGCATATTTGTCCGTCGGCAAACGATAACCGAGCGTGGCGATGACGGCGCTGGAATATCCCTTCGCTTTCAGGCCGAGGATTTCATCGTATTGCGCGTGGTCGAAACCTTCCATCGGGCAGGCGTCAATGCCGAGCAGCGCGGCGCTCGTCAGCAAATTGCCGAGTGCAATGAATGCCTGGTTGCGCGCCCAGGCGTTGCGGGCGGCTTCATCCTGACTTTGAACAATTCCGCCGACCAGCATTCCACGCAGCGGAGCCAATGCTTCAATGGGTGCGCCCCGAACTTCCGCGATGTGCCTTATATGCGCGTCCACGTCGGCTTCGCTGAAATTGTTTTTCGCAGCGAATACAACCAGGTGCGACGCGTCGGTGATTTGCGCCTGTCCATAAGAGACTGGTCGGAGTTTGGCGCGAAGTGCCGGGTCTGTTATGATGATAAATTTCCACGGCTGCAATCCGCCGCTGGACGGCGTCAATCGCAGTGCCTCTTCGAGCGTCGTCCAGTCGGACGCGCTGATTTTTCGGTTCGGGTCGAATTGCTTGGTCGCATAGCGCCAGTTCAATTGTTCCAACAGTTGGTTTGAGTTAATGGCTTTCATTTTTATTTTGGATTTGGTTTTACTTCGTCCGTAGCAGCGAACGTAAGCTCGCTCACGCCGGCTGCTACAATTTGTTTTCAATTCATCAACGATAGCCGCAGGTGACGTAGAAAGTTTCTCCGGTAATCCATGCGGAATCCGGCGAGGCGAGAAAGACGGCTGCCGCCGCGATGTCCTGCGGCTGGCCGATGCGGCCCAGAGAAGCCTGCGCCTCGTATTGTTTGCGAAAATCGCTCTCGGCAATTCCGGCGGAACGCAGGCCTTCCGTTTCAATCATGCCGGGATTGATGGCATTGACGCGGATTTTTTTCGCTCCCAATTCCTTGGCAAACGTTCTTGTCACCGCATCCACCGCCGCTTTGGTGGCGCCATAGACCGAACCGCCCGGCATCGCGGACGTGCTGGCCACCGAACTGATGTTGATGACGCTGCCGCCGCTGGGGCCGAACAACTTGACCGCTTCCTGCGTGGCGAGAATCAGGCCGAGAACATTCACGTCGAAAATCCGCTCGACGAGATTGCGGATGCTGTCCGATGTGCTGACCACGACGCCCTTGCCATCGTCAGGCAATGCCGCCGCGAAACTGTCAACGCCGATCTGCATCGTCTCGACGCGCTTCTTCAAGACCGGCTTTCCGTGTTCGGCCTCTCTTCGCTCATTCGCTTCAAGTAAATCTGTCATGGTTAGACAATACCCTGACGAAAGCGTGCCGATGAAATACCATGTTTCTTGCCTGACAATAACTTTTGGCTATGCTCGCGGAAATGGAATGTGAGCAGCATTGTCGCAGCAGACGAAGCCGGACGCGGACTGATTTTGTTCAGTGGCGTAATCTTCAAACGGGAAGCCCTTCTCCAAACCTTTCAGCAGCCGGTTGCTTCCAATGATTCAACCGGCCTCAAACGTTCCTCCACCGCTGGCCTGCCTGCCCGCGCCGCTCGAATTCTACTTGAAGGGGTGAAATAAAAACTCACGCGAAATCTCGGATTTGACAACTGTGCCGGGCACAGCACTTGTCCGGCATTGCAGGAAATGTTGTTCTTGCTACACTCCCCTCTGATGCGGCAAATTGGACTGCCTCAATGTCAGGCTTGACTCAAAGTGGAGGTCAGAGTTCGAAGAGCAGCGGCTCCCCACGGCGATTTTTGTCGTTTGCCGCCGTCCGGTGACTGCTGCCAATTGCGACGGTTGCCGCCGCGGTCATCCTCGGACGGCTGCTGGATTACTACTGGCAATCCACCCCGTTCATTTCGCTTTTCATTTGTGCTATTTTGATCAGCGCTTGGGTCGGTGGCTTCGGGCCGGGCTTGCTCGCGATTACGCTTTCCGTTCTGGCATTCAATTATTACTTCCTGCCCCCGATCTTTTCATTTGCGGTCGAATGGAACGCCATGCCTCGTCTGATCCTTTTTGCGGTGACGTCGCTTATTGTTGGGTTGCTGGCCTCCCTGCAAAGAAGCACGACAGAATCGCTCCGGCGGGCGCGCGATGATCTGGCTGCAAAAGTTCAGGAACTCAAGGCAGCGAACGAGGCATTGCACACGGAAAACGCCGAGCGAAAGCTGGCCGAAGAAAAACTGCAACAAAGCGAAGCCTATTTAGCTGAGGCGCAGCGGCTGACGCACACGGGTAGTTGGGCTTGGAATGTGGTCAGGCGCGAAAATATCTTCTGGTCAGATGAACACTTTCGCATCTTCGGCATGAATCCAGACAAAGATAATCCATCTTATGAGAAGGCATCTGAAATGATTCACCCGGATGACCGGGCTGGATTCCAGCAAAAACTCGGGGCGGCCCTTTTGGGAAAAAGAGATTTTGAGGCGGACTTTCGAATTGTGCTTGGCGATGGATCCACGAAATTCATCCACACCATTGGACATCCGACGCTGGATGGGGCGGGAAATGTATTTGAACTGGTTGGCACGGCCGTTGATGTCACCGAGCGCAGGCTGGCTGAAACCGCGCTGCGCGAGGCCCAGGCGAACCTTGCGCGTGTGACTCGCGTCACGACCATGGGAGAACTGACCGCGTCAATCGCCCATGAAGTCAACCAGCCACTCACCGCCGTGGTCAATAATGCCAATGCCTGTATCAGCCTCTTGCCGAGCGACGCCCCGAACCTGGAAGAAGTTCGCCAAGCGTTGACGGAGATAATCGAAGATGCCGACCGGGCGAGTGCCGTCATCGCGCGGATTCGGCAATTGGCGAAAAATGCGCCGTTCGAGAGGACCCTGCTGGACTTGAGGGATGTCGTCACGGAAGTAATGGCGCTGGCCCGGCATGAGTCCGTCGCACGGCGGGTAATCATTCGCACAGAATTGCCGGACGAGTTGCCGCCTGTTTCTGGTGATCGTGTGCAACTTCAGCAGGTTTTGCTTAATCTGGTCGTCAATGGCATGGATGCAATGAACAACGTTGAGGAGTCGCTGCGTGTCCTGATTATTTGCGTGCGCCGTGAAGCACTGGACGGAATGCCTGTGGTCTTGCTCAGTGTGCAGGATGCCGGCACCGGACTCAAACCGGAGGAAATGGACCGGCTCTTTGAAGCATTTTATACGACCAAATCACAGGGGATGGGAATGGGGTTGGCGATCAGCCGCTCCATCATCGAGGCTCATGGCGGCCGGTTGTGGGCTGAACCGAATCAAGGACCCGGTGCGACCTTTCTGTTCAGCCTGCCTGCGGAGCCGCAGCGCCGTGGCGAAGGCGGGCCGGAAGCAGGCAATCCCTCATCTTCATGACTGAGCCGGAGCCAATCGTATTTATTGTTGATGACGATCCGTCGGTTCGTCGTTCCACCGAGCGTCTTGTTCATTCAGCCGGACTGAAGGTTCAAACCTTCACTTCCGCCCGGGAATTTCTAAAGAACGCGCGATTTGAAGGGCCGGCTTGTCTCGTGCTTGATGTTCGCATGCCGGGATTGAGCGGCATGGATCTGCAACGTGAGTTGACGGAGGCTGGAATTCGCATTCCGATTATTTTCATTACCGGGCATGGTGACATCCCCATGTCGGTGCGCGCAATGAAAGCGGGTGCGGTGGAATTCCTGACCAAACCCTTCCGCAGCCGTGGTCTGTTGGACGCCGTTCGCGCCGCCATCGAACGGGACCGATCTGCGCACAAGGAGCGAACGGAAATCGGAGAATTGCGCCAGCATTACGAACAACTCACCGCGCGCGAGCGCGAAGTGATGGGGCTCGTGACCGCCGGACTGCTTAACAAACAAGTTGCCGGCGAACTGGCGACCACCGAGCGAACGATCAAATTTCATCGCGCCCACATCATGCAAAAGATGCGCGCAGAATCCCTCGCCGATCTGGTTCGGATGGCTGAAAAACTTGGAGTCTCTGGCCAGGCTAGGTAAGAATCCGCACCGACCACCTCAGCAGTAACGAGCGGGCCGTTAGCGAGCGCATAAAATCAAACCCGGCGTCAGTCCAACGCGAAATGATACTGAAATCGTTGAAGTGCCAAAGGCGGCTCTGCGAAACGACTTAAACGCCCACTTTTTCAATCAAGCCGACCAAAGCAGAACCTGAAACCGCAGGCGTTTCTGACTGCCGCGTGAGCGTCAGATTGTATTTGGTGAGAATTTCCTGCACTCGCGCTTCTGTCAAACCCGCTTGGCGGGCGATTCCACCAATCGTGCGCCATGTGTATTGCGGGCCATCAAGGGCCTGAAACACTCGCTTTTCTTCCGGGTCGGTCACTGTGTCTTTCCAGTTCATAGCTATATCCTAATCAGTTTGGCGGATTTTTCAAGCTCTCAGCCTTCACCTTCGCCGTGATGATTTCCTCGATCGCGTCCCGTAGAGCCGACGGTTCGAGGGCTGGGTTCGAGTGTTCTTCTTTTCCGTAAAGTAAATTCTTCGGATACCAAATCACCAAGACTGTGACAACAATGAACACCAGCAGGAACAGTCCGATTGCCACGAAGAAGCCCCACCACACATGATCCTCGCTCAGTTTCGACGCCGTAAGCACCAGCCCGATGGTCGCCTCCACAATCAGCAGCGACAAAACGTAAAAACCGAGCGGCGTGCTGATGGCGCGAATGATTCCAGCGCGCACGCCTGCGGACTTTGAGTTTTTGGCTGGCGGCATAAACAAAAAAATAATGAAAGGGCCGGCGATTGAAAAGCCAAGAATGGCGGCAGGAAAGAATCGGGTGAACGATTTTGCAAACCAAGTCAACACATTGAATCAAAATCCGCTTGTCGGCTCAATCAAATCTCAACTCACCTGCACCAAAGGACAGCATCCGTTCCTGAACCAAGGGACAGTAGAATTCTCATGCTGCATGTGATTACTTTAGAGCATGAATAAATTTTCGTTGAAAGACAGTGATGGATGCGAAGAAAAAGCATCTGGAGGTTCGCTCGTTTCAATCGTGGATGATGACTTCTCGGTGGGACGATCAACGCAGAGACTGCTTCGCTCCTCCGGTTTTCGGGCGGCGGCATTCGCGTCCGCTGAAGATTTCCTACAGTCGGGGCGTGTGCGGGAAACCGACTGCCTGCTGCTCGATGTCCGCATGCCAGGAATGGACGGCTTGGAATTGCAGCGCCGTTTGGGTGAAACCAACCGGCAAATTCCAATTATCTTTCTCAGTGCCCGAGCCAGCGAAGAAGAGGAACGCCGGGCGTTGCAAGCCGGGGCGGCTGATTTTTTGCGCAAACCTGTCAGCAAGGAGCAATTGCTGCAGGCAATTCTCGCCGCGCTCGGAAAATCCAACCAATTAACCACATAAAAAGTTATGACCAAAACCATGATTGCACTTGAATTCAATACACGCTCCCCGAGGCGGGTGAGCATTCGTCCGGCGCTGGAAATCCGCATCCACTTCGCCGATGGTTCCCGGGAAACCTTTGTTCAACCCGACATTGAAATGGCGGAAAACATCCTCCAGCAAATCA
Source organism: uncultured Verrucomicrobiae bacterium (assembly GCA_963755515.1). Lineage (GTDB taxonomy): Bacteria > Verrucomicrobiota > Verrucomicrobiia > Limisphaerales > UBA11358 > UBA11358. The sequence continues at coordinate 79,100 of CAVWKA010000015.1, read as the reverse complement.
ATCCATCCAATTTGTTCGCCCAACCTCGAATCGTCGTCGCAGATGACTATTCAAAATCCGTTTTTGTCTGCTCGCACATCAACCGCATAGACTTTGCCCATGCTGGGGATGGCTTCTCACACATTCCCGGCGACCACGCGGATTTGGTCGAACTGACCGAAGAGGAGTTTCACCGGCATGTGCCTTTGAACAATCCGTCTCGTTTGGACAAACGCGCGCAACACCGCCGGGTGGGTGACCTACAGGTCTCGTTTCACAACTTGAGGATGCGCGGCGGCAGCCATGTGTATCTGATGAAGGAAACGCTGGTAAAACTTCCCGTCGAGAGCCCGTCCTATATGCAACGGTGGCTTTCCAAAGGCGCTCTTGCTGTTCGCCTGCCGGGCGGCGGACAAAGCGTTTTAAATCTGGCCAACCTGATCGGCTATTCAGTTTATCCCGGGGTCCCCGAAATCCCGTCCGATGCCTGGATGGCGCAGGCGGCCTGCGAAAGGTCATACATTCGCCGGCAAAACCCGGACGCGCCAGGCGCGCCATCATCAATTTCAATTCGCCGCCTCCCGGCGGCAAATGAAAACAAACAAACTCAAAATCACCGACAAGCAAATAATGAATGCAACAATCGCACATAAGAAAGGAATTATGAAAAATACAACATCGAGTCACATGAAAACGAAACAGCTTGGCAATTCGGATTTATTCATTACACCCGTGGGCTTCGGGTCGTGGGCCATTGGAGGCTCAGGCTGGCAATTCGCTTGGGGAAAGCAAAACGATGACGAATCCGTCGCCACGATCCACCGTGCGCTGGAGCTGGGTGTGAACTGGATTGACACGGCGGCGGTGTATGGCATAGGGCACTCGGAAGAGATTGTCTCGCGTGCGCTGGCGACCTGGAGCGGGCCGCGCCCTTATGTCTTCACCAAATGCGGGCTTCGTTGGGATGCGCAAGGCCAGACGCGTCACGACTTGACGGCGGACTCCATCCGGCAGGAATGCGAGGATAGTTTGCGCCGGCTCAAGGTGGACAGGATTGACCTCTACCAAATTCATTGGCCGGACGAGGACATGAACGAACTGATAGAAGGGTGGGGCGCAATGGCGCAGTTGCAACGTGAAGGCAAAGTGCGCTGGATTGGCGTTTCAAATTTTGATGTTGAACAGATGGAAGTGGTGCAATCCATTGCACCGATCACTTCGTTGCAGCCGCCTTACTCGCTGGTTCGTCCCGAAGTGGAATCGGAAATACTGCCATTCTGCGAACACGCGGGAATCGGCGCGATCGTCTATTCACCGATGGCGTCGGGGTTGTTGACCGGGGCCATGACGCGCGAACGCATCTCCAAGCTGCCTGCGGATGATTGGCGCAAAAATAGTCCTCAATTCAACGAGCCGAAGTTGTCGGCCAATCTGGACTTGGTGGAACGGTTGCGCGCGGTTGGCGAACGGCACAATTGTTCACCGGGCGCGGTTGCGATTGCCTGGACTTTGCGTCATACGGCCGTGACCGCCGCGATTGTCGGCGCGCGCAAGCCGGAACAAGTGGACGACATGGTCGCTGCGGCGGGTGTTCAACTCACTGAATCGGATCTCGCGGAGATTGAAGCAGTTCACGAACTCGCCGGGAGGGGACGATGAAAATCGGTTTCATCGGTCTGGGTATCATGGGCAGCCGCATGGCGGCAAACCTGCAAAAAGGCGGCCACTCGCTGGTCGTCTTTAACCGGACGCGTGACAAGGCGGAGCCTTTGCTGGCTGCCGGTGCGCACTGGGCCGACTCCCCGGCCGCTTTGGCGTCACAAGTAAAGGTGGTGTTCACAATGCTCGCGCATCCCGCCGCCGTGGAAGAAGCAGCCTTGGGCCAGGACGGATTTCTTTCACGATTGGCACCAAGCCAAATGTGGATTGATTGCAGCACCGTCAACCCGTCGTTCTCCAAGAAAATGGCTGCGGAGGCGCAGTCACACAACGTTCGTTTCCTCGGTGCTCCGGTCAGCGGTTCCAAGGGCATGGCGGCGTCGGCAAAACTCGTATTTTTGGCGGGAGGCGACGCTGGTGATTTGGAAACTTGCCGGCCTTTGCTGGAATGTATGGGAAATAAAATTATTCATTGCGGCGGACCAGCGATGGGGGCTTCGCTTAAAATGGTGATGAACCAATTGCTGGGAACAGTAATGGCCGCTTTTGCCGAAGGGTTGGTGCTGGGTGAATCGCTTGGTTTGTCCCGCGAGGCATTATTTGAGGCGTTGTTGGGCAGCCCGGCAGCGGCCCCGTTCCTTTCGGTCAAACGGGAACGAATCGAAAAGGCAGATTATGCGCACGCGGATTTCCCTCTGCAGTGGTTGCAAAAGGATTTGCACCTCGCGACGGTGAGTGCTTACGAAACCGGTGTGTCCATGCCCGTGACAAGCGTAGCCAAGGAAATCTATCGCTTCGCAATCCGCGAAGGCCACGGCGAGGAAGACTTTTCAGCCATCTACGACTACCTTGCGCACAACCACGCGGAGAAAATCCGAGTTTGAATGTTGCGGCATCGCTGGCAAAGGCAATGGGTCTAACGCTATCGGAAATGATCGGGGAGTCGGAAGCGGTTCAGCGGCAATCATTAAATGCTCTATGAAAGTCATTGCCGCATTCTTTAGTATAGCGAAGTTACTTTTGTTTTGATGTTTTAATCGGGAAAGTTCTGGTGATTTTCAATAGACTCAACGACAACTTTAATTTCAAAATCTATTTCCGTTCCTCGCAATGAGCCTGCTAACTTCGCCGCACCAAAGGAAACGTCGTAGTTTGTTTTTGCCCAATCAGAGAGCCGTGAAATCACATGCTTGCCAGGCAACACCTTTAACCGTCCGTCGTAGGATTTCCATGCCGCCACAAGCTTTTCTCTAGCAAGTTTATTTACAGTTCCAGCGGTCAAAGCTCTGTTCTTAGCATATTCAGTGCAGATGTTGTCGAATATCTCGTCGCGCAACTTCTTGGATATACGATTTATTTCGGCTATAACATCTTCTGTGGATGGGGGCGTATTCTTGTTACAACTAGTTGCAATAATGCGCTGTATGGCTGGAGCTACAACAAGATAATTTTCAATTTCCTTTCGCCGCCAAATGTGAAGTTGAACACCATGTTTCTTAGCTTCTGTATAACGGTCTGAAATGTTCTCCTCGGTAAAATAATCCGAGTCCAGCAAGCAGTACGTCGTAATGTCGTCACCACCAGCATTTTTTAAGAAAAAGGACGACCCAATTACATACAAATTCGGTGATCGTCAAATCCACGGAAATTTTGAAGACTGAGTTCCTTAATCATAATTGCGAGGAATGATAAAGCTCGGCGCGCCAAATCGCAAAAATATAATTTTAGGAGACAGGCATGGTAATCCAGTGAAATCACATCGGTTTTCGGCGCTTTTGGAATCCGTCATAAAAAACAAATTCGCCAGCATCAACCCTGCCATGATATAGTTTGGACGTGAAAACAATTGAGCAATTGAGTAGCCCTTCGCTGGCCAGACGGCTCGGCGACACCGTTCATGTTTCGTCCTTGCTCCGCAAGGTTTGCCTGATGAGCGGTTGTCCGGAAGATCGAGTCGGCGAATGGCTGCTCAAATGTGCCGTCCGCCGTGGCGCCAGCCATTATGAGCGCGATTTCCCTGGAGATCTCCCGCCCGACAATCTTGAATTGAGCCATGAAGAACTGGCCGTCGCTTTGTGTCTCGGCCAGCATCCATATAACTCCGTGTTTATACGTGCTGCCGCTCAATTGTTGAGTTCAACACGCAGCGACGCGCAGCGACTCGCCAGACTCGCGGTGATGGAAAGGGTTGAACCAGTTTTGCTCTACATTGCCACCATCGCGGCGCGCTTCACGCCGGAGGCACAGCCTTGGTCGTATCTGCTCCGCCATCTGCCGCGCCGGAGGTCTTATTCCCCGGATGTTCTACCACATTGGTCCCGCTTTGTTAGCCAAACCGGCGTCACTGCCTTTGGGGGTGGCCCGGATATCAAATGGCTTTGGCGTCGCGAACCGGCTGCATGAGCAACCCGCTTCGCATTTTAAGAACGCTCGACCAGAATCTCACTTTTCCCGCGGAGATCACACTTTTCGGGCGTTCGGCACTGGCGTTGGGTTATTCCCAGTCGCCGGGTCATTTTCACAACACTAAAGATGGACGGGATTCTGCCGTTGGCCTGGCTGCAACCGCCCGATGTGCATCAAGATTTCTGGCAGGCTGTCGAACGCACCAACGTCGAGTTGGAGCCGGATGGTCTTTATCTGACCCACCTATTCCGTGAGACTGACGTCATCCTACAGCCGGACTGGTTCAACCACCGTCTGCGGCTTGACGTGGGTTTGCGAAAATTGACAGTTTTCCGGCCAGCGACGATTGACCTCATCCTGACTAAAATGGCACGCGCCGATGAGGATGATCTACAGGACATCCAATTTTTGCTCCGGCAGCAAACTTTGACCCATGACCAGTTGGTGACGGCATTTAGTCGCGCTCGCTTGCCGGATGTGGAGGAGATTCGGGAATTATTCAATCGCGCGCAGCCCAAAGTGCTTGCCTTGGCTGGCTTGTGATTGGCGCTTCGTTTTGTGCTTGAACCCATTCTGCATAGGCGTTGCCCGCAGTTGGTTCGCCGGTGAATCTGAGCCAGCATTTTGTCGGGCATTTGAGATATGCTTCAAAAAGGTGAGAACTGATTTTCATGGATGAAACATATTACGGTCGGCTCATGCCTGCCACCACGCGCTGAAAAAATCCTTCGGGCAGCGTGAAATCATCCATAGTGGTGTTTCATCAAAAATATTTTGAGAGGGCTAGATTTACTTGCACTTTACTCGCACTTCTTCGTAAGTAGTTGATTATCAATGGAGCGGGCGATGGGAATCGAACCCACGTGTGCAGCTTGGAAGGCTGCCGTTCTACCATTGAACTACGCCCGCAATATCCGGGCCGAATCTTAAGCAATCGCCCCTCACAGAGCCAGCCTTTTTCGCCGGTAAGAATTCAACGCAAAGGCCCCAAAGGAAAGGCAAGGATGGGACATGGGACGCAGGCGGAGTAAATCAATGCAAAAGCGCAAGTTCCCTAGGCGGCTACTCCAAGGAAATAAAGGGAACGAAGGATTGCTTCCAATTCCCTCCCCATTCTTAACTCACCCCGCCACCAACTGTTTCACCCTTTCAACGGCTTGCCGCGCCGTCCCGTCGCGCTGTAGCAAAGCGAACGCGGAAGCCTGGCGGGTCTGACCGGCGATCGCAGGCGACGATGGCGTGGTGTCCTGAAAGAAAAATGTTTCCGAGGCGACCAGAAGTCGCTTCAGGCCCTTGGGCAGCATTTGAAAATCCGGATATGTTGTAACAATTGACTTCATTCTTCCTGTCACGGTATCAGACGCGAAATCCAGCGCCGTGGTAACATTTTTTCGGATTCAATTCGCAGACACAGCGGTTTGGGCCAGGCGTTGAATGTCCTGGAGCACGTTGGGATCGGTTTCGTCTCCGCCATCGTCAAAATAGGTATCGGTGGGGAGTGAGCTTCGCCATTTCCAGTATTCCTCGTGTCCGTCGGCAAAGGCGAGCGTGTCCCCGTTGGCATGGCGCCACGCGGGAACGTTGAACCATGCCATGACGGTGTTGGAATAAAGAAAATGCCCGTCGTCAATCGTCGAACTGGCCTCGTCAAGAAACGTCAGACCCGTGGACGGATTGATGATCTGGGCGGTGCGATGCACGGGCTTGATATTCCACTGATCAGTGTCTGATTGCGGCCCGCCCATGAAACAACTCAAAGAGTAGCTCCGCAACGTCAACTTGCCCGTGCCGGCAACGGTGGTCCGGTCCGTGGCACAGCGATAAACCGCCGCGCTTTTCACGTAGGGATAAATAGAGCCGCTGGTGAGATCGGTCGGGTCGGTGTCGAGAAGGGCATTGCCGACGACCCAGGATCCGGCGGGACTTTCCGCAACATTCTGCGTGCGATAATCCCAGTCGTTCGAAGCGAGGATGCCACCGTCCTCGTCGGCATAAAGTTGCCATCCCAAATCCAGTTGCTTTAAGTTGTTGATACAGTCGATGCGTTGGGCCTTTTCCTCGGCCCGCGAGAGGACCGGCAGCAACATCGCCGCAAGAATGCCGATGATGGCGATGACCACCAGCAATTCCATGAGAGTGAATGCCTGTCTTGCCTTCATGCTTGTTTGACCTTGCCGCGCCAACTTCGTTTCAACTTATTAATGTCCGCTCGAAGCCGGAAGAGGACATTCATTTTGCTTCGACGGCGCAAAAGCATCTGGCCGAAAGGGTTGCGGTCGCCGGACGCTGATAAGGTTCTTGTTGTTATCATGACGTCATATTCGTGGGCGGAAAATTAAAAAAGTGACAGAATTTGTCTCTTTTTAATTTCCATAATCCTCACAATGGTTAATGACAGAAACGCGCAGAAAGGTTACAGAGTTTTTCAGGTTTCCATCTGTCGTTCCGGTGTTGAGCGCTGACTTGAATGTTGAATGTCTCACCGCGATTTCGGTACAGTGGCGCCCATGAAATCCCTCCTTGCGTTTCCATTGCTGTTGGCTGCCGTCATGCTGCGCGCCCAGACGCCCGTCGTTCCGGCTTGGGCGCAACCCGGTTCAGCTACCCACACCCAGGTCGCCCCGCCTTCCGACTTCCATCGCCCCGGCAAAAACTTCAACGTCCCCATCGGCATCTTTGACGGTCAATCGGACGTCGGCAGCGCGGTCATCCCCGGCAGCGCCAGTTACGATGCCGCCACGAAGCAATACACCATCAATTCCGCCGGATACAACATCTGGTATTCGCGCGACGAATTCCGTTTTCTGTGGAAGAAAATGTCCGGCAATTTTTCACTGGCGGCGGACATCACCTTCCCCGACACCAACGGATACGGCGACCGTAAAGCCGTGCTCATCATCCGTCAGGACTTGGATGACGGCTCCAAGGAAGTGCTGGTGGGGTATCATGGCGCCGGAATGATTCAACTCGGCCAGCGTCCCCAAAAAGATGCGCGTGTTAAAGACACGGAATATCGGATTGGCGGCCGGGGCCGTCCGGGCGGCGCCACACCGGACGACCTTGTGACGGTGATGGCAAAGCGTGTGGGCCTTGAAAAGCGGGGCGACGCCTTCCAACTCTGCATTAGCCTCGAGGGTGAACCCATGCATCCGTTCGGTCCGCCGATCCATCTTCAATTTGATGCGCCGTTTTACGTCGGCATCGGTTTCTGCTCCCACCTGCCCGCCAAATCAGACACCGCGGTTTTCTCAAACGTGCTCCTCAAAAATTCAGCCGGTAAGGTGAAATGAGCAAGCGGACGCCGTCTGGTTGCCATGCCTCCGCCAACGGCCAATTATAAATGGGCCGGGATCAAGATTAAGATCGGGCTTTTAAAGGGGATTGATGCTTTGGGAGAACTTGTCCAGGGCGGTGGCGAATGCTACCAGGATCAAAATCGGAACGGGACTGGGAGAGGTTGAATAATTCGTCCAGTTCGTGGTTGGCCTGGGGGCTTTTTTGCGCGCCGAAGAGACGGTCCAGTGCCAATACCAGGCGTTCGGCGCGGCGGGCTTGCACGGGTTGCGGAACCGAGGCGCGGAAATCGGCCGACGTGCCAGCAAGCGCCACCAGGGCGGCTTCCGTCATTTGGTTGGTCCAGGAAAGTCCGGCGACGGCCCGGGCCAGGTCGTCGCTCCACTTTTGGACCCGTTCAAAATTTTCCAGGTTGGGCCGGAAGGTGATGTCCGGTGGCGCGGGCAGACTTGAATCAATCTTGCCGGACCGAACCATCAGCCAAACGAGGCCGCGCCAGGAGTCAATTTGATTTTGCGCCGGCGATTTTTCCTTTTCCAGTTCCCAACTGACTTCGCGCAGCGCCACGGCCTGGCCCACGAACCATGCCTGCGCGCCGTTGCCGTTCTTCGCCGCGCTCCAGTGTTTCGGCTCGGCGACGCTCTGGCCGTCCAGTTCAAAAATCAATTCGGGATGCCCGGCCTCAAGCAGCGGTTCCGCCACGACCTGATGGCACGCAACGCACGTGTTGGCGCGGACGTAAAGGTCCTGCAAATCGCGCATCCCCGCCGCCGTGCAGTCGGCGCGGGTGTAATCGGTCCGCGTGTGCGAACGAATCCAGTTTCCTGCCGGGCCGTGGCAACTCTCGCAGGAGACGCCTTCGGCAACATTGAAGTTTTTGCCGCGCAGAGCTTCCGGCACGTCGCGCAACGGCGCATGACAGGAAGTGCAGCGGCCGTCGGAGGTTGGGTCGGCAATGCCTGCCGCGTCGGCGATTTCTTTGGCGCGGGCGGTGGCCAGGGCGGCAACGGGCCGTTGCGAATGGAAATCTTCCAGCGACCAGATGAGAAATTGATTTTGGTTCGCGCCGCCGCCGCCGTGGCAACTGGCGCTGGCGCAGGAATTCGCGCCGAGGATTTCCGCCGGCGGCTCCGCGCCCCGTGCCGCCGCGACGCGAAAAGCCAGGCCGACGGCCAGGCAATAACAAATTGTTTTACTCACTGGGTTAAATTCGTTAATGGAGTGTCGGCGTGAATGCAACCCTAATCGAATCGTTGGGCGCCGCGGCCGGGGGCCGTTTAAGCCTCGCTGCCGGTTTGGTCTTGCTCGCCGGGCTGGCGGTCTGGCTCGGTTTTGAGGCGGTCCGCGCATGCCAGCGCTTGACCAGTGAACGCGAGCAATCGCGCCTGGCGCTTGAAAAACTCCGCGCCCAACTCGCCGAGGTGCGGCTCCGCTGCCGCGAAATCGAACAGGAACGGGCGGGCTGGAACGGCCTCCGCAAATTCACCGTCGCAAAAAAAATCGCCCAGTGCGACGACGTGTGCGCGTTTTATTTGAAGCCGCACGATGGCCGCGCGCTGCCGCCGTTCAAGCCGGGGCAATACCTGACCTTCCAACTCGACGTGCCGGGCCGCGACAAGCCGTTGGTCCGCTGTTATTCGCTTTCCGATTGCCCGCATCAAAGGGATTATTACCGCGTCACCATCAAAAAGGAAAAAGCGCCGGCGGACAAACCGCACCTGCCGCCGGGCGCGGCTTCGGGCTTTTTCTGCGACACGGTGAAAGAAGGCGATATTCTCAATGTCAAGGCGCCCGCGGGCCATTTCTATCTCGACATGAGCAGGACGATTCCGGTTGTGCTCATTGCCGGCGGCGTCGGCATCACGCCAATGTTGAGCATGGCCAACGCCATCGTCGCCAGCGCGTCAAAACGCGAGGCCTGGTTTTTCCTCGGCGTCCGCAACCGGCGCGAACACATCCACAAGGCGGAGCTGGAGAAGCTTGCGGCGGAGAATGAAAACATCCGCCTGCACATATGTTACAGCAAGCCGGGGCCGGATGACGTGAAGGGCTGCGATTACCAGCATGAAGGCCGGGTAAGCGCCGAGTTGTTCAAGGAAGTGTTGCCGTCGAACAATTTTGAATATTACCTCTGCGGCCCCGGCGCCTTCATGAAAAGCATCACCGAGGGACTCGAAGCGTGGGGGGTGCCGGACAAGGACGTTCATTTTGAGGCGTTTGGCCCGGCGACGGTGAAGAAAAAAGCCGCGGCGTTGACGCCCGCCGAAACGATGCATCTCTCCAAAATCAACGTCACGTTTGGCCGCTCGAACAAGACCGTTCGATGGGAGCCGTCCACGGGCAACCTGCTGGAATTCGCGCGGTCGCAGGGGATAAAGATTGATTCGGGTTGTTGCGCCGGGAGTTGCGGGACGTGCCTGGTGGCCATCAAATCCGGCCAGGTGGATTATCTGAAGAAGCCGGACGCGGAACCCGAAGCGGGGGCATGCTTGACCTGTATTTGCCGGCCCAGGAATGATTTGGTTTTGGATGCGTGAAAAACATGCCCGCCGCACCGACCATTCTTGAACGTCCGCAACGGTGGGATGCCGCGTTTGGACCGGACATGACGAATGCGGAGGTCGAGCGGCTGCTGGCGATGGCTCCATTCCGCGACATGGACGCGGATAAATTTCCCAAACGCGCGCCGCTCCGCGAAATTCTCCGGCACGACGCGAGGCTGCTCCGGTTTCGCAAGGGCGAAATCATTGTGCGCCAGGGCGATTACGGAACGTCGGCATTTTTGATCTTGAACGGCGCGGCCCGCGTGGTGTTGAAGCCGGATTTGCCGCCAACGTTGCTTGGACGGCATAGGCCGGGCAAAAAGGGCCTCTGGCCGACCCTCGCGCAGCTTTGGAATGGCCTCCGTCCGCCGGAAAGTTTTTCCCCCGAACAACTCCGCCAATCCGCCGAATTGGGGGCGCGGCTGGACGAAAAGGACGTGCGCGTTTTTCTCCAGGATTTGCCGCGCGTCCTGGACCGGCACCGCACGGTGCAGATGACGGCGGGGGATTTTTTCGGCGAAATCGCCGCGTTGAGCCGGATGCCTCGCACCTCGACCATTTTCGCCGAAAGCGACGAGGCCGAGTTGCTCGAAATTCGCTGGCAGGGCCTGCGCGATTTGATGAAGAACGACGACGCTCTGCGCGCCCACATCAACAAAATCTACCGCGAACGCGCGCTGGCGTCGTATCTCCGCGCCACGCCGATTTTTCAGCGGCTCGACAACGCGCAGCTTGAGCGCGTGGCCGAGGCCGTCGAGTTTGCCACGTTCGGCGACTACGATTGGTCGGGCGACTACAAACGCCTGGCGCAATCGCGGGCGGTCCGTCCGGAGACGGAACCGGCCGTCGTGGCGGAGGGCGATTACCCGAACGGCATGGTGCTGCTGCGCGCCGGGTTTGCGCGGGTCAGCCAGAAAACCCGCGGCGGCGAACGCACGTTGAATTACCTCGGCGCCGGACAAATTTTTGGCCTGAACGAAATTGCCCATAATTGGCGCAGCCCGAACGCGCCGGTGAATTTTCAGTATTCGCTTCGGGCCATCGGCTACACGCACTTGCTCGTGGTGCCGACGCGGATGATGGAGGAAATCGTTTTGCCGTCATTGCCCCGGGGCGAGTTGCCGCCGCCGGTGGAAGCGACGGAGCCGTTTGATTTGGCTCCGTCGGAAACCGCCGTGCGCGAAAACGTCGGCGCGGAAGTCCTGGAATTTATCACTGAAAACCGGTTTTTCAACGGCACGGCGGCGATGGTCATTGACCTGGATCGTTGCACTCGCTGCGACGATTGCGTGCGCGCCTGCGCCTCGACGCACGACAATAATCCGCGCTTTCTGCGCCACGGTCCGGCCGTCGGCCGGCTGATGATTGCCAACGCCTGCATGCATTGCGCGGACCCGGTCTGCATGATTGGCTGCCCGACCGGCGCAATCCATCGCGAATCGTTCGCCGGCCAGGTGGTCATTAATCCGGCCACCTGCATAGGCTGCAAATCCTGCGCCAACAACTGTCCTTACGACGCCATCCGCATGGTGGAAGTCCGGGACGAGCGCGGCGAGTTGATGGTGGACCCGGAAGCGAAACCAATTACGAAGGCGACGAAGTGCGATTTGTGCGTGGAGAATTATGGCGGCCCCGCGTGCCAGCGCGCTTGTCCGCACGGCGCGCTGACGCGGATGAACATGAATAACCTGGACGCGCTGACGCGCTGGTTGAAAAAATGAAACGTTTCCGACGGCAACTTTTTCTGGGTTTGTTCGCGCTGCTCATTGCGACCGCGGCGGCGTTGGTGTTGCATGCGCATTTCCGGCGCATAGTGCCGGATTATGCGCTCCTCACCGGGTGGATTCTGCTCGCCGCAATGCTGGTGTTGGCCTTTTACAACGCGCGCAAGAGGCTGCCGTTCCTGCCCCTCGGCAATTCCGAGACGTGGCTGCAGATCCATATCTATTTGGGCTTCTTCACGGTGCTGTTGTTTTTGATTCATTTGAATTTCCGCCTGCCCCATGGCTGGTTTGAAATCACGCTCGCCTGGCTGTTCGTGCTGGTCAGCGGCAGCGGCGTCGTCGGATTGATCTTCAGCCGGGTCCTGCCGCGCCGGTCTGGCAACACGGGGCGGAGAGGTGATCTATGAGAAAATTCCCGCGCTGTCTCATGCGCTGAAATCCGAGGCGGAAACTGTGGCGGTCGGCGCGGAGGCAAAATCGCCGGCCATCGCGGAATTTTATGCGCGGCGGCTCGCCCGGTTTTTCTCCACCCCGCAAAACACCTGGCTGCACCTGGTCGAGTCGCGCCGTCCGCTCAATGCGTTGATTGCGGGATTGGACGATTTGCGCCGCACAGGCAGCGACGCCGAGCGCGCCATGCTCGAAAAGCTCGCCGCGCTCGTTCGCCAGAAGGACGGTCTCGATTACCATCGGTCGCTCCAGCTCTCGCTTAAGCTGTGGCTGTTCGTCCATATTCCGCTCACTTATGGCCTGCTGATCTTCACGGCGCTGCACATCGTTCTGGTCTTCGGATTTTCAGGAGGCGCGCGATGAGCGAACAATTGCCGTCACCAGGCTTTGACGCGCAGAATTATGCGCGTCCGAACCAGAACTGGATTTGCGGACATGAGCGCGAAGGCAATCCGTGCCCGCTCGGTCCCGATGCCCGGGGCCGTTGCCGCGCGACGGCTGACTGCAAGCCGGTGCTGGAAACGAAACCAGGCGAGACGAAGGGCCGCTGGCGTTGCGCGCGTCCTGGAGGAGCCTGTGAATCCGGCCCGTTGCCGGACGGAAGCTGCTGTCGTCCGATGGCAAAGTGTTCGCCCGTGCCAACGCTTCGTTTGGTTCGCAGAAGATTCACGCTGGCGGTTATCGCCGCCTCGGGCGCCGGGCTTTTGATTTTGCTGGGCATTCCGCCGTGGCGCGACGGGTTCATTAATCCCGGCACGCTCTCCCAAGGGCACTCCGCCGCGGCATTTGCAGAGATGGCGGCGACGAATCATTTGAAATCAAATTGCGGCGCGTGCCACGTCGCCGGCCATTCGGGTCCGAACGGAATCGTTCGCGCCGCGTTTCACGCCGAGCCGGGTATATTCGATTTGAAACAATTCGTCTTCGCCCAGCCGGCGAAACCCACAGTAATGGACGCCAACTGCCTGGCCTGTCATCCGGGCAAAAATTTTCATCAGCCGGATGCGCCGGTCATTTCCTGCGCGTTTTGCCATGCGGAACATCGCGGGGCGGTGATGGCGGCGACGACTGATGCCAACTGCGATTTTTGTCATGGCGACCCGGCAAAAATGGCGGCGTCTCGGACGGTCCCGGTCATTCACCATTTTTCCACGGATCATCCGCAGTTCCGGTTCATCACCGAAAAATTGCGTGATCCGGACACGTTGAAATTTGACCATGAACTGCACTTGACCGCCACGGATATTCCGAAGCTGCCTGATGGCCGGACGCTGGACTGCGCGTTTTGCCATCAGCCGGATGCATCGGGCGCTTACATGCGGCCGGTGGAGTTTGAGCGGAATTGCCGTGTCTGCCACTCGCTCCAATTCGACCCGCAGACACCGGAGTTGACCTTGCCGCACGGCAGCGCGGAGTTTGTGTCGGCATTTTTGCACAGTTTGCCGGAGCAGTACGCCCGACTGGCGGCGCGGGAAAAAGTGACGGATCCGGGCGGCTTTGTGGAAACTAAGCTGGCGGGTCTGCGGTCGCAATTCGGGAGCGGCGTTGAGCTGGAGTGGCGGGTTTTTTTCAGCACGGCAACCTTTGGGCCGCAGGCGCAAATCGGAACTTTGAACGGGATCACCCGGGCGATCTTTCCCGGCTGCGCGTATTGTCATGAGGTGAAAACGTCAACCGCCGGTTCACCGGGAATTACCAAACCCGTGATGCCGGAGCGTTGGCTGCCGGACGCCAGGTTCAGCCATGCCGCGCACGCGAATATCGCCTGCGGGCAATGCCACGATGCCATTCACAGCCAGGAGACGGCGGACATTATCCTGCCCCCGAAGGAATCGTGCGAAGCATGTCACAGCCCGAAGGGAGGGGTCGTGAATACCTGCGCGGAATGCCATAATTACCATAATCCGCCGGGCGGAATGATTAATGACGAAACCCTGATGACGAAAGAATGACGAGGCGCAAATGACTAGAACCGGACGAACAGATTCAATCCGCCACCCGCGTCGAGCTTTTCGTAGTCCTGCGCGAACAAACCGTCGGTGTTCAAATCGTCGTAGCTGACGAAGCCGCGCAAGGCGACGTTTTTCGTGACCGGAAAATATACCGTCAGGCCCATCGAATGCAGGAAATCATCGCGGTGAAGGGCCGTATAATGGGAATATTCAAAGCGGTAGAACGGCTGCAGGATGGCATACTGGCAGAGCCGCCAATTGCCCACAACGAAAACGCCCTGGTCGGTGCGGTCATTGTAATTTCCACCGTAGCCCGTCGGAGGATTCCAGGTGTCGGTGTAGCGATAATCGCCCTCGTAACCGATGGAAATATCTTTCGTCGGAGACAGCGGAAAGTCCCGGACAATGGTCAAGCGCGGAACGTATTCGTGGTAGAATTCGTGATAGGTGCCGGAGTCGAGGAGGGTGCGATAATCCGCGCCGACGGTGAAAAGCCAATTTTGCTGCCGCCAGGTCACGTCGCCAAAAACAGTCGAGACGTTGAAGTCGAACGAGTCCAACGAGAGGGTTTGGAACGTCATGGTATTGAAATTATAAACCGGCGCCGTATCGGAACGGGCGAGGTCGTAGTTGAACCATTCCTGTTGGTAGCCGACGCGCGGCGCAAGCTGGCCGCCGTGGAAATCGAACGGCGTCGGCGCAAGGGCCGCCTGCACGGTGCTCACCAGCGCGTCCGCGCCCTGCTTGTCATGGTCTGCGAGAAACATGTTGTCCGTGTAAAAATATTGTTCATCGCCATAGGCCTCAATCCACGTCCGGCGCGGCTTGATTTGGACGATCGACTGCGGCCCGATGTCGCTGGACTCGCCTTCGTAGAGCGCTGGGACATTGGTGCCCAGGAAGGGTTCCGATTGCTGGATTTGATTGCGTTGCTGGAGGGTTTCCACCTGCTGGCTGGCATTGGGCAGTTGGGCGCGGGCCGGCAAAACAAAAATCACCGCGAGAGCGGCCAGGAGAATTGTTAGGGTTCGCATAAAATGAAATTATCGCACGACGAGGGGCGTTGAAGTGACCGGGGCAAAGCCGCGCGCACCGGGGCCAGCGCCGGTGATTTGCGCGCCGGTACTGCTGAAAGTTTCCTGAGGTGGCGGAATTGGCGGTGGCACGCCAACTTGATAAGTGCCGTGGTCAATCGTGTCCAGGCCGTTGCCCGGCGGATACCAATAGGCATCCACGGGCAGGCCGGTGTCCACCGCCTTGCCCGATTTGAGCAACTTGTTTTGCTTGAGAATGGCCGACTCGATGAGTGGCAGCGAGGAAAGCTTGTCCGGGAACCCATTGACCAGCAACGAACCGCCAACCAGCCTGCCTAAATTAATCGTCAGCACCGGACTCAGCGTTCCGCCCGGCAGCACGAACACGAGCTGGCCGGCGTTCAGCGTGGCGGACGTTCCGTTCGGCAAAGTCACGGTGCCGGAACCTTCAAGCAAGATCACTTTGAACCCGCCGCTCGGCGTGGCCGACACGATAATCGTCGTGCCCAATACCGCCGCCGCCGCGCCGCCGGATTGGATGGTGCCGCCGCCGAGGCCCTTCGGGGGGTGAAACAGCACGTTGCCCTGCTCCAGGTTCAACGTCCGCCCGTTGTCGGCGAAGGAGAAAATCGTGTCGGCGCCGACGCGGGTGATGGTCTGGTCCGGGGCGACAAGTTCCGCCCGCGACTGCGGGCCGGTGCGAACGCGTTCGGGCGCCTGGACCACTTCGCTGACACTGGCCGGCGTCGTGTTCCCGGCGACGGAGACGGTGCCGACGTCGTTGATGATTTCCGTGAAGGTGCTCTGGGTGAGTGGATCCGCCAGGCCGGAAAGTCCGAACGGAAGCACCATGCCAATAATAAGAAAAATTGCTTTCATTTGAAACTCCTGTTAATCTCGTTTCGGTTTTACATCTCCGGCATGAGTTTGTCAACCTCCGTCATGCCTGATCCGTTCAGCAACCGCCGCGCCCCGCGCCGCATGGCCGTTCTCAGCGGCTTCTGCGCGCTCGTGACGCTCGCCGTGCTCGCGGTGGATTTTCGCGGCCCAGCGCCGCTGGCCAGCCCGCTCAACGCCGCGGAAAATTTCGTGCAGGACTTCTTCGCGCGCCACGGGCGCTGGACGCCGGCCAACACCAATCTCGTCCTCATCGGCATTGACCAGCCGGTTTATTCTTCCTTTTTCAGCGACGCCGAGCTTCAACGCGAGCCGGTGCTGCGGGATTTGCAAACCCAGTTCCCGTGGTCGCGCGCGGTCTGGGCGCGGCTTATCCAAAAACTCTCGGACGCCGGGGCAAAAACGATTGCGATTGACCTCGTTTTTGCCTCCCAAGGGAACGGCGACAACGAACTCCGCGCCGCTTTGGACAAATACCGGGACCGCGTGGTGATCGGCGACAATTTTAGCACCCTCGAAACCGACCGCGGAACCCTCACGCGCTTCAACGCGCCGAACGCGGATTTGATCCCCGACTCGCCCGCTCATCCTGCCGCGTTGGATTCGCGCGTCGGCTTCGTCAACATCTGGCCGGATGGCGATGACGTGTTCCGCCGTGCCCGCTTCCGTGTCACCAACAATGAGATGGGCGACGCCGTGGACGCCGCGCCGGACACCGTCATCGAGTCGTTCACCGCCCGCGCGCTCGAAAAATTTGGCGCGGGAAACAAAATCCCGGCAGCCGTGGAATCGCGACGAATCCGTTTCACCGGGCCGCCGGGAACGTGGCCGGTCATTCCGGTGGGCGACGTCCTGGCGCCGGAGCTTTGGGGCCGCAATTACGGCGGCGGAAATTTTTTTGCCGGCAAGCTGGTGCTTATCGGCCCGACCGCCAACATTTTCCAGGATTTTCACCTGACGCCATTTCGCCAGGAAATGCTGGGGCCGGAAATTCACCTGAACATTCTCAACGCTGCGTTGCACGGGGGATTTATCCGCGAAACGCCGCCGGTCGCCAGCGGCGCGCTGATCGCCCTGGCGGGAGTTTTTGCCGTCGTGCTTTGTCGGTTGGTCCCCGCGCCCATCAACCGGTTGCTGGCCATCATGGTTGCCGGCGTTGCCATTTTTTTCGGGGCCGAATTCCTCTTCAACCACGCGAATTTAATTTCTCCCGTCGTCAGCCCGCTGTTGGTGCTGGGCATAACCGGGGTGGGCGCGCTGGGTTACGATTTTATTGTCGAGCGGCTGGAGCGCATGAAGTTGCGGCACACGATGGGGCTGTATTTCTCGCCGCGGGTGTTGGATGTGGTCCTGGCCGATCCCGGCTCCATGAAGCCGCGGCGCGCGGACGTCACGCTGTTGCTGACGGATTTGAGAAATTCCACGCCGTTGGCCGAGAGGCTCGGCCCCCAAAAAACTTTCGAACTGCTCAACCGCGTGTTCGAGGTCCAGACCAGCGCCATCATGGGCGAAGAAGGAAACCTCGAGCATTTTCTCGGCGACCAGTTTTTGAGCTACTGGGGCGCGCCGCAAAAACAGCCGGACGCCGCCGACCGCGCGCTGCGCGCGGCGACGAAACTCATCCGCTCGATGGAGGCGTTGCGCGCGACGCTGCCGCCGGAAGTGCAAAAACTGTTCGGCTACGGCGTCGCCTTGCACAGCGGTCCGGTGCTCATTGGCAACAAGGGTTCCGCGTTGCGCCTCGATTACGGTCTCGTCGGCGACACGGTAAATGAGGCGGCGCGGGTGGAGTCGCTGACAAAATTTTACGGCGTGCGGATGCTCGTGACCCGCGAGACATTTGCGCAGTTCAATTCGCAGGGCGCGCGGCGGCTGGTGGACCGCGTCATCGTCAAGGGCAAAACGGGGCCGGTGGAATTGTACGAATGCGATAATCCCTGTGTGCCGGCGAAATTCGCGGAACTTTGCGGGCGCTACAAGGCGGCTTACGATAAATATTTTTTTGGAAAATTTTCCGAAGCGCGGATGGAATTTGAGCAGTTGGCGCGGGAATTCGCGGACGGCCCGGCCAAATCGCTCGCCGCCCGCTGTGCGGAGCTTTTGGCAAATCCACCGGCGAGTTGGCATGGCATTTGGAAAATGGAATCGAAATAGCTACAGTCCCGGATTGCGGGGGAATTTCGCGAACGGCAGCCGCGCGCCGCGATACTGCGTCTGGTCGGCGCGGATGGGCACCGGCGCGAGGAAGAGCGAGGCCCCGCTCGCCGAAATCAAATCGTCCTCGTCCACACCGTCGCCGCTGACGGCAATGGCCCCGATGAGCACGCCGTTGCGGTAGAGGGGAAAGCCGCCGGGGAATATGGTCATGCCGTTTGGCAGATTGCCATTCACATTGGTCGAAGTCATGAACACCGCCCCGTTGACCGGATTGGTCGCCTGGATCGAAACCGGCGTGATGATGGAAAACCGTTCCTGCAAACCAAAAAAGATGCCCGGCTCCGTGCCGTCAATTCCCGGCGGATAGGTGTTTTGCGAAAGGAAGTTGACGGTGCGCGCGGAGTAGGCGCGGTTGGTGGCCGAAACGAAGACGCACGTGCGCGCCTTTTGCACGGCGATGTCCCAACTGAAGCCCGTGGCGTCGGATGACGTGCAAAACGTTCCGAGAACGACCGGGGGCAAGCCATTGGAATTTGGATTGTTGACGATGGAAATGAACATCTGCGTCGGCTGGCCGTGCGGCAGGCGGAGCGCGGCGCGCGTGGTCCGCGCCCGGTTCGCGGCCGCGACGATGATATTGGAAACTTCCAGCGCTGAGAGCCGCGCCGTGCCGCCGGGCAGCGGGACCGTGGATGGGTCCGCGATGATCGGCTGGCGCAGTTGGCCGGTTTCGCCGCCGAAAGTCGCGACCGGATAGGGATACGGCGCGGGCGATGCCATTAACGTGAAGGGCTGGACATTCGTCCCCGGCAAACTGCCGAACGGAATCACGGCGCCCACGCTCGTTCCAGTTTCGATGTATTCGAATCGGATGCCGTTCAGGAGCACCTGGGAACCGAGAATGGCGGCCGATGGCTGATAGCCCGTCTGGCCGGCAAGCGCAACGTCTTCGTTGGCGTCCGGACTGGCGATGACCGCTGGCGTGATCTCCGTCGGCTGCAAGCCATCGCCGGAGACCCCGATGGCGCCGACCAGGGATCCATTTTTGTAAAGAGGCAGGCCGCCGGGCGTGCCAGCCAGTCCGCCGGTAATCGGAATTGGCACGGGCACAAGCGTCACTCCGGGGGAACTGCCGTAGCTGATGACGCTGCCAGGCGCTTTCAATTTGTTGATATCGGAAAAGCCAAGCTGCGAAAAATTCACCCCGACCAGCGGGCCGGGCGCGGTGTTGAGGATTCCTGGCGGAAAATGCGGCTGGATGATCTGCCCGGCGGTGCGCGAAGAAAACGCGTTTTGGTCGCTGCTCAAAAATGCCGCGCTTCCGGCCTTGGCGATGGCGTCGGCGACGAGCGGGTCGTTGGTGGACGAATGGGGATTGAGCGCCCAAACGCCCAGCACCCAGCCTTCCCGATCGGCAACGGCGATGACGGCGTTGGTGGCCAGCGGGGAATTCGTGAGGGCGACCGCGCGCGAAACGGCCTGGGCGACAATGGTCTGGACGTCGGCCAGGGTCAGTTGCGCGGGCGCCGGCCGCGCCGCCAGCAGGGCAAAAAACAAAATTCCGAAAATCCGTTTCACCGGAATGCGAAGATAAGGGCTTGCTTTCTTAAAATAAACAATTTCTTATTGCGGAAATGTCAGCAAGGCCGCGCCAGGTCAAAAGCTTGGGGAAACCGTTTTTGTTCGGCTGCGCCGCCGTGTTGTCGTTGCCGCTGAAAAATGACGCAGCCGGACTCGCGGCCACGAACGACGTGAACCGGCTCAAGCCATATCAGGCCATCACCACCAACACGCCGCCGCTGTCCCCGGAGATTTTCAATCCGGATCCGAACGCGGTGGAATGGCCGCCGCTTCCGCAGACGGATTTTCGCTGGACGCAACGCGTCGTCGTCAGCAGCAATGCACCGCCCGCGTCGCCCGAGATTTTCAATCCCGACCCCGGCGCGGGTTTGCGTCCGCAGACGAATGTCCCGCCCGCGCTGTTCATCGAGCCGACGGCGCCGCCGATCTTTACCCCGCCGCCGATTCCGCCGGGCCTGGCGTTGCCGCGCGAAGGCGTGCGGCTGGAGGAATTTCTCCCGCCGCGGAAGCCGGAACCGGGCGGCTACGGCATGGAACCCCTCACCAACGGGCTGTCGTTGCCACGCTGGGACACCCGGCGCGAATTGAAGATTTATCCGGACTTCGGCTATCGGAACTATTCGTTGCAACCGGGCGATTATCCGACGAACACCGTGCCGCAGCCCAATCGCTGGCGCATCGGCTTCGTGCCCTGGGAACGCTACACCAGCGGCGTCACCGAGCAGCCTTACGAAACGCCGGAGCCGCTCCTCTGGGCGCCTTACCACCAGAGCGTTTTGAAAGGCGACGTGCCCATCATCGGACAGGACATTTTTCTCGACCTCACGGCGTCGGCGGAGACCGTGACCGAATTCCGGCGCATCCCGACGGCGAGCGGTGTGAGCGGCGCCGTGCCGGGCGAGTATGAATTTTACGGTGAAGGCGGGGAGTTGAGCATCCAGAATTATCTGGGGTTCGAGGTGGATTTGTTTCAAGGCGATACGGCGTTCCGGCCGGTGACCTGGGCGGTGGACATTCAGCCGGTCTTCAATGTGAATTATCTGCAGGCGCAGGAGGCGGGCGTGGTTTCCCCCAGCCCCACGGGGTCATTGGCCAACAACACGCCGCCGCCGCCGAATGGGTTCGTGCAAAACCCCGGCGACATCGGCACGCTGCTCGGCGGCCAGGTGGGACCGGCGAACAGCTACCGCGGAACGATGTCCACGGAACGGACCGAGACTTATTTCTCCCTCCAGCAGGCCTTCGTGGAATTTCACCTCTTGGATTTGTCGGACAATTACGATTTCATGTCGTTGCGCATCGGCAACCAGCCGTTCAACGCGGATTTCCGCGGCTTTCTCTTCAACGACATCAACCTCGGCGCGCGGCTCTTCGGCAATTTTGACAACAACCTTTACCAATACAATCTCGCCGGGTTCGACATGCGCGAGAAGGACACCGACTCGGAATTGAACACCTTCAATAGCCGCAATCAGGATGTCCTCATTGCCAATCTTTATCGGCAGGACCTCCTGGCGCCGGGCTATACGGGCGAGCTGAGTTTCCTGGCGAACTTCGACCACGGCGGCGTGCATTACGACGACAATGGCTTTATCGTGCGGCCCGAGCCGCTCGGCACGGTACGGCCGCACGACGTGACGGCGTATTATGCGGGCTGGGGCGGCGACGGCCACATCGGGCGGCTGAATGTGTCCCACCAATTTTACCAGGCGTTTGGCCGCGACGATTTCAACGGCCTGGCCGGGGGGCCGGTCAACATCAACGCGCAAATGGGCGCGATCGAGGTTTCCTACGACCTCAACTGGGTGCGATACAAGGCGTCCTTCTTTTATGCGTCTGGCGACAACCACACCACGGGCGGCACTGGAAGCGGCTTTGATACCATCGTGGACAATCCGAATTTCACGGGCGGGCCGTTCAGTTTCTGGTCGCGCCAGGGATTCAACCTGGGCGGGACGATGGTGAATTTGAAGGACGCCAACAGCCTGGTGCCGGATTTGCGGACGAGCAAAACCGAAGGGCAGGCGAACTTCGTAAATCCCGGCGTCTATATTTTTGGCCTGGGAGCCGAATTTGATCTGACGCCGAAACTGCGGTCGTTTCTCAATGCAAATTACATTCGTTTCGCCGAAACTGATCCGATTGAGACGGCATTGATGACGCCCAACATAGACCGGGATGTCGGCTGGGATTTGAGCCTCGGATTTCAATATCGGCCGTTGCTGACGGACAACATCATTTTTTCCGCCGGCTTCGGCGTGCTGATTCCGGCGCTCGGTTATCATCAAATCTATGACACCAACCCAAACCCGATACCCGGCTTTGACGGCAGCGGTCCCGCCGCCAATTCCGCCGAATTTCCTTACAGCGGCCTGTTGGCCGTGACGTTGCGATTTTAGCCATGAAAACGAATTCAAACCCACACCGATGGCACGCCGCGCTGACGGCGGCGGGATGGCTGGCATGTTGCCTGGCGCTGTTCGCGCAAAACGATGGCTCCGGCCCGGCCATTTCCGTGCCCAAGGAATTGCCGCCCAATCCCGCAGTCCGCCTGCCGCCGCCAAACTGGATTGACCAATCGCAAGCCGCCGCCGACACCAAATCGCGCGGCTGCCTGCAATGTCATGCGGGCATCGAGCCGATGCACGCCTCGCCCAACGTTGTGCTGGGCTGCGCCGATTGCCACGGCGGCAACGCGACGCCGGACCTCACCGAACGGGAGGCGCACGTGGCGCCGCGCAATCCAATCTTCTGGCAAAGTTCGGCGCTGCCAAACGACTCGTCGGTGCTGCTCAACCACGAGTCGCCGGAGTTCATCCAGTTCGTCAACCCCGGCGACCTGCGCGTGGCGCAAAAGGCCTGCGGCCTGTGCCACGGCGAAATTGTCCAGGAAGTCAGCCACAGCATCATGCGGCACGGAGCGATGCTCTGGGGCGCGGCGCTTTACAACAACGGCTCGTTCCCGGAGAAAAATTACCGCTTTGGCCAGGCTTACGGGGCGGACGGCGTGCCGCTGCGACTGGACAGCCCGATTCCGGTCACGCCGGAGATGACGGAGCAGTTCGGCATTTTGCCGTTTATCGAGCCACTGCCGCATTTTGAAGAAAGCCAGCCGGGCAACATCCTGCGCATCTTCGAGCGCGGCCAGGAAAAGCCGCTGTCGCTGGGCAACCCAGATCCATTCGAGGAACCCGGGAGTCCCGCGCACCGGTTGAGTGACCGGGGTCTCGGCACGTTGAACCGGACCGACCCGGTGTTTTTGAATTTGCAGAAAACACGGTTGAACGATCCGTTGCTGGATTTTCTCGGCTCGAACAATCATCCGGGTGATTACCGCAGCAGCGGTTGCACGGCGTGTCATGTCGTCTATGCGAACGACCGCTCGCCGACCGACTCCGGCTGGTATTACAAATACGGCAACCAGGGCTTGAGTTTCACCGGCGATAAGGCGATCCGCAAAGACGAGCGCGGCCATCCGATCATCCACCAATTCACGCGCTCTATTCCTTCAAGCCAGTGCATGACCTGCCACATGCATCAGGGCAATCTCTTCGAGAATACCTATCTCGGTTACACCTGGTGGGACGAGGAAACCGACGGTGAATTAATGTATCCGACCAACCAGGTCAATCCCACTCCGGCGCAACTGACCCGGTCGGTTGAAAATAACCCCGAAGCCGCCGCCGCGCGGGGACTTTGGGGCAATCTGGATTTTCTAGAAAAGGTCGCCCAATTGAACACCAAGTTGAAGGACACGCAGTTCGCCGATTATCACGGGCACGGCTGGATTTTCCGCGCCGTGTTCCTCCACGACCGCCAAGGCAATCTGCTGGATCGCGATGGCAAGATTATTCCGTCCAGTGACGTGGACAAATTCGCCAGGGCGGTGCATCTGGAAGACGAGCATCTGCGGCACGGAATGCAATGCGTGGACTGCCACTTCGACGCGGACGTACACGGCAACGGGCTGCTTTACGGCGAATCGCGCGCGGCCACGACCATCGAGTGCATTGACTGCCACGGGACCATTGAGAAGCGGCCGACGCTCATCACCAGCGGCAACGGCGGGCAGGTGGATTTGCGCGCCGGCAACACGCCCTGGGGCCCGCGCTTTTTTTGGGTCGGACAAAAATTGTATCAACGCTCGATGATGACGCCGGATTTGGTCTGGGAAATTCCGCAGACGGTGGACACGATTGATCCGAAGTCATCGCATTATGATCCCGCGTCCGCCTACGCCAAGACGCTGTTGCGCGACGGCGTGAACTGGGGGGTCGTGCCAAAAACGGATTGCCCGCGCAAATTGGCGCACGACAATTCAAACATCAATTGCGAGGTCTGCCACACGTCGTGGGCGACCTCCTGCTTCGGCTGTCATCTCCCCATGCGCGCCAACGAGCGCGTGGCGCTCAACAAATATGAAGGCATCAACACCCGCAATTTCACCAGTTACAACCCCGAGGTGGTCCGCGACGACGTGTTCCAACTCGGCATAGACGCAACTTACAAGGACCATCGCCTGGCGGTCATTCGGTCGTCATCCGCCGTGCTGGTCAGTTCGCAGAACGCGAACCGCGAGTGGGTTTATTCGCAGCAGCAGACCGTCAGCGCCGAGGGCTTCAGCGGTCAGGCTTTCAACCCGGCTTTTCTCCACACCACCAGCGGAGTCGGCACGACAAAAAATTGCGAGGACTGCCACATTTCCGACGCCAACGACAATAATGCCTGGATGGCGTCGCTTCTCGGTTTCGGCACCGGAACCGTTAATTTCTTCGGACGCTTTGCCTACGTGGGCGAAGGCAGGGGCGGTTTGGACGCAGTCGCCTGGACGGAACAGGAGGAACCGCAAGCCGCGTATGGCAGCCATTTGCAACGGCTGGCGTATCCTGATGACTACCGGAAATTTACCATCGAAAATCACGGCGAACTCAAGGAGGCGTATCATGAGGATGCGGACGACATTCTCGACCTGCAATTGCGCGGGGAATACCTCTACACCGCCAACGGCGCGGGCGGCTTCCGGGTTTTCGACGTGGCGAATATTGACAACAAGGGTTTCTCCCAGCGCATCACCTCCGCGCCGGCTTCGCCGCTGGGCCAGAGCACTTACGTGCCCACCAAATTTGCGACGAGCGTGACCCTGCCGAGCACGCTCGCGGATGATCCCCTCCGCACGCATCGTCCCGAAAACGAGGAGCAGGCGGTCAGCCCGATTTACGCCTGGGTCTTCGTGACGGATCGCGAGGAAGGGTTGGTGATGGTGACCGTCGGCACCCTGCTTGATGGCGACCCGGCCAACAACTTTTTCAGCCGCGAAAAAATCATCCGCTTCAATCCGGGCGGAAAATTGACCGGGGCGATGGATTCGTTCATGGCGGGAACGAACCTCTATGTCGTCGGTCAAAACGGACTGTTTGTCGTCGGGTTGCGCAATGATTCGCTGGCCGCTCCCGCGCTCGCAGGTGAAGTCACCTCCGGCTTGAAAAATCCGCGGGCGGTCAGTGTGCAATTCCGCTACCTGTTCGTGACCGACGACGAGGGCTTCAAGGTCTTCGACATTACCGAGCCGACGAAGCCCCGGCTCATTCCTGGCGCGTTTGTGCCGCTGAAACATGCTCAACGGTTCTATCTCGCGCGGACGTATGCCTGCGTCGCCGACGGCGCGGACGGCCTCGCGTTTATTGACATCACTAATCCTGAAAAGCCGCGCCTCGAACGGCTATACAACGCCGGTGGGCAACTCACGGACACGCGCGCGGTGCAGGTCGGTTCGATCAGCGCGTCGGAATTCGCGCTCGTCGCCGATGGCCGGAACGGCCTGCGGGTCATCCAATTGATTTCGCCGGAGAACGTCCCGGGCGCGGCGGGCTTTAGCCCCGTTCCCAACCCAAAATTGATTGCAACTTTCGCGACGCGAGAGCCTGCCGTGGCAGTTTCGCGCGGGCTTGACCGGGACCGTGTCGTGGACGAAAGCGGGAACCAAACGGTCGTTTTCGGGCGCCGGGGTTCGCGTCCGTTTCATCTCGATGAAATGCAAAGGTTCTACGAACGCGACGGCCGGATTTACACCGTCGAAAACATTTCCACGCGCGGCGGCGGGTTGGTGACGCGCTCCGGGCGGGAGCTGAATCCGACGGAACCATTTCAGCCCTTGGCGGAGGAAACCGAAACTCCTGGCCCGCCGCCGGAGACCGAACGTTTGATGCGACAAGGCGAATGAAAAAGTTGGCCGCCACATTATTATTGCTCCTGTCCGCCGAGGCGCTGCGGGCGCAGGACTCCGTGACGACGCTGGCCGGCCAGGCGCTCATCAGTGGCGCGGTGAATGGCACGGGCACGAATGCGCTTTTCAATGATCCGGCGGCGATCATTGCGAATGCCAACGGCACTTTCTTCGTGGCCGATTCGCAAAACGACGCCATTCGCGAAGTCACCACCAACGGCGTGGTGACGACGTTTGCGGGAGACTTGGGCGTGGCCGGAAGCCAGAACGGCACTGGCACCAATGCGCAGTTTGATGCGCCCAGCGGATTGGCGCTCGACGCGAACGGAAATCTTTTCGTCAGTGATACCGGCAACAACACCATCCGCGAAATCACACCGGCTGGCGCAGTGTCCACTTTTGCCGGCGTGCCCGGCTTTGGCGGCTATGCCGGTGGCGCGGCGGGCAGCGCGCTGTTCAGTTCGCCGTTGGGAATCGTCGTGGCAACGAATGGGACGGTTTTTGTCGCCGATGGCGGGAATCATTGCATTCGTCAAATTTCCGGCGGAGTGGTATCCACATTCGCGGGCGACCCGCTCATTTGGGGAACTGCGGACGGCTTGGGCACCAACGCGCAGTTCAACGGCCCGCTCGGGCTGGCCTTCGATGCACGGGGCAACCTTTTTGTGAGCGACGCAAACAACGATACCATCCGCGAAGTCGCCACAAACGGCATGGTGACGACGTTCGCGGGGTTGGCGGGCGCCGACGGTTCCGTGGACGGCCCTTTGGCTGCGGCGCGGTTTCGCAGTCCGGCGGAATTGGCGTTTGACCAGCGGGGCAATCTGTTCGTGGCGGATTCGTTCAACCAGACCCTCCGCGAAATTTCAACGAACGGCGTGGTCAGTACGGTTTCCGGCGTGGCGGGCGCCTCCGGGACGAGCGACGGCGTGAACGGCGCGGGCAGGTTTTACAATCCTTACGGCGTCGTGGTGGCGGCGGACGGCTCGCTGTGGATGACGGACACTTACAATGAATTGGTCCGCGTGGTGATTGTTCCTTTCACGGTTTCCGCTCAAACGTCCAACGGAAACAACGTCATGACACTTTCATGGAACGCGGTTATCGGGAAGACCTACCAGGCGCAATATACGAGCGCGATGAACCCGGCGAATTGGTCGAATCTCGGCCCGTCGGTCACCGCCACCAATCTGACCGCCAGCCAGACCGACCCCACCGGCGGTCTTGCGCCCCAAAAATTTTACCGTGTCATAGTTACCCAATAACCAGCCAACCGAAAACCCTATGGAACAACTCATCCTGCATCTCGTCGGAGATTACCTCACCCAGAGCGATTGGATGGCGCAAAACAAAACCAAACGCACCTGGCCGGCGCTGTGTCACGTGGTCGTTTACAGCGTGCCGTTTCTCCTCATCGGTTCCGTATGGGCAGTGGCGGCAATTTTAGTAAGTCATTTTTTCGTGGACCGTTTCCGGCTGGCCCGTTACGTCGTTTGGGCCAAGAACTGGTTCGGCCCAGGCTACCACTCCTGGAACGAATGTTCCGAAACCGGCTACACCAATTTGCCGGTGTGGATGTCGTCCTGGCTTCTGATTGTTGCCGACAACACCATCCATCTCATCTGTAATTATTGCGCGCTTCGGTGGCTGTAATTTATAGCGTTTGAAGAAAAACTGTAGCCGTTCGGCAGCGGGAGATTTTGGGTTTTGGCGGGGCTGAGCGAAGGCGCATGCCCGCAGCGGCCTCTCACCGGGCGAAAACGAAGCCAAGACCCAAAAGATCCGCTGCTCCTTTTCCCCAACCGAATGGCTGCAGCTTTCCTGAAAATGCTCTGGCCGCTTTCACGCGTTTTCTTCTTCAAAAACAGATTCGGTCTTAAATCGGCTTCGCGTTCTTTTTCCAGATGTAACGGAAGAGAATCACCCGCAACGCGGCGGCCAGGGGAATGGCCAGCACGCCTCCCAGCACCCCGCCAAAAAGGGTGATGCCCACCATCAGTGCGATGATGACCATGATTGGATGCAGCCCCACCCGATTGCCCATGATGCGCGGCGAATAGAGAAAGCTTTCGAGCGATTGCACCAGGACGAAAAGCATCAGCACAATCGCCGGATGGAACCAATCCGCGAATTGCACCGCCGTCAGCACGAGGGTAAGAATGCACAAGATCGTCGCCCCTACGACCGGAATCATCACCAGAATCACCGCAAGGAACCCGACCAAAAACGCATAGTCCAGTCCCAGGCATAACAGGCCGATGGTATAAAGCGTGCCGCTGATGAGCGCCACCACCACTTGTCCGCGGAAGAAGGCAATCATGTATTGGTTGATCGCCTCAAGGATGAAAATCGCCTCGTCCTTGATGCGCGAATTGCGGATGGGCAGGTAATCCATCCAATGTCGTTTGATTTCGCGCTTTTCCCGCAGAAAATAATAGGAATAAATCGGAATCAAAATCACCGCCACCGCCACGTCCACCAAGGACGTGGCTTTGCTCAAAAGATTGAGCGCCCAATTGCCAATCTTGGGGATAATCTCCTGCAGCCAGCTTTTGGCCGACGAAAGAATCTGCTTATGGATTTGACTGGTTTCGGCCGTCGGCGCATTAGTTGCCGAAGTATTTTGCAAACTGGTCTCCGTTTGCTGTTCGGGGTTCGAACCATAGGATTTGTCCGGGGGGGAATTGGTGCCCGGTTCCGGCCCGGCGCCCGCCCATCTTTCGATTTGCTGTTGTGCCCGCTGCGTGTATCCCGGGATTTTTGACACCAACTTGTTGGTCTCTTGAATCAGTTGGGGAATGACGCTGGCCAGCACGCCGCCAACAACGCAGACCATAAAAATGAAAACGATGATAATCGCCAACGGACGCCGGATTTTATGATGTTCAAGCCAGTTGACCGGAGGATCCAGCAGGTACGCCAGGATCACAGCGATCGCCAGCGGCCAGAGGACTGGACTTAATAAATTCAAAAATTCGCCGATGCCCCAAACCAGGCCCACGGCGATGCAGGCGATGATCGCCACGGCGAGCGCCGTCAGCGCGAACCAGATGATTCGCGCCTGATTTTCGGTCGGCGCTTTAAGGTTCATTTTTTAGCGGCACAACGTAAAATGAAGACCCTCCCTCGGCAGGCTGCCTTGAATTATCATCAGTTTTACAGTGCCACACAAAATTGCCGCGTCAAGATTGTCCCAATCCGCTTCGACCTTCTTCCTTCTCATTTAACCCTGCCCGAGCTTTTTCGACTTTTCCGTCGCCGCTCGCACCGCGTTCATTACTGTCGCGCGCAATTTGCCTTTTTCCAGCTCGTGCAGGCCTTCGATGGTTGTTCCGCCGGGGCTGGTCACTTGGTCCTTAAGAGCGCCAGGATGCTGGCCGGTTTCCAAGACCATCTTTGCCGCGCCCAATACCGTCTGTGCCGCCAGCCGGGTGGCGACGTCCCGCGGCAAACCGGACGCCACGCCCCCGTCACTAAGCGCCTCGATGAACTGATAAACATACGCCGGTCCGCTGCCGCTTAAGCCCGTGACGGCGTCCAGCAAACTTTCCTTCACCTGAAAGGCCGCGCCGACCGCTGACAACAATTTCGCGGCAACGGCGCCATCGGCCGGCGTGGCATTTTTTCCCAGGGCAAACGCCGACGCGCCCGCGCCAACGAGAGCCGGCGTGTTGGGCATGACGCGAATCACCCGCGCGCCCGGCGCCAGCGCGCCTTCCAATCGGCCAATCGTCACGCCGGCGGCAATCGAGATGAGCAAATGGCCGTTTGAAACGACCTCCTCGCGGATTTCCGCCAACGCCGCAGGCGCCTGGTCCGGCTTCGTCGCCAAAACCAGCACCGTGGCGAACCGGGCGACCTCCCGATTGGAGGCGGTGACCTTCGAGCCGAGTTCGTCGGCGAAATTCTTCCGCGCGGCCTCGTGCGGGTCGCCCCCGATGATTTCACGGGGGAGGACAATTTCAGCGCGCACGAAGCCCTTGGCAAGCGCGGTGGCCATTTTGCCCGCGCCCAGAAAGCCGATATTCAGTTTTGCAGCCATGCGCTCTTGTAACAGGCAAATCTCCCTCGCGAAAGTGAAATTAACCGAAATCGTTGCTTGAATTTGCGCCGAAGGAATTTATTCTTCTGCGAGACTCGATCTAGGAATGTCTAATCGCCGCACATGGGAATCGTTCGAAGCCATGCGCACTGCCGCCGACGAAGGCGATGCGCAGGCGCAATGTTATATGGGCGTCTGTTACCAAAACGGACAAGGCGTGCCGCAGGACTACCAGGAAGCGGTGAAATGGTTCCGGCGCGCGGCAGACCAGGGTGACCCCGTGGCGCAATGCTATCTGGGCGTTTGCTATCTGAACGGCGCCGGCGTCCCGCAGGAATTTGGCGAGGCCGCCAAATGGCTGCGCGAGGCGGCGGAGCAAGGCGACCCCGCGGCGCAATTTAATCTGGGCGTCCTTTACGAAACCGGACAGGGGGTGCTGCAAAATTACGTCGAGGCGGTCAAATGGTATCGCGAATCCGCCGAGCGCGGCTATCCGGCGGCCCAGTTCAATCTGGGCGTCTATTATGAGCAGGGACAGGTTGTGGCTCAGGATTTCAAGGAGGCGGTCCTCTGGTATAAGGCCGCCGCCGAACAGGAACTCGCGCCCGCGCAGTGCAATCTGGGGCTATGCTACCAAACCGGCCGGGGGGTTGAAAAAAACCAGCAGGAAGCCGTGAAATGGTTCATCCGGGCCGCCCGCCAAGGCGATAAAACCGCCCAGCACAATCTCGGTTTGTATTACGCTTCCGTCGAAGAGGCCGCCCAACCATTGCCCGAAACGGAAGAAGAAACGGATTAATTGGCCGGAACTCAATTTTCCTAGAACTCAATATTCAAGCTGGCAATGACGCCCCAGTGGACTTCCTCGCGGGCAGCGTTGTCCATCGGAAATACATAGCCAACCGCAATGCTCGGTTCCGTTCCGCCAACCGGCTTGAAGACGATGCGAACGCCCATGCTGCCCAGGACGCTGTTCTCGCCCGCCTCGTCCTCGTTTAATCCCAACTCGCCGTTCAATTCAAACATCGGAGAAAATTCCAGGACACCAGGTATGGCAAGCTCCTCATGCGGCAGGGTATAGGCAAAATCAAAACCGTACTCAAAACTCTGCGCGCCGCCGTCATCACCGCCGCCGGCAAGCACCGAATAATCAAAGACCGACTGGATCGTAAAGTGATTGCCAAGGTAAAGGTCGTCGAAAACCGCCGGGTCCATTTCCACGTTTTTGCTCAGAGCTGTATTGACGGGAATAATGGATTCGAGCGCGTCGCCAATGGTGTTGTCCAACAATCCATCGGCCGACACAAGCTGATAGAAAGGACAACGGACGCCCAAATTAATGTCGCTGATGCCTTGTGATGGATCGTCCAAATCTGAAAAACGCTGATACTGCAATCCGATCTCGAACGTAACGACGCTGACGCTTTTTTCAAACTCCGCGGTGACAATGTCGCTTTGTTGTCCGCTGGCTTCCGTGTGCAGGGAATTTACCTCAAGCTCGCCTTCGGGTTCCGCCGCCGTCTCATCCACCAGGAGCGGCTCCGGAAAACTGTCCTGATAGTAGCCGCTGCGATGGTCCAGCGCGTCAAAAATTCCAAAGCGTGAATTCTGTGGAGTCCAAACGTTTGTGGCCGTTGCTTCCTCGTCCCCCATCGCCGCGGCGACGATCCCGACAACGACGAACAATGTTGTAACTATCTTGCCTGTGGAATTTTTACGAATCTTCAAACGGCGGACAATAGAGATGGCTAATGAAAAAACAAGGCCGATCTTCATGCTGTGCGGTCACGAAAACGGCAGAAATGGAGCTGCCATCTAGGTCCCAAATTTTCCCGCCAGTTCACCCACTTTTGCCTCCGCCTTGCCGCTATCAACAATCTGAACCGCCAGGTCCCATCCCTCCGCCTGCGATTTGGCTTTTCCGGCGACAAATAATGCCGCCGAGGCATTGAGCAACACCGCGTCGCGTTTTGGGCCGCGCTCCGCGCCGGAAAAAACATCGCGGATGATTTGGGCGTTGGTCGCCCTGTCGCCACCGAGCAAATCGGCGAGCGTGGCGGGTTGCAGATCGAATTGTTCCGGCATGGTCGTGGACACCGCCAGCGCGCGCTCCTGGTAAAATTCAGCAATGGTGTTCTCGCCCAGCGGCGAAAGTTCATCCAAAAATCCCGCGCCGGGGACCTTCCCGCAAACCACCATGGCGCGGCGGACGCCGAGCGATTGCAGGACCTGGGCGATGGGTTCGCAAAACTCCGGCCGGGGCACCCCCACCAGCATCACAGAGGGTCGCGCCGGATTTAGCAAAGGGCCGAGCAGATTGAAAATAGTCCGCCCGCAGCGTTCAGCGCAGAGCTTCCGCGCGGCCGTGATGTGCTTGAAGGCGGGATGATAATTCGGCGCAAAGAAAAAGGCGAATTGCCGCTCGCGCAATGAACGCGCCGCGTCCGGTGGGGTCAAATCAGTCGGAACGCCGAGCGCATCCAGCACGTCGGCGCTGCCGGACTGCGACGTCACCGCGCGGTTGCCGTGTTTGGCCACCGTGACGCCGGCGGCGGCGCAAATGATGGCCGCGGCGGTGGAGATGTTAAACGTGCCCAGACGGTCGCCGCCGGTGCCGACAACGTCGAGAATTTCGCGCGAACGTGTTTGTGGATCGAGAGGAGGTTGAATCGCCCTGTCGCGCAGAGCGCGGGCGAAGGCGGCGATTTCGTCCGGCGTTTCGCCCTTTTGCGCCAGCGCCGCCAGAAAATCGGCTTTGAGTCCGACGGAAACGTTTTCGTCGGCCAATTGCTCAACCGATTGGCGCGCATCGCCTTCCGCCAGGGCGCGTCCGGCTTTAAGTTGTTCGATCCAAATTGCGAGCACGCGAAAGTTTAAGATGCGAAAGATTCCCGTCGAGGCGAATTGTTTGCCTGTCGTCAATAAAAGTGCGTGAACAGTGAACCAGGATTTGGTAACTTGTTCGTCTTGTTTACAGTCTGAAAGATTATCGGTTGTTTAAATTTATGCCAGAAAAACGGAAGAGCAGCGGGATGAAATGGACGGTGCTGGTGGCGCTGACGGCGGTCGTGATTGCCGGCGGCGCATGGTTTTTTATGCGCGGAAGGGATGACGGCCCGCAATACCAGACCATGCAGGTGATGCGGGGCGACCTGACCAATCTCGTCACCGCGACCGGGACGCTCAATCCCGTGGTCAACGTAACCGTGGGCAGCCAGGTTTCCGGCATCATTGACAAACTTTACGTGGATTATAATTCCATGGTGAAATCAAACCAGGTCATCGCCGAAATTGATCCTTCCACCTACCAGGCGGCGGTGGAACAGGCCAGGGCGGATTTGGCCAACGCCAAGGCGGACCTCGAACTGCAGGTGGTCGAGGCCAAACGTGACGCGGAATTGTTCACCAACAAATTAATTTCCGATTCCGATTACGACACCCAGGTGGCGACCCGCGATGAAGCGGCGGCAACAGTCCAAATCAAACAAGCCGCGCTGGACGATGCCCTCGCCAACCTCAGTTATTGCAAAATCCGGTCGCCGGTGGACGGCATTGTCATCGCCCGCGACGTGGACGTTGGCCAGACCGTCGCCTCAAGTTTCAACACCCCCGTTCTTTTCCAGATTGCGAACGATTTGACCAAAATGCAGATTGACGCATCCGTGGATGAGGCTGACATCGGTGGCGTCAAGGACGGCCAACTCGTGGATTTCACGGTGGATGCCTTTCCCAATCGCACGTATTATGGCTCGGTGGCGCAGGTGCGAAATGCCCCCACTACGGTCAACAATGTCGTGACTTACGACACCGTGATTGCCGTGACGAATTCCGATTACAGCCTGATGCCTGGGATGACCGCCAGTGTTAACATCATCGTCGCGCGCCGCGACCACGTCCTCGAGATTCCGAATTCGGCCCTCCGATTCCGTCCGGTCCAGGACGAAGCCATTTCATCCGCCGAATCGGGCGGCCCGCGACCGGGTCATGGCCATGGCGCGCCTGCAATGACGCACCTGGTCTATGTCTTGAGCCAGACGGCCCGCGATCCCAAACTGGGTCCGGTGCAAATCCGGACCGGCATCACGGACAACATTTATACAGAAGTGCTGTCGGGTTTGAACGAAGGCGATAATGTGGTGATCGGCTTGAAGATTCCGGGCTTGTCCGGTGACAACGGCACGGACAACCCTTTCAGTATGCGCCGTCGGTTCTAGCCCGCGGCCCTCGTCTCGCAAAAATGAAACCGGTCATCCAACTCGAAGCCATCCGTAAAGTCTATCAAAGCGGCGAGGTGGAAGTGGCCGCGGTCCAGAGCATTTCCCTCGAGATTTTGCCGGGAGAATTTGTCGCCGTCATGGGGGCCAGCGGTTCGGGCAAATCCACCTTGATGAATGTGATCGGCTGCCTGGACCGGCCAACCAGCGGGCATTACCGGCTCGATGGCATTGACGTCTCCACGCTGGACCGCGACACGCTGGCGGACATTCGCAATGAGAAAATCGGCTTCGTCTTTCAAGGCTTCAATTTGCTCTCCCGCACCTCGGCCCTCGAAAACGTCGAAATGCCGATGCTCTATTATCACCAACACCTGTCCGCGCGCGAACATCAGGAGCGTGCCACGCGCTCCTTGGAACTCGTGGGGCTGGCCGCGCGCGCCGATCATCATCCCAATCAGTTGTCGGGCGGCCAGCAACAGCGCGTCGCCATCGCCCGCGCGCTGGTGAACCAGCCCTCCCTCCTCCTGGCCGACGAACCAACGGGAAACCTCGACAGCCAGACCAGTATCGAAATCATGGGCGTGTTCCAAAAATTAAACGACCAGGGAATTACCATCGTCATGGTGACGCACGAACTGGACATCGCCCGCTACACCAGACGCATGGTCATTTTGCGCGACGGCAAGGTGATCACCGATGAACCGGTTCGTGAGCGCTTGAACGCCGACCGCGAATTGCAACAGCTTCGCCAGGCGCAGCAGGCGGTCAAACTGGCGTGACGAACGAAGAATGAAGAATGAAGAATGAAGAAAAGGATTTGTTGCCGCGCGCAAAATTGTTTGCGCGGCGGATTATTCATCTTTACTGCAGCCTTTCCAAACCGGACATCGTCGCGCAAGTTTTGGGAAAACAAGTCTTGCGGTCAGGAACTTCGATCGGCGCAAATTATCGCGAAGCCAATCGCGCCCGCTCGAAAGCTGAATTCATTTCGAAAATGGGCGATTGTTTGAAGGAGGCTGATGAGACATTATATTGGCTGGAATTGTTGTTGGACGAAAAAATCGTTTCCGAAACAAAACTGGGCGCGCTCGTCGCTGAATCAAATGAACGGGTCGCGATTTTTATCGCCATTCTGAAAAAAGCGCGAGGTTACGGATGAAAAAATTCTTCATTCTTCATTCTTCATTCATCATTTCCCGACTATGAGAATCTTTGCATCCTTGAAAATCGCCGGACGCGCGCTGCGTCGGAATAAAATGCGGACCCTGCTCACCATGCTCGGCATGATCATCGGCGTCGGCGCCGTTATTGCCTCAGTCAGCATCACCAACGGCGCCAAATCGCAGGTGGAGGCCCAAATTGCCGCGCTCGGAGAAAATATGCTGCTGGTCTTCCCCGGTTCATTCAGTTCCAGCGGCGCGCGACTGGGTTGGGGCAACTGGCACAGCCTCCAACTGGAAGATGCCCTGGCCATTCAACGGGAACTCCCCGGCGTCGTCGCTGTCAGCCCCGAAAACAGCACCCGCGTCCAGGTGATTGCCGGAAACCAAAATTGGAACACCCACATCCAGGGCGAATCACCCGAATACCTCCAAATCCGCCAATGGTCATTGGCAGAAGGCGGAATGTTCGACAATACCCAGGTTCGCACCGCCGCCAAAGTCTGCATCATCGGCAAAACCGTCGCTGACCAGTTGTTCCCCGACCAGGACGCTCTCGGCCAGACCATCCGCGTCGGAGACGTTCCGTGCCAGATCATCGGCGTATTGACGCCGAAGGGCCTGTCGCCGTTGGGACAGGACCAGGACGATGTGGTGATCGTTCCCTTTACGACAGAATTGAAGCGGATTGACCGGGAAGACTGGTTGGATGTCATTTTGGTGCAAGCGGTTTCCGCGGCGGCAATGCCCATCGTTCAACAGGAAATCACCTCGCTGCTCATCCAACGTCATAACCTGAAAGCCGATGGCAGCCGCGACTTTGTGGTCCGAAGCCAGCAGGACATCGCCCAGGCCGCAACCACCACGGCCAGCGTCATGGGCGTGCTCCTGGCAGGCGTGGCCGCCGTCTCCCTCGTTGTCGGCGGCATCGGCATTATGAACATCATGCTCGTCAGCGTCACCGAGCGCACCCGCGAGATCGGCATCCGCATGGCCGTCGGCGCCCGCGGCGGCGATATCCTGGTTCAATTTCTCATTGAAGCCGTCACCCTGAGTCTCATCGGCGGCGCCATCGGCATTCTTGGCGGTATTCTCATTTCGAAACTGGTCGCCTCGCTGACCCATTGGCCCACGCTCACGCCGGTTGTCTGGATTGTCATCGCCTCCGTTTCCAGCGGCCTCATTGGAATCATTTCCGGCTTCTACCCCGCCTGGAAGGCGTCCAAGCTCGATCCCATAGACGCGTTGCGGTATGAATAAGCCGCGCCCGGCTTCAGCGGATTAACGGTTCGTTGTTTCTCCCGCGGCCGGCGCGATAATTCCGAATGAAAACTGAAATTCTGCCGACGCATACCCCGGACCTTTTCCAAAGGGCCGTTCAATGCGCCGCGGAATTGCTTCGCGCGGGCGAGACCGTGGCCCTGCCCACGGAAACTGTCTATGGCCTGGCCGCCAACGCTCTGGAAGAAAAAGCCGTCGCTAAAATTTTCAAAATCAAAGGACGCCCCGCAAACAATCCCATTATCGTCCACGTCGCCAGCGCCGAAATGGCCAGACGATGCGTGAAACAGTTCCCTTCGGCGGCCGACCGGCTGGCGCGGGCGTTTTGGCCGGGACCATTGACCCTCGTGCTGCCGCGCGCGGAAGCCATCCCCTCCCTCGTCGCGGCCGGCGGCGGCACCATCGGGGTCCGGTGGCCGTCGCATCCTTTTATCCAAGCGGTCATCCGCAAGTGCGATTTTCCGCTGGCCGCGCCCAGCGCGAACTTGTCGAACCGGCTTTCACCGACCAACGCCGCACACGTCCGCCGGCAACTCAACGGCTTGGTGCCGTTGATTGTGGACGGCGGCCAGGCGCAGGTGGGCATCGAGTCCACCGTTTTGGACTTGACGGATTCCCCGCCGCGAATTCTGCGACCGGGAATGATTCACGCCGAATCGCTCGCCGCGGTTTGTGGCCGGGTTCAAAATTTGGCGGCGGGGATCCAGGGCTTTGGCTTGCGCAGTCCGGGACTCTTGAAAAAGCACTATTCGCCCAGGGCAAAATTGATGTTATTGGACTGGCGGGACGACGCGGAATTGCAATGCCATCTCGCGAATCGCCGTTTGACGGCGGCCCATTGCCATGTCATCGCCCATTCCAATATCCCCTCGGACAAATCGTTCGCCGGCGTGAGCGTGATTCCGCATGACCCCGAGGCGTTCGCGCGCGCGCTTTACGCCGAACTGCATCGTTGCGATGAGGCCGGCGCGGAAATTATCATCGTTGAATCGCCGCCGGATTTGCCGGACTGGTCCGGAATAACGGACCGCCTGCGCCGCGCCGCGGCCTGATTTATTTATTGATTCTCCAGCGCGGAAAATCGGTCAGGAACAGCCGGTCCCTGGAATAACCCGTCGGCGCGTCATGCAGCGGAAAGCTGGACGGCTGATTCAACACCACGAATTGAATGATAAAGTTCCCCCAACTGTCAGGGGGGGTAAGCTTCCAATCGGTTAGATATTTTCCGTTCATCGTCACGGGAGTCAAATACAGCGCGCTGACCGTCTTGATATTGTCGTTGATGTCGTAGAAATCATTATTCACGTTCAGCGAGAGCCAGACACAATCGCGGTCGCCATACCACGCCACCGCCCAGGGCACGTCGCTCATCATCAGTTCGTCCGGCCTCATCCAGCGTGACACTTGCTGGATGTCCGGTGGAAAATACGGCGGATATACCACCGGACTGGGTGTGGGAGGCAACAGCGTAAAGATCATCGGCAAACACGACAAAACTACGAAGCCGCCGACAATCGGATACCGCAATTCCAACACCGGCAGTTGGATCTGCTCCAGCAGCGTCAGAAAGAAACTGGCGCCGTAAATAAAGACCAATGGCGCGAGTAAAATCAAAAGATTCTCAGAGTTGACCGTCGGCGATTCATCGGAAAGCTGGGTGCGGCCCAGGGCTTGGGTGAAAATCAATACGCCAAGGCA
Organism: uncultured Verrucomicrobiae bacterium; assembly: GCA_963755515.1. Lineage (GTDB taxonomy): Bacteria > Verrucomicrobiota > Verrucomicrobiia > Limisphaerales > UBA11358 > UBA11358. The sequence continues at coordinate 40,803 of CAVWKA010000015.1, read as the reverse complement.
CAACAGCACGAAGTAGCGCATTCGTTGCGCCGCAGTTTTCCGGAATTGAAGCATCAGACCCGCCAGAAAAAACGCGCTCGCCCAACTGCCGCCCAGCGTCGGCAGGTCATTCGACAGGATGCCGCGCGCGTTGACCGCCAGTTTCGCCAGAAATGGCTTCAAAACAAACCCGTAAAAAACCGGATGAATCGAGCGCGGCAACGTGTATTGAGGATACAACGAGGTCCCTTCCATCGGCGCGAAGCCGGCGGTGCCGAACAAAGTGCCGCCGATGATGTAGTTGCGAACCAGCCAGGGGGCCAAAATGATTGCAAAGACGCCCACCGCCAGCACCGCATGCGCCGCGCCTCGCCGTCCGCTGAACATTGTTAGAAAAAGAGCGACGGGAAGAATCAGCCATCCGAAGGCGTATCGGGTCAATGCGCCCACGGCCACCGTGGCCCCGGCCAGAATGACCCAGCCCAGCAAATGATTCTGCCGCGGCGTGGCTTCGCGGGCCAGCTCTTCAATTTTCAATACGCACCAGGTCAACCCCAAAAAAATCAAAATCAATAGCAGCGTCGAAAGCCCCGAATTGCTGAATCGCCAGAGCACTTCGCAGCAAATTGTCAAAACCGCCGACAGCCATGCCACATTTTGATCGAACAATTTCCGCGCCAGAAAAAAAACCGCCACGGCCACCGCCAACAACAACATCTGGTTGAATACCGTAATCAGAAAATCCGGTTGATAGCGCGAAAATCGCCCGTTATCGCTCCAGAATGCCCCCTTCAAATCCACGGTCCAATGGAACGGCAGCACTTTCATCAAGCCCGCCAGCACCAGCGGATAAACGGGCGGATTCGCCAGGTCCGGATGGGCCTGGATGCGCGCGAAATCAAAATTGGTGGTTCCCGCCCCCGTCGGCCCCTTGCCTTCGTTCTGCCTTTGAACGAGATAAAGACTCAACGGGCGGATGAATTTTGTCGTGTAACCCTGGCCGGTCGAAATGTTCCGCGCCAATTGCGCCGCGTCCATTCCTTCCGGCGTCGAGAGGTTCCGGTAGTCGCGTAAATCGTACAAAACACCCACGCCAAAGATTACCAGAAGAAGCAGAAACAACCGCAACACGCGCGCGCCGCCGCCGACTTCCAATTTGTGGATGAAAAACTGAATCAGTTCCCGGATTGGCATAATTTGAGTCTAGAATCCTTCCAAATGATAGGTGTGTAATTTGCGGTGAAACGTCCGCCGGCTCATGCCGATTTTTTTCGCGGCGACCGTCCGGTTGCCGTCGTTCTCCTTCAAGGCGCGCAGAATCAATTGTTTCTCGGCTTCCTTCACCGTTAAATCATTTTGTTGCAATACTTCTCCCTCGTTCTTCGCGCCAATGGAAAGTTGCCGCGGCAAATCGCGCACCGAAATCTTTTCGCCGCGGCAAAGCACGACGGCGTGTTCCATGGCGGTGCGCAACTCGCGCACGTTGCCCGGCCAGGAGTACGTCATCAGCCATTCGAGCGCATCGGCGGTGAAACCGTTCACGCTTTTATTGTTTTCCTTCGCAAATTCCTCCAAAAACCGGCGCGCCAGCAGCGGGATGTCGCCGGGGCGCTCGCGCAGCGGCGGCAGCGTGATTTCCACCACGCGCAACCGGAAAAACAGATCTTCTCGAAAGGTCCCCGCCCTGACCATCTCTTCCAGATTTTTATTGGTCGCCGCAATCAGCCGTACGTCCGCCGTCAGCGTTTTATTCGAGCCGACACGCTCAAAGGTGCGCTCGCCCAGGAACCGTAGCAGCTTCACCTGAAGCGTTGCGTCAATTTCACCGATCTCGTCCAAAAAAAGTGTCCCGCCCTGGGCCAGCTCAAATCGTCCAATCCGCCGCTCATGCGCGCCCGTGAAAGCGCCTTTTTCGTGCCCGAACAATTCGCTTTCCAAAAGCGTCGGCGCCAGCGCGGCGCAGTGGACCGCCACAAACGACTGGCCCGCTCGTGGACTCAATTGGTGGATCGCCTTGGCGAGCAATTCCTTCCCCGTGCCGCTCTCCCCGTTCAGCAAAACCGTGGCGCGGGTCGGCGCCACCTGGCGTACGATTTCAAATATCTCCGCCATCGCCGGAGATTGGCCGATGATGTTTCCCAGCCCGAATTGAGAATCAAGCTGTTGCCGCAGTGAAACATTCTCCGTCTCGAGCCTCTGCTGCTTCAAGGCCTTGGCAATCCGCATCTCCAATTCGTCAATCTGCAACCGCCCCTTGGCAATGTAATCGTCCGCCCCACGCTTCATCGCGTCCACCGCCAGTTCCTCCGAGCCGTAGGCCGTCATCAGGATGCAAATCGGCGGTGACGATAGTGATTTGGCGCGCGCAATCAATTTCATCCCGTCCTCCCCAGGCAACCGGAAATCCGCGAGCATCACGTCAAAATGTTCCGCTTCGAGCAGGTTCATCGCCGCCTGCGCGTCTTCGGCCACATAAACGTCGTATCGTTCCTCCAGCGCCGCGCGCAACCCCTCCCGCGTCGTCTTTTCGTCATCCACGATTAACAGCATCGGCTTGTTCATGCGACTTTTGCCTCCAACAAACGCGGCTTGCGTTCGTGCAACGGCAGCCAGATCCGAAATGTCGTTCCGTTGCCCACCCGGCTGTCCACTTCAATCCTCCCCCCGTGCAGACGCACGATGCGTTGAACGATCATCAATCCCAGGCCCGTTCCCTTTTTCTCGGGTGGTATAAAATGGCTCGAATATGCGCGTGATCTGCTCCGACGGAATCCCCAGGCCGGTGTCGGCCACGCTCACCCAGATGCCGTCGTCGCCCTCGCCGGTTTGCAGCGTGAGCGTCCCCCCGGTCGTCATCGCCTGCAACGCGTTTTTGATGAGGTTCACCAACACCTGTTGCATTTGCGATGCGTCCAGCGGCGTCTCCGTCAAATGCCGCGCGAGTTTGGTTTGGACCACAATGCCGCGATTGTCCAGTTCGGGCTTCAAAAGCGCCACAGTCTTTTCCACCACGTTGTTCAGCGACGCGATTTTCAGTTGCAGCGGCGCCGGACGGATCGCGCCGAGAAATTGTGTGATGATATAGTCGAGCCGCGTGATTTCGCCTTTGCAAACATCAAGATAATTTTCCAACCTTCGCGAAATCTCGATCGGCGGACCCGCCGGGCTCGGCGCGCCCGCCGGCCTTCCGGCTGGTTTGCCATTCATCACTTTTAAGCTTCTTCAACTCGCGCTCCATGAGCTGCAGGTGAATGTGCAGCGCGTTCAGGGGATTGCCGATTTCATGCGCCACGCTCGCCGCCAGCAACGTCAGCGCCTGGACCCGCTCGCTTTCAATCGCCTCGAAGGTCTTTTGCCGCGCCTCCGTGGCGTCGTGCAGAATCATGGCCACGCCCGCCGTCCCAATCGCCCGGCCGTCCAATGGCGCGGTGTAAAGCCGGAGAAACCGCCGACGCGGATAGTGGATTTCAAATTCATGGCGTGACACACTTTCCCCGCCGGCCGGTCTGCCTTGGAAATTTTTTCCCAGTCAACCTCAGGCAGAATTTTCGAAATATGCGGCTCACTGTCGCCGGGCTGCAAACCGATCAGCTGCTGTACCGCCTGGTTGAAATAAATCACCCGTCCGTTCTCATCCACCACCAGCACCCCGTCTTCAATCGTATTGAAAAGCGTCTCCAGAAAATTGCGCTCGCCCGCCAGCCGTTGGACGACCGTTTGCAGCCCTTCGGCATCAAGCCGGCTGATCCGGCCAAGCACTTTATCAAGAAAGCTGGATTTCGGCAAAATCATTGAAAAATCACGTTAGCAAAGGGACAAAATGGCACAAAGCCTTATTCCGTCAATAATAAAAAATCCGTTTCAACACGGATTATGCATTAGAACTCCCCTTGGCGTCCGAATGAACAGTCACGTCCGCTTGCGGTCCCCTCTCCGCTCCCATTCTGATGGGAGGGGAGATTGTCCCTCGCCCGCGTGCCTGCCCTCCGTAGCGCTTCTGGCGAAGGAGGGAGCGGGAGAGGGTGGCGCGACAGCGCCGGGTGAGGGTTGTGGGGAGAAAACTGATTCATGCGGTCAGGGAGAGGTGTGGGTCCCCGGTGTTCATGGGGACGGTCAGGGTGAGGTGAGGGTCCGCGAATTCAGGAGCAGGATTCGAATCAATCGCCAATTCAAGCACAGTTTTGTGCCCTCCTAATGCAACGCAATTGGATTCGTTGGCTAAAGGTCGTTGGGATTAAGTTTGCAAATCTCTAAATGCGCGCCGATTTCCAATGCAAATTCCGGGTTTTAATGGCACAGAACGGGATCCTTACGGTATCTTCAAGATCTGTCCCACGCGGATCCGGCTCAAGTTGACGCCGGGGTTTGCCGCCTGTAATTCGCCCAAATGGATTCCATACCTTCGGCAAATCGCAGCCGCCGTCTCTCCCGCCATCACCTCGTGCTCGCGCCCCTGCCCGAAGTCCGCCGACGATGAATGAGTTTCAACATGAGATTCGGAATGTGTCTCAACGACCGGCGATTGATCGGCAAGGGCGGGCGTCGGTTGCTGGACCGCGGGTGTTTGGGCCACAACGGCGTTATTTTGCGGCGCCGGGTTGGTCATCGCCTGCACGCTGGCGTAATACGCGCGCCATTTGTCCACTTCATTCTGGAGCTGGTCCACCTGGTCCTGAAGCTGGCGGTTTTGTTCGATCAGCTTTTCCAACTGTTGTTGCGTGACCGAAGTGGACGGCAGCGCCAGCACATCGGCCGCCAGTTGTTGTTTGCACGCTTCGATCCGCTGATTGACGATGCCCGCGTTCGCCGCATCCGGATCAAATTTCAAATATTCCTCGTAATGATAAATGGCGGCGGCGGGGTCGGGCACCTTGGTGTCGTAGAGCATCGCCAACTGATAATGCGCCTGGGCCGAGTGCGGATTCACTTCGAGCGATTCCCCGAACGCCTCGACCGCCCCCTGGTAATCCATGGTATTGACGCGGCTTTGGCCCAGGACAAAATGCGGCTCCTTTTCTTCATCCGACTGGCCCTGGTCGGGCAGGCAACCGCTCAAAGACGCGCTCGCGCACAGCGCCACCGCAAAAAACAGAACTCGAATCCACAACGACATAAAAGCAAGAATATCCAAATCCCGTTCGCCGCGCAATGCGGCGATGATTTCACCGGGAAGTTCCCCTCGCCCGCGGGAGCGGGAGAGAATTCCCCGAAAAATTCGCGCATTGAACCCCTGAACCTGTCGTTGGCTCTATTATTTTCCAAAAAACGATGGGCGTCCGCTTGCTGTTCCCTCTCCGCTCCCATCCGATGGGAGGGGAGATTGTCCCTCGCCCGCGTGCCTGCCCTCCGTAGCGCTTCTGGCGAAGGAGGGAGCGGGAGAGGGTGGTCCCGCCGCGGGACCGGGTGAGGGTTGTGGGGAGAAAACTGATTCATGCGGTCAGGGTGAGGTGTGGGTCCGCTGGGTTCATGAGGGCCAGGGAATAATGGAAAATCAAAACCACATTCTGCAATCTTCATTCTCTCTGAACGGTCTTTTCCCCTTGTATCTTTTTTCCCGACACTCGAAACTTGCGGCGGTGGCGCGCGTGGCGGAATGGCAGACGCGCCGGACTTAGGATCCGGTTCCGAAAGGATTAGAGGTTCAAGTCCTCTCGCGCGCACCAGCTTTTATGGGGATTTGGGAGGCGCTGAAATGCGGCGGCAAAATCCATGTGGCAGGATGGTTGAAACCAGTGTTTTGATTTAGTTTGCCAAAAACTGAACCCTCATTTATTTTACATAATATGGCCGGCACTTTTACAGTATCCGAAGCACAAGCCAACTTGCCCAAGTTGGTGAAACAGGATACATTCACTATCTCAAGACACGGAAAGGTTGTCGGCGTTTTTTTATCAAAAGAGCGGATTGAAGCATTGGTTGAAACCGTGGAATTGCTCGGCGATGAGGATTTTTTGAAGGCGCTCAAGGACTACAAAGCCGGACGGATGAAATTCAAAGACGTGAGCGCGCTGGATGAAAACTAGGGTTCGCGTTGGCAGTCAGGTTGAGAATGTTGTCCGTGTACTGGCGCCGGAACCGCGCCGCCTGTGCGTCAGGCGTTAAAAGGGCTGGCCGATGACAAGGGCGACCTCAAACAGCTTGAAGGAAAATTGGCAGGAATGTGGCGATTGCGTGTTGGCCGGGTTCGTGTCGTTTATGAGATTAGGGCAGTTAAAGGAGAGCGCGTGGTTTTTTGCTTTTACGCGAATTACAGGCCGGTGATCTACTCGATTTTGGAGCAATTGCTTGCATCCGGCTTTCTGAAGGAAATTAAACAGGAAAATAATCCGCGCCGCGCTTGAACGCGACGAAGCCCGGAAGTCAGCCCGGTAGCAGCCATTCTCCCGTTTCCACCGGGGCTGATTTTACCGCACCAATCACGCGCAGAAAACCGCAAGTATCTCTTACAGCACAGTGCCCCCATTTTCCTGGCAGTGTTCAACCGCCCGCTGTTCATATTCTTCCAGCGACGGAATTTTCATCAGTGCCCGTCTCGCATGGGCGCGATGAACGGCCTTGCTGTTGTGGCCCAAAGCCTCCTGCGCGAACCGTTCCCGGTACCTGCAAAAAGAGGTGATGTATGAAACAGCGATTCTTTCCGAATCAAGCGTCTCGCTAGACTTTCCGCGCGTCGCCCCGTCGTAGCGGTTTCTTCATTCTTCATTCTTCAGCCTTTCCATTCGCGTCCATTCGCGTCCCTTCGCGGTTCGCTTTTTTCTCTCCCCTTTGTTCGCTTCGTTTCTTTGTTGTTCAAAAAACGTCCCGGTCCCCGTTTTTTTTGTGCCTTTTGCGCATTTTTGCGGCTAAAAAATTTGTTTTGCCTGTTCGCATTTCGCGGTTCGTCTTTTTCTCTTCCCTTCGTTTGCTTTGTTACTTTGTTGTTCAAAATCATCCCGTTCCCCCGCTTTTCTTTTGAGCCTTTCGTGCATTTTTGCGGCCAATGAATCCGTGTAAATCCGTGGTTAATGTTTCGTCAAATTCGCGTCCCTTCGCGTCCCTTCGCGGTTCGTCTTTTTCTCTTCCCTTCGTTTGCTTCGTTTCTTTGTTGTTCAAAAAACGTCCCGGTCCCCGTTTTTTGTGCCTTTTGCGCATTTTTGCGGCTAAAAAATTTGTTTCGCGAATTCGCATTTCCAGTTCGTCTTTTTCTCTTCCCTTCGTTTGCTTCGTTTCTTTGTTGTTCAAACGTCCCCGCTCTTTTTGTGCAGTTGCATTTCTTTGCGGCCTTCTTGGCCCGCCACAGCCTTGGTGGTTTTGACTGGATGTGTCGCGCAGCCCGTTGCTAATATGAACACCGCGATCACACCGTAACGCATTATGTTTGGGATCGTGCTCATGGAATCTGTGTTATTGAATTGGTCCGGGCAAGCCCCGGTGTTTTATTTGCATGTCGCGATTTTACACCCGCGCGCAACGCCCTGGCATCAGGAAATGCGGCTTGATGCCAAAACCATACATTTGTGAGGCTGTGCAAACTCGCGCTAAAAGATTGTCATTATTTGAAGCCGACCACGCGCGCAAACCCGCGGGAAGTTTTCTAAACTATTTTAACCAATGACCAAAACCAAATTATCATGAATAAACACCTCGCCCCCCTGTGCCTCTGCGCCGCTGCCATCTTCATCTCCGCGAGCTTTGCCGCCCAGGCCGCCCCGCGCGAACGGCTCTCCTTTGACTCCGACTGGCTGTTCACCAAAGGCGAGCCGCTGTATTTGGACAGCCTCCTCGCTTACACCAACATCCAATCCTGGGTCATGTCCAACGGGTCGCAGTTCGTCAAGGATGGCCAAATCGTCTCACGCCCGTCCGTCAACCTCGACGCCTCCTGCGCCCATCCCGATTTCGATGACACCGCCTGGCAGCACGTGACTCTGCCCCACGATTGGGCCATCGCCGGTCCCTTCGACCCAAACGGCCCGGGCGACACCGGCAAATTGCCGTGGGAAGGCGTCGGTTGGTACCGCAAACATTTCACCATCCCCGCCTCCGACCAGGGCCGCCGCATTTACCTGGATATTGACGGCGCCATGTCGTACGCGAACGTCTGGCTCAACGGCCAATACGTCGGCGGCTGGCCTTACGGGTACGCCTCATGGCAACTGGACCTCACGCCTTACCTCAATCCCGGCGCCGACAACGTCCTCGCCATCCGTCTGGATAATCCCCCGGATTCGTCGCGCTGGTATCCGGGTGCCGGTATTTACCGCAATGTCTGGCTGGAAAAAACCGCGCCCGTCCATGTCGGACATTGGGGGACCTATGTCACCACGCCCGACGTCGCTCCTTCCACCGCCACCGTAAAAATTCAAGTCGCCGTGGACAACGATTCGGATTCCGACGCCACCGTGTCCGTGAAAAACGAAATCTATGAATTGAACGCCGATAATACGAAAGGCAAATGGGTCGGCTCCGTCACCACCGACGGTCTGGCTGTCCCCGCCCATGCCAGTCAGTCGGGCGAAAGCCGGATCGTCGTCAACAATCCGCGCCTGTGGAGCTTGGAAAAACCGCAACGCTATGTCGTCGTCACTTCCGTCGAACAAAACGGCCAGCTCGATGATCAATACAACACCCCCTTCGGCATCCGCACCATTAAGTTCGATGCCGACAACGGCTTTTTCCTGAACGGCGAACATGTCCATCTCAACGGCGTGTGCGATCATGCGGATTTGGGCGCGCTGGGCACCGCCGTCAATACCCGCGGCCTGCAGCGTCAGATCCAAATCCTCAAAGAAATGGGCTGCAACGCCATCCGCACCAGCCATAATCCGCCCGCGCCCGAATTGCTCGATTTATGCGACCGCATGGGAATGCTCGTGATGGACGAATCCTTCGATTGCTGGGAACGCGGCAAACGCCCGAACGATTATCACCTCCTCTTCAAAGACTGGCATGAAAAGGATTGGCGCGCCGAGTTGCGCCGCGACCGCAACCACCCCTCCATCATCCTCTGGAGCATCGGCAATGAAGTTCCCGACCAGGGGTCCCCCGCCGGCCTCCGCATCGGCGCCGACCTCACGCGAATTGCCCACGAAGAAGACCCCACCCGCCCCACCACCGCCGCCTGCGACCACGTCCAGTCCGGCTTCGACGGTTTCCAGAAAAACCTCGACGTCTTCGGTTACAATTATAAACCCTTTGAGTATGCCCGCGTCCATGCGGCCAATCCGGGACTGCCGATTTTCGGCAGTGAAACCGCCTCCTGCATCAGCACCCGCGGCGAATACGATTTCCCCGTCCAGACCAACAAGGACGACGGCAAATACGGGTTCCAGGTCAGCTCTTACGACCTTTCCGCCCCGCCGTGGGCGACCATTCCCGATGCCGAATTCAAGGGAGAGGATGATAATCCCTTTGTCGCCGGTGAATTCGTCTGGACCGGCTTTGATTATCTCGGTGAGCCTACGCCTTACAACTACGACGCCCCCTCGCGCAGCTCGTATTTCGGCATCGTGGATTTGGCTGGATTCAAAAAAGACCGCTTTTATCTCTATCAAGCGCATTGGCGTCCGGACTTTCCCATGGCCCATATCGTCCCCCAAAATTGGAACTGGCCCGATCGCATCGGCCAGATTACTCCCGTATATGTTTATACCTCCGGCGACTCCGCCGAACTGTTTCTCAACGGCCAATCGCAAGGCCTGCTGAAAAAGGGACCCGACCAATATCGCTTGTGTTGGAACAACGTGAAATATCAACCTGGCGAACTCAGGGTGGTCGCTTACAAAAACGGACGGAAATGGGCGGCCAGCATTCTTAAAACCACCGGCCCTGCGGTCAAGCTGGTGATGACCCCCGACCGTGACAAACTTGCCGCTGATGGAAAAGATTTGTCCTTTGTCACCGTGGCCGTGACCGACAAAAACGGATTAATCGTTCCTGACGCTCAAAACTCGCTTCACTTCGCCGTATCCGGTCCCGGCGAAATCGTGGCCGCCGACAACGGCGACCCAACCGATTTGACCGCCTTCCCATCGCACGAGCGCAAAGCCTTTCATGGTCTGTGCATGGTAATTATCCGTTCCGAACCCGGTCACCCCGGCGCGATCCATCTCACCGCCATCGCCGACAACCTCCAGGAAGCCACCGCTTCAATCCATACCAGGTAAGCTGCTATGGCGTTTGAAGAAAAACTGTGGCCGTTCGGCACTTCCTCGCCCGTGTCGCGTCGAAGCGAAGCGAAGACGGACCATGGGGGAGAGGATTGAGGTGAGGGGGCGCGCACGGAAGAAAACCAGAATACTCATCGTTGCTTCCCTCCCCGGATTGCACGTCCGCAAACTTCCTCACCCCCTCGGGGGAGAGGATTGAGGTGAGGGGGCACGCACGGAAGAAAACCAGAATACTCATCGTTGTTGCCTCCCCCGATTGTGCGTCCGCCCAAACTTCCTCTCCCCCTCGGGGGAGAGGATTGAGGTGAGGGGGCGCGCACGGAAATAAACCAGAATGTTCATCGTTGTTGCCTCACCAGATTGCGCGTCCGTCCAAACTTCCTCTCCCCCTCGGGGGAGAGGATTGAGGTGAGGGGGCGCGCACGGAAATAAACCAGAATGCTCATCGTTGTTGCCTCCCCGAATTACACGTCCGCCCAAACTTCCTCTCCCCCTCGGGGGAGAGGATTGAGGTGAGGGGGCGCGCACGGAAGAAAACCAGAATACTCATCGTTGCTTCCCTCCCCGAATTACACGTCCGCCCAAACTTCCTCTCCCATGTCGCGTCGAAGCGCAGCGCAGGCGGACCTGTCGCATCGCCCCCAGGGAGCGCGGTGTGCGCTCAGCCCTTGACGATGTTTCGCAAGACCAGCGCGGCAATCGTCACGATGAGCATGAGGCCGGACGGCATGAATTTTTTGGTCTTCGCCAGACGGATGGCGAAGACGACGAGGAGCAGCGCCAGAAGAATGTTGGCCAGATCATTCGCAAAAATGGGCTGAAAAATTCCGTGCAGCGTTGTCAAGACCAGCAATGCCGCGAAAACCGCCGAGGAAATCAGGGAGATTTTACTCTTTGCCTTGATAAATCCAATCAAGCCGCCAATGAGCAACAGGACGATGTAAGCCCAAAGAACTTTCGTTGCCAATTCATTCATGCGCGCACATTGCACTAATTTCCCGCAATCTCCAAGTTCAGAATTTTGCCCGGCTCGCATTCGGCGAAAACTTCAAACGGACGGCAGCAAACTTCGCAGTCGGTGGTGAAACGTTGGTTGCCGGCGCTTGTGTCCACAACGATTTCAAATGACTGTCCGCAATACGGACATTGAACTGTCTCGGAAACTTCCATGCTAAAGCTTACCAGACCTCATTGACCCTTATACCAGACAATTCGATGGGTATTACACCTACGTTGCGGATGCAGGTTCTTAAGCCATATTGAGTGCAAGGTATTCATGGCTGTTTTGATTAATGTGTTGATTGTCGAAGATTCTGAAAACGATACGACGTTGTTGTTAGAAGAGTTGAGGAGGAAAAATTTCTCGCCGATTCATCGGCGCGTGGAGACGGCCGGGGAAATGACGGCCGCGCTTGAACGGCGGTCATGGGATGTGTTGCTCTCCGATTATGTGATGCCGGAATTCAGCGGGCCGGATGCCCTCTTGCTGCTCCGCGAAAAAAATTTGGACATTCCTTTCATCGTGATTTCGGGCACGTATGGGGAGGAAGCGGCCGTTCATATGATGAAGGCCGGCGCGAATGATTACATCACCAAGGCAAACCTGTCCCGTCTGGCGCCGGTCATCGAGCGTGAGATGGCCGCGGCGAAATCCCGCCGCGCGCACCGGCAGGCCAGTGAAGCGATGCGTTTCCTTGCCGCCATTGTCGAATCCACGGATGATGCCATTTGGGGACAAAGCTTGGACGGCGCGGTCGTGAGTTGGAACCAGGCGGCGGAGAAAATTTTCGGGTATCGCGCCGAAGAAATCATCGGGCGCTCCGTGGCCGTTCTATTTCCAGCCGACAAGCGTGATGAGTTGATTGACCTGATGGAGCGCCTCAGGCGCGGCGAGCACGCGGGTCTCTACGAAAGCACCCGCGTTCGCAAGGACGGCCAGATCATCCCGGTTTCCACCACGGTTTCCCCGATTCGAGACGCCGATGGCAGCATTGTGGGGGCGTCGGCAATTACCCGGGACATCACGAGACGCAAAAATTCCGACGAAGAGCGCGCCCGGCTGATTGAGGAATTGCGGGCCGCATTAAAGCAGGTGAAAACCCTTTCCGGATTGCTGCCGATTTGCGCCTCGTGCAAACGCATTCGCGATGACAAGGGCTATTGGCAGCAGGTGGAAATTTATATTTCTTCGCACACAGACGCGGAATTTACCCATGGGATTTGTCCCGAATGCGCGGCAAAGTACCGGCTCAAATTGCCGGACAAAGCGCCGGCGTGATTTTCAGAATCCAAAGTGGCGCAGGACCATTTCCTGCGTTCCTATTTAAACTTCGCGATCACCCGCTCAATTGCCTTCAACCCTAGCTCAAGTTTTTCGATCTCCGGGCCGAAGCTGATGCGGCAATAGTTTTTGTAGCGCGCGGTCGCGCGGCGGTTGCCAGGATTCACGTCGAAAAACACCCCGGGCACAACGATGACTTTTTCCTTGAGTCCTTCCCGGAAGAAATTCATGCCGTCATCCAGCGGCGGCGGCAGTTTCGCCAGGTTCGCCCAGATATAGAACGCCCCGGCGGGCGGAGCATCGGCGGTGATCTTTAATTTTTTCAGGCGCGAGAGCAACAAGTCGCGTTTTTTGAGAAAATGTTTCTGAATGGCCAGCGTCTCAGCCCCGGCATTCGCCGGGTCCAGCAACGGCAACGCGGCGTTTTGAAACGGATGATTCGCGCCGCCGTCCAGAAATGAGCCGGCGCTGGCGATCGCTTCAATCACAATCCTTGGCCCGAGCGTCCAACTGATGCGCCAGCCGGGATACCGCCAGTTTTTCGTCAGCCCGTCCACCACGATGACCGGGTCGCGCTCGACGTCTTCGACAAATTCAGCGGCGGAAACCATCTTCGGTTTCGCGGCTTCGCCGCCGGTATAAATATAGTGGGAATAAAATTCATCAAAAATCATCGAGCACTGGCATTCGCGGGCGAGGGCGCACCACGCGGCGAGTTCCCGGTCCTCAATCAATTGGGCGGTGGGATTGGACGGGTTGCTGACGAGCAGTGCGCTGAGGCCGCGTCCAAGGATTTCCTCCTTCAAATCGCCCGGGGAAATTTTGTAGCCGTCCTCGGCGCGCAACAATATGGGGATGGGCGTGAAGGCCTTGAAGACGCTCAACAGTTCCTCATAGGCGGTGTAGTCGGGAATAAAATGGCCCATGTTGATGTTGCCGAGAGCGCTGGCGAGGCGCGTGAGAGCCAAGCGCCCGCCGCTGGCGATGCTGACGTTGTCGGCAGTGTATTGCGACTTTTTACCGCGGCGATACGTGGCGTTGTAAAAATCGGCGACGGCCTGGCAAAGCAATCTGTTTCCGGCGACGGGACCGTATTGGCGGCTCGATTCCGAAACGGTGACTTCGGTGACGCGCGGTGGCGCGCCGGGGATTTCGCCGGTCTCGGGCGAGCCTTGCCCGAGGTTCGACCATTCGGGATGGGAATACGAGAAGCCGTGCCGCGTGGCTTCGTGCGTGACATAAATCACGCCGGTACGCGGAACGGCGCGAAACCCGGGGATGCTGTGTTCCATGAATTTATGATTTACGATTTATAATTGATGATTTATTGAAAAATCATAAATCAAAAGTCACCGTTGAAGAATCTTTTTTCACGTCAGCAGTTTTTCGAATCGCGCGGCGGCGGCGTCCCACTGGCCGGTGTCCCGCGGCGTGATGGTTCGGAGTTCAAACGAGTCGCGGACCACTTCCCGCGCGGCCGCGTGTGACGGCAAATGGCCCAAGGCAATGGCCTGGACAAGGATGTTCCCGGTGGAGGTGCATTCAGTGGGGCCTGCCAGCAGGGGGATTTTCATGGCGTTGGCGGAAAATTGGCTGAGGGTGGCGTCTTTGCTGCCACCGCCCACCATGTGAATCTTCTCAATCTTTCTGCCCACCAACCGCTCCAGCCGGCGCAGCACGACGCGATAATAGAGTGCCAGACTTTCGTAAATGCAACGCATGAAGGCGGCGTGATTGGCCGGGGCCGGTTGATCGGTGTCCGCGCAGAATTCGGCGATCCGGCGCGGCATGTCGTCAGGACTCAAAAAACGCGGGTCGTCCGGGTTGATGAGGGAAACGAAAGGGGGCGCATCGGCAACGAGTTTTTCCAGGGCGGCGAAGTCATATTTTTTCCCTTCTTTGGCCCAATGGCGGCGGCATTCCTGAACAATCCAGAGGCCGATGATGTTTTTCAGGAGACGGACGGTCCCGCCAAATCCGATTTCATTGGTGAAGCCCAGGGCGCGGCCCTGGTCGGTGATAACGGGCTGCGGCGATTCAACCCCCATCAGCGACCAGGTGCCGGAAATCAGGTACGCCCAATGGCCGCTGCTCGCGGGTATGCCGGCGACGGCCGAGCCTGTGTCGTGCGAACAGGAGGCAATGACCTCGACAGGCGCCAGGCCGGTTTCGGCGGCGAGAGTTTTCTTCAGCGGCCCCAGCCGCGTGCCGCTAGGGCAAATCGGCGCGAACATCTCCTCGCTCAACTTCAGGGCGTGAAATAGTTTTTTCGACCATGTCTTCGAAAGCGGATTGTAAAGCTGGGTCGTGCTGGCGAGGGAAACTTCATTGCGGGCGACCCCGGAACAAAAATAATTAAAGGCGTCGCTGATGAGCAAAAGTTGTTTCGCCTGCGCCAGGCGCTCTTTCTTTTCGGCCGCGAGCTGATAAATCGTGTTCAGCGGCATGAATTGAATGCCGGTTTCCGAATATATCGTCGGCCAATCCACGGCGGCTTTCACATTTTCGACGCCGACGGCGGTGCGCGAGTCGCGATAACACCAGACGGGTTTCATCATCGCGCCGCGTTCATCGTAGAGGACGTAATCCACTCCCCAGGAGTCGGCGCTGATGCTGGAGATGGGCAGGTTGCGCGCGGCGGCCTTTTTCAAACCCGCCTTCAATTCGTCGAAGAGGGCGTCAATGTCCCAATGTAATGCCCCCGAGACTTTGACGGGGCCGTTGGCGAAGCGGTGCAATTCTTCGACGGCGATCCGGCCCTGGTCGAGGGTGCCAAGCATGAGCCGCCCACTATCGGCGCCGAGGTCGAAAGCGAGATAATATGTCGTCATAATGAAACGAGCGGCAATTCTAGCGGGGTGCGGCGTTGTGTCAAAAGGTTCCTGACGCGCCCCGCGCGAGCAAGGCGAACGCCACTTTGCCCCGCCTTCTAGTCATTGGGGCATTGGAAATTAATGAGTCATTGTGATTTAGTCATTAGAGTGTGTCTGAAAAATAGGTCGGCGATGGGATCGCGAGCGCGGCGGGCTGGATGGCGAGGCGTGACGAGGGAGCATATTCGAGAGAAATCTGTGACCGAGGAGCAACGACGCCAGCCGGCCCGCCCCGCCGCTAGACCACCCGGAATATTTTTCAGACACGCTCTAAGCCGTAACCATGCAGAAGAAAACCGGTGCCAGCACGTTTGGAGGGCGGCGTTCACGCCGCTTCAAGGTCCGCATAAACAGTACGCTCGAAATTTTCCAGAATCTCATTACCATCGGGCATTGAAGCGGCATAAATGCCGCGCTCCTTTGCGCAATGGATTCGCCGCAACCAATTCGCCGCGCGCCGCCGAAGAATCCCGGCTGGCTCGCACTCATCCGCGCCAAACGCGAATGGGATTGGAAACCGTCCGTCGCCGGATTGAAGCAAGGCTTTCGCGGCTGGCATCAGCGCGGTTACCTGCCACACTTCGATGCGCCGGGCCTCACGCAGTTCGTCACGTTTCAGCTTTACGATTCCTTTCCCGTCACGCGCCGCGCGGAGTTTGAAGCCATCTTGAAAGAGCCGGATGATTCGGCCAAGCGCCGGAACGTGGAAGCGTGGTTGGATCGCGGTCATGGCGATTGCTGGTTGCGCCGCCCCGACCTGGCAGAAATCGCCGGGAAGATTTTGCTCGAAGCCGATGGGCGCGGGTATCGGGATGCGGGCATGGGTGATCATGCCGAATCACGTTCCTCTGGTCGTGGAGGTTTGGGACGTGCCGCTGGCGAAGTTGATCAATGGTTGGAAAGGCGGGTCTTCACGCGCGGCGAATGCGCTTCTGAATCGCACCGGGAAATTCCGGCAGGAAGATTATTACGACACGCTGATCCGCGACGAAGCGCATTTGAAGCGGGCCATCCGTTACGCCGAGCAGAATCCCTGAAAGCGTTTCTCGCTAAAGCCGCGCGCGAATGGCCGTGGAGCAGCGCCCGTCATCGCGATGAATACGAACGTCTCCCGTGGCAGCGCGGCCGATAGGCGCGTTTCGGCTGTGGAGCGCGACCTTCAGGTCGCTTCAATGGACAAATCGGCGAGCGCGTCGGAAAATTTCCGCGCGCGCTGCGGTGCGTGAGACGAAGCGGCATAAATGCCGCGCTCCATTGCGCCAGGAGTCACGCGCCGTTTCCCCACCCGTTTCTATTGCATAGTTACGGCTAAGACATTCCGGTTCGCCGTGCTTGCAGTATCTCGATGTCGGCGAATGCGAGGGATTAATAAAGGAGTTAAAAACGGAAAACACCGGCGAATCACCGGTTCTGGCCAGCCAGTTTCATGGCGGCCTCGGTGCGGGAATGGACGTGCAGTTTTTCGTAAACCGCGGTGACGTGGGTGCGGACCGTGCTAAGGCTGACATTGAGATGGTCGGCGATTTCCTTGTACAAGTAGCCTTTGGCGAGCAATTTCAGAATTTCCGATTCGCGGGCAGTCAGTTGCCGCAATTCTTGCGACGGCTTTTTCGGATAATGAAAATAATTGATGACTTTGCGCGCGATCTGGAGGGACATGGGCGCGCCGCCAGCCTGGACCTGTTGCAGCGCCTGGACCAATTCCTCCCGGGACATGTTTTTGAGCAAATAACCGTTGGCGCCCGCCCGCAACGAATCAAAGATCAAATCCCCGTCATCGTAGGTGGTCAACATCAGCACCTGCATCGTCGGCAGGCGTTCCTTGAGGCGGGAGACGCATTGAATGCCGCTCATGCCGGTCAGATTGATGTCCATCAGGACAACGTCGGGGTTTTCCTCGGGAATGCGACGCAGCGCTTCTTCGGCGGTGGCGTGCGCGCCGACGCAGCGCAAGCCCGGGGCGGCGCCCAGCCATTCCACCAGACTTTCGCGCATCTCCGCCTGGTCTTCAACAATAGCAATGGCGATGCTCATCTTCGTGCAATTCTAATCCAAAGGCGGCGGCTTAGGCATCGGATAAAATGCCGACCCGGTGAGAGCCGTTGGCGGGCAGGGCGAGATTGACGGTGATGGTCGTGCCGGCGCCGGGGCGGCTGTCAACCCGGCATTCTCCGCCGATTTCGGCGAGTCGCTGGCGCATATTGCGCAGGCCATTCGCCCAGGGATCACCGGAGGAACCGTTGAAACCGCACCCATTATCCTCGATGCTGATGTGCAAGCCGTGCGGGCTGGCATTCACGCGAAGCCAGACTTCGGTGGCCCGCGCGTGTTTGACGATATTTTGCAGGCTCTCCTTGATGGCGAGGAAAACATTGTGCCGGACATTGGCCGGCACTTCACGGGCGGGAAGGTTTTCCGGGACGTCGAGAAGACAGCGAATGCCGGCGTCGCGCAGATAGTCGGTGGCGAACTGGCCCGTATAATCCACCAAATGCGACAGCGTGTCGTTTCGGGGATTCACCGCCCAAACGATCTCATCGAGGGATTTGACGGCGTCGCGGGCGGTGCCGGACATTTTTTCAATGCGCTCAGAGGTCTTTTCTTTTTTGGCCAGATCGCCAAGCACGGCGATGAGGGTGAGGCTCGCGCCGAGGTCATCATGGATGTCTTTGGCGATGCGGGCGCGTTCACGGTCCACGGCTTTGAGGCGTTCCAACTGCTCCATTTTGAAGCGGAGCCGGCGCGTGGCCACGCGCCGGACCGTTCCGGCGACCGTTCCCAAAACCGCCAGCATGGCAAGCGTCTGGGCCCACCACGTCTGGTAAAGATGGGGAAGGATATTCAGGACCAGCACACTGCCGGTATTGTTCCAGATTCCATCGCTGTTGCAGGCCAGCACGCGAAAGCGATATTTTCCCGGAGGGAGATAACTGTATTGGGCGAACCGCTGGGTGCCGGCTTGGGTCCAGGCGGCATCGTTGCCCTCCAGTTGATAGCGGAACCGCACGCGTTCCGGCGAAGCCAGACTTAATCCCGTAAAGTGAATTTCAATCTGGTGTTTTCCCGGCGGGACAACGAGAACGGATTGGTCAGGTTCCTTTTGAAGGTTGGTCTGGATTTCGCCATCCACCAACACTTCCTCGATGACGACGGGCGGCGGCGTGGAGTCGAGTTGCACGTCCTCCGGCTGGATCCAGGCTGCGCCTTTGGTGGTGGCAAACCACAGCCGACCGTCCTGGCCGTGCCAGGCCGATGGCTGGAAGCCGCCTGAACATTCAAGCGAGGGCAATCCGTCCGAACGCCCATAGGCCACGCAGGTGACAAATTTGCTCTCGCCGGCCGCCACCTTGTCCAAGTCTGATTTGGCCACGCGAAAAACGCCTTGATGGGAACCGAGCCAAAGGTTGCCCCGGCCATCGTCGAGAATCTGGCAAATGACATTGTCGGGCAAACCTTCCGCTTTGTCATAACGGGTGAAATGGCCGCTACGAAAACGGAGCAATCCCCCACGGAAGGTGCCAATCCACACTGTGCCGTCATCTTCCGCCAACACGGACCAGATGGCGTCCGATTCCTGGCTGTCAGCCGGACGAAAGGAGGAGACGGTGTCATTGACGATATGGTAGAGGTCGCCGTTTCCAGAACCCGCCCACAAGGTTCCATCTTTGTCTTCTGCCAGGGCGCGGACGGAATGCCTGGCCATTCCTTTGAAAAGCCGGATGTCTTCCGGACCGCCGTCGGTAAAGTAAAGGCCACTGGTGGTGCCTATCCAAATTCGGCCGTTCCTGCCGGCGAGGATCGCCTTGACCCGGTTAATCAATGGCGTCACGCGGTCGAAACGGCTGCCGAGACGGACGTATAGGTCCTCGTCCTCGCCGCTGATCCACAACCTCCCCTTTGCGTCCGGAAAAACGCAAAATACCGGGCCTATTGCATTTCCGTCAGGCGAAGTGATGTAGTTCAACGAATCGCCGGCCATCCGTCCGAGTCCGCCGCTCAACAAACCAATCCATACCGCTCCGTGCGCATCCCCGCATACGGAGTTTGCGGCTTTCTTCTCCGCCGGGTCAACCGCATGAAATTGCGCTTCCCGCAGGCGGACGAGGCCTCCGGCATCCAGTCCGGCCCAGAGGTTGCCTTCACGGTCCTCGAAGGCGCTGTAAACATGTGTTCCCGGAAAACCGTCGTCGTCGGTTAGTTGACGGATGTTGCCTGTCGCGCTGACATGGACCAGTCCCCGGCCATCATTATAGAACCACATGCCGCCATGAAGGTCAGCCCGCATTCCCACCGGGCCGAATTCGCCGGTAAAAATTTGCCGCGAGGATTCCGGCGCGAGAATCCACTGCTGGCCGGCGGCTTCGCAGACGCAGCCGTCGGCCACGGCCCAAACATGCCCGTCCGCAGTCACTGAAAGTGACGTGACGCGCGGTTGCAAAGACGAATTCGTGGGAGTGGCATTCTGGAATTCATTTCCATCCCAATCGGCAATTCCCTTGTCCGTTCCGACCCATAGACGCCCGCTCGAGTCGGTCGTCATGCAATTCACATTCGTTCGGACAATGGATTGGGTATCCGGCAGCGGCGTGAATTTGCCGTTCGCCAGCCGCCAAAAACTCCGGTCACCATCCCGATACCAAATGACGCCTTGACTGTCCTGGCAGGCGAGCGCGCCGAGGCCCCGATGCGGCGGCGACAATTCCTTCCAATTTTCGAGCCGGCGACGTCAATGGTTCGCAAAGCAGCTCGCCCCGGCTCATCAAGAACGTGATCTGGTTCGATGACGACGAGACGGGTGTCAACTCGCCCTCCGACAACTGTGTGTTCCGGCGTTCCAACACAAATTTTCCGTCGCGATAGGAGGTCAGCGATCCGTCGTAGGTGTTGATCCAGAGCGTGCCCTGGCTGTCAACATAGAGGCGGCGCACTCGCGCGTGAAGCAGGGCGGGGGTGTTGGCCGGATCAAATGTGACAAAGCGCACGCCGTCAAAGCGGGCCAGGCCGTTGAAAGTGCCAATCCAGAGATAGCCGTCCGGCGTCTGGGCAATCGCCGTCACCGAATCGTCCGGCAGACCGTTTTCGGCGGTCCAGACCTCGCAAAGATAATCGCCCGGGGGATATGGTTTAACCTCACGACCCTCGTCCGATCCAGCAACTGCGGGAGCACCTTCTCCCACTACCGCGGGCGACGGATGGGTATTTTCGGCGGATGCCTTTGGAGTTGCCAACAGAAAAATCAACGCACAGAACAAGGCATACCTTATCGCAAGCCGGAGGACCGGAAGAGATCTGGCGCGTGAAGGCATAATTTCGAGCGTGGCATAATGATGCCCTGTTATTCGGGAATTTTCAATGCCCGAAATTAGTTGAGGCGAATTTGAGTGGACCCGCCGAGACGGCGCTTCGTCCGCCGCCGCCGTCGCCGAGCTGTGGCGGGCTAAGAATGTCGCAAAGAAAAAGAGAAGCGTGGGTTTATTCGAGAGGACCGGCTTGCGCCATCTGGTGAGACTTTCTTTGACCGGCTGAGGGCAGTTCTGGAGAATCCTCCATGTCATTTGAAGCATTGTCCATTGACTTAAGCAGCGCGCGTTTTGGATTATCGTCAACAGAAAGGGTTGCGGTTCGTTGTATGCGCCGAAGTAAAATCAGAACCGGAAAAGAAGCTGAAATAGCTGAAATGCAGGGGTTTTATGCTTGTAAGATGCTCTGCATATGGCACTTACGATTTTCATAGCGGAAATAGACTATAACATGCTGTCCGAAAGCAATTTATGAATTAATCATATTTGCGAATTGGCTGGTTGGCGGTTTTACGATGATTTATTGAACGATTTAGGATGATTTGCAGGATAATTTGCAATTGCTGCGAGACACAGTCTCCGCGGCCGGAATCAAAAATTTATTTGGCACAAAATGACAAGCGGTGAATCACCGGAGAATTTACCGTTGCTGCGGGACAAAGTCCCCGCGGGCTGGACGCGAAAATTCAGGATTGGCCAACAGGCGATTTATGATGGGACACCACCGACAACGCGTCCGGCGGGGACGTTTGTTTTAATTTAATTATTCATCTTTCGATGTTAGAGATAAGATACGGATTGCTGAAGATATGAGCGTCGAGTTGCATTTCAACGGACGGCGGACGAGCGTTTCGCCGGGTTCGTCCCTGTTCGATTACGCCGAGAGCCTCGGCATCCAGGTTCCGACGTCGTGCCGGAAAAACGGCAAATGCAAGGAATGCGTGGTGGAAATTGCCGAGGGGATGAGCTGTCTTTCCAAACCGGCGGCGGCGGAAAAGCACTTGCGGGACAATTTCCGGCTGTCGTGTTGTTGCAATATCATTTCCGAAGCCGGGGTGGTGCGCTGCCATACGATGCGGCGGGGGGAAATGCGGATTGAACGGCAGGCATTCCAATTGCCGGGCGGGAATCAAAGGGCGAAGCTGGACCCCGCGGTGACGCGGGACGGCGAACGGATTCTGCTGGATGGCGGGGAAATCGCGCGCTCGATGGCGCCCATGCACGGGCTGGCAATGGATTTGGGGACGACAACGATTGTCCTGCGGCTCTTGAACCTGGAAACGGGCGAACTGATCGGCGATTCGTCATTAGAAAATCCGCAGCGCTTTGGCGGCTCGGACGTGATGTCGCGGATCCAATACGACACGAGCGACGGGAGCAAGCTGCTGCAACGCACGCTGGCGGGGTATCTGACGCGCGCGATTGAGGAATTTCCGGTTGACCCGCAAACGATTTATGAATTGGTGGTGGCGGGTAATTCGACGATGCGGGACATTTTTTTCCGCCAGGACGTGTATTCGATCGGACAAAGCCCGTATCGTTCGATCACGGAATTGGAACTGGAGGCGGGCAAACGGACGACGACGAGTTTGAGCGAGGCGGCGAACAAGCTTTTGCTGCCGATCCATCCGCGGGCGCGGGTTTATGGATTGCCGATTATCAGCGGGCACGTTGGGGCGGACGCGGCGGCCTGCATGTTGAGCGCCAATCTCGCGCATGAAGACCGGTTGATCTGCCTGATGGACATTGGCACCAACACAGAATTGATTCTGGGCAATCGAAACAAAATTTTCGCGGCGTCGTGTCCGGCGGGTCCGGCGTTTGAAGGGGGAAAAATTTCCTGCGGGATGCCGGGGTTGCCGGGCGCGATTGAGCGCGTGAAGATCCGGGACGATGGCTCGATGGAGGCGACCGTCATCGGTGGCGTTGCCGCGGAGGGCATTTGCGGTTCGGGGCTGGTGGATTTGTTGAGCGAACTCCTGCGAACGGGGCAAATCAATCATCTCGGGCGTTTCGAGGATGGCGGCGACAAAATCGTCTTGGACGTGGACAGCGATTCGCCGATTTATTTGACGGAGAGCGACATCAACGAATTGGCGCAGGCGAAGGGGGCGAACGTGGCGGGACTGCAGGTCATCTTTCATGATTACGGACTGCGTTTTGAGGATTTGGATGTTTTCTACCTGGCGGGCGGCTTTGGCCGGCATTTGAGCGTCGAGGCCTCAAAGCGGATTGGTTTGATTCCGAACATTGACGGCGCAAAAATTTTGCAAATTGGCAACGCTTCGGTTGAAGGCGCGTGCATTGCGCTGCTGTCGCGGACGAAGCGCGAGGAACTGGAACATTTGGTCAGAACGGCGACGCATTGCCGGCTGGAGGCGCATCCGAACTTTTTCAATTATTTCGTCGAAGGCTGCCAATTCAATCCGGTGGAAACGTCACCGGCGCTGGAACCCATCGTTTCTGAAAATGTTTGAACTGTTTGAAGCGAATCCCCGCGTACACGTGCTGGAAGCGGAATTTCAGCGACTGCTCGGATATCCGAAGCAGCACGCGCTGGAGGGACGGTCGCGCGAACTGGCGGAGGCGGCGCGGGAGTGGTGCGGGCAAAACGGGCGGCCCTGGATTTATGCGCGAGAGATTGGCCGGGGTGATTTGGAACTTACCGATAAGGGGGTGCGCGTGGCGGGGACGGAATTTTCATCGAAACAACTCCGGGACCAATTCATGGAAGCGGAGGCGGAGAGCGCGGTGCTGGTGGCGGTGAGCGCGGGGCGGGAATGCGAGGAGGAGGCGCGGCGGCTTTGGGAGGAATCGAAGCCGGACGAGTATTTTTTCATGGAAATTTTCGGCTCGGCGGTGGTGGAGCATCTGGTGACGGTTGCCAGCGGCCGGATCTGCGGGTGGGCGGACGGGAACCAGATGATGGCTTTGCCGCATTATAGTCCCGGTTATACGGGATGGGACATTGGGGAACAGGGGCGGTTGTGGGCGTTGATCCAGGGGAATTCGAATCTTGATGGACGGCTTGAGGTATTGGAGGCGGGGATGTTGCGGCCAAAGAAGTCGTTGCTGGCGGTATTCGGCCTGACGCGCAACCTGGAAAAGGCGCGGAGACTGGCGAAGCTGATTCCCTGCGAGAGTTGTTCGCTGCCCGGTTGCGTGTATCGGCGCGGGGCGTATCAACAGGCGCCGAGGCAAATCGAAGATGTCCGCCAACTCCACCATGCCGGCGACAAAAATGGCGAGTTGCCAATCGGCCGGGATGGCGCGCTAACGCCCAATGCGAAATACACGGTCAACTCGAAGGCGCTGCGCAAATGGTCGCACGAGCGGCTGCGGCTGGAACACCTGCCCGATGGTTCGATTGAAGCGCGATTTCGATACGACGGGACGACCTGCTCGAACATGGGTCGGGCGCTGATATTTGATTATCGGGTCAAATTAAGTTCGCCGGAGGACCGATACACGATCCTGGAAGCGGAGTGCGGGCCGTCGGCGGAAGACACTGGGAATGAATACCAGTGCGAGTCGCTGAACGATGCGGAGGCGCTGGCGCAGAGTATTGCGACGGAGAAACCGCTCCTCGGCAGGCCACTGGACGAGGTATTGACCTGGCAACGCGGGTATGATCCGTCCGGTTGTTTTTGCGATACGACGCGGCGTCTCTACAAATGGGGGCTGGCGTATGAAGTGATTCATTTTACTTTGGCGCAGAAGCTGGCGACGAAAGCGAGGATGGAGGATTGAATGAAAATCAAGATTAAGATGAGGACATCCTGAAAGCGGAGTCACAAAAGTTAAAAAATGTGTTTCCGTCACAGGGACGGTTTGGCAGGATGCCCTAAAAGTATGGAATGGAAAAGGCTCAGACCTCGTTGATCGCTTGCTGCGACGATTTCTCGTAGAAAGAAAGGCAACGATATGAATGCAACATTAAAACCACACGTTCTGCAATGGGCGCGTAAAAAGGCGGGGCTTTCCGAAGAAACGCTCGCCAAAAAGATTGGCGTCCATTTAGGGCTTGTGAAGGAATGGGAATCCACGGGCACAATTCCAATTGCCCTTGTTGAAAAGCTGGCAGAAATAACACGCATCGCCTTCGGATTTTTATTTTTGGAACAACCGCCGCAAGCAAGTTTGCCCATTGCCGACTTTCGGCGCGTCAAAGATTCACAGCCATTGGCACCGAGTGATGACCTGCTAGATGTCATTTACAGCGCGCAACTCAAACAGAATTGGTATCGTGAATACATGATTTCCAATGGCGCAAAGCCATTACCGTTTGTGGGAAAAGCGTCGGTCAAAACTCCAACATGCAGCTTTTGGGTATAAAAAAAGACACAACGTTTAGGAAATATGCCCATTCGTTAGAAGGCGGCGTCGAATGGCCTATCTATTAGACGCCAACGTTTTTATTGATGCCAAAAACCGATACTATGGATTTAATTTATGTCCGGGTTTTTGGAAATGGCTCGATATTGCTTATAATAACGGCACGCTATTGAGCGTCAAACAGGTGCGAAATGAACTTTTGGCGAGGGAAGACAGGCTCTCTTTGTGGCGCAAGAGTCGGAGTAAAATGTTTGTTGATACGAATGACAAGGACACGTTCGAGAGCATGAAGGTTCTAAGCGCCTGGGTGGTTGAGCATTATCAACCAGCCGCCCAAGCAACATTTCTCGGGGTGGCGGATTTCGCTCTAGTTTCTTTTGCTGATGCCCACAACCATACCGTCGTAACAACTGAAGTTGAGGCCCGGGGAATACAAGTCAAAATCCCCAATGCTCGCAATTTCATGGAAGTCAAACATATAAACCCCTTTGAAATGCTGACATCCGAAAGGGTCAAGTTCCACTTTAATACCTGAATTTCAAATTAGGACAATACCAAGATCGGAACCAAGACTAAGAAATAAATATGACAAAACTTTGTGATATCAACCGGGCGGCGAAGGAGAAGCTTCCGCCGGGATTCACGGAAAAGTCCGGCATTGGATCGCACTATGTGGATGCGTTCGTGAAACCGATGAACACGAAGTTGCCGGACGGCACGCGGGTGGCCTGCAAGCGGAAGGGATTGAAGATCACGCTGACGGTTGGGACAAAGAAGGGGGAAGGGCTGATGCGGCGGCTGGAGGTGAGCAAGGACCCGGTGGTGATGTTAGAGGCGGCGCTTCAGGAAGCGGCGAAGGCGGCGGGGGTGGAGTTGCAGGTTACGGAGAGCGAAATTTTTGTGAATTGTTGACGCGAATTGACGCGAATGGAAAGGGGAAAAGCACATTCTCACGCAACGGTCGCAAAGGCCGCAAAGGAAAGCACAGGCCCAAATTTTCCGCCGCAAAAATGCACAGAAGACTCAAAAGAAAAGCGGGGACGGGATGATTTTGAACAGGAAAGAAACGAAACGGGGCCGGGAAATAGCCGTGAAAATGCACGGCGGACCGCAGCCAACCCAGTGCGGGAAATAAAAAAATGAAAAATATATCATCAGTCATCTCTGACCCCATCACGATATGCCGGTTTGACATCCAGGTGACTGCGGAGATGGTGGACAGGAATGGACACGTGAACAACGTGGCCTATATCCAATGGATGCAGGATGCGGCCATCCACCATGCCAGGACATCCGGCTGCACACAAGCAACGCTGGCCGCGGGCGCCACATGGATCGTCCGAACGCATCAGATCGAGTATCTTGCCCCGACGTTCGCCGGGGACGAAATCTGCGTGTTAACGTGGGTGGCGAATTTCAAAAAGGTCCGGTCGCTGCGAAAATACAAAATGATCCGGGCCGGGGACCAAGCGGTGGTGGCGCGGGCGGAAACGGATTGGGTATTTGTGAATGCGACGAGCGGACGGCCGCAGGCGATCCCGGATGCGGTGAAGGCGACATTGCCGGTGGTTGGGGATGAGAGGGAGACCTAACAGGCGAAGGCTAAAGGATGAAGAATGAAGGATGAAGGATGAAGAAACCGCTACAATGGGGTGGGGCGCGGAAATTAACCTCGGATGGACACGGATTCATTGGCCGTAAAAATGCATACAAATGGGCCAAAAGGAAAGCGGGGGAACGCGATGGTTTTGAACAACAAGGTAACGAAGAAAACGAAGGGAGGAGAAAAACGAACCGCGAATTGAAGCGAAGGAACGCGAATGGAAAGGGGAAAAAAACATTCTCACGCAACGGTCGCAAAGGCTGCAAAGGGAGAAGCAAGGCTAAAGGATGAAGGATGAAGGCGAAAATTTTACAGAAGGAAACGGGCACGGATAAAGGCAGGCGAAGAAGAAATAATATGCAGAGATCAAGAAGCGACCTGTTGACGCTCTCTCACCCGACTTCGCCGGCTTCTTCGAGCACGGGCGCGGGCGCAATCCCGTGCTTGTCGATGACGACGATCAACCCGAAGAGAAAGATCGCCATGAAGACCAACGCGCTGGAAAAGGCCCAAATGAATCCATGACAATTCGCGATCCAGGTGACGATGATGGTGCTGAAGGCTCCCATCAAATTGAGAATCCCGTTGTAAACGCCATAGACAAAGGCGGAACTCTTCGGCGTCGGCGCGAGGTCCACCGCGTTGATGGCCCACGCCCCCACGCTGGCGTTCATGACCAAGAGCGAGAGGCCGATGAGCACCGCCGTCGGGGCGACGAGCTTCAGTTTCGAGGTTTCCAGCGCAATCAGCATCATGACGATCATCATCCCCATCGGCACGCCGGCGCCGAGTTTGCGCCCTTTCGCGTGGCCGTACTTCGCGACGAGTCCGTCGTTGATCGGTCCCGACACGAGATAGCCGATGAACCCCGCGACATAAGTCATGCTCGTCCACGAGGCGCTCTTCACGATGGAGAGTTGAAAGGTGTCATACATGTAGTTCGGAAGCCAGTTCAGGAACGTGAAGAGCACGTAGCCGAAGGAGAGAAAGGTGAGAAACACGCCGACGCCGTTGCGCGTCAGCATCACGCCGAACGCCTTCTTCATCTCCTCGCGGCTCAGGTGCTCTTCCTTCTGCGTGGGGGCCGCGCCGCCCACGCCCTGGATGAAGCGGAGTTCGCGCTGGTTGATCCAGGGGTGCGATTGCGGAGTGTCGCGGACGAGAACAACCAGATTGGAACCCAGAGAAGCCCCAGCGCGCCGAAGATGATGAAGGTCCATTGCCAACCGAACCAGTGAACAATCCATCCCGAAGCAAACACCCCAAACGACGAACCGACAAACTGCCCCGAACCGGCCAGCGTGAAGGCCCGCGCGCGCTCGCCGGCGCGGACCAGGTGCTCGTGGCCTTCGCGTTGATGGGCCAGATCGGCGCTTCGCCCGCCCCCATCAGTCCGCGGATGACGCACCACGAAACCATGCTGTAGGCCACCGCGCTGAGGATGGTGAAAATGGACCACCAACCGAGCGCGAACGAGGCCGCCTTGCGAATGCCGAGCTTGTCGGCAAACCAGCCGCCGGGAAAATTAAAGAGCGCATAGGCCAAGCCCCCAGATGAACGAGATGCGTCCCATCTGCGTGATGTCGAAGCCAAACTGCTTTTCGATGAGCGGGACCGAGACGGTGAAGTTTGCCCGATCCATGTAGTTGATCACGACGGCGATGAACATCATGAAGAAGACCAGAAGCGGACGCGTGTTTTGCGTCCGGCACCGGCGGCAGGTTCGCTTTCCGCCCGCACATGGCCGGAAGGCGGTTGATCTGATGGATTCGACGAAGCAGCCATGGCGTTACATTGTATCCGTCTGACTCAACGGATGCGAACGCGCAATCCGGAGAGGCAACAACGATTAGCAATCTGGTTTACTTCCGTGCGCGCCCCCTCACCTCAATCCTCTCCCCCGAGGGGGAGAGGAAGTTTGGGCGGATGCGCGATTCGGAGAGGCAATGACCATGAGCATTCTGCTTTACTTACCCGTGCGCGCCCCCTCACCTCGATCCTCTCCCCCGAGGGGGAGAGGAAGTTTGAACGAACGCGCAATCCGGAGAGGCAACAACGATTAGCAATCTGGTTTATTTCCGTGCGCGCCCCCTCACCTCAATCCTCTCCCCCAAGGGGGAGAGGAAGTTTGGGCGGATGCGCGATTCGGAGAGGCAATGACCATGAGCATTCTGTTTTACTTACCCGTGCGCGCCCCCTCACCTCAATCCTCTCCCCCAAGGGGGAGAGGAAGTTTGGGCGGATGCGCGATTCGGAGAGGCAATGACCATGAGCATTCTGCTTGACTTACCGTGCGCGCCCCCTCACCTCAATCCTCTCCCCCGAGGGGGAGAGGAAGTTTGAACGAACGCGCAATTCGGGGAGGCAACGACGATTAGCAATCTGGCTTATTTCTGTGGGTGCCCCCTCACCTCAATCCTCTCCCCCAAGGGGGAGAGGAAGCTTGAACGGACGCGCGATTCGGAGAGGCAATGACCATGAGCATTCTGTTTTACTTACCCGTGCGCGCCCCCTCACCTCGATCCTCTCCCCCGAGGGGGAGAGGAAGTTCAGGCGGACGCGCAATCCGGAGAGGCAACAACGATTAGCAATCTGGTTTGTTTCTGTGCGTGCCCCCTCACCTCAATCCTCTCCCCCAAGGGGGAGAGGAAGATTGGCCGAACGCGCAATCCGGAGAGGCAACGACTATGAGCAATCTGGGTTATTTTTGTGCGCGCCCCCTCACCTCAAAGAATTTGAACGAACGCGCAATTCGGAGAGGCAACAACTATGAGCATTCTGGGTTATTTCCGTGCGTGCCCCCTCACCTCAATCCTCTCCCCCGAGGGGGCGAGGAAGTTTGGGCGGATGCGCGATTCGGAGAGGCAATGACCATGAGCATTCTGTTTTTACTCACCCGTGCGCGCCCCCTCACCTCGATCCTCTCCCCCAAGGCGAGAGGAAGTTTGAACGAACGCGCAATCCGGAGAGGCAACAACGATTAGCAATCTGGTTTATTTCCGTGTGCCCCCTCACCTCAATCCTCTCCCCCGAGGGGGAGAGGAAGTTTGGGCGGATGCGCAATCTGGTGAGGCAACAACGATGAGCATTCTGGTGTACTTCCGTGCGTGCCCCCTCACCTTAATCCTTCTCCGAGGGGGAGAGGAAGTTCAGGCGGACGCGCAATCCGGAGAGGCAACGACGATTAGCAATCTGGTTTATTTCTGTGCGTGCCCCCTGGCCTCAATACCTCTCCCCGTGGGGGAGAGGAAGTTCAGGCGGACGCGCAATCCGGAGAGGCAACAACGATTAGCAATCTGGTTTATTTCTGTGCGTGCCCCCTCACCTGAATCCTCTCCCCCAAGGGGGAGAGGAAGTTTGGCCGAACGCGCAATCCGGAGAGGCAACGACTATGAGCATTCTGGTTTACTTCATGCGCGTGCCCCTTCGCCTGAATCCTCTTCCCCCCGAGGGGGAGAGGAAGTTCAGGCGGACGCGCAATCTGGTGAGGCAACAACGATTAGCAATCTGGTTTATTTCTGTGCGCGCCCCCTCAGCCTCAATCCCTCTCCCCCGATGGTCCGTCTGAGCTTCGCTTCCACGCGACACGGGCGAGGAAGTTTGGGCGATTGACATCGGCGGCGGCGGAAGAGAGTCGTTTAGCATCATGGATTTACAACTGACCGGCAAACTCGCTCTTGTTTCAGGGTTCCACCAAAGGCATGGGCCGCCGGCCATCGCCACGGGTCTGGCGCGTGAAGGGGCCAGGGTCATCGTCAACGGGCACTTGGAAAAGTCCGTGGCCGAGGCGCTGGCCAAGATTCGCCTGAAGGTTCCCGCGGCGTGGCTGAAAGGTTATGCCGGTGATTAGTCCCGACGCGGCCACGGTGGAAACGCTGGCCAAAAAGTTTCCGGCGGTTGGGGAGATTCACTGAACTGGGTACTTGGCCTATTTACGAGCCAAAACTGGTTCGAGCAGATTTCCCGATGATGACTGGCGGCGTTTTTTTGAGGTGAATGTTTTAAGCGGGGCGCGGCTGGGCCGGATTTTATCTGCCGGGAATGAAGCGGAAGAATTGGGGGCGGGTGATATTTATAGAGATAAACTCTACCCGCTTCATTCCCGGCAGATAAATCCGGCCCAGCCGCGCCCCCGCTTAAAACATTCACCTCAAAAAAACGCCACCAGTCATCATCGGAAATCTGCTCGAACGGTTTTGGCTCCGAAAATTTGCCGAAATTGTTTACCAAAATGTCAACCGCCGGAAACTTTTTGGCCAGCGTTTCCACCGTGGCCGCGTCGGACAAATCACCGGCAAAAACCTCCAGCGACACCGCGGGAACCTTCAGGGCAAATATTGGCCAGCGCCTCGGCCACGGACTTTTCCAAGCGCCCGTTGACGATGACCCTTGGCCCCTTCACGCGCCAGACCCGTGGCGATGGCCAGGCCGATGCCTTTTGGTGGAACCTGAACGGAGGGCCGGTTTTCCGGTCGGTTGTAAATCCATGATGCTAAAACTCGCATCCCCGCCGCCGATGTCGATGGCCGAAACTTCCTCGCCCGTGTCGCGTGGAAGCGAAGCAAAACGAGCCCCTGGGGGAGAGGATTGAGGTGAGGGGGCGCGCACAGAAATAAACCAGATTGCTAATCGTTGTTGCCTCACCAGACTGCACCATCCACCTGAACTTCCTCTCCCCCTCGGGGGAGAGGATTGAGGTGAGGGGGCGCGCGCGGAATGAACCAGAATGCTCATAGTCGTTGCCTCTCCGGATTGCGCGTTCGGCCAAACTTCCTCTCCCCCTTGGGGGAGAGGATGAGGTGAGGGGGCACGCACAGAAATAAACCAGATTGCTAATCGTTGTTGCCTCTCCGGATTGCGCGTCCGCCTGAACTTCCTCTCCCCCACGGGGAGAGGATTGAGGTGAGGGGGCACGCACAGAAATAAACCAGATTGCTAATCGTCGTTGCCTCTCCGGATTGCGGTCCGCCTGAACTTCCTCTCCCCCTCGGGGGAGAGGATTGAGGTGAGGGGGCACGCACGGGGAAGTACACCCAGAATGCTCATCGTTGTTGCCTCACCAGTCGCGCATCCGCCCAAACTTCCTCTCCCCCTGGGGGAGAGGATTGAGGTGAGGGGGCACGCACGGAAATAAACCAGATTGCTAATCGTTGTTGCCTCTCGGATTGCGCGTTCGTTCAAACTTCCTCTCCCCCTCGGGGGAGAGGATTGAGGTGAGGGGGCGCGCACGGAAATAACCCAGATTGCTCATAGTCGTTGCCTCTCCGGATTGCGCGTTCGGCCAAACTTCCTCTCCCCCTTGGGGGAGAGGATTGAGGTGAGGGGGCACGCACAGAAATAAACCAGATTGCTAATCGTTGTTGCCTCTCCGGATTGCGCGTCCGCCTGAACTTCCTCTCCCCCTCGGGGGAGAGGATCGAGGTGAGGGGGCGCGCACGGGTAAGTAAAGCAGAATGCTCATGGTCATTGCCTCTCCGAATCGCGCGTCCGTTCAAGCTTCCTCTCCCCCTTGGGGGAGAGGATTGAGGTGAGGGGGCACGCACAGAAATAAACCAGATTGCTAATCGTCGTTGCCTCCCCGAATTGCGCGTTCGTTCAAACTTCCTCTCCCCCTCGGGGGAGAGGATTGAGGTGAGGGGGCGCGCACGGGTAAGTAAAGCAGAATGCTCATGGTCATTGCCTCTCCGAATCGCGCATCCGCCCAAACTTCCTCTCCCCCTTGGGGGAGAGGATTGAGGTGAGGGGGCGCGCACGGGTAAGTAAAGCAGAATGCTCATGGTCATTGCCTCTCCGAATCGCGCATCCGCCCAAACTTCCTCTCCCCCTTGGGGGAGAGGATTGAGGTGAGGGGGCGCGCACGGAAATAAACCAGATTGCTAATCGTTGTTGCCTCTCCGGATTGCGCGTTCGTTCAAACTTCCTCTCCCCCTCGGGGGAGAGGATCGAGGTGAGGGGGCGCGCACGGGTAAGTAAAGCAGAATGCTCATGGTCATTGCCTCTCCGAATCGCGCATCCGCCCAAACTTCCTCTCCCCCTCGGGGGAGAGGATTGAGGTGAGGGGGCGCGCACGGAAGTAAACCAGATTGCTAATCGTTGTTGCCTCTCCGGATTGCGCGTTCGCATTCGTTGAGTCAGACGGATACAATGTAACGCCATGGCTGCTTCGTCGAATCCATCAGATCAACCGCCTTCCGGCGATGTGCGGGCGGAAAGCGAACTTGCCGCCGGTGCCGGACGCAGAACACGCGTCCGCTTCATCGTCTTCTTCATGACGTTTACCGCCGTGGCGATCAATTATATGGACCGGGCGAACTTCAACGTCTCCGCCCCGCTGATCGAGAAGCATTTTGGCTTCAATATCGCGCAGATCGGCCGCATCTCGTTCATCTGGGGGCTTGCCTACGCGCTGTGCAATTTTCCAGGAGGATGGTTCGCTGACAAGCTGGGGATTCGCAAAGCGGCTTCGTTCGCGCTGGGGTGGTGGTCGCTTTTCACGATTCTCAGCGCGCTGGCCTTCAGCATGTTCTCGTGGTGCCTCATTCGCGGTCTGATGGGGGCGGGAGAGGCGCCGATCTGGCCGATTAACGCCAAAACGACGAGCACCTGGTCCGCGCCTTCAGAGCGCGCGCGGGCCTACACCATGGCCGGCTCGGGACAGTTCGTCGGCTCGATCGTCGGGGTCTTTGTTTCCGGTTGGATCGCCCACTGGTTGGGATGGCAGTGGACGTTCATCATCTTCGGCGCACTGGGAACGATCTGGGTTCCAATCTGGTGGGCCTTGATTCGCGACACTCCGCAATCTCACCCGTGGGTCAACGATCGCGAGTTGCGTTTCATCCAAAGCGTGGCCGGTGCGGTGCCTCGTCACCAGAAGGAAGAGCCCCTGGGCCGCGAGGAGATGAAGAAGGCATTGAAAGTGATGCTGACGCGAAACGGTATCGGGGTCTTTCTCACCTTCCTGACCTTCGGCTACATTCTGTTCACCTTTCTCAATTGGCTCCCGCTTTACATGCATGACACCTTCCACCTCTCGATCGTCAAGAGCGCATCGTGGACGAGCGTGTCGTATCTCGCCGGCTTCATCGGCTTTCTGGTGTCCGGCCCGATCAACGACTGGCTGGTGGCGAAATACGGATACGCCAAAGGGCGCAAGCTGGGGGCCGGCGTGCCAATGGGCCTGATGATCGTCATGATGCTCTTTGCGCTGGAAACGTCGAGGCTGAATCTCGTTGCGCCCAGCGCGCTGCTGATCGGACTGTCGCTGCTGGTGATGAACGCCAGCGTGGGGGCGTGGGGGGTCAACGCGGTGGACTTGGCGCCGACGCCGAAAAGCTCAGCCTTCGTCTATGGCATTTACAACGGGGTGCTCAATCTGATGGGAGCCTACAGCTCGATTCTCGTGACGGTTATCGCCAATAAACTCGGCTTCATCTGGGCGTTCTCGAGCGCGTTGATCTTCATGGCGATCTTCCTCTTTGGACTGGTCGTCGTCATTGACAAGCACGGGATTGCGCCCGCGCCCGTGCTCGAAGAAGCCGGCGAAGTCGGGTGAGAGAGCGTCAACAGGTCGCTTCTTGATCTCTGCATATTATTTCTTCTTCGCCTGCCTTTATCCGTGCCCGTTTCCTTCTGTAAAATTTTCGCCTTCATCCTTCATCCTTTAGCCTTGCTTCTCCCTTTGCAGCCTTTGCGACCGTTGCGTGAGAATGTTTTTTTCCCTTTCCATTCGCGTTCCTTCGCTTCAATTCGCGGTTCGTTTTTCTCCTCCCTTCGTTTTCTTCGTTACCTTGTTGTTCAAAACCATCGCGTTCCCCCGCTTTCCTTTTGGCCCATTTGTATGCATTTTTACGGCCAATGAATCCGTGTCCATCCGAGGTTAATTTCCGCGCCCCACCCCATTGTAGCGGTTTCTTCATCCTTCATCCTTCATTCTTCATCCTTTAGCCTTCGCCTGTTAGGTCTCCCTCTCATCCCCAACCACCGGCAATGTCGCCTTCACCGCATCCGGGATCGCCTGCGGCCGTCCGCTCGTCGCATTCACAAATACCCAATCCGTTTCCGCCCGCGCCACCACCGCTTGGTCCCCGGCCCGGATCATTTTGTATTTTCGCAGCGACCGGACCTTTTTGAAATTCGCCACCCACGTTAACACGCAGATTTCGTCCCCGGCGAACGTCGGGGCAAGATACTCGATCTGATGCGTTCGGACGATCCATGTGGCGCCCGCGGCCAGCGTTGCTTGTGTGCAGCCGGATGTCCTGGCATGGTGGATGGCCGCATCCTGCATCCATTGGATATAGGCCACGTTGTTCACGTGTCCATTCCTGTCCACCATCTCCGCAGTCACCTGGATGTCAAACCGGCATATCGTGATGGGGTCAGAGATGACTGATGATATATTTTTCATTTTTTTATTTCCCGCACTGGGTTGGCTGCGGTCCGCCGTGCATTTTCACGGCTATTTCCCGGCCCCGTTTCGTTTCTTTCCTGTTCAAAATCATCCCGTCCCCGCTTTTCTTTTGAGTCTTCTGTGCATTTTTGCGGCGGAAAATTTGGGCCTGTGCTTTCCTTTGCGGCCTTTGCGACCGTTGCGTGAGAATGTGCTTTTCCCCTTTCCATTCGCGTCAATTCGCGTCAACAATTCACAAAAATTTCGCTCTCCGTAACCTGCAACTCCACCCCCGCCGCCTTCGCCGCTTCCTGAAGCGCCGCCTCTAACATCACCACCGGGTCCTTGCTCACCTCCAGCCGCCGCATCAGCCCTTCCCCCTTCTTTGTCCCAACCGTCAGCGTGATCTTCAATCCCTTCCGCTTGCAGGCCACCCGCGTGCCGTCCGGCAACTTCGTGTTCATCGGTTTCACGAACGCATCCACATAGTGCGATCCAATGCCGGACTTTTCCGTGAATCCCGGCGGAAGCTTCTCCTTCGCCGCCCGGTTGATATCACAAAGTTTTGTCATATTTATTTCTTAGTCTTGGTTCCGATCTTGGTATTGTCCTAATTTGAAATTCAGGTATTAAAGTGGAACTTGACCCTTTCGGATGTCAGCATTTCAAAGGGGTTTATATGTTTGACTTCCATGAAATTGCGAGCATTGGGGATTTTGACTTGTATTCCCCGGGCCTCAACTTCGGTTGTTACGACGGTATGGTTGTGGGCATCAGCAAAAGAAACTAGAGCGAAATCCGCCACCCCGAGAAATGTTGCTTGGGCGGCTGGTTGATAATGCTCAACCACCCAGGCGCTTAAAACCTTCATGCTCTCGAACGTGTCCTTGTCATTCGTATCAACAAACATTTTACTCCGACTCTTGCGCCACAAAGAGAGCCTGTCTTCCCTCGCCAAAAGTTCATTTCGCACCTGTTTGACGCTCAATAGCGTGCCGTTATTATAAGCAATATCGAGCCATTTCCAAAAACCCGGACATAAATTAAATCCATAGTATCGGTTTTTGGCATCAATAAAAACGTTGGCGTCTAATAGATAGGCCATTCGACGCCGCCTTCTAACGAATGGGCATATTTCCTAAACGTTGTGTCTTTTTTTATACCCAAAAGCTGCATGTTGGAGTTTTGACCGACGCTTTTCCCACAAACGGTAATGGCTTTGCGCCATTGGAAATCATGTATTCACGATACCAATTCTGTTTGAGTTGCGCGCTGTAAATGACATCTAGCAGGTCATCACTCGGTGCCAATGGCTGTGAATCTTTGACGCGCCGAAAGTCGGCAATGGGCAAACTTGCTTGCGGCGGTTGTTCCAAAAATAAAAATCCGAAGGCGATGCGTGTTATTTCTGCCAGCTTTTCAACAAGGGCAATTGGAATTGTGCCCGTGGATTCCCATTCCTTCACAAGCCCTAAATGGACGCCAATCTTTTTGGCGAGCGTTTCTTCGGAAAGCCCCGCCTTTTTACGCGCCCATTGCAGAACGTGTGGTTTTAATGTTGCATTCATATCGTTGCCTTTCTTTCTACGAGAAATCGTCGCAGCAAGCGATCAACGAGGTCTGAGCCTTTTCCATTCCATACTTTTAGGGCATCCTGCCAAACCGTCCCTGTGACGGAAACACATTTTTTAACTTTTGTGACTCCGCTTTCAGGATGTCCTCATCTTAATCTTGATTTTCATTCAATCCTCCATCCTCGCTTTCGTCGCCAGCTTCTGCGCCAAAGTAAAATGAATCACTTCATACGCCAGCCCCCATTTGTAGAGACGCCGCGTCGTATCGCAAAAACAACCGGACGGATCATACCCGCGTTGCCAGGTCAATACCTCGTCCAGTGGCCTGCCGAGGAGCGGTTTCTCCGTCGCAATACTCTGCGCCAGCGCCTCCGCATCGTTCAGCGACTCGCACTGGTATTCATTCCCAGTGTCTTCCGCCGACGGCCCGCACTCCGCTTCCAGGATCGTGTATCGGTCCTCCGGCGAACTTAATTTGACCCGATAATCAAATATCAGCGCCCGACCCATGTTCGAGCAGGTCGTCCCGTCGTATCGAAATCGCGCTTCAATCGAACCATCGGGCAGGTGTTCCAGCCGCAGCCGCTCGTGCGACCATTTGCGCAGCGCCTTCGAGTTGACCGTGTATTTCGCATTGGGCGTTAGCGCGCCATCCCGGCCGATTGGCAACTCGCCATTTTTGTCGCCGGCATGGTGGAGTTGGCGGACATCTTCGATTTGCCTCGGCGCCTGTTGATACGCCCCGCGCCGATACACGCAACCGGGCAGCGAACAACTCTCGCAGGGAATCAGCTTCGCCAGTCTCCGCGCCTTTTCCAGGTTGCGCGTCAGGCCGAATACCGCCAGCAACGACTTCTTTGGCCGCAACATCCCCGCCTCCAATACCTCAAGCCGTCCATCAAGATTCGAATTCCCCTGGATCAACGCCCACAACCGCCCCTGTTCCCCAATGTCCCATCCCGTATAACCGGGACTATAATGCGGCAAAGCCATCATCTGGTTCCCGTCCGCCCACCCGCAGATCCGGCCGCTGGCAACCGTCACCAGATGCTCCACCACCGCCGAGCCGAAAATTTCCATGAAAAAATACTCGTCCGGCTTCGATTCCTCCCAAAGCCGCCGCGCCTCCTCCTCGCATTCCCGCCCCGCGCTCACCGCCACCAGCACCGCGCTCTCCGCCTCCGCTTCCATGAATTGGTCCCGGAGTTGTTTCGATGAAAATTCCGTCCCCGCCACGCGCACCCCCTTATCGGTAAGTTCCAAATCACCCCGGCCAATCTCTCGCGCATAAATCCAGGGCCGCCCGTTTTGCCCGCACCACTCCCGCGCCGCCTCCGCCAGTTCGCGCGACCGTCCCTCCAGCGCGTGCTGCTTCGGATATCCGAGCAGTCGCTGAAATTCCGCTTCCAGCACGTGTACGCGGGGATTCGCTTCAAACAGTTCAAACATTTTCAGAAACGATGGGTTCCAGCGCCGGTGACGTTTCCACCGGATTGAATTGGCAGCCTTCGACGAAATAATTGAAAAAGTTCGGATGCGCCTCCAGCCGGCAATGCGTCGCCGTTCTGACCAAATGTTCCAGTTCCTCGCGCTTCGTCCGCGACAGCAGCGCAATGCACGCGCCTTCAACCGAAGCGTTGCCAATTTGCAAAATTTTTGCGCCGTCAATGTTCGGAATCAAACCAATCCGCTTTGAGGCCTCGACGCTCAAATGCCGGCCAAAGCCGCCCGCCAGGTAGAAAACATCCAAATCCTCAAAACGCAGTCCGTAATCATGAAAGATGACCTGCAGTCCCGCCACGTTCGCCCCCTTCGCCTGCGCCAATTCGTTGATGTCGCTCTCCGTCAAATAAATCGGCGAATCGCTGTCCACGTCCAAGACGATTTTGTCGCCGCCATCCTCGAAACGCCCGAGATGATTGATTTGCCCCGTTCGCAGGAGTTCGCTCAACAAATCCACCAGCCCCGAACCGCAAATGCCCTCCGCGGCAACGCCACCGATGACGGTCGCCTCCATCGAGCCATCGTCCCGGATCTTCACGCGCTCAATCGCGCCCGGCAACCCCGGCATCCCGCAGGAAATTTTTCCCCCTTCAAACGCCGGACCCGCCGGACACGACGCCGCGAAAATTTTGTTTCGATTGCCCAGAATCAATTCTGTGTTGGTGCCAATGTCCATCAGGCAGATCAACCGGTCTTCATGCGCGAGATTGGCGCTCAACATGCAGGCCGCCGCGTCCGCCCCAACGTGCCCGCTGATAATCGGCAATCCATAAACCCGCGCCCGCGGATGGATCGGCAGCAAAAGCTTGTTCGCCGCCTCGCTCAAACTCGTCGTCGTCCGTTTGCCCGCCTCCAGTTCCAATTCCGTGATCGAACGATACGGGCTTTGTCCGATCGAATACACGTCCTGGCGGAAAAAAATGTCCCGCATCGTCGAATTACCCGCCACCACCAATTCATAAATCGTTTGCGGGTCAACCGGAAATTCCTCAATCGCGCGCGTCAGATACCCCGCCAGCGTGCGTTGCAGCAGCTTGCTCCCGTCGCTCGTGTCGTATTGGATCCGCGACATCACGTCCGAGCCGCCAAAGCGCTGCGGATTTTCTAATGACGAATCGCCGATCAGTTCGCCCGTTTCCAGGTTCAAGAGCCGCAGGACAATCGTTGTCGTCCCCAAATCCATTGCCAGCCCGTGCATGGGCGCCATCGAGCGCGCGATTTCCCCGCCATCCAGCAGAATCCGTTCGCCGTCCCGCGTCACCGCGGGGTCCAGCTTCGCCCTTTGATTCCCGCCCGGCAATTGGAATGCCTGCCGTTCAATCCGCATTTCCCCCCGCCGCATCGTATGGCAGCGCACCACCCCGGCTTCGGAAATGATATTGCAACAACACGACAGCCGGAAATTGTCCCGCAAGTGCTTTTCCGCCGCCGCCGGTTTGGAAAGACAGCCATCCCCTCGGCAATTTCCACCACGCATTCCTTGCATTTGCCGTTTTTCCGGCACGACGTCGGAACCTGGATGCCGAGGCTCTCGGCGTAATCGAACAGGGACGAACCCGGCGAAACGCTCGTCCGCCGTCCGTTGAAATGCAACTCGACGCTCATATCTTCAGCAATCCGTATCTTATCTCTAACATCGAAAGATGAATAATTAAATTAAAACAAACGTCCCCGCCGGACGCGTTGTCGGTGGTGTCCCATCATAAATCGCCTGTTGGCCAATCCTGAATTTTCGCGTCCAGCCCGCGGGGACTTTGTCCCGCAGCAACGGTAAATTCTCCGGTGATTCACCGCTTGTCATTTTGTGCCAAATAAATTTTTGATTCCGGCCGCGGAGACTGTGTCTCGCAGCAATTGCAAATTATCCTGCAAATCATCCTAAATCGTTCAATAAATCATCGTAAAACCGCCAACCAGCCAATTCGCAAATATGATTAATTCATAAATTGCTTTCGGACAGCATGTTATAGTCTATTTCCGCTATGAAAATCGTAAGTGCCATATGCAGAGCATCTTACAAGCATAAAACCCCTGCATTTCAGCTATTTCAGCTTCTTTTCCGGTTCTGATTTTACTTCGGCGCATACAACGAACCGCAACCCTTTCTGTTGACGATAATCCAAAACGCGCGCTGCTTAAGTCAATGGACAATGCTTCAAATGACATGGAGGATTCTCCAGAACTGCCCTCAGCCGGTCAAAGAAAGTCTCACCAGATGGCGCAAGCCGGTCCTCTCGAATAAACCCACGCTTCTCTTTTTCTTTGCGACATTCTTAGCCCGCCACAGCTCGGCGACGGCGGCGGCGGACGAAGCGCCGTCTCGGCGGGTCCACTCAAATTCGCCTCAACTAATTTCGGGCATTGAAAATTCCCGAATAACAGGGCATCATTATGCCACGCTCGAAATTATGCCTTCACGCGCCAGATCTCTTCCGGTCCTCCGGCTTGCGATAAGGTATGCCTTGTTCTGTGCGTTGATTTTTTTGTTGGCAACTCCAAAGGCATCCGCCGAAAATACCCATCCCTCGCCCGCGGTAGTGGGAGAAGGTGCTCCCGCAGTTGCTGGATCGGACGAGGGTCGTGAGGTTAAACAATATCCCCCGGGCGATTATCTTTGCGACATCTGGAGCGCCGAAAACGGTCTGCAGGACGATTCGGTGACGGCGATTGCCCAGACGCCGGACGGCTATCTCTGGATTGGCGCTTTCAACGGCCTGGCCCGCTTTGACGGCGTGCGCTTTGTCACATTTGATCTCGGCCAACGCCCCCGCCCTGCTTCAGCGCGCGAGTGCGCCGCCTCTATGTTGACAGCCAGGGC
>CAVWKA010000014.1:0-131831 GCA_963755515.1 uncultured Verrucomicrobiae bacterium | reverse complement strand
TTCTCCACGACCCGACGCGGTTTTGCCGCCGCAGACCCGCAAACCGGGCGTGTTTATTGAGCGTTTCCGGCGTCGCCCAAGACGCTGACCCGATACGCAAGACCGCGAACCCCCGACGCGAGTTTTTGGGCCGCCAGTGAGGAAGCCAGGCCGGAACGTAATGCGGTCGCCGACCGCTGACGGCGGTCTGGCAGCTAAAGAAGAAAAGCGGCTGGCGCACTCTTGAACCACGCCGCAATGCTACATCTTTGAGGCGGGAATGGAAGCCGGATTTGCGGGCGGCGGCGCTCCATTGTTGGCGGCGGCGTCTGCGGCGGCGAGCCGTTTGGCCGCCGGATGGCAGCGGGCGTGAACCTCCTGAAGCTGCTTGATGGAGACTTCGGTGTAAATGGCCGTGGTGTCGAGGTTGGCGTGGCCGAGCAACTGTTGAATGAAACGGATGTCCGCCCCGTGCTCCAGCATGTGCGTGGCGCAGGCGTGGCGGAGTGTGTGACAGCCGCCCTTGCGGGACACGCCCGCCCGCTTCAACCAGCGCACCACCATGCGCGAGACGACATCGGGATTGAACGGGCCGCCGTAGCCGGTGAGGAACAACGCCTGGGTGTGCGTGTCCAGACACAGACGCGGGCGCACTTCCCGCAGATAGCGTTCCACCCATGCCAGGGCGCGTTCGCCCACGGGGACAACGCGGTCTTTATTCCCCTTGCCCCGGACATGGAGCGTCTGCCGTTCCGGGTTCAAGTCGGGCAGATCAAGGCGGCAAAGCTCCGTCCGGCGGATGCCCGTCGAGTAAAACAGTTCCAGCATGGTGCGGTCGCGCACGCCCAGCGGGTCATTCACGTCCGGTATGGCCAGCAACTTTTCCACCTGTGCCTGGGTCAGCACTTCGGCGGGCAGCCGTTTTTCAGCGCGGGGCATTTCCAGTTCACTGGCCGGGTTGTGGACGATGACGTTCTGGCGGGCCAGCCAGCGAAAAAAAAGTTTGAGGTTGCCCAGGTGCCGACTCTGCGAACTCCAGCCCAGCCGCTTGCCGCCGCGTCCGGTGTGGTGCCAAAGCCAGCGTTGAAAACTCTCCAGAATGGGGCGTGTGACCTGGCTGGCGCGCGTCAGGTCGCGCTCCGCCGCCCAGGTGAAAAAAAGTTTGAAGGTGTGCCGCCGGTGCTCCTGGGTGGCAAGCGAGTAGTTCCGCGTGGCCAGCGATTCCAAATACACCTCCTGCCATATCCCCAGCGCGTCGGGCGCGCTCCGGTCATAGGTCGGACGTTGCTTTTCGTTGCCGCCGCGTTTGTCTCTGGCGCGGTTGGCCAGTTGCACGGCGCGTTCAATGCCTTTTAGTTTGAAGGACATGGTTACGATGAAAGTTTTTCCGCCGGCCTCCTGATGCGCGTTTCCGTCAGGCCGTCAGGCGATGATTTTATCAAGGCAGGCGTGGCGTTCTTCGGTGGCGGGGGCGTTGCGTCACCCCCCGCCAGGTGGCCGTTTTGCCCCGCCACCCCGCCCGCAAAAGCCGCCAGCCTGGTTTCGTAGTCGTGCCGCAGCTTGGCAATGTCAATCAATCCGATATGCGCCGTCGCTTCCGGCGCTTCGGCCTCCAGCAACAACTCATAAACAAACGGGCTGCCCAGCCGTCCGTGCCGGATGGCCAGGTATTCCAGTTCCACCAACCGTTCCAGGTGGACGCGCACTTGCGTCAGACTCCAGCCGCACAGATCGCGCAACTCCCGGCGGCTAAAGGTGGGGGCAGGCCCCGCCTGCTTTTTCTTAACCAGTTCGCGGATGTAACCCAATAGGCGGCGCGTCTGCGGCGGCAGCTCGTCCAGCGAACGCCCCAGCACTTCCGGCGCAAGCTGGTTGGCCAGCGCGATGTCATCGAGCGTGACTTCAATGTAACGCTGGCCACCCGGCAGCGTGCGCGCCTGGCGCTGGTGCTGGTGCAGCAACGCAATCGCGTCAATGAGCGTCAAATACTTTTCGTGGTCGCGCCGGTTGCGCGTGCGCGCCGTGGCGAACGTCAGCGCCGGCGCGAACGGATTGAGCACTTCAACCGGCAGCAGCAGCCGTTGCGCGTTGCGGAGCTTTTTCAAAAGGTCTTTGCGCTCCGCCCTGGCGACGAGTCCCGCCAGCGTGCGCCGTTCCCGCTGCAACTGGTGGATGCGTTGCGTTTGTTCGGCGCTCTCGTCCACCGCCAGCGTCAGGCAGCGGTTTTGCAACTCCTCATCCAAATCAATCGCCGTGGTCGTCAAAAAAATCATCACCGGGCCTTCGACGTGGTATTCCTGCGTCACCATCTTGCCCGTTTGCGGGTCTTTGCCGGTGCTGGCGATGGTCAACTCGCCTTCGCTCTGCAACAGCTTTAGCGCGTAGCTGGCTTTCTCCGCTCCGGCCTCCTCGACCACCGCCAGGATTTTGTTTTTCAGGCTCGTCTCGCCCAGGTAGTAAAGGCTCTGGCCGGTCATGGCCGAGTATTTGACGCGCTCCTCCTCCGGGAAGAAGTTCAACACCGCGTCCATGAGCGTGGTCTTGCCGGCGGCGCTGGCGCTCTGGATGATGATGGCCAGCGGCCGTTCCAGCTTGCGCGACACGCCCGCCAGATACGCTACCAGCGTGTTGGTTTCCTCGCCGATGATGCCCGCCTGATGAAACGCCTCGCGCAACCGGCCAATCAAATTCGGCTCGCGCAACCACTGCAACGCCGCCTCCCGTTCCTCCGGCGTCAGCGTTACGGCACTCGCCAGCTTCTCGACGGGTTTGACCAGTTCCATTTGCGTCTGCTCCACCGCCAGCAATACTTTGCCCAAATCGCGTTTCAACAAATCGGCGGCCAGGCCGGTTTCCTCGGCGGCGCGTTCGGTGAACCGGCGGCGTTCGCTGTCCCGCCACAAGTCCAACTGGTCGAGATGAAAGTGTTCGCCGTGACGCAACCGCAGCGTGATTTTCAGCGCGTCGGTCCCGAGTGTTTTTTCCAAACCGCTCACCCGATACTCGCGCTCGTCCACGTCGAGGAACCAGGCGTCGCCCCGTGGTTCAAGAGTTGGCGGCGGCGGCAACGCGGGCGAAGCCGGTGGCCGTGCGTCGGCGCCAAACCGGGGCTGGGCACTTTCCTTTTTAGCCGATTCCTCTGAGCCGCTAACAGAAGCAGCTATTAAAGAAGATTGCGCCTGCACCTCCGTGTAAGGAGCGGGAACAAACGGCTCCGGTGCCCAGCCCACGCCGCTCGTCAACGATTCCTTGTCCACGATGGGCAGCGACTCGCCGGTGATTTCATCCATGACCATTGCGACATGCTTCCGTGGTTCCGGCGGCTCGACTGGCGGCGAAGCCGCATGAGGTGAAGGCCCCGCCTTCCCGCCTGCCCATTGCGCCGCGTTCACCAGCAAGGCCAGCGATTTGTCGGCGGGCTTGACCTTGCGCGCGTATTCGTTGGCGTCCATCCCGTGCGGGAACTTGACGCGAAACACCTCCATGCCGTGTTTCCGAAAACGCTCCGCGTCCCGCGCCGCCGCCCGGTCGCCCGCGTCGTCGGCATCGTAAGCCAGGTGAACGCGCCGAACCCGCTTCAGCGCCTCCCATAATTCATCCGTGAAGCCCTCCGTTCCATACAGGCACGTCACGTTTTTGAACCCGTTGACCCAAAACGTCAGCGCGTCCAGCACCGCCTCGCACAAGATGATTTCCGGCTGGTTCAAACCTTCCCGGTTGAGCAACCCGCGATGCGGGCCGGGCGGATAAAGATGTTTCGCATCGCTCCGCTGCCACGTCCGCCGTCCGTAAAGGCTCACGGCGTGGCCGCTTGGTGGCCCGTGCGGCACGCACTCGCGCAGCGGCACCACGATGC
The DNA here is from genome assembly GCA_963755515.1 of uncultured Verrucomicrobiae bacterium. Taxonomy (GTDB): domain Bacteria; phylum Verrucomicrobiota; class Verrucomicrobiia; order Limisphaerales; family UBA11358; genus UBA11358. The sequence goes on along the minus strand of CAVWKA010000014.1, from coordinate 127,996 downwards.
AGCCGCTAAAATGCTCGTGGCCGCTCTCCCGCCACAGGCCAATCTGTGTCAGCCGCGAACGAAGCGTCGCGCCTTCCTTCCGGTTCTTCTCTGGCAACCGCAAGCCCAGCGAGCGGTCGGCAAAACCAATTTGAAAATGGTCAATCAGTTCGTCACTGTCCAGACCCCGGCCTGCCAGATACGCGCGAGCTTGTGGCGTCTGTTTCAGGCGTTCGTGATAGTAGCTCACCACTTGGTTAAAGAGCGCCGCATCGTCGGCCTGGGCGTCCAGCGGACAAGGCAAACGCGGCACGGTGGCCCGCTTCATCGGCCTGCCCTCCGCCGTCACGCCCGCCTCGCTGAACACCGCCGGGCCGCCCCGCCGCAGCAAGTCAAAGGCGTGTCGGAAGCTCACGCCGTCATACTGCTGCACAAACTGGATCGCGTTGCCCGCCTTCCCGCACGCCATGCAATGCCACAACCCTTTGGCCGGCGTGATAATGAAGTTGGGTTTGTGCTGGTCGTTGTGGAACGGACACCGCCCGATAAAATCTTTCGTCCCGTGCTTGGCCAGTTCCACGCCCCGGCTGCGCACCAGCGCCAGCAAATCCGTTTCGCGTTTCACGCGCTCCAGTTCGGATTCAGGGATGCGCCAGGGCATGACGATTTACGATTGAAGGTTGGCGATGGGCTTCGCCTCGTGGAACAGCGCCGCGACGATGGCTTGCTGGTAAATTTTCGCGGCCAGCCGCTGCGCGTCGGCGCGCAGATAACCCCACGTCCACTCCGTCGAGCGCGGGCGGTAGTCGCCCCGCAGTCCGTCCGTCCGCATCAGGATGTCCCACTGCCGGTGCGCCGCCTGCGGCGAACGCAACGCGAAGGCCAGCAACGCCTGGCCGTCGTCGTTCCAGCCGCAAACAGTTTTAAGCCACGGCTGCCAGTCGTGATTGAACGCCTCGCGGACCAGCAGCCGCCCCAAACCCGCAAGCTCGGCGTCGAGGCCGCGTGTCAGTGCGTAACGGTGCCAGTCGTCCCAGGGATAATGTCCGAACGTGCAAGCGCACACGTCGAAGCCAAGATTGAGTTTGGGCGGATTCATCGCGCCACCTCCTCCAGCTTCTCCAGCCACGCCTGCGCCTTCCCCACCTCGGCCAGCATCAGCCCGCCCGCGTGCCCTATCGCCTTGACCAGCGTTCCGATGTTCAATGCTCGCGCGTCGGTGCATGTGCCGGCGGCTTCCAGCAGCGCCGCCAGTGTCGCCAGCGTTGTTAGACAGTCCTGCAACCCGTCCAGACAGTCCACGTCGCTCACGGCGGGCTTGGGCGTTTCCGGTTTCATCGCGCCGCCTCTCCCAGCCGGGACAGCAGTTCTTTGATTCCAGCCAAATCCTTCTCCATGAAGCAGCCGGCGCGCGCCGCCAGTTCGGCGGTCAACAACGCCGGGTCGTCGCAGGCTTCCAGCAGCCGGGCCACCGTCTCCACCCGCTCGTGCCGCTCGGCCAACGCATCCAGAATGGCAATCGGGTCGGGTTTGGATTCGGGTCGCCGCGTCCGCCGGTGCGAACCGCCTTTTTTCCGCGAACCCGTCAAGCGCGTTTTTGAAGTTTTTGACATGCCGCCATAAGATAGATATAATCTATCACAGTGCAAGCAAAATCTATCATCACGTTTTTTATCGGCCATGCTGATGGCATGAGCAGGACAACCATTGTCAAACGTTCCGAGTTCGGCGAGCGCGTGCGCACCGCCCGCGAAGCGGCGGGATTGAGCCAGCGTGACGTGGCTGCACAGTTGGGGATTTCGCAACCCTCATACCTCCTGTGGGAAAAAAATCCAGTCGCCTTACGGCCAGATCAACTGCTCAAGCTGGCAAAGATTCTTGGCGTGCGCGTCGAGGAACTTTTAGACCCGCCTGCCAACCGTCCGCAACGCGGCAAAGGACCGGCTGGGAGACTCCGGCGTGTGTTTGAGCAGGCCAGCGATTTGCCTCGCGCTCAACAGCAACACATTTTGAAGATTCTCGAACCCTTCGTAGCTCAACACGCCAACGGCCATTCCAAAGCCGATTGAGCGTTTCCCTTTAGCTGCTAAAACGAAGCTGCCCCGTCAGCTTGGTTTTGGCCAAAGCCAAAACCTAAAAGCCCACTGGCCGAAACGCCGCCGCTGTCACAGGTGGAGCGCAGCGCAGCGAGCAATACCTTGACAGCATCAGGCGGCGGCTTCGGCCACGGCTCCCTTCGAGCGGATGCGCCGTCACCTTTCCGGCCACTGCCGGTTTGTCCTGGCATCAGCCGGGCGACACTTCGCCGACAGCCTTTGATTCACTCAACGATTTTTTCTCCGTCGCCGTTGCGACGTTTCATTGAGCAAGGTTCGGTTCACGCGCCGATTTTTCGGCGGTGCGCCAAACGAGCGGCGGGCGTGACGGATGCCGGCAAGCTGGCGCGATGACTGCCACGCGGCGAGGGCAGCCGCGTGCCGACGGGGAGAACGGCGGGAAGCAGTCAGCGTGACAGCGCCGACGCCTGCCCGGACACAAGACGCAGTTATATTCGATGAACCGGGCCGTCGGGCGCGTGTCGCGCGGGGAGACGGCGGAGACTCGTGCGCCGGAGGCTCCGCAGAGCGGATACCGGCGCATGAGGCGGCATTGCATATAACTGCTCTTGTGTCGGCGGCAGGGAAGCATCCGGCATGAACGCCGCGAAGTGCTGGCGCACGGCCGCTGTTTTTTTCCGGCGCGTCTGGCGGCTAAAGAATGAGCAACCTTGCGATTTTTGTCCGTCGTCATCCGATCCGTTCAACGGTTCTCCGTTGGTCGCGCCTGCGACATTTCAGCAAGCGGCCTTCCGCGTCGGTTGCGATTTATTTTTGAGCCGCCGTTGCGCTCGGCATCGAGCGGCCTGGCTGACCGCCAAAAGGCGGGGTAAGTGTCATGCAGGAAAATTCCCTTTTTAGCCGCTCACTTGCCGCGTCCTGGCTGCGGCTAAATTGATGTGCGCGCCAATGCCGGATTCGTTCGCGGGATGCACCTGGAAAGCTGCTTGGAAAATCGTGAGCGAGCCGCTTTCCAATCCGTGTTATGTCCGCCCGCTTATTCCATAAGGAGTGCAGCGTCCGTCATCTAATCGGCTACTTTGCCGACTCACTCACGCTGACATCCTGCCGCACGTCGGCCAGCTTGCCGCCGTCCAACACCACGCGGCTAAAAGAGATTTTCGCCGTCAAGTTCGTCGTAGTGAACGGCTGCGGACTGCTCACCACAAAGTTGAACGTCGTCTCGCTTTTGAGTTCCAGCGGTGGCCGGTCTTTCATGCCACCAATCACCCACTTGGTTGACTGGCCAACCATTTTGCCTTGCTCGTCCAGCAGGAAGCAAATGGCCCGCGCTGACTCCACCTTGTCCGCCAGTTGGTTCTTCATCTTTAGCTGCACCACGGCTTTTTGCCCTGTCACTTTCACCGGCGAGACCGTCACGGCCAACTGCGCCGACACGCTCGCCGCGCAAAACATGACGGCGCAAATGAGTGCTGGATGAAAATGGCTCGCCATTCGTCTTTTAGTTGCTGGCGGCAGCCCGTTGCAGGAACGCCAGGATGATTTCGCTGTTCTTGAACGTCGCCGGGATCTGGGAGGACTTTTGGTATTTTAGCCCAATGAAAAACTTAAATCCGTTGGTCGAAACGCGAACCACATCATCGGCGGAGATTTCCCGCCGGTCGCCGCCTTCTGTGTAAATCAGCTTCTTGTCCGCAATTCTCACTCGCCCCGTCAACTCGCGATAGAGCATAAAAAATGCACCCAACAAGGCGATCATGCAAAATACTTTGTATATCGTAACCACCCCTGGATGTGGTGAACCCCGCCAAGCCCCATAACCAAACATCGCGCTTAATATGAAACACAAAAGGGGATAAACATAATACCAGATTGCATAGCGCAGAACGATTTCCTTTGAAGGGTCTATCGAGACACTTTCGCTGGCTTCTTTCAAATGGCGCACGCGCAGACGCTGCAAGATGGCGCTTCCAATAACGACCAAACCAAAGCCGACAACCGTAACTGGAAGTCTCATGTTAATGCTTGCCTCCCAGCGGCCCCTGGGTATAGGCAGGGGCGGGTTGCTGATTCTCGCTGCCCTCCGATGCCGGCGGCGTCAGCCATGACTCCAGCGAAGTGTCTCCGACGCCAACCACATATTCCGATGGAATTTGATACGTTAAACTTTCCGCGACATCCTTGGGTAGCGCGTTTTCCACATTGCCCATCACGTTGCCTTCACCAGTATTCATCACCGCTCCGTAAGTGCCGGACGCAAGAGATTCGCCCCAGTTGACATTGCCGTTGCCGGCGTATTGCTCCGCGCTGCTGCCAGCGAAATTCCCAGTAAATCCAGCGGTAGCATTAAGCGACATACCTAGGACAGGGCCAAACGCCGATGCAACTTCACCACCTGCTCCAGTAAATAAACCGGTCGTAAATCCGCCAGCAGCGGCGGGCAAAACGGGTTCGCCAGATACATCAGCAACCGTGCTGGACGCCGCACCATTGACGGCTCCACTGCGAAGCGCCGCGAAGCCAACACTGCCCAAAGAAATCGAGCCTTCGGTTCCGCCGCCAACCGGCCCGGTCAGAACACCAAACGCATAAGAATACTCCATTTGCATAGCTGGCAATGACACCGAATAGAAAGGCTGCTGCACCTCCAGAATGTCGCTCTGAACGCTTCCTGTAATGGGCGTCGCTCCTCCTGCGGCTGCCGCCACCGGAAACAATGCCTGGAACAAACTGATGCTTTGTCCTGACTGCGACTGCCACGGCGGCGGTAGTGACATATAGCCGCTCCGGCCATCAGAGTCGAAAGTATCAATGGGATCACCGCCGCAGAAGCTGTAATAATTGGGATCGCGTGCGTTCCAAACCGAATCATAGGTCAACCAGCAGCCAGAAATTGGATCGTAGGGCCGCAAGCCAATCTGGTAATAGCCGGTGATGTCCACCGGCAAGCCGCGCCATGCGGATGATTGCGCCATGTCCGCGCCGTTGGCAAATGCGGCGGGCCGATAGCCGGGCACCGCTCCGTAACCAGTTGGCCGCGCCGGATTCCACGACACTGCGTTGTTGGTCACTTCGGCCAAGATGTCTCCGCGCGAATCGCTGATGACCGGATTGAACGAATCCAGATACGGCGACACCGCGTCCAAGCCGCCAACGCCATTCATGCCTCCGTATTTGCCATTCATGTCCGGCCCGTAGAGTTTCCAGACGGTCTGGTATTGACGGAATCGCCAAGTTCCAAGAATTCCACCTGCGGATCGAAATAAGAATTCGAGGACTTGCGGCGGCGCGGTGGAAGCAACGCCGTTAGTCACGAGCACAGTAGTGGTCGAGATTCTGCGGTTGAGTCGGGTCATAGACGGCAGTCCAATTGTAGCCGGAATTATTCGCGTCCCGTTCGGTGACAGCATGCAACCGTCCGCGCGCATCCCAGGAAAGCGTTTGGGTGCGCTCAACCGTGCCGCTTGGATTTTTCCAGACGCGGTTGGTGATGTCACCCGCGCCGTCATAGCTGTCCACTGTGGATTGATAGGCAACATTGTTGGTGAACCAATTGGTCGCCCAAGCGGTGAAGAAACCGCTCGGATGCAGGGCGCTGACTTTCAATTGGTGCGCGCCCGGCGAAAGTTCCATCATCGCGCGCCATTGCATGGCGTTGGTGCCGACGGCGGAGATGGAAACCGGCTGGTTGTCCAGCCATGCGCTCAACAGAATGGACTGGCCGTTGACATGGCCATAGGCCGGATATTGGAACGTGTTGTTGGTTTCAGTGGCAACGCGCGAGAAGGCATCGGCTACCGCCCTTCCACTCGGCGGATGCGCTGCTGGCCCGTCCCATTTGCGTGAGCACGCCAGGACCGCCGGCAGCGCCATTGTCATAGGTAAACATTATTTGTCCAAGTGGTGGACGCGTTGAGATTCAATTGCTCCTGAGTCAACCGACGGCTTAAATTGGCGTAGCTATAAACGCGGGAGTCGGTGAAATCAGCCGCGATCAAGTGTGTGCAGCGGCGAGCAATCCGTCGCCCGACCAAGTGAGCGATTCGGTCAATTGCGACACGCACGTTGACCGTGGTGGCGATGGACAAGGGACGGCCTTCGCCGTCGCGCGAAGTGATGCTGGTGTAACGGTTGCCCACCGTACGGTTGGTCAACAATCCGGCGGTGTCATAACTGTAAGGGCCGCTGCCGGTCGGGTCGCTGGCATACTCAAGGCGCCGTCGGCCCGCCAAGCGAAGCCGTAACCAGAATTGCCGATGTTGAGGATCGTGCGCCGTCCGGCGGCATCAAAACTTTGGCCCGCCCCATACGAGAATGAACCGGCACTGACCGATTCCGACGCCAATTGTCCGTAAGGATCATATGAACGCACGATGGTAGTGTTGGGGCCGGTGTTGGTGCTGGCGAACTGTTCGGTGATGTTGGTGACAAAACCACGCGGTTCATACTGCCATGTCGTGGTCAAGTTTTGCTTCGGGCAACGAACCGCTGTAAGTCATGGAAGCCTGGCGCAACCAATCATCGTAAGTGTAGGTGCAACTGACGCCGCGCCCGTCTGTTTTGGTTTCAAGCAATCCGGCAAAAGCGTTGCCACTGGAATAATAGGAATAGGTTGTGGTGCGCGTCGCGAGTGCGCCGCCGAAATTCTGTTCCTGCTGTTATCTGGCCGGCACTGTTGTAGGTTGCCTGCCATTGCAAACCGCCCGGCATGGTGCGATTGGTCAGATCGCTCATCGGGTCATACGCATAAGTAGTGACGGTAATCACGGCTGGTTTCCGCCGTTATGCGGTTTAGGCCATCATGGGAGTAACTTGCAATAGTCCACTGTCGTGACTGAGCCATTGGTGGATGAATCATGCTCCGTGATACTCAAGGTTTCCGGATAAGATCATATTCCTTCCAGGTGTAATCCAGAACGCCGGAAGCCGGATAGCCGATGGACAGGACGGTATGATTGTCATTGTCGGTGAAATCAGTCCTGACAATGGCGCCGGAACCGGAACCGATGGTAGTGGTGACACTGTTGTGGTCGGGGGAATAGGTCGTGTAGGTTTCACGCACCAGCGTCGGACGCGCTGTAAATTTTGGTGCTGGTCGGACGTCCAATCGCGTCGAACGTGGAGATGGTAGTTTCACCAAGCGCATTGACATTGGTCATGGCCCTCCCGGCGACATCATAGAAATTGGTGACGACCTGTTGAAGAATGTTAGTAACGTAGGTGACATTTGTGCCCGGGACTCCAATGCCGCTGCCAGTATATTCACTCACAGTAATCAACGGCGGGCCAGCCGTGACTTTGGGCCGGTCAAGTCCGTCAAAGGCCGTGGTGAATATATTTCCGCCCGCGTCCACTCTTTGAATGACATTGCCGCGACGATCAAGTTGGATTGAATTCGTGGCCTCCGGCACGCCCGCCGCTGAATAGAAGACGCGCGTGGTAATTCTGTCCGACATCATCATAAGTCGTCTGCCAGTATGCGCCATTGGATTGAATTTGCCGTTTGATGCGGCCATCCAGATAATAACGCCAGCCGTTGGTTGAGCCGTTGGGATAACTTCGATATTCCGGTTTGCCGCGTTGACGTGTAAAGCGTGGTGGTGACGCCACCCAGGGCGTTGGTTTCCTGATAAATCTGCCCACCCGGTTCATAGCTGAATCCTTCGCTGCTCAACACTGTGACGCCGTTGGTGTCGAGGCGCGTGGTCTGCACCAGTTCGACAAATTGCGTTATAGGCATTGGTTGTTACCGCGCCGCGCGGGTCAATCCTGGACACTAGATTTCCCAACGGATCATACTCATCAAACGTTTGGGCATAGAGATTGTAGCCCGTGGGCGCTTCAACGCCTGTGCCCGCGCTGTTGGCTTCCGAGCGCCAGTGGATTTCCGTTGTAACACGACCGTCCCCGTCGTAGTCATAAAAAATGTAATCTTCGGGATTGTAGCGCGGGCCGTCAATCCAGTTCAGTTCCCCGTTGGCATCGTAATACCAGTAATCGAAATCCATCGGCGAAGTCTGGCCAGGATCGTAAGTTTCCTGCGCCGTTTTGCGGCCCATCGGGTCATAATCGTAAAGGTAGCTGCCTCCGGCAGCATCCGTCCGTTGGACCAATTCATCGCGTTGATCGTAAAAAAGTTGATTGTTCACATTGGGGTCGCCGTCGCCGGTGTATTGCACGCTGTTGGTCGGGAAACCATCACCGCTGTAAAACAAATCATTGGTGGCGGCATCCGGCGAACCATAAGCCCGAATCCGCCGGGTCAAAAGTCCGAAAGCCATGTTGGTTTGAGTGGTGTCGCCGTTGACGACCACATTCGTGGCGTCGCCATAGACCATGTAATTGGTGCTAACAGGCACACTTCCGGCGTAACGTGATGATTTGTTGCGGCAGGTAGTTAAATGTCGGGTCATAAACTACAACCTGACTGTTGCCGGCAGGGTCGGTGATTTGGGTCGGCAAATTGTTGGCATTGTAAGCCGCCGTGTTGGTGGCGGTTTGGGTGTTGATGCCGTCGCCGGTCAAGTCGCCGGTGGTAATGCTATTGGTCAGGTTTCCATTGGGGTCATATAGATAGGCCATGTTCAGGCCACGCTTGTCGGTGCGCGATTTCAAACTGCGCTGGAAACCGCCGGGCGAGTTGGTTTCATACCAGGCCTCGGTGATGGTCTGGTTCAACGGATCAACAATCTTTCGCACCAGACTGTTAGTATAGTAATAGTCTGTGGGGTGATTGTAGTAATCGGAAATCACCGTCACGCCGGTGAGTAGATTGGTCGGCGAATTCAGGTTAAAATTATTGGTGTAGGAGAATGTGGCCGTGCGAACCGGAGTCAGGTCAACACCAGCGGTGGTAAGCTGGTTCGTTACCCGCCGCTCCGAATCGTAAATGTTTTGCAGCACGCGGCCATCGGGTTTGTCTTCTTCAACAATCAGGTGAGTGGAATAAATGTTCGTGACGCCGTTGGTCACGTCATTGGCGTGTTGATAGACGTAATCAATCTCCATCTGGTCGGGCAACGTCACGGAAGTCAAATCGCCATACTGGTCATAAACGTAATTGATAATCCGCCCGTCACCTGTGTGCGCCGCGATGATGTGCCCATAAACGTCGTATTCAAACCAGACGAAATTGCCGTTGCTGCTCTGGATGCGGTTCAACTCGCCATAATCGGGCTGGGTCGAGTCGGTGCCAAATTGGAACGTGTAGTAATTGCCCCGGCTGTCCTGCCACTTGGTAATATAAGGGCGCTCGCGGGTGAATGTGCTGATGGGGAATGATTCATCCACGAACGTGCGAACACTGCCATCGGCTCCCGTCAAGGTGTAAGTGTTGGTGCCACTAACGACAGCCATTTGCAGGCGGTTGTTAAACAGGTTGCCGATGGAACCAATGCCCATGCTGCTGTTGTTGTTGAGCATCGGGTTGTCCTGCGGCTGCGGCAGCCAGACATTGGCGTTGGTGGTGGTTTGGCGATAGGCCACAACCGTGCCATTCATTTCGGCGGCGTAAATCAGCGACGAATCAGAACTTACGCTCAAGAACGGCACATAGCTCATTTTCCAACCAAATCCGAATTCATTTTCCGCAAGGTTTTGACTGCCGTAGTTGCGGCGAATCTGCAAAGGCATTGGGCCGGGCAAAGTGATGTCGGGTGCGTCAATGTAAAATTCGCCGGTCATCATATTCACTGGTTCGGACACCTGCTGTGATTGATCGCTGTAGTTTGGAATTTCCGTGCTGACCGTGCCGATGTTGTAAAGCTGATTATAGGCACTCCCCGCGTCCTGGCTGATGCCATACTCCGCCGCAAGACTGGCATACGTTTGCGCGAGTGACGGGTCCAGTTCCAACTCCCCACTGTCAATCTCGTCGGATGCTTGAAGCAAATCCCAACTGGTCACGGCTCCATTCACCAGATAATTGGGATTGTCGAGTGTCCGGCGAAGTCGTCATGTAATAAGATGAGACGGAACCGTCGGGAGAAGTGTCCACCGTCAGGTAGGGGGAATTGTCGTAAGAGAATGTATCATCAGGGAAATCATCGGCATAGCCGCCGTTCAAGCCGCCAACCAACGCGCCAAATTCTGTGTCGCTGATTAACAATGCTCCCACGCCAACATAGTCTCCGTTGGTCACGGCTCCGGGCGTCATCAATACCACCGAGTTAATATCGGCATTGGTGGCGAAAAAGCTGACGATGGTGGCCCAAGCACTTGGATCGGCATTCATGAGTTGCACGCCGTTATAGGTCTTTTGTCCCATCGTCACATAATTGTCGGCTGTCAGTGTCAATTCGTTCGTCCCCACTTGTTGCAGCAACTTGATGGTGGAAATGGCATTGGTCTGATAAAAACTGCGTAAGACGCCGTGTTCGGCGGCTGATGCTTGCACGCCAATTTGCAACCACCAATCCAGCGTGCTGGAATAATAATCCTGTCCAGAGTTCGCCATTGTCGAGCCGTTGAAGACAATTGCCAAGCCGTTATTGGGCATGTGGACTGCCGGAGTGATAGGAATCACGTTGCCGCCATTGACCAAGTTTCCACTGCTATCTCGCTCCGGGCGCAGCAGGCCATAGCCTTCTTCACTCCAGGACATCAGCGTGACTTTGTGCAACTGGCTGGCCAGATCAATGAATTGGTCGCGGTAATTGAAATAGGACATTCCCATCAGATAGGTCGGTCTCGCCCAAATAAATATCCGGGTCAATGGTCGAGGGATCATTTGTGTTGGCAGTCTGGTTGAACTGCCAGATTTGTTGGGCGTGAACATCCAACATTTTCTGTGTAACCCTGCCTGAATCAAAACAGAATGCGACCAGATCGCCTTTTCTGAACGTGTCGGTTTCTTGGGATACAAAGCCTGCTTGTCCCAATTCGTTGTAGGTGTAATTTAGCACATTGGTAGTGATGCTCGCACTGGCAACAAATGTGGATGGCAGGAACTTGTCCCGCCGATGAGTTATTTGAAACACGATGGCATCATCCGAACTGTCCAATTGATTCGTCGTGGCCAGCTTCCAGCATGGGTTGGCGTTGGTGCCAAAAGCAGCCACGTTCGTGTAATCGGTCGAATACGGTTCCAATGACAGAATCATGTTATGCACGTTGTTCGTGCCAACCTGCTGGAACTTGAGCAGCAGCATTCGGTTTTGCAGGTCGGCTTCATACATTTCAGTGGTGTCAATGACCTTGTTGGTGTTCGCCTGACTATACACTTCGATTTCGAGGGTATTGAACAGATTCAGGTTGGTTGCAAGGCTCTCCACAATCGTGGGCGTCCCTGAAAGCGCGAATGGCTTCGGGAAATCACTCCATTGGGAATACAGATGACGCCGGTTCACAATCTGCATCCCCAAATCACTGACCGACATGCCGGGATAATTTTCGTCCAAACTTTTCTGGATGAAAAGCGGAAGCAACACCAGCGGCTGGTCGGAATCGCTCAAGGAAAATATGTTCGTGTCATTGGCGATGAAGTGCGTCAGCCATTTGTAGCCGCTGTTGTAGTTGGTCGGCATGTAATCATAAAGATTAAAGCCCTCGGTGATTTCCGTGTCCTTGATCCACGGAAAAATCTGCACCCAATTGGTGCCGACATACGCCGCAACCCACGGATAATTGACGTTGATCAGGCTGGTGATATTGGTTTGGCCCAGGTCATTGACCGCACCATTCAACTGCACACGGAGCAGTTTGCTCATTTGTGAAGTCAACATTTGCAAACCGCCGTTGGTCGGGAAAACATACGTCGCCGGAACTCCAGCCTGACGCAACAGATAGACCAGCAAGGCGCATTGCTCCATCGGCGAGCCTTGCCCCTCCTGAAACGTGTCCAGCGCGCTGCGATTCACTCCGCCAAGATTGATTGCCGTCTGGCTGATATTGTCATTGGTGTTGTAATCAACGGCATCCACCAGCCCGATTTCGTTTTGAACATAGTTGGCCAGCGCCAGCGGGTCGTTGCCCATGTTCTTTACAAATTGGTCAAGGATTGGGTGCCGCCGCAGTTCGGGGCTGTCGTCCAATGTCAGGTAGTTGGATGGATTCAGCGAAGAAAGATTTGGCAGCGTGGGCTGAACACTTTCCAGTTCTTCCAGGCTCTTGCCTTCATAAATGGATGGCATCGGCACGGTGTCAAAATGAGGCTGGTTGATGAACGTGGAAAGGTTGCTCGGATACGGGCTGAATTCCATTGCATACAACCGGGACCAAGCGATGGAATTTGACTGGTCCAGCACCAGATAATTGTAAGGAGCAAACCCCTGTTCCTCGACCTCGTAGTAATAGTTGGTGGCGGAGGCGGAGGCGGTGTGCGTTAGAATGTAGTTTTGTCCATGCTGAAGGCCCCACGATGGCGAGGATGGCACCAGCATTGTCGTTTGCAGGCCGAAGCCGGTAAATGTTTGAGTGAATCCATTTGTCACCAGGTTCAACAATTGATTGGTATTGCTGACATCCGGCAGCGTCAGGGTGATGGTGCCGGCCAGAGCGGAATTGGAGCGATAATAAACCTGAATCCGCAGCGCATTGGTCAGAATGTTGGGCGTCCCAACGGCAATTCCGAAATCGTAGCTTTGATTGATGTAAAGCGGACTGCCGCCCACGGTGTCGCCAAAGGCCACTATCGGGTTTTGAAACGCAATCCGGCCTGCAATGTTTGTCTGCGCAGCCAGGTTGGTGGCGTCGAAATGATAAAGCGTATTCGTCCAAACATTGCCGGGAAACAAATTGGTGGCGTTGCCGCCGATGGCATCCAAAGCCACGCCATTTTCCAAATCAATCGGAACCACAAAGGACTGGAAATCCGGCGCTGTGGATGTGCCGCGCACATAGCGTTTGGTTGAGTCGTAAGTGTTGTGGTCGAAAATCGTCACCGTGCCTGTGGTCGGAAACGGATCGTCCAGCGGTATCAAATAATTGGGGCTGGGAGCAAGGGCCAGTGTGACGGTTTTGTCCGTTCCGCTGAATGCTGCCGGGATGCCATTCACCAGAACCCTGGCATATTGCAACCCGACCGGAATGGTTGCCGAATTGGTGATATAAACATAATCCACGCCGTTGCTGGCCGAGCCGCTGATGGTGAAGGTGACGGGGAGAGGAGTAGTTACCGGCTGATTCGGGCCGCCGATCAAAAACAAGCCCACATTTCCATCCAGCGAAGCCGTGGTTCCCAACGCTTCCATAAACACCTGGCCGCCGTTGTATTCAAACGAACCGATGTCAGAAATTCCAGCGCGAACATAGCCGCGTTGATCACAGAGCGGTGCTGCCGAATCGTCGCCGGCATTGATGGCTGGACTGTTGGTGGCCAAGGCGCAAGTTGTGGTGGTTCCGCCATTATTGGTCAGCGATAAAATCAGCGGGTTCAGGTTGGAATGACTGCCGCTGCCGCCCAATGAAATGCTGGTGTCCGAACTGATGTTATTCCCGGCGTCCGTGATGGTTCCCGCGCCATTTCCCGCGCTGCCCGAACCGCCGGAATAAACGGTGTAAGCGAGAATCGAATTTTTCAGCCTAAACGTGCCTGCTCCATTGCCAACCGCCCCACCTTTGGCCACGCCAATTTGGCCGGGCGTTCCCGGCGTGCCGCCTGTATAGTAATAAGATTCTCCTCCTCCGCCGCCATACACAACATTGGTGGAAAAGGTGCAGTTGGTGACACCAGTTTGCAGAATGTTATAGATGCCGCCGCCTTCGGCGACACCGCCGTTGCCGCCGTTGCCGCCGGTATAGGCCGCTCCACCGTCACCGCCATAGCCGGATTCATTTGTATTGGCGTAAAAGGTGCAGTTGACACTCAAATTAGTTCCCGCGTTGTAAATACCGCTTCCGTAACTATTGCCTCCCGTCAAACCGTTTGGGGCGGTGTAGTAGCCATAGCCGCACGCGCCTGAACTTCCGCCAACCGTTATTTGGCCGTTAAATGTTGTTCTGATGACAATGTTGGTTTTATACGCGCAAAGCGCCCCGCCGTCACCATCAGCACCCTGACCGCCCACTGCTCCATTTCCGTAACCTGACGGCCCGTAGCCCGCAGTGCCGCCGACTCCGCCATTGCCACCCTCCACACCATTGTTAATAAAATTGCAATCCGAAACGGAAATACTGTTGGAACTGAAAATTGCGCCGCCATAGGCACCGCCACCCGCCCCGCCCACGCCGCCATTGCCGCCCACGCCACTGCCCTCGGTCGCTCCCGTTTGGCCAGCGCCCCCCGCGCCGCCAACGGCATAATTGAGTTGAAAACCGCAGCCGGATAATGTCAACGTTCCCAAATTATAGATGGCTCCTCCCCTGACAATGCTGCCAGCTTGGCCGCTGGCTCCGGCGCTCCCTCCGTCCGCGCCGGGAATGCCGATGGCATAGTTGCCAATGAAAGCGCAATTCGTCGCTGCGACATTTCCAAGATTGTAGATGGCTCCGCCATTGGTTCTCGTATATCCGGCAGAAATAATCAAAGTGTTCAAAGTCAGGCTGATACCGCTGCTGACGCTGAAAATTTGTGAATTGGTTCCTCCACTGATAACAATGCTATGGCCGGTGGCGTCAATGGTCGTGTTCGCCGAAATGGTTTCAGGGCTGGTGACGGTGATGGTTCCGTCACAGGCAAATGTCACTGCTCCGCCGCCTGATAACGCGGAATTGAAAGCTGCCAATGTGGGCGTCGAAACTACGCCAGCGCCATAGCTGACGAACGGCGCAATCAATCCCAAGATTGTAACAGCCAATAGTTGTTTGAAGAAAGATAATTTCATCCAAGAATTTAGTTTTGCCGGTTGCATAACATTATTGGCTGATGGTTGAACCGTTGGCGGGGCTGTCAATATACACGGTCAGGATGCCCGCACTCGGATTATTCGGATCCGCAGCCTCCCAAAGGGGGACGCTGTTGGTATCCAAAATTGTCCTGAAGAAACCTGATTGATAATCCCCCATGTCTAAAAGGTAATTGCTCTGGCCAAGTGTGCCAGTTGCCGCAAACGTCCAACGGATAATCCGGGTTGGCCAGCACCGGCGTCCACTGCAAATCCCAGGTGCTGGCAGGATAATTGGTGAAGCTGATGGAAAATTGGTTCGTGCCCAAAGGAGTGATGGTCAGAACCGGGGCGGTCTGTGACCGGGCGGTTAGCGCGACGGCAATGACAATTAAAACGCCGCCGCAGATTCCAAGGATCGTTTTCCGATAGTCTGTTGATGGTTTTCATGGGATTTTCATTGTTGTTTGCTTTTAAGGCGCACGCATGGCGCGCGGGTGACAATGGCGTGAATAACGCGGGATTTTTTTGAAGAAATTATTCATTGGCCCAAAAAGGCGGTTGCCGTCACCACCTTTCCAGAAAACGTCAAGGCTGGCAAGGAAAATCACCGTTCGGAATTCCGAACCTTTTAGAATCGTCATTTTCCTTACCGTTCCGTTTCTGAAACCGGAACATGAAGAATCCGCGAAATCTGGTTGGGCCGCAAATTCGCCGGTTGCGTGACCAGCAAAAGCTGACGCAGCCGATGCTGGCGGCGCGCTGCCGTCGGTGGGGATGGGATTTGAGCCGGCAGACGCTCGCCAAAATTGAAACGCAACTTCGTTGGGTTTCTGATTTTGAATTGCTCTGCCTCGCCAGAGCGTTGCGGGTTGAACCGCATGAACTTTGGCCTGCCAAAGACAAAATTCCACGAATGCTCGAAGATTTTTTTGACCGGCTCTCGTCGGGCGTCGAATAAAAATTGTTTGATTGCCGTTTCATGCCATTGCCTGAATCGCGCCTGAAATCGCCTTTGCGTTCGGTGTGAGACTCGCCGATTGCACCCCTCCTTGCCGGTGCTGGCAAGAAAAATCCAAATCTTTTTACGATATATGTATCGTTCATTTTTGGCATTAGAAAGCGATGTAATATGTCGTGGCCATTTCCAAGAAAGAATGGAAGCGAATCAAGGTCTTCGGCGCGAACGTGCGCCGGGAGCGGGTGCGCAAACGTTTGACTCAGGAGAAACTGGCCGAACGCGCTGAAATCGCCGACGCGCAATCTGCAAAAAATTGAAGCCGGGGAAATCAACATTTTGCGTCACGACCGCCTTCAGAATCCAATTGGGGCTTCGTTGTCCGTGGAAACGGCTGATGCCTACTGATTAACACCCTTTCGCGCCGGTTGTTGCCCAAGCAAGTATCAGAAGGATATTGAAGCTGCGGAACGGGAGATGCGGTGGAACGACAGTTTGCCTCTCTGATACGATTAAGAAAACCGGGCCGTTTCGTGTTGGCGATGATTTTCATTTGCTCGCCGGTTAAGTTGTGCGTCCAGTTTGCCTGAACGCCTTCTTGGACGCAAGCCTGATTTGTGACCTGAATCGAACAATCTTCCCGCACGGCACTGTTACCGTTCCCGGCATCAAAAAAGCCTCGCTACCTCTTAACTTGATCGGGACGCAAGTCCGGGAATTGCGCGACCGCAAAGGTTGGACGCAGGAGGATTTGTCTGTGAAATTGCAGGTCTTTGGCTGGGATGTCAGCCGGGAGTCGCTGGCCAAGTTGGAAATTCTGCAACGGCGTGTTCCTGACGGCGAACTTTTTATTTTGGCAAAGGTTTTGGGAACAACGACGGATGCGCTGTTTCCTTCCCATGTGAATATCAAAAAATTGGGACCGGCCTTTCGGATGCGATTGTCCCGCAACCGGGTAAAGGTCGGATAATCAGGTTGCCGGTTACACATGGGCCGGTGTGGGGTTGATGTGCGAAAGAACCCGCGAAACAAAATCCGATGCGCTGAAAGGCTTGGCGATATAATCTGCCGCCCCCAATTCGAGGCAGCGTTGTCTGCCTTCCTCGCAAGGCTGGCCGGCGACAAAGATAATCGGGGTCCGTCTCGAAAGATGCCTTTGTTTTAATTCGGCGCAGATTTCAGGTCCACTGATGCCCGGCAACTCCACAGCCAGCACAATCAGGCCAAACTTTTTTTCCAACGCCAATTCCATTCCCTTTTCCCCGGTGTGAGCCGCCGACACGTTGCATCCGGCGCGCGTCAGCAAAGACACCATCAGCATCGCCAAGGGCGTGGCGTTTTCGACGACGAGAATTTTCAGTTTAGCCGACATAAAACCCAAAACGAATGAAACGTAGTTTAACTCCGTTCCAAGATTCAATGCAAGCCCATAGTTTAACTGCGTGCTGAAAAGACAATTGGGCCGACGGATTGCAATGCTGCGGCAAGCCGCTAAATTGACGCAGGCGCAATTTGCGGAGAAGAGCGGCTATTCGATTGAATTCGTCAGCCTCGTGGAGCGTGGCGTCAATGCGCCCTCAATAGACGGGTGCGAGCGAATTGCCAAAGCCCTTAAAGTTTCGGTCAAAAGCCTTTTTGACTTTTGAATGTCAAGAGGGTCGCCGCCATCGGGCGACAAGCCGTTTGGCCAATCCGCCGATTTCAGCGGTCAGCCGCGCGAGCGCGCTTTGAGCCGGATTCAGGTCGGCGGCCGATGGGCGGAAGCAATTCAGCGATGTCGGCTTTGAGAATGTGGGCAAAAATGGGAATGAAACGCGCGGGCACTTCCGTCAGCCCGATCTCGTATTTCGCCAGCTTCGCGCGAGTGACGGCGAATCCGTGGTATTGACACGCTGAGGCGAGGGACTCTTGTGTCCAGTGACGCGCCCGGCGCAAAGCGCGAAGTCGAAAGCCAATTTTGGAGAAAGCTCGTTTCATAAGAGAAGTCAGAATAATTTCCGCCACAACGAAAACCATCGGGCAATTTGCCCGTCGGGTTCCAGCGGCGGCAGGGTGAGGCGGCGGAATCCCCTTTCACAGTGAACCAGCACGCATTCGTGGTCGCGGAGCGTGCGAAGCTGATAGGGTTTGATTTTGTGTTCCTCGGTTTCGGAGTAATTGACGTTGCGCTTTCCGGCGCTGGACCCCCAGGAGCGTTTGAACACGCGCTTCTTGCCGAGAAAATCCGCCGCCTGAACCGCGTCGGCTTCGTCAGCGGAACGGAACATCATCCGGTTGCGGAGATTCAGCGTCAGGACTTTGGATTTGTCGTTGCCGAGCGGCGGAATGAGCGACGTGGTGGACTGCGCGGCGGCAACGATGGTGGCGCCCGCCTCGCGGATCACGTCCACGCAGTTGTAATCGCTGGTGCCGTCCTCGCTGGCGGTCATAAACCGCTGCGCCTCGTCCGCCCACAGGATGAGCAAATTATTTTTGCCGCGCTGTTGTTTGGCCTGATCAAACCGGCGTAGCGCATGATTGTAAAAAAGCAGCTTCAAAAACGTGTTCACATAGCGCCGCTCGGTTTGAAATTTCTGCGGCATGGTGACGAGGATGATTTTGCCTTCGTCAATGGCCGAAAAATCAAAGGTGCTTTCCTCGGTGCAGAAAATCCCCGCCACTTCGGGCGTCAGAAAGTATTGCAAGTAGTTGCCAATGGTCTCGCGGACGCCGCCAAGCTGTTCCGCCGGCTGGTCGAGAAAACGATCTTTGAACTGGTAGTTCAGGGCATAGCGGCGCGGCGTTTGCAAGGGAAGTTTCTGCAAAAATTCCAATTCCTCTGCCAGCTTGGGTTTGCTGGTCAGCACCTCCAGCGCGCCGGCCAAGGTCACGGGCCGTTGCAATTCGGCAAGCAATTCCAGCGCGTGGGCGATGTGCGTCTGCGCCTGATTTTTGAAAAACCCCTTGTCCCCGCCCTGGCCCAGGCTGGTGGCCGTGTCCACGACGAATTTGGCGTAGGTGGAAAAGGGAATGCTGCGGTCGCCGGTAAGATTAAAGCGATGCAACGGTTGTTCGTTTTGGCCCGGTGCGCGAATTTGCAAATGAATCAAATCGTTTTGACGCGCGTAGTGGTGCGCCATTGCCGACAACGTTTCCCAATAGACGCCTTTTTCATCAATACACAGACCGCCCCATTTGTCTTCATTTTGAAAAACTTGATGTGCCAGTTGATTGATGCCCGAAGTGGTTTTGCCGGAGCCAGTGTCGCCGGTGATGAGCCAGCCGCGGCAGAATTGATTCCGCTTCCAAGTCAGGCCGCCAAGCTGGACGACATGCCGTTTGCGTGATAACAACAGCCTCACCGCGATGACCAATAGCAAAATGGCGTAGCCAAGCCCAAAGGCGCGCAGCGATTTGGACAAGGCCGGAAGATGGAACGAGGGGAATGGGATAAAATCGAGTTTCATAAGAATTTTCCGATGAGAAAACCGGCAATGGCGGCGGTGAAGGCAGCGCAAAGGGCGGTCGTCAGTTCCACAGAGCGGATTTCTCTCGCCGCTCGTTCCTTCAAAATGTTTGTCGCTTCGGTCAGCGCCGCGATGTCCGCCTTGAATGCCGAAAGCGACGGCATCTGCCGGTGACGGATTTCGTCCCAATGGCTTTGGTGAATCCGAAATAAGTTCATCAGAACGAGAATTGTGTCATCATCCTTGATTTTGTGCTGCGCCTTCCAGTTTTCGAGGGCCAGCGTGAAATCCTCGTCAAAATCGGGCGGCGTTTGGCCAGGTGCGTTCATGATTTCATCGGCAGCAACAAATCGGCGACGGATTCGATTTGGCCGTAAAATTTGCGCTGCCAGGTCAGCAGCCGCCGGCGGTCCAGCAGGTGGACTTGGCCGTCCCCTGCGGCGGCGGTGATGGTGAGATTTTTGTGGCTCAATTCCTCCACGAGCCAGGGTTGCATTTTGGTCATGGTGATTTCCTTCGCGCCAAGCTCCTTCAGCAACCGCTTGCGGATGACTGTGTTTTCAAAGAGCGGGAAACTGTCGCTGTGAACGGTGTTCCGCAGCACGACGTAGGAACACAGGTTTTTGAGTTTGTCCGTGGCGCGGTTAAGCTGGTAGATGCTGTCGGCCTCCTGGTTGATGGGCATGATGAGCGTCAGGGCGGCGGACAGGTCTTTGAGCGTCGGCTGCAAATCAATCTCATCAAAATAGTTGAAAAAGGCGTCGGAGGAGGCGGCGCGGCAGTCCACGACGACCAGATCGGCCTTGTCCAGCGCCCGAATCATGGCGTCCAGCCCGCGCGGGTGCGACAAATCCAAAAATTGCACGTCCTCGCCGTGAAAACGTTTCAAGGTGGAATTTTCATTGTCGCAGTCGCACGCGACGAATTTGAAGTTCTTGTCTTTGAGGAATTGGACGAAATTGACGGCAAAGAAACTTTTGCCGACACCGCCCTTGCCGTTAAAGATTAAATCGAGGCGTTTGGTCATATTGTTTCTCCGGGTGGCAGTTGCTCAACTTTGGCGATTCGAGGCCCGCGCGATACAAATGCAGAGGTTTCCGCCGGCGCGGGTGCGGGTTTTGGAGTCGTGGCCGGCGCAGGCGGCGTGGCCTTGGCCGAAGCTGCCGGAGCGCCTTTTGATGAGGCACTGCGGTTCGCACGACTCGCCGGATGGCGTTTTGCAGATGATTCGCGCGGGCGTTTTTCATTCAAAAAGCGGTGGCAGAATTTCATCACCGAGACATTGGATGTGGGGATGCCGTTTTGAGTTAGCAAATCGCTAATGGAGCGGTAGGAAATGCCGTGTTTGCGGAGCGTAGCAATTTCTTCCTTCAGGGTTAGCAACCGCGAAGCGCGCGAGTTAGCATCCTGGGTTAGCAATGACGCAGCATGGCGAAAGCGGTCAAGTGCATCAGGCGGGATAGCAGTCAGGTTCATAACGCGATTAGCATGGACGCGGCAAAATGGTTAGCGGCCAGTGCAAGCAAATGGTTAGCATTTTGGTTAGCAAATCGGTTAGCATTCGGTTAGCGCCAAGGTTGGTGAATGTTGTTTGCACGCGATTAGCAGGGGCATCACAGCGCGGTTAGCGCAGAATCCTTCCGGTCGGAAGGGGTAGCGCGTGCGGTGTCAAAAAAGTTCATTCTCATACGGATTGCGCCACTTGTTGTTTTCGTTGTTGGAGCAGTTCATTGCGCCAGTTTTGTAACTGCATGGAGACCTTTTCAATGTGGCTGGTTTGTTCGATGGTCCGGGCTTCAATGTGCGCGGCATATCGGTCGCCCAAATCAGTTTCCGGCAGTTGCATTACGGAGTGAGCGGCCTGCTCGTTGAGACGCTGATCGAGCGCCTTCAACATTTCGATGGCGGTGCGCAATTCGGCGGTGGTCGGTTGCATGGTTAAACGAGGTTTTTCCGTGGGCCGTGTTTCAGACTCCCGGATGGATTTGATTTGTTGGGGTGTGAGGGGACTTGCCCAAGCGTCCGGCAATCCCTGTCCGACGGCGGTCTCCTCGGCGGCGGTTTTCGTTGGTGCGGCGACAACTCCCAATAACGGGTCGCCCATCTCGCGGGCGTATTCCCGGTCGGTGAAGTAAATCCCCCACAGTTGGTCGCCCGGTTTCAGCGGCGGCAACATGAACTGGTTCGTTTTCATGCCGCCAGTAAACCAAATTTTTTGAATCACTTTGTTCATGGTATGAACAAAGTGAAAACGGGATTTTGGCAGACTTGCCCCGATGGTGACCGCCAAAACGCAATACAATTTGAAGAACGCAAAGGAATACTTTGAGGAGCATCTTTGCGTGGGCGATTACTATGACGAGGGCCAGCGGGTGGCCGGCCAGTGGTTGGGCGCGGGCGCGGCACGGCTTGGCTTGAGTGGCAAGGTTGGCCCGGAAGCGTTCCTGCGCCTTTGTGAAAACCGGCATCCGATATCCGGCGCGGCCTTGACTCAACGGCTGAACACCACGCGGAAGGATGGGAGCGGCGACCACACCGCCAACCGCCGGATTTTTTACGACTTCACATTCTCGCCGCCCAAATCGGGTTCGGTCGCGGCGTTGGTCGGCGCTGATGAACGGATTTTGGCCGCCCATGCCCAAGCTGTCCGCGCGGCGATGAAAGAATTTGAGGCATTTGCCACAACGCGCGTGCGGGTCGGCAGGGCGGATTGTGACCGTTTCACCGGCAATTTTGTCGCCGCCACGTTCACGCATGATGCTTCCCGCGCCCTGGACCCGCATTTGCACACGCATTGCATTGTTTTCAACGCCACGTTTGACGCGGCGGAAAAGCGTTGGAAGGCGCTGCAAAATTACGAACTGCTGCGCGCCCGGAAATTCGCCGAGAACGTCTATTATCATGAACTGTCCCGCAAGCTGCGCGGGTTCGGTTATGCGATTGAGAACCGGGCGCGCGGCGATTTTCAAATCGAGGGCGTTTCGGAAGAAATCTGCGAACGCTTTTCCAAGCGGCATACGCAGATTGACGAGGCCGTTAAAAAGTTGCTGGCTGAAAAACCGGAGTGCGCGGGCGGCGATTTGATGGCGATGCGCCGGCTGATTGCCACGGCGGAGCGGGCGCGAAAGCAGAAGGAAATCAGTCAGGATGAGAAACAGACGTTGTGGGCAGCGCAATTGAGTGAACCGGAGCGCGCCGACCTGCGCCGGCTGACGCATCGTTCGGAACAAGTCAGGGATAATCGAATGACTGTCGCCGAAGCGGTGCAATGGGCGGAGGATCACCTGTTTGACCGCAATTCGGTTGCGCTGGAATGCCAGGTGTGGCAGCAGGCGTTGGAACGGGGGCGCGGTGAAAATTTCACGCTGGCAGAACTCAAGGAGGCCACGCGCCGACGTCCGTATATCCGCAATTCAGCGCGTCCGGCTGAAGTGACTTTGCGCGAAGTGCTGTTGCGGGAAATGGAGATTGTTCAAACCGTCAGAGACGGCGCGGGCAATTGCCGGCCACTGGTGGAACATTCTTACACGGCCAATCCAAAGTTGGATGAGGAACAACGTCTGGCTTTGGGCGCGCTGCTGCGCTCCACCAACGCGGTTTCGCTGTTTCGCGGCGGCGCGGGCACGGGCAAAAGTTTTGTCCTACGGGAACTGGTTGAGCATGTCCAGCAATCGGGCAAGCCCGTGGTTGTCCTGGCCCCGCAACGCCAGCAGGTCGTGGCAATGGAACAGGCAAAATTTCCGTCGCCAACGACCGTGACAAATTTCCTGCTCAAGCATGAATTGGCCGAAGGCGCAGTCATCGTCGTGGATGAGGCCGGGCAGATTGGCGGTCGCCAAATGGCTGAATTGCTCCGGCTGGCGCGGGAGCGAAATGCGCGGGTGATTTTGTCGGGCGACACGCGCCAGCATGGGGCGGTCGAGGCATCCGATGCGCTGCTCGTCATCGAGCGTCATTCGGGCGTCAAGCCGGTTGAGCTTCGCACAATTCGCCGGCAAGACCCGGCGCTGGGCCGCAATAAACAGGAGCGGACGCAGATTAAGCAGTATCGCAAGGCCGTTGAAGTTGCCGCCGCCGGCAAACTTGCCGAATCGTTTGAGCGGCTGGATAAAATGGGCGCGGTCGTTTCCTGCGGTTTGGGTGAACAGGCCGACAAGTTGGCTGATGAATATGTCCGGCTGACGGAAGAAAAGGCTTCCGCCGTGGTGGTGTCGCAGACCTGGGGGGAAGTGCATCGTGTTAATTCCAAGGTGCGGGATGCGCTCAAAGGAAAAGGTTTGCTCGATGCCAATGATGTCACCGTTGAGGCGTTGGACAAACTGGATTTAACCAACGCGCAAAAGCGCGACAAACGATTTTATCCGCAAGACGCGGTGATTGTGTTCAATCAGAAGGTGCGGCAGGCCGAACCGGGAACGCGCGGAAAATTGGCGGGCATTGTCGAGGCCGGGATTCTTGTCAAAATTGACGATAGAACCGTCATGGTTGCCAGCAAGGTGCTGGATAAAATCAATGTCTGCCTGCCGCGTGAAATTCCGGTCGCGCAAGGCGACAAATTGCATCTCAAGGCCAATCGCAAGCTGGCCTCCGGCGCTCGCGTCACCAACGGGGAATTGGTGACGGTCAAATCCGTCCGCACCGATGACAGTATCGAATTGGCCGATGGCCGCGTTTTGGACAAAAGTTTCCGGGAATTTCTCCCCGGCTACGCGGTAACGTCCTATGGCTCACAAGGCAAGACGGTGGATTATGTTCTTTTTTCTGATTCCACCGTCAAGGCCGCAACCAGTGCGCAGCAATGGTATGTCACCATTTCGCGGGGGCGGCGCGGTGTCCGCATTTTCACGCCGGACAAGGAGCAACTACGGGAAAATCTTGCGCGCTCCGGCCACAGGCCGTTGGCGCTGGAATTTGCCGGCGGTCTGCGCCCGCTCAATCACAATCCACTTTGGGACCGGCTGCATGGCTATCTGCTGCGGTTTGGCCAACACGCCGCCGACACGTTCTGCCAATTGAAACAATCCCGGCGGCATTCTCAACCAGGACAAAAACATGAACACCAAAGCACCCGAATGTTACACCACTGACTCACAGGCGCGCTGCTTGCGCGTTGAAATCTCGGCCACAAGATTGCTTGTGCTGCCGCTGGATCAATTCGTGTTTGCCGAATTGACCAGTGAGGACAAGGAACAAAAACTGCGTCTGGTTTTCGCCACGCATGATGTTTTGATTTGCGGCCATGTGTTGCGGCGGATTGAAGCGGCGATCTGCCGGTTGGAATTGTCAGGCATAATGAAGTTGCCGGAAAAATATCATTCGCTGATTGCCGAAAACCAGCCCAGGATTCGGGAAATTGTGGTGACGGAAATGAAACCGCCTGGCCAATCCGCCAATGCTCTCAATTGACATTGTAATTTTCGACCAATTAAAAATTTGCTTGTCGGAAATGGTTGTTGTCAACGATACTTCAAGAGTGAGAACTTTGCTTTGCCTGGCAATACTTGCGATAACGTGGATGGTCCGCGCTCAAGGTTCTTTGGAAGCCATGTCCGGCTATGTCGGCACGACTTCGGACAGTTACACGCCGATAGAATCCACGGTGTTCGGAACGATTGGCTGGACTTTTCAGCCGTTGACCAGCATCTCGGTGACGGCATTGGGGGCATTCACCTATAATTTGCCTTCGGGTTCAACCGATGTTGGGTTGTGGTCTTCGGACGGCACTTTGTTGGCTTCCAGCATCATCACTTCCGATAGCACGCTCGTAAATCAAAGCCGATATGAATCCATTGCGCCGGTCATGCTCACGCCCGGTCTGACATACTATCTGGGCGAGTTTTCATCGTCAGGCGCAATTCAAAGCGTCGCCGTTTATCCGACAGAGCCTTCCGGCCCGGACGGGTATGCAACGATGGCTTCTGAAATTGAATTGGATGACGCAGCCTGGCAGACCAACGCCATTTTTGAATTTCCTTCGGTCACGGCCGGTTCACCCGGCGCGGCGATCATTGCCCCGAATTTTGAATTTCAAACCGTGCCTGAACCTTCAATTCTGTCGCTGGCTGGCGTCAGCGTGATTTTGTTGTTGGCGCGACGCCGATGCCGCGTTTGGCGATGAAATTTTATTGATGGTTCGCAATGGCTTCGTTGATGCTCACCACGATCTGTTCAATGTAGGCTCTGTCTTTGGATGAGAGCGCATGAACTTCGCCAGCCGCACTGGCGAGGCAGACATGATACGTGGATTTGGTCCGGCGCATTTCAAAAATGGTCCCGCAAACGATGATGCCGGCTCCGGAGAGAAACGACCGCCGATGCCGGCAGCGACGAAGGTAATGACCGCCGTTGGAGAGCTTTTTGTATCCACCAAATGATTTTTCTATGGGTGAGAAGTTTGTCAGAATTTGTCAGAAGGATTCCTTGGTTTTATTGGGGTTTCAGACCTTTTGACGGTGAATCTATGTTCCTACGGTCAAACCACGCCCAAACGCAACGGCAGACCCCTTTCCTGATGATTTGGCCCCTCCCCAATGAAAGTTCAAACTCTCCCCGAGTCTGACCCAAAACCGATGAACGGTTTAACCGTGGTGGACGGTTGGATTAGGGGAGGCGGCTTTTTTCAAATCTCATCGTTCAATCCAAAATCTCAAGGGGCGGTCGGCGTTGGTTCGAGAGCAATGTTATTCACTGGGTAATAAGCCGAAAGAATCTGTTGTTGTTGGTTGGCGAAAATGTCAGTTCCTCCTGCAGGCTCGTATAGTTGAGCGACGGGAAATTCGCGAGTGTCGTCCAATTGCTCAAATCCGGGCTTTCCTGCATGACCATATTGGTAGAAGGGACGAGCCAAGAGATATTCAGGCTGCCGTTGGAGGAGGAGAGATGCAATTGCGGAGACCGAGTTGAGTCAGAAACAAATATGCCGCCGTCATATGCCGGATATGTCGCCGCAACCAATTTAGCGCTGTCTGCCGACGAGGTAACGGCGGTCCAATCCTCAAAGGGTGAGTTAGCCGAGACCCACGCCGCTCCATAATTTGTCGAGACGTAAATTAAGCCGCCCGTTTCCATCGCTACAAACTCACTACCGTCTGAGGAGGAGGCAACTGACACAGGGTTCCCCCCACATTATTTGAAATCCATGTAGAACCGGAATTTGCCGAGGCGTAAATATTGCCGAACAAGTCTCCTGCGATTAATTTTGTTCCATCGGATGAACAGGCGGCGGTATTCCATGCTGCAACGGGCATATCATTCGAAATCCAAGAAGACCCCGAATTTGTTGAAATAAAAATAGGGAATTCGTTGTGATTCGTGTCCGTCTTGCAAACGGCCATAAGTTTAGTTCCGTCTGCTGATGATGCGACGGCTCGCCACGAGGCATTAGGAAGGCAGGTTTGTGTCCATGTATTGCCCGAATCGGCTGAAATGAAAACTTGGCCTGGATTTCCGCTGGCATCAATCAGAGCAGCAGCCACCAATTTCGTTCCGTCGGCTGATGACGCGATGGCAACCCAACCCTGACTGACTGAACCGGTTACGGTCCAAGCCACCCCGAAATTCGTCGAAACGTAAATTGAGCTATTGAAACCAGCAACAGCTAGCTTCGAACCATCGGCAGAAGAGGCAATGGACGTCCAACTACCAATCGGGTAGTTGGTAACGGGCCACCACGTTGTGCCCGAATCCGATGACGTATAAATAACATTGCCGCTGCTGGATACAGCCACCAGCCTAACGCCATCAGCCGAGGAAGCAACCGAAGCCCAAAAAATATTGGTTGGTGCGCTGGTCTGCGTCCAAGATTGTGCAAATGTGGAGTTGACAGCGATGAGCATGCTGCAAAAAATGATTGCGTTGAGTAGCCCATCTTTCCATTTCATTCTTACAAATTAAAACATTCCGACATGATAATTCCAAGTAATTTTTTGCAGTCACGCCCTAACATTGCTTGCAGGAGTGGAAAAGGAACTGAAGGGAATGGGGATTTCGATGGTCCGACCTTGGATTTCCGTGCAACGATGTGCTCCGTTGGCCGCATTCCCTGCATTGGATCAATGCCATAAGCCAACACAAATACTCATTGGGCCTAAAAATGAAAAGCCAACAGATTAATCGCACAAAATTTGCCTTGATCTTGCTTCGGCCTACGGTTCGGCGAGCGGGAAAGTGGAGCGTAGGCGGAGAGACGCAGGAATGCAGCCGGAGCGAAACGGCCGTCGCAAACAGCAGACGGAAGCCGATCATTCGTTGCGCGGCAATGGCTCGTGACGAGCGCGCTTTTTGCGGAACCGGCCTGGTCGTGAAGGAAACGGGCCGGCCATCAGCCAATGAAGTGAAGGTCGGGTAAGAGAGCGGCATTGCTGCCGCTCCCTCCCCTCAGAACCGGACGTGAGACTTTCGCCTCATCCGGCTCAAGCCGTTCTAAAGCTCTGCGTGAGCAGAGCCGGTGTTCACGACGGTCTAATCCCAGCTTCCGCCCGATGAATACCGAATCGTTTGAGAAACGCACGGTCTTCAAAATACCGACGCCAGCGCAAATCGAACGGGTTTGCCGTGCCTTTGATTTGCGGATGTCGTCGGATTTTGGTCGCGGCTGCATGATGCAGCTTCAACCAAACGATTTGGCCGGTCGGGGTTCGGTCGCCGGTGTCCACCGCAAACATCCAGCTTCGCTGGCCAATGGTGTGCCAGTATTTGCGCATCACCCATTGACTCGGCTTCTGCGGATGTCGGCGTTTGGCCCAGCGCCAGAGACTTTGCCATAACACATGATCCACCTTGCTGAACGTGTCCGCCGCCACGATGGATTGGTGATAGTTCGCCCAGCCCCGGATGACGGGGTTGAGTTGACGAATCAGCCTTTCCTGTGTCGCCGTCCGGTTCTGCTGGATGATCGTTCGGACTTTCTCCAAGAAGACATGCGTGTTCTTCTTCGACGGCTTGATGAGCAGCTTGCCGTCATACTTGCGGAGGTTTTGTCCGAGGAAGTCGAACCCTTCTTCGATAGACGTGATGCAGGTTTTCTCTGGCGAGAGCTGCAAACCACGGTCGCGCAGAAACTGCTCGACCAATGGTCGGACTTCATTTTCCAGCACGTCCTTGGTCGGGCCGGTGATGATGAAGTCATCCGCATAACGAATGAGGTTGACCTTGAGCCGGTATTGCCTGGCCCCGTCGCGCCGCCTGCGAAAGGCGACTTTCAGGAGTTGCTCCAATCCGTCCAGGGTCATGTTCGCCAGCGTTGGCGAGATGATGCCGCCTTGCGGCGTGCCTGCCTCGGTGGGGAACACGGTTCGGTTCTCGACGTAGCCGGCTTTCAACCATTTCCGCAGCACCTCCGTGTCGGTGGGAATCTGATCCAGCATCCACTCGTGGCTGAGATAATCGAAGCAGCCGCGAATGTCGCCTTCCAAAACCCACGTCGCGTGGTTCTGCCGACTGAGCACACTGAAACATTGCTCAATCGCGTCCGCCGTGCTGCGTCCCGTGCGAAAACCGTAGGAGTGTGAATCCCCCAGCGTCTCGGCGATAGGTTCCAACGCCAGCAAATGCAGGGCTTGCATGGCGCGGTCTTTCATCGTCGGGATACCGAGTGGACGCAACTTGCCGTTGGCTTTCGGGATGTGAACGCGGCGCAGCGGTTGAGGTTGATACCCGCGTCGTCGTAACGATCCGATGGCTTTGTGTCTGGCTCCCGGAGTTTTCCAGATGACTCCATCCACTCCGGGCGTTCTCTTGCCTTGATTTTCCGTCACTCGTTTCACGGCCAAGGCTTTGCCGGAAAACGAATGGGTCAGCAGCCGTTGCAAGGCTTTCACCTTGCCCCAGCGGCCTGCCCGTGTTGCCTTGACGATGCGTGCTTGCAGCCTGCTGACGTGGCGTTCACACTGCGGCCAGTCCATCTGTTCCCAGTGTGGCGCGTTGCCGGAGGATGCACACATGGATGAATCCATGTTCATTTGCGATTTCCTCCTGCACAGGTTCTGCCTGCTGTCTCGTCACGAACGACCCGCTGGAAGTCAGCCCGCTTGCGCGGCAAGGTAATGTTGCAACCTCTATCCGCCCGGTTACGGGACGGCCTTGGCTTTTTCCAGCATCCTCTGCCCGCCAACTCATCAGCGCGCTTTGCAGCCACGCCTGCCTCAACGAGGCGGGTTGTCGGGTTTACCGTGTTCCGCTCAAGTAACACGAAGACGTTAGTCCCTGTCTCTTCACCGGCAGTTTTGGATGTCCGTGTGCCCCCAGCTCCAAGTGAGGCAACCGACTGCTTTGCCTTTTGGCTCAAGCCTGTCAGCGTTTTTGGCTTGTTGCGTTTCACGGTGCTTTCGACAGTTTACTTGTGTTGGACTTGGCCTTCAGCCTGACCCTCCGACCACCTTTGACGCTGGCAGTCGCGGCGACTTCCTCACGGTTGTCGCCTCGCCCCGTTGGGCGGAGATGTGTTGTCACGGCAGCTTCCGACACAACCGTTGCCAGTTGTGCCGGTGCCGCTAGGCTCCTGCGGACGGAACCGCAGGTTCGGCTTATGGTGTTATCCATATCGAACGATTACTTGAGCAACTTTCACGTCGCACTGAAGCAAGAAAGCGCGTTGGTCACGCGAAAAATGTTTGCCGATGGATTGGCCGCATTACAAGGGCTTTCCGCTGCGTGCTATTTTTAATCCACTGAAAGTTGATGTTTTCTTCTGTGCTAGTTTTTGTGCTAGATTCGCAATTTTTTCAAGGAGGATTGAGACACTTTTGAAAAATTGAAGAAATGCGATTCCATGTAATCAATTCAATAGTTTGGACCTTGTCAAAGCAATGTGGAGTTATCAGAAGAAATCTCCCAAAAAACAATTTTGAGTCTAGCGCGTCTGCCAATTCCGCCACGTCGGCTGCCAGCCGTCAAATATATTTTCTTCCCGGCGCCAAGTAAATCTGATTTTGCGCAAAATCCTGGTCGGGCGTATATTAAAAGGGAGATTGATCGTGCGCATACCCGTAAAAGGTGGCGTGGGCCGCTGTCACTTATAGTCTGTTGCGCAGATTGTTATTCTCTCCGGAACTGTGAGTAATGTTGTGCGAGAGAATGAGTTAAAAAAGTTATTTGGCGTGTCCATTCGGAGTTGGCGGAAACGCCTGGGCATGTCGCAAGAGGAATTGGCCGAACGTGCGACGTTGCATCGAACGTATATTTCCGATGTGGAACGCGGGGCGCGCAATGTCTCGCTGCAAAGCATCGAGCGCCTCGCCCGCGCCCTCGACACCTCGCTGCCAGCCTTGTTTGCCTATGATGCCAATCCCAATCCCACTCCCTCGGTAGCCACCAATACCGGAGTGGTGGATATCCTTTACGCCGAGACTGAGCCAGGCGAAGTTTTGGCGATGACGCGGGCGTTCAAGCAGGACAAAATCATCAACCGGATTTTTGTCGTCCGCGACGGCGCGAGCGCTCTGGATTTTCTTTTCGCCACGGGGCAGTTTGCCGGCCGCACGCCGGGTGGACACTCCCAACTGGTTTTGCTCGATTGGGAATTGCCCCGCGTCAGCGGCTCGGAGGTGCTCCGGCGCATCCGAAAAGATCCCCGCACACGTTCCATTCCTGTCGTCGCCTTGTGCGATGCCGGGGACGAGCGCGCCATCGCCATGAGCATTAGAAAGGGAGCAAACGCATGTCTGACCAAACCGCTGGATCTTCAACGTTTCAGCAGCGTGCTCCAGCGGATAAATCTCCACTGGGCGTTGTACCAGACGCCCTCGAACCGACCGAGGGAATAATCCGGATTCATTTCTTCGCAAACACCAGCTTGTCATCGTCCGCGGTGACTTTGATTTTGTCGCCCGGCTTGAATTCGCCTTCGAGCAGTCGCATGGAAAGCGGATTGAGCAATTGCTCTTGCACGGTTCTCTTGAGCGGACGCGCCCCAAATTGCGGGTCATAGCCCTCCCGGGCCAGCAGCTTTTTCGCGCCGGCATCCAGCGTCAGCGTCAGATTTTGCTGCGCCAGCCGTTTTTCCAGCCGCGCAATTTGAATTTCCACAATCTTTCCAAGTTCTTCTTCGTCAAGGCTTCGGAAAACAATCACGTCATCCACGCGATTGATGAATTCCGGCCGAAAATGCCGTTTCACTTCAGCCATGACCTTGTCTTCCATCGTGGCCCGCGCGCTCGCGGAATTTTTCCCTTCCATAAAGTATTCCTGGATGATCGAAGAACCAATGTTGCTGGTCATGATGACAATCGTGTTTTTGAAATCCACCGTGCGCCCCTGCCCGTCGGTGAGCCGGCCATCATCAAGTACCTGGAGAAGCACGTTGAAAACATCGGGATGCGCCTTCTCGATCTCGTCAAAGAGCACGACGGCGTAAGGCCGCCGGCGGACCGCTTCGCTTAACTGGCCCCCTTCTTCATAACCGACATATCCGGGCGGAGCGCCAATCAGCCGCTGCACCGAGAATTTTTCCATGTATTCGCTCATGTCAAGGCGCACTATCGCGTTTTCATCGTCGAATAGAAATTCCGCCAACGCGCGGGCGGTTTCTGTTTTGCCCACGCCCGTCGGGCCTAGAAAAATGAACGAGCCGATCGGGCGGTTCGGATCTTGCAAACCACTCCGGGCGCGGCGAACGGCATCCGAGACGGCCTTGATGGCTTCCGGCTGCCCGATGACGCGCTGCGCCAGCCGCTCTTCCATCTTCACCAGCTTCTGCCGTTCGCCTTCAAGCATGCGCGAAACGGGAATGTGCGTCCACGCGGCCACAACCCGTGCGATGTCCTCGTCGGTCACTTCCTGCCGCAACAATGACGCGCGGGCGGTTTGCGCGGATTGCTTTTCAATCGCCGCCAGTTTCTTCTCCAAATCGGGAATTTTTCCGTATTGGATTTGCGCCGCCATGTTCAAATCTCCTCTCCGCTGCGCCTGCTCCAACTCTATTTTCGCCTGCTCCAATTGCGATTGCACCACGCTGACGGCATTGACCGCGCTCTTTTCGTTTTGCCACTGCGCGGTGAGCGCCTTGGACTTTTCTTTGAGATCGGCCAGCTCCCTCTCCAGCCGTTTCAGCCGCTCCCTGCTCGCCGCGTCTTTTTCCTTCGCCAACGATGTGCGTTCGATCTCCAATTGCAAAATCTGCCGGTCCAACTGGTCCAGTTCCGTCGGTTTCGAATCCAATTCCATTTTGATGCGCGAGGCGGCTTCATCCACCAGGTCAATGGCCTTGTCCGGCAGAAATCGGTCGGTAATGTAGCGATGCGAGAGCGTGGCCGCCGCCACCAGCGCGGAATCCTGGATGCGCACGCCGTGATGGACTTCGTAGCGCTCCTTAAGCCCGCGCAAAATGGCAATCGTCGCCTCAACGGATGGCTCGGCGACTAGGACCGGCTGGAAACGCCGCTCCAGCGCCGGGTCCTTCTCGATGTGCTTGCGGTATTCATCGAGCGTGGTCGCGCCCACGCACCGTAATTCGCCGCGCGCCAGTTGCGGCTTCATGATGTTGGCCGCGTCGGTGGCGCCTTCCGCCGCGCCCGCCCCGACCAGCGTGTGCAATTCGTCAATGAACAAAATAATCTTCCCTTCGGCCGCCACGATTTCCTTCAGGAACGCCTTGAGCCGGTCCTCAAATTCGCCGCGATATTTTGCGCCCGCAATCATCGCCCCAAGGTCCATCGCCACCAACTGCTTGTTCTTGAGGGATTCAGGCACGTCCCCGCTGACAATGCGCCGGGCCAGGCCCTCGGCGATTGCCGTCTTGCCGACGCCCGGCTCGCCGATGAGCACCGGGTTATTCTTCGTGCGGCGAGTCAGCACTTGCATCACCCGGCGAATTTCTTCGTCCCGGCCAATCACCGGGTCAATTTTCCCCTGCCGCGCCAGGGCGGTGAGGTCGCGCCCGTATTTCTCCAATGCCTGAAATTTCGCCTCCGGATTTTCATCGGTGACGCGTTGGTTGCCGCGCAAATCGGCCAGCGCTTTGAGAACGGCCTCGCGCTTGAGGCCGTGTTTGGAAAAAATCTTTTTCAACGAGGGGCCGCCGCTGTCCAGCAAGCCGAGCAACAAGTGTTCGGTGCTGACGTAATCATCTTTGAGTCTGGCCGCCTCGGATTGGGCGGCTTCCAGCGATTTCCGCATGTCGCTGCCGGCATAGGCATCCCCGGCGCCCTGCACTTTGTGCCGACGCGACAGTTCGGCCTCCAAATCCGGTTTTAGCCGCGCCACCGGCACACCGATGCGTTCGAGCAAATCCGGGATGAGGCTGTCGGTTTGGCCGACGAGCGCGAGCGCCAGATGCTCACCGTCAATTTCCTGGTGGGAATAGTCGCGGGCCAGACGCTGGGCCGCCTGGAGCGCCTCCTGCGATTTCATGGTCAATTTTTCCGGTTGCACCAGGGAAATCTAGCGCAAAGCGCAAAAGGCGCAAAGCCGGGAATCGCTGCCAATAAAACCTCCAAGCCCAGCTCGATGCAGCACTTCGCGGTTCGAAAAATCAGAGGCATAAACGGACAAGATTAAGATTGTAGAAAATTCTGCTTTATGAGAAAATGCCTCATCAGTTGATCCCTAAAAGCTATGGACGTATTATTGCGGCCGTCAATAATTTCTCCGAGTTCCGGCGCCCCGCATAACCGGTTCGCTGACGGTCCCGTTTCGAAGGCTGGCAATGGGTTTTTGGCCGGTTTACTGCATTTTCCAACCCAATTGCTGGCCAACGCTTTTAAGGTGCATCACCAACCGGGACTCACTGGCTGGAAGCATAAGTTGAAATTTATTGCCCGGGGCGCGGCCTCGCCGCGATTAACACTGGACTGGTTTGCGGTATGGCAGACTCCCGAGCTGGCACCCCTGATCAAAGACCATCCGCGCGTCCTGCTGAAGCTGCAACGCCCCTATTTGCTTCGCGGGCTTGACACCGGACAACGCTGGCGGATTTTGCGGGAACATTATTGTTTTACCCTGAAACACTTTTCGGCGGCGGCGATTGCGGAAATCTTTACGGCGCCCGGCGCATGGCTTGCCGAAGTGCCCGTGTCCGCCACGAGCACCTTCAGCCTGCGGTTGTTTTACCATGATTTGTACGAGAAAGAAGGCGAGTTATCGCTGATTTTTTACGATGAGCAAAAGCAGTCCCGTGTATGGGTCCTGTCCTTTTGCGTATCCTCCTGCCAGCCCGACAGCCGCGAGATATTCATTGGCGGCCTGCAGGGATTTAAGGCGGCCAACCAGCGTGAATACGTGGCCGCCGTCACCCGGTCAATGTTCGGACTCCGACCCAAATCCCTGCTATTATTCGCGCTCCAGGAAATCTCCTCCCTTTGGAACATTCGAAGCATCCGCGCCGTCAGCAACGAATCCCGTAATCTGCGCGGGAAGCCGGGCGGCATCCGGGCGGATTACAATGAATTCTGGCTGCAATCCGGCGGGCGCTTGGAAACCGACGGCAACTTCACGCTGCCTTTCGAGTTTATTCCCCGCGATTTGACCGCCATCAGGCCAAATAAACGGGGCCTCTATCGCCACCGCTACGAAATGCTGGCAGGCATCAGCGCTTCCATCCGCCAGAACGTGAGCCGGTTGACGGGCGGACCTGACCATTCGCTCGCCGCACGCAATGCCCCATGAAAAGTCAGAAGTGTGAAGGTGGGAAACTGATTTCTGACGCCACACCTCTCACTTCGCGCTTCACACTTCTCATATTTCCTCTAATTTGCCCGCATGAAATATCGCGAACTCGGACGGACCGGCTGGAAGATTTCAGAAATCAGCTTCGGCGCCTGGGCCATCGGCGGCGCCTGGGGCAGCGTGGACGACAAGGAATCGCTCGCCGCGCTCCATGCCGCGCTTGATGGCGGCGTCAATTTCTTTGATACGGCAGATGTTTATGGCGACGGCCGCAGCGAACGGTTGCTGGCCAAATTAAGGAAGGAACGGCGGGAACCGTTTCGCATCGCCACCAAGGCCGGGCGCCGGTTGCCCAAACAAACGCCCGAAGGCTACAACCGCAAAAACCTGACCGCCTGGATCGAACGCAGCTTGAGAAACCTGGAAACCAATGCCCTCGATTTGCTGCAACTGCATTGCCCTCCCACCGAAGTCTATTATATGCCGGAAGTTTTCGGCATCCTGGACGATTTGGTGAAATCCGGAAAATTGCTGCATTACGGCGTGAGCGTGGAAAAGGTCGAGGAGGCGCTAAAAGCGATTGAGTTTCCAAACGTCCAATCCGTGCAAATTATCTTTAATATTTTTCGACAGCGGCCGGCGGATTCGTTTTTTGAGCAGGCGCGAAAACGCCAGGTGGGCATCCTCGCGCGCGTCCCGCTGTCCTCGGGAATGCTGACCGGCAAAATCACGCGCGAAACCGTATTCTCGAAGGACGACCATCGCAATTTCAACCGCCACGGTGAGGCGTTTGACCGCGGTGAAACCTTTTCCGGCGTGGATTTTGATGCCGGATTACGCGCGGTGGACGCATTGCAATTGCTGACGCCCAAAGGGGTGACGATGGCCCAGTTGGCGCTGCGCTGGATTCTGGAGTTTCCGCAGGTGACCTGCGCCATCCCCGGAGCCAAACGCCCGGCCCAGGTCGCCGAGAACACCGCCGTGTCGGATTTAAATCCGCTGCCCAAGGCGGCCCTGAAAAAAATCGGCGCTATTTACGATGCGGATATCAAACCGCTGGTCCATCAATGTTGGTGACTCTTATCTTGTCGCTTGTCACCCGCCATGAGTCACATTACCTTCTTTGGCTATGGACAATTCATTTTCTTCGCCGGATGCGCCGCCGCCGCCGCCACCAGCGCCCCCCATCATCGCCGCGACGCCCCCGCCCAGACCACGCAAGGGCCGGGGTTGGATGGTTTTTGCCATTATCCTGCTCGTGCTGTTGATTTTCAGTATTTTCGGAAATTTTGTGCAGGCGATTTCCCATGCCTTGCTCGGTCGCAATTTCAATGAAAATTTCGGCGCCGTCACCACTGAAGCCGGCCCGCGCTTCGACGAAGTGATTGTCAAGGACAACGACGCGCGCAATAAAATCGCCATCATTCCGCTGGAGGGCATCATCAGCAGCGGCACGGTGGACCAGTCGGGCAATGATATGGTGGAGGTGATCCGCGCCCAGCTGGATCGTGCCAAAAATGACCCACGCGTCAAAGCCGTCATCCTTAAGGTCGATTCTCCCGGCGGCGAAGTCATGGCCTCGGACCAAATCAACCGCTCGGTCGTCAAGTTCCAGAAGGAGTCGCACAAGCCGGTGATTTGTTCAATGGGCAGTCTCGATGCCAGCGGCGGATATTATATTTCCGTGGCCAGCCGATGGATTGTCGCAAACAAGCTGACCTTGACCGGAAGCATCGGTGTCATCATGGAAGGGATAAATTATCGCGGCTTGATGGACAAAATCGGAGTGTACCCGATGGTTTTTAAGAGCGGCAAATACAAGGACATGTTGAGCGGAATGCGCGAGACCAATGAAATTCCGCCCGGAGAACATGCCATGGTGCAGGGGTTGATTGACGATACCTTCCAGCAATTCAAGGACGTCGTGCAGGCCGGTCGCAATGCCGCGCACAAGGCGAATGGCACGGACGGGAAAGCGCTGGCGGCAGACTGGGAACATTTCGCCGACGGGCGGGTGCTCTCCGGTCAGCAGGCGCTGGACCTGGGATTTGTGGACCAACTCGGCGATTTCGATGATGCAGTGGAAAAGGCGAAGGAGATTACAGGAATCACCAACTCCAACGCCAACCTGATTGAATACCGCGAGCGTTATGATATTTCGGATTTGCTTTCGATGTTCGGCCAGAGCAGCAAGGCGCCCGATATCAAGCTCGACCTTGGAATCAAAGGACCCGAACTGCAGGCGGGCGAGCGTTATTTCCTCTGGTTGCCGCCTTCGGAATAATGAAGGGCGTCACCGTCATCGCGCACCCTCTCGTGCAACATAATCTTGCGCGACTGCGCGACCATCGGACCCGCCCGCAGGAATTCCGGCGGCTCCTCGGCGAAATTGCTTCGTTGATGATTTATGAAGCAACCCGTAGTTTTGGCGTGAAAAAAATCCGGGTGCGGACGCCGCTGGCGTCTGCGGAAGGATATCAACTGGAACGCGAAGTGGTCCTTGTGCCCGTCCTGCGCGCGGGGCTGGGAATGTTGGATTCGATTTTACAGTTGATTCCGCACGCGCGGGTGGGTTTCATTGGGTTGAAACGGGAAGAGAGCACGCTGCGCGCGCAGTTTTATCACAAGAGTTTCCCGGAAAACCTGGGAAACTGTGAAGTGGTCCTGATTGACCCGATGCTGGCCACGGGCGGCAGCGCCGTCGCCGCGATGAATTTGCTCGCGGAACAAGGCGCCCGGCATGTCCGGCTGGTCAATCTGGTCGCCGCGCCCGAAGGGATCCGGCTCGCGCGAAGCCGTTATCCCCGGGTGCCGATTTTTACGGCCGCGATTGACAAAAAACTGAACAAACGCGGTTACATTTTGCCGGGATTGGGCGATGCCGGCGATCGTCTGTTTGGAACGTGAACTCTCCTCATCCCCGGGCGGGGTCGCCAAAAGGATGAGACCGAGAATTTGAAAATGTCAGAAACGTTGCTCATTGTCGCCGACAGCGAACGTGACGCGAACATGCTTTATGCCACCGGCTTGTTCGTGCCCGACCCTTTCATTTACCTCAGTTTTGACCGGCGTCCCCTGCTGGTGTTGAGCGATCTCGAGATCGACCGCGCCCGGGCCAACGCGCCGCATTGCCGCGTCGTCTCGTTAAGCGAAATTCAACCGCCGGCTCCGGCGTGAAGGCGTCAAGCAGCCCAAATTCGCCCATGTCATCCGCCACGTCCTGCGTGAGAAAAAAATCCGTCGGACCGTCGTTCCTGATAACTTTCCCGTCGGACTCGCCCGCCAATTGAAGAAACTCGGCGTCAAAGTCAAACCGGAACCGAATATTTTCCCCAAGCGCGAATTCAAAAACGCCGATGAAGTGCGGAAAATTTCCGCCGCGCTGACGATGGCTGAAGTGGGGATGGCCGAAGGAATGCAGGCGTTGCGCCTGTCCAAAATAGACAAGCGACGCCGGTTGATTTATCGCGGAGCGCCGCTCACCTCCGAACGGCTGCGCGCGATTATTGACTGCGCCATTTTGCAGGCCAGCGGGCTGGCCGCCAATACCATCGTCGCGGGCGGAAAGCAGGGCTGCGACCCTCACGAACGCGGTTTCGGCCCGTTGCGCGCCAATGAGCCGATTATTCTCGATATTTTTCCGCGCTCACAAAAGACCGGCTATTTTGGCGATATCACCCGCACCGTGGTCCGCGGCCGCGCCGCCGAACCGGTGCGGAAGCTTTATGAGACGGTTTTCCACGCGCAAAAAATCGCCTTCGCCAGGATGCGCGCCGGGACGGCGACCTCGGAAATCCACAAGGCTGTCCAGGATTTCTTCGTGAAGCGCGGTTACAAAACCGGACGGCGTGACGGACACATGGAAGGATTCTTCCACGGAACCGGGCACGGCCTGGGACTTGAAATCCATGAAGCGCCGCGCGTCGGCGCCAGTTCGGCCGGCAAATTGAAAGCCGGCCACGTGGTTACGGTCGAGCCGGGACTTTATTATCCCGAAATCGGCGGCGTGCGACTGGAAGACGTCGCGCACATTACTGGTAACGGCGCGAAAAACCTCACCCGGTTCGAAAAGTTGCTGGAGCTTTAGCTGTGCCATTCGCCCTTGGAGTGTGCCGCTGTGACGCAAATGAATTCCCCGCGCCATTCGAATTTGTTTGATTTTCCGACCGTTTTGGCGTGGCATGATACTGGCTGGTTGAATAAAAACGGCGGCCTGCTGTCAAACGATTTGAGTTTATGATGTTCTGGAATTTGTTTAATCCGCTTTATTGGTGCTTTCTCATTCCCGGCTTGTTGCTGGGCATCTGGGCCCAAATAAAGTTGTCCCACGCCTATAGCAAATATAGCCGGATCCAGGTGGATTCCGGCATGACGGGCGCCGAAGCCGCGCGCGAAATCCTCGACCGGGCCGGCCTCAATGACGTGCCTGTGGAGGAAATCCCCGGCCACTTGAGCGATCATTACGATCCCATGAAACGCGCCTTGTTCTTGTCCTCGGACAATTTCCATGGCCGCACCGTTGCGGCCGTCGGCGTGGCGGCCCATGAATCCGGGCACTCGCTGCAACATCAGGCATCCTATGGTTTGTTTAAAGCCCGCATGGCGCTGGTACCGGTGACGAATTTTGCCAGCATGGCCTACATGGGAATTTTCTTCGTCGGGCTTTTTTTAAACATGTTGAACATCATGCTCCCGATCATCATCGCCATTTTTTCGGTGCTCACCCTGTTTCAACTGGTCACTTTGCCGGTGGAATACGACGCCAGTCGCCGGGCCAAGGAGCAATTATTCCGCCTGGGCCTGGTGCATGAACACGAACGCGCCGGAGTCAGCAAAGTGTTAAACGCCGCCGCCCTGACTTATGTGGCGGCCTTGGTCAGCTCAATTTTGCAATTGCTTTATTACATCACCCTCGCGCGCAACCGCCGGTAATTTCAAGATGCTTTTTTCTTGCCACTGGCGTTTTCGCGCTTAAGGTGTCTGCACCTGCATATTATGGCGGCGAAACAACCAAAGGCGGCTAAAACGCGGTTACGTGAAAGCCATCCCGCGCCTGCGCCCAAACCCATCACCCTCGATCTTCCCCACGGACAGGAATCCAGGAAGTCCGAAGGCGATACCACGACGTTTATCCGGCACCTGCATCAGGAATCCGAGCGTTACAATGGCGACACCGCAATCAAACTTTACCTCCGCGAAATTGGCCAGGTGAAATTGCTCACCCCCCAGGAGGAAATTGAACTGGCCGCCCGCATCAAAAAGGGTGACAAGAAGGCCCGCGAACAGATGATCAAGGCCAATTTGCGCTTGGTCGTGAAAATCGCGCGCGATTACGAAGGCATTGGCTTGCCGTTGCTCGATTTGATCAGCGAAGGCAACATCGGCTTGATGAAAGCGGTCGAGCGGTTCGATCCAAAAAAAGGCGGCAAGCTTTCCACCTACGGTTCTTGGTGGATCAAACAGGCCATCAAGCGCGCGCTCGCCAATCAGTCCAAAACCATCCGCCTGCCGGTGCATCTGGTGGATAAAATCTCCAAGATGCGCCGCGTCGGAATGAAGTTGCAGGAAGAACTCGGACGCGAGCCAACCGATGAGGAGTTGGCCGACGAACTGGGCATGACCGCCGCGCGTGTCCGGCAAATGCGCCTCGCCGCCATCAGGCCCGCGTCGCTCGACGCCCCAATCGGCGACGACGAATCAAATAATTTTGCCGACGTCGTCGAGGACGAAAACGCGGTGACGCCCTATGAAAACCTCGAAGACAAAACCGTCACCGGCATGTTGCGAGACATGGTGCAACATCTGGATGACCGCGAGGCCACCATCTTGCGTTTTCGCTTCGGGCTGGACGGCGGCACGGAAAGAACCCTCGAAGAGGTCGGCGCAAAATTCGGCGTTACCCGCGAGCGCGTCCGCCAGATTCAAAACCTGGCGCTGAAAAAATTGCGCAAAATGATCGAGAAGCTCGAAGCCCAAAAAAACAAGGAAGAATAAATGCCCGCTGTTGCCCCTTCCGAAATCGCCGCCGCCATTCGCAACGTGTCTGATTTCCCCAAGGCGGGAATACAATTCAAGGACATCACCCCCCTCCTCGCCGACGCGCGGCTTTTTGCCGGCACGATTGATTTGCTCTGTGATGGGTTCAAACCCGGCGCGGTGGACGCAGTGGTGGGCATTGATGCCCGCGGGTTCATTTTCGCGGCCGCCGCCGCCTTGAAGCTGGCCGCGGGATTTGTGCCGGTACGCAAAAAAGGCAAACTGCCATACCAGACGCATGAGCAGGAATATTCTCTCGAATACGGCACCGCCACCGTCGCCATGCACGTGGACGCGCTCAAGCCCGGCGCACGTGTGCTTCTGATTGACGACCTGCTGGCAACCGGCGGAACGGCCGCCGCCGCCGCCTCACTCGTCAAAAAATTGAATGCGGAAATTCTCGAAGTCAGTTTCCTGATTGAATTGAAATTCTTGAACGGACGGGACAAGTTAAAAGGTTATAAGGTAAGCTCTCTGGTCGCTTATTGACGACGGCTCAATTCAGTTTTCCAATCCGCGGTTTCCGGCTATCGTCTTGCCAATGCATTGGCTGCAATCGCTCGATACAAGCCTGTTCTATTTTATCAACCGTTCGTTGAGCAATCCGCTTTTCGACCGGGTGATGCCGATCCTGAGTGGCGGCAACGGCGCCATGCGGATTTTTGTGCCGGTGGCATTCTTCACCGCCTTCGCCATGATTTTTTTCGGCAATGCCAGGGCACGCCTCTGCGCGCTGTTCATCGTCCTGGTCGTCGCCCTCGGCGACCCCCTCGTCATCAATACCATCAAGCACGCGGTTGCCCGACCACGCCCCTGTATTGCCCTGCCGGACGCGATCGCGCGTGTGGGCCGGACAAACTCCGGCAGCATGCCCTCGGCGCACGCCGCCAATTGGTTCGCCGCTGCCATGATCGTGTTCCTCTTCAACCGGAGAAAATACCGGCTCACCGTGCCGGTAGTGTGCATGGCGCTGGCCGTTTCGTTCTCCCGTGTCTATAACGGCGTCCATTATCCCAGCGATGTTTTGGCCGGCGCGATTCTCGGCGCGGGCTATGCCGTCGCCCTCGTCGTCGCGCTTCAAGCCGCCTGGAATTTCGTCGGTAAAAGATGGTTTCCGCTCTGGCACGAACGATTGCCCGAATTGCTGAATCCGCCGCCGAAGAAAGCGCCGGTCTCAGATTGCGCCTCTGAAACCGAATGGCTTCGGCTGGGTTATCTTTTGATCGTCGTTTCGCTGATTGGCCGCTGGATTTATCTGGCCAGTGGCGCGATTGAATTGAGCCAGGACGAAGCCTATCAATGGGTTTGGTCGAAGCATCTCGCGCTCTCGTATTACAGCAAGCCGCCCGGCATCGCCTTCATTCAGTTCGCCGGCACGTTTATTTTTGGCGACACCGCCTTCGGCGTTCGCTTTTTCTCTCCGTTGTTCGCCGCGATTTTGAGCATCATGGCGCTCCGCTTTTTTGCGCGAGAAGTCAATGCCCGCGCCGGTTTTTGGCTCTTATTCGCCGTCAACGCGGTTCCCCTGCTTGGAATTGGCGCGATTTTGATGACCATTGATCCGCCCCTGGTGCTATGCTGGGCCTGGGCAATGTTCGCCGGCTGGCGGGCGGTCCAACCCGGTGGGAAAACCCGCGAATGGCTTGTCGTCGGCATCGCGATGGGCCTGGCTTTTCTTTGCAAATACAGCGCGCTCTATCAAATCGTTTGTTTTGGAATTTTCATGGCGCTTTGGCCCCCGGCGCGGACTCATTTGCGAAAAGCCGGTCCGTGGTTGGCGTTGCTCATCTTTGCTCTCTGCACCTTGCCGGTGATTATTTGGAACGCGCAGCATCATTGGATCACCGTCACCCACGTGGCCGGCAACGCGGGACTTGATTCGCGCTGGCATCCAACCCTCCGTTATCTTTGGGACTTCCTGGCCAGCGAAGCGGCGCTTCTCAATCCGGTGTTCTTTATCGCCGCAATCTGGGCCGCGATGGCTTCCTGGAAATTCCGGCGCGCGCATCCGCTATGGCTTTATTTCTTTTGCATGAGCATGCCGGTCTGGATTGGCCA
This sequence comes from uncultured Verrucomicrobiae bacterium, assembly GCA_963755515.1. Classification (GTDB taxonomy): domain Bacteria; phylum Verrucomicrobiota; class Verrucomicrobiia; order Limisphaerales; family UBA11358; genus UBA11358. The sequence goes on along the minus strand of CAVWKA010000014.1, from coordinate 85,101 downwards.
CCTGCTCTGGTCCTTGCATTCGCGCATCCAGCCGAATTGGCTCGCCCCCGCCGTCATCCCCGCTTTTTGCCTCATGGCCGCCTATTGGGATGCTCGCTGGCGCGCTGGCGCGCGTCGGGTCAAACCCGCCCTCGCCGCCGGTTTGATGCTCGGCCTTTTCTCCGTCGCCATCATGTATCAGACCGATTTGCTCAGGAAATTGACCGGCCATTTGCTTCCCGGTGAAAAAGACCCGTCGCGCCGTGTCCGCGCCTGGAAACAAACCGCCGGGGTGGTCGAAAATGCACGGGAAAAACTGGCGCCCGATGCCAGGCCGGCGTTCATTATTTGTGATCACTACGGCCTCACCGGATTGTTTTCATTTTATTTGCCAGACGCCAAAGCCGCCCTCAAATCCAGGCCGCTGGTCTATTCAATGGATTCGACCGAACCCGCAAACCAGTTTTATTTCTGGCCCGAATACAATTATCTCGCCACACGCCAGGGTCAGAACGCCATATTTGTCGCCCAAATGGACCCCTATCCACTGGAAAATGGCTGGATTTTGAAATGGCTGGCGGGGGAACCTTTGCAATTCAAAGATGTCCCGCCGCCTCCATCCCTTCCCGATGAAATCAGGGACGAATTTGAATCAGTGACCGACCTCGGCGACCGCGATATCAAAATCGGCGACCGCGTTTTCCACCGCATCCATCTCTGGGCCTGCTACGATTTGAAATAGATGACTGAAATCACCCTCCCCGTCCGGAATTATGACCTCGGCGCCACGCTTGATTCCGGCCAGGTTTTTCGCTGGCAACAAAAGGCCGGTTCATGGACCGGCATCGTCGGAAACCGTTGGGCCCGCCTGACACAAAGACCGGAAGGCATCCTTGCGGAAACCACCGGCCCTCAAAACGGCCATTGGCTCCGGGAATTTCTGCAATCGGACGTTGATCTGGAAAAAATTCTTGAGTCGTTTCCCGATGACCGGCCGATGAACGCCGCCGTCGCCGCGTGCCGGGGCTTGCGCGTTTTGCGGCAGGAACCCTGGGAATGCCTTGCCTCGTTCATATTGTCTTCCACCAAACAAATCGTCCAAATCCGGCAGGTTGTTTCAAATCTGTGCGAATGTTTCGGCGATGAACTTCAACCGCGGCGACCGGAGGGTTCCATTTGCTCCTTTCCGCGACCGCAGCAGATCGCGGGCGCAACCGAGGCGCAATTGCGGAATTGCAAGATGGGGTTTCGGGCGCCAAATCTTTTGGCCGCGGCGCGACAAATCGCGGAAGGCCGATTCGACTTGGAACAAATCCGCAAAATGGATTACCCGGGCGCGCGCGCCGAATTGATGAAATTGCGCGGTGTCGGCGGGAAAATCGCCGATTGCGTCTTGCTGTTCGCCTACGGATTCGATTCCGCGTTTCCGGTGGATGTCTGGGTTGAGCGCGCGTTGCGGCAATTGTATTTTCCGGGCCGCCGCGTCAACGAAAAGAGATTGCGCCAGTTTGCCGCCACACATTTCGGCCCCCACGCCGGTACGCCCAGCAATATCTTTTCCATTACATCCGGACGAAATTGAATTAAAGTTTCGCGGCGAAGATCCCGAGAAATGAACATCGAAGTCATCCTGACGCCGGCGGAATTGCCGGCGCTGGCCCAACGCGATTTAAGCGCGGCGGCATGCGTTGTCTTTGACGTGCTGCGCGCCACGACCACTCTCGTGACGGCTTTGCATAATGGCGCAAAAGAGGCCATTCCCGTCAGCGAAATCGCCGAGGCGCTTGCCATCCGCAAAAAGCAGCCGGACGTGCTGCTGGGCGGCGAGCGCCAGGGACTGAAAATTCACGCCAAAGGAATTGATTTTGATTTCGGCAATTCGCCTCGCGAATACGCGCCCGACAAAGTGCGTGGCAAAACCATTGTCTCAACCACCACGAACGGCACCCGGGCCTTGCGCGCTTGCGCGGGAGCGAAAACGGTCCTGGCCTCTTCGTTTTTGAACCTCGAGGCGACGGCCGATTTTGTCCGGGCGCGAAAATTCGATACACTTTTAATCGTTTGCGCCGGAACCCATGAACATGCGGCGTTGGAAGATATTTTGGCCGCCGGCGCGCTTTGCGAAATCATCTCCGGCGGAAAGAACGCCCTTTCCGATTCAGCAAAAACCGCCTTTTACGCCTTTGCGCAGGCCAAGCCCGTTTTTGGCCGTGTCGTTCGCCGTTCCCTCAATGCCCGCCGGCTTTTGTCCATCCCTGATTTGCATGACGATGTGGCGTTTTGCCTCCGACGGGACGTTTTTGACAAGGCGGCAACGCTCGGCCGCGATGGCGCGTTGCGCCTGGTTTGATTCAACATCGCGCTGGGCCATGCACTCTGAAATGAAAATTCCCGATGTGCTTGATTTACCCGCCGCAAAAATTAAACTCCGCGCCCGGTGTTAAATCTGAATTCGCTCAATCCGCAACAGCGGCGCGCCGTCGAGACTTTGAACGGCCCGGTTCTGATCCTGGCCGGCGCGGGCACCGGCAAAACCCGCGTCATCACGTATCGCCTCGCGCATCTCATTGCCCGGGGCGTCGCCCCCGAACATCTTCTCGCCATCACCTTCACCAACAAGGCCGCGCGGGAAATGCAGCAGCGGGCCGCCCAATTGATTCCACGAAAGAAAAATGCCCGGCGATCCGTCGAATCGCCCAACGATATGCACGTTCCATTCCCTGGGCGTGCGGATTCTGCGCCAGCATATTGAAAGGCTCGGTTACAAACGGAATTTTGTGATTTATGACGAATCGGAGCAGCTCGGCGCAGTCAAAAGAATCCTCGCGCAGATTTCCGCCAAAGGCGAAAAGATGGATCCTGCCGCGGTTTTAGCCTGGTTGAGCCGGCTCAAAAACGGCGGTGAAAAATCCGCGGCATCTGCCGATGAATCTGTCCGGGCGCTGGCGCAGCACGTGTGCTCACGTTACCAGTCCGCGTTGCGCGCCTGCAATGCCCTGGATTTCGACGATTTGATTTTGTTGACCCTGAAACTTTTCGCCGAGCATCCCGCAGTGCTGGAACAGTGCCGCGCCCAGTATCGTTATGTCATGGCCGACGAATACCAGGATACCAACGGCGCCCAATTTCAACTGATCCGCGCCCTTGCGGAAAAACATCAGAACCTCTGCGTGGTGGGCGACGATGACCAGAGCATCTACGGCTGGCGGGGCGCGGAGATTGGCAATCTGTTGGACCTCGAAAAGTATTTTCCCACGGTCAAAATCATCAAACTGGAACAGAATTACCGCTCGACCACGACGATCCTCCACGCGGCCAACGCCATCATCAAAAACAATGAGCAACGGCGGGCCAAGGAGTTGTGGTCGGATAAAGGGACCGGAAACAAAATCCTCCTGCGCGCTTATCCGAACGATGAGGACGAGGCCCGGAACGTGGTGGAACAGATTGAATTTGCGCGCCTGGCGCATCGGACGCCATGGGCCGACAATGCCATCCTCTTCCGGACCAACGCCCAATCGCGCCCGCTGGAAACGGCGCTGCGGCAGGCCAGCGTCCGTTATCATTTGATCGGCGGCCAAAGCTTCTTTGACCGGCGCGAAGTCCGTGATTTTCTCGCCTATCTGAAAATGCTCGTCAATCCCCACGATGACATCAGCCTGTTGCGCATTGCCAATGTCCCGGCGCGTGGTTTGAGCGACGTCACGATGGAACGCTTGCTGGCGTCCAGCCACGAGCGCAAATGCTCCGTCTTCAGCGCCATGAAAAATCCCCTGGTGCAGGTCCTCTTTCAAAAGAAAACACGCGAAAGTATCGAGGCCTTCGTGGAATTTATTGAACGCACCCGCGCCCTGTTGCTGCAGGGAATCCCGTCGCCGCGCCCGTTGCAGGCCTGGTCCGAAATGTTTTTGGGCCAAACCGGTTACTTCAACGAATTGCGCCGCGGCGAAAAAAATCCCGAGGAGGGCGAAAACCGCGTCCGCAATCTCCGCGAATTGATTGCGTCTCTGGATAATTTTGGCGAGCCATCCGCGCCGCCCGCCAACCGGCTGCAACGTTTTCTCGAAGACGTCACCCTCGATGCCGAGCGTGAAGACGACAAGGAAAAGACCGGCGACGCGGTGACCCTTATCACCATGCACAGTTGCAAAGGACTGGAATTTCCGCGCGTGTATATCGTGGGATTGGAGGATGGTCTGCTGCCCCATTCACGCTCAACCGTCGAAGGGACCCTTGCCGAGGAGCGCCGGCTGTTTTACGTGGCGGTGACACGGGCAATGCATACGCTCGTCATGAGTCATTGCGCCGGGCGCAAAAAATACGGCCAGTTGACGCCCTGCCATCCCTCGCGATTTCTAAAAGAATTGCCGGTGGAATTAATCGAAGAACCGGACGGCAGCAAGCCCGTCAGCCAGGAAACGGGAAAGAACCTGTTCCTCGCGCTGCGCGGCGCGGTCGGATTCGATGCAACAAAATGATTTCGACAAAGTTTTCTTGCCTTTCGGGCGCGCTTGTGAAAAATTTCACGAACTTATGGCACACGTCAAATTACACATCCCAGGCCCCGTCGAAGTCAGTGAAAAAACCTTCAAGGCTTTCTGCTCGCCGATGATCGGCCATCGCGGCCAGGGATTCAAAGACCTTTACGCAAAAATCCAGCCACAGCTCCAGCAGTTGCTTTCCACGAAGCAACTCGTCTTTTTGAGCACCTCCTCCGCCTGGGGTATCATGGAAGGCGCCATCCGCAATTTGGTTTCCAAAAAAGTGCTCAATTGCATGTGCGGCGCGTTCTCGGACAAGTGGTTCGACGTTTCCAAGCGCTGTGGCAGGAACGCCGAGGCGTTGCAGGTGAATTGGGGCTTGCCGATCCGCGCCGAACTCGTGGATGCCAGGCTCGCCACCGGCGAATTCGACGCCCTCACGGTCATACACAATGAAACGTCCACGGGAGTGATGAGCCCGATTGCCGAAATCGCCGCGCTCAAAAAGAAATATCCCGACGTCATGTTCATCGTGGACGCGGTCAGCTCGATGACCGGTGTGCCGTTGAATTTTGACGAACTGGGTATTGACGTTTTGCTCGCCGGAACACAAAAGGCGTTTGCGCTGCCGCCGGGCTTCGCCGTTTTCACCTGCTCGAAACCGGCACTTCAAAAAGCGGCGCTCTCAAAGGACCGCGGCTATTATTTCGACCTCGTCGAGTTCCAAAAAAACGCCGAGCAGAGCATGACCCCAAGTACGCCCAGCATCGCACATGTCTTTGCCTTGAGTTCCAAGCTGGATGAATTTTTTGCCGAGGGCCTGGAAAATCGCTACGCCCGCCACCGGAAAACAAATCAGATGACCCGCGATTGGGCTGCCAAACATGAGTTCAATTTGTTTCCGGAAACGGGATTTGAATCGCTGACGCTGACTTGCATCAGCAACGGTGCCAAACCCGGCGGACGGACCGTGGATGTGCCGAAATTGCAAAAGCTGGCCAAGGACGCCGGGTTCCTGATTGACGGCGGGTACGGAAAAATCAAGGGCACAACCTTCCGGATTTCCAACATGGGTGATGAAACGGAGACAACGATGGGCCAGCTCTTTGCCGCGCTGGACAAGGCGATGGCGCAGCTTTGATTTTTGATCCCTCTCGCTTTAAAAGCGTTTCGCACATTGAGCGAAACCGCCGTCATCTTGTCTCATTCCCGTGTTGAATAATCTCGCCAAAGCCTCTATTCGTTGGCACGTTGAATAAATTATGCTATCGAAAACGATTCTTGCAGTGTTCGTCCTGAGTTTGGGCGTCTCGGCCCGCGCCGACTCGGTCACGAATGCTTTCACGTTCGTCGGGCATGAAACTTATCCGATTAACGATAATATCAGCCTGCTTCATGTGGCGGATTTGACCGGTAATGGCTTGAACGACATCATCGTGGCTGACAACGACCATTCCAAAATCGATTTGCTATACAATGAAACCGGCAACACGAATCCCCCCCGCCGCCCGCCATCCAGGAAATCAACCAGCTTCCCCGGCGCGCGCTTTCATATAGATTCCGTCCCCACCGATGAACGGGTTGCCGCGCTCGCGGTCACCGACTTGACCGGCAATGGCAAACCCGACCTGATTTTTTACGGCGACGGCAAGGACCTGGAAATCATCCATAACCTGGGCACCAACGGCTGGAGTGACCCGGAACGCTGGCATATTGACGACGGAAGCATGGATGCCAACGCCCTGGCAGTCGGGGATTTAAACGGGGACGGACGGCCCGACATTCTCCTGCTCGGCGAAAACGGCTCGATTTATTTTTGGGCGCAAAAGCCCGATCACACCTTCGGCGCCCCGCAAAAAATCCCCTACTCGGGCGCGCCCAAGGCCATTCAGATTGCGGACATCAACGGCGACGGGAGAAATGATTTGCTGCTGGTGGATTGGGACAGCCCCACCCCGTTCCGGTTCCGGTTGCAAAACAAGGACGGCCAACTCGGGCCGGAAATGTATTTCAAGGTGCCGCCGATTCATGCCTACATCGCCGACAACTTGGGAGGCAATTCCAATCTATACGTCGTCACCATTGATCAGAATTCCGACCGCGCGGAAGTTTCGCGGTTCGTCGAAAAACCCGCCGAACCGTTGTCCGGAACCTTTCGCAAGGGCCAATTCCAGGTCCTTCCACTCGAAAAGACGGACGCCGCCCATCGCGGCGAGTTGTGGGCCGACGTGAACGGCGACGGCCGCCCGGATTTGCTCGTGGCGCAGCCGGAAAGCGGCGAGATTTCCGTCTATTTGCAGCAACCGGACGGCTCGCTCGCGCCGCCGGAGACTTTTCCCACCCTCGCCGGCGTCAGCCAATTGGCCGCGGCGGATTGGAACAGCGACGGCCATCCGGAAATTTTCATGTTGAGCGAGAGTGAAAACGCGGTCGGCGTCACCGAGTTCGACAAAAATGGGCGCCTCCCGTTCCCAACGCTGATTCCACTCGATGGCAAGCCGTTGGTGATGGCTGTCGGCGCCCTCAAGCCCGGCGCCCCGCCCACTCTTTGCGTGATTGTGGACAAGGACGGCCAGCGCTCTCTGGTGACGGAAACCGCCGACGGCAAAGTGCGTACACAAAAACTGAGCGCCAGTTTCAAGGCAAATCCCACGACAATGGCGATTCAGGACCTGAACCAGGACGGCCTGGCGGACTTGGTCGTGCTCATCCCCTATGAAAAAGTCAAGGTGCTGCTGCAAAAGCCCGGCGGAGATTTCGACGAACAAGACATTGACCCTCCCGGAGGGCCTACCGACCAACCCTGGCTGGCAACGGCCGACCTAAACGGCGACGGCAAACCCGAACTGCTCCTGCCACAAAAAAATTTCATCCGCGCCGTCGTGTTACGACACGAAAAATCGCCCGACGGAACCAACCGCTGGGTCTTCCGCGTCCAAGACCAGATTAATGGCGCACAAAGCGATTCCAGCATCGTCGGCGCCACCACCGTGCCGTCCGGCGCGGGCAAAACTCCGGCGATTTTCCTTCTGGACGCCCAATACAATCAGTTGACGATGTGTCAACGCGATACCAACGGCGTCTGGCGCGTGACCGACAATGTCCCGTTGCCGGTTTCAAATTTTAACGGCCTGCAATCCGTCGCGCTGGGCGGAACCAATCTGCAAAGTGTCGCGTTTCTGGGGCAAAATACAGTCGCCTGGCTGGCATTGGGCGGTGATGTTTGGAAATTTGAAACGCTCGATGGCTACAACACGCCCATCGAGGATGGCTACCTGAATGATATTGTTGCCGGTGATCTTACCGGCGACGGACGAAAGGATTTGGTCTTCATGGAAACAGCGAAAAATTATTTGGACATTGTCCAGTTCAACAAGGAGCATAAACTCGTCCCCGGCGAGCGCTGGCAGGTTTTCGAAGCACATACCTTCCGCGGCGAATCCAACGCCCTCCCCGAACCGCGTGAGGCTCTGGTCGCCAATGTCACCGGCGGCAAAAAAAACGACCTCATCATCATCGTCCACGACCGAATTATCGTTTATCCGCAGGAGTGAAGGTCGCGTGCCCCCTCAATCTATTTTTCGGCTTTCGCCGCCGGTCTTATCCACTATCGTTTCCGCGATGCGGCGGTTCGACTTTCATCCGCGCCTGGGAAGCGTCGCCTCCTGGATTCCTGGCGTTATTTTCGCCGGCTGTCTGGCGATGGCGATGCCGGGACGGGCGGACGACCTTTCCGCGGTAAAGTTTGGACTCCCGGACAGTTGGGTAAGGCCCCAGCTTTTTGGCGCGCAATCCGCCGCGAATCCCGCCGCCCCGGGCGCCGACGACTATTTATTGCTCCAGGAACAGCAGATCAACGCCCTTCGAAACGAAACTTTTTTCCATACCGACCGCCAGATTCTCAGCATCGCCGGCGTGCAGAACGATTCCACGCTGACGATAGATTTCAATCCCAATTACCAATCCGTGGTCCTGCATTGGGTCCGCATCTGGCGCGACTCCCATTATTTGGACTGTCTCGATACGAACAAGATTGAAGTCGTCCAGCACGAAAAAGACCTGGACCAATTCACACTGGATGACGAGAAATCCGTTGTTCTGGTGCTGGACGATGTTCGGGTCGGCGACATCATTGACTTTGCCTATTCGATTCAGGGACGGAACCCGGTTTTCGGCGCCCATTTTTCCGCGCTCGTTCCGGTGCGGATGGAACGACCCGCCGGACGGCTGCTGACCCGGCTGCTCTGGCCGAGGCAAAAACCTCTCTACGCGCAAGGGCATGGTTGCTCCGTTCAGGCGGTCACAGTCGCCGGCAAGGACACCACGGAATACGACTGGGACTGCCGTCAAGTGCCGGGCATTGACTTCGAAGACTCCCTGCCGTCGTGGTTCGATCCCGAACAGTGGATCCAGCTCGGTGATTTCGGCAGTTGGGCGGAAGTCAATCAATGGGCGCTGAAACTGTTCCAAACCACCTCCCCTATTTCGGCGCGTCTTTCTCAAAAAATTGAGGAATGGAGGGCGATCCCCGACCAGGAACAACAAATCCTGGCGGCCTTGCGCTTTGTCCAGGATGACGTGCGTTATTTCGGAATTGAATTGGGCGCGGGCACCGTCAAACCGACGGACCCTTCCACCGTGTTTTCACGCCGGTTTGGCGACTGTAAAGACAAAGCCTTTCTGTTCGTCACGATTCTTCGCGGGCTTGGAATCGAGGCGTATCCTGTTCTGGTCAATGCCACGATCCAGCGCGCCATTGCCGACTGGGCGCCCTCCGCCGGCGCCTTTGACCATTGCATCGCCGAGGTTCAATACAACGGCCAGGCCTTCTGGTTGGACCCCACCATCAATTACCAGCGCGGACCGCTGGCGGCGCATTATCTGCCCGATTACGGCTATGGCCTGGTGATTGCTCCCGGAACCAGGGAATTGACGGCTATTCCTCAAACTACGGACCTCTCCCAGACATCCATCACGGAATACTTTCTCGTCCGGGGAACCTCCGAACCGTCCGACCTTAAAGTCGTCACTGTCGCCGAAGGCCGCGATGCGGACGCTTTGCGGCAACTGTTCGCAACCGCGAAGCCCGGCGACATCGGACAACAATATTCTCATTTCTATTCCACCCTCTATCCCGGGATCAAGATGACGTCGCCCATCGCGGCTGCGGACGACGAACAGCAAGATCATTTTCAAACCACTGAAACCTATTCAGTTGAGAATATCTGGTCGCATCAGGCCAATGGCACGTATGAATGCGCCTTTTACCCTTCCACGATCAACGCCCTTTTGGGAAAACCAGTTGACACGGACCGCACCCAGCCGTTGGCGATTCCATTCCCCGAACATCAAATTCTGCGCACAGAGGCCACTCTGCCATCGGACTGGCCCTACGGCGCCAGCGATAAAACCATTTCGGACCCGACTTTTACTTTCCGAAAGACCGCTCAGTGCCTGGGCAACAAGCTGGTGATGGAATACGAATATCAGTCGCTGACCGATTCCATCCCTGCCGATCAGGTTGGCGAATACCTCCAGCGCCTGGATCAATGCTCACAGTTGTTGGGCGATACGCTGGTTTCCGGGGGGAGAGGAAAATAAACGGTCCGATGAGAACCCCCTGCCGTCTGACGGTGCTCTGGATTCAAAAACAACGTGGAATCGCCCGCACCGCCAGTGACAAAGCCGTAGCGCCGATTTCCAAACCTGCCAAACCTGTCGTAGCGCAGCCGTAGCGCAGGTTTCCAAACCTGCCGTATCGCCGATTTCCAAATCGGCAGGGCGGCAAATGCGAGGCGCTCGCTGCTTTAGAAACCTGATTTAGAAACCCGCGACACAGCAGACCCGGAGGACTGCGCTACCCCCTCCCGATTCTCAAGTGCTTGTGCCACCTTGGTTTCACACCCTCGCCCGGCCGCATCCAAAATGCCGAATTGCATGGACGGAAAAAAATTTCTATCCTGATGGAGTGAAGCATTCCGGAAAAGCCCTGGCTTCGGCATTTAAGCTGACTGGCATTACTGCCGCAGCCGTCATCGTGTTGCTCATTGTCGCCTTTTTGGGCACGGTGATTGGCGGCCTGATCTTGGAGTTCTACGGCGTGCTCATCGGCCTGTGGGTCGTGTTCGTTGTCTTCACCTTTTATTTCTTCCGCGACCCGGCCCCGCTCACGCCCACCGGCGCAAACCTCGTCGTCGCCCCAGCCCACGGCAAGGTGGATGTCATTGACACCATGACCGAAAACGAATTCATCGGCGGCGAGTGCAAGCGCATTTCCATCTTTCTGTCCGTCTTCGACGTTCACGTGCAAAACGCCCCGCTCGCCGGCAAAATTTCCTTTTTCAAACATTTCCCCGGCCAATATCTCAATGCCATGCGCAGCGACTGCGCCCAATTCAATGAAAATGTCCTGCTCGGAATTGAAACCGTCGAGCCGCCCGGAGAAAAAGTGGGCGTCCGCCTGATCGCGGGACTAATTGCCCGCCGCATCGTCCCCTGGATTTCCCTGAACGAAGCCGTTCAACGCGGCGAGCGAATTAGCCTGATTCAATTCGGCTCCCGCGTGGAGATTTATCTGCCCCTGCGCGCCAAAATCAAAGTCCCCCTCGGTGAAAAAGTCATCGGCGGCGAAACCGTCATCGCCGCCTTCGATTAGATGAATGAGTCCATCCAAAAACCGCCGCCGGAGGATCCGGACGCGAAGCTGAAAATTTATTTTCTGCCGAACCTGCTCACGGCGGGAAATCTGTTTTGCGGCTTCGTGGCCTTGACCAAAATCGTGGATGCCGATCGCGCTATCGAGGATCCCCAGTTCTATTTCGGGCAAATCAAACTCGCCCTCGCGTTTATTCTGCTGGCGTGCATTTTCGATTTGTTCGACGGCCGGGTCGCGCGGATGGGCGGCGTGGAAAGTCCCTTCGGACGCGAGTTCGATTCCCTTGCCGATCTGGTCTCCTTTGGCGTCGCGCCGGCGTTTCTCGTCCAGCGCGTGGTGCTTGCCGATGTTTTTGGGCAATACCGCCAGATCAGTTGGTTCATTGCCTCCATTTACCTGCTGTGCGGAGCCTTCCGCCTGGCGCGTTTTAATTGCCTCGCGACCATGAGCTTGCCCGGCGCGGGAAAGGATTTTCTCGGTTTTCCGATCCCTTCCGCCGCTGGCTTGGTGGCCTCGCTCACGCTCCTGATTATTCATTTTAACGAAAGCCCGAAAGGTCCGATCAGCCTTGGAGGATGGAATTATGTCATCGCCGCCGTCCTCATTTTTCTTTCCGCGATGATGGTCAGCCAGGTGAAATACCCGAGTTTCAAGTCGCTCGGACTCCGTTCGACCAGCACCTTTGTTAAAATGATCGGCTCGGCCTTGTTTATCGGCGCGTTGGTTATTTTGCGCGAAAAAATTCTTTACTACGTGTTGCCGTCGTTCTTCACCTTGTATCTGGTTTATGGTTTCGTGCGTCCGAGCCTCTCCCGCGCCTGGCGGCGCGAAATTGAGGAGGAGGACGACGAACCCGGCGCGGAGTGAGCATGTTGAACATGTCTGCCATTCTTATCGCCGGCCTGGGGGGGTTCTTCACCGCCCTGTTGTTTTCCTCCATTCCGGTGGGACCCATCAATCTCACCATTATCAACGAAGGCGCCCAACGCGGGTTCAAATGGGCCATTCTCATCGGTTTCGGCGCCTCAGTCATGGAATTGATCTACTGTTCGCTCGCGTTCACGGGTTGGTCCTCGCTTTTCGACAGTCCCACAGTAAAAGCGGTGATGGAAGTGTTCAGCTTCGCTTTCTTGATCTTTCTTGGCGGAAAATTCCTGTACACGCGAGGCATTAACCTTCCAACTCCCCTGGAAATCGCTTCGCAAAAACTCGAGAAGCGCCTGGAGGAAAAATGGCATCCCCACTCCGCCTTCATGACGGGCTTCGTGCGCGTCATGGGCAACTTTGGCATCTTGCTCACCTGGGTGGTCCTGGCCGCTTATCTTATGTCCCACGACGCCTATTTCAGATCCGAGGATTGGGTCGGTGACCGTCTGGCGGATAAAGTGGCGTGCGTCGCCGGCGTCTGGCTCGGCACCAATACCTGGTTCCTGGTCCTCAGTTTCAGCGTCTCTCGCGGACACGGGAAATTCAGCGATGAAACCCTCTTGCGAATGCGGCATGTTTCAGGCTTTTGCCTGCTGCTGGCCGGACTTTACGGCGGCGCCCACGTGGCCTGGCAACTCGGACACCATCATTTGCAGAACACCCTTTCTGTCCACGGCCTTTCCTGATAGTTTCTTCCAACTCCGCATCCAGCGGAAAATATACCTATGCTCAAAGCCGGAATTGTCGGTCTGCCCAACGTCGGCAAATCAACTCTGTTCAATGCCGTCACCCGCACCCGAAAGGCCGAGGCGGCGAATTATCCGTTTTGCACCATTGACCCAAACGTCGGAATCGTCACTGTCCCCGACGCCCGCCTCGAACCGCTCGCCAAAATCGCAAAAACTTCGGTCATCATTCCCGCCGCCGTCGAGTTTGTGGATATCGCCGGCCTCGTCAAAGGCGCCAGCGCCGGCGAAGGCCTCGGCAATAAGTTCCTCTCCCATATCCGTGAAGTGGACGCCATCGTCCAAGTCGTCCGCTGTTTCGAGGACCCGGACATCCATCACGTCACCGGCTCAATTGACCCCGTCCGCGATATTGAAATCATCAATACCGAACTCGTCATCGCCGATCTCGACAACATCAAAAAACGCCGCGAAAAATTGGCGAAGGACGTGAAGCGCGGCGACAAGGCCGCCGTGGCCGAGGACGCCGTGCTGGCAAAATTCGAACCACCGCTGGACACCGGCAAACTCGCGCTGACCGTCCCATTGACACCGGAGGAAAAAGCTGTCGCGAAAAACTTTTTCCTCCTGACGGATAAGCCGACCATTTTCGCCTGCAACGTCAAGGAATCCGATCTGGCGACCGCCGACAAAAATCCGTTCGTCGAAAAGGTCAGCGCTTACGTCCAGACGCATCTGGCCTGCGAAGCCGTGGTGATCAGCGCGCAAATTGAGAGCGATCTAATGGACCTTTCCCCGGACGAGGCCCGCCAATTTTTGAAGGAATTGGGCGTCGAGGAAAGCGGCGTCGGCAAATTGATTCGCGCCACTTATCATCTCCTCGGTTTACGGACATTTCTCACCGCCGGCGAAAAGGAAGTCCGCGCCTGGACGATTCATGCCGGGGACACCGCGCCAAAGGCCGCGGGCGTCATTCACTCCGACTTCGAGCGCGGTTTCATCAAAGCCGAGACCGTTGCCTACGACGATTTGATCAACTGCGGTTCCATCGCCGCCGCGCGCGAAAAGGGATTGTATCGGATGGAAGGCAAGGATTACGTCGTGCAGGACGGTGACGTGATGCTCTTCAAGTTCAATGTTTAAAAAATTATGGTTCCTCGATGTTTATAATGGGTAAAACATCCAACGTGCATTTGGCTTGTCGCGGAGCAACGGTGGAAATTAGCCAGACACGGAGTGCGTGGAAAGGCAAGACACCTTGCATCCGTCCCGGCTGGGACGGTGGAAATGCCTGTAAAACCGCCGCATTTTCGTATCCACTTCCTACGCCCAAGCGTCAATGCCGCCGCGCAGGCAGCGCGTTCAATCAAGCTCCAATGTGTGTTTCAAGGCCGCATCCACGGCATGCATTTTTGGAAACTTGCCGAGCGCAGAATCAATTTCTGAATCCAGCACCGTCGCAAGATTGTCCGCCATAATCACCGAATCCAGCCGCAGCCCGGCAGTTTTGCCTTCCGTCGAATTGAGGCCGACAAAAATCCGCCTGGAATGGCCGCGCCGGTCAAGATTGCTCGAAATCATGGCGACAATGGTTTGCGCCAGGCCGTTATTGAGATCGTTCCGCTGAATCACCAGCGCGGGACGGCGTTTGGCCGTGCGCAAGTCGGATTTTGGAAAAAGCACCAGAACAACGTCACCGCGCCGGGACTTGGTCATAAATGTCGGTCTCAGGTCGCTCCCAGTCTTCGGCAAAAGTTTTCAGCCGCGCGCGAAGTTCAGCAGCTTGAGTCTCACCAAGGCCGCGCCCCTGCAAATCAACCCCGCCATTCCTCTCGCTTTCGAGAAGACAGCGCATGATTTCCTGCCGGTCGGCGTGCGACAGCTTTGGGATATCAGAAATGATTTCTGCCCGGCTCATATTCGCAATTTAAGTTTGCCGCCACACGTTGGCAAGTTCATTTCACCGCTCAAGATTTACCATCGCCAACATCACGATCGTCGAGTAAGGCGTGGAACGTCGCGAAAAAATCAAGGCCGCCAGGATTGGCACAAATCACCCGCCTATTTGTTCAGCCCAACCCGTCCGGTGAAATCCTTCCCAAAATAGCCGAGCAAGGCTTTAACCAGCAGCGGTTCACGTTCCGCCGAAACTGTCCTCCCGGCCACGATGCAGCCTTCCCAGGCAATCTGCAACCCGGGATATTTCTTTGGATTTGCATACAGATACAGCCGAATCCCGGAATTTACATGGACGTAATCCGTCTGAACCGTAGCCTTTTCGAGGCTCGGTTCTCCGGTGTTTTCCTGTCCTTCCGGGCTTATCGGTACGGCCAAATATGGACCGGCTAGCATCGGGTTCGGATACGTGTAAGCAGACGTCGTTTTCTGGACCGATTCCACCGTCGAATCATCTTCAATCAAACAGGCCAGCGTATAGTCGGCATCCGTATTGGTCACGATATTGAAATTTTCGCGCGCCAATTCCGCCGTCAAAGCCGACCGAAGCGCGGCATCTTCCCGGCGAGGATCAAGCTGTTG
Organism: uncultured Verrucomicrobiae bacterium; assembly: GCA_963755515.1. Classification (GTDB taxonomy): domain Bacteria; phylum Verrucomicrobiota; class Verrucomicrobiia; order Limisphaerales; family UBA11358; genus UBA11358. The sequence goes on along the minus strand of CAVWKA010000014.1, from coordinate 69,835 downwards.
CGACAGGCAAATCGTGTCCGTCCGGGCAGGCGAAAAATCAGGATTGCGTTGTGCCGTAATCAATGTGCCCGTTGGCGCGGTTGACGCGCAGCCGGACGATAAAGCTGCCAATGCCGCTGACAGCAAAAGAAAGGCATAATTTTTCATACGCATCATGATATCTTTCACGCCACTTCGGATGGCTGATTTCGTTTTGAGTGTATTATCCCCGAAAGAGAAATTCCAATCAGGAAGGAAAAATCGTCAGCCCAATTTGTATCGCCGCATTTTCGTATCCACCTCCTGCGCCCACGCGTCAATGCCGCCGCGCAGACAGCGTACGTTTTGCAGCCCGTGCCCCATAAAATACGCCGCCGCGTCCAGGCCGTTTTTCCCCGCGTGATCAATCACCACGATTGGATTGCTGTTGGAGCCGCTCGCCATCAGTTGCTGCATCACCGCTTGCGAAAGCAAAATCGCGCCTTCAATATGGACCGCCTCAAATTCCTCGCGCGAACGCACGTCCAAAAGTTTAATTGTCTTATCCCCCTGCAAAAGTTCGGCCAGTTCTTTTGGCGAAATCAAAACCTTCGCGTCCTCCTCGTGGCTGGACTCGATCTGCGCCAGCACCTCGGTCACGTCCAGATTGCCGTTGCGCGCGCACACTTGAGCGAGCGTTTCCTCCGGGGTGAATCCGCAACTGCTGCAACCCCCGATATGATACCGGCGAAACAATGCCCGTTGCGCGCCGGGAAAAGCTCCCAGCACCTCGCGCATGGGGGATTTGGAATTGATGTCCACGCAAAAATTTACCTCATTTTCGGCAAAATGAAAATCATTGCCAACAAAATGAAATGTTACGATGCCGGCGAAAAATGGCCTCACTCAAAGGCCAAAAGCTCGCCAAGGATTTATTCAAAAAAGACTCGCCAGATCACTGAAAGCAGAAAACGGAAAGCACCCTTTTCTTCGCGCCCTTTGCGTGAGATTGAACCGCATCGCTACGGCTTTATAGCATTCCTTCCGGATTCCGCACGCCGCATTTGCAACTTACTCGCCTTCGCCGACTTGGAACCTGACAAAACGTCGAATCGTTATTTCATCGCCCAACTGCTTGGCCGTCTGGGCGACGTGTTCCTTCACGCTCACTTCGGAATTCCGTTTCACAAACCCCTGGTCCACCAGGCAATAGGTCTGGTAAAACTTTTCCAGGACGCCTTGCAAAATCTTTTCCATCGCCTGCGCCGGCTTGCCCTTGAGCCGGTCGGATTGCGACGCGATTTCGCGCTCCTTGGCAATCACCTCCGCCGGGACTTCCTCGCGCGAGACGGCGTGCGGATGACCCGCGGCGATTTGCAGCGTGATGTCCCTGACGAGTTGCTTGAACTCATCCTTCGCCACCGTCTCGGTTTTGCCAGCGCCGAGCTCGACCAACACGCCGATTTTCGCGCCGGTGTGAATGTAGCCGGCAATCATGCCGTTGCCGCCAACGTCCATTTTGGCGTGACGCGCAATTTTGATGTTCTCGCGGATTTTGGCGACCAATGCCTGACGTTCGTTTTCCAAATCGGGATTCGCCTCGGTCGCATAGCGCCTGGCCGCGTCCTCGCAAAACACCCGGAATGTTTCGTTGCGGGCGACAAAATCCGTCTCGCTGTTCACTTCCACCAAAACGCCCAGACGCCCGTCCGGCGCGATGTATTGCGCAATGGCGCCGTCCTTGGCCGCGCGCGCCGCCTTTACGGACGCCGTGGCCGCGCCCTTTTTGCGCAGGTAGTCCACGGCCTTCTCCAGGTCGCCACCAGCTTCGGTAAGCGCCTTTTTGCAATCCATCATGCCGGCACCGGTCATTTCCCGGAGCCTGGCAACCAATCCAGCAGTAATTTCAGCCATATCAAATTAATCGTTAATTGTTGAAAGTTGAGTGTATGGATTCCTGGATCATCTTTGTGTGTTTCATGGACCCATTATCCGCCAATCAATTTACCCCGACTTCAGGGTGTTCCGTTCGCAGGCGAGCTTTCCGGCGTGGATGGATCATCGCCCGCCGCGGCTTCCACCGCTTGCTCCGATTCAAACGTTGGCTCTGCCGGCGCCTCCGGCGTGCGCGTGCGTTTCGATTCGAATTCCGCCCCAGCCTGAGTGATCGTCTGCCCAACCGTCGCCATAATCATGCGCACCGAGCGGATGGCATCGTCATTGGCGGCCATCGGATAATCCACCAAATCCGGATCGCAGTTCGTGTCCACGAGCGCGACGATGGGGATTTTCAATTTGCGCGCCTCGGCCACCGCATTGTGTTCGCGTTTGATGTCCACCACGAACATTGCGGCGGGCAATTTGTCCATGCTGCGGATGCCGTCGAAATATTTTTGCAGCCGCGCCGCTTCGCGGCGGATGACGGCCTGCTCCTGCTTGCCATAATGGGCGAGCGTCCCGTCCACGTCCATCTTTTCAATCTCTTTGAGCCGTTTGATGGATGACTTGATGGTCTTGAAATTCGTCAAGGTGCCGCCGAGCCAGCGCTCGGTTACGTAAAATTGCCCGCATTCTTTTGCGGTGTCCTTGATGCACTGTTGCGCCTGCTTTTTCGTGCCTACGAAAATAACTTTGCCGCCCTTGCGGACTGTCAGGGCCAGAAAATCGCACGCGGCCTCGAGCTGCGCGAGCGTTTTCGAGAGGTCTATGATGTGAATGCCGTTGCGCGCGTCAAAGATGAACGGCTTCATCTTCGGGTTCCAGCGCTTCGTCTGGTGCCCGAAATGGACCCCCGAATCCAACAATTCTTTTATACCGATGCTTAACATATTTCCTTTGGTTAGAACCCCGAATCTTCGAGGCATCCCGCGGAACACGGGATTAATATTTAATGTTGTTATGGCCGCTCGCACCCACACGGGAGCGAAACTTTCAAGGCCGTTTTGCCCCTCGCCGGACCCGGCGAAAAGGATGGACAAAATATCAGAAAAAATCAGGGTGGCAACTGCTATTTTGCAGCCGAAACGCCAGCCCTCCCGCAGGATTTCGGTTGACGAAGGGAATAAAAATGACCTTATAGGATGCCGATCTGATTCGGAATTCAAACATCCCGCAAAATGAAAATTAAAATCTTCCTTGCCCTGGCGGCGATGGCCTTTGCTTTGCCGGCCGCCGCGCAAACTTACGATACCAACGGCGATTACGTCCAAACCTTCGCCGGCTACGGCGAGCAGGGCTACCTCGATGGACAGGGACTGCTGACGAAATTTTCCAATCCATCCCAAATCGTCGCCGATACCTCGAGCAATCTCTACGTTTGGGACAGTGGCAACTCGCGCATCCGCAAAATCACTCCTGCCGGAATCGTCTCGACCCTTGCCGGCGGCGGTTACGATTATGAGGGAGAAGGAACCAATGTTTCCTTTTCCCTTTATGGCACCATCGGCGCGATGGCGATGGACCATTCCAACACCATCTGGCTGGCCGCCTACGGTGGAAACGTCTATCCCGCTACCCAATATCTCTTAAATGTCCAAACCAACGGGTGGGTCGCCATTGAAAACGGCGGCACTGGTTTGAGCAATCTTACCGCGTCCAGCGGCATCTGTTTTGATTCGGCCAACAATCTCTACTATTCGGGGGGCAACATGGTCTGGCGTTATTCTTCGGCCACGGGTGATTCGGAACCGTTTGCGGGAAATGGTTCAGACGGCTATGCGGATGGCAATGGAACTGTCTTTCCGGAATTTAATGCTCCCACCGCCCTGGCCTGCGACCAGGCCAACAACCTTTACGTCTGGGACTCGGAAAATTACCGGATCCGCCGGATTGACCAGAGCCAGAATGTGACGACTTATGCCGGGAATGGAAGCAGTTTTAATGCGGACGGGGACGGCACCAACGCTTCCTTCGGCACAATCTCCCAAATGGTCACCGACAACTCCGGCAATCTCTACGTGGTTTGCGGCCCGGCCAATTATTACTACAACAGTTTTATAGGCACTTGCGTCCGCAAAATCAGCGCGCAGACGAACACGGTGACCCTGGCCGGTAATTTCTCCCAATCGGGATATACCAACGGGCCGGGCGCCGCTGCGGCATTCAATGGCGCCGATGGCGCCTGCCTGTCAGGCGGCATCATTTATGTCGCCGATGCCAACAACCAGCGCATTCGTGACATCACCTTTAACCCGCAACCGCAAGTGCTCTCCGGCGCAAGCCTCGGCATCGGCACTTACGCCGGCGTGAGCATTACCGGAATTGTTGGCCGGACCTATCAAATCCAGTCTTCGCCGGATTTGAATAATTGGACGACCGAAGCGACGATTCTGCTGACGTCCAGCCCGTATTTGTGGATTGATCAAAATCCGATCGCGGGAAATAAATATTACCAGGCGTTGCTTTTGCCGTGATTGGCGGCACGTTGGATCTCACGCAAAGGCGCCAACTAGGAACGGCATAAGTCCAGTCACGCCGTTCCCACGGCAAACCCCGCCACCGTTGCCAATACCGGGCGCCCATTCATCCCATCTTATTTGAAAAATAACGATGGGGAAATCCCGTCAGCTTCTTTACCACGGTGTCCGTGTGCCATAATTCCACCTTCTCAACGGCGGCGGTCGCGGCAAGCAACCGATCCGCGGGATCCCGATGTTTCCAGGCCCAGAGGACAGACTGGCGGGCAATCGGGACAGTCACGGGAAGAACGGTCCAGAACGGCAGCGCCACATCAATCCATACGTCGGGGTTGTCCGGGACAGCGCCCTCTTGCCAAAGCCGATAAAGTTCAATCACGGACACTGGCGAGAGACAACGTTCCGTGTCGGCCTCGATCAGGGTTTCTAGAACCTCATCCGGCAACGGCAGCCGGCGGTGGAATTTGATGAAAAGATTCGTGTCCGCGAGCACTCTCATCGCCAGTCCTCCAGGACTGGTGATTGCAAATCTCCGTAGCGGCTTGGATCATCCGGCGTTTCCACGCGCCACGGCTTCCCCTTGCTTTCAACCGGAACAATCATCGCTTTGGGCCGACCGTGACTGGTCAAAGTCACGCGGAAACCGGATTGGACCTTCTTCACCACCCGGCAAAGGTCGCTGCGGGCTTTGCCGATCGGCATCGTCAAATCTTTCATGGACATAATTTTGCCCAAATTTTCACCGTTGTCAATCATCACATCTCCCCAAGGCAAACCCCGCCACCGTTGCATGACGCGCACCCTCTCCGGACAATTCACTCCTGACCAGTTCAATTTCCTTCGCAGTCCATTCGCCAAAGGCAAGACTGCCCATCGCCTCGGCGCCCCGCAGCAAATCCTCCATGTCACTGCGGCGATATTTCTTGAAACGACCCAGCGTCGCATGCCCTGAGAACTTCTCCGGGACCTCTTCCGGCTGTTCCTCAAACGGTCGTGCGGCCATTTCAATCTGCCTTTGCACCCCGGCCAGTCCGCCGGTCTCGTCCGCGATGCCGGCCCAAACCACCCGCGGACGGCGGTTGTTCGGAAAAAACCCGATCCCCTGCGCGCGTAACCGCAACGGATGCGCCATGCTGCAAACCGTCCCGAGCGCTTCCCTCAACGCACCCAGGCGTTCCGCCTCCACATCGCCGAGAAATTTGAGTGTCAGATGAAACTGTTCCGGCGGCGTCCAGCGCACGGCCTGGCGCGGCGCCAGTTCCCGCAGTTCGCCTTGCGCGCGGCTTATTTCATCCCGGACCGCGCCGGGAATCAGAATCGGCCACAAACAGCCGGAGCCGTTCAGTTGGTTTGTCATTGGCCATCCCGGCAGGATGCGGTGGGAAAAACATAAAATGCAATCCCCATTCCGTGAACGGGCCTTGATATTTGCATATTATTTCCTTTCGCCTGCCGCCGTCGGTGCGGTGGTCGTGTGTCTCCATTTGCAGGCGCCGTTTCCGCGTTCCGCATATTTCGCCGTTATGATTTTCAGTCTCTGAATCCCATCCGTGGTTAAATCCGGTCTTCGTTTTCTTCGTTTCCTTTTGTAAAAGTTTTGTCCTTCTCTTGCCGGGCGAAGCGCGGCGAAGACTGGTCAGCCTTCCGCTTTTTTCTTCGCGGCCTTCTTGGCCTCCATAGCCTCGGCGACGGCGGCTGCGGCCTTTGCGTGAGAACGTGCCTTTCCCCTTTCAATTCGCGTCCCTTCGCGCCAATTCGCGTCAAAGCTTTTTCACATATTTTGTGTGTTTCCCGGTTTGTCTCCTCCGCTCCCAGCTCGCTTTATTTGCGTTCATCAGCGGTATCTGCGGTAAAAAAATCCGTGTCTGTCCCGGCCTTTCCCTCCCTTGTCTTTGTCAAATTCGCGTCCCTTTGAGCCAATTCGCGTAAAAGATTTTTCGGCTTTGTGTTCTTTGCACTCTTTGCGGTTAAAAAACCGCCAGTTCCATCCGCTCCATCCAAGTGCCGTAAACGTTTCACGGTTGACTTCCCAAATATAATTGCTATACATAACTGTATGTCAACGACCATTTATCCAATGCGGCTCAAACGCGAGGAAACTGCCCGGTTCAAAAGTGCGGCGCGGCGCCAAGGGCTGTCGCTCGCGGAATTTTTTCGTAAAGCAGCGCGCCGCGAAGCCCGGGAATTGGAAGCGGAACCTGCCAGCCTGGCGTTGAGCCGGCGTGGTTTTACCCTGCCTGAATTACCGGGCAAAACCGAGCGCGAAAAAATCCATGCCGCCATCCGCCGCCGCCATGTTTCTCGCTGACACCAGCTTCATCGTCAGTCCCTTCGCCAAAACTCCGGCCCGGCGAAAATGGGCGCAAAGTTTCTGGCAAAAGCATATCGGACAACTTTGGACCACGACTGCCGCGTTCACCGAAGCGAGTTATTTGATTGGCGATCCCACGGTCGCCGCGCAAATTTTATTCGATTATCATTTTCTGTTGGATGTGGAGGCTGAAAAAACCGCGCTCGCGGCCTTGCTTGGAAAATACGCGCCGGAAATGGATTTTGCCGACGCGACACTCGTGCGCGCCAGCGAATTGCAGCCAGCTTTCAAGCTGGTCACGGGTGACGGGCACTTTGGCTGGTATCGTCGGAACCAGGGACGCGAGCGTATTCCGGTTATTTGGATTCCAGCATGAGTCGAAAAACTGATTGTTTTTGAATCATTTTCCCCCGCCCTTGTCAAAACCCCTTTAGTCCGTTATTATCTGACAATGTCGTTAAAGAAAAACATGCTTTTTTCGGCGGTGATCCTCCTCGGATTGCAGCTCGCTTCCGCCGATACCGTTCAATTGAAAAACCAGGCCGCGGTGACCGGCAGGATTCTTGTCGAAAAGCCCGATTCCATCGTGGTGGACGTCGGCTACACCGTCCTCGTAATTCCCAAAAACGCCATCACTAGAATCACCCGGGCCGGCGAAATCTTGGCTAAAGATTCCGCCAACAGCCCCCTCCTCACCCCCTTCGCGCCGCAATTTTACACCGCCGGCCCCCTGAACGCTCCAACCGCCGACGTCCAGGACCTCGTCAATCAACTCGGCGAAGCCGTCGTGCAAGTGAGCACCCCGGAGGGCCTCGGTTCTGGATTCTTCATCAACCCGGACGGCTATCTTATCACCAATTTCCACGTCATCGAAGGCGAAACCGAAATCTCCGTGCAGGTCTATCGCCAGATTGACGGCCAGCTCGAATACGACAATTACAAAAAAGTCCGCATCATTGCCATCAACAAGTTTCACGACCTGGCCTTGCTGCATATCGAGGATAAAAACGCTCCTAAATTCAAATTCGTCACCCTCGGCAGCTCTGACGCCTTGAGCGTGGGCGATTCGGTCTTTGCCATCGGCAGCCCCATGGGGCTGGAACGCACCGTCACGCAGGGCATCATCAGCACCAAAACCCGCGAACTGGAAGGCGAATTGTACTTGCAGACAACGGCCCAAATCAATCCGGGCAACAGCGGTGGCCCGCTCTTTAACCTCGCCGGCCAGGTCGTCGGCGTCACCAATATGAAAATCACCTTTGGCGAGGGCCTCGGCTTTGCCATTCCCGTCGAGTTGGTGAAAAATTTCCTCGATCACCGCGACGCCTTTGCCTATTCCACGGACAACCCGGACAATCCGTACCGCTATCTCGATCCTCCCGCCCCCACCATGCATCCGGCGGACAAATAGCCCATCAGGACTCCACCAATGATGATCCGTAAGCTTTGCAGGCGCGCCGTGGAAATGTTTCTTGCCGCAACCCTGCTTTTCGCCCTTTCATCCGTCCGCGCCGCCATCCCGCCCGCCGAAAATCTTCTGCCCGAGGATACCTTGTTTGTTTTCACCGTTCCTGATTTCGCCGCGTTGCGCGCCGACGCCCGCCAATCACCCCAATGGCAGTTCTGGAATGACCCCGCCATGGAGCCGTTTCACGACAAATTTATCAGCAAAATGGATGACGCCATTATCGGCCCCATCGAAACGGATTTGGGCGTCAAATGGGCCGACTTCGAGGATTTGCCCCAGGGACAATTGACCTTCGCCGTCACCCGGAACGGCTGGAACGGCGGCGGCGACCAATTGCCCGGCATCGTTTTTCTCCTGGATGCAAAAGGCAAAAGCGGCCTGCTAAAGACCAACCTGGCCGCCTTGCAAAAAAAATGGACCGACGATGGTAAAACCATCCGGACCCAAACCATTCGCGGCGTGCCGTTCTCAGTGGTGATGATTTCGAGCAACGACATTCCCCCTTCAATCACGTATATCTTTCCCGCGCGTCCACAAGCGCAGGAACTGGGCCGGACACCCCCTCCCCGAAAAACCGCACGAACTGGTGGTCGGACAGTTTGATTCGCTGCTGATTGTCGGAAATTCCACCGACGTTGTTGACCCGGTTGTCGCCCATTTGACCGGTAGCGAAATGCCGGCCTTGAGCGACGATTCCACATTTGCCGCCGATAAACTGGCGCAATTCGGCGATTCCCCGCTATATTTCGGCTGGCTCGACGCCAAAACGTTTTTTGGGATTCTCGCTTCCGTTCAGCCGCCTGCGCCCAATCCTGACGCGCCAACCGTCATGCCGCGGATACCGTGGAATAAAGTCATCTCCGCCCTGGGTTTGACCACGGTCAACAGCGTCAGCTTCGCCTACCGCGATTCGCAACAGGGCGCGCAAGTGGACTGTTTCATCGCCGCACCCGCTTCCACCCGGCAGGGAATTTTCAAGATGCTGGCCCTCGAACACCAAACCGCCGTGCCGCCGGCTTTTGTGCCCGCCGACGTGACAAAATTCATCCGCTGCCGCGTGGACGGACAACAAGCCTGGCAAACTTTGCAGGACATTCTTGCCAGCATCTCGCCGGCGGCCAAGGTGGGCCTGGACGCCGCCATTGACATGGCCAACGCCAATGCGCAGCAAAAGGAACCGGGCTTCGATATCCGCAAAAATCTCTTCGAAAATCTCGGCGACGACTTTATTCGCTATCAGAAGGCGCCGGATGGAAACGGAGGTGCCGCCGGCGCGCCCTCGCTCTTTCTGTTCAGCGTTCAAAACGGCGACCGAGCCGTCGCCTCCATCACAACGCTCTTGTCGTTGCTGCCCGGCGATGCAGCAAGCCCCTCCCCCGCGCAATTTTCAAGGGTTCAAAATTTATTCGATTCCGTTGTCCCGCGGACAAATGCCGGCCATGGCCGGCGCTCCAACACCGCAAAAATTTCTCTATTGCGCGGCCAGCGACGGGTATGTGGCGTTGACGACGGATATTCCCATGATGGAAGAATTCCTCCGCAGCGCGTCAACTCCGCCGAAGCCGTTGACCGGTGTGCCGGGATTGATTGATGCCGCGCAAAACGTCGGCGGCGCCCGCAGCGGCTTGTTCGGCTATGATAACCAGCGCGAAATGTTGCGCCCGCTTTTCAAGACCCTCAAGGACCAATCGTCCGCTGACCCGGCCGGCGCCGGCGTGATGCCCCTTCTTCCGCAGCAACTTCGCAATTGGATGGATTTCTCCCTGCTGCCGGATTACGACGAAGTCTCAAAGTATTTTAATTTTTCGGTCTATGCCCGGCTCGGCCACGGTGGACGGCATTTCCATCAAGACCTTCGCGCCCCGCCCGCCGGAATTGAATTGAGCCGCCAGTGTCCTGATTTGGTTGGGTGGAACCGGTTGCCAGCCTGTTGCAGCGGGCAACTTGCCCGCTGCTCGTCGTGTAAATTACGCCACTATCATTGAGCCGGGAAGTTTGCCCGCGCCGCAATTTTGCGATAACCTCAGGCATGAGCAATCCTCTAAAAGGGAAAGTCGCGCTGGTCACGGGTGCCTCACGCGGAATCGGACGCGCCATCGCCGAACGCCTGGCCCGGGACGGCGCCGGGGTGGTGGTCAATTATGCCAACCAGGCTGCGCCGGCGGAAAAACTGGTAAATGAAATCGTCTCAGCCGGTGGCAAGGCGTTTGCCATCAAGGCCGATGTGGGACGCGTGCCGGAGGTCGTCCGCCTCTTTGACGAATCCATTGTCCGCTTCGGCCAGCTCGATATTCTGGTGAACAATGCCGGCATCATGTTCACCAAGCCGGTCAGCGCCGTCTCGGAAGCGGAGTACGACCACATTTTCTCGGTCAACGTGAAAGGCGCGTTTTTCGCCTGTCAACAAGCCGCCACGCGGCTGGCCACAGGCGGGCGCATCATCAATTTGTCCAGCTCCACCACCGCGCGGTTGTTGCCGAACTACGGGGCCTATGTTGCCACCAAAGGCGCGGTGGAACAATTGACCCGCTCGCTCGCCGGGGAACTGGGTCCCCGCCACATCACCGTCAATGCGATTTCACCCGGCCCCACTGAAACGGAATTATTCACTGCCGGTAAAACTGCGGAACAAATCCAGCGGTTTGCGCAATTATCGGCGTTCGGCCGGCTCGGTCAGACCGGGCGGAAATTGCCGATGTGGTTGCCTTCCTGGCATCGGACGCGGCCGCCTGGGTGACGGGCCAGAACATTCGCGTCAACGGCGGCGTCGCGTGAATAATTTCTGTAGGAGTCGAGGTAACGAGACTCATTTCAAGTCCGGTTTTCAGCCGGAGCCTCCCCCCCTTTGATATCCGCGCAAAGGAATGGTTTCATGCCGGAAATTGCCGGTCGAAATCTTTATGACTGCCAATCCATGTCCAAACCCAAACGTCACCTTCAAATCTTTGTGCCACCGCCCGGTAATCACGCGTCACCCGCACCGACCAGAAACGCGGGTCGGAACGCAGTCGTTCCAATTGCAGCGGCGGATGCGACGGGTTTTCCACGAACCTTCGATGCGCCGAGCGGGCAGCTTCCTTGAGGTCGGGTGGAAGCTCATCGTAAGCCTTCCAAAACTTTTCCGTGCCCCGCGATTTTACTTGGACTGGTCAAAGTCCGTGTCGCGCATGTCAGAAAAGGCGGCGGGATTGGCTTTCATTCTTTCGGCGATTTCGTCACCCAGGGCCGTAAGCGCCGGACGCGGGCGCGCGTCATTGATGATGCGCCGCCATTGGGCGTCGCCGTTCAATTCCGGAAGAATGGAAGGCAAATTATCAGCCAGGCGTTCGCGCTCGTCAGGAGGCAACGCCTTTATTCCAGCTTCAATTTCGGCAACCGTGCTCATCTGATTGGTAATTTAGTCCGATGCAGCCGCGCGGTAAAATACTTTTTGCGGATGGAGGCAGGCCCCCCCTTAATGCAACGCGCCGATCTGATAGGTCACATTGGCTTGCTGAATGAAGACGTTGTAGCGGGCGTTGGCCTCGGCAATTTGCGCCGAGGTGAGGTTCAATTGTGCTTCGCTCAATTCCACGATGGAGCTGATTCCGGCCAGATAACGCGCCTGTGCCAGGGTGTAAGCCTCATTGGCCGTCTGCAGCAACTCCTCAGTCGTATGAAGCTGCTCTTTTGCGTCGTTGTAATCCAACCAGGCAATCCGCACGTCGCGAATCACGTTGTTTTCCGCGGAGGTCAGCAATTTGTCGTCCGCCTGCGCCTGCAGTTCCGCTTCGCGTTGCCGCGAAACATATAGCCCACCCGCAAAAATCGGCAGGTCCAATTGAAACCCTCCCGCCGCATAATCGTCCGGCAAATGGGGGTCATGCGCCGGCGCGTCGCCAGCCACCCCCACCGCTTCTATCATCGGCAGTCGCGCGTCCCGCTCGCCTCTGGCAAACCGATTTGCCGCATCCCGCTCGTCCCGCAGACTCAACAATTCCGGACGGTCAGCCAGCGCCAGTTGTATCAAATCTTCCACGTCGTTGGTGCCGGGATTTTCCGGTGGCCCTTCCTCCACCAGTTGAAATTGGTGAAGCTCACTGTAACCCAGCGCGGTGGAAAATGACGCCATCGCCGCATCGGCATTGTTTTGGGCATTTTCCATGAGTAATTGGGCCTGCTGGACTTCGACCTGTGCGAAACTGACGTCCAGTTCTGATTTTATTTTGTTGGTCGCCAACGCGGTAATCTGGTCGAGCACCACCTGCCGGGTGTCCAACGTCTGCTGCGCCACGTGAACCACGGCCCGCGCCGCCAGGACGTTGAAATAGGCAGTGTCCGCATCCAACAAAACCTGCTCACTGGTGGTGTTGGCATTCTCGTTCGCCGCCTGCGCCTGATACTTCGAGCTGGCCGTCAAATTGGCCGTGCGACCGAAATCAGTGATCAATTGGTTGACCTGCAATCCCCCGGCGCCACGATCATAGACACTCGGATTGTTCAACCCTCCCGCCATTATACGCGAACCTTCCGAATTCACGCCCACCGCGTCAGCATAAAGATTAACCTGGGGGAAATAACCGGCGCGCGTCTCCGTCACCGCCTCCTGCGCCGCCAGCGCCCGATAATTCGCCGCCGCGATTTGCGGATGATATTTCAGCGCCAGCGCCTGCGCCTCCGCCAAGGTCAGCGTCGGCCAGGCGTTGGTCCCCTCCGCCCACGCGACGGTGGCAATGAATAATCCCGGCAGGATGAAAATTCCCGGAAACAATCGTAAATGGTTGATCATAAATCGTATTTTATTCAATGTGTTGGAGCCGCCGGAGCCGCGCCATCACCGGAGATTTTCGCCGGCGCTTCCCTCCTTCGATAAATAATGTAATAAGTGCATGGCACCACAAACACTGTCAAGACCACAGACACCGCCAGGCCGCCGATAATCGCCCGCGCCAATGGCGCGTAGGCCTCGCTCCCGGCCCCCAGTGCCAGCGCCATCGGAATCAAGCCAATCAGCGTCGCCAGCGAGGTCATCAGCACCGGGCGCAAACGCACGCGGCAGGCCAGCGACACCGCTTGCTTCAACGGACGCCCTTCCTCGCGCAGGCGGTTCGTAAATTCCACAATTAGAATACTGTTGGAAACCACAATGCCCACCATCATCACCACCCCCATCAGCGACATCACGTTCAGCGTGGTGCCGGTCGCAAACAGAATCAGCAACACACCCGTCAATCCCGTCGGCACCGCCAGCAAAATCAGAAACGGGTCCAGGAACGACCGGAATTGCGCCACCAGAATCAGATACACCAGCACCGTTGAAAGAATCAATCCCAGGCCGAAACTACGGAAGGAAACCTGCATCGCTTCCGCCGAGCCGCGGATGGTGACCCGAATATTTTGCGGCAATTTCATCGTCCGGACGATGTTTTGCACCCCGTGCAATACCTTGCCGATGTCTTCGCCAGACGGCGCCACATACACATCCATCGTCCGCAAAAGCTGGTAGTGGTCCACCTCGGTCGGCGCGGTCAAATGGGTGAACTGGCTCACCGTGTCCAATCGCGTCGGCTCAGGCAGTCCCAGGCCGCGCAATGGAATGGAACTGAGATCGGAAAAATTCCGGGGAAGAAGATTCTCGGGATACTGGACGGTCAGAAAGTAATCGTTGCCGCTCTTTGGGTCCACCCAATAGCTGGGCGAAATCATCTGGTCGGACGTCAGGGCGGTGATGACGTCGCCCACCACTTCCTTCTCATTCAACCCCAGTTCGCTCGCGCGGACCCGGTTAATATTCAACTGCAACGCCGGATAATCCACGTCCTGCGGCACCAGCACGTCGCTCACCCCCGGCAGCGCCCGCGCCCGGTTGGCAATGTCCACCGCAATGGCGTGTGACTCGTCCATATCCATGCCCGTCACCTGTACGTCCAGCGGCGCGGGCATGCCCAGGTTCAAAATCGCGTCCACCAATCCGCCCGTCTGGAAATACGCGGCCACCTCCGGCACTTCCTTCCGCAACCGCGCCCGCGCCAAATCCATGTATTGAAAACTGCTCAAGTGGTGCCCGGCGTTCAAGCCCACCTGCACAAACGCCGTGTGTGGACCCGAATTGGGAGTGTAAATTGCCGAAAAACCCGCCGTCACGCCGATGTTTGCGACGATAATCTTCAAGTCCTTCGGCGGCACAACTTCGCGGATGACCTGTTCCACCCTTTGCACCAACAGGTCCGTGTCTTCAATGCGTGTGCCGGTCGGGGCCTTGAGGTTGATGACAAACTGGCTGGGGTCCGTGCGCGGAAAATACGCCTCCCCAATGAACGGATAAAGCCCCAGACTCAGAACGAAAATGCCCGTGATGCCCAGCACCGTAGCCAGCGGACGCACCAGCGCCAGCTTCAGCAAGCCTTCATAGCGATCCAGCATTTGTTTGAACTTGCGGTTGAACCAGCGGTTGAACCGCGCACCCCACCCTTTGGGCTTGCCGGATTCCTCCCCGCCATGCCCCTGGTGCAGCTTGATCAAATTCGCGCAAAACAGCGGCACTACCGTCATCGCCACCAGATATGAGGCAAACAACGACAAAATCACCGACAGCGCGAGCGCCGTGAAAAGAAACCGGCTCACGCCGTAAAGAAACGTCACCGGGAAAAAAACGATCGCCGTAGTCAACGTCGCCGCCAGCACCGGCAATGCCACCTCGCGCCCGCCCCGTTCGGCGGCCGCTTCCGGTTTTTCCCCAAGCTCCATGTGCCGGAAAATGTTTTCCAGCACCACCACCGAGTTGTCAATCAACCGGGAAAACGCCAGCGCCAGCCCCCCCAGAATCATCGTGTTGATCGTGCTGCCGCCCAATTGCAGCGCAATGAACGCCGCCAGCGCCGACAGCGGAATCGAAAGAAAAACCGCCAGTGTCGCCCTCATGCTGCCCAAAAAAATCAAAATCATGACGCCCGTGAGCACCAGTCCGATCAGTCCTTCGTGGATCAAATTATCAATCGCGTTGCGCACGAATACGGACTGGTCAAAGACGACCTTCGTCACCAGTTGTTTCGGCACGTCCAGCAGGTGGGAAACCGCTTTCTTGATTCCGTTGACCACCGCAATCGTGTTCGCATCGCCCCCCTGCTTGAGCACCGGCAAATACACCGACGGCTGCCCGTCCACCCGCACAATATTGTATTGGATTTCCGAACCATCCACCGCCTTGCCCACGTCCCCCACCACCACGGGAGCGTTGTTGACCGTCTTCAACGGCACTGCGTTGAGATCATTCATGTCGTTGACCTGGCTGTTGGCGTAAAGATTATAATCCAGCGAACCTATCTTCACGTCACCGGCCGGCAATATGAGGTTGGCGTCATTGACCGCCCGGACCACATCCATCACGCTCAACTGATAGGCTTCGAGCTTGAGCGGGTCCACATAAACCATGATCTGCCGGTAGCGCCCCCCGAAGGGCATCGGCACCGACGCCCCGGGTACGTTGGCCACCTGGTCCCGCACGTCAAACTGGCCCAGGTCGCGCAGCTTCGCTTCGCTCAACCCCTCCCCTTTCAGCGTGATTAAACAAACCGGCAAACTCGAAGCGTCAAACTTCAACACCACCGGCGGCAACGTCCCCGGCGGCAATCGCCGCAAATCCGCCATCGCCAGGTTCGCAATGCTCGTCACCGCCGAATCGGCATTGAACCCCGGCTGAAAATATATCTTGATCAAACTCACCCCCGGCAGCGAACGCGACTCCATGTGGTCCACCCCGCTGGCCAGCGTGAAAAATCGCTCGAACCGCCCCGTGATGTCCGTTTCGATTTGCTCCGGCGGCATGCCGTTGAAAAATGTCGCGACCACAACCACCGGAATTTTGATCGGTGGAAACAAGTCCACCGGCATCCGCACCAAACTCGTCACCCCAACCACGCAGGTAATCAGGCAGATGACAATAATCAAATAGGGAAAGCGTATGGCAAATCGGGACATAAAAAATTCAGGAATAATTATCCGCCGGAATCAATCGGGGCCGGGGGGATGGCGTTCTGTTTTTGATGCACCAGCAAATACGCCGCCGGCACGAGGAAAACGGTCAGGATCACTGACACCGCCAATCCGCCGATAATCGCCTGTGCCAATGGCGCATACGCCTCGCTGCCCGCTCCAAATTTCGCGGCCATCGGCAGCAAGCCAATCACCGTCGCCAATGACGTGACCAGGATCGGACGCAACTGGCTCCGGCACGCCAGACAAATCCCTTCGCGCAGCGGACGACCCTGCGCGCGCGCCCGGTTCGTAAATTCCACAATCAATATGCTGTTGGAAACGACAATCCCCAACACCATCACCACCCCCATCAAGGACATGACGTTCAGCGTCGTGCCCGTCAAAAACAATATCACCAACACCCCGGTTATCCCCGTCGGCACCGCCAGCAAAATCAACAGCGGATCGACAAACGACCGAAACTGCGCCACCAGAATCAAATACACCAGCAGCGTCGAGAGAATCAGCCCCAGCCCAAAGCTCCGAAACGACACTTGCATCGCCCCCACTGAACCGCGAATTGTTACGCGCTCATTCTCCGGCACCTGCGTCCGGCCAATGATTTTTCGAATCCCTTTAAGCACGCCTCCCAAATCCTCCCCCGAAGGCGATACATAGACGTCCACCACACGTTGCAATTGATAGTGATCCTCTTCCGTCGGCGATTCCATGTGGCTGATTTGGCTGACGGTGTCCAACCGGGTCGTTTTCACGTGATTGACCCCATGAAGCGGAATCGCTGTCAGGTCCTCCAGACGCCCAACGTAATTCTCAGGATATTGGACCGTGAGAAAATAATCGTTGCCGCTCTTTGGGTCCACCCAGTAGCTGGGCGCGATCATCATGTCCGACGTCAACGCCGTGATGACATTGTCCACCACTTCCTTTTCGTTTAACCCCAGTTCGCTCGCCCGTAAACGGCTGATGTCCAACCGCAGCGCCGGGTAATCCACGTCCTGCGGCACCAGCACATCGCTCACGCCCGGCAACGCCCGGGCTGAACGCGCGATCTCTACCGCCGTCCGGTGCATCGCCTCCAAATCCATGCCGCTCACCTGTACGTCAATCGGCGCGGGCAAACCCAGGTTCACAATCGCATCCACCAATCCGCCGGTCTGGAAATACGCGGCCACCTCCGGTACTTCCTTCCGCAACCGCGCCCGCGCCAAATCCATGTATTGAAAACTGCTCAAGTGGTGCCCGGCGTTCAAGCCCACCTGCACAAACGCCGTGTGCGGACCCGAGTTGGGCGTGTAGATGCAGGAAAATCCCGCCGTCACGCCGATGTTTGAGACGATAATCTTCAGGTCCTTCGCCGGCACAACTTCGCGGATGACTTGTTCCACCCTTTGCACCAACAGGTCCGTGTCTTCAATGCGTGTGCCGATGGGCGCCTTGAGATTGACGACAAATTGCCCGGGATCCGTGCGCGGAAAATACGCCTCCCCAATGAACGGATAGAGGCCAAGACTCAGGATAAAAATGCCCGTGATGCCCGCCACCATCGCCAGCGGACGCGCCAGCGCCAGCTTCAGCAAGCCTTCATACCGGTCGAGCATCTGTTTGAACTTGCGGTTGAACCAGTCGTTGAACCGCGCGCCCCATCGCTTCTTGCCGCCGGACGGTTCGCTCCCGCCTTGCGTTTGCGGCGATTTTATCAGTTTTGCGCAAAACAGCGGAACGACTGTCACCGCAACCAAATACGACGCGGCCAGCGACAGCACAACGCTCAATGCCAGCGCCGAAAAAAGATATTTGCTCACCCCGTAAAGAAAAATAACCGGAAAGAAAACCACCGCCGTCGTCAGAGTGGACGCCAGAACGGGCCGCGCCGCCTCTTCGCTGCCCAGTTCGGCGGCGACAACCGGTGCTTCGCCCGCCTCCAAATGGCGAAAGATACTTTCCAGCACCACCACGGAATTGAAAATCAAGCGCGGAAATGCCAGCGCCAGCCCGCCCAGCAGCATGGTGTTGATCGAACTGCCCCCCATCGCCAATCCGATGATCGCCGCCAAAACGGAAATGGGAACGGAAAGAAACACGGCAAACGTCGCCCGCAACGTCCCGAAAAAAACCATCAGCAATACGCCCGTAAGCAACAGTCCAATGACGCCGATCCATACGATGTTGATAATCGCCCCCTTGACAAACGCGGACTGGTCGAAGACGACCTTCGTCACCAGTTGTTTCGGCACGTCCAGCAGGTGGGAAACCGCTTTCTTGATTCCGTTGACCACCGCAATCGTGTTCGCATCGCCCCCCTGCTTGAGCACCGGCAAATACACCGACGGCTGCCCGTCCACTCGCACAATATTGTATTGGATTTGTGACGCATCTTCCGCCTTACCCACGTCCCCCACCACCACGGGAGCGTTGTTGACCGTCTTCAACGGCACTGCGTTGAGGTCCTTCATGTCGTTGACCTGGCTGTTGACGTAAAGATCGTAATCATAGGAGCCTATCTTCACGTCACCGGCCGGGCAATATGAGGTTGGCGTCATTGACCGCCCGGACCACATCCATCACGCTCAACTGATAGGCTTCGAGCTTGAGCGGGTCCACATAAACCATGATCTGCCGGTAGCGCCCCCCGAAGGGCATCGGCACCGACGCCCCGGGTACGTTGGCGACCTGGTCCCGCACGTCAAACTGGCCCAGGTCGCGCAGCTTCGCTTCGCTCAACCCCTCCCCTTTCAGCGTGATTAAACAAACCGGCAAACTCGAAGCGTCAAACTTCAACACCACCGGCGGCAACGTCCCCGGCGGCAATCGCCGCAAATCCGCCATCGCCAGGTTCGCAATGCTCGTCACCGCCGAATCGGCATTGAACCCCGGCTGAAAATATATCTTGATCAAACTCACCCCCGGCAGCGAACGCGACTCAATATGGTCCACCCCGCTGGCCAGCGTGAAAAATCGCTCGAACCGCCCCGTGATGTCGTTCTCCACCTGTTCGGGCGGCATTCCCGAATAAAACGTGGCGACGACCACCACCGGAATTTTGATGGGCGGAAACAAATCCACCGGCATCCGGGCCAGTTTGGTCGTGCCCACCACGCAAATGATCAGACACAGGACGACGATCAAATAGGGAAAGCGTATGGCAAAGCGGGACATGAAATGAATTGAGCGTTAGGAGCGGTTTTCGCCCACTGCGGCCCGGAGCTTTTCAATGGTAACATCCCCGGACTGGCAAATCCCAATCACTAATTTTTCCTGGGCGGCAATTTTTGCGGCGGCGGCCGGAAGACTGCCGGCGATGTCCAGCGGAATGCTCTGAACGCCGTGCAAATCACCGTGCAATAAATCTCCGGATTGGATTTTTAATGCCCCGATTTCAACCGGCATCCCAAATTCCACGATATGGACATAAGCATGGGAGACCGCAACGCCGCCGGCGAAAATTTGAAAGCCAAGCTTTTCCGCGGCCGGGATGTCCCGCACCGAGCCATTGGTCACGGCGCCGACACAACCGAGGGCGCGCAGGATGTTGATATGCACCGCGCCCAGCAGCGATCCCAGGCCAACCTTCGTCGCCACGTCCTGAACCACCACCACCCGCGGCGCCGGAAGCGACAGAATATAATCCCACCAGTCTGTCCGGTCGCTGTACACGCTGTCCGCCGTCGGCAGGTTGGATCCGCGAATCTTGACCGTCGCCGCATAGCCCAGCATCACCGGAAATTTCGGAAACAAACAATGAATCGAGTTGTCCGCAAAACCTTCATTGCGCAATCGTTCGTGAAATTGCTCGATGCTGTTGGCCAGGGTGCAGGCGTCAATCCGCCGCAGATTTTCCAGTTGCTCGGAGGTCAAGAGGGCATTCATGGTTCATTCGTTCGCTTTATCATTCGTTCGCTTCAATTTCCCTCCCGCATTGAAAGTTCGGTCAGCTTTGGCTCGACTTTTTGTCCGTTCTGAATTTCCCCCCGGTTGCCCACCACCACCAAATCGCCTTCGTGCAAGCCGGAGAGCACCTCGTATGCGTTCGGAGTCTCCAATCCAAGGGTGACCGCGCGTTGTTCGATCTCGTCATTCGCGTTGACGACATAGACCGTGGACGTCGCGCCGCCGATGACTGCTTGCACCGGAACGGCCAGCGCGTTCGGATGGTCTTCCACCTTCAAAACCACCGTGGCATACATGCCGGGATCTATTTCCAGGTCCGGATTAGGCACTTCGATTTCCGCGATCATCGTGCGCGTGTCGTCACTGATATCGTGGGTGAATCGGGAAATGGCGCCGGTGAATGTTTTGTCAAGCGATTCCACGCGCACGTCAACGGAATCGCCAATCTGAATGTCCTTTACATAATCAACCGTCACCGGAAAATCCAGCCGCAAGCGGTAATTGTCGGATACACGGACCAGGGGAAGTGATTGCGTGTCAGACGAGGTGCCCGCCTGGATGAGCGCCCCGGGGTCCGCATAACGCCGGGTAATCACCCCGTCAAACGGCGCGATGATTTGCGTGTATCCCACGAGCGTCTGGTATTTTCCCACCTCCGCCTTGGCGGCGGCGATGGCGGCGGCGGCGGCTTGGTCATTGGCCAGGGCCGTATCCAGGTCCTGCTGGGCCACGAGGTTGGGATGCTGGCGGTTGACTCCCGTCAACCGGGTGTAAATCAAGTCGGCGTTGGTGTAATCCGCCTCCGCTTTCTGTTCGTCCGCGATGGCATTATTAAGATCGTCGTGGAGTTCCGGCACTTCGAGCGCGGCCAGCAACTCACCCGCCTTTACCTTGTCGCCAAAATCCACATTCATGTCCTTCACGTATCCCGAGACTTTCGCATGCAATTCCACCTCCACATACGGACGAAACTCCGCCGGCACCGTGTCTTCCTTGTAAAGATCTTCCCGGCTCACTTTCTCCACGCTCACCGTCGGCAGGCTGGCCGCGCTGTCCGGCGGCAGTGCTTGGGCGCTCGAACGCCGGGTCATCCAGAAAATCCCCAAACCAATGAGGACCACCGCCGAAACCCCGCATAAGCCGGAGACAAGATTGAATTGACAATGGAAAATTTTGAACTTCATAACTTTAATTTTTATACAACGGCATCTTCACACGGAACCGCGTGCCCATCTGCGGTACACTCACCACGTCCACTTCCGCTCCGTGCGCCGTGCAAATGGATTTCACGATGGACAGCCCCAGCCCCGCGCCTTCCGAATCGTCGGAACGTGCCTGGTCCACGCGGAAAAAGCGTTCAAAAACATGCGGCAATGCTTCCGCCGCAATGCCAATGCCATTGTCTTCCACCTCCAAAATCGCGTGGCCATTCACGGCGCGAATCCGCAATTGAATCGCCCCGTCTTTCGGCGTGTATTTGATGGCATTGTCCAGAAGATTCACCACCACCTGTTTGAGCCTCGTCGCGTCCCCTTCCACCGTCACCGGCGGTCCGGCCTCGCAGCTGATCAGAGATCCCCTTGTCTTCGGCCAGCAAATTCATTTGTTCCGCAGTGCTTCTGGCCATTTCAGCCAGGTCGAATCGCGACCATTCGGTTTGCGCTTCACCGGCATCCAGACGCGAGAGCGTGAACAGTTGCTCCACGATTTTGCTCAATTGCTCCGTTTCTTCGAGCAGGCTGCCAGCGCGCTCCCGCCATTCCCTGTCCAAACGCCCGTCTTCCGTCATGCTTTCCAACTCCCCTCGCAATATCGTCAGTGGCGTCCGCAATTCATGCGAAGCATCGGCTACAAAACGTTTTGAATTCTGAAACGCATCGTCCAGCCTCGCTATCATTCGGTTCAGTGAAATCGAAAGCCGCTCCAACTCATCCCCCGTGTTCGCCACCGGCAGCCGTTCGCTCAGGTTATGCTGCGTGATCCGCTCCGCCGCCCGCGTGATCCGTTCCACCGGCGCCAGCGCCCGGCGCACCAGCAGATAGCCCCCCACCGTCACGATCACAATGGCCAGCGGCAGGCCCAGCGCCAGTTGCAGAACCAGGTGATTCAGCATCGTTTTGATCGGGTCCAGCAACGCGCCAAATTCCACCAGGTATCCCCGATGGTCCGGCGACGTGTATTTCAATGCCGTCACCAGCAGCGTTTTGTCGCCGCGCAATTTTATCTGCCGCGAATATTCCATTCCCGGCGAAAACGGAAGCGGGGGCACCTCAGCCGGATTGAAACTCCCGTCCGTCGGCGCGCCGGACGTGTAAATCACCTCGCCATCGGTTTCCCGGGTGATGCGGATGAAACGGTCGTTGCTCTCCGGTTCGAACCATTCCTTCGCCCTCGCGGCCACCCGTTCATTGTCCGCCAAATCCGCGTCGTCCAAAAGCGAGTTGGCGATTTGTTGCGCGTGCCGCAATTGCGCCTGCTGCATGTCGTTTTGCAGAAAGTGGCCCACGTTAAAATAGAGCAGCGCAAAAAGTGCGGAAAAAATACCCGCCAGCAGCAGCGAATACCAAAGCACCAGCCGGAAACTGATGGAGCGCAAATTCATTAGGACGCCTCGTCACTCAGGCTGTAGCCCACCCCCCGCACGGTGCGCAATAGCTTGAGAGGATACGTGTCATCCACCTTTTCCCGCAGATGCCGCACATAGACGTCAACAATGTTCGTCAGCCCCTGGAAACTCTGGTCCCAGACGTGTTCGATGATCATCGTGCGTGAAAATACGCGGCCTGGGTTGGTCGCCAGATATTCCAGCAGCGAATACTCCTTGGCCGTCAACTCGATCTTCTTGCCCGCCCGCCTCACGCTTTGGGATAGCCGGTCAATTTCCAAATCCCCCACCCGCAGCACGCTCGATCGGTTCACCGGACCGCGCCGCAGCAACGCCTTCGCCCGCACCAGCAGTTCCGCAAACGCAAACGGCTTGGTCAGGTAATCGTCCGCCCCCAATTCAAAATTCTTCACCTTGTCGCTCATCGTATCGCGCGCAGTGAGTATTAGAATGGGAACCTGGGCGTTTTTACGACGGACTTTTTCCAGGATTTCCGTCCCGCTCATCTCCGGCAGCATCAAATCCAGGATGATCAGGTCGTATTCGTACGTCGCCGCCATCTCCCAGCCGGCGCGGCCGTTGTGGGAAACATCCACCGCAAAACGCTCCGCCTTCAGGCCGCGCTCAATGATCTCAGCCACTTTCTTTTCGTCTTCTACCAACAGGATTCTCATAGGGGTGTCAGTTCGACATTATATCAGACACTATCTTTATTAAAACCCCTTGAACCGTTCATTAAATTCCTTTCAGAAAACTTTCCATATTAGTAAAAATGTGGCAAGCTCGAAACAATGAAAACATTCCTTACCCTCTTCCTGGCAACCGCCATCGCCTCTTTGACCGGCTGCGCCTCAGCCAAAGATGGATTGGTCTTGCAACCCGTCGGCCCCGTCCCCTCCCCGGCCGTCGCGGGCAATCCCGATACCGGGACCCTGGTCGTTTATTCCGCCTATGTCGTAACCGCCGACTTCAACAGCCGCGACCCCAATCGCCCCGAGTACTCCGATTACCGGATTTATTCCGATCACGGAAAACTGCTGCGAAAGATTCACAATGATTCCGGAACCATTTTCCAGGACCCCCGCCGCGTATCCTTGCCGACCGGAAGTTACCGGGTGGTCGCCCGCGCCAACGGCTATGGCTATGTCACGGTTCCGGTGACGATTGCGGCCCAACGAACCACCCTCCTGCGCCTTGCCGGCAATTGGAGCGCTTCCTATCAATTCAACCAATCCAATGCCGTCCGCCTTCCCGACGGCCAGATCGTCGGTTACCGCGCCACGACCGATCAGGGCCAGTGACAAAGCCGTAGCGCAGGCCTTCCAGCCTGCGGGTTCCGGCGACTTCCCAGTCGCCAGTTTTGGAATGCGGCACAGGGACCCCTTGATTCTCAGGCCGCTCCCTCTTCCCCCAAACGAAAACTGACAGAACTTGCATTTCCGCGATTTTAGTCCAATTTAGAGCTTCGAAAGAAAAACTATGCCACTGATTACACCTGATTTGACAAAATTTCCGCCGCGCAGCCCCCGCGTCCGATTGGGCGGCTACGTCATTTTGCCCCGTTGTTTGGACAAAGGCCGCGCCACCATCGCCGGCAAAAACGGCGAATATCATTATAACTGTCCCCTCGACCAACGCTTCCTCGAATTCGCCGGCATTGACGCCGAGGCGCTCAAGAAAGAACTGGCCGCCGGCAAAGGCGACGGCGAGATCCTCGAATGGATCAACGCCAACGCCAAACACAAACGCACCGAAGTCGAAATCGCCATCTGGTCGCGGCTTGCTGAAAAACGCGTCCCCGGCGACGTCGAATCACGCGACTATTTCAACGGCATGCAAAAAACCGTCGGCCCAAAGCGCGGGGACATCACCACTTGGTGCGACCTCCTCGATCTGGACGATTACGTGACCTTCGGCGGAAAAGCGTAATCCTTCCTCCCATATCTCCGTAGCGCGGGCTTTCCAGCCTGCGGGTGCCGGCGACTTTCCAGTCGCCCGTTTTGGAAGGCGGCGCAGAAATGTCCCGCGAACCCGCAGGTCTGCCCAGCCTCACGCCTTCATCCTTTAGCCTTTCCCCTTTCCATTCGCGTTCCTTCGCGTCAATTCGCGTAAGCACCTTCCCTTTTCCCGCCGTCCGGTCCCCGCTTTTCTTTGTGCGTTTTGTGCATTTTCGCGGCTCTCCCACAGCCTCCGTCATCTGCGCCCATCTGCGTTATCCGCGGTTAAACCAGTCTTCGTTCCTTTGTTCCTTTGTTGTTAAATTTCCCCGCCGCGACCCCGTTGTAGCGGTTTCTTCATCCTTGTTTTCCCCATCCATCCTTCATCCTTTTGCCTTTCCATTCGCGTCCCCTTCGCGTCAATTCGCGTCAACCGGAACGCTCGCCGTCGCCGCACTCTCAATTTTGGCACCCTCGATCCTTTCAACACGATGGCGATGAATCGCGCCATGCAATTCAAACTCCACCTCGTCGCCCACTTTGCGATTCAGGAGCGCCTGCCCGATCGGCGTCAGATAGCTGATGACGCCCTTGTCCGGGTCGGAATCCCATGCGCCCAGTATCGAGAACGTCTCCACTTGGTTCGTGGCCAGATCAGTCGTCTGCACCACCGTCCCGATGTTCACCGCGTCGGTCTTGACATTTGAAAAATCGGCGCCGCGGGCGCGGCCCAATTGCGATTCCAGTTCGTCCTTTCGGCGCATCAACACCTTCTGCATTTCCTTGGCCGCCTTGTATTCGTGGTTCTCGCGCAAATCCCCGTAGCTCCGCGCAATCGCAATTTCCTTGGAATTGGCCGGAATTTTCTTCTGCACCAGTTCCTGATATTCGCCCCGCCGCCGTTCCAGGCTCTCCCAGGACACCACCAGCGTCGTGTCCTGCCGGGTTTGTTCCCCGCTGATCAGCGATTGAATCGCCGGATGCGCCTTCACCAGCCGCGCCAGCAATGACCGCTTGTCCATGTCGTCAAATACCGTCGAGAGCTGCAGCGCGCGGGTCAGGTCTTTGATCACCTCGATGTCCGCGCTGGCCGTCAATTCGCCGATTAATTCCTGGTCTTCCATGATGAAATCGCGCAGCCGATTCGACCGCCTTTCGTTAAACTGATCCCGCTCCATCGCCGTCAGCATCGCCCGAAATACTTCCGGACCCAGAATATCCACAAAATCCTCGTTGCGCTCGCGCGCAAACCATAACAGCAATTCCGAACCCGCCGTATGCTGGCTGATTAATTTGGCCAGCGTTTCCTTCAGCAATTCCAGCTTGCCTTCGCGCACCAGCAACGTGGCAAATTCCTTCGCCAGTTTCGCCGAAACCATGTTGATCGCGCCCCGCAACACCTCCGGCCAATCGTCAGGATGCGCCTGCTTGAACGATTCGAGCGCGCGATGATGTTTCGCCGCCGCTATCGCTTCGAGCAGCGGCCCGAATCTAAGCCCGTCTTGCGACCAGATTTGCGCGTCCGAAATTTCGCCTTCCATCGGCGCCGCGCCGGCGGCATGCCGCAATTCGTCGCGCGCAAATATCGCCTCCAACGCCACCGACGGCTGCGTCCGCTGATGCGTGGCTATGTCCGTATTCAGCGCGGAAATGATTTCATTGGCCGCCGCCCCCTTGTCTTTAAAATCCGGAAGCGCTTTGAGAATCTCCGTCACCACCGCCACCCGCGCCTTCAGTCCCTTGGCCTTCCTGAAATCCGCCAGCGACCGGTCTTGTAGCGTCACTTCCTGCTGTTGAAAGACCACCGGGTCCGATTTCTTCGTCGGCACTATGAAATGACCGTCCTTCTTCATCTCACGCCGTGCCGTCTCCCACCATTTCTGCCAATCGTCGGCAATAACGTCCGGCGCGAGCGATTGCTGGATTTGATCCACCGTGGCCCGACCGCCGAAGCTGTTCAACACGAGCTTGATCAGTTCCAAATGATGCGCCGCCAGCGCCCGCACGCTCTCCAGGTCATTCGCCTTCCGCGCCAGAATGTGATCTTTGGGAATCGGCTTGAGATTCTCCGCCGCAAACGCCAAATCCATCGTGTGGCCGGGTTTATTGGGAAAATCAATCGTGAACCGCGCAAACACCGTGTCCATCGCCCGGATCTTTCCAAATCCCCAACTGCGATGCTGACAACAACCGCTCGCGGTGAGCTTGGCCAGTGCCTCCACGTGCCGACCCTCAATTTTGCCCGCGGCGGCCAGTTTTTCGAATTCTTCTCTCATATCTTTTAGTCTCGCTTCCCAAGTGCTGGATGCCATATTAAAATTGGTGAACGGCCAAAATCCAAGACAAATCGCGGCGCAAATTCTCGGAAAACGCGCCCCCGGCGTGTTCACCGAGACCCTCTTGGATCGCCAACTGACTGATGCCGCCTTGTCCGCCGCCGACCGCCGCCTGTGCCAGGAAATCGTCTATGGCGCCGTCCGCTGGCAGGCCGCCCTCGACTGGCTCATCCAGCGCAAAACCAATGGCCGCGAGCAAAAGACCGCCTTGCAGAACCTGCTGCGCCTCGGCCTTTACCAGATTTTCTGGCTGGATAAAATCCCCGCTCACGCCGCCGTCCATGAAACCGTGGAAATCGCCAAACGCCTCGGCCTCGGCCCCCAATCCGGCTTCGTCAACGCCCTCCTGCGCGGTTACCTGCGCGAGTTCGATGAAACCAAAAAAATCCTCGCGGATTTGAAAACCTCGAACCCCGCAATCGGTTTTTCCCATCCCCAATACCTGATCGCCAAATGGCTAAAACTGTTCGGCGATGAAAATGCCCGCCAATTGCTCGATTGGAACAATCAGCCGCCGAAACTTTACGCCCGGCTCAATACCCTCAAGATTGACCCCGGCAAGCTCTTGGAAAAATGGCGCGAGGAAGACGTGGAATATGATTTCGTCCGGCGTGATTGGCTTGATGAGAACCTCATCTTTGAATTGAAATCGCATCCCCCCCTCGCTTTGCTGGGCAGTTTCCGCGACGGCTGGTTTTATCTCCAGGACCCGGGAACCCTGCTCGCGCCCCTCGTCCTGGCGCCCAAACCGGGTGAGGCCATTCTCGATTTATGCGCCGCGCCCGGCGGCAAAACCACCTTCATTGCCCAACTCGCCCGCAACGAATGCAAAATCGTCGCCACCGACGTTTCGGAAGAACGGTTGGACCGCCTCCGCGAAAATTGCCAACGCCTCGGCGTCACCTGCGTTGAATCCATTCGGCCAACCGCCCTCGGCAATCGGCCATTCGATCGAATCTTGATTGATGCCCCCTGCTCCAACACCGGCGTCCTGCGCCGCCGCGTGGATTTGCGCTGGCGGATTTCCCCGGAGGAAATCGAGCGGCTGCGCCAGGCGCAATTGGATTTGCTCGAATCCGCCCCGCCGAAATTAAGACCGGGCGGCTCGCTCGTGTACAGCACTTGCAGCCTTGAACCGGAGGAAAATTCCGGCGTGGTTGAAGAATTCCTGCGCGGCCATAAAAACTTCAAATTGGACTTCAAAAGAGAATTGTTCCCCTTCAGCGACGCTGTTGACGGCGCGTATGTTGCGCGGCTGATTAAAATATCCTAACCTTGCCCCATGGTGGAACTGGACCTGGAAAAAGATTTTGCCGACCGTGCTTATCAGTTGCTCGTCAGCCTCGTCGTGCCGCGCCCCATTGCCCTCGTCACTACCCTCAGCCTGGATGGAAAAATCAATGCCGCGCCGTTCAGCTTTTTCAACTGCCTCGGCGCCCACCCTCCCATCTGCGCCTTCGCGCCCGCGGACCGCGAGAACGGCGTGCCCAAAGACACCGCGTTGAACATCCGCGCCACCCATCAATTCGTCGTTAATCTCGTGGATGAAAACATTGCCGAGGCGATGAATCAATGCGCCGCGTCGTTGCCTTACGGCGAAAATGAATTGGTGCGCGCCAAATTGACTGCCATCCCCTCATCCATCGTCAAACCGCCGCGCATCGCCGAATCGCCGGCGAACCTGGAATGCGCCGAATGGGGCACCCTGCAAATCGGCGGCAATCGCGTCGTCATTGGCTTGATCAAACGGCTGCATGTGCGCGAGGAATTGTTTGATGCGCAAACAAATCGCATCAACACCGAAAAGCTTTTCCTGATTGGCCGCATGTCATCCCCCCACTGGTACTGCCGCACCCGCGACCGCTTCGAAATGAAGCGCCCTCCCTAGATTGGGAATGACTAATGACTAAGCCCTAATGACGAATTAATTCCAAATGATCAAATGCTGGCACTCGAAAAATTTAGTCATTGGATATTTTCCCCATTCCTTAGTCATTATGGTTTAGTCATTAGTCATTCCGGCGACGGCGTCCTTCCGGCGTCGGCGTCCTTCCGGCGATCGGCGTCCTTCCGGCGACGGCGTCCTTCCGGCATCGGCGTCCTTCCGGCCAAGCCGGCTACATCCCCATAATCTGATATCCCGAATCCACGTAAATCACCTGACCCGTGATCGCTGCCGCCCCGTCGCTCGCCAGAAAAAGCCCCGTCGCTCCCAGTTCCTCCGGTAACACGTTTCTCTTCAGCGGCGCGTGTACCTCGTAATGTTTGAGCATTTCGGTGAACCCCGCAATCCCGCGCGCCGCCAGCGTGTTCACCGGGCCGGCGCTGATGCAATTGACCCGGATTTTTTTCGGGCCGAGATCGTAGGCCAGATATCGCGTGCTCGCTTCGAGCGCGGCCTTGGCCACCCCCATCACATTGTAATGCGGCACCACCTTTTCCGCGCCGTAATAGGTCATCGCCACGATGCTCCCGCCGTCCGTCATTAACGGCGCCGCGCCGCGGGCGAGCGCCACCAGCGAATAGGCGCTGACGTCATGCGCCACCCGAAACGCCTCGCGGCTCGTATTCACAAATTCCCCTTCCAGCGCGTCTTTGGGCGCAAACGCAACGGAATGAAGCAGCAGATTCAGTTTGCCGAACTTTTCCCCCGCCGTTTTGAACACAGCGGAGATTTCGTCGTCCCGCGTCACGTCGCACGGCAAAATCAAAGTGTCCGCCCCGAACGTTCCCCCCAGTTCAGCGACGTTTTCCTTGAGGCGTTCGCCCTGGTAGGTAAAGGCGAGTTTGGCCCCTTCGCGCGCCCACGCCTGCGCAATCGCCCACGCGATCGAGCGCTTATTGGCGACGCCAAAGACAATTCCGGTTTTTCCGTCAAGTAAAGGCATGTAATAAAATGGTCGAACCCTCGAAATGTTAAATCGTTGCGCCGGCCAAACGCCAGCAAATTCAGCGCCAGTCGTAGCGCAGATTTCCAAATCTGCCGTATCGCCGATTTCCCAATCGGCAGGGCGCCCGCCATCACGCCCTCACTCATTCCCCGCCGCCCCGTTCGTAAAATAAAGCTCCTCGGCGTTCCATGACGCCCGATAATAGCTCAATGCCGATGGACGCGCATTCGCGATGTCCGAACGGATCGCGGCATAATACATGGGAGTGACCGTGGGAATCATCGCCATCTGTTCGGCGAGGATTGCCTGGATTTCGTCGTAATCCTTCTTTCGCTCGTTGTAGTCTATCGTCTGCATCTGCGCATCCATCAATTCATCCATTTGCGCCTCCCAATCGGTCGAAGGCGTCTTTTGCCGTGGAAACCATTCATGCGTGTAACCGCTGGATTTTATGACGTTCATGTTGTCGGAGGGGTCGGTCATTGTCGGCGAAAACCCCATCAAAAAAGAATCAAAATCATGCGTATCGTCAATCCGGCTGATCAGCGTGTTGAATTCAATCGGCTGAAAAATGACCTTCATGCCCAGATTCTCCCAATCGGCGGCAATCAACATCGCCATTTTTTCACGGGCGCCGTTTCCTGTGTTGGTATTAAATACAAATTCAATCGGGTGGCCGCCCGCATCCGTCAAAAAATTGTCGCCGTTGCGTTTTTCAATTCCAATTTCTTTCAGCAATTCAAGCGCCTTCCCCGGGTCATACGGATATTGTTGGATGTTTGGATTATACCAGTTCTTGTTGCCCGGCGTCTCGAAACCATACGCCGGTATCCCGCGGCCGGAGAAAATGGAATCAATGATCGCTTTGCGATTGATCGCGTAAGAACAGGCCTGGCGGAATTTCGTGTTGCGAAACCATGCCAGCTTTACCGGATCCACCAGCGGCTTGCCCGTTTGCGGATTTATGTTCGTGTTCTCATTGAAGGTTACAAAAGTTTCCTCCAAACCCACTCCCGGCTCCAGCAACCTGAATTTCCCGCTCGCGGATGCCGTCTTGAACTGGTCGTATTCGTACGGATAAATCATATCATCTATGTCGCTCTCCCCGCTCAAAAAACGCAGCGAAATCGCGTTCATATCCGGCACCACCTCGAAAATCACGTCGTCGGTATAGGGCAACCGCGTGCCATTGGTATCCACTTCCAAAAAATATGGGTTGCGTTCGAGCAACGTGTATTGCGCCGGCTTGTATTCCTTCAAGCGAAACGGCCCGCTCCCGACAATTTCTGACGGATCGGAATTGACACTGTAGGCGGAGGTAAATGTCCCGTCGGCCACCGACTTCGCGAGAATGTGTTCCGGCATGATGGGAACGCCCTGCCCCGCGGTTATCAAAAACGGCGCATAGACCTTCGGCGTCACGAATTGCACCGTCAAATCGTCTATTTTCGTCACCGTAAATTCTTTCCCGTCCAGAATGAAGGCGTCCCGCATGACGTTGTTAATATTCGGATTGTAGATGATGTCATTCCAGGTGAAGACCACGTCATCCGCGGTGAGCGGAGCGCCATCGCTCCAACAAAGATTTTTCCGGAGATGAAACGTCCAGGTTCGGCCGTCAGGCGAGTTGGTCCACCAATCGGCAAGCCCGGGCTTCACCGTTTGCGTCGGCACATCCAGGTTCAGCAGCCCCCAAAAAATGAACCGGCAAATATCATACGACGACCCTTCATTCGCGGTGATATAATTAAATGTCTTCGGGTCGCCCACTTCATCAATGATCAACCGTCCTCCCCGTATCCCCGCATGGCAATTCACCACCACCGGCGGGTCGGGCAATGGATAACTCTCTTTGTTCTCAACCGTTGAAGTATTCTTTCCGCAGCCGCAGAAGCAGAGAACGCCCCCCGCGACCGTTAAAACCGTCAAAACCAGATTTTTCATGCGCCACATTTGTTTATCCTAACAGCCGGCGTCTGCCGGTTCACCTCAAAAAATAGTGCCAGATGCCATTTTTGCCATGTTTATTTAATTTCCCCCGGTCGTAGCCACCCCGTTTGTAGTTCCGCGTTCACGCGGCCCCCCGTTCGTAGTTCCGCGTTCACGCGGCCCGGGCCGGCATGCAACCCGCCCCATACTCCCGTTTCATCCTTCATCCTTTACCTTTCCCCATTCAAAATTCGCGTCAGCGCGTGCGAAAAAAAACGCGAGAAAGATGAGTAAACCTGAGTAAAATAAGGGGAAACGACAGTAAAATTTTACGCGAATTGACGTAAATTTGACAAAACATTAACCACGGATAAACGCTGATGAATCCGCCTTTGCCTGGCCTACGGCGGATCGGCACGGATGGAGAAAAGCGGAGGGCGACCGGGACGGTTGCGCTCCTCGGAAACAGGGCGCACGATATTGCGTACATGCGACGAGTTGAACAGGAAATGGGAAAAATGTCATGTTGCCCAGGAACGTGATTTTTGAGGGGAATCTTTGACGCGAATTGATACGAATTGACACGAAACAAAAACATTTTTACCGCAGATGACGCTGATAATCGCAGACATTTAGCCTTTAGCCTTGGCTCGTCGCACTCGCTTGCGTCTTGGACTGCGCCAGCCCTCTGGCGCTTTCCCATCTCCGTAACCTGCGGTTTCCTTTCCCCGCGTCGCCCCCTTCAGCCTTCCGCCTTGTTTCGTCCCTTCCGGCCCATTTGAGATCTCCGCGCACGACCGCGCGCGGCCCCGTTGGATCCTTCCCTGTCCACCGTAGGCTAGGCGAAGGTGGAAGCCTTCATTCCTCATTCCTCAATCCTCAATTCGAAGCATCCTTCCGCCTTCATCCCCGCCGCCTTCGCCATCTTCTTTTGTCGTTCGTCAAATGTCAGAAAATAATCCGCTCCCCATTCCCCCGCTGCCGCGATATGAAATAAATCACCACTGCGGCAACCGATGGATTCATTGTGCGCGGCCCCCAACTTTTCCGCCTCACGCAAAACCGTCACCCAGTCAATCGGCGCGTGAACGATTAACGCTTCATCGCGCAAATCCGCTTCAATTTGTTTCAGTTGTGTTTTGCCTTGATGCAAGTCAATCGCCCGATGAAATACTGCCAGCCGGATGGCATTGCGAACCTCCAGCCGATGCCACGGAGTGAAAGGCAACGGCGCGCCTTGCTGCTGCATGAACCTCGCCGCCGCCGGCGAACTTTGTTGCTGGAGATACAGGGCGACAATGAAACTGGAATCGGCGTAGGCCTTCAATAATTCCCCCGGTTATCCTCCAGAATTTCTCTCATCGTTTTGTCAGAAATGACCTTCCGCCCGAATACTCTTTGCAGACGCGCCGTCACGTCCGGCATCCTCGCGCGATGGGTCTTTCGGCGTCTTGCCGGCAATAGGCGCGCCACCGTTTCGCGGCGTTTGGTGATGGCGACTTCCTCGCCGTTGGCTACCCATTCCAAAATCCGGCTGAAATCGTGTCGCACTTCACGGATGGAGGCTGTCTTCATGTGACACATGATGTATCACAAATCAAATCAAGTCAAACCGAATTTTCCAATATTCAAAACTTTCCCTGACCACATTCCCGTTTCAGCATTCATCCTTTAGCCTTTCGCTTTTGCTTGCCCCCCCGTTTGTAGTTCCGCGTTCACGCGGCCCAGGCCGCCTGAAAAGACGCCTCAGATTCACGTTGGCTCGTCGCACTCGCTTTGCGTCTTGGACTGCGCCAGCCTCAATCCTCATTCCTCAATCCTCATTCTCCTCCTTGTTTCCCCTTGCCTAATCCTCTCCCGGGTTTACGATTCCTCTCAAATCAGGCCGGTTGGAAAGTTGATCTGGAATCGGAATGGCGATGTCAACAGAAGCCGATACATGCCGCAAATTCGTGGTGCCGAAGCTTCAGGCTGCGGGCCGGGACACTGACCCGCATTCCATCGCCGAACAGCGCAGTTATACCGACGGCCGCATCGTCGTGCGCGGCAACCGTGCCGGGCGCAAAAAAACCAAGCGCGCGGATTACCTGCTCCGTTAAATGACAAGCAAGTTGATCCTACTCTCCTTGAGTTCTCCCAACCCCCACCATGTCCCATGACAACACGACAACTTGTCTTATTTCTCTCCAGTCTGATTATACCCATGCTGTATCAACGGCTGAAGTTCGCCCTGAACCGGCCCTCATTTCATCGGACGCGGCTTCGCGAAAAAAGCGGCCTCAATATCCATCACGGCCATTGGGGATTCCTGCTGGCTTTCATCTCAACCAATCTCCTGGTCTTTGGCCTCCATAACATCTTCTCGATTGCCTTGGCGGGTTTCGGTTGGGGTTTGATGCTCGATGAAATCATTCCCATGCTCAAGATGCCGTCGCCGGGACGGATGCTGGAACTTGAGACCTACGATAAATCCAGAAGTTCCACCCTCATTTTAATAAGCGTTGTTGTGCTTCTTGAAGTTGTCTTGTTCCTTGGCCTCAGCAGCGACGGCGGAAGCTTTTAGCCATTTCCTTTGCGACCGTCGCGTGAGAATGTGCTTTTCCCCTTTCAATTCGCGCGTGCCGGGTCGTAGCTCTGAGCGAAGACCGGTCCATTCGCATCCATTCGCGGTTTCCACGCGCTGGTCATTCTTCAGTCCTCATTCCTCATTCCTCATTCCTCATTCCTCATTCCTCAATCCTCATTCTTCATTCTTCATTCTTTCCCTTCGCGACCGTTGCGTGAGAATGTTCGGTTTGTCTCGCGGCTTCGCCCCAGCCACTCCCTCTCCTCCAATCCGATTGGAGGAGAGGGCCGGGGAGAGGAGGCGATTCTAAAAATACCCTCCATTTCAAACCCAGTCCGCCTACAGCCCGCGGCAAAAATCTTCGTTCCCCTGCCCTCAATTCCTTTGCCTTGAATCTCTGCGTTTACCCGTGCCTGTCCGTGGTTAATTTCCGCGCGCCGCCCTGTTGAAGCAATCCTCAATCCTCAATCCTCAATCAACAATCCTCATTCCTCAATCCTCATTCCTCATTCTTCATCCTTTAGCCTTTCCCTTCGCGTCCCTTCGCGGTTGCAACTACCGGCGGAGCCGGGAACCATGAATCCGCAAAATGCTCCCTCAGTCGCGATAGCGTCATGGAGTGCGGTGGCTGGCGGGGAATGGGGCTGACACCGCTTTCGATCTGCTACCCGCTTCCGTATTTCAAAAAATTCATCCCTTGCATTCTGGCCCCGGCCAATTTTTTCTGTCTCCGAATCCCATCTGCGATTATCCGCGTCATCCGTGGCCAAAATGTTTTTTGTTTCGTGTGTTTCGTGGTTCAACTCTGCGTCTTGGCAATGCAAGTCATTCGGAAACCCTGAAGCGGAATTGAGTTCAACCCCGTTTTTTGTCGCGGCCCGCACGCCCTGTCTCTATTTGCCCGCCCCGGGCCGCGACAAAAAACTTAAGTCGTTAGGCGGCGAATCTTCATGTCTCATTTTATAGGTTCAAGATGCACTAGCGGGTGGAGAGAAAAAATGGCCAAATCATTAGTCGAACCCACCATATGCACCGAACCCCTGTCAATCGGCTTGGGAATAACGACAATGCCTGAATATGGCGTCGCTTGATAAATACCGCGTGGCAGATTTGTGGAAGTCGAAACCGTCACAATGTGGTGACGCTGACTCCTCGACTGGCTGAAAATAGCCGTAGCGAAGAGACCTACAATGGCAACAGAAAAAAGTAATGGCTTCATCACAATGAATTAGAGATTAAAATTGCGATTTTGTTCATTCGCCGCCTAACGATCCAAAGCTGAGCCACGCCGACCGGCGAGTGGCTCCGCAAGCTCGATAATCGTTGTATAACTCAAACCATCCATAAACTCACTTGTCCCGCCATAGCTTCGGATCGACGGCGGAAGGCGCAGTCGGCGTTGGCTCCGGGGGGTGTTAGGTCACGGCTCATCCTACCACAAAAAGTAAAACGCCGAGCATATAAACAACGCCGACAAGCACGAGCAAACCTCGCAGCCAGTGCGGAGGCGAAACTGCGCGCTCTCGTGGTCGCGCCCAAAAAGTCAGACAAAGCCATCCGACGAAAAAAACACCAGCCACGACAATCATCTGACTGCGCCAACTCTCCGCACCGGAATGAGGAACGACGGTCATGGCTGATAGTCCGAGAATCGCAATCACACTCATCAGCGAACTAATCAATGACGTGATGAAAATAGCTCTCATGTGCAACGTGGCCTAACGATCCAAAGCCGCGCCACGGCGAAACGTGACATCCGAACATCGCAAATCTTCCCGGCAAACGCAAGGCGTAATCGGCTTGGATCCAGCGCGGTGTTGGGCCACAACTTCTACGTGTCTCAATGATGCTTTTGCCGCAAATTACACAGCGCAATCAGCACACAAAGCCCGATGCAGACAGGTGAAAGCCATGCCTTTAGTCCATGCGAATCCCCAGCCAGCGCACTATAAAGTGATCCACAGCCGGCTGGTATCAGCAAACAAAGACTGACCCAGAGTAGTGCTCGTCTCCAGTTATGACGCGCAATTTTGTCTAAAAGTGGTTCCATACTCGTTGTGGCCTAGCGATCCAAAGGTGAGCCACGCCGATCTGTCTTCGCCTGGCTACGACAAGACAGGCGGGCGAGTGGCTCCGCAAACTCGATAATCGTTATATAATCCAAACCGTCTATAAAATCAAGAGGCACTGGCCGTGGGCGACGGAGCGGTGTTAGCCCACATGGCTCGAATCTCCATTTCTCTTGCGGTAAAAATGAACCACAAACAATGCCGGGATAATCGCCATGCCAGTCAACCACACAAAGCAAAAGGTCAAAGCTCTAAATGACTCCTTGCTGTGCTCTCCTGTCCAACTCCAACGCTCTGGATGTAAAAGAAAACGTCCCTCGGTGCAAAAAATCGCCAACAGGGCAGCAACGACAGCTCCTATGAGCGCCAAGTGCCATCCAGCGTGACGATGCCATCGGCGCGAAAGTCGGCAGCCAATCGCGGTAAGTGCAGCCGCTGCCGCTTCGAGAAGAATTATGAACGCAAATATCATGGCGCGTGATGTGGCCTGTTATTCTGGTGAAAAAGTTCGGTGCGATTTTCTTCACAAATGGAACCGTATTTTAATCTTTCCTGTTTGTCGAGAGGATTTTATGATGCCAAACGGTCTTTTGATGAACCCGACAAAACCGCACATCGCGAGCAGTTCGTTCCCAACCCGAACGCGCGCCTGCGCGAGCAGGTGCATGAGGTGATGCGCTTCCACCATTATTCGTTCCGAACCGAGGAAACCTATTGGCTTTGGATGCGGCGGTTCATTTTCTTTCACCAAAAGCGGCATCCAAAGGAAATGGGGCCGGTGGAAGTCAGCGCGTTTTTGAGTCATTCTGCGACCGTTGCGTGAGAATGTGCCTTTTCCCTTTGAAGCTTGCCTTCTTCGTTCCTTCGTTCCTTTGTTGTTAAATTTATCCGTGTTCATCCGTGCCATCCGTGGTCAAAGTGTTTTTTGTTTCGTGTTGCGACTTTGCCGCGCCGTGCTCTCTGCGGTTAAAAATCCGTGTCTGTCCGGGCCTTTGCCCGTGTCAAATTCGCGCGTGCCGGGTCGTAGCTCTGAGCGAAGACCGGTCCCTTCGCATCCATTCGCGGTTTCCACGCGCTGGTCATTCTTCAGTCCTCAATCCTCAATCCTCAATCCTCAATTCCTTTTCACTCGCTTGCGCAATTTTTTTTTGCCAACGTGGGCGCAATTTGCGATGTGGCAATACGTCCTCAAACGGCTCTTGCATATGATTCCGCTCCTCGTGGGCGTCTCATTGCTCACCTTCTTGCTCATGGCCCTTTCCCCGGGAAATTATTACTCCGCCCTCCAGCAAAACCCCCAAATCTCACCGGAAACCATCGCCCGCCTCAAAGCCCAATTCCATCTGGACCGCCCCTGGTACGTGCAATACGTCTTCTGGTTGAAAAATGTGCTGGAAGGCAATTTCGGCTATTCGATGGCCTATCACATCCCCGCAACCTCGCTCATCATCGCCCGGCTCTGGAACACGTTCCTCCTCTCGTTTTCCGCCCTCATCATCGCCTGGGGAATTGCCATCCCCTTCGGCATTTGGGCCGCCGTCAAAAAAGGCTCGTGGGTGGATCATGCCTGTTCCTTCGTCGCCTTTGTCGGACTCTCCGTTCCCGACGTTCTTCTCTCGCTCCTCGCCCTTTGGTTCGCGGCGTCCACCGGCTGGTTCCCCGTCGGCGGCGCCGAAAGCCCCCTCTATGATTTTTTGACCCCCATGCAACAACTCGGGGACCGAATCCACCACCTCATCCTCCCCGCCATCGTCCTCGCCGCCTCCGACCTCGCCGGCATCATGCGCCGGATGCGCTCCTGCCTCCTCGACACTCTCCGCGCCGAGTACGTCACCGCCGCGCGCGCCCGCGGCCTCGGCGAAGGCTGGGTGATTTACAAGCACGCCGTTCGCAACGCCATTAATCCCCTGCTGACCATCTTCGGATATTCCCTCGCCGCCCTGTTGAGCGGCGCGTTTATCGTGGAAAACATCATGGCCTGGCCCGGCCTCGGCCGCTTGACCATCGAAGCCTTCTTTGCCAAGGACTCCTATTTGGTGGTGGACTGCGTCGTCATGGCGACAGCCCTTCTCGTCATCGGCAATTTTATTGCCGACCTGCTCCTGGCCTGGAGTGATCCGCGGATTCGGCTGAAGTAAGAGCCGCGGCGCTGTGGTATAATTGTTAAATAATTTCGGCTAAGGCGTGGCATTGGGCAGAGGCACAAATTCAGTATGCACGTCGCCATTCACCGTAATGGTATGCATGGCAAACCCCAATTTTCCGCCAAAAGGCAACCAACTTGTGGCCGGGGCTACATGAATGGTGATCCCATCCTGTTCGAAGACCCGCCCGTTGTGCCAATGCCCTGCCAGCATGTGTTTGACACCAAGCTTATGCAGCAGATCCACTTCGCGCTGGGCGTAGGGTGCATTTACGATCCAATAAGCATTGCTGTCGGGAAAGCCGTTGTCGCGAAATAGAGGGACATGTTGCATGGCAATAACCACTTTGCCTTTGGTTTTTCCCACTTGCTGGCCGAGCCACGTTAGCATCTTATGGGATTCCGCTTCCATCGCGGGCGACAAAGGTGGAAGCGTTCTCCAATGCTCGTATTTTTCATAGTTGCCCAGAAGTTCAGAATCAAGCGCCAATATTTCCACATACCTGACCTGAAAATGGTAATAGTCGGGGCCAAACTGCTTTCGATAGCTTTCAAGGTCTCTGATGTTATGAACGTCATGATTCCCAGGCAGATAATAGACTGGTGCGGCAAGACCTTTCAGGATGGCCTTTACTTGTTCACGTTCCTCCTGATTCTCTCCAATATCTCCGGAGACGACCACCGCATCAGGATTGCGCGCATTGATCATTTTAACGGCCTGCCGCAGGTTTGCCGCTGCCTGCGGGGAATGTTCTTCGCCCAGGTGAGTATCACTTAGCTGGGCAATCGTAACATTGCCGGTATTGGGATTCGTTGCAACAAACAACACCGTCGCGCAACAGGTCAAAATGACGAAGACTATGATCCGGAATTGTTTCATGGCCCTATGTGCCAATAACCAAATTGCGCATTGACCGGCAAACCGCGGCGGATGGCGGTCGGTTCGATAGTCGGCAATGGGCGGACATAATAGAATTCTTTATTCTCCGACATAGACGCGGAAATACTGTTGTGTTTCTGATGCGGTGTTTGTGTAAGGCGAGGTCGCGCCAGGAACATCGCTATACGGACCGGTGACTACGCTGGCTGATTGCAACGTGCCTTCCGGCCAGGCTAAAATCACGCAATTGCCCGAATGCTGGATGTTGAGCGTGACAATTGGAGAACTTACCGTGGAATAATTCTCAAACGCGGAATTTTGCGCTACCGTCATCCAGTTGGCCCAAACCCAGTTGGAAGATTCCAAGCCGAAGTGTATCCGTGCCTCGTCAATTAATCCCCTGTATTGAAAGCTGCCGCCGTTGTCTTGACCCAAATCCATGTCGGTGTTGGTGGGAAAGTCAGTCATGGCGGCGCCGGAAGCCACTTGATTGCCATCAACATACAATTGCGCGTTGCCATCAGTGCGATCCACCACCGCTGTCACCAAATGCCACTGATTGAAACTGACCGCCCCTGTAGCCGATTGTAATTTTTGTTCAGTCGCACCACCGTCACCAGTGGTCAAAGTCAGAGTGCCATCACTGGTATCGTAATTATCCACGTAGAAAAGACATTCAGCCGATTCAGCAACGCCGTCTCCGTTGCCCCAAACAGTTTGAATGCTGTAGGCGCTTGAAGGCACATTCACCCAGGCCGACAGGGTGAAGGCGTTGCCCAAATTGACCAATCCAGCGTCAAGGTATGGGGTATGACTAAACGAGAGGCACTGTCCAATGAGGCCGTTAGTGGAAACAGGCGCAATCCCGTTGGTCGCCGGATATTGCAACGTGCTGTCGAGATACGGAAATCCGCCCTCTTCCAGATGATACACCACCTCATACGAAGGTGCCGACCAAAGCCAGACAGCGCCATTTGTCGTGTAATCGGGTGCCGCAACGTCGGCAGCATTGCCCCAGTAAGCGTAAATAACATTGTTTGTTGCCGATACATCATTCGTTCCATACAATGTTGGCATTTGGACCCAGACGGAGGAAATACCACCGGGATTCCACTGATTGATTTCATAAGGAATTTCACTCGTGCCACTGGAGTCGGTAAACCGCAAATCTCCGCCGGTAGCCGAGGCAAACTGCGAATAAGAAAAACCTGGGACATTTGTCCCCAATTCGACCAACACGGGAAAATTATTTAATGTTTCAGGACGGTTGTAACCATTGACTCCGATCTTTAATTGTAAATTGAAATCCGCCCGGTTCAACGTCGGTGCGGAAATACCAATGACCGTCGCCGTGCTGCTCACTGTTGGCACGCCGGCACTGTAGTTATTAGTAACGGCGCAATAATAAGTATTCGTGCCTTCAAGAACAGCCCATGCGTGGTTTTGATTCGTTGCATCAACAATAGGAAGCCCATTTTGATACCATTGGTAGTCGAACGGTGCGCTACCGGTCGCAGTAATCAGGAAGGTATTCGTGTTGCCGATATATGAGATCAAATAAGTCGGCTCAATATCTTCACTAATTACAGGTGGTCCTGCGTCAACCGTGACGCTTGAGAATGAAAAAACGAAGACATTATTTGTGGCTGAATCATGATCATAAATATTGGTAGAATAGCTTTTTACCCCTGTATCAACCGTCAGAGAATTGTTGCTGAACACAATAGACGATGCATTTGTGAAAATAATGCAGTCCAATGGAGAGAAATCGTTCGTCAGGCAGGGATTTTCAAATTTATTGTAATCCACCAAAATATTTGTCGCCGAACCAATCTCCATGGACGCGTGAGTGGAATTATCCACCAAATTATTTTCGAAAATGATGTCCTGGCAAATAGGGTAGCTTGCAATAGCTTGAGGGCCGGTCTGTCCCACTATGACTATGTCATTGGGAAAATACGTATCCGTTATTTCGTTATTCCTTATTATATTATTGCCGTCAAAGTTGTTGTTCAGGACAAGAATGTTTGACGGATTGTATCCTTCACCATAGACCGAACCTGAACCGTAGACCGAATTTATACTTGCTATAAATAATCCCGGATTGTAGTTGTTGGTAAAGTAGTTGTTCTCAATCGTTCCGTTGGAACAATGGACAAAAGCTCCCTTGCCTTTGTTATTATGGATGTTGCAACCGCTGATGATATAATTGCCCGAATTATATTTATGATCGAAAACGATGTCGTCAGAGGCCAACCCCGCAGGCAGATCATCCGCGAAGGTGACAGTTGAGTTTCCACCACTGCTGGAAGCCGCTGTTACGGTTGACGACCAGAGTGGAGAATAATCTCCGTTGCGCAACTCGACAACATCCCCGACGCTGAAACTAATTGTATTACTGCAGATGAGCGTGTTAACGCCGTTGCTCCTCACTCCCTCACATGTGTCGTCATGAATGTTGATCGAATCGTCGCCCGCGTTTCCAATCTCATCGTTTTCCAGTTTGAAGTATCCATAAGACCCGGAAATATTGACGGCATCTGCAGCGCTCGACAGGTGATAAATTGTTCCAGGCTCGCGGATAAGTTTTGAATCAATAATCTGAACGTATTTGTTATAGGCCATCGGAAAACCCATGCCCAGGGTCGAATACATGACGAGATTACTGTAAGTCACATTATCACTATGTTCAGTGTTAATACCTTTATATTCATAAGCGTAGTGCCGGATAATAAACCATTGCCCGACAATGATCTTCCCACTCTCATTGCTTTTTGTTGTATACCGCAATTCGCTGGTCGCCAGCTTTATCGCATTGGTGTCGAATTTGGATACGCCCACGGGGCCGCTGGTGTCATGGGAAAATTGGTATTCGGTCCCAACCAATTTCGCTTCGTCCATTTCATAGATGGGCGCGTTCGTTATCGGACTGGTCTCATACGGATAATACAGGTCAATGTTGCTGCTGGTAACGCTGGTGACCTGGGCCAAACTTTCAGGATATCCATTCGTCCAATCCCAACCATTCGTAAAGTTCTGAAGGGCGAACTTCGAACAGTATTCCACATAGAAAAACATGCTTTTGTTTTGAAAAAGAAACGTAGAACCTTGTCCATCAAAAACGAAATTGGTCATGCTGTCGAAGTTGAAAATGCCGCTGCCATAATGCCCATTCCCAGCCGTCTCGTCGCCGACAAGATAGGTGCCTTTTGCCACGACCAGCGCATTGGCTTTCATGCTCTTGCAAGCGGCGATCGCGGTCGTAAAATCCGCATAATTTGCCGCGCCGGTGTTGGTGGGGCTGACCCCGTAATTGGTGGCGTATAAGGTCAGGCCTCCGGTTGTCGGATTGGTAACCGTAAAGTCCGGGCACCCGGTTGTGGCGGCGCGGATGTTAACTTCAAGTTGAGCAGAGGTGAGTCCCCATGCGTCAATTGACGTTAGAGATAGAACAAGCAGAAATCCAAGAATGGCTGGTGTTTTGGTGTCCACAGAAAGTTATATCAACGTGCCAATATTATTATTCTACAGTCACTTGGGCGCGACATGGTGAAATCTGAACAGTGTTTCTAAATTTATACCTCTGTTAACCTCTTAACCCGATTTGTCATAATTGTTAGTCAGGGTTGATAAGGAACAGACCCCGAAGCGCCTGATGCATGATGAGCAACCCATATTACATCTGGATTATGGAGAACGTTGAAGGGAGTGTTCTGGCCATTTATGGGGATCATTGAAGCCGTGATGGCCCAATTCACAGGGGGAAAAATGCCCGGCATCAGCCAATGGTGAATTTCCGCATGCCCGTCAGCGAAGGCAAAGGAACAACCGTTGTCATGCGCTTTGCTGCCAGGTATGCTAATAAACTCAGTGTTTGCGGCACTGGTTGGCATCTGAACGGAAAAGGTGGCGTCATTCATGCTGTTCGGGTGCTTCTCCGTCAGCACAAACAAATCCGATGGCCCCGGACTACCCGTGATTTCGCTTTCCTTAAGATAAACTTTCCAAGGAGTCCCTCCCGGCTGTGTGGCATTTCCCGTTGAAAGCCAATGACCAGCAATATTGCTCCCGTCCACAAGTGTCCCATTTGCAGTCCCACCCACAGACTGGCTCATATTATAACTTCGGACCCGTGGAACTCCATCAAATGTGCTTAGGTCGGCAGGGCATTTAAATATTGACGGCGTTTGCACGTAGGGTCCCAGCAAAGAATACCTCGAATCAATTAAAAGCGCCGAATTCGTGGCATCAACAATCCCACTATAAGACCCCCCAATACTTTTGCCCTGAGACATATTCCCAGCAACCCATGAGGGAGAAGATTCGTAGTCGGGATTTGGCGGAAAATGACCGCCATTGTCGTCAGGATACATCTTCACGGCCAGCATCAACTGTTTCAGGTTGCTCATACATCGGACGGCTTGCGCCCGCTGCTTGGCGGCACTGAGGGCCGGCAGCAGCATTGCCGCCAAGATCGCGATGATAGCGATGACCACCAGCAACTCAATCAAAGTAAATCCAGAATTTCCAATTTGTCCACCATCGGTATTTCGCCGGCGACGGATTTGTTCTTCATCTGGTCTGCTTTTCCTTGTCACAATATGCTTGTTTGGGTTGGCGGGAACATCATGGATGTTCCCGCCTATGACTTTTCACCGCCTACTGGACCCGAACGCGGTAGAATTCCTCCGTTCCGGACACCGCATTGGTGTAAGGCGACGTCGCCGAAGGAACGTCGTTATACGGACCAGTGACCACACTGGCCGATTGCAACGTGCCTTCCGGCCAGGTCAGGATCACGTTGTTTCCGGATTGCTGGATGTCGATCGTCACAATGGATGAACTCACCGTGGCATAACTCTCAAACGTGCTGTTTTCCGCCACAGTCATCCAGCTTGCCCATATCCAGTTTGTCGAACTTAAGCCCGAACGTATCCGCGCCTCATCAATTAACCCGGTATATTGGTAGCTGTTGCCGTTGTCCCGACCCAGATCCATTTCGGTGTTGGTGGGAAAGTCAGTCAAGGCGGCGCCGGAAGCCACCTGAATGCCGTCCACATACAGTTGCGCATTGCCATCCGTGCGATCCGCCACCGCCGTAATCAAATGCCACTGACCGAAACTCACCGCCCCGGTCGCCGATTGTAATTTTTGTTGGGTTGAACCGTCGCCAGTGGTCAAAGTCAGAGTGCCATCACTGGTATTGTAATTATCCACGTAAAATTGACACTCAGGCGAATCGGCAACGCCATTTCCATTGTCCCAAACAGCTTGAATACTGTAGGCGTTCGCAGGCACATTCACCCAGGCCGACAGAGTGAAGGTATTGCCCAGATTGACCAACCCAGCGTCGAGGTATGGGGTTTTATTAAATGAGAGGCACTGTCCGATAAGGCCGTTTGTGGAAACAGGCGCAATCCCGTTTGTGGACGGGTATTGCAACGTGCTGTCGAGATACGGAAATCCGTCCTGTTCCAAATGATATACCAACTCGTAAGAAGGCAGTGACTGGATGGCCG
Source organism: uncultured Verrucomicrobiae bacterium (assembly GCA_963755515.1). GTDB lineage: Bacteria > Verrucomicrobiota > Verrucomicrobiia > Limisphaerales > UBA11358 > UBA11358. The sequence continues at coordinate 24,946 of CAVWKA010000014.1, read as the reverse complement.
GCGGAAGCCAGACGGCACCATTGGTATTGTAATCAGCCGGCGTCGTATCATTAGGATTGCCCCAATAGGCCCAGATGAAATCGTTGGTGCCGGACAAGGTCGGCACCTGCACCCAAATCGTGGAATTGCCGTTGGTGTCGTCCCATTGATCAATCTCATACGGAAGCGAAATCGTGCCGCTCGAGTCCGCAAAGCGCAGATCTCCACCAGTGGGCGAGGCAAACTGGGCATAGGAAAACCCGGGCACACTCGTGCTCAACCGCACCAGCGCCGGGAAATCCTCCAGCGTTTCGCCGCGGTTATAGCCACTAAATTGAATCTTCAGCTTGTAAGAGAAGTTCGTAGAATTGAGGGACTCCGGCGGGACGATGCCAGCAACGGTTCCAATGCTGCTCAGGGTTGGCGTCCCGGCACTGTAGATGTTGGTGACCGCGCAATAATAGGTGTTGGTGCCCAGCAAAACGGCATATGTATAGCTGCCATTCGTTGCGCCGCCGATGGGCGCGCCATCCTGATACCATTGATACGAGAACGGCGGGCTGCCCGACACGCCGACGGAGAACGTGTTCGAACTTCCGGTATAATAGATCGCATTTGTTGGATTCAAGTCCTCCGAGATAACGGGAGGCCCTGCATTCACGATCAGTAATCCATTCGTCGAGGCCGAGTTGTAAGGATCGGTTACGGTGACACTATAACTTCCAGCCTGACCGGATTGCACGTTGGTCAGAGTGAGCGTGGCGTTGGTTCCCCATGAGATCGAATTGCCGTTATTGTCATACCACTGGTAAGTCAGCGGGGTGGCGCCAATTGCCGAGACGCTGAAAGCCGCATTGTTGCCCAAATCTACAGTCTGACTTGAAGGCGCTATTCCCGTGATGACTGGCGGAACACCTGCCGCAAAGTAATGGTTCTGCACCTGGGTGGCGCTGAGAGCTTGATTATAGATTGCCACATCGTCAATCTCTCCGATGAACTGATAGTCGTAGCTGACTGGGTTATTGTTTGCCGATTCGCGCGCACCGATGCTCAAAGGTATCGTTGAAGCAAGGATCCCGCTGCCAGGCGAAATAGTGGTGCTCCCGACCAAGACACCATCCAGATAAAGATAAAGATGTCCGCCAGCCTCGTCACAAACACCGACGACATGATGCCATAACCCGTCGTTCGCAAATGCCTGCGAACTGCCAGCCGTGCTGACCACCCCAGCAGCATCGGTCACAGTGAACCGGAGAGTGCCGCCTGCGCCGCCGGTGTCCAGGTCAAGTTGATCGCCACCACCGCCATAACCAAGGGCGACAATCCCATCGCCACCACCCAAATACAAGTATTGGGTAACCCACGCTTCCACGGAGAATTCCGCATTGCCGGTATTGGTGCCAAAGTTGAGGTAATTGGGCACGTTACCCGCATAGTCATTATTGGGCGGATAGTCACCAAATTCGGCTGCTGTTTCACTGGGATCCTCGCTTGAACTATAACCCTGTTGCGCGAGCAGGACATTCGTGTAAGTCGCGTTATTGCCGCCCACATAATCATAGGCCGTCGTGCCGCTCGATTCATCAAGTCGGAAATAGGCAATAGGACTGTCAGCCAGCACCGCAACAGGGTAAGGAGCCGTGGGATCGGCAAGGACGGTCACCGTGTTTGTCACAAAGACGGCTCCATAGGCGTTGGTAGCCATGCCGATGTAGGTTGTGGCAGCAAGCGGATTGGCGCTTATGGAATAACTGGAATTTGTCGCGCCACTAATGCTCACACCATTGGATGTCCATTGATAAGCAAAAGGCGGGCTGCCCAAGACGGTCAAGTTCAAGACAGGGGAGGAGCCGGCAAACACCTGGAGACTGGCTGGTGTCGCCTGAGTAATAACCGGAGGACCATAAATCGTCAGGTTGACGACCGCGCTGGTTGCGGTGCCATAAAGGTTGGTGGCCACCAAGTAGTAGCCGCCGCTGTCGTCAACCGAGCTGTTTGTAATGACCAGACTAGCAGCACTCTGTCCCAAAACAGGCGCGCCATTCGTCGAATACCATTGATAACTAATAGGCGACGAACCTGAAACGGTGGTCGGAAATGCCAAATTGGTCCCGCCAGCGTAGGCCGCCAGCACCGAATTGGTCGGCTGCGAGTGGATGACCGGTGGAACATCGGCTGCTGTAAAGACCTGCTGAATCTGAACCGTCGTCAGCGCATTTGTGAAATAGGCAACTTGGCCGATGCTGCCAGCGTAGAACAGGCCGCCGCGATAACCCGCAGCGGCACTAGGCAGTGGTCCCAGAAAGAAAGGATCACCGCCCAGAATGAGGTCCCGCAGATTGCCGGAAATGCTGGCCGCCGATGTTCCGCTTTTTACCAGCAAGCCGTCCAGATAAAAGTATTCGTTTGTGCCATCGGAGACGCCCGCAGCCATGTGCCACTGGCCATCGTTTAAATTCATTCCCGAAACAAGCATGTCGTTTGCATTGGTAAAGGCCAGTTGAGGTCCCGCTCCAGGATTGAAGAAATTGCCCGGAGTAAGATCCAAACCCAAGCGATAGCTGTTGGTGCCGTGGCTCACCAGATCCTGATAGCGGGGACCCGCGTCGGCCGGGTTGCCACGGAACCAAGTCATGACTGTCAATGGCTGATTGCCTGTGGGATTCAGCAACGCGGGCAGAGCGCCTCCGCCTACATCCACTCCGGCGTTGAAACCATTCAATGCGACCGCATAGCTGGAGGAACCAAAGCCGGTGAAAGACGGCCCGGGCGAACCGGGAGCAGTGCCGGGCTGGTAGAGTCCATTGGCGCTGGCGCCCAGACTGCCGTAGTTGGTGGCCACAGGCAAGCTGGCCAGACTGGGGCCGGTGAAAGACGGCTCGTCCAGGCGCGTGTAGATCGCAGGGTTGTCGTTTAAAACGGTTTGCACATAATTTGTGTCCGGGGCGGCGTTGGTGCCGGCGGCGTAATGCGCGGCAACCTGCGCGGCGGAGAGAACGTTTGTGTAGATCGCAAGTTCATCCACATCGCCACTAAGAGGGGCGGAGGACCCGGCTCCCAGTTCGTCGCCATTGCCCAACATCATCGGTGAAACCAAATCGGGCATATAAAGCTGCCCGAGCGAATTCCTCGACGTCAGCGTTTGAGATACGGCAACGGTATTAACGTAAGCCGTTTTGATTGTTCCATCGAAGGTGAACACCAGATGATACCAAGCATTGGCAGTAACTTGACCCGCCGTCGTCGCAAGGGAAGTTCCAGCCACAACCGGCCCATCGTATGTTTTAAAGTAAAAGTGGGACGTATTCATGCCTATCTCGACCCCTTCCTGCCCGAGCGCATTACCAAATGCCGGTCCTGTCTGAACAAGATTGCCACCCTCCGCGAACAGGGACTTAAGTCCCGTAGGGACGGTTGGGACGTAAACCCACATCTCAATGGAAAAGGGCGGCTGCAATGTCACGACTGGATTGGCCGCCCCGTCGGTGGAGCGGGGCCAAACCAAATACTGCCCGGCCCCCCCGATCTGCATGGCAGTGTCACTGTCGCCTTGGATTGCGCCCGCGACATGCATGATGTTGTTGACATTCGTCAGGGCATAGCTGGATGCAGCATTGGTCCACCAAGTTTCATAATAACCATTGCCCGCCGCCTGCGCGCTGCCCAGATTTGTCGCGACATACACACCCGCCGCAGATGGGGCAACCGTTTCGGTCAAGGGCCAATATGCCACCGGGCTGAGTGACATCACGGCGTTGGAATAGGTTGACTGGGCTTGAACCCCGGTGCCGGCGAAAAGAGCCAAAGCTCCAAACGCCGCGCACACTGATGCTCGTTTATTCATAGTTTTTGGTTTCGGGCTGTTCAGTTCGTTCAAAATAAATGTTGAAATGACCATCAGCAAGAATGGTGCAATATGGTTGTCACAAGCGTGCGACCAAAATGTTACATTTGGAAAAAGAAAAGAAAAAAAGTTGTCGCAACGCGTGCATCCGAAAACATGCCTGTTCTATGCCTTTGCCAAACGGCCAGCTCCGCCGAGAAATCTTTTTTGCCTGCATAAAGAAACGATAATGAACGTTTCCCGCTACACAATGGACATTTTGCGCAAATCTGGTAATTTTTGCGCAAACTGATTTTTATACGCAAATCAAATTGCATGAAGAAGCACCAGCCCAAAATCGCCTTGGCGCTGCCCGACTCGAAACCGTGGGGAATCACGCGATTCTTCAATGGGGTCAATGATTATGCGCGCCGGCACAAGTGGCTTTTGACCGCTTGCCCGGTGAACCCCGAGAGCAGCGATGATTTTCCGCTTGATTTGTCCCGTCTGAAATCCTGGCATGTTGACGGGGTTATCGTTCACGCAAATGACCTCAAGCAATTGAATCAGTTCTGCAAATGGCGCGTCCCGGTGGTGAACATCGGTGAAGACCAGAATTTTAACTGCCGAATTCCCAGGCTGGCATTTAACAATCAGCGGATTGGCCGCCTGGCGGCGGAACATCTGATTGGTTTGGGGTTGAAAAATCTTGCCTATCATGGGGTTCAGGGCCGGTGGTATTCAGACGAACGATTGCGGGGATTCAAGCGGACCGCCATGGAAGCCAACTTGAAAATCCACAGCCTGCTCCTGCCACATATGACCAGGGACGCCTTTTGGAACGAACGCTATGAACCCATCAAGCGTTGGCTGAAAACACTGCCGCTGCCGACCGGACTTTTTGCCGTTCACGATTATCGCGCACTTATCGTTTTGTCTGCTTGTCGTGAAATTGGCCTGCGCGTGCCGGAGGATGTGGCCGTGATCGGTTCGGATAATGATTTGATGGTCTGTGAATTTACTTCTCCGACGTTAACCAGCGTCTCCGTCAACGCGTATCGGATGGGTTATGAGTCGGCCAAATTGCTGGATCAATTTATGCGGGGAGAAACGCCACCCACGGAACCGGTTCTGGTTGATCCATCCGAGGTGATAGTAAGGGCTTCAACCGATGTCCTTCATGCAGACGACCGGGTCGTCAAAGAAGCCATCCAATTCCTGCAGCGGAATTATGCTAAGTCATTCACAATGGATCAGGTGGCCGAAGCCGCCAGCGTCTCCCGCAGATCATTGGAAATGCGTTTCCGCGCGGAACGAAAGACGTCACCGGCGATGTTTCTCGTCAATCTCCGTCTCCAAAAGGCCAAAACCATGCTCGCTGACCGCGACGGCAAGCCAGCCGAAGAAATCGCCCGAGCCTGCGGCTTCGGCACCGGCAAAAATTTGCGGGCGGCCTTTCGGCGCATCCTTGATGCTTCACCGAACAACTTTAGGCCGATGGGAACCGATAAATCCTTAACAAATCAGTTCGTAGTTTGCGATGATATTTGAGATCCAACACGCGGAAGCATTGTGGCAACGACTTCATGGGTTTTACCGTCGGCGAAGGCAGGCAGAAGATTACCGGGCAAAGCCTTCCCATCCACCACCAGTTCCACGCGCCCGCTTTCGATTTGATGCGGGTTATGAACCTGGATGTGATAAGTCGCGCCACGCCAGGTGCGCACAATACTCGCTTCGGACCAGACAGTCGGAAGGCAAGGCTCAACGCGCAAGCCGGCATAGTCGGGTTTGGCCCCGATCCACTCGTTGATCAAAACCGTGTTCAGCCAGGCATAGGAGCCGGTGACCCATGTGAATTGCTGCTGGAACGGACGGCTCTTGTGCTGGGGGCCGTAGTAGCAGTTGGCGTAGAGGAATGACGAGTTGCGCTTTGGATCCGTCGGACCGGAGAGACTGCATGGGGTGATGCGTTTGAAGACGTCATATGCCTTGTCAGCCTTACCCAGTCGAAGCAAACCAAGAATCATCCAGATATTTAGATGGGTATAAATAGTGCCATTCTCGGCAATACCTGGTTCCATGCTGGAGATACGGCCAATGCTGGGATCGAATTCTGTGTAGGGTGGAGACAGGAGCATATAACCCAATTCCGTGAGCAAGAGGCGGTCGCATGAATCAATTAATTGGCTCGCGCGCTCAGGGCTGGCGATGCCAGCAATAAGTGCCCAGCACTGCGGTTCCATAAAAATGCGGGCAAAACGGTTTGCATGCGAACCGATGGGACGACCGTCATCATCATAACACCGGCGATACCATTGGCCATCCCAGGCATGATCGTTGACGGCGGCCGCGATGACCTCACGGCGGCGGGTGTAATCGGCTTGGGCATCAACTCGCGAAAGAAAGCCCATGAGTGCGGCCATTTCACGCATTGCTTCAGCGTAGGCAATCGAGAGCCAGACGCTTTCGCCGCGTCCTTCTTTGCCGACACCGGTGAGAGAATCATTCCAATCGCCGAACTTGATCAAGACAAGGCCATGTGCCCCTTTGTTATTTTCCAAGAAGTCAAGAGCGGTGCGGATATGATTCAAAATAGAAGTCGAAGTGTCCACGCCATAATAAGGAACTTGCTGCTCCAACAATGCAAAATCTCCTGTTTCTTTTAGATAGGCGCATAGAGTAAAGACCAGCCAGAGAGCGCTGTCACTGTATGCTTTTTCATCCACTGGATTCCAACCGCGCAGTGCCAGGCCGGACGGATATTGATGACGCAGCGCCTCAACGAGAATGGCGCGGGTGCGCGTTGGATTGAGAGCAGAAACGCCGAGTCCGTGCTGGACAATGTCCCGGTAGCCATTCCAACCCCAACGGCACCAGCGGCTGCCGTAGCTGGCTCCTTGTTTGATCCAGATGTTCACCATCTGATCGAAAAGAGGGTCGGGGGTCTTCACCCGGTTCGCGGCGACCAGGTTCGCGTTTTGAGCGGCCAGTTGGGCAAAAAAAACGTCGGTTTGGCCAAGGTAACGCTCACGGAAAGAAGCAATTTTGTCTTCTTGATCGGTGGCGCCCAGCACCAGAGTGAGCGGTATCTCCTCGCCAGGCTTGATCACAAAATCGAACTGGAGGGCACCCACGGTCGCATCGGCTGATCCCGGCGTATTGGAGCAGCGACCCCGCCGCACCGCCGCGGGATATTTCAAGGTGCCGTATGCTCCTACAAAGGCATCGCGTGAGCCGTCGAAGGCCGTAATCGGCTGGTCACTGGCCAGAAAGCCGGTGAGAAAATCGTGCGGCCGACGAAAGGGGTGTTTGGAAGCGACCACCGCATTCTGCTTGCGATTGAAATGGACCTCGCGATAGTTGGCGTCGCCATAGCTGTCGAAACCCCACTTGAAGGAAAACTGAAACTGGACATAGACAAAGACGGAAAGGTTGCGCGTGGCCAACCGGCAGTTCCTGATCCTCAAGTCCCAAAGTTCGACCGGATCGCTGCCTGGCGGCACAAAGATGCGGAAGCGGGCCTCAACCCCCTCAGTCTCATTGGTCAGGATCGTGTAGCCCAAGCCCTGGCGGCATTCGAACTTTTCGTTGGGCTGGCAGACCGGTTCCCAGTTAAGGTTCCAGAATGTCCCGGTCTCGTTGTCCCTGATATAAACCAGCCGGCTCATCAGATGGTCGCGACCAAACACATCGAAATCACAAGTCCGTCCGATTCCGGTGAACAGTTGGATGGCTTCCTTGTCTCCCGGCTGGTAATCAAGGCAGCCTACCCCGGTGTGTTGAACAATCGAAAAGCAAGCGTCGTTCCAGAGGAAATTATCCAAAGCGCGCGAAGCATCGGGATTAGTTATGATAAACTCCGTGCCATCCTCATTAAAATGCCCATAAGAATGTTGGTTGAAATTCGCGGCGGGTAAGCGGGCCGTTCCTCCGATGGGCGGCCTTGCCTCGAACGTTCGATTTGTCGGTAAACCATTCGGCAAGTGAGATGTTTTTCCCGGATCAGTGATCGCTTTCGCGCCAATTGGCGAATCAGGTGCCTTCATTTCTATGCTGTTTTCGTTGCGATTGTCATTGTGACTTTCATTCATGATAATTCTCCAAATTGCCGCTGTTTAGATGGGCCCGGCTTTCGATTGCGGTGGGATTACCGCCATCGTCTCCGGGAGGGGATGATGCTTAAAAAGTTTCAGTTCACCGCGAAAGTGAAAGTCTGCCATGGCTTTCATAACTTAGGGCTTGAATTGCATGACGTAGTTCACCAGCCGGTCAAAGTCTGCCGTGGCGACTCCGATGAACTTGTCCGCGCAACCATAATAGACGAATAGCTTGCCGTCCAAGACAACGTTCGCGGTCGGAAACACGACCCCATGCGGATAAAGTCCTTGCCATTCATATTCGGCTTCGGGCGACATGATCGGTTCCGGGGTGCGGGCGATGATTTTGCGCGGGTCTTTCAAATCAAGCATCATTGCGCCGGCGTGATAGATGCCCTTCGCATCCACCGCATGATAGATGACAAACCACCCCTTCTTGTGCTTGATCGGCGGAGCCGCGCCGCCGATTTTGCGCTCCCAATGGAACTTGCTTTTTGCGAGCAAATAATCTTTTCCCCATTTGAGCGGATCGTTGCCAAAACAAATCCAAATGGCCGGATATTTCGATTGGTATTTCGGCCCGATCCATTGCATCGGACGCCGGAGCAGGACAAATTTCCCGTTAATTGTTTCCGGGAACAGAATCACGTCGCGGTCATCGAGTGTCGGATCGGTGATACGCCCCAGGCGGCGAAAGGTTCTCAGGTCCTTGGAGAGAAGCAAACCGGATGAAGTCAGATTTTCGCCGAATGCTTTTGGCTGCGTCCTGTCGCATGGATTGAAAGCGGAGTTGTCAGCATTGAGCCAATACTTTCGTGGAAAATAAGGCCGATAGGCGTAGGTAATGAGAAATTGTCCGCCAATCCTTACAATGCGCGGATCTTCAATACAACCGGCGTCTTCACCGTCCACGCTGGGTGAAAGAATAGGTCTCGAGGAATTGCGTTTGAAGTGGAAGCCGTCCTTGCTCGTCGCGAGGCCAAAGCGGATAACATGCGACGCGTCGTTCCCCGCACAGCGATAGAGCATATAAAATATGCCCTGGTCATAAATTACGCCCGGATTGCAGACTGCGAGGCATTCCCAAGGCCGCTTGACGTTCGGCGAAAGAATTGGATTGCCCGAATACTTTTGGAGCTTCATGGTATTAAAATTTCAACGCCATATAAAAATAAATACGCCCGTGAAAACGATAAGCAGAGCGGCCAAAACACGATAATTTTTGACCCAGGGCACGCCAGTCAGTTCCCGGGTTTCATCTTTGAAGACTTGTTTATTCCACACATACGCCTTGATTTTATGTTCGTCGGGCCGCGAAGTGGCAAAACTTACGAGAACAATGATGCCGAGCGAGACAATGAAAACCACTGGCGCATCATAGAGAAAGTTCCAATGGGCCAACGGCGTGTGTTTTATGCCGAAAAGCAGGCTTAAAGCGATGACCAGGCCCGAAATCAAACCCGCGAACGCTCCCGACGCAGTGGCTCGTTTCCAGAACAGGCCGCATAGAAACACCGCCACCACAGGCGGACACATGTATGAAAGCAGTTGCTGAAAATATTTTATTATCGAGTCAAATTTTTGAATCTGTGGCGACCAGAGCGCCGCGATGGTAATGACCACCAATCCCGAAATGCTGCCCGCTATCACCTGTTGCCGGCTGCTCATGCCGGGTCGTAGCTTGCTAACGATATCCATCGTCAACAATGTCTGGGCTGAATTCAGTGTCGAGGTCAGCACTGAGGTCATGGCCGCGATGAACCCAATCAGCACCAATCCTTTCAAACCGGACGGCAGCGTCTCAAATACCAGCTTCGGATAGATTTGATCGCCTTTTACCAGGTGGGGATACAATACCCGCCCTGCGATGCCGGGCAGAACCATCAGAAAGAAAACGACAAAATTCAGCCCGCCCGCAAAAAGATTTCCCCAGCGTCCGTGGTCTGTATTGCGGGCGCTCAACGTGCGCTGCACCATCGCCTGGCTTAACCCCCAGTAATAAAATCCCAGCAAAGGCAGGCTGATGAACAGGGCCGGCCACGGCACGGACGGATCATTCGGCGGCCGGATCAAACTCAAATTTCCCGGAGGCGCCGCATGCATGACTGCGCTCCATCCGCCGGCCTTGGAAAAGGTGATGAAGGTCAAAACGGCAGAACCGCCCATCAACACAAACGCCTGCACCAATTCCACCCACATCACCGCCGACAAGCCGCCAACAATTGTGTAGGATGCGCCCAGCAACGCTAAACCCCATATGATGACCTTGATGCCAATGCCGGGGAAAACGAAACGGAGCATTATGGCGCCCGCATACAAGGTCACCGACAAATCAAGAAAGGTGTAGCCAACCACCGTCAAAACTGAAAGGTAAGTGCGACTGCGGACATCGTAGCGCCCTTCGAGGAATTCAGGCAATGTGTAGATTTTATTTCTGAGATAAAACGGCAGAAAAAATACCACAAAGAAGACGATGGGTAGGACTGCTCCAGACAAACCATAGTTGAACACTGAAATGCCCGTGCTGTAGGCGTCACCCGCCCAACCTACCAGCGCTGAACTCGACACAAGGGTTGAAAACATGGACAGCCCGACAACCACCCAGGGCATTCCTCTGCCCCCGAGAAAGTAACTCTCCGTGCTCAATCGCGAACTGTGCCAAAAACCCCAACTGACTATAGCCGTCAGATATAAAGCCATGACGATGAAATCAAAAGAGGATAGGTTAATATGATCCATAGGTGGCGATGCGTTAAACAATTTTTTATTTGAAAGACACACCGCTGACATTTTCGCCGATTGTAATTCGTCCCTGCATGGCGTCTTTTATCCGTTCGCCATTGATGATGAGGTTCTCAAATGTCACCCCTTTGATGGGATGCCCGGGGCTGCCGCTGACGTAGGAGCCCGCCAGTCCGTCATAAGTGATATTCTTGAAATGGATATTTTCAATCTGTCGTCCCAATGTGGTTGAGGGTTCAAAGCACCCAAAGGTCAGCCGGATTAGATTGCCGCCAGCCTCACGAATGTGTTCCACGCGGATATTTTCAAAATTCACGTTGCGCACGGTGTTTTTTTCCCCACAGGTAATCGCCATTGCTCCCCAAAAATTGCTCGAGAATTCATTATTCTCCAGCACGTCAATATTGTGGAAACGCAGGTTTTCGATTACGTCGCCGTCGGCCCAATATGCGCCATGAACGCCAATCATGATCGCGTGCGCCTTGTCTGCCCAGAGGACTGAATCGGCAACGTCCCAGTCGAAGGATCTACCATGATAACCGTGACGGCTGCCATAGACGGCGATACAATCATCCGACGTGCGCAGAAAGCAGTTGCGGATTCTCACGTGCTGGCTAGACATCATATCAATGCCGTCAGCCCATTCCTGCGAACTGAAGGACTTGAGGTTGTCAATAGTCACATCGTCCACATCTCCGCCCATAACGGCGTAGTCAACGTGCTGTTTGAGTATAATCCCCTCCACCAGGACGTTGGTCGCCCGCCTCAGATTTATCGATGTGGCCTGCCAATCCTGCCCCTTGATGTGAAAACCTTTGGCGTCATTCCATGGCGTCGTGTCCAGAATGCCGCGGCCACGAATGGCGATATTCGTGGCGCCGTCATCGGTGACGATGACTCCCTGGACCACCGCGCCACCCGCCAGATAAACCGTTTTCCCGGAACCCACCCTGATGATCGGTTGGTTCGTCGTTAAGCCTGGAGCAAAATAAATGACATTCTTATCCATGGGTGATGGCACATTGGTTTCAATAGGATTAGCGAAGAGATGGAGGTTGTGAAGCCGGTCGCCATTCACTTCAATGGACAGATTTCGCGGGCGATCAAGCGTAAACGTAAACGTATCAACCGGCTGGCTGCTCATTCGAGAATTAATGTGGTAAGAAACCGGGCGGATTTCCACCTCTTGAACATGAACCTTGTTCTGTGTCACCCGAACCTCTACCTTGCCGCCGAAATCAAAATAGGCAAAGGAAGCATGGCTCAATGTATGCAAATCGACGCGAACGTCATATGTATCCAGTTTGCGCCATTCGCCGCCCGGCGTGCGCACGGCCACCGAAAATGTGTCATTTAATTCAACTCCCGCAGGGGCGGGATACACAACGACAGTTAAAGCAGGCTCGGCACTTGTCGAACTTCCTGCAAGCGCCAAAACTGGCAAAATTGCAATCAGCTTCATCCAGGGGAAGTTGGATTTCATCACAGCCATTGGCTTCGCGCCATTCAGTTGGGATTATTGAATTGGTGACACGTCTTACGCATTTCAGTCATAAGACTATGGTCGCCGATCCCTGGAAGCCAACCGTCATTTCGCGCAAACGTGGGATAAATTGCGCAATTTTTGGAGCCAATGAATGACCACGGCAGCCGAGAAACCCTGGCCGGCCAATACATTCTGGGCTGACCGGTGACCAGTGTCGGCCACGCGGCAGAGCGTCAAATTCCCGTTCGTTTGACCAACACGGCGAATTCCAGCTCTGCCATTGCCATGACATTTTCTGGAACAGGCATCCTGACAAACAATATTTCCGCGCCCACGCTTTGCTGGCTTTTTAAAGCCGGGTTTGAACAGATTAGTTGACGATGACGACTGTGGCGATCAGGAATAAAAAATTGTTTGCAACAAAGGCATCTTCGATTGCGATTCGTGGAAAAGTTAACAATGCCGCCTCAAAAACCACTCTAAGCCCGAGGGCGGTCAAAATGGAATTTAAACTGGCCAAACGCGGATTCCCTTTGCGCGAAACCAGACGATATAGGTTTTCGCGGTTCAATCTGCTTGATTGAGCCGCCCGGCTCATGCCCCCCTGGCTTGTCGCGGAGCGACGCTGGAAATTAGCCAGACACTCCGTGTCTGGAAAGGCAAAATATCAAGCATCCGTCCCGGATGGGACGGTGGAAATGCCTGTAAAACCGGGCGGTCTCCAGCGTCCCTTTCCGCTGTCACTCCGTGACAACTTCCCCTTTACCCACTACAAATCTTCAAGTTGATACGAAATGATAAACAAGGCGCCACGGTCAATTGGCTTGTCTGGTTGTTTCGTCATATTGTCTCACGCGTTCACCTTCTCCTCCTGCGCCAGCAACGCCTCAAATTCCCGCAGGCTCGGCTTGATCTCACGCGGTTTGCCGACATGCCCCTGCACCGCATCCAGCGTCTTCAATCCGTTGCCCGTGACGCAGATCACCGCGGATTCGTCGCGCGGAATCCTGCCCGAGGCGATGAGCTTCTTTGCCACGCCCACCGTCACGCCGCCGGCCGTCTCGGCAAAAATGCCTTCCGTCTCCGCGAGCAACTTGATGGCGTCGCGAATCTCCTCGTCCGTCACGTCTTCCGCCGTCCCGCCCGTATCACGCATCACCTTGAGCGCGTAAAAGCCGTCCGCCGGCGTGCCGATCGCCAGCGATTTGGCAATCGTGTCCGGCTTGACTGGCTTGAAGAAGTCCAGCCCCGCCTTTTGGGCCGTGGATATCGGCGCACAACCGGTCGCCTGGGCGCCGTAAATTTTCGGCCCGGTGTCGGCAATCAATCCCACCTTCGCAAATTCCTGGTATCCTTTGTGGATTTTCGTGAGCAATGAGCCTGACGCCATCGGAATCACCGTATGCTGCGGCGCCCGCCAGCCAAGCTGCTCGGCGATCTCATACGCCATGCTCTTGGAACCCTCCGCGTAATACGGCCTCATGTTGACGTTCACAAACGCCCAACCGAATTTCCCCGCGATTTCCGCGCACAAGCGGTTCACTTCGTCATATTGCCCCTTGATGCTGATGACGTTCGCCCCATAGACCAGCGAGTTCAAAATCTTGCTCTGCTCCAAATCCGATGGAATGAACACATAGGACTTCAATCCCGCGCTTGCCGCCTGGGCGGAAACCGCGTTGGCCAGATTTCCCGTGGACGCGCACGCCACGGTATCGAAGCCAAGTTCCTTCGAGCGGCTCAACGCCACGCTGACCACCCGGTCCTTAAACGATAACGTCGGGTAATTCACCGCGTCGTTCTTGACCCACAATTCGCGGATGCCGAGCTTCCTGGCCAGACGGTCCGCCTTGACCAGGGGCGTAAAACCGGCCTGGGTGCCGACCGTCGGCTCTCCGGCCACTGGCAGCAATTCGCGGTAGCGCCACATCGTCTTGGGCCGCGATTGGATGCCCTCGCGAGTCAGCGTCTTTTTGATGCGCTCATAGTCATAGGCGACTTCGAGCGGTCCGAAGTCGAATTCGCAGACATGGGTGGCCGTGAGCGGATATTCGCGTCCGCACTCACGGCATTTCAGCGCCTTCATGTAACCGTGTTTGTCACTCATAGCTTTCCTGTTTGATTCAGGGCAACAAAAAACCCTGTCTCATGCGGAGACAGGGCGACAAAACGTTTCGCGCCTCTCATTTTTCCCAAGCCAATGGTGCTTGAGCTGGAATTGGCACCTGACATTGAGAACAAGCTCAACCGGTTGCCGTGGTGTCTTCGGGCCAGTCCCTCGACCACTCTGCATGAGACCGTTGTATCAACGGATGCGGATAAATTGATATCAAATCTAAAAAGTGTCAACATCAATTTTTAGGGCGGATTTTGGCGCGGCATTTTACCCGGCCATTTTACGCTGTTTCACGTTATTTCATCCAATTTTACGCCATCCCGATACCATCTTTTACGCTGTTTTCGGGTTCCAAATTCCACACAAATTTGCAATTTGACCGCTGCCTTTGCGATTGTTAGCCTGTTTGCCCGTTCCATACGGTTTTATGCCCAGACATACCATCTCAGTTCTCGTGGAAAACAAGTTCGGCGTGCTCACCCGCGTCGCCGGCCTGTTCAGCGGACGCGGCTACAACATTGACACCCTCAACGTCGGTCCGACCCACGACCCCAAACTCTCGCGCATGACCATCGTCACCCACGGCGACGAGGCCACCGTGGAGCAGATCGTCAAGCAACTCAACAAGCTTCCCAACGCCATCAAGGTGCAGGACTTCCACGAGGGCGAATATGTGGACCGCGAACTCGTGCTTGTGAAAGTGGGCGTGGACTCCACGTCGCGCGCCGAGGTGATGCAAATCACGGACATTTTCCGCGCCAAAATCGTGGACGTCCAGCCCAAGTCGGTGACCATCGAGGTTACGGGCAACGAAAGCAAAGTGGAAAAGTTTTTGGAATTGATGGAAGCCTTCGGCGTCACCGAACTCACCCGCACGGGCAAAGCGGCATTGCCGAGAAAATAATCCGGCGACGCAGCCGCGCCGTCCTACCCGTTCCCGACCGCCTTCACCACTTTCTGCGCCGCGTCAGCCATGGAATCGCCGGGGATGATGGCGACGCCCGATTCAGCAAGAGTTTTCCTGCCGGCGATCACATTATTGCCTTCGAGCCGCACCACCAGAGGGATTCCCAAATGGGTTTCCTTGACTGCGGCCACGATACCTGTGGCAATGACGTTGCAATCCATGATGCCCCCGAAAATGTTCACGAGGATCCCCTTCACGTTCGGATCACTCAAGATGATTTTGAAGGCTGCGGTGACCTGCTCCTTGCTCGCGCCGCCGCCGACGTCGAGAAAATTCGCGGGCATTCCGCCAAAATGCTGGATGATATCCATGGTGGCCATGGCCAGGCCCGCGCCATTGACGAGGCACGCGATGTTGCCGTCGAGTTTGATGTAATTGAGGCCGAATTTGGACGCTTCAATCTCGAGGGGCGCTTCCTCGTTTAGATCGCGCATTTCCTGGATGTCCTTGTGCCGGTAGAGCGCATTGTCATCGAGGGAAATTTTGGCGTCGAGCGCCACGACGGCTTCCTTGCCGTCACGCAATTCCGCGACGGCGAGCGGGTTCAATTCCACCAGGGCGGCGTCGCATTCCCACCAGGTCTTGAAAACGCCTACGATCAATTTGGCGGCGGCGTTGAACAAATCGCCCTTGAGGCCGAGGGCATCGGCAATTTTGCGCGCCTGATAGGGCATGATGCCAACGGCGGGGTCAATCCATTCCTTGAAAATCTTTTCAGGATGTTTCGCGGCGACCTCTTCGATGTCCATGCCTCCTTCGGTGCTTGCCATGATGACCGGGCGTCCCGCGGCCCGGTCAAGCAGCACCGCCAGATAAAATTCCTTTTTGACTTTGGCGGCTTCGGAAATGAGCAGGGTCTGCACCTTGCGGCCATCCGCGCCGGTCTGTTTGGTGACCAGAACATTGCCAAGCATTTTTTCGGCGAACGACACCGCCTCATCCACGGACAAGGCGACCTTGACACCGCCTTGAAATCCGGTTTTGAACGCGCCCTTGCCGCGACCGCCGGCGTGGATTTGTGACTTGACGACGATCTTGGAGCTTCCGCCGGCCACAATTTTCTCCGCCGCGGCCCGCGCTTCGGCGGGGGATCTGGCGGGAATCTCCAGTGGAACCGCGACACCGTATTTGGCGAGCAATTGTTTGGCCTGATACTCGTGAATGTTCATCTAATAAATAAGTTGCCAATTGAAGGGATGTTGATAAAAGAAATCAATCCTTAATCCTAAAAACTATGAAACCACATCGCGGCACTTTAATCCTCGTTCTCGGAATTCTTAGCCTCCTCGTTTGTTCCCCGCTCGGCATTGTCGCGTGGATATTAGGCGGCAACGATCTCAAGGAAATGGACGCCGGCACCATGGACCCGGCCGGTCGCGGGACCACGCAGGCCGGAAAGATATGCGGAATCATCGGGACCATCCTGCTGATTCTGTCCGCGATTCTGGTTGCCATCTTTTTCATGTTCGGCTTGGCCGCGGGGATGCGCCAAATCGGACACTAAAAATCGCCGTTTCCTCTTGAATCGGCAACCGTGCGAAGGCAACTTGCGCACAATGAAATTGTTTTCGGTTGTGGCGGTGTTGGTTTTTGGCATTTCGGTCTCGAACGCGGCATACCTTGACGGGCAGAATTATGTTCCCCTGGGAGATTGGGCGCGAGCGAATGGTTTTCACATGGCGATTGCCAATCGTGACGTGTTGTTGACCGGCAAAACGTCGCATTTGGCCTTCGAAGTGGATTCGGCGCAGGCGCAAATTAACGGCGTCAACGTGCGGCTCTCGTTTCCGTTGGCGAGCGACCGGGGGACGCCGCTCATTTCCGAAATGGACATTGCCACCGCCGTTCGACCGCTGCTCTTTCCACAAAAAATTCCGGAGGAACGAATCACCACGATTTGCCTCGATCCCGGCCACGGCGGCAGAGATACGGGCAACCGCGTCGGAAGCGGACTATTTGCGCATAACGAAAAAAGTTACACGCTGCCGCTGGCGCTGGAATTGCGCGCGCAATTGAGGAAGGCCGGCTTCAATGTGATTTTGACGCGCAGCCGCGATGTCTATGTGGAATTGCCGAAACGGCCGGCGATTGCCAATCGTGCGGGCGCAAATTTGTTCATTAGCCTGCATTTCAACGCGTCGCAAGTGGACAAGGATGACGTGCATGGACCGGAAACGTATTGCATTACGCCGGTGGGCGCCCAATCGTCGAATGCGCATGGCGAGGATGGCGAATTCGGCTCAACGGTGGGCGCGGGGCCGACCGTGGCGAATCGTCGGGAAAACGAAAGCCTCCTGCTGGCGTATCAAATCCAAAAATCGCTGGTGGAGAGCCTTCACGTGACCGACCGCAGTGTGCGGCGCGCGCGCTTTGCGGTGTTACGCGACGCCACCATGCCGGCCATTTTGATTGAAGGCGGTTACATGACCAATCCAACCGAGGGCCAAAAAATTTACAGCGCGGCGTATCGCCGGGAAATGGCCGCGGCGATTGTGAAAGGAATTCTAGCCTATCAGAGAATAACGGAGGAGCCGGCGTTGCCTTCGGCAACGGCCACGAATAAAATTCCGGCGATTCATCACCCAGAGTAAATCATGAGTATTGTGACCAAAACGGGGGATTCGGGCACGACGGCGCTGATGTATGGCCGGCGCGTGCCAAAGAACCATCCGCGCGTCGAAGCCTATGGGGCGATTGACGAATTGAATGCCGCGCTGGGTGCGGCGCGCGCCGCGGCCGCAACGGAAGATTTCATCGCGGACAATCTGCTGGCCATTCAAAAGGATTTGATTGTGGTCATGGGCGAACTGTGTGTTCAACCGGAGGATTTGAAGCGTTATTTTGCGGACGGTTACTTGCCAGTGACGCCGGATATGACGGCGCGGTTGGAAATATTGGTGAAAGATATTGAATCGCAAAACATCAGTTTCAAAGGCTGGGCGACGCCGGGCGCCACGGGTCCTTCCGCCGCGCTGGACATGGCGCGGACAATCTGCCGTCGCGCCGAGCGGCGCGTTTGCGAGTTAAAATTTGTCGGCGAACTTCACAACGGGGAAATTGTGATTTATTTGAATCGCCTGGGCGATTTGCTCTGGCTCCTGGCGCGCTGGGCGGAACGGGGAGTCAAGAATGAAGGATGAACAAGCCCGCTATTTCTGCACCGTCAGGCCCATAAGCCCAATGACGACTTGCTGCGAGAGGGTTTCGAGCGTGACATTTTCCAAGGGCACGCCGGGACGCAGGCGCCAGCCCAGGACAACGGCCCGGCAATTGTTTCCAAGTTGAACCGTCGTGGGCGGCACTTTGGGCAGGGCAAATCCGTCCCGCTGATAGTCGTAGTCAATCCCGCCGAATGGGCACAGCGACCAGAAATTCATCGGCGGTGTCAGTTCCAATTTCTCGACGACGCCATCGGCATACCTCAGCCGCAATTCGGCATTCGCGATGCGGACTTCCATCGGGTCCGTCGTGCCGCAAACCAAAAACCAGACGGCATCGCCCGCCTGGCCGACCGGCACGGTGACTTGCCTGGGCCAGTTGTCCCATTGCGACGTGAACGCGATGTTGTTGGTTCCCGCGGTCCAGAGAAATGGCACGCCGTTTCCGGCAACGATGTGGCCGTGGCCGTCACTTAAGGAAGTCACGCCCGTCAAGTCAATGTCCGGCGCTTTGCTTGTTCCGCCGATTGCCATTACCCAGGTCGAGTATCCGTCTGTGCCGAGTCGCAGCGAACAGGTATTCGGCCGCGGAGAAAGATAGTCCTGCCGGTAGATGGCGCGGATGTCGCCATTGAAAACCGGTTGCATGTCAATTTCATCCCAAAGCGGATGGGCAGGCATTTCCAATCGTGTTTTGGCGACGAGATAGGCATCCGCCTGCGCGTCGGCGACACGGATTTTGTACAGCCGCCACTGCCGTGTATCGCCGAGCTGCGCGAGTCCGAACACCAAATGGTTTCCGGCGTTGGTGGTTAACACGCCGGTCAACCTTCCCTGTTGAATTTTCGCATCACTCAAGACGCCTTGTGGATCGTGAAAATCAACGAGCTGTCCATCCACGGCCTGAAGCGTCACCGTGTCGCCACTATTGCCGGACATGGAGATTGCCGAATAAGTTTTGAGCGAATCCCGGCAAATGACGATAACCTTCGCCGCATTGGTGGGCGGAACACCGATATTGACCAGACTGCGGCCAAAGCCCGGCGTCAACATCCACTTCGCGGGTTTGCCGTCCACCGTGACGGCTTGCACGGACGTGGTGGAAACTGGCAACTGGATATTCAACGCGCATGCATTGGCCAGCGTGACATCAAAATGAATACGTCCAGCATTGCGGCGGTATTGAATGCTCATGTCCGGTGTCTTGATGGAAGCGTGGTCCCAACCGTCTGGAAATTGCGGTGCGAATCGTACAATTCCATCGGGATAATCCGGACGATACCCAAACAACCCCTCCACGACCGCTCGGGCGAACGGGCCATCGCAGTCGTTGAAGTCGGTGCCGCCGGCCGGGTGTCCGGTATCGCCCGGCACATTTCCGAAAAACATTTCCTGTGGAAAAGTGCCGCGGAGAATTTTCCAGCCGTCGTCGGCCAGGCCGGTTTGGAA
Organism: uncultured Verrucomicrobiae bacterium; assembly: GCA_963755515.1. Lineage (GTDB taxonomy): Bacteria > Verrucomicrobiota > Verrucomicrobiia > Limisphaerales > UBA11358 > UBA11358. The sequence continues at coordinate 5,126 of CAVWKA010000014.1, read as the reverse complement.
ATAGGCCAGCGCGAGCGCGTAGTTGTCGCCAGGCCACATTTCGCGGACGGACCAAATCGAAGGGACCCAGTCCGAAGGCCAACACTGCTCCCCGCCGTAGGGCATTTTAATCCGTTGCAGCCCCCACTCGGTAAATTGCAGGGCCTGCGCCGCCTGTTCGGAATCCAACAGGCCGGCGTCAATCGGGCAGAAAATGGCGTAGAGCCAGGGACTTTCGTGGAGGCGTTTCAGTCCAGTTTGTTCACGGTAGGCGCCGGGATAACCGAGTTGCGGAATCCAGAGCAGGTCGAAGAAACCCTTGCGGATACGCGCGAGATTTGCGGCGTGAAGCCGGGCATCCGCCGCATCCCCGGTTCGTTCCGCCAATAGCAAAGCGGTTTTTTCCGCGCGATAGGCGTAGGCGGTTTCCTCCGATGTGCCGCCGCCGTTATACCATTGATTGTCTGTCGGCCAGGTATTGGCATAACTCTCATAAATGCCGAGGCTGCCGGGATCGAAACAATCCTTGAGATATTCGCAGTGCAAATCCAGGGATGAGCGCAGCAATTTTTCCAATTCCGGATCGCCGGTCGAATACCATGCGTGCGCCACCTGATCAAAGAACTGGCTCTGCATGTCGTAGTGGTAAGGCTGGTGAAAGGCGATGCGGCCTTTGCCAAAAAACCGTGAGTCAGGCGCCTGGCTTGTGAGAAGCGCCGCCGGGTCCGCGTGAGCGGCAGTCTTGTCGGATGCCGTGATTTGGTGGCTGATAAATGTGGCCGCGTCGGCCTCCACATTGCGATGCCAGCCATAGACGGTGCCGCCGAAGAGCGTGCGCCACCCCAGTAAAGGAACAGACCATCGCATTCCCGAATGGGTGTAAATTCCATCCCGATAACAGCCATCAATCGCGGCGACCGATGCGCCAACCGCCGCATTCAGCCAGGGATCAGGCGTATCCACCGTTACCTGATTCTCAATGTTTATGGCGCGCTGCATTCCGGCGGCAAACAAATCAGCGGGTGTGTCTTGCGCTGTGCCGGTTTGCTCATCCGAGCCGCGCAAATACCAATAAACGTTCGGATTAGCGAACAGCGATATTGAGCCGCAAGCCAGAGAACAGTCCTTTCCCTGGCTGGTCAAAAGGGCAACCGGATTTGCCCAATCGTTTGCGTCGGCAACGACGATTTTTGTATCGGCGCTGCACGTGCCGGTGGACGCGTAATCAGATGTGCCGCGGGCCCTCTGCAGCGTCCAGGAATTGCCGTGGGCGTAAACCTTGTTGTTTTCGCAATCCGCTGGGTCAAAGCCGCGCAGCATATATTTTACGTCCTGGCTGGTCATATCCATCGCTTGAAGGAAATTGCCTTTTTTAACTCCTCCGCTGGCCCAGACCAGACTGTCGCCCGGAAGTGCATTCTCAACCCGCAGATGAACGGCCATCCCGGTCCCTTCTGGCGCGGGCACCACTTCGAGATGAATGATTGTCGCGCCCCAGGCGGCGTCCTTGACCGTCCATTCCATTCGGTCGGGGCGGTATCGCGAGGTGAAGTCTGACGCATTCTGCAACCATTTGCCCTGGCCCTGGCGGACCAATGCGAACATCAGATTGCCGAGAAATGCCTTGGTGCTGCCCAGCATGGCGTAGGGCTTGTCACCGCCCAAGGCGACTGCGTACGTGTGGTTGCAGTACAGCGGACGGTTGCAATATCGGTTTCCGTTTTGACGGACAAAGGCGTCTCCTTCTGCGGTGTATATTGGCGTTTGGAGTTTGGCCGGGTCAATCGGTTGTTCCTGCCTGCCGGAGTCCGGCAACCGGAATTGCCGCCAGCAGCGTCGCTATCAGTGCCCGTCGCATGTAATAAAACATCGGTAAATCAATCTTTTATACTGGAGTCGTACTGGAAGGCAATGGTTCTCGAAAAAATGATTTAAATGTCAACGACGCGGTGCGGAAGGGAATTTTCTTGATTCGGGCAATGGGCCGATTATTTTGAACGACGCTCTTGGAAGCCAATGTAGCTCAGCGGTAGAGCAACGGTTTCGTAATTCTAAATTGTGCTTTGGCTATGTTTCATCCCCATTGGCTTTGCTTGTGAATACAGGGTTTTTGCGTTTTGGGCTTTCGCAATGATTATCCCCTTTTGGCTGTAAAAACCACAACCCATATACAAAAGCGATATACAATCATCAAATTACGGTGGGTTGTCCGTTTTGGTGTCCGTGAGTCGTGCATTGTGCCCTGACAATTTATCCGTGCAATCTGAATCTCTTTCCCACATGATTTTATCCGCGATGTCAATTCCGACAACCTATTCGCCATGAAACCACAGAAAGTCAACAATGAAGGCAGACACTCGACGGACGGCCTGCCTGTCAATGAACGAAAAGTCCGATAGTGCTGTCCATTCAACGACATTACAGAAAATGAGCGATGCCTTTCCCATTCCAATTCCAGAGCGCTTGCCTATCCACATCGCCCCATGCCCAATCGTGCAGGCGATTTTTGAAGTGAGGTTCGTCAGTGCCCAACCCTGGGCAACGATGCCCGGATTGCTCTTTGCGCAAATTCGCGAAAAATATCCCGAACAGAAGAATCTGCCACAGGCGCAACTGCCGGAAGAATTCCGGCGGCAAGACCCAACTTTGATGCACTTGCCTCTGATTCAATTTTTGAGCGACAGCTTTTTGATACAGCTTGGTCCGCGTGTGGTCAGCCTTGTGACCAAACCGAATGCGTATCCGGGATGGCCGGGAATCGAACAGGAACTAAAATGGCTCTTGGAACGACTGAATACGGCCGGATTTGTGGGTGAGTCGGAACGATTGAGTGCGCGCTACATTGATTTCTTTGGCGGCGATATTTTTACCGTGCTTCGCGTCGGCCTCCGAATTAACGACCAGCCGTTGCTTGCCACACAAATGGACGTGACTACGGTGTTGCGGCGTGACCCCCTCACGATACGGTTGCAGGTTACCAATGGCGCGATTGTGGCAACGAATGAAGGGCCGAAAGCCAGGAAGCGTTTTGGATATTGACGCATGGTTCGGACCGATGGAAGTGGATTTGTTTGGGAACGGCATGGCGCGTTTTGATGAAGCGCACCAGACCATCAAAGGTCTTTTCTTTGGCTTGATAAAGCCCGAATTGCTTGCTAAATTGAATCCGGTTTACGAATGACAACATTATCTCTGCCAACCCAGCCGTCGCCATATATTCTCGTTGAGGAACTTCGAGAATCCGCCCCTGTGTCGTCCGCCGTCCGGCGCACCGCGCCTGACGAACTGGCGCGCGAAGAACTGCTGCTCAATAAACTTGGCCCAAAAGGCTGGGGGCGCATCTATCATTTTCGCAATTATTACAATTCCAGTTGGGGCGAAAACGGGCGCGTGCTGTCGCCCAAGGCGTTGGATGCTTTTTTCCGTTTCGTCGAAGAAGCAAGTTTCCCGCCGGGCAGCCCCAGTGTTTTTCTGACCGACCGTGGCGGCATTGAACTTTGCTGGGAGGATCGTTCCGGCAAGTCTGTGCAAGTGGAATTCACCGGAACGGGCGCGGAATTTTACAAAGCCCTGACTGAGGAGGAAGGTGTCGTCACATTTGACGGCGTGGCGCAATTGTCCCGGCGGCTGTCAACGTAATCCATGCCACTTCCACCAGAGGAAGACATCGTCCGCGCCGTTTGCACCGACAAGTGGGATGGCCAGCGGCTTTCACCCAGTTTGTTCGTAGGAGAAGACATTTCCGTTAGTAGGCTGGCGGTCACCTCCCCGGCTGACCACTGGGATCTGTTTCGGCAGTATGTTCAAAAGCCACCGGAGCGCCGATTAGAGCTAATTGCCGAAATCAATGTGGGACGGTTTCAAAATATCGGGCGCAGGCAGAATCCTGCCGTGGCATTGACCGTCGAGCCGAAACCGTCGGAATGGAATCCGGCACATGCCGAGATACCGCAGAGAATCACACGCGGGTTGGCGAATAAAATTCTGCCCGAACTGAAGCTTCATCAACCGTCGCCGACTGAAAGGTGAACGGAATTATCCCGCAGGCATTGAATGGCCAATCCCCGCATGGCGTGTTCAAAGCAAGTCAGCTACGCGACCGTGCAGCGTTGATTGCTGCAATGATTCCATCTTTTTCCTGCTGCTCAAAATGCCACCAGTTTGTGCTCCAAACGCGGTGAATCCGCCAGCCGAGCTTTTCCAAGACCCGTTGGCGCGCCCGGTCGCGCGTTCTCGCAACCAAGGAGCTATGATAGGCCGCTCCGTCACATTCGATGGCAAGAAGATTTTTGCCGCGTTCTTTGATGATGATGTCGAGCCGATATTTGCCAGCACCATGCTGACATTCAATTTCGTAGCCTTCGTTTTCCAAAAATTCGACGACCTGTTCTTCAAACGGCGATTCACAATAGACGATGTTTGAAACACCGTCGTTCTTCCGCTCGAATCTTTTGCTGTCAATGCCGAATGTCCGAGCCTGCTCGGTATTTTCCAGTTCGGCCAAAAAATCTTTGAGACAACGGAAGCCTCTGCTTTGCGCGCCGGTCGCTTCCAAGTCAGCAACTTTCAGCGATGATACGATTTGCAGACCGCTGCGGGAGCGTGTAATCGCCACGTTCAGGCGGCGCTCACCGCCGCTTTTGTTCAACGGGCCAAGCACAGACGCATTGAATTGTCCGGCTGCGTTTTTCCCGTAGGTCAGACTCAAAATAATACGGTCCATTTCATCGCCCTGAACGGTTTCCAGATTGCGAAGAAAGAACTTTGAGTCGTCGGAGCAAAAAACGCGGATATGTTCCGGCGCGAACAACAATTGTTCGTCGATGAGCTCCATTTGCGGAATGTTCATCGTGACGACGCCGAGAGATTTTTCGGGATGCTCGCGGACGTGCAACTCAATGAGCTTGACGACCTCCTGGGCCTCCATCGGATTGTTGCGGTGGCCGGATTCTGAATAAATTGCTTTGGGAAGATAATGCAGCCGTCGGCCAATGCCGCTAATGTGCGCTGGCGGATACATTTCAAGTCTGCCGCTATAAAACCAATCATTGGAAAAGCGAATGAGGTCGGCGTCTCGCTCCGATAGTGAGACATCAGCATCACTTGGGTTTTGTTTTCCTCAAACACGCCGCCGAATTCTTCCAGCA